>CAVSNP010000001.1:0-834749 GCA_963729375.1 uncultured Actinomycetes bacterium
TTTTTTTTTTTTTTTTTTTTTGTAAGAGTTCTCGGTTGGTATTTGTTTTTTTGGCAATGGCGAACGCGAGCCGTGAACCACAACAAGATGATTGAGCACATGCGGTGCAGGCGGTCGAGGCCGTGTACCGGGAGATCGTCGGCCGGTGAGCGGCGAACTCGACGCCGAGATTGTCGTGCGCGGAGCCGGCGCCGCTGACCGGCCGGCGGTGCTCGCCCTGCTGGCCGACTCGCTCGGCTGGGCGCGCGACGCCACGTTCGCGGAGTTCTTCGACTGGAAGCCCCGCCAGAACCCGTTCGGTCCGTCGCCGGCATCGATCGCGCTCGCCGGGGACGACATCGTCGGCTTCCGCACGTTTGCGTTGGCAGTTCGAACATCCCAACGGACGCATCCGCCATGCCGTGCGCGCCATCGATACCGCAACCGCGCCCGCCTACCAGGGGCGGGGGATCTTCCGGCAGTTGACGACGACCGCGGTCGAAGCGTTCACCGCCGACGGTGTCGACTTCGTGTTCAACACCCCGACGCGACAGCGCGTCCCGGCTACTTGCGGATGGGCTGGACAACGGTCGGACGGGTTCCGCTGGTCGTTCGGGTCGCCGGCGTCGCCGACACGCGTTGCGGATGCGGGCGTCGAAGGTGGCGGCCGAACGTTGGCCGGTCGAAACCAGCGCGGGACCGACGCCGGCACGCTCCTCGCCGACGCCCGTGTCGCGGACCTGCTCGACGCGCTTGGCCCGCCCCGAAAGTTGCGCACCACGAAAACAACCGCGTTTCTCCGCTGGCGGTACGGGCTGCCGGCGCTCGGCTACCGGGCGATCGCCATCGACGACAACCCGTCGCGTGGCCTGGCCGTGTTCCGGCTGCGTCGCCGGGGCCGGGCCATCGAGGCCGGCGTGTCGGACGTGCTCGTACCGGACGGCGCCGACCGGGCCGAACGTCAACTACTCCGTGCCGTCGCGCACGACACGGGCGCCGACTACGCCGTCCGTGTCGACGGAACAGGACGGGTCGCGCCCCACGCCGGATACATCCCATTCCCCCGCCAAGGTCCGCTGCTCACCTGGCGGCCGCTCGCGGACTCCTCGCCGCCGCCGCAGCTGCGGACCTTGACCTCGTGCTCGGCGACGTGGAACTTCTGTGAACACGTCGACGCGTCGCCGAGCCGCCGCGACATCGCGGCTGCGACGCGCCGCCCGACGTCCGCGCCGCTGGGTTGCGACCGTACGCGACCATCCAACGAGCGCGGCCATACGGCGCGCCGCCACGCGGCATTCGAACGTGCGGCGCTCGCGGCCCTGGCCCGACGCCGACGATCCGGGCGCGCCGCGGATTGGGCCCGGATCCGGGACATCACCGCCGCGTCGGCCGACATGCCCGCGCCGCGCCGGTCGGTGTCGATCGTGGTGATCGCCGCCCGCGGGTCGTCGATCGCCGAGCCGCCGCCCGGCTGCGCCCCGATCTCCTCGGGCGTCGACGGCACCGACATCGACGTCGTCGTCGCGTCGGGCACCGCCGGCCAGAGCGCGGCGGCCGCCGCGGCTGACGCCGCCCGCCGCGGCCACGGCGAGCTCATCTGCTTCGTCCCGGCGACGAGTACCGCGCTCGAGCGCGGCTGGCTCGCTCGCCTCGCAGCCGCAGTCGATGCGACGACCGTCGTCGCTGCCACACCGGTCGTCGTGCACCCGCTGCGGGCCGGGCTGCACGCCACGCCGCATGACGGCCGGGTACACGCCCGCGGCGTATCGGTCGGCGTCGACGGCGAAGCGCCGGTGTTGCGCGCCGACGGCGCCGGAACGGTCGCGACGTCGGAACCGGGCCCGATCCTGGTTGCGGGAGCGACCGCCGCGTGTGTGGTCGTGCACCGCGGCGACGTACGAGGCGGCCGGTTCGCTGCCCGACTACGACGATCTCGACCTCGCAATGTTCGAGCTCTGCCGCACACTCCGCGGCCGAGGTGGTGCCGTCGTGGTCGTCCCCGACGCGGTCATCGTCGATCATCGGCCCGTCACGTCCCGGCGAGCGCTCGAGACGCCAGTCTCGACGAGCAGCGCCGCGTGGCGGTCGTACATCGACGGGCACGGACCCGAACTGATGCGAGCCGCGGACCCGTTGCCGGCCGGGACACTGCGGATCGCGCTCACCGTCGCGGCCCCGTCGGAAAAGGTCGCGCCCCGTTGGGGCGACTGGCATCTCGCGCAAGCGTTCGCCCGTGCGCTGCGCCGACGGGGACATGTCGTGCGGGTGCAGACGTTCGACCATCGCGACGATCTCGCCGGCCGCTCGTGCGACGTGCACTGCGTCGTGCGCGGCCTCGCCTCCGTACGCCGCACACCCGGTCAGGCCCACACAATCTGGGTGATCAGCCACCCCGAGCAGATCACCGAACCCGAATGCGACGCGGCGGATCTGGTGTTCGTCGCGTCGACGCGCTTCGCCGACGAGCTCCACGTCCGGACCCGCACACCGGTCGAGGTGATGCTGCAGGCAACCGACGTCACCCGGTTCCGGCCCGTGCCGCCGCAGCCCGTCCACGCGCACGATGTGGCGGTCGTCGCCAAGAGCCGCGACGTGTTCCGCACCGCAGTCGCCGACGCGATCGCCGGCGGCGTTCGGCCCGCCATCTACGGCAGCGGCTGGGAGCCGTTCGTCGATGCGTCGCTCGTCGTGAGCGACTATGTGACCAACGAAGAGTTACCGGCCGTGTACTCGTCGGTCGGTGTCCTGCTCAACGACCACTGGCAGACGATGCATGCGTGGGGATTCGTGTCGAACCGTTTGTTCGACGCGCTCGCATGCGAGACCCCAGTCATCTCCGACGACCTTCCCGAGATTGCCGAACTGTTCGACGGGGCTGTCCTCACCTACCGCGACGCCGCACAGTTACCGGAGCTGATCGAGTTGACCCTCGCCGATCGTGTCGGCGCACGGGCCCGCGCCGCGCGCGGACGTGAACTGATCGCCGCTCGCCACACGTTCGACCATCGCGCCGCGCAGTTCGTCGAGGCGCTCGGGCACTACGGGCTCGTCCCCTGACCGACGTCAGTCAGACTCGCACAGCTCGGCCGGCTGTAGCCCGGGCGTGATCTCGACGTTGAGCGGACCGGAGGTCGCGACGATGGTTCTCGACGTGTTCGTCGACTGGAACGGTGTCGGTGACGACGGCGCACCCGACGGCGGGAAGTACGTGATCGTCGCGGTGCCGGTCTCGAGGGTCATCCGGTCAAACGCGGGCATCACACGTCTTTGGACGTGTACCAGGGGATGACAGTTGGCCGTGGTCGGAAGTTTGGCGTTCCGCAGGACCAGCGCGAGGGTCTGATCCGCGATTTCCGTCTGTGTGAGCGGCCCCGGCGACGGAATTCGGCCCGACGGGAGACTGTCGATCAGCCAGCCCAGGGAAAGACCGGTGAAATGTACCGCGCAGCGACCGCGGAATGTGCCGGGCGATCGGGAGCCGAGGCGCTTCGAGAATGATGACGCGTACCTTGCGCACGAATGTTCCATCTGTTCGGTGTAGATCTGGAGCTGATGAAGGTTGCCGGGAACTCCCGCGACGAGCAGCGCCAGAACCGGGATCGTCAAGATGCGCCACTGCCGTGCGATCGCGTCGGCCGCGATCGCCAACGTCGGTAACACCATCGCCGCGGTCATGTAGACGTATCGGCTCTGGCGGGCCCGATCGGGGCCGACGTCGGCGACACCGAAGATCGGCGGGGGTTGGCCCGAACGCACGACGGCGGTCACGAGCAAAAAGACGCCCGCACCGACCAACAACCCGATCGGAACCGCGTACTGGTGGCGGAGCGCGGCGAAGTCCTCCCGGTCGATCGCGACCACAAACCCGACGAGCAACATGACCGCCAACACGACGCCGAGTCCGGGAAGCTGGCCGAGCCGGCCGAAGACATCACCGGCGCCGAGCACCACGAACTTGACCACCTGCACGAACGACTGGGTCGTGTAGCTCACCGGCGCGGACCCCTTCGGACTGACCGCCACCCAGATGGTGTACGCGGCCGCCAGCGGCACCGTGTGCAACAACGCGATCCGCCAGCCGCGTCGCAACAACATCGCGACGCCCACGATGACCGCCATCGTCACACCGACACCCGAGCACATCAGTCCGGCAAGCCCCGCGGCCAGACCGAACCAGTCGCGCCGGTCGACCGGTCCGTCATGGTCGGCGAGCAGCAGCTGAACGAGCCCGAACACGAGCGAACCGACGAACGTGATCTGGAACGCGATGAGGATGTTTTCCGCACCCGATCCGAAGAACACGAACACGGCCGCGATGACCGTCGCCACCCACGGTCGCACCCCGGCCCGTCGCATCACCGTACGCAGCAGCAACGCCGCGCAGAGATGCAACACGATGACGAGCAACTGGTAGGGCACGTAGTGCCTGATCCCGAACAGCACCCACAACAGCCGGTACGCCAAGACCGGCAACGTCACCCAGTGCTGGTAGTGCGAACGGAACAGGTCGCCGAGGTTGCCGGCCGTGCGCGCGGCGAGGAAGTCCCAGTCGTCGGCCCAGAACCACCACCGGTTGCCCCACGTCAAACACAGCGGGACCGCGCCGACCTCGACGGCGAGGAACGCCACCAGCGCCACGCGTGCGCCGCCGAGCTGGCGCAACCGCTGAGACGTCACGTCGACTACGTTCGCAGCGGGTTGTCGAGTCCGCGTCCGTGACGACGTTCGATCACGGTGTCGGTACTGCGATGTTCGCGACGCCAGCCGTCGCCTTCACGGACCCGCATGCTTGCGCCACGCGAACGCGTAGTGAGCGGCCGTGCAGTAGTGAACGACGAAGCTCTTCCGCGTCTTTCCGCGGTCCCCGATCCGACTGCCGCCGTGCAGCAGTCCCGCATGCCAGATGAACGCGTCTCCCCGCCGGCAGGTGAACGCCTCCACGTCGAGGTTTTGTTCACGGATCGTGTCGCGTTTCCATTGCTCGAACGCTTCTCGTTTCTCGGCGGGGACGCGCTGGCCGCACACGACCGTGTCGGGCTCGAACTCGAACCACGGCAGGCGATGAGATCTCGGGACGTACGCCAGCGGCCCACTGTCGGGGGCGATGTCTTCGAGCGCGACCCATGACGCCAGCAGGTGGGAGGCCGGATCGGTGACGACGTACATCGGGTCGCGGTGCAGGGCCTGTTGCGATCCGTATTCGAAATACAGCGACTGGAACGAGATCGCAGGCTGGCCGTAGATGAGTTCCACCATCCGGAACATCGTCGGATGGAGGTACAGATCGAGGGCGTGACCGGAATGGCTGTGCAGGTCGGGGATGCGGTACCCCACGTTGCGGACTCGGCCGTCGTAGTCGGAAAAGGCGGTCGGCCCGTCGAACAACGAGATGGCAAGGTCGTTTGGACGTTCGACCCAGATCCGCGACACGTCATCGTCGAAGCCGCGACTGAACGCCTCGTCGATACCGAGCTGGAACTTGATGTAGCCCTCGTCGACAAAGACGTGCAAGAGCGCGGCCTCTTCGCCCGAGATCAGACCGCGGCCGAGCTGCGCGTCGACGCGTGCGTGCGCGTCGGGCTGGTCGAGCCACAAGTCTGATTGCAGCTCCAACCGTCCGCCCCCCAGGATGCCGTCGCGGCAACGAAATTCTACCGCGCCTTTCGCCCGGATTGCTCCCGCAGACCTTCGGCGGCAACACTTGGCGATCGAAGATCGAGGAGTCAGATGGATTCGGAGGGTTACAAACAGGCGTGGGTGCGTCCGAGCACCCTCGAAGGCCTGAACAAACGAATCCACGACGGCGTGCCGCTCGACATGCTCGCCGATCGGGCTGCCGACCGGCGCGACACCTTCTTCGAGTTGCTGTTCCCCTACGCCCGGCCCACCGACGGTGCCCGCGTCCTCGAGCTCGGCCAGGGCGTCGGCTGGATCATGGAGGCGATGCTCGAGCGTTACCCGATCGGCGAGATCGTCGGCCTCGACGTCTCGCCGGTGATGATCGACAGCGCCCGCCAACGTTGGAGCGATCCGCGAGCACAGTACGTGCTCTACGACGGCCTTCACGTCCCCCTCGAAGACGACTCGTTCGACAACGTCTACTCCGTCGCATGCCTGCAGCACATCGAAAAGCATCACACGTTCCTCGCGATGAAAGAGCTGATGCGACTGCTCAAGCCGGGCGGGCACGCGACGTTGCATCTCATCTCGATCCACCATCTCCCGCAGTCGGGTCGCACCTACGAAGAGGAATGCTGGAATCACGTGAACAACGTGGACGCGCATTGGATGCACTACTACAGCTTCGATGAGATCCTCGTGTTGTTTTCCGATGCGCTCGGCGTGACCGATCTCGACGTGAAGTACTACCGCACGAGCTTTTGGGTGCATTTCTCGAAAGGAACGTCACGCCGCTTCGTCTCCGACGACGTGGAACAGGCCGCGTTCCTCAATCGCGAGCTCCCGGAGACGATTCGGCCACGCGTGGTCCGCTCCCGGACACGCGACTGATGGCCGACGGGCCGGCCTTGTCCGGCGGGCGCGTCCTCGTGACCGGGTCGAGTCGCGGCATCGGTCTCGAGCTCGTTCGCCAGTACGCCCACGACGGCTACGACGTCATCGCGACCTGCCGTGATCCCGAACGAGCGACCGAACTGAACGCCATCGCCCAGACGAACGCCCGCGGGTCGGGCACGGTCAGCGTGCATCAGCTCGACATCGGATCCGAACCGGACCTCGAAACGTTGGCCGAGCAGCTCGAAGGTGTCCCGATCGACATCCTGATCTGCAACGCAGCCGCGTTCGGCGGCACCCGTTCGCACTTTCCCGACCTCGACTGGGCCGCCTGGCGTCGGGTGATGGGCATCAACGTGATCGCGACCGTCCGCGTCGCGGTGCGCCTGTGGCGGAATGTCGCCGCGAGCGCCGAACGCAAGATCGTGTTCATGTCGAGCCGTGCTGGCCTCCCCCGGGAGGCGACACCGGGCCGCTCCTATCTGTACGGGTCGAGCAAAGCCGCGCTGAACTCGGCCGCCCGTTGCCTCGCCCTCGACTTGGCTCCCGAAGGTGTGATCGCCGCGCTGGTGAACCCTGGACACGTGCAGACCGGCATCGGTGGCGCGCACGCGCCGATGACCGCGACCGACAGTGTCACGAAGGTACGACGCGTGATCGGCGACTTGACCGAATCGGATGCCGGCAAGTTCTTGCATTTCGACGGCACCGAACTAGCGCTGTAGCTCCGATGGGGCCGCAACGTCGGGCGCCCAGCCGCTGAGGTCGACGCCGAGCATCCGTTCGAGGCGGCCGACGTCGGCTCGGAAATATTCCCAGAGCTCGACGCGGTCGTCGACCGAGAGCGGATTTCGGCGCCCGGCGCGGCCGCGCTGATTGGAGAACACGACCTGGGACAGATCGTCGGGAACGAAGTCGGTGTCGGCGCCGACATGGCCGAGCGCGCTGCGGTACACGCCCGCCGGGTCGACCGAAACCTGGTCGTGGAGGAGGACGAGGAGTCGATCTCCGAAACGGTCGAGGAACGGCTCGAGGCTCGCCGCGTACCAGCCGCCCGACACCAGACAGAACCAGTCGGACTCCGCAGGCCGGAACTCGCGCACCGCGTCGATCAGGCGGGCGTCGCGAGGGATCCGGTGGCGTCGCATGTGATGCAACATCGCCGATTGGGCCCGGTCGATCGGGTTGCGCAGAATCGCGATCAACTTGACGTCGGGAAGGTGATCTTTGATGCGCTGCGCGACGTAGGCGGGATGATGCCGCCAGATCATGTAGCCGGGAGTGGCTTCTCCGACGATCGGCTCGCCGTTCCAACCTTCGAACTGGTTGCGGTACCAGTCGACACCGAGGCGGTCGACACGATGCGGGCTGTTCCAGAAATGCATCTCGGACCGCGCCGTGAAAATCTCAGGGTGTGCTCCGAGATTGGTCCGCAACCAGCGGGTCGCGCTCTTCTGGGCGCCGATAATGACGAACGTCGGGAGCGCGCAGCGATCCGTCGAAGCGGCCATTGCGGTACAGAATCCTCGGTGGGAGCGGGACCAAACAATAGCCGCCTACAATCAGACGGTTCGTGGGGTGGCGCGGCGAGGAGCAGATGGACGCAGCCGAGTCGCAGGAGCTGGCCGCCACCCACCAGTTGGCCGTCACGCAGGAGTTGGAACGGCTCCGACGTGAGCTGCGCGCCCTCAGTTTGGTCAACCGTCAGTTGCACGCCCAACTCGAGGGCGGTGTCGTGCGCCTGTCCGGCGCGGCGACGAGCGCAGCCCGCGGTGCGCTGTCGGTGCGGCGCACCGCGGAGGGCGGAGCCTGGCTCGAACATCTTCATCTGCACGGCGGCGGCGAACCGATGCTGGTCCGGACTCCCACCCAGGGCGTGTACGTCGTCGAAGGACACATGCGCCGCCCGGTGCGATCCGGGCTGTTGTTCGCCGCGCTGACCCGCGTGCTCGACCCGCCGAAGGACATGACCGACCGGGACGTCGAACGCTGGAGTTTGGGACCGCCAGTCGAGGTCCTCGAGGCCGGCACCGGCGCCGCGTTTCTCGTCGTCGGCGGCCGCCGCCTTCCGCTGCGCGGCCTTCCCTTGCCGTATCTCGTGTCCACCAACGACATGCTGTTGTTCCCTGAAGGCCAAGAGCTCAACGTCGCCGCCCCGCGTCCGGCCCCGCCCAAACGTTCGAGCCGAGCTCGCGACGTGATCGCCAAGGACGGTGTCGTCCGGGGCGGAGCGAAACTAGCGCGCAAAGCGGCGCGCCGAGTTCGCGTCTACGACGTCGACACCGCCGGCGAAGACGCCGCCGCCGTCTTGACCGGGCGGTTGTTCCGGTAGAGCGCGGCGTACCGGTCGGCGGTGTCGTCAACCGTCTCGAGCGGGACGCGCAACACCTGCCGGGTGATGTGCACGAGCTCGTCGCGGGCGCGATCGAGTCGTTCGATCACCACACGAATGTCGTCGGGATGTTCCGGATCGATCGTCCATCCGCATCCGTGGGCGCGAATACGTTCGCCGAGCGCGCCGTATCTCGCGCCGATGACTGGGATGCCCGCCGACAGCGCTTCGCTCATGACGATCCCGAAGGTTTCCGCGTATGCGCCGGGCAAGAGCACGACTTGGATGCCCGCTCGATGGAGGAGCTCCGGTAACAGCTCGTTGTCGTACGCGCCGTGCGCGTGCAGTTCGGGCGAGGCGGGCTGTTTCAGGGGCCCGAAGTGGTGGATCTCGACGCTTGAGTCTCGGAACGCTTCGGCCAGGTCGTTGACGGCGTCGAGCCCTTTCTTCGCCCAGCCGAGCCCCACGAACGCGACCCGCAACGGCTCCTCGCGCAGGAGACGCTCGTCGGGTTCGGCCGGACGGCGGCCGAGCCGAATCACCGAACCGTGCTCGATGATGTCCATGCGGGCCGGGTCGGGATCGTAGACACGCAAGAAATAGTCGGCTGCGCTTTGACTGGCGAACACCCAGTGGTCGACGGTGTCGAGCCGGTCGGCAACCGTGGCACGGAATTCGTGCAGGTACTCCAGTGAGATGTGCGGCGTGGGAGGCGAGCCCGGCATCGGCGATACGGCGATGTCGGCCAGGCACCGCCGACAGACCGACAGGTCGTCGGGTATGCCGCACGGGTCGGTCTTCATGTACAGCAACGAGAAGTTCGGACACGCCAAGAACAGGTCGTGCACCGAACACACGACCGGTCCGGGGAACTCGGCGAGGGCGTCGAACGGCGCGAGCGAATGTCCGATCAAGTTGTGGATGTGGACTGCGTCGAAGTGGAACAGGTCGAGCGCGGCGACGAGCGCTTCGCGCGCCACTTCGTCGTTCATGCGTGTCACCTGGGTGGCAGCACCTGGCAACAAGAACTCGTGTTCGACCCGCCGGCCGTCGACGATCCACGACGTGCCGAGCACGAAGCCGGACTCGACCGGATAGAACACCGAGAAGTCGAACTCGTGCTCGAGGGTCGACAAGAGTGCCGCGACATACTTTTCGGTGCCGCCGGTGGCGTCGAGTCGGCTGTGCAGCAGGTGCAGCACGTGTGGACGTGCGTCGTCGCGGTCGTGCAATGCGAGTTCCAGCGCGGCGAACGACACCCCGAGCGGGTCGACGACGCGCTCTTGTGTGTTGTTCGGGCGGAAGAACGGATAGCGGGCATCGATGATCGCCGAGCTCCGGTTCCATCCGTCGAGTTGGGCTTCGCCGAACGACACGCCGCCCCGGTGATACACGAACGTCGAGTCGTCGACGAGGTGGCGAAAGCCCAGCCGCGAGGCGCGCAAGCAGAAGTCGACCTCTTCGCCGTAGCCGCGTCCGAAGGTGTCTTCGTCGAACAAGCCGCACAGATCGAGGGCTCGACGTGTCACGTACATGCAGAAACCGACGCCGGTGATGACTTCGGGGAACAGCCGCAGCGAATGCTCGCGCACGAACGCGGCGCATTCGTCGATCTGCGGATCGGCACGTTCGAGGTCGAAGGCATCGAGTATCGACGGCGGCAGCGTGCAGATCGATCCATGGCTGGTGAGTGGCGTGACGGTCGCGACGTCGGTCGGGGCGGCGGCCGCGGCGAGACGGTCGAGCCATCCTTCGGTGACTGCCGTGTCGGAGTTGAGGATCACGACGTCGCCGGCCGCGTGACGCAGACCTCGATTCACGGTGCGTACAAAACCGAGGTTTTCTTCGTTGCGCATGACCGTCACCGCAACGTCGGCAGGCTCCGTCGCGAATTGGTCGACGTATTCGCGTACCGGCAGCTCGGGGGACGCGTCGTCGATGACGACGAGCTCGACCGGAACCGCGCTGGTCTGGGCGTGCCGCCGGACGCTTTCGAGGCAGCGGGCCGTGTACGCGAGGCCGCCGTAGACCGGAACGATGATCGTGACCGGCTCGAGCGAGCTCATCTGCGCTCGACCTGATAGCGGGCGACGCCCATGACTCGGCTGACGACCGCCTTCGCGGCGGCCGGGGCATCGAGCGCGTCGGCTCGGCGCGCCGCTTCGTGCGCTCGGCGGCCCCGACGGCCGGCGTCGTCGAGCACATGATGGAACGCGTCGTACCAGTCGTCGGCACGGTCGACGGACTGGACGAGCACGTTCGGCGAGACGAACCCATCGACACCGGTGCAGGCGTCGGCCGGCATCACGGTCGGCACCCCAGCGCAGCTTGCCTCGTCGAACAGCCGGGCGTCGTCGACGATCTCAGCGCCGAGCAGCGTCGGCGTCCAGACCTGCAGCGCCCAGCCAGCGATCGTTTCGGGATCGAGATCAGCGTCGGGGATGACGGTGACCCGATCGTGGCCGCGCAACTCGGTCGGGATGTCGTCGACGTTGCCGGCGATCTCGACACGATCGCGGTGTTCGGTCAGGATCCTCGCGATCCCGTCGGCGACCGCAGCGGCGTACACGGGCCGGTTGGGCGCGGCGCCGATGCGCCAACCGATGACGAGCAGACCACCAGGATCGCCCGGATCGCCCGGATCGCCCGGCTCGCCCGAGGTTCTCGCGTCTCGGAGGGCCGCGGCCCGGGCCCGGGTCAACAAGGTGGGGACGACGAGCGCACGCCGGCCGCAGGTATCGCCCGCCGAGTGCAGCGCACCCGCCGGCGAGAACACCAGATCGCACGCCTGGCAGAGCGTCGCGGCGGCGGACGTCAGGACCGGACCGGTCGCGGCGACGTCGGCCGGGCCGGCGTCGGGGCCGGCGTCGAGGTCGGCGAGACCGAGGTCGACGGCCGTGCTCAGCCCGGCGAGCCGCCGCGCCGCGATCGACGCGTCGACGTCGGATGTGGGTGCGACGCCGGCGACCACCAGCAGGCCGGCGTGGCCTATGGCGGCCCGAACGTCGTCGGCGACGTCGTCTCCGCCCGACTGACGGACGACGGTCACGGGAACGCCTGCCGCCTCGAGGTTGTCGACGAGCCCTTCGATCCGCGCCGCGGCGGACGCATCGAGCGTCCCGGTCATGACGACGCACCGATCTGCGGGGTGCGTCGCGCCTCGGCTCGTCCAATGTTCGTGCACCGGTGTTTTCATGTCGGGCGTCTCGCTCCGGTCGGACGGTGGGATCGGATGCGGGCCGGCGCACAACCGGCCGACGAGCGACGCGAACGCGGCCACGTCGACCCACGGTCCGATGCGGGCACGCAACCGTCCGCAGGCCTGACCGATCTGCCAGGACACGACCTCCATCGGCTCCGACAGGTTCGGGTCGAAGGCGACGACGACCGTCGACCGGTCGCCGCGACACCAGGCGTCGATGTTCGCGGCCGCCTGCGCGTCGAGGGTGACGACGACGTCGGGCGTCAACGTGTGGATCGTGGCTTCGCCCGCCAGGCACGGACGGGTCAGGTGTGCGCCGGGGAACCCACCGTCGTACGCCGAGGCCGGTGTGGCGATGCGAGCCTCGACGTCGTGGCGGACAAGTCGATTCACCAATCGGCGCAGCCAGTCGGCACGGACGACGGGTTCGCAGCCGAGGAACACCACCACCGGCCGCCGGGGAAACGGAGGCCGACCCTGACGCGAGGCCGGCTCGAGTGGACCGATCGGGCGATGCGGGTCGTGTACCTGCGCGCCTGGGTCGACGACGACCGATCCAGCCTCGACGTCGACCGAGCCGTCGCGGACCGCAAACTCGACGTGGGGCCGCAACAACACGGCGCCTCGGATCACGGTCGACGACGCCGGGCGCAGCCCGGTCGCGGCGAGCGACACCCATTCGGTGTGGACCCGGTAGCTCGCACCGGACTCCAAATCGGCGATCTCCGCGCCGACGCCGGCGACGGCCTCCGGAGCGCACGCAAGCTGCCGTTCCAGCCGTTCGTGGACGTGCTCGTCGACGACCAAGCCTTCGGGGACGACGAGGCGGGGCGGTGCGCCGCGATCACGCATGCCACTCCTCCCAGTCCGGTCCACGGCGGCTCGTCCCCTCGACACCCAAGGGTATGTGCCGGTTCGCTGGTGCGGTGGCGTGGTCCGGTCGACGCCCACCGCCGTCGAACGTTGTTGGCGCACGATCGGCCTTCGGATCTGTGCCGGTGGCTTGTATCGTGCACAGGCTTGCCGCGCCGACAACAGCGAGGACACGGGTCATGGAACCGCCTGGGCCGCCGCTTCCCACGTTCTTGATCATCGGTGCCCAAAAGAGCGCGACCCGCTGGCTGCGGCTCAACCTCGGATTACATCCGGCCGTGTTCAGCGCGTCACGAGAGATCGAGTTCTTCAACAACGGCGAGCGGTATCGGGAACAGGGCCCGGCGTGGTACCGCGAGCAGTTCGAAGGGTGGGCCGGCGAAGTGATCGTCGGCGAGGCGACGCCCGGCTACATGTTCTGGCGTCACCGACCGGCTGTCGTGTCGGAACGCATCGAGGAGACGCTCCCCGATGTCCGGCTGATCGCGACGCTGCGCAACCCGATCGACCGGGCCCAGTCGGCGATGGTGCACCACATGGAGCACGGGACGCTGCCGAACGACTCCGTGCTCGTCGATCTGGTGCGGGCGACGCCGCCGGAACGTGACCGGCTCGGGATCATCGCCGGCGGATGGTACGGCGCGAGTCTCGAACCGTATCGACAACGGTTCGGCGATCATCTGCTCGTCGTGCTCCACGACGACGTCGACGACGACCCGCGCGGTATACGACGCGGCATTGCGCCATGTCGGCGCGACCGCCGATTTCGTGCCCGCCGAGTTCGAACGGGTGCGCTTCAGCTACCAGCAGCAGATCTCCGACGCGCCGGGCCGCCGCCCGCTCGACCTCGACGAGCGCCGCGAGCTGTGGGAATTCTTCGCGGCCGACGTCGCCCAACTCGAAGCCCTCATCGGCCGTGACCTGTCCTTGTGGAACCCTGGATAGGTGCCGGGATCAGCCCGGCTCGTGGCCGCCGAGCTGGGCCTCCAACGTCGCGACCCGACGGTTCGTCTTGCGTAGCGTCTCCCGGGCCCGGACCACGTCGGCGCGAGCCCGCGCGAGCAGCTCGCCGTCGCTCGGGGGGCGCAACCATCCCCGCCCGATGAGGTCGGCGACGATCGGCCCGGCCTGTTCGAGGTCGACGTCGCCGTCGTTCCAGATCGCGCGCGCGAGATCGAGCAGCGGATTGTCGAGGTCAGCCGACGTGCTCGCCGCGTCGTGATGCCGCAAGCCGGGGTCAAGATGGGCTCGTACGGCTGCCTCCAGCTGCGCGTCGGGCATCGGAAGGTCAAGATGGTGCACCACCCGCGCGACCGTGCCCGCAAGGTCGTCGAAGATGTCGGAGTGCCGGACCAGCAGGTGCCCGGGGTCGGCTGCGGTGGCGGCGAACAGATATCGCAGCCACAGACTCGCGGCCTGCGACGCACCGACCGGATATCGACGTGCGCCGAGCGACGCGGCGACCTCGACCGGATCGCGCACGACCACGATCGTCGTCGCGATCGGCGTGACGGTCCGCCAAAACGCCAACAGCAATGACAGACGCGGATCCTTCCAGGCACACACAGCCGGCCACTGCGACCGCGGGCCGAACGTGTCTTCGAGGATGTCGACGGCCTGGGCGCGGAACGGCACGAGGTCCGGATCGAGCTCCCAGCCCGGGTCGAGCACGGGCGGCTGGTCCCAGGCGCCGCCGAGGTGCGCGAGCAACTCGTCGTCGAACTGCACGATTGACTGCACCTCGAAATATCCCTTGGGGTTGTCGGGTCCGGGCCGCAACATCCGGTCGGGACGTCCGAGCCAGACCCCGAGGAAGCGGAGCGCTCCGGCGACGACTGAGGTGCCGCTGCGGTGCATGCCGGTGACGCACACCGCACTCGACGTCGAGTCCGACACGGTGTCCGAGCTCATCGGGCGGTCGGAGACACGACATAGAGATCGGCGCCGGGGACGGCGTCGCCGCCCGACGGTCGGCGGCCGTGCCACGCGCCTTCCTCGCAGGTGACGAGCGCGAGGCCGGCGTCGTCGATCATGGCGCGGATGAGCGTGTCGTCGTACGCCAACGACCATCCGACGCGCTCGGGACGCGACGTGTACACGCCGGGTTCGACCTGAACGTACGCGCGCCGTCCGTTGCGGGGCGCCTCATCGCGGGACGTGAGCGCCATGAAGCTGCACAGCGCGGGTCGTCCCACCTCGAGCACCCGTCCGATCTCGACCAGATAGCGTTCGATCCCGTTCCGTTCGACGTGCATGAAGACCCCGAATGCGCAGACGAGGTCGAACTGGCGATCGGCGTACGGGAAGCAGACCTGCTCGGCGCTCATGCCGTCGTCGGGCCGGTACCGCGGGTTGCGCGCGTCGACGAGATCGAAACGGAAGTTGGTCAGGCGCGGCGCAAGATGTTCGTTCAGCCAGCCGATCGCGGCGGCGCTCACATCGAAACCCGCGTAGGAGCCGGCCGGGTCGAGACGGTCGGCCAGGTCGTAGGCCAGCCAGCCGACCCCGCAGCCGATCTCGAGCACTCGAGATGTGGGAACCAGCCCGTAGCGTTGCAACAGCGCCAGCTGGTTCGCCGCGCCGGCCGGGAAGGCCGCGCCCGTCGGCGCCGAGACCGATCGCGTGAATCGAAAGGTCGGGTTCGGGCAGTCCCTCCGGTGCGGGCGTCACCGCCACACTCCTTGCCGTGAGGCCGCGACCGCCGGGATCAGTATCGCGGCGGCCGCCGCGAACGCCCGTTGGTCCACTGGGAGAGGTCGCGCACCCGTGCCCGCCGCTCGTCTCGGCGCCGGGCCAGACCGGTCACGAACCACAGCACGAGACAGGCGGCGATGAAGATGAGCACCGGCGGGATCGGATTTTTCTGCGCGTCGATGTGGATCGGCATCGACGTGGCTTCGAGGTACCAAAACATGGCGGTGCACCGTCCTTGAAGCTCTCGACGATAGTCGCATCCCAGGTCGTAGGCTGCGGCCGTGTTCCATGAAACCGGTCGCGTGTGAAGCCCAATCAAGCGGCCCGGATCGCTGCGATGATCCTCGCGTTGGCGGGTCTGGCCTTCATGCTGGGTGCCGGGATCGTCGCCACCCGCGATTTCTCGGTCCGGGTTCCGCCCTCGCCGAGGATTTTCCGCTGCGGAAGCGTGCTGTTCCCCAAAGATCCGCGCAACCAGGTTTCGGCGCGGGTCGCGGTCCCGCCCGCGTTTTCGAGGGCGTACGACCGCTGCCAGCACACGAGCTCGGCCCGGGTGCATACCGCGACCACGTTCTTGGTTGTGGGGGTCCTGCCGCTGTTGATTGTCTTGACCCTCCCTGCCCTGTCGCGCCGTTCGCGACGATCTCGGGCTCGGCGCCGGACCCGACTCTGACCCCGAGGCCTGGTCGATAAGTCCGGTCCGGCTGGTTTTGGGCCTTGACGCCGCCGCCCACCGACAGGGAGGCTGGAGTGCCTGTCGTGGCCTCGCATGACGTGGCGCCCGGCCGATCGGTAAGACTGTTGGCCCAGATCAACGCCAACTTCCGCATGTAGGAGTCGTTCATGGCCAGGCTGAGACGCATCATGCAGAGCGCACTCGAAGATCGCTCTGTGCGTTTCCTCTTGGCAACGATCGCGCTCGGTGTGGCCGTCTCGTTGGTCGCGGGCTTCGCGATCGGCTACCGGGTCGAAGAGAGCCACATCAAACCGGCGAAGAAGGTGGCCGTCGCCAAAACCGGCGCGGCGGCGAAGGCCCTCTCGACCAAACTCACCGCGGCGCCTGACCTGATCGGCGCGGCATACGAGCCAGTCAAAAAGAACGTGCTCATCGTCGTGACCGGACCCAAGAAGGTGGTGCGGTTCTCGCTCGGCCGAAAGACGCGCATCGCGCTGGCGAAGCTGGCATCCGCGTCGGACATCAAGGTCGGATCCAAAGTGCTGTTCCAGCCGAGCTCCTCCAGTCCGACGACTGCGACCGAAGTCGTCGTCCTGCCCGCCGCGGCGTTGATCGGGGCTGCGGTGACCGCCGTCGTGCCGGGGACGTCGATGACGCTCAAGAGCCTGCGGGGCTCGGGTCTGGTCATCAAGACGTCCGGCGCACCCGTGTTCAAGACGGGCCCGGGCGCCGCGCCGGATATCGCCCGAAAGGACCGGGTCGTGGTGCGGTATTTCCGGGTCGGAACCGGCGCCAAACGCAGAGCCGCCGTCGTTGAGGTTGTGGTGATGCCCTCGACCTCCAAGTTCCGCTAGCGGGCGCGACCGTCACATGTACCCGTTCTGGGATCGTGTGGTGTGGCCGGTCATTCAGGCGACCCAGGCGCGCCGGATCGTGGAGATCGGCGCGCTGCGCGGCGAAACCACCGCGTTGATGTTGGAGCGTCTCGGACCCGACACCGAGTTGCATGTGATCGACCCGGTGCCCGAGTTCGACCCGGCCGCCCACGAGCGGCAGTTCCCGGGCCGTTACATCTTCCACCGTGACGTCAGTCATCGCGTCTTGCCGCAGCTGGCGGCGGTCGACGTCGCACTCATCGACGGCGATCACAACTGGTTCACCGTGTACCACGAGCTGCGAATCTTGAGCGAGACCGCCCGTCGGGCCGGCGTGCCGCTGCCGGTGCTGATCATGCACGACGTGTGCTGGCCGTATGGTCGCCGCGACCTGTACTACTCGCCGGAGCGGATCCCCGAAGAGTTCCGCCAGCCGTACGAGATGAAAGGCATCCGGCCGGGAACCAAGCGGGTGTTGCCGCACGGGGGCCTGAACCCGCTTCATTACAACGCGGTGATGGAAGGCGGCGAACGCAACGGCGTGATGACTGCGCTCGACGATTTCGTCGCCGGCTACGACCGGCCGTTGCGGGTCGTGGTGCTGCCGGTGTACTTCGGGCTGGCGATCGTGGTCGAAGTCACCCGGCTCGAGCGCGAACCGGAACTGGCACGGCTGCTCGATCGGTTCGAGTCGGCCGACGGCAAAGACGTGCTCTTGGACATCGCAGAATCGACCCGCCTGCAGGCGATCCTGTTCCAGCACAACGACTATTACGGCCGCCGAGACCTGGTCAGCCGCGGCGCCACCCGCTATCTCGATCTGCTCGCCTCCGCGCTGTGCGACGAGCTGTACCTCGACCACGAACTGCGGCTGCAGTATCTCGCGAGCTGCATCGAGCTCGGCAAGGTACCCGAACGATCCAAGCTGGGCGACCCGACCCGCGAGATGCAGTTGAAATGGGAACAGTTGGTCGCACAACGACGGTCCGGCACACTTCCGCACGCCGGACATACCGGTTCGACCCTCCCCTACACCGACATGGGACGCGCCCGGATCGACCACTTGCGCCAATGTCTCGATCTGGTTCGGGAATCGGGCGTCGCCGGCGACCTGGTCGAGTCGGGCACCGGGCGCGGCGGCGGCGCGATGTTCATGCGCGGATATCTGGCCGCGCACGAGATGACCCGACGTACCGTGTGGGTCGCCGACCGGTTCCGCGTCGATGAACGGCCGCACGATCCGGTCGTCGTGTGGTCCGATCTGAACACGGTCCGAGACGGCTTCGCGTGGTTCGGACTGCTCGACGACCAGGTCCGCTTCCTGCAAGGCCCGCCGGCCGACACCTTGCCCGACGCGCCCATCACCGAGGTCGCGTTGTTGCGGATCGGCGTCGGAGACGCCGCCGATCTCGGCGCGACGCTCCAGTCGCTCTACAGCCGGGTCGTCGTCGACGGCGTCGTCGTCGTCGACGACAGCGACACCCCCACACGCGCTGGCTGCCATCGCGGCCTTCCGCGCCGAGCATCACATCGATTCGCCGTTGCAGCGCGTCGGCGGTTCGGGCGTGTCGTGGCGAAAGACCGTCTCGGTTGTGCCGGCATCGGCCCCAGCACCGGCGGAGCCATCGTCTCGTTCGGCGAAGCTGCGGGCCAAGCTCGGCCGTCGGTCGTGTGCGCCGCTCGCACCACCCGCGCCTGCGCCGCCGGCGGTGACCAAGGACTTGTCGGTCGTGGTCGTCTTCTACAACATGAAACGTGAGGCGCAACGCACGCTGCACTCCCTGTCGCGCGCCTACCAGCAAGGCATCGACGGCCTCGACTACGAGGTCATCGTGATCGACAACGGCTCGGCTCCCGACCAGAAACTGGGCGAAGACGAGGTCCGCAGTTTCGGATCCGAGTTCCGCTACGTCGACCTCGACGCGAACGCGACACCGTCACCGGTCGACGCGCTGAACTACGGCGTCCGGCTCGCCGCCGGCGACACGATCGCGTTCATGATTGACGGCGCCCACGTGCTCACACCGAGCGTGTTGCGGTTCGGGATGGCCGGGCTGTCGACCTACGAGCCGGCGATCGTGGTGACGCAACAGTGGTACGTCGGGCCCGGCCAACAGCCCGACGCAATGTTGAACGGCTACGACCAGACCTACGAAGACGAACTGTTCCGCCAGATCGAGTGGCCGCTCGACGGCTACCGCCTGTTCGACATCGGCCATTTCATCGGCGACCGCGACTGGTTCGACGGCCTGTGGGAAAGCAACTGCATCTTCGTGCCGCGGCAAACTGCTCGAACAGTACGGGTCGTTCGACGAAAGCTTCGAGATGGCCGGCGGCGGCTACGCGAACCTTGACCTGTACGAACGGCTCGGCGCCGCGCCCGACGTGAATGTCGTCACGATCCTGGGCGAAGGTTCGTTCCACCAGATGCACGGGGGCACCACCACCAATCGCGCCGATCCCGACGAGCGCCGCTCCACGATCGTCGGCTACGCCGACCACTTCGCCGCGCTGCGCGGCCGCCAGTTCCGCGGCGCCGGCAAGACGCTGCACTACGTCGGCACGATGTTCCCCGGCGCCCAACGCACCCGCGCTCGACGCATGACGGCGAGCGCCTTCCATACCGGTCCGGTGAACACGGGACCTGACGGCCAGCCGACCGTCCCGACGCCGATCCCCGACGAGCTGAAGGCGTCGTTCATCGACGCGTTCTGGCACAGCCTGGCATGGCGTGACACGACCTGGCTCGGTCAGCGGGTCGCGAAAGCGCCGACCGACCTGGTCGTATACCAAGAGATCCTCGAACGGGTCCGGCCCGACTGGATCATCGAGACCGGCACCGCCAACGGCGGGCGGGCCCTGTTCCTCGCGTCGATCTGCGACCTGCTCGATCACGGCCAGGTCGTTTCGGTCGATCCCCACGTCGCCGACCACCGCGCCGAACATCGGCGCATCACCTACATCGAAGGACCGGCACACGATGCCGACACCGTCCGCCGCGTCGGCGACATCGTCGGCGACGCCCCCCACGCGCTCGTCATCCTCGGCTCGCTGCCCGGCACCAACTTGCGGATCGAAGGCGAATTCAAGGTCTACGCACCGTTCGTGCCGATCGACTCGTACGTGATTGTGGAGAACACGATCGTCAACGGTCACCCGGTATGGCCCGGCTTCGGCCCGGGGCCGCTCGAAGCGGTGAAGCGGATCTTGGCGCAGCACGGCGAGTTCGTCGCCGACACAACGATGGAGAAGTACGGACTGACCTTCAATCCGTCCGGCTTCTTGAAGCGCACCCGTTAGCTCGGAAGTTCTCTCGCTCGTCGGGCCGAATACTCCACGTGTTCGAGCGCCGAGTCGGGAACCGTTCCGACGTACAGCCGTTCGTTGCGCGGAGGTTGGTAGGCACGACCGCGCCGTGCGACGTACTCGGCGTGCATCTCGTCCCAGCTGAGCCGACCCGACGTCGCCGCTCCCCCATGGATCTGATGAAACGTTCCCTCGCCGAGCAGCACGACGAGCGACACGTCGGGGAGCTCACAGGCGCGCCGGAACAGGTCATGATTCGACAGGCCGCCTCCCGCCAGAGCGAACCCTTCGTCGAGACCGCCGAGCTCCTCCCACAGGTCCTTGGGCATGAACAATCCGTTGCTCTCCCCCATCGGCCGGAACCAGCCGCGCGCCGAGGAGGCAGCCAACGTCGCGGCCGAGAACAGACGGTACCCGTCGTGTTCCCAGTCGAGCCGGTCAAGCAGTTCGTCTTCGGCGACCTCGTCGTAGCCGGCGTCGCGTGCGTCCATGTGTCGGGTCGTTCCGAGATGCCAGCCGAGCGTCGCGACGATCGGCCGCGGCGCGAGCCGCCGGGCGAGCAGCGCCTGCGCGAGGAATCCGGGGCTCGTCATCCGGGCGCCGTCGATCAACAGTCCCACCAGTTCGGCCTGTGCCATCTCGAGGCCGACGTTCGCGGCTTTCGCCGGCGTCGGTGGTGCCGGATCGATCCGCACCGTGCGGAGCTGGCCGGGAAACGAGGACAGCACAGCCGGGTCGATCGGTTCGGGTGAGCCGTTGTCGACGACGACGACCTCGTATGCGTCGGCTTCGATCCCTCGCTGATAGTCGGGCGCGAGCGAACGCAGCGTCCGCGGCAGCTCGCGCGCCATGTCGTAGGCGACTACGACAACGCTGAGCGCAAGACGGGAGCGCAGGACCTGGCTCAGTGTGACCTCTTCAGAACGTCACGGGGATCTGCGCGTCGGGATAGTGGGACGGCGCAAAGAACCACGACTCGATCGCGTAACGCTCGTCGGTCATCTCCGACGAGACCGCGGTGCGGTGCAGGTTCATGTCGTCGAACAGGATCGCGTCGCCCGCCTCGAAGATCGGCCGCAGAATCGCGGCGTCGCCGGCGAGGGCGCGTGCGACCGCGTCACCAACCGACCAGTCGAACCACGCGCCGTCGGTCCCTCTCGGCGCGAGCTGATGCAAACGGCCGGCGACGATGTCGAGGCCGGGCGCGGTGTCTCCGCAGTGCGACAACGCGACCCACACGTTGACGGCGCGAACGCCTTGGCCGAGAAACGCGCCGTCTTGATGCCAGTCGGCGGTGGTGTCCAGCGGGACCCGACGCAGCGTCCATTTCTTCGCCGCGAGCACTGGACGTTCACCCAGATATCCGGTGAGGGGCTCCGTGAGGCCGACCGTCTCGAACGTGTCGAGCACGTCGAACATCGAGCGTGGCGACTCGACGGTGAGGACACCGCCACCTTCGCGGACCCATTTGCGAATCGGGCCGATCGCCGCCGTTCCCGACTCGGGCTCGAACGGCACATACCACGGCGCGGTGTCGTCGGCGGAGGCCCCGTCGAAATATGCGTCGCGTGCGACGAACGTACGGTCGATGTCGTCGATCAGGTGGGCGACGGATGCGGGCGGCACGAGACCCCGTACGAGCAACGCACCGTGACAGACGATGCCGCTGCGCAGCACGTCGGCGGTCAGTTCGGCCGCGCTGATCTGCGGGATGCCGTCAACCCCGCCGAACAGGTCCTCGGTGACGGGAGGCCACGACTCCGATCCCGGCGTCTTGTCGAGGTCCTCGAATGCGACGTTGCGCAACCCGACCAGGTTCTCGTTCGATCGTGTCGTCACGGTGACGGCGGTTGGCGGCGGTGAGCAGATCGATCGCCTCGAGGCGCCGCCCGTCGCGGATGAGCAGCGCGGCCTCGGCGCGGGCCGCGGTCCCGGGCGGATCGATCGTTGTCGGCGCCACCGGCCGGCGCCGCCGCAAAGACCTCACGTTCGACCTCCTCTGTGCCCGCCCGAATCGACCCGGGTCCGTCGGCGCGTTCGGCTTCAGTTGGTGAAGCCGCTTCCCGCGGGCAACAGGATCACTTCCACCGCGCTGAAGTTTTGGCCGGTACCGCGTCCTCCGGCGAGCACTTCCGACCCTGCTTTGAAGTCGGACAGTTGTGCCGGCGTGGTTTTGTCGACGACCCGTACCTTATTGATCGGGATCGATCCGGCCCGGGCGCTGTTGCCTTTCGCGAGCGCAATGGACGTGCTCGTGACGGCCGTGACCATCCGGCCGAGCTTGCTGGAGGAGGGCAGGACGATGACCTCTGTGCCGGTGAGCGTGACGAGCATCCGATCGCCGACCGCGATGTCGGCGTTCGCGCCTTTCGTGAGCTGCTCGAACAGGGTGGTGCTGGTGGTGTGTACCGCCTGGGCGCGGTTGCGCTTGGTCTGGAGCGTGATCGTGGTGGCGGTCAAGACGGTGACCTTGCCGATGCGTTGTCCGAGCGACGCTCCGGCGGTCGCGGCTGCGCCCGGCGCGCGGGCTTGGAGCTGTGCCCGCAACCGTTTGACGTCGGTTTTGGTGCGGTTCTGTTCGATCTTGAAGCCGCCACCGAGGCCGGCGACACCTCCGACGACGATCCCGACCGCTGCGACCAAGATCATCGCCTGTCCGGGCGCGCCCCGGACCCAGGTTTCCGCAGAGTCCTTGATCGCCACGTGTCCCCTCCCGCCCGTCAGCCCGACCCACCATTATTGCGCGCCTTTTGCACGAATGCCGCAAGTCCGGACCCAAAGATTCGACGCGGATCGCGGTTCAGGGGAGCCTGGAATACTGCGCGGACGCGAACGCGATGGCGGGGAGCGATTGGTCGACAGGTGGCGCGCCGGGCAGGGCGGACCCGCCGTTGACGGTCGCCTCGACTGCGTAGTCGCCCTTGGCGAACATGACGACGGCAGTCGATCCCGTGCTGTCCTTGGCTTCCAAACCGAACACGCCGGGGATGAACCCCGGCACGAACGACTCGAGCGAGGCTCCCTGGTTGGTGGCGAGCAAGGTCTCGCGCCAGTGCTGCGCGTATCCCTGGGCGCCTTTGGCCGTTTGGAACTGATACAAGAAGTCCTGATCGATGGTGTAGCCGTCCGAGCTGGTCCATTGCCGCTGGTAGCCGCCGACGAATCCGGTCACGACGAGCGCGTGGCGGGCGGTCGGGCTGACGTCGTCGAGCGCGGCTTCGGTGATGTCGGTCGGTCCGGTCTGGCCGACGTCGTCGGGGTCGCGTGTGTATCCGCTCGGTACCGTGTCGAGCATCAACGTCGCGAGGCTCGACTCCACGTTCGAGGCGGGCGTGGTGGTCGTGACCGGCGCAGTGGTCGTCGTCGGCCGGTTCGCGGGCGAGACGGCCACGGCCGTCGCCGGTGTCGTGGCGGGCGGCGCCACGTCTTTGTTGGCGCTTGAGCACCCCGCACCCAGCACAAGCATGGCGCAACCGGTAGCAATCGCCCGACGGGTCCGCACGCAACGCAAGGCTAGCGCGGCATTGCGCCCTCCGCGCGTAGAATGTTCACGTACCGAAGTGGGGGTCCTTCGGGCCGCGCGAGGGGGAAGCGATGACGTTCGGCGTCGATATCGAGCCGACCAACCGTTGCAACGCGAAGTGCTATTTCTGCCCCGCGACGCGACACCCCACCAAGGGTTGATGACGCCTGCGGTGTTCGAACAGTCGCTCGGACGCTGCGACGAGTTGCGCACCAAGCTGGACGCGCTCGGCCGACCGGAACTCAAAATCAGTCTCTGCGGTCTGGGTGAGCCGCTCCTGAACCGCGACACCCCGCGGTTCGTCCGCCAGGTACGCGAGGCCGGCTTCCCCTGCACGATGTCGACCAACGCGGCACTGCTCGACGAACCTCGAGCGCATGCGCTGCTCGACGCAGGATTGCAGCGCATCGCGATCAACGTCGGTGATCGAGACGGAGACTACGAAGCGATTTACAAGCTGCCCTTCGAACGGACGCGCGACAACGTTGTTCACTTCAAAGAGCTGGCCGGCGACACCTGCGAGGTGATCATCGTGCTCGTCGATCATCGCCGCGATCGCGCGCATCTCGAGGCGATGCGCCAGTACTGGGGCGACTTCGGCATGCGGGCGTTCATGGAGTACGAGATCATGAATCGCGGCGGTGCGCTGTTCGTCGATCACATGCAGTTCGACGAGTACCCCCAGCTGGGCGAGGCCCGCGACCTGCTCGCCGAACGGGGAATCGAGGCGGTGTGCCCGACGCCGTTCGCGTACCTGTTCATCGGCTACGACGGCCAGTACTACCTCTGCTGCTCCGACTGGAAGAAAGAAGTACCGCTCGGGAGCGTCGCGGATGCGTCGTTCACCGACGTGATGGTCGCCAAGCTCGCGCGACCGCGAACGCGAGAACCGGTCTGCAAGACCTGCAACCTTGATCCGCTCAACAAGCTGACCGAGGCGATGCGGGCTCGCGACGCGAAAGACGCCGACGCGCCCGACATCGAGGCGCTGATCGACAAGATCCAGAACATGACGACGTTCTCCCTCACCGAGATCGAAGCCCTCACGGGGCGACCGGCACCCGCCGTGGCGTCGACGCCTTCGCACGTGCGCCGGACGATCCCGGTTACCGCGATTTGACCGCGAGCGTCTTCGCGTAGTCGTAGAGCTGGACGTCGTAGGCGTTGTCGGCCGCGATGCGCTCGCGAAACGCAGGCTCGACATCCCAGTCCTCGGAACTGACGTTGGCGCGCTCGGACAGATCAACTCCTGTCGGCCACCATCCGAACCGGGCGCGAAGCTCTGCGATGAACGCGTCGTACGACTCGGTGAAGCCGATCACGTCGACGCGCGAGAGGTTCGCTTGCGCCCGGGCGTAGCGACCGTCGTCGATGGTGAGCCCGCAGTTGATGGCGACCTCGTTGTCTTGCGGCACGAGTGAGAACACCTTGGTCTGGTGGTTCTCGACGAAGAATCGAAAGATCGGGCGATCCTCGTAGATCGATTCCAGTGACGCATCACGGAATCGGGCCTCCCGCCGTTTGAACTGCTTCAGTACCGAAATCGTACGATCGACCGGATCGCGCAAGACGGTGAGGGTGACGAGGTCGGGATCGATCAGGTCGCAGACCATGTACGGGAAGTGGCCGGTGTACATCCTCACCTGCGATGTCCGGACTGCGGAGAGTGACAGGAGTCGGGGGATGTTGATGTACGCCTCGACGTCGGTGGGTGAGGTCCAGTCGATTCCCCGACTCGGGTAGATCGATTCGGCCGGGAACTGCTGGTGAAGCTGGCGGACGAACGTGGTGCCTGCGGTCTTCATCACATGGACGAAGAAGAACGCCCGCATCCGCTGAACAGTACTTCGCGGTCGGTTGCGCTGCGCCCTACAGTCAGACGTCGTCGCGGGAGGTGCTGTGTCACGGGAAAGAGAAACTCCCCTGTGGGACGCGGCGTCGGCGAGCACGCGGGCGAAACAGCCACGTTTCGTTGCCGCGCTCGTCGCCGACGCGAAGGTCACCGCGTCGGTTCGCGGGGAACGCTCGAAGTTTCACGGACGAATCGACGCGCTCGTCCAGGTGCTCCACCTGATGTGGACGGCTGACGCGTTCCTCGCGCAGGCCTTGTACCGGGCCAAGGTGCGGCTGCAGGTGCTGGGGGTGCCCGTCCTGCCGGGTATCGCGCATCGCCTTGCGATCATCACCGGCCAGCTGTACATCGGCGACACGGTGGTCTTGCATCCTGGCGTGTTCATCGGCCACGGGATGGTCGTCATCGACGGCTTCGTGGAGATCCACCGCGGAGTGCGGATCATGCCGGGCGTGACGATCGGCGTGCGCGACGGCTTCCGGGGCCCGACGATCAAACAAGACGTACGGATCGGCACGGGCGCCAAGGTATTAGGAGCGATCACGGTCGGTCGCGGCGCGGCGCATCGGTTCGAACGCGGTCGTGATCGACGACGTTCCTCCGCGGGCGACCGTGGTCGGGATACCGGCCCGAGTGGTGCGTTACGACGTCGAGCGGTGATGTCGCCCGAACGCCAACGGTTCTTCTTCGTCCATGTGATGCGGACTGGCGGCACCACCCTCGAACAACAGCTCCGCCGAAGCTTCCCGAGCGCTGAGGTGTACCCGAACCCCGACATCGACTTTCCCGCAGGGGACGTCATGCACCACCTCGAGGTGCCGTATCTGCTCGGGCTGGCCCCCGAACGGCTGGACAAGATCCGCTTGTTCTACGGTCACTTTCCCTACGTCGTCACCGAGATGCTCGACGCCGATCTGGTGACCCTCACCCTGTTGCGGGACCCGGTCGAGCGCACGTTGTCGCTGTTGCGGGTCATGCGCGAGCAACGCCCAGCCTGGCGGGAGCTGACGTTGGAGCAGATCTACGACGACGTCAACATGTTCCCGCGCCTGATCCACAACCATCAGACCAAGGTGTTTTCGATCGGCAGGCATGACCGACCGCGCGAGCTACCGCGACGAGATCCCGATCGACGCGGCCCGCCTCGAGCTCGCCAAACAGAACCTCGGGCGCGTCGATCTGGTCGGGTTCACCGACCAATACGACACCTTCACCGCAAAGCTCCGAGACCGGTTCGGGTTCCAACTCAGCGCACAAGCCCGGATGAACGCAGCCGGACCAGCCGAGGCGTCTTCGCATCTGCGGACCCGCGTCGCGGCCGACAACATGATCGACGTCGAGTTCTACAACTACGCACGCGAACTCGTCGCCCGACGTTAGTTCGGGAACGCTAATAGCTGTAGACGACGACGGCGCCCGTCATTGCGTCGATCGCGAGGACCGCGTCGACAAATTCGCAGACGGGCGGCGCTTTCGACGACGCGCCCGAACCGCCGGAAGGGTGGCCGGTCGCCGGGATGGGGTACGCGAGATCTTGCAACTGCAGCACCCACGCGAGGACTTCGACGTTGTGGGGGCCCTTGGGGCCGTACGGCAGGAGCGTACTGAAGGTGCCGAGCATCAACTCCGCCTGGCGTGCGTGCAGCGGGTTGGAGTGCGTGAACTTGTTCCAGGCGTCCGTCGCCGCGAGCCGCGGATTGGCGTCGATCGCCGGGTCGAGGGTCGCGAAGATCCCGCTACGGAAGAACACCGACGACGAGATGATCTGCGGAGGGGGCATCGTCAGCGGCGGACCGTCGAGGTCGGCCTGCGTGCAGTGCTGGCTCGAATTCTGGGCGGGTGCCGGTCCACTGCCAAGCGGGACAAGGGGCAGGGTCGTCGATCCCGCCCGCGACGCGCCGCTCCCCGAGGAGCATCCTGCGATCAGCAGGATCAGCACGCACGCGACCGCCCTCACGACATTCAGACGGTACCGGCTCCCCGCTGGTTCCAGCGCACAGACGGTCGGCGGGCCGACGCACGCGCTCAGCAACCGATCGACTCGGCGCGTTCGAGCGCCGCGAGCACCGAGCGGGCGAAGTCGACCGGCCGTGGCCAGTCCAACTTCGGTACCGGGCCGGGTGACGTGGCCACACGATCAATCGCGGCGGAGATCGCGTCGATGTCACGCGGTTCGAACGTCTCGATCGGCGCGCCGCGGGTGATCTCGACCAGCGCGGGCGCGGTACTGATCGCGACCGGGATCCCCGCGGCGAGCGCCTCCGCGACGGGCAGCCCGAAACCCTCTTCGAGGGATGGTTGTACGAGCAGCGTCGCCGACGCCAACAGCTGTTCGAGTTCGGGCTGCGAGACGATCCCGGGCAACTCGACCCGCACATGATGTTGCGCCGCGAGCGCCGACAGCCGAGACACGGCGGCGCCGTCGACGCCGGCGAGGGTGAGCACCGCACCCTGCGCGGCGAAGTCGGTCGCGCCGAATCCGCGTACGAGCCGATCGAGGTTCTTGTGGGCGCGTCGCGGCCGATGAACAGCACTCGCTCACTCGGTGCCCGGCCGGTTCGCAGGGCCTGGACCCGGGCGGCGGAATCGTGGTCGATCGCGAGCTGGAACACCACGATGCGTTCCGGGTCGAGTCCGAGATCTTCCTGCAGGCTTTGCTTGGAGAACTCGGAGTCGGTCACGACGAGCGTCGAGTGCCGTGCCATCCACGCGATGTACGAGCGCATCAGCGGCGCCAGCGTCCGCGACGGCGGGTACCGGAACGGGATCGTGTCGTGCACGGTCGTGACCTCGACCGGTGCCAGACTCCATGCGGGACGGAGATGGTGCGCGTAGAACGCGACCCTCGCGTGCAGCCCGCGTGGTCCGGGAAACTCGCGCTGGCTATAGAGCGCCTTGGGGTGGTGACGGTTCGCCAGCCGTTTCGCTCCTGTCCACAGGTACGCATCGATGGCGTCGGGCCCCCACAAGACCCATTCGCCTGGCGGTTCGATCTCGCCGAGACCTTGGAGGAGATGCTCCGCGACGCGACCTGGGCCTCCGATGCCGAGCCACCGGGCGTCGACGAGCGCCGGCGCGTGGTCAGCGGCGGTCATGACCGGGTCCTGCCGCGACGGCTTCGCGCAGCACGCACTCGAGCGTGTCGATCGAACGATCCCACGTGTACTCGGACGACTTGGCGAGCGCGGCGCCGCTCATGGCCGCGAGCAGGTCGCCCGAGTCGGCCAGACGAACGATCGCGTCCGCGAGTTCGGCCGGCGCTCCGGGGCTCACGAGCCAGCCGGTCACGCCGTGGTCGACGATCTCGCGCGGCGCACCCGAATCGGTCGCGATCGACGGGACCCCGGTCGCGGCCGCGTCCATGAGCACCAGGCCGAAACCTTCGGCGGTGCGGGTCGGGAGCACGAACACGTCGGCGGCTCGGTAGTAGTCGGCCAGATCGGCGTCGGGAATGAATCCGACGAGGTGCACATTGGTGAGCTCGTCGCGGCGGATGCGGCGCTCGATCTCGCCTCGTTCCGGCCCGGAACCTCCGATCACGACGTGGATCGACCCGCGTTGGCGCAGCCGCGCCGCGGCGTCGAGGAGCGTGTCGATCCCGTTGCGATAGAAGAGGCGCCGGACCGTCAGCGCGACGAACGCGTCGACCGGCAGACCGAGACGCCGGCGAATCTCGATTCGTTGCGCACCATCGACCGGCGAGAAGCGTGCGCGATCGGTCCCGAGGTGCATCACGGTGACCGATCGCTGCGGGGCGAGACGACGGAGGTACCGTCCGGTGAAGTCGCTGATCGCAACCAGCCGGTCTGCGGAACCGACGGTGTAACGCCCGATGGTGGCGTCCGCGACGCGCTGCACAACATTGAGGGGGAACCGATATTCGATGAACGGGTTGTTCTGGATCAACACGAACGGCTTCGCGTGCTGGGTTGCCGCGCGTGCCGCCGCGATGGTGCTCATGAAGGTGTGGGTGTGCGCGACGACGACGTCGACGTCTCGTGCCAGCCGCGAAGTCAGCGCGAACAGCTTCGGCGAATACAGCGGATACGGAAGCCGGAGGCGGTCCTCGAGCACGTTGGTCGCCCAGACCTTGTGTACCGGAAAGCCGTCGTCGAACGAGAGCTCGCGTTCGTCGGCGATGCGCGACGACACGACGGTCACCTCATGGCCTCGCGCGACGAGACGACGCGATTGCTCTCGCGCTTCGAACTCGATCCCACCCACGTGCGGCGGCCAGTAGTGCGCCGCCGTCAGGACGCGGATGTATCCAGTCAGCTCCCGCTTCGCACCGGTGTCACGGTGCGTTGTGGGGACGGTTCGTCGGGCGCCGCGGTCCGGATCGCAAGCACACCAATGGAGAAACTTCCCAGGACCGTCTGCGATCCGAGAACGAGACCGAGAATCGCGGGCGTGATGACCCGAACGTTTTGCGCGGGGTTCAACGCACCGAAGTGCGCGGATTGCCAGCGTAAGACTGAGATGATCGCGACCAGGACCCCGACCAGGAGCAGCGCGACACCGAGGATCAGACCGCGCTCGAGCGTGAGCAGATGCCGGATCCGGCGCATGCGTGTCCCCTCGGGGAGGATGCCACGACTTTCCGCGTAGGTCTGCATCAACAGCCCGAACCACAACGCCTGATATCCGATGATCGTGAGCGAAGCCGCGTACAAAAGACCTGCGATGTCGAGACCGCCGATGTGCCCGAACGTCAACGCGGTCGTCCCGGCCGCGCCGACGGCCAGCACGATCAAGCCGGGCACCACGAACAGCCAGTTGGGGCAGAAGAGCAACAGGAACCGCAGATGCCGCCATCCGTCACGGAAGCTGCGCAGGTGCGGCGCGCGGGAACGGCCGTCTCGACGGAGGGTGGTGGGGACCTCACTGATGCGCAGGTCGGCCAAGCTCGCCTTGACGATCATCTCGCTCGCGAACTCCATCCCGCCGGCCCGCAGACCCAACTCGACGATGGCATCTTTGCGAAAGGCGCGGATACCACAATGGAAGTCGCGCACCGGTGTGCGGAAGAACAGGCGGCCGAGTCCGGACAACACTGGATTACCGATGCGGCGGTGCAGCCACGGCATCGCGCCCGGCTCGATCCCACCCGCGAACCGATTTCCCATCACGAGATCGTCGCCCGCGCGTAAACGCTCGAGGAACGGGCCGAGATCCTCCAGGTCGTAACTGTCGTCGGCGTCGGCCATGAGCACGTAGGTGCCGCGGGCGGCGCGGATACCACGGAGCAACGCGTTGCCGTAACCCTTGCGCCGCACCGTCACGACGCGTGCTCCTGCCGCGCCGCGAGTTCCGGCGAATCGTCGGTGCTGCCGTTGTCGGCCACGATCACTTCGCCGGCGACACCCGCGTCCCGAAGCCAGCCGACGGCCTTGCTCACGCACAGCGAAACCGTCTCCGCTTCGTTCAGGCACGGCAACACGATCGACAGTTCCGGCCCGTCGGCCCGCGGCTGCGCCTCGCCCGTCGCCATCTCGGCCAAGTTGCCCATCGCGGCCAAGTTCCCCATTGGGCACAAATCGTAGCGGTCCGACAACGCAAAGTACACAGTTCAAAAGGCCTGCGAAGCTCCTCCGGCGACCGCCGAATCGGGCGTTGCGTCGAGATAGCGGTTGAGCGCGCGGACACCCGACACCGCCGCCGCAATCGGAAACACTGCGAACAGCAACACGGCCGTGGTTCCGAGGTCGCGCGCGCGCAGCCACCAGAACTCGAATCGCGGCAGGCCGGGCGCGCGATCGACCGACGTCGGACCCTTCGGGTTCGTGACGTGGCTCAACGAGTTGGTGAATGCGTGTGGCAGCAGCCGCAGTTGATAGCCGATCTGTTGCCAATGCCACGTGTGCCAGATCAGCGCGTAGTAGCTGTGATCCCACACCGGCGGTCCGAGAACATTGTGGGGGGGCATGACACGAATCGCGGCCCAGAAGATCAGGGTGAACCGCACGAGCACCGCGGGCAACGCCGCGAAGACGAGCCCGAACCCGCTCACCACGACCAGGGCGCGCCGCCACCCGCGGATGTCGGTCAGCGGCGCCGCCATCGCCGCCAGACACGGCAGCACGATCTGGAGGTACCGCGGACCCCAGGCCCAGTCACCCGACCAAAACTGCACCCGCGCGAAGAACAGCGTATTGACCACGACGAGACTTCCCAACAACGCCATCTCCATCGGCGCGCGCCGAACGGAACGAACGAGCCCGGCGACCACCACCACCGCGATCGGCGCGTACAAGAAAAGACTCTTGCCTGAGCTGAACCACTGGTTCACGACACCGCGGACGATGGGATACGACTGATTGGTTGCGGTGCCGAGCGCATATCCGAAGTTGGACGGACTGCCGTAGCGCCACCAGTTTACGACCAGCATCAACAGCAGCGGACCGGCCGCACCCGCGGTGAACCACACACCGAAGCGCACCATCAGTCGTTGTCCGCGACGCGAGGGCGGTTCGCGACCGAGGGTGTCGCGTGATCGCCACGCGGCGATGAGGAGCCATATTCCGATGAGGGGCAAGAACAACGCGGCCGACACTCGGAACAACAGCGCCGCACCCGCGCACGCGCCGCACGCGAGCAGATCCCCTCTCGAACCGGCACGCGCGGCACGGACGGCGAACCAGACGGCCGCGATCAGGCACAACGCGGTGCCCGGCTCGGTGAACAGTGTGAGTGCGTGCGGATACGCGTAGCTTCCCAAACCGAACGAGACGCCGATCAGTACCGCGCCGGCCGGCGGAGCACCGAGCAACAAGCACAGGAGCATCAACATGAAGACGGTCGTCGCGGTGATCAGCCCGTCAGTGAACATGGTCGCGGTCAGCACAACTTGCGCGCGCTTCGCGGGAGGCGAGACGTCGGCGATCAACTTGCCGACCGCGTACAACGGCGCGCCGACCGCCGATGTGCCGAGCCCGTAAATTCCGGCCTGGTGTCCGTTCGATCGTTCGACGGTAAGGCCGGCGGCGACGTCGCCCGCCGCGGTGCCGGTCGGGAACGCCTTGTGCAGCGCCGGGCCGATGTCGGCCTTGCCGTGCACGAGCGACGCGGTCGTGTCGAACACGATCTGCTCGTCGAACGTTTGGGGAAGCCCACGGGCCGACACGAGGTATACGGCAAGCGTCAGAAACGCAACCGCGAGGAAGAGACGCTGGGTTCGCTTCGGCACGTGCACGCCGTCGAACGCTTCCGACGACTCGCCGCGCGCCATAGGGCGGGATGCTAGTCAGGCATGCGGCGCAGACCCGACGTCTGCGATCTCATCGTGCGATGGACGACCGCGTGTCGCCGGATACTCGCGGAGTGTCACTCGCAGAGCATGACACCCGAGTTGAGCGGGACGAGACGGAGGCGCAAAGGTCCGACCAACGCGACGATCGTCGCAGGCGTCACCGTCGCTTTGAGGGTCGTCGGGAACGAGGGTGTGGCTCCCAACGGTGCATAGCGAAGCAGGACCTGGCCGAATTCGACGGTGAGCTGTTGACCTTTGTCGAGGACGCGTATCGAGACCGTCGGCGCCGGCGCACACTGCGACCGTGGGATGACCGCGGCGGACGCCAGGAAGGACTCGCGAACAAAGGTTGCGATCTGGAATGGGTTCAGCGGTCCGGTCCCCGGAATTTTTCCGGAGGCGGCGCCGTCGAGCAGCCATCCGAACGTGAGACCCTCCGGGACCAGACGAGCGATCGGTACCGGGACCTTCGAGTCGCGAAGCTGATCCGCGAACGGGAGTTGCGGAATCGCCAGGATCTGTGTACGCGTCACTGCGGCGTTGGCGAACGGTGGAAGCGCCGACGGCGAACAGGTCCCCGTCCCTTTGACCGGAACGCACGTGGCAAGTTCGTGGATGTTGCCGGGCAGTCCGACCGCCAACAGCACGACGACCGGGATTGTGAGTTGTCGCCATCGTCGAACCAGCGTGTCCGCTCCGAGCGCGAGTGCGGGCAAGACCATCGCCGCGACCAAATAGACGTAACGGCTGTCGCGTGCCCGGTCGGGACCGGTTCCGGTGGCCAGCGCGAGCAACCCGCCTTGACCCGCGGCGCGACGCCGGTGACGATCAGGAACACGGCACTGCCGGCGAGCAATGCGATCGGTGCGGCCAACTCGCCCAGTGGTGCGTGCCGACCCCGCGTGCGGAACATCAGGGCCAGCCCGACGACCCCCACGATCGCGAGCGCGACTCCGATGCCGGCCACGTGACCTAACCGGGCGAACGTGGCTTCGAAGCCGACCAGCATGAATTTCGTGATCTGCGTCGGGGATTGGCTGCGATAGTTCTCCGCGTTCTGGCCCTTGGGCGCCAGCTTCGACCACAGGGCGTACGCGACCCCGAGCGGCGCGGTATGGAACAACGCGACGCGCCAACCTCGACGTCCGCGGCGGAGCAGCACCGCAAACCCGACGATGATGGTCATGGTCACCGCGACACCCGAGCAGAGCAGCCCCGCGAAGCCGGCGAGCAAACCGAGCCAGTCTCGGCGAGCGATCGGCCCGTCGTGGTCGGCGGCCACCAGTTGGGTCAGCCCGAACACCAGCGACCCGACGAACGTGATCTGGAACGCGACGAGGATGTTCTCCGCGCCTGGACCGAAAAACAAAAAGGCGACGGCGGCCACGGTCGCCAGCCAGGGCCGCACGCCGGCGCGACGCATGACCACGAGCACCAGCGCGGCGGCGACGAGATGCAACGTCACAATGAGGGCCTGATACGGCGTGTAGCTGCGCATACCGACGACGACCCACATGAGCCGGTACACGAGGACCGGCAGCGTCGTCCAGTGCTGGAAATGCGCGCGGAACAGGTCGCCGACGTTGCCGGCGGTGCGGGCCGACAAGAAGTCCCAGTCGTCCTGGGTGAACCAGCCGTGGCGGCCCCACACCAACAGGAGCGGAAATGCGATCACCTCGGCGGCGACGAACCACACGACCGCGCTGCGCAGGACATCCCAACGGGAGGCGGGCCGTTGTGAGCTGGCGCGACCGAGCTGCTCAGTTTCTCCGAGTGCCACCGACTCAGTCGTCAATGCTCGCCCGTTTCGAATGTGCCGACCAGGCTGCAAATCATTCCACAGACCTCGTCGGTGTGGCCGATCCCGCGCCATCTCGCGAATAACCTTCCCCACATCTTGCATCGTCCCGCTGGAAACGACGCGCACACCCGGCCGGCGCTTGTCACGTTCGCCGTCGCCGAAGTTGTCGGAGCGATCATCTTCGTCGTCAACGGAACCAAGGTCTGGTTCTTCGGCGTGTTCGGGGACGAGTGGGACTTTCTCGCGGCTCGGCATCTCAGTATCCACGACCTGCTGTTACCCCACGGCGATCACCTCGTGGCGCTCCCGGCGTTGGTGTTCCGCGTCCTGTACTGGATGTTCGGCCTGCACACCTATCTGCCCTACCAGCTGTGCTCGATCGGTCTGCATCTGGTCGCGGCGGCGCTGCTCCGCGCGCTGATGCGGCGGGCGGGAGTTGATCCGTGGATTGCGACCGCGGCCGCCACGCTGTTCGTGCTGTTCGGTTCCGGCAGTCAGGACATCCTGATCGCCTTCCAGATCACCTTCACGGGCGCGTTGGTGTTCGGGCTCATCCAACTGCTGTTGGCTGATCACGACGGACCGGTCGATCGACGCGACGCGCTCGGACTCCTTGCCGGCTTCGGGGCGCTGTTGTGCTCCGACGTCTCGATCGTGATGGTCGCCGCGGTCGGCGTCGCATGCGTGCTGCGCAGACGGTGGCGCGCGGCGGCGATGCACACGGTGCCGCTCGCGGTCACCTACCTCGTGTGGATGCGGACGTACGGACGCCCAGCCCGCACCGACTGGCGCGTCCGACAGATCGTACGGTCGGTGCGTACGACGTTCACGAAGTCCTTCGGCGCGATGGGTCAGATCCCGTTCCTCGGGTGGGTGCTCGCCGTGATGCTGATCGTCGGTCTCCGCCATCGTGTGGCGGGACACGAGCCGCGACGAACGACACCAACGATTGTCGGCGGTGGTGGCGCTGGCCGTCAGCGCCGCGATCTTCGCGGGGATCCTCGCGATCACCCGCTTCGGGCTCGGCGCGCAGTTCGCGGCGTCGAGCCGGTACCTGCACATCATCGCCGCGCTCGTGCTTCCGTCGCTCGCCGTCGCGGCCGACGCGCTCGCCCGGCGCCGGCGCGCGCTCGGTGTCCTCGCGATCGCGTTGTTTCTCGTCGGCATTCCCGGCAACGTCGCCGACATCAGCCGCAACGTCGGGCCTGCCGACCGCTACCGCGAGGAGCGTCGCGTGATCGGCGCGCTTTCGCACATGGCGCTCGCCCGCGACGTGCCCGCCTCGTTGAATCCCACCCCGACGTTCGCAGCCCAGGTCACGGTTGGCTGGCTGCTCGCCGGGGCGCGAAACGGTCGTATCCCGCCGAGCGGTCGGGCGACACCGACCGAGCGGGCGACCGACACGTTGCGGCTCTCGTTAGAACAACTTGACGGCATGCGAGCCTCGACGTGCGTGCCGCTTGACGCCCCGGTCGAGCGACGACTGAACCGAGGCGACTCGTTCGGTCTGAGGGGTGCGATCGCGGTGCAGGCCCTTCCGATCGGCAACAACGTGAGGTCGGAACCGCTGACGTTTGGGACGTCGCTGCTCGCCACGGCCCGAACCCATACGGTGCGCGACGTCACCGGGCCGCTGTTCGTGCGCATCGCACCGGTCCTCGCCGCCGCACTCTGTTGAGGACCGGTACCGTTCGAGTGTGGTGCAGCAGCGATTCTTCTACGTGCACGTACAAAAGGCTGCGGGGACCGAGCTGCGCGAACGGTTGAAGCGTCATTTTCCGCCCCAGCGGATGTATCCCGACCCAACCGACGGCGACATCTTCGCGGTCGCTCCGCAAGTGTCGGTTCGTCAGCTGCTCGCCCGCTGGGAGCAACGCAAGGCGGAGATCGAGATCATCACCGGGCATTTCCCGTACTCGACGACCGAGCTGCTCGACGCCGAGTTCGTGACGCTCTCCGTCCTGCGCGAACCCGTCGAACGGACCCTGTCTCATCTCCGCCACCACCGGAAGATGAATCCGCAAGCGCAGGATGTGCCACTCGAGACGATCTACGAAGAGGTGTTTCGCCCTGCGTTCTTCGCCAATCATATGGTCAAGATGTTCTCGCTCACCGCGCAGGAGATCGCGACGTCGGCCGCGAAAGACACCTGGGCGATGGTGATGCGCATCGAGTTCACACCCGAGCGTCTCGCCCGTGCGAAAGACCAAGTCGCAAACCTCGACGTGCTCGGACTACACGACCACTTCGACGATTTCTGCGACGAGTTGCAATCGCGATTCGGCTGGCGGCTCGGCGAACCGCTGTACGCGAACCGAACCCCTGCCGAGGAGGTTTCGCCCGGTCTGCGGGCCCGCATCGCTGCCGACAACGCGATGGACGTCGAGCTCTTCGAATATGCGCGTGCGCTCTATCGCGACCGCACACGCGAACGCTGAGAGCACGATCTCGCCGCCGTTTAGCGCCCGGTGAGGCCGCACAGGGCCGGTCCGAACCGTCCGGTGCGCCCGCCAGGCCCGATGCGAACGGTGAGCGGTCCGGCGACCACCTCGAGGGTGTGCGCGAGCGACGGATTGAGCAGACCGACGCCGAACGGGACCGGCGCTGAACGCCCGGTTCGGTTAGCGACGAGGATCATCAACGTCTTGCCGACAATTCCGAACCGGTCACCTTGGTTGAGATGCACCACGACCGGCGCGTCGAGGGGGCGACACGCCAGTCCGCTCGGCTGGTCGAGTTCCACGAGCGAGAGCCGCAAACGGTTGGTGAGCGCTTCGGTCGGCGTCGACGGACGCGTCTTCGGCACCCGTCCCGACGCCACACCTTCGAGCAGCCACCCGAGGGTCAACGTCGGCGCCCGGTTCGGATCGGGCCGTAACCCGGGCGGCACCTGCCGGGCCAGCGGTGCACGTGCGATCGAGAGAATGATCTGACGGGTCGCGTCGTCGACGGGGCGCTGGCGGCGCGCGAAGTCGTTGGCCTGCGCGACGTTGCCGGGGATGCCAACCAACAGGGCGGCCATCGCCACGACGCCCAGCACTCGCGCGCGGCGGGCCAGCGCGTCGATGGCCACCGCGATCGACGGCAGCACGAGCGCAGCGACGATATGCAGGTACCTGCTCAGCTTGGCGGCCGAGGCGCCGATGCCGCTGCGGTCGAACGCGGCGATCAACAAGAAGGCGGCCGCACCGATCAGGAGCGCGCTCGGCAGCGCCAGTCGACCGTGTGCGCCACCGACACCCGACTCGCGCGCCGCGAGGACACCACCGACGACGAGCATCGCCGCGAGGACCCAGCCGACGCCCCACACCGAGCCGAGCGCGCCGAACACGGCTGCCCCGCCGGTCACGCACCAGTCGAAGATCTGACGGGCGGAGCCCACGAACGAGTGAACTCCTTGCGAGTACCGCAGCCACCAGACGCCGTACACGACGCCGAGCGGAACGGTGTGCAACGCTGCGACGCGCCATGATCGACGCAACAACGCGGCGACGCCGACCACGATCACCATCGTGACCGCGACCCCTGAGCACATCAGACCCAGAGCTCCGGCGACAAGCCCGAGCCAGTCGCGACGGTCGACGGGTCCGTCGTGGTCGACGAGCAACAGGTGCACGAGTCCGAACACGAGCGCTCCCGTGAACGTGATCTGAAACGCCCACAAGATGTCTTGCGCGCCCGCGCCGAACAGCACGAACATCGACGCGGCCAGGGTCGCGATCCAAGGACTCACCTCGGCGCGCCGCATCACGACCCACAGCAGCACCGCCGCCAGGAGGTGCAAGCCGATCGCGACACCGACGTAGGGCAGATAGCTGCGCAGGCCCACGACTTCCCACAGCACGCGGTACACGACGATCGGGACCGCGACCCAGTGTCCGTAGTGCGAACGCAGGAGGTCCGACGGATTGACACCACGCCCCGACAGGAACTCCCACTCGTCGGCGAAGAACCATTGCGTACGCGCGAGCACGAGATAGAACACGAATGCGCCGACCTCGACGAGCACGAACACGGCCAGCGGCGCCCGCTTCGAACGCGCCAAATTCAACGTCGTCGACGGTTCACGTGCGCCGCTGATCTCAGATCCTGTCGTCGGCTACCGCAGCCGCGACCCACGGAATGACCTCGTCGAGCATGTCGCTCAGGTTCGTTTTCGCTTCGAAGCCCAACACTCGGCGGGCCTTGTCCGTGGAGGGAACACGGCGTTGCACGTCGTGCTCGAATGGCGTGTCGGACACCCAGCGGAACCGCACGTCGTTGCCCTTGAGCTTCTTCCAGATCAGTTCGGCGAGCTCGAGCACCGTGGTCGATTGGTCGGTCGAGAGGTTGAAGTCGTCGTTGATTGCGTCGGGGTGTTCGATCGCGGTCGCGATGCCGTTGGCGAGGTCGCCGCCGTAGGTGTAATGGCGCACTTGGGTGCCGTCGCCGAGAATGCGCAGCGGGTCCTGGCCTTTCACGATCTTTTGCACGAGGTCGGGGACGACGTGACTCATCGCGAGCTTGACGTTGCCGCTCAGCACCTCGACTTCACCGAGCGCCCGCGCTTCGCCGACGCCCACACAGTTGAAGGGACGCACGATCGTGTACGGCAACCCGTACTGGTCATGCGCGGCTTGCGCGAAATATTCAACTGCCAGCTTCTGGAACCCGTACGACGACAGCGGCGGTGGGATCTCGCGCTGCTGGCCCTCGTAGGACGGCCACGTCGGCGCCGACTCGAACACCATCGACGAGCTCACGTACGTGACCTTCTGCAAGCGACCGTCGTTGAATGCTTTGATTGCCGCGTCACATGATGCGGCCATGATCCGTTCGTTCGTCGCGAGCAGGTCGTACGCATACGCATGAAAGTAGGAAATACCACCGATCAGGGCAGCTCCCGCGACGAAATGGTCGGCGTCCATGAGCAGCCCGGTCATGAGCTCCACATCGCGGGCGTCGCCTTCGACCAACCGATAGCCAGGATCGTTGTCGTACGACCGGGAGACCGGCCCATACTTCGAGTGGTTGTCGATGCCTACGACCTCGTGTCCCCGCGCCAGCAGCTCCTGCACGAGGTAGCCGCCGATGAAGCCGGCCGAACCGCTGACGACGATCTTGCTCATGATGACTCCTCGGCGACGACTCGCGGTCCGAATGCGTGGAAGTACCACTGGAAGTAGCGCGGGAGCCACTTCCACATCTTGAAGTTCGACGTGCCCTGCGTCCGTTCGAGCCAGATCGTCGGCAACTCTCCGACCGGCAGCCGCCGCCGTCGCGCTTTGGCGACCAGCTCGATCGCGAGTTCGAAGCCGGCGTCGGACTCGATGCCGGCCGCGTGCACGAAACCGCGGTCGTACGCCTTAAACGAACTCGTCGCGTCGTGGGTGCCGACCCGAGCGAACCAGTACAACGTCAGGCCGGCCCACTTCGAGAACCTCGACTTCAGCCACGGCGCCCCGATTTGCGCGCCGCCGGGCATGTACCGGCTGGCCGCCGCGATCACCACGCCGCGCTCGACCAGACGCGCCAGCTCGTCGACCTGGGTCGCGTCGTCAGAGCCGTCGGCCATCGTGACCACCACGACCGGCGCGGTCGCCTGCTCGATACCGGCTCGGATCGCGAACGCCGGACCGCGACCCAACGTGTTCAGGGTCGGAACGACTCGAGCGTCGTCCGTGGCGTACTTCTCGGCGTACGGTCGTGTCGTGTCGTCGAGCGAGTCGTACACGACGAGGAACTCGCACGACAGCGTGACCGCGTCGACCAGCCGGTCGAGGCACGTGATGATGCCGTCACCCTCGTTGTAGACGGGGATGACAACCGAGACTCGCGGCGTCACACGCGCTCGCCGTTGCCCAGCAGGTTCCACACGTCGACCACCGGGACGTCGACGTCGATGTCGCCATACTGGCGGTGCGGTGTCGCGATCACGATCAGATCAGACACGGCGAGCACCTCCGCGAGTGGCGAGAGGTCCACGTCGTGCTGGGCGTAGGGGTCAGTGCAAAGGACGCGTGCGGCGCGGAATCGCAGGAGACGCTTGAGTTTGTACGAGAGGCTCGAACGCGTATCGTCGGACTCGGCTTTGAACGACATGCCAAGGATCCCGACCGTCATTTCCGACAGGTCGTACTCCTGCTCCAGGCGCGACACCATGTAGAGCGGCAGACCCTCGTTGATCATCATGCTCGCATGGCCGAGGGTGAAGTTGTTGTTGTTGAACGCGGCGAGCTGCATCGTGTCCTTGAGCAGGCACGGTCCAGCCGCCAGACCCGGGCCCGGCATCCCCGCCAGGCGGGGATAGTCCTGCTTGAGCGCATCGCGGATGCGACCAAAGTCGAGGCCGAAGTCGTTGGCGATCATGAACAACTGGTTCGCCGCCGCGAACTGGATGTAACGCCACGTATTGGCGAAGAGCTTGGCGAGTTCGGCCTCTTCCACGTCGAGGTGCACGATCGAGGGCGCGATGTGGTGGAACAAACCTTCCGCTCTTTGCACCGCGCGTTGCGTGCGACCCGACACGATCTGAGGGAGCGTCCGGAGCTCCTCAAGCGCTTTGCCCTCGGCGATACGTTCGGGACAGAACGACACGTCGACATCGCGCTTCGCTGCCACGAGCAGCTTCTCGACCATGGCGGTCACTCGGGGATACACGGTGCTCCGCAGCACGATGTGCTGTCCGTCCCGGAGTTGATCGAGGAGACCTTCGATCGCGGACCGAACGAACTTCGGATCTGGGTTGAGATGCTCATCGACGGGAGTACCGACGACCAGCACGACATGCTCAGCTTCGCCGACGGCTTTCGGGTCGACCGTCGCGTCGAGCCGGTCGGTCACGATCAGCCGTTCGAGCATCTCGTCGGCGTCTCGTTCCCAAAAAGGCATCTTTGCGGCACGAACGCGGTCGACCGCGTTCGCGTCGACGTCGTAGAGCGTGACCGACAGGCCGGCATCGGCGAGCACAAGCCCGAGCGGAAGCCCGACCCGCCCGCAACCGCCGACAATCACCACGTCCCGAGAAAACGACATGCTCATGTCCGCCTGCTCATGTCCAGCCGTCCGATGCTGGCCGCCGATCCCGGCCGGCCAAGCCCGTCGCCCCGCTCTCACTCTCCGTGAGATCAATGATCTTACCAGCGGGTTCGAACGCCTGAAAGGGCCCCGCCGGGACGCGGTTCGGCTACGCGGGCGTCGCGAAGATCAGGAACTGCTTGCCCTGCAGCGGCCACAGCGCCGGCATCCGCAGGTACCAGCGTGTCATCGCAGGCGATGCCGGGAGCCCGCTGCGGAACGAGAACGGCAGGAACCGCGCCACGACGTCGGTCACCGTGTAGCCGGAAGCAAACAGGAGCTCCTGCACGGAGACATGCGTGAGCGCGAGCAGGTGATCAGCGCAGTCGAAGTAGTCGCGGGCGCAGTACTTGAAGTTCGGGCCCATCAGCGCGAGCACACCGCCCGGCACGAGGGTTTCGCGCATACGGTCGAGGAACGCCGCGACCTCCTCCGGCGCGTGGAAGTGTTCGAGCAGATTCGACGCGAACACACCGTCGAAGTACGAAGCCGGCAGGCCGATTTCGAACAGGTCGCCGATCACGATACGGACACGCGGGTCGGTCTGGCGTTCGGGATAATCGACGGCGTCGATCAGCCATCGCTCGTCGGCGGGCACCGCGTTGACGAACTCGCCGCGACCGCCCGCCGGATCGAGCACGCGGCGGGGCCGCCCCATCCGCTTCCAGACGTACTGCGCGATCTCGTTCCACACCAATTGGCGCGCGTGCTGATCGACATTCTTGAATCGATATTCGTACAAACGCGAGTAGTCGAGCGCTCGCATCTTTGCGGGGGGTTCCGGTTCGACCGAGCGCGCGTCCATTGCCCGTAATGTACCATTGGCGCAGCACGTTCGATCATTTCACGATCACGGTCGCGCTCGCAGACCAGCGGTGGATTAGCCATGCGCAAAGATGTCAACGGAGCGTCGCTCATCGCCGGTGTGCGCGCCCAGCATCCGCGTTTCTTCGACGCGTTGATCGCCGACGCGAAGGTGACCGCAACCTATCGAGCCGAACGATCAGCGTTCCGAAGCCGCGCCGATGCGTTCGCTCAAACGTTGCGGCTGATGTGGGTGAGCGATGCGTTTTTCGCGCAAGCCTGCTACCGGGCCAAGGCGCGACTTCAGACGCTCGGCATCCCGGTGTTGCCGCGACTCGCGCACCGCTTGGCGATGATGACCGCGCAGGTCTGCATCGGCGATCCGGTGGTGGTCGATCCGGGCGTGTACATCGCGCACGGCCAAGTCGTGATCGACGGCTTCGTCGAGGTGCGCCACGGCGTCGTCATTTTCCCGTGGGTCACTATCGGGCTACGGGCCGGCGACTTGCAAGGGCCGACGATCGGTCGTGACGTCCACATCGGGACCGGAGCGAAGGTCATCGGCCCGATCACGGTCGGCTCGGGGGCCCGGATCGGCGCCAACTCCGTGGTCGTCGACGACGTCGCGCCGGGAATCACGGTGCTCGGGAGTCCAGCCCGCCCGGCGTCCGTGCACTAAAGGTCGGCGGCGAGCACGTTTCGGGGACGTCGCCATCGACGCGGACACCAGGCTGTCGTATCCTGTGCCGTCGCCCGCTGGGGGTGGGCGCGAAGAGAGGCAGCCTTGCGCATGCGGGGGTTCGCGCGACAGCGACGCGTTGCGATCGCGGTCATCGTGGTGGCGATCAGCGTGGCCGCACCCGAGATGGCGGCGCCGGCCGGCGCCGTCGCGGCGCGGAGTGCGGACCGTTCCGAACTGCAGGCACGGTCGACGGCGCGTCCAGCGCTCGCCGCCAAACGCAAGCGCAGGGCGCGGCGGGTCGTTCGCCGCGCGCCGCTGAGCGCGGCACAGAAGCGCGCTCGCCTCGTCAGTTACCTCAAGGCGCATCCGGGCACCGTCGCTCGCAAGCTCGGGACGAAGGCCGCGAAGGTTGCGAAGGCCAAGCATCCACTCGCGAAGAAACGCAAGCCGGCCCGGAAACTGGCCAGACGCGCGTTCCTGACGAAGAAACCGGCGAAAAGGCGCCCGGCGGCCCGCACCACCGCGGCTGCCAGGAAGAAGAAGCCTGTGAAGAACCACGCGTTGGGGATGACCGGCTGGTCGGAGCTATTGATCCTGGCGCTGTTGCCGTTCGGTGCGGTCGGAGGGGTGCTGCTCGGCACCGATCGTGCGCGCCGGCCCCGCGAGCCGCGTGCGCCGTCGCCGTCCAAACGTCGCCGTACGCTCGTGATCACACCGATGAGAGGCCGCTGACCGGCCGCTGCGGGTCCGGGAGCGTCGCCACGACGAGCAGCGTGTTCTCTGCCAGGTGATCCGGCAGCAGCGATCGCACGACGCCCGCCACGAACGCGCGCCCGCGGCCCGGAGTTCGATGGGGCAGATACGACACCTCCGTGACCTCGTACCCGTGGCGACGGAGCAGCTGCGACAGCGTGACCTCGTCGTACCAGCAGGTGTGGCCTTTGTTGATCCGGGGACGCCCCCCGATGCGATACACGAAGTTGGAAATCGCGAACGCGTTGGGCGTCGTGATCACGAGCCGTCCGCCGGGCTCGAGATGATGGCGGACGGCGTCGAGGAATCCACCCGCGCACGACAAGTGCTCGATGATCTCGCCGGCCCACACGACGTCGAAGGTCCGTCCCAGACTCAGGGTCTGCGCGTCGGCGACGACGACGTTGTAGCCACGCTCACGCGCGCGTGCAGCAAGCTCGGCGTCGATCTCGATACCGACCGTCTCAGTCGCGACGGAGGCGACCAACGCGTGCATCCAATCGGGCCGGCCGATGCCGGAACCGGCACCGACGTCGAGCACGGTGCGACCCTCGAGATAGCCGCGCACACGCGCGAACCGTTCGGCGTGGCTCCCCGATGTCCAATCCTTGGGTTGAAGCGGATGCCCCGTCGTCACCAAGTGGAGCGTAGGAGACGGATAGCCGCCGCCGCCGCCGCCGCCGTCGCGCTCGTCGCCGCGGCATGTTCGGGGTCGAGCCATCACGCATCGTCGACCGCAGCACAAAAGCCGTCGACCGTCGTCCCAACCCGGCCGGCCGCGACCACGTCGCCCGCCGCGTCGACGGCTCCCCCATCGACGCAACCGCCGGTGGCGACACCGCCGACCGTCGTGACGACACCGGTGACCGATTCGAACGGCCACGTGTTGGGGGTCGTCGCAGCAATCGACGGCGACGGCGACGCAACCGTCTCAATCCCGCCGAGCATCGGCCTCCCGGCGATCGTGCACGCCCAATACCGCGGCGTCGCGAACTTTGTCGTCACCGCGGTCGGCGCGAACGGGCGGTTCCTGTCGATCGCGGCCCAGTCGCTCGGCAACTACGACGGCACCTTCCCGGTCGGGTTCGTCGACCAGCACGACGCCCCGACCCGGGGTCTGAACGTGGCGACAACCGGCCGATGGCACCTCGATATCACCGAGGCGAGCTTCGCGCCGCGGCTGCCTCGGCCGGGCGTCAGCGGAGTGGGCGACGCCGTCTTGTCCTATACGGGGCCCACGGTCGGGGCGCTGGTGACCTATCCGGGCACGTCGACGTTGACGATCGAGACCTTCGCCAACGGGATCGTGAACGTACTCACAGACGCCGCCGGTCCGGTCCGACGCCAGATCGTCCTCCCACCAGGTCCTGCCTTCATATCGGTTACAGCCGCCGGAAATTGGTCGATGAAGCTCGAGGAGAAATCGAGCCCGGCCCATATCGACTCCGGAGGGTGAACGATAGGCTGGGGAAAGAGACATTATGGCCGCTATTGATCAGCCTTCTGGGCAAGCCCTCACGATTCGTGAGGCCGCGGCCGCGTGCGGTATCAGTCCGCGGACGATCCGCCGCAAGCTGAACGCCGAGGCTTTCCCGAACGCCTTCAAGCTCCGCCCTCGGGCCGGCGAAACCGAAGGCGTCTGGAAGATCCCGGTTGCCGACCTCGAAACGGCTGGCCTCGCACCCACGTTGTTGCACCCGACGATCACCAACGGCGCGAACCCGGCCCCCGAACCCCAATCTGATGGTCCGACCGTGCTCGAACTGGTGCGATCAGACCGGTTCGGCCGGCTCCGCGCCGAGCTCGCCGAAGCCGTCGCCGCGGCCGAGATCGCGCTCTTGCGAGCCGAGGCCGAGCGTTGGCGCAGTCTCGCCGACGAAAGGGCCCAGGCGCTCGACCGGGCCGATACCGCACTCAAAGCGCTCACCACCGCGATGGGCTCCGACACCGTCCGCGCCGGAGTTTCGCGTGCTTCGCACGAGGAGGCGCCGGCGCAGGGTGGCGACATCGTCGCGGTGCCGCCGCTGGTACGCGCGGAGGCGATGCGCTACACCGCGACATTGCAAGCGCTCCACGAGCTGCGCAAGCAGCAGAATCGTTGGTGGCAGTTCTGGCGAGGGTAGACCGGCGCGGCAAACGGACCACACCGGCACGTCTTGTGTGATGCGAGTTGCCGCTCCTCAGCGAAACGTCGCCGGACGGCGTTCGTCTACTTCGGCAACGTCACACTCAGGAATGACTTCGGACGCCGACGCATGCGGGATCCACGCCGGATCTTGCGCTGCGGATCCAGCAACACGAGTGCACCACCGATCAGTATCGCCTCGAGCGCGACCAGCGCGGCCACCCCGCTGCTTCCCGTGAACGCGAGCGTTCCGGTCGGGAACTTCTCAACGACCAACGTGCCGGGATGTGCGCCAGGGACGATGACCTCGATGGTCGCGGGGCTCGTCGGCGGCGTCGTATTCGTCGCAACCGTGGTCGGAACCGTCTGGGGAACGGTCGCCGGACTGGTATTGGGCGTAGTGGTCACGGTCGGGACGGTCGTCGTCGACCCGAGCGTCGGGGTCAACAGCTGATAACTCTGCGTGTTCGAAAAGACAAGCTGCTGGAGCGGATTTCCGGTGCCGCAGTCGACTCCGCTGCCGTTGAAGACTTCAGTGAAACGGACCCAGGCGCTGACGATGAGACCCTGGAATCCGCCCGAGGTGATGGAGCCGGTCACATACTGTTTTCTCGGTTCGTTCGCCTGCGGGTTGACCGTGAGAAACGCAGTCGACGTTTCCCCATCCGCCCAATCGAACTGAGCGACTCCACTCATGGCGAGGTTGGAGCACGTGGCCTGAGACATCTGGAACGATGCGGTGAACTGCGCACCGCCTCCCGCCTTGTTGCAGCCGTACAGTTTTCCGTGCGCCGCAACGTTCTGGTCGGCCGGGCTATTGTCGATGCCCGGCGAGATCGTCATCCCGTCCTTCCAATGCATGCACTTGATGACCGCCGGGCCACTGCCCGTCTCGGCGACGCCGTGAGCGACGCCGGAAGCGACCACGAACGAGATCGGGAGCGCGACCGCCAACGCCACCAGCAGCCGTCCGATGACGCGCATCCCACCCCCCTACCGCAACATCGCCCCGCGATGCATTCTAACGCTCCGCGCGAACATGTTCGAGGCCGCGACCCCGCCCAGATACCCCTGCCGACCTGGCGTTTCTCCCCAAACCACTCTAAGCGGACGGGGCGTCCGCTGTCGATGGTGCGCACTCCGACAAACTCCAGGTGATGCGTCCAGACCGTACGAGCCGACCGGGATGAGCTTCTTCGGCGGTGCGCTCGTGGGAGGGGTGCTCGGCCTCGGCGGCGGCGTGTGGCTGGCACGGCGCCAGCGGCCGGCCGGTTCGAATCGCGGCGACCTGGCGATCGTGATCGCTGCGTTGGCGCTCATCGCCTCGGGCGTCGCGATTGCCAGAAGCGACCGTCACAACCCGACGAGCGCGCTGGCAGGCGGTCCGAGCCCGTCGACCACGAGCGCCGTTGTTCCCTCGACGTCGTCCACGACATCGAGCCTGTCGCTGGGCGCCACCGTGTCCGTTCCGAACGTGGTCGCGCAGTCGCGCGCCACGGCCATGGCGACGCTCGACAATCTCGGTCTGAAGGCGACCGTCGAAACGCTCGCGTTGGCGAACGTCCCGGCTGGGTTCGTCATCTCGCAAAGCCCGCTCCCCGCAGCCGTCGTCACCGTCGGTACGTCGGTGTCGTTGGTGGTGAGCAGCGCGACGTAAGCGACGCGGGTCACATCTCCAGATCGCGCCGGCGGCGACGCCTGCGCACCACCAACCCGATCGCAACCACCACGAACGCAGCTCCGATCACCGCGAACCACGGGGTCAGCCCGCCGCCGGAGCCGGACGTACCAGGAGCCGGAGCAACGGATCCGGGCGTGTTCGAAACGGTCGTGGTCGACCGACGTGGTGTCGTCACCGGCGGCACCGTCGTCGTGGTCGAACTGCCGCGACCGAGCAACGACGGTTCATTCGGCACCGCGAGCGGGGCGGCACAGCGCACACCCTTCTGACGCACGGCCCCCGTCCCGAATTGGTTGCTCGATACCTGCGCGCCGCAGTCGTCGGCGATCAACACGCCCGGCTGTCGATCTGTGACGCGCTGGGTGTTCCCGCTGATGTCGAGACCGTCGATGCCGGAGAAGCGCATCGGGCGGCTGCGCACCGTCGTGTTGGAGACATTGTCGGTCACGACCCAGTTCGAGCGACGCGTCCGCCCCGGGGCCACAACCTCGATCGTCAACGGATGACCGACCAGCCGATTGCCGGAGATCACGATGTTGTTCACCGGACCTTGACCCTTCGACGCCACGAAGAGCAGGCGGCCCACCCCAACCGTATTGTCGAGCACGAACACGTTCGAGACGTGCCAACTGCGCCCGTTGGGTTCGAGATCGATCGTCGAACGTCGCGTGTCGTCAAAGTAGTTGTGTTCGATGATCACATTCGTCGCCGCGGTCACGGCGATTCCCTGCCTGCCGTTGCGCAAGAAGGTCGAGTCGTGGATCCACACGTTTCGCGACGGCACCCGACGCTTGTCGCGACCGAGATACACGAAGTCGCCGTACACGTCCGTCACCCGAACGTGATCGAGCTCGGCGCCGTCGACCCCTTCGAACTCGAACCCGGGCTGCGTCGCCAACTTGGGGACGTACGCGTCCTTGGCTACACCCGCGTGGGGATTCGCGCCCTCGACGGACAGATCACGAAACACGATCTGAGATCCGTCCTCGATCCACCACTGCGCGCGGTTCGGCCCGCCGCACGTCGTCGCGAACACCAGCGCGTCTTCGCCGTCGAACGTGAGACGGTGACGATTCCTGAGAAACAGGGTTCCCTCGACGCGGTAGCGTCCGCGGGAGCGGAACTGAATGACACGGCCGTTCGGGACCTTGTCGAGAAACGCCTGCAACGCCTTCGTGTCGTCAGTGTGACCGGTCGCGTCGATCGAACCGGGGACGACGACAACCACGGTGGGCGCAGTTTCTGGGGTTCTGCCACGCGGCGGCGCGGTGCCCGGCGGGATCGTCGAGCTCCGAATCCGGCTCGATCCGGCGTGCTGCCGACGCGCAGACCGGCTCGACGAACTGCTGCAGGCCGCGGCCAGCACCAACATCGCGACGACTGCGGCGGCCAGCCACAAACGACTCCAGGCTCGCAACCATCGTGTCGATTCAACCGTCATGGAGGCAACCCAATTCTATCGAGACGCTCGAGCTTCCTCCGATCCCCCCACGCCGGTCAGTCGGGCCGATCTCGAAGCGCGCGTCGCCGAGCTCGAGCGCGTCGTCGCGACGCTGACCGCACCGCACGATGAGCGCCTCGTCGATCGTCGAACCGAACGTCCCGATCCGGTCGCGTTGACCCGGGCGCTTCACCCGCGACGAATGCGCCGGTCGCGCAACACGAAACGCGGCTCTTCCACGAACGGCACGCTCTCGGTCGCGCGGTCCTGTTCCGGCCTCCGTCTTCGCGTTGACGGCCGAGCCGCTCCCGCGACCGACCCGCGCTGAGCACGAAGGGACTACGCTCGCTCGGCGTTCGGCCACACGGCCGAGTCGGCCCTCGTAGCTCAGGGGATAGAGCATCGCCCTCCGGAGGCGTGTGCGCAGGTTCGAATCCTGCCGAGGGCGCCAACGAGAGCTGTCTGTACCGGTCGCAGCACCCAAGACGTGCGCGTTCGAACTTTCGCATCCTGTTCGGGCGCTCAGCGATTTCTCGTCGACGAGCTGCGGCTCGGCGACGCCACTCCCGGTCGAAACATCGGACTTGGCGCCACCAACGCTCGCCGGTCTGCCAGACTTGGTCAGCGACCACCGCGATGTCGTGCCGAAGGGCATGCAACATCGGGGCGTGCGCCGCTTCGTTCCGTACAAGACCTGGTTGGAAATGGGCATCGACGCAGAGGTCCTGCAGAAAGCGGGGATCGAAAGGCCATGAAGAAGTTTTCTATCGTCGTGTGCATTTGTATCTTGTCAACCATGCTGACAGTCAGCACGGCGAACGCATTCTCGACGAACGGCATCCCACCGATTCGCAAGATTCCTGTCGCGGCTCAAAGTGACGAAACAGGCAGACCTGGCATCTGGGCCACCGATGCCGTGTACACGAAGTGTGGCGCGATTGGGGTCGACGCCGTTTTCTACAACAGCTCGTCAAACCCGAGGGTCAACACCGGCCAACAGACATACAGCATCTCGATCGAGAGATTTCACAACGGTGCATGGCTGCAGGTGAAAGGTTCTGAGATCAAGAGTTACCGGCCCAGCCACCAGCATCATCGATACGAATATGACCAATACATTCATGTCGGATGGGACTACATATATCGAGTGTTCGTTGCGAACCACACCCATGCGCCTTTACTTGGAACGATGTGGGTGAACGCCGCAGCAAACGACTACAACCCCGCCGACCACGACACGGCCGACTGCCAATAGGAACCACAGCAAGGACAGGACCTTGGCCCGATCACTCAGGTAGGAATCGAGAACGTCCCAGCGCCCACCGTGCAGATGCCCGTGACGTCGAAGGTTCGACCGCGCCTCTCGCGGTCGGTCTCGATGACGCGTCGCTGAGACAACAGGCCGAACCCGACAGCTGGGCGAACGTCCGAACGGCGTTCGCCCAGCATGAGAGGGGCGACTCATCTGCGCATCGACGGCCGGTTCCTCACAACTGCAGTGGATCGACACACACGCGCAACTGCATCGAGTGTCGTGCAGGTTCGTGGCTCGGCCACGACGCGGGACTGAGCCAACGGGTTCGCGGGCGCTCCCCGCGGACAGCCAGGCGCCGTCGAGACGCTCAGCGACTCGCTGAGCGGCGCGCACGCAGCTTCGGCCGCCGCTCCCCGCACTCGGGAAAACCAGATACGAGACGACCCTCGCTGTCGGTGGAAGTCGACCAAGGGACGTGCAGCACCTAGCGCTGCGAGCGCGTGCACCGCGCGGGCAACGAGGTCCTCGTTCAGGCTGCGCAGCGTCCTGACCTCGTCGCAACGTGCCAGGCGCGACACAAGCACCGCGTATCTTGTACGCGGTCTACGTCAACATGTTTCAACGCGCAAGTGGCCGTCGACCGCGACGCAACCATGTCCGAGCGCGGTTGCGGTTCGTCGGCCGTTACCGGCTCGCCGCATCGGATGTCGCGCGGAAGAACTCGACAAGCACCCCCGCGACCGCGGCGCCGTGCGTGAACGGGGCGAGATGGCTGGTGCCCGGAATCTCGACGTAGCGCGCACCGGGAATGATTGCCGCCGCTTCCTGCGCCCGCGCCGGCGGCGAGTCGACGTCGTGCTCGTACGCCATGATCAGGCACGGCACCGCGATCTGAGACCACGCGTTTCCGTGTCTCGGGTTGGTCGACCACGCCAGGCAGGCTTCGTACTGGCCGAGACGACCCGGATTTGGCCACGGCTCCTGATCGCCCATGAAGCTGAGGAACGTGTCGACTAGTGAGTCGTCTTGGAGGTCCTCGATCGGGAAATACCGCAGAGTTTCGGTCGCGTAAAACAACGACGGTAAGTCGTAGTCGAGCCGCGCGAGATCGCGCTCGACGGTCGTGATCGCCTTCTCCCACGACGTCGGCGGGTTGCAACTCCCGAGGAAAGCGCCGGCGCGTACGCGTTCGGGATGACGAGCCGCGATCGTCTCCGCGACCCATCCGCCCATCGAATGGCCGACGATATACGCGGCCGGAATCTGCAGGCGGTCGAGCAGGCCGAGCGCGTCGCCAACCATCGCGTCGACCGAATACGGCGCGGGGGGCGACGAGGACGGCGCGACTCCACGGTTGTCGTACGTCACGACTCGGTAGCCTGATGCAGCCAGTGCCGGCACGACTCCGACCTGCCAGGCGATCGCCGGCTGACCGCAACCCGCGATCAGGATGACCGGTTCGCCGGCAGCGTCGCCGAACTCGTCGTAGGCGAGCGTCACATCGTGGAGCGTCACCGTCGGCATCGCATCCAGCCCTTCACAGCCCCTTCCTATCGCGCTCGTGCCGTAGCGTGCCGGCGTGCGGACGGCGCGGCTTGTGGCTCGAGTGATCGGATGGCTGTTCGTCGCGGCCATCGGCTATCACGCAGTACTGGCTTTCATCGAAGCGGTCCAGGCCGGCGATGACGGCAATTGGACCATGCTGGCGAGCTGATCGCGATCGCCATCATCGCGACGGCCATCGTGGTCGTCGCCGTGATCGGCGCGGCGGCGCATCGGTCGACCAGGACCCGTTAGGTCCCGCCTCCTACGCTCACGCTCGATGGTGCAACGCCCAGGATCGCGGCCGCGACGTCCGCTGCACCGACTTGGGTAAAGCCGCCGATGATCTCGACGTTGCGTCCGGTGAAACCCGCCTTGATCGTGCTCACGGACTGCACGAAGCCGGTGAGCACGACCGCGATCTGCTTGTTCACGAGCGGCCGGGCGATCTTCGTCACGTAGTCGTCGTTGTCGAAATGTACGTTGACCGCCCACGTGGTGGTCGCCGCGTCGTAGACCACGGTGGCCGCATCGACGCTCGCACCCGACACGAGCGTCGGACCGAGGAGGTAGCAGTACGCGCGCCGTCGGTCGAAGAGCATCTCCGAAGGGTTCGACGCTCGACGGTTCGCAACTGGAGTGACCAACGTCGAACAGCGCTGCGGCGTCGACGACGAGCCGCCTTCGGGCTTGATCGCAGTGGACGCGGGAAGAATCAGCTTCACCTGACGAAACTCGAGCGACTGACGTGCCGAAACCGTGGACGAGGCCGTCACGGGCGTAACCACCGTCGGCAGCGGCCGCTGGGCCGTCGATGACGTCGAACATCCGGCCACGAACAGTGCGACGACAACCAGGACGAGTCCGGCACGTGTCGCGGGTTGCATCAGATCCCGACAAGCTTGCGGCGCACCGGTTCGGGCACAAAGAACCACTCGTGGGCGTCGACGTCGTAGAGACGAGTCGCGATCTCGGGCCGGCGGCGCACCACGCGTGGGTCGGGACCTTTGGTCGCGATGCCGAATGTCCAGAACGCGCCGGGATACGTCGCGATCGCACCCCACAACAGATCGGTGCGAGCGAAGCGGCCCGACAGTGCCGAAAAGCAATCGTGCACGATATCGGGATGGAAATGGATCGACTCGGTCTGAGCGACGAGAAAGCCATCGGGCCGCAACGCGCGCTCGCAGAGTGCATAGAACTCGTCTCCGAAGAGGCGAGCCGCGGGGCCGATGGGGTCGGTGAGGTCGACCATGATCACGTCGGGCTCGCCCGCAAGCTCCGCGATCGACTCGAACGCGTCGCCCGGCCGCACCTCGACGCGCGGATCGTTGAGCGCGTCGCATGCGACGTCGTAGTGTTTGCGTGCGACCTGCACGACTTCCTCGTCGAGCTCGAGGAGGTATACCCGCTCGATCCCAGGATGTTTCAAGGCCTCAGCGACCAGGAAGACGTCACCGCCACCCACGACCACAACTGAGCGCGGATTCGGATGGGAGAACAGGGCGGGGTGAGCCAGCATCTCGTGGTACACGTAGGTGTCGAGATCGGTCATTTGCACGATACCGTCGAGCGCGAGCACTCGGCCGAGTCGCGGCGACTCGAACAACATGACTTCCTGGTATTGGGTGCGGCGCTGTTCGAGCACGTTGAGGACGTCGTAGGCCGCGTGGGACGCGCTGCCAGGCTCGAACTCCTCGAAGCGGTTCGTTTCGAGGTCGGCTGGGACGCCTCGGGTGAGGTGTCGGCAATCGACGCGTTGGGCTTCGAACGCGTCACGTAACACGCCGACGATCGCTTCGATGTCGGCATTGTCGCCGCAGGTGAAGAAGTCAGCCGCGAGATAGCCGTGCTCGGGCCAGGTGTGGAGCGCGAGATGGCTCTCGGCGATCACCGCGATGCCGGACACGCCTTGGGGAGAGAACTGGTGCACGAACACCTCGATGAGCGTCACGCCGCCGGCGCGGGCCGCATCTCGGAGTGCCCGTTCGGCCACATCGACCGAGTCGAGATTCGACGCTCCCCAGAACTCGCAGATTGCGTGGCGGCCGACCCCTGAGTGTTCCAACGTTCACCTCCGTCGAGCGCTCCCGAGCGCGGAAGTGAGAACGCTATCTCGCCGTGCACGGGACCCTCGACACGGCCGGCTTCGGCACGCGTGGAACGCGCAAGAAGTCGCGAGCGTTGACGCTCTACAATGATCAAGCTGTCGCGGCGAGCGCGGCAGCTTGTTCATGGTGGCTGTAGCTCAGTTGGTTAGAGCGTCGGGTTGTGGTCCCGAAGGCCGGGGGTTCGAGTCCCCTCAGTCACCCTCGTCCCGGCAGCTCCTGACGTGCATTCGGTCAAGGTTCGAAGATGACCTGGAGCGCAGCGTCCAGTGAAGAGCTGGTGAACTCGTAGCCGCTGTCAACGAGCTGCGCCGGCGCGACCCGCTGGCTGGCAAGCAGCAGCGACTCGACGAGCTCGGGTCCGAACCGCAGTTTCAGCGCCAATAGCGGAGTCGGAAAGATCGTCGGGCGGTGCAACGCGTGACCGAGAGTTCGCGCGAAGTTGGCGTTGGTCACCGGGTTCGGAGCGACCAGGTTGACCGGACCACGCACCGAGCCGTGATCAATCGCGTGACGGATCGCACCCACCTGGTCGGCAAGGGCGATCCAGCTCATCCACTGCTGTCCCGACCCTTGACGCCCACCGATGCCGAGCTTGAACGGGACCAGCATCCGTGCGAGCACACCGCCACGCGTGTCGAGCACGATGCCAGTGCGCGCGAGCACGGTGCGCACTCCAGCGTCGCTTGCAGGTTGGGTTTCCGCTTCCCAGGCGACACATACCTGCGAGAGGAAGTCGTCGCCGGGGCCGCTCTGCTCGGTGAGCACTTCATCGCCCCGGTTGCCGTAGTAACCGATTGCCGATCCGGATACGAACACCTGCGGTTTGCGCTCCCGACTCGCGACCGCGCCCGCGAGCACCGCGGTGCCGCGCACCCGACTCTCTCGGATACTGCGCTTCTGCTCGGCCGTCCAACGATGCTCGCCAATGCCTTCGCCCGCGAGATGCACGACTGCGTCGAGACCTTCGAGCGCGGGCGCGTCGATGCGGCCCGCGTCGGGATTCCATCCGATCGCGTCGCCGCCGGTAACGCCGCCGCACGTCAGGCGTAACACTCGGTGGCCGTCGGCTCGCAACGACGCCGACAACGCGGAGCCGATGAAGCCGCTCGCACCGCTGATCGCCACGTCCAAAGTCCGCCTCCTTTCAACCCCACGTTACGACCCGCTCCGCTACCATGCGCGGTCCAGTTCACGCGCCCCTAGCTCAACTGGTTAGAGCATCAGACTCTTAATCTGCAGGTTCCGGGTTCGAGTCCCGGGGGGCGTACCCGGCTCATCAGGTGAATCCGCTGTCTCCGTGAGCGGTCGCGTCGTCGACCGTCGCATCGCAAACCATCGCCGTCAATTGCCGCGGCGAGGGTCGCCATGACGCCCTCCCAGCGTCGTCGACCGGACGGGCAGCGCTGTGAACGATGAATGCCCGCATTGCTGTGCCCAACGTGCGGCTCGTCAGTTCGACTGGAGTTCCGCTCGCAGCCGGCGCATTCGCGACTTCGTGCCGGAGATCGTGACCTCGCTCCGAGATCGGCGTCGGCGTGACCCTCGACGGGCTGTGCGAACGTCGACGAGGAACGTTATAGACCGGCGATGACGACCGGCGCAGTCTTGGTGATGTTGTTGCCTTCCCAGCATTTGATGATGCCGACGGACAAGACGGCGCAGTCATCGACGTCGCCGAGCGCGACGAAGGTGACGAGGCTCAGTCCGCCAGATCCACCGAGGCGGGCCTGTACGAGTTCGTGTCGTAGCCGGCCAGGCACTTGACGGTTCCATCCTCCAACAACGCGCAGGTCCGGTCGGTGGTATCGCTCCACTGAGCAGCGGCTCCAGGCACAGGCGGTCGTTTTCGACCCGCTTGTCCGGGTGGGGCCCCATGTGCCTGCGGCGAGGGTTCTCGTGCGAAGAGATCCGGCCACGTAGCGGTGTCAGAAACAATCAGAGGGGGAGTCAATGCGTCGCACTGGTCCGAAAGGTTTGATCGCTGTTGCGCTGGCGGCGGTTTCGTTGCTCGCCGTCGGGTTGGCCGGCCCGGCGAGCGCCCACCGCACCGCCTGCGACGTGTCATAGCCCGAAATCGGTCGTCAACATTAAGAAGTTGACGGCCACGTTCACGCTGACCGCCTGCACGAACACGAAAGCGACGGGCGGCAGTGGATCGGCGGTCGTCAACTTCAAGACGGTGGGCAAGGGCAGCGCCGTGGCCGGCAAGATTACCTGGCACGGCACTGGTACGACGACCTTCTCGCTTTCAACGGCGGCGGGCAAGACACCAAACAAGTGTCCGAAAGGGACCTCGGAGTTCGTCAGCACAGGCAAAGTTCAGGGCGGGTCGGGCGCCGCGCTCGAAGGGGATCCCGAAGGGTTCGCCCGTCTCGGAGACCACGTGTTCGAACGCGACGACGGGTGCGTCGACCATCTACCCGGGCACCAAGTTCGTCGTGTAGCCCGCAGATATCGGGAAGCGTTCGTCGGTGCGGCCCCCGACCCGGGGGCCGCACCCGCGTCTGCGTGTGTCGGGCGAGTACCGCCTCGCTCGCCGCCGGCGACACGCCGGGTGACGACTGCACCGACCGGACCAGTCGAGTTCGAGTCAAGGACCGCCGTGCCGCCGTGCGTTGGTTGGGACTCCTGCCTTTCACATCGAGTTGACGGTTTCACGCAGACATCGAGGCTGCGCGGCGTTCAGCCGCGTCGCCTTGCACGCTCTGCTTGTTCGGCCATTGCGTGGTACCACGATGGGTACCGTCGTAGGGTTCGCGTCGTCGACGACGCTTCGTTCTGCATAAGACACGACGACCCGAGCCGTCCGCGTTGAGTCGCTCAGCGTGATCGGTGACCGAACTCTGAAGCGTGTCCGCCACGACGCGCATCTCCGCGGCGTTGCAACAAGCGCGACGTTCGGTCATGCACACCAAACCGATCGACCCGAGACACCGGCGAGTGCACGACTACCACTCTTGTGGCGCGTTCAGAACTGCGATACGTCAGGCTCCGCGCAACGTTGTCCCAACCGCGCGACCCGCGGGTACACGTCTGGCACCGAATTTCAACCAGCTGATCAGGAAGGCTCACGACCCGATCGAGCGCTCTCAGCCCAACGTTCAAAAGCATCGCGACTCAAAGGCGGGCTCGGGCACCCTCGATCTCGTTCGTTCGGCGCCGCGACGCATCGCTGATCGCGACGCCGAAAGAGGTTCAGCTTGTCGCGGGTGGTTGGCATTGGTGTCTGCGCCACCAACCTCCGTCATTCGATCCGTGTCCGTCGTTATCGAATCGCGGCTGGTGGTCGGACATCTGTTGTGAACTCCCCTCGCATGAAGAGGTCGTCGTTCCGGTGATGCTGAGATGCTCGACCAGTTGCAGGGTTCCGCCCGTCCCCCAGAATGTGCCGTAGCCAGCCAGGGTGGCCAATCCGGTCGTCGTGGCAGGAGGGGTTGGCGTGACACCGGCAACAAGGAACGTGCCATGGGTCCATCCAGACGCGGAGGTTGTCCCGTAGGCCCTGATGGTGACCATGCCACTTTGACCATCGAAGCTGCACGCGCAGTTGTCGATCGCGAGGAACGACTCCGAGTTATCGGGATGGACGCTAGCGAGGACCGTTTCGCCAGACTGGCCCGCAGGGGCGCCGGGCACCGGCGTGATTGCGCCGGTGAGGCCCGTCCCGGTGAGGGTGTCCGTGTTGCTTTCTCCGACGAGGGTGTCGCCTGATTCGGTCACGTTCGGGGTCCCCAACGGAATCGGGACACTCGCGCCGATTTGGGTGTGCGTCCCCGAGTAGGTCCCCAGACTTCGGGCGCTGACTGCGATGTTCGTGTTGACGCCGGGTCCTTCCATCGCTTCCGGTGCCGGGCTGGGTAAGACGACATCAAATCCGCACTCACCACTTGCATAGCCTCCGACAATATTGGGGGTGCCGCCGCCGTCACCGAACTGCACCGCCGGGTCGTTCCCTTGGCAGGTCAGGTTCCCGTCGAGCAGATTGGTTTCGATCTCCATCGCGTCCGGGTCACCCATGCTGTTGTTCGCGAAGGTGGCACTCCCGCCGACCTGGTTGCGAATTGCTCCGAGCCAGCACGACTGCAGACCGGTCACGGTGAGATTTCCACCGATCACGTTGTCTTCGGCGTCGCTGTAGACGGGGATCGGCATCCCTGGTCCCTCGCCAGCTGCCAGTGCCGGGTCGGCGGCCCACAGCGCAGGAATCGGCGCGGGCGTGGGCGGGACGGTGGTCGGGTTGCCATCGCACACGCCGGTGTTGACTCCGCCAACGACTCCGCCCCCGCCGCCGAACAGCGAGAAGTTACCGCCGATGGAAACCGAATGGATGACGACTCCAAGTGCGCCGTTCGCGGTGAGGCTCCCACCGATACGGTCGTAGGTCACGGCATGACACCCGTTGTTCGGTGAGCAACCCAAGAACAGGACCGCACCGCTACCAACCCAGACATTCCCCCCGACCAAAACGGTGGCCGGCAGGAGCGGATTGCCGGTCGGGTCACCTGGAGCAGCTGCATCGAGCAGGGCTCCCGGCGCAACCGTCAGGTCACCGCGGATGTCGATCGTGCCCGCGGGCATAAAGCACACGCCCGTGATGAGCATCGAGTCGTACGAACCGGGCGGAACAACCCCGCCGTTGGCACCCGTGCAGTCATACGTGTCGTGGTGCGAGCCGTGGCCGTATGAGCCGTCCCCACGAGACCTGTTCCCGGACGACCACCCGTTCCCGGACGACCAATTGTTCCCCGCCCCGTTACCGGGACTCCAGTTGTTCGTCGACGCCGAGGCGACAGAACCTGCGCTGACGAGGACACCCGACAACGCGAGCGCCACCACTGAGATAAGCCGCAACGACCTCATGGTCTTCCTCCCTGGAGATACGGCCACCGCACCGCGAGGCACTGAACAGGTCGCGGTCGACGCCAATACGAGTGCGTTCTAACACGATCACGCAAATCGATTCGACACCTCGCCGTCGAACGGGTTTCACAGCGCGAACCTCGGGTCGCCATTGACGACTGAGTGCCGGACTCGCAAGAACTTTGTTGGCGCTGACACTCGGCTCACCCCACACACCGCGCCCGACGCCCATTCCGGCTCCGGTCAGGGTCCGCAGCCGCCACTGGGCTCGAGCGGCGGACGATGGCTGGAGTGTTCGATTGCTACGGTCACCCGTCTCACGCGTTCGCGAGCACCGTCTGCGTCTGCGCGCGTGTCCATACTCGCCACCCAAAGTCTCGAGCATATAGCTCACGTCGAGCACCGAAACCTGGTGCCGCTTCGGCGTTCGCTTGCTCTCGCAAGAGCGCCATCAACAACCAATCGCGGGATTTTCCGCCGCGATACACACGCACCGCCGGATACCCGATCCAAAGGTCAACCAAACCCAGACTGCCCGGCGTGGCAAGACCCAGCGCCCTCGCACTCGTGACCTAGCCGGCCGACACTTCAGCGGCGGAGCCGAGCCGAACGACAACGGGTGTCACGACGGGCGGGACAGACTGGAGCAGCGATCTCTCAGCTCGCTCGCCTGGTGCTCTGTGCCGGTTGGTGTTCCAGCCACTTGAACATCCAGTGCCGCGCCACGCGTTCGCTGACGAACTGGGGACGGGCTTCGACGCCCCGGCGCCACTCCCACACCACCTGACCGGTATCCGTCTCGCTCGTGATCAGTTGGAAACCGGCGCGCGCGGCACGTTCCATCAACGTGTCGGTGGAGGTGATCTCGTTCGCGTTCGTTGCCATGGTGTTCATCGGGGACTCCTACCCGGCGCCGGTCACGAGCATGCTGGTCGCCTGTGGCGAGCGGCCGGTTGTCGGTACCGCGACATCGTCAGTGCGCTCGTCGGCAGCCGGAGTCCGATGATCGTCGACAACGTGAGCGCCGGAACCGAAGCGCGCGATGACCCGCACGTCACGAGTATCCCCGCGCGGGTCGGATCAAAAAAGAAGAGAAGCGGGTTTACTTCGCGGGCATTGTGGGTAGCACCCGCGGAGGACGAAGAGTGATGTTTCCGGCAAATCTGGTCGGGTACCCAACAGGAGTCCGGGTGGCAGAGGAGGCGTCGTGTCGCAACTCGTAGAAGATGTCATGACCCAATCGCCCATCGCGCTATTCGAATCTGCCACGGTGCAAGAGGCCGCGCTCGCGATGCGAGAAGCCGACGTCGGAGACGTTCTAGTCCTGCGTGACGAAGACGGCGTCGTATGCGGCATCCTCACCGATCGCGACATCGTGGTCCGCTTGGTAGCCGACCATCAGGATCCGGCAATGACCTGCGTCGGTGAGATCTGCAGCGCGCAGCTGGCCAAGATCCAACCCGACGAGCCGATCGAACAGGCGGTCGAACTCATGCGCGATAAGGCTGTACGACGCCTTCCGGTCGTTGCGGCTGGTCGCGCGGTCGGCGTTGTCTCACTTGGCGACCTGGCATGCTGTCGCGATCCCCGCTCGGCACTCGCCGAGATCAGCATGGCTCCCGCAAATACCTAGGCGCACGCGGCTCGTCGCATACCAAGTCATCGGAGTCCCACGCGCGGGCCGAGTCGGCGCTTCGACGCGAAGACGAACCCATAGCGGACCTCGCCCGATGCCAAGCGTTTATCTCTGGTCGCATCCGGCCGAAGAAGAACCGTGCAACGCTCCGACGATGACCTCGTTCGCGTGGTCGGTGACCTCGACACGGAACCTCATTGGTTGCAATCACACGTCCAAGAACTCGCCAACAGCGCCGACACGTTCGAACGTCGCGACGCCGCCGTCGAGATCGCAGTTACGTGCGACAACGCGACCTTGCTGGCCGTTGTGGACAACGATCTCGATTCGATCGAGAGTTTCGCGGCGCCTCTTCGATCCTTGGACGAACCGACACGCCTCTCAGTCGGAGACGCGTTGGGATGGTGGTCGTGTCGCGATGAACACACACGATCCGAGTGCCTGCACCACCAACAGGTCGTCGTCGATCAGATCGTCCAGCGCGTCGATCGACCGCCGATGTCGGGCAAGAGGTAGGTGCCGGCTGTGCCGACATGGGAAGAATTCATCCCCGAAGTGGCGCAGGCACAGGGCATGGTCAGCGTGCAGGCGAGCTGCACCGTCGCCGAGGCCCTCGCGATGATGCACGAACGCGCCCAAATTCAACACCAGACGCTGCACCAAGTCGCCGATGCCGTGGTCGCGCGCTCGATCCGGTTCGGTTTGTAGCACCGTTTGAGCGCGACGAGCCGCGCAACCGGCCGGTTGTCCCACGCTGCGGCGAGTCTCGCGTGGCGTAGCCAGTCCGACGGGGGTGGCCACATCGGGATCAGACGTTCCGCGCCGACAGCCGCCATCACGATTCGGGGTCGTCGCCATGCACACACGGATGGGCGGCACATCTCGCATCACGTACCAGTTCGCGAGAACCCGAACGTACACCGGCGGTTCTCGCTCGCCATCCTTGCCGTCACCGCGACGCCGATCGCGGTTCGCTTCCCGTCGCGATGCTGCACTGCGGCGTCAACGCGGACTCGACGACCGCGTGCATCTTGCGATGCAAGATCTCATTTGTTCGGTCGCGTGGGCCTGAGACTGCCGTTGGCTGAGACGCGAGGAACCGTCGGCCGCTTTCCTCGGTAAGCCGCGTTCGATTCGGTCGGTACGTCCGGAAATTGTGTTGCAGCAATACCGACATGACAACCTGGAGCGGCTCGGAGAAATCAGCGTGCAGTTGCGGTTGATCTGTCCGCAGCACAGAGAAGCGAGAGGCGACGCTCACTAGAGCAGCGTCGGCGGCGGAGTTCTCGGCGTGAACGTGATGATGTTCACGCCGAGGCTTCGTGGGGTTGGCGACGGCGAAATCCAAAGCCAATGGACACGAAACACGAACGGTTACGCAGCCTCACCAAATCGGCGACGTTCATGCTCGAAGCAGGCGTCGGTCCTTGACGGGACCAAATTGTCGTGTGGTTCACGTTTGCTGGGACGTCGGCGGTTCACAGAGTAACGTCCTTATAGAACGCGGCACGGACGCGCGGATGTTTCGAGAGGACGCGCCAGCCGAGGAACATCATCAGCCCCGAGATCGCAGGCACCGACACCGTGATGAGCACCGCGACCAAGGCGCCCACGCCTTGCGTTCCTGCAATCACTGCCCCGATCGCCACAACCGCCGCGAGACCGATCCAGTAGCCGCGCTTCAGGTCGCGCGACGGCTGCGGTACTCGTGAAGAAGAAGCGTTAATCGTCATGGCAGTTCCTTGTGTGGCGGAGGGCTCGAGACGATGGCATGCCGTAGAGATCTGACCGCTGCGCCCGCGGTGGCGCACCACCCGCTCCTGGGGAGCGGCGACGAGCATGCGACCGCGGGCTGGCGCGGCGCGCCTGTTCTGGCGTCATTCGAGATTTCGATGACTGCAACGCGAACGCGACCGGAGTGACAACAGACAAGTCCCACGCAACGTCGATCGTGCGTTCGTTGTCCGAGTCGCATACGCGAACAACGCGAGCCCCGTTCGGCCGCGGATTGCGGATGACGAGCAGATGACCGGGGTCGATGGCATGACCGTGGGCTCGACGAGCGCGAGAAACGCGTGGCGGTCCATCGACGTGATCGGCGCACAGTCGAGGACCACGGCTTGGCTGTCAGTCCAGTCGAACTCGGCTCGTACCGCCGGCGCGCAGACGGGGCAGTGGACCGATCGACATCAACACTTGCCTCGCGGATCCCCCGCATTGCTCGCTGCCCTTCATGACGGGCGAGCAAGCCGGGGTCTGGGGCTCGGTCGTGTGACCAAACGGGACCGTACACCGATGCTCACACGGAGCGCCTCCTCGGTGCCTCACCGGATGCTCGGATCGCCCAGTCCGAGCGCAGCGTCAACTCCGCGCCCCCGGACAGCTGCCGGCCTCGGTTGTAGATCGAAGCGACGTGACCGAACGCCACAGGAGTATCAGGACAAGCTTCCGAGCCGTCAGGCCGGCAACGATGCCTTCGGTCCTGCGCTGAGCGAGCGTAGAGAGCCCGTTCTCCATGATGGGCTGCGCCGCGGCGACAATCCCGCCCCAGAGTTGATCGCCGTGAGCGACAACGTGGCTCTGACCTAGATCGACGGCGTCGCGTCGCACGACTCGCTCAAGCACGGACCCCTACCTTTGCGGGGTGATCGCAACTTCAACGCGTGACGCGAGTGCCCCCGGGAGCGCCACTTCCGTCCGCGAGAAGACACGAAACGTGTGTTCGACAGATCCGAGTCGCGGCAGCACCTCCACCAAGAGCTCGCGCGGCTGGAGGTACCGGCACTGCTGGCGGCACTGATGGACGAGTACCTATCCCGGGCGGCGCAGGCGCGGCTGACGGCAGCAAACGTCCTCGCGCACCTGTGGCGACTCCGTGTCCATCAGCGTCAAGGGGCGCGGCGTATCTCATCCGGCTCGAACGGTGACGGCAGCACATGCCGATCAGATGCACGTCGCAGCCAATATCCGCCTTCTGTTGAGTTGGCAACCTCGAAGCCGCTCGACCACGACCCCCGGAACCGGTTGCGAACCTCGACGCTCGTGCCGACGGGCAACGTTCGTCTGTGGGGCTGGGGTGTGGGACCCTGCATGGTTGCGCTCTCCAATCATGATGACCGCGCCGACACCCCGAGAATCTGCGCAGTCGGTTGACCACTCCCTCGCCCGACAGTACCGGGAAAGACTCGGAGTCTTGCCAGAGCCGCGTGAACGATCTACGACAATGACGCCAAGAACACGTCAAGGGCTTCGACGAACGGCACTCAGACTGCGCCGTCTCCCGTCGAAGCACGCGGGCGTGACGGACGGGCCGTGGAAGCGGAACCAGTCAGAAAGGCCGTTGGAGGCGACATTCGCGCGGACCAGCCGCCAGGCAGACCGAGCGTCGAGCCGCTGCCATGGGCTGGTCGACGTCAGCGAGTGGCGCCTGAGCGTCCGGCGGTCGATCACCCGGCCTGTTTGCACACGGGCAAACGAGCGAACACCTTTCGTCTCGATGTGCCATCACGACAGGCTGCAAGGTCCGTGCGAGCGCTGGTGGAAGGACCCAACAACATGAGCGAGTGCCGGCGGACACGACGGTCACCTGCAGGTTCTTGGGGTCGAGTCCCGAGGGTCCTCGAAGACGGAACCACAATGTCGTCTCTGGTCATGGACCTTTGCATGTTCGCCGGTGCCGATTGACGCAATGTTCAAACCGTCCGATGCGCGCCGATCGGTACGCGGGCGCGCCCCCAACGTGTACGACTGTGGACGTTTCCTGGTGAGCGCGCGTGACGACGACTCGGCTCGCCGTGCACGATGACGGTGTTCGTGGGTGTACCAGGCTTAGAAGGTGACTTTCGTGTCGGTGAAGCGGAACCGCGTGAGCGACACCACCGCGAAGGTGAGGCTCATCGCGAGGAGCACGCAGCAGGGCAGGATGATCGCCGGGTAACTGTGTCCGTCGAGGATGACGGATCGAAAGCCGCGCATAACCCAGTAGGTGGGTGTTGCGGGCGCGATCGCGCGAGCCCAGTGTGGGAGGACCTCGAGTGGGACGAGCGCCCCGCCGAGCGCGCCGAAAAGGACCAGGCCGCCGAACGCGAACGCGTTGGCTTGTTGGATGGTGTGAGACAGGGCCGTGATCATCACGCCTAACAGGACGAGACACGTCGCGAACGCGGCGACGAGTGGAACGAGCGTCGTGAGCGGTCCGCGGCTTCTGAGATGGAAGAGGGGGACGCCGATCGCGAAGATGACGAGGAACTGGGCGGCCGACACGGCGAGGAATGGAAGTGCTTTGCCGGTCATGATCTCGGCGGAGGTGGCGTGGCTGGCGCGGAGGCGATCCCAGGTGTTCCAGCCGTATTCGGAGAAGAACGCGAAGCTGGTCATCCCGACGATGTAGAAGCCGTTGGCGACGGCTTCGCCGGGCACGACTTGCTCGGCGCCGTTGGCTCCGGCGTGGCCGTGCGCGGCGAGCGCAAGCGCAACCATCGGTTTGAGGAATCCCATCAAGATGAGCGGAAACACGACCAGGATCATGATGGGCAGAGGGTCGCGGCTGAGGAGGCGGAGTTCGTGAGCGACGATCGAGGTGGTCCGTCTAAGCGACATTTGCTTGTTCTTCGATCGGGGTTGCGGTGCGGTCTTGGGTGAGTTGGAGGAACGCGGTTTCGAGGCTGGGTTGTGAGACGGTCAGACCACGAAGGTTCGCTGCGTGGCGATCGAGGCCGGCGAGAATGCTGGCGGTCACGGCTGAGGGGTCGTTGGTATCGATCCGCACCCGTGATCCGTTGGTGGTGACCGTGCCGCCCGGTGCCAGTCGGGCGAGGTCAGGCGCAGGTCCCTCGAACACGAGGTCGACGGCGCCGACGGAGTGCTGCGCGATGACATCGGTGACGCTGCCGCGTGCGAGGAGCCGGCCGTGTTCGAGGATCGCGACGGACGCGTCGAGTTCTACGACCTCGGGGAAATAGTGGGTGGAGTACACGACCGCAGCACCGTCGTGCGCGAGATTCCGCACGACATCCAGGAGCTGGGCGCGGGTCTGAACATCCGCACCTACGGTTGGCTCGTCGAGCAGTACCAGCGCCGGACGACCCACCAACACGATCGCGGTGTGCAGCCGGCGCCGTTCGCCGCCGGACAACTCCTTCGCCCGCCGGTCGAGTAGCTCGCCGAGACCGAGCGTTTCGGCAAGCTCGTCGATCGCGCCCCGTGCCTCCCTGCGACCCAGCCCGGCCACACCCATGAAAAGTCGCAGGTTGTCCCGACACGACAGTGTCGGATAGACGCCGGTGTCTTGGGGCGCGAGTCCGAGGCTGGCCCGCGCCTGGCGCGGCTCGGCGAACGCATCGATCCCGCCGATCACGACACGCCCCGAGTCCGCGCCGCGCAACCCGGCGACGATCGACACGAGCGTCGTCTTGCCGGCACCGTTGCGCCCCAACAGCGCCGCGATCTCGCCTTGCGCGACTTGCAGGTCGACCGCGTCCAATGCCTGACGCGACCCGTATGCCTTCGAGAGCCCCTGCACCTCAAGCATGCATCCCCGTTCGCAACGGTGTCGTATTCTAGATACGGTTCTGTATCTAGAATACAGTTAGAAATCCAAGTGTCAACCTCGGATCAGGACAAGATGCTCCGTGACGGTCGAACGGTGGACGCCTGAACGCAGGATGGAACGCACCCGGGCGGCGTTGATCGCGTCCGCTCGGCATGTCTTCGCGACGCGTGGCTTCGAGGGCGCGTCGCTCGACGAGATCGCGGACGCGGCGGGCTACACGCGTGGTGCGATCTACAAGCACTTCGCGAACAAAGAAGACCTTTTCTTCGCGGTTGGGGACGCCGTCACCACCGAAGTGCTCGACATCTTCGTCGAGCAACTCGAGATAGAAGGAGATGTCGACAACCGACAGACGGCGGCGACATGGTTCAAGGCGCTGACCGGAGACAAAGAGATTTGGGCGCTGAACCTCGAGTTCAGCCTCTACCAGTATCGCAACCCGGCCGCGCGGGAACGCTCCGCCGGACAGCGCCGCCAGCAGCGTGCGACGATCGCCACGCTCATGGAGCACTACACGACCGAGATGGGCTACACGCTCAGACTTCCAGCGGAGAGCATCGCCGCGATCCTGATCATCGCCTCCGACGGGTTCGTACAAGCCGCACGAATCGACACCGACACCGAGGAACTCTTCGCTACCTTCCTTGACCTGTTCATCCCTGCGGTCATGGAAGGCCCGCAGACCCGAGACGACCAAAATCCGGACTGACGGACGTCACAAGCGGATCTGACCGGCCGAGTCCTGCACGGGCACGGTCAGCCGTACCGCTTGTGAAGGTCCAGCGCGGGTTGCTTGAAGGTCGCAGGGAAACGGTCGAGAGATGTCCGACGGGCGTGAGATGCCGTCGCAGATTTGCCTCGCTCGCGACGTGAACTTCACCGGCACACCTGCCGACGTCGGCGCGACGTCGAAACCCCCACGGTGGTTCCGCGCAGCGAGACCGCCAACATTGGATCGAGACATCGCCGCGGTCATCGCCTCAGCGCACTTCCGTCGCGAACGACCTCCCGCGCCGGTGTGAGATCGGTCACCACTCTTATGAGTTCGCGACCGGGACGGCACGGCGGTCGACGTTCAGTGCGATGGGGTTCAACCCGCTCGCCGGAAACGACTCGACGTAACCTCACAGTCCACACGCCTCGGACTCGGCGTGGGGATTACCAACCCTCGCCTCACCACTGCGAAGCGCGCAATCGCGGTCGAGGTCGCGACCGAACTCGCGGCCACGACCGACACGCCCGTCTGTCTCGTCGGCGCCGACCCGACCGACCGCGGTGTCGACCGTCTCCTTTCGCAGCTCGCCCGCGCCTGGGGCACACCGTCGCGCATCCAAGTCCCACGCGGGCCACGTCATGTCGAGGTCGCGACGTTCTCACGCTCCCGTATCTGCGTCGTGTCGGCCTCCGACCGCGAACATATCGAGCTCGTGTTCCCCACCCTTCAGGAACGGTTTCGCTTCATGATTGTCGACGCTTCGTCACACGCCGGGATGGGCGTCGGCATTGCCGGCGTGTTGCTCGACTGGCTCGACGCCCTCTTCGTCGCCACCGCGCTCGAGGCCGGAGAGCTCGCCGAAACCCGGCGGTTCGTCGAACATCTCGACGCCCGACCGCGCAACATGTCGACGTGCGAGTCGTCGCGATCGGAGAGCCTGCCGGACGTGGGCTCGCGCGCCGCCAGCTCGACACACGCTTGGCAGCCCTGCCCACCATCGGCCTCGTCCGAGGCTCGAGGGTGGCGTTGCCAATCAGGACAGGATCGCCGATCCCGCACTCGACGACACGTTCCGGCCCATCGTTCCCTGGATCCTCGACCGCCAAGCCCGACCGGCTCGAGAACCGGTACTTCACCTCGTTGCGGCACACGACGGACGCGACGGACACGTCGCGAATCGGCTCTCCCGCGAAACCTCCGGGCGATAGCTCACTTCGCGGCGAGGAAGCATCGGCGTCCGCCGCCCCGATAGAGCCCGCTCGCCGTGGCCTCGGTCGCGACGATTTCGATCACCTCGCGGAAGCCCGCGTAGCGCAACGCGTCGATCGCACCTCGGTAGGTCGGATGCAACTCCCACGATTCGCTGCCCTCGTGAGGATGTGATGCGTCCTTGGTGTCGAACAGCACGAAGCCGGAGAAGGGCTCTTCGTGACAGATCGTATCCACGATCGCGAAGCGTTCACAGAGCTCGTATGTGCGCTGGAGGAGCCGCAAAGGGTCGGTCACGTGATAGAGCACCCCGAGGTTCAACACGATGTCCCAGCGGCGCTGGTCATCGAACGACATAGCGTCGGCAACATCAAACCGCGTCGTCTCGAGACCGAAGTAGTCGCGGAGGAATCGTGCCTGTTCGATGTTGTGTGCCCGCAGGTCGACGCCGTCGACCGCGCGCGCACCTCGTTGTGCAAGGTCGAAGGCGAACCAACCGCTGTTGCAACCGAGGTCAAGAACATTCATTTGCTGCATCTCGTCGCCAAGTATGCGAGCCAGCGTCCCGTTGATCAGGTCCGTGCGGAACTGCATGCGTTGCGCGTTGTCGTCCACGAAGATTGCCGCGCCGAAGTTGTCGGTGAACTCCATCGTGTTCACCACGGGATCACCGAGCGCGAACGGCACATACCACGGGCCGAGATCAGCCAACTTCGCTCGCAGCGCATCGACCGGCATGGCTCGCGTTGATCGGTGCATAAACGACGGCCACGTACACTCGACGTCGCGGACGATACGCGGCAAAAGATACTCGGCTGGTCGTGTCCCGGTCTGGCTTGCGCGCCAGAGCTTGTACCGCTCCTGTGAGGTGCCGATGTCGGGTTCACTACCCGGGATCGCGCTCACGATGTGCTCGTCGAAAGAGAGCGCCGGCCCGGGGCCGATACCGGTTCGGAGCCGATCGACGAGGGTCACCTCCGACCCTCGACGCGCATCTCACGGCCGGTCATGGTGGTTCGTCGGCACGTGAGCATTGAGCGATGATCGTACCCGTCGAACCGAACCCGAACATCGGGCGACGGTTCTCGCCGAGTGGTCGCCTGGTGGGTTTTGTCGGTACAGGGATCACGACGAGCGGCGAGGGCCGGAGGAGAGCTTCGAGGACTTCTTCGTTCGTTCCGAACCGCGACGGCGTGCGGCGCCGACGTCGTCGTACGGCACGGACATGGGACAGGAAACGACCGCAGCGGCGATGGCATGGGCGTACGAGCATTGAGATCCGACGCGTGGGCTCGAACACCCGTCGCGTCTCTGCACCGCGTCGGTCAGCGCCGCACGCGAGAGCCACGACGCCCCCGCAGGGGTGCGTTCGGACCGAGTTGACCGACTCGATGCCCGACACCGACCTGCGCCTCGCCCCAGCTTCTCGGACCACCTCGTCCCGTGACAGGACCGCACCGACGCAGTGTCATGCCTCAAATGTCACGAGATTCGGTGCCGCGGCCGCGGACCGGCATGTTCGACCATTACGCTCCCCACACATCGCTTGCAGGGGGTGTCGTGTCGTTCAAACCACTCGTTGTGCTGCTCGCTGCGACGTGCGTCGCGGCCGCGAGCTGTTCGACTTCCACGAAGTCTGCGAGCTCAACTTCGTCGACGACGACTGGCGTATCGTCGACCACGTCCGCGACGCTGCCCGGCGGCGCATTCAGACCTCCCCTTTGTCCGACAACGGCCGGTCCGCCGGTCGACGCGACGCGGGTGCCCGGCTCCACATCGGACTACGACATCGTCTCGTTCGACGGGACAAAGATCCGGGCACATTGGTTCCCGTTGGCGAAATTTCCGCCGGGGGGCACTGCTCCGACTGTCTTGAAGGGCCCCGGCTGGGGCGAATCCGGCGACACCAACACGACGTCGACGAACTACGGCCTGTTCGGAGATCTGAGCATCCGCGCATTGCACGACGCCGGCTACAACGTGCTGACATGGGATCCGCGCGGCTTCGGGAAGTCCGGCGGAACGGTCGAAACCGACAGCGCCAACTATGAGGGGCGCGACGTCGAACAACTGATCTCGTGGGTCGCGCAGCAACCCGGTGTGCAGCTCGACGGGCCGGGCAACCCACGCATGGGAATGGTGGGCGCCTCGTACGGCGGCGGCATCCAACTGATCACCGCCGCGATCGACTGCCGCGTCGACGCGATCGTTCCCCAGATTGCGTGGAACTCTCTCGGTACCAGCCTCTTTACCGCGCAGACCGTCAAGCGCGGTTGGGGAGATCTGCTCTACAACGCGGCCGCGGGCCGCCCGCTCGACCCGCATATCACCAGCGCGCACACCGAAGGTGACGCAACGGGCGTGGTGAGCGCGGCCGACCAGCAGTGGTTCCTCGACCGCGGCCCGGGCGACTTGGTGAACAAGATCAAGATACCGACGCTGTTCGAACAGGGAACGATCGACACGCTGTTCCCTCTCGAAGAAGCAGTGACCAACTACTCGATCCTGCGGGCCAACGGTGTACCCACCGCGATGGTGTGGATGTGCAGCGGGCATGGGGTATGCCTCACCAATCCGGGCAACCCGAACCTGGCCGGCGACGACGCGATCGCGTGGCTGAATCGTTACGTCAAGAACGACACCCAGCAACGGCTCGGCGCGCCCTTCGAGTACGTCGACCAGAACGGTGTCGAGTACACCGCACATCAGTATCCGCTGCCGGCCGCGCCGCCGATCGTGGCCGACGGCCGCGGCACCCTCACGCTGGTCGCCGGAGGCGGTTCGGGCCCGGCGCACGCGACCGGCAACACCGGCGCGCTCGGCGGAGCCGCGCTTCCCATCACGCCGAGCATGGCGTCGCACGCGCTGAACACTTCGATCACGGCTCCGAGCGCGGCCAACATTGTCGGGGCGCCAACGCTGACGCTGCGCTACACGGGAACGTCGCCGGCCGGTGTCAGCCCGACCCGCGTCTTCGCGCAACTGGTCGACGACACCACCGGAATCGTGGTCGGAAATCAGATCACGCCGATCGACGTCACCCTCGACGGCAAGGCTCACACGACAACGGTGCCGCTCGAGATCGTTGCCTTCACCGCAAAACCGGGCGCGCACCTGACGCTGCAGCTCGTCGCAACCACCACCGCGTACGCCATACCGCGACTGGGCGGCACGATCGACTTCAGCTCCGTGCACATCGAGCTGCCGACCGTGACCGGCGTCACCCGACAGGTCTGACCGCGGTCGAACTGGGTCTAACTGGGCTCAGCCGTACGGTAATCGCCGAACGGAGCGTCGCGCTCTTGGAGCGCGGTGGTGAGCCCGCGCTCGCGCGCCGCGCCGACGAACTGGCGCATCGCGGTGGTGTGGGTCCCGAGTGCACACAGCTCGGTCCCCGCGCGGATCCCGGCCCGCATCCCCATCATGTCCATCTGGCGGTGAACGACACGCTTGTTGAGCTGTAACAGCTCACTGGGCACCATCGCGATCCGGCGCGCGACCTCCAAGACACGTGGGTCGAGCTCGTCGGCTGGGAACGCGTCGTTGGCCCATCCGAGCTCGACTGCTTGCACACCGGAGATCGAGTCGCCAGTGAGCATCATCTCCATCGCTTTGCGCATGCCGAGGAACCACACGTGGAAATGCATGTCGGGCACCCCGAAGCGCACCGCCGGATATCCCATCTGCGCGTCTTCGGCGATGTAGACAAGATCGCATCCGGTCGCGAGTTCGCTCGCGCCGGCGAGGCAGTATCCGTGCACCTGCGCGATGACCGGCTTGGCGAGATCCCAGATGCTCATCCAGCCCTCGGTGACGTGGCGCGGCCACGCGCCTTCTCCGCCCGGCGTGTAATACGGCATCTCGTGGCCTTCGTTGCCGCCGCCGAGGTCGTACCCCGCCGAGAACGACGGACCTGCACCGCGAATGATCGTGACCGACACGTTCGGATCCTGGTCGTGTGCGCGCAGGGTCTCGAGGATCGCTCCCCGCAGCGGATGGATCAAACTGTTGCGCTTTTCGGGCCGGTTCATCGTGATGCGCCGAACCAACGGCAACGGTTCGTCGACCAAGATCACGTCATCGCTCATCGCTGGAAGCTAGCCGAGTAGCCGCGATCAGCCGGGCTTGGCGACGACCTGCGCGGTCGACGGGAAGAAGGCACCGTCGGCGCATTGGTGCACGCGTGCGCTCCGCACGCAGATCGTCACGCGGCCAGGTGCACGCGCCGAGTCGGGCTCGCGCACGAAACTCACGCTGTTGTTCCCGACCGAGACGGTGACGACCTCACCGCATCCCTCGCACACAATCTCGCGCCGCATACAACGACTGTAGTGCAGGAGCCGCCCGACGCTCCGGTCAGGTCTTCACCATGCCGGCACCGTCGCGCGAGATGCGCTGCAGCCGGCCCGGACGGGCCGCCCAGCCGTGGTCGAGGCGTACCTGATCGTTGTGCACCGCGTCGCGCAGGTCCGCGGCGCCGGGCCCGTTCCGTCCGCGGTTCGTAGCGATGACGCGAACACCGATCAGGGGTCGATGTCGACAGGCGTGCCGAGTGGTACCAGCGCGGCGAGTCGTGTGATCTCCGCGTTGGGTATTCGAATGCTGCCCAATGTCGTGGCCAAGCCGAGCGACGCGGCGTCGTCGTTGCCGTGTATGCCGATTTCGCCGTCACCGCCCGCGAAACTTGTGATCGCGTTCGAGCGGCTCGACAGGCCGAACGCATACGGTCCGAAGACGGTCTGCGCGTTCGGCGCCTTGAGCAACATCCGGACCGAGTAACGGCCCGTCGGCGTCGGTGTGGCCGGCGCGCCAATCGCCACCGCACCCTCCCAGAGCACCTTCCCGCCCGCGAACACCGTCATGTTTCGGGCACGCAGATCGACGCGGATCGCATAGGTGTCGCTCGTGATCGTCACGTCGGAGGCGCGGACCCAGCCATCGGTACCGTTGGGCTCGACGGGAAGGAGCACCTTCACCCAGCCGTTGGGTTGCTGAGCGTCAACGAGAAAAACCTGTGCGACGCGCACACTCGGATCGTCCGTCGCGGGGCGCCACGGACTGGGGAGCTCACGCACCGGGCCGGCGGCATCAGGTTCGTCGTACACCATGAGCCGGGCGACGCGCGAGTGTGCGACGAGGGACACGGCCGGCATTGCGCTCTGCGAACCCGACGGGGACGACGTCGGTGCGGCCGATCCCAAGCTCGCGGTCGTGCCGGTCGTCGGGACTGGTGCCGTCGTCGGAGTCGACGGCAGGTTGAGATCGCTCGGACCGCCGCCCCCGCCGCACGCGGCGAGTCCGACGACGAGGATCAACGTCGCGATGATCGGCACGACGCGCATCGGTGAGACGCTAGCTTGCCGTGTCGATCAGGAGGCGCCATGCCCTCAGTCGCTCTTGACGCCGACCGTCTGGCGGCAACTGCGGTCGATGCCACCGGACTCGAGAACTTCGGCGAGCCGACGTGGCGGCCTGGCCTCGAGCGATACGTCGAGGCGCTCAGCACCGAAGGTCACCTGCACGAGCTGGGTGAGCAGATCGTCTCCGGCGAGATCGTCGAATATCTCTGCACCCGTCTGGGCTTGGTCGACTGGCGCACCTCACATCCGGAGATCGCCGATATCGATGTCGTGCCGCCCATCGTCATCGTCGGTCAGGCCCGAACGGGCACGACCATTCTTCATGACCTCCTCGCCCAAGATCCCGCGAACCGCGTGCCGCTCACGTGGGAGGTGGATCGTCCGCTCCCGCCGCCGGAGACGGCAACGTACGACACCGATCCTCGCATCGCGGCATCCCAAGAGCTGCTCGACGGTGTTGAACTCGTGATACCGGGTTTTCAGGCCATGCACCCGATGGGTGCACGATTGCCGCAGGAATGTGTGCGCATCACCGGCGGCGACTTCCGCAGCATGATCTTCCCGACGCAGTATCACGTGCCGTCGTACGCGCAATGGCTGCTCAACGAAGCAGACATGGCACCGGCGTACCGGTGGCACCGTCGGTACTTGCAGCACCTGCAGTCTCGGCACCCGGCACCGCGGTGGGTGCTCAAGTCGCCGGGCCACCTCTGGTGTCTCGGTGCGCTGCTCGACGAATACCCGGACGCGTTGCTGGTCCAGACGCACCGCGATCCGTTGCGCATCATCGCTTCGCTGAGCTCTCTCATGAGCGTGCTGCGACGCCTCGGCAGCGACGACATCTCGATTCCCGACATCGCTTCCGAGTTCGCGGGCTACCTTGTCGACGGGCTCAATCGATCGGTCGCCGCACGCTCGGACAGCACCGTTCCCGCAGACCGCGTCATCGACGTGCAGTTCCGGACGTTCATGGCCGATCCGTTCGCGACCATCCACGAGATCTACGACCGATTGGGCCTGGCTCTCGGAGGCGACGCCGAGCGTCGCATGCCGCGAATTTCTGGCCGAGAACACGACGGAAAAACACGGCGGCCACCACTACACGTTCGCGGACACCGACCTTGACCTCGACGAGTGGCGGGAACGCACACTCCAGTATCAGGAGTACTTCGGCGTCCAGTCCGAGACCTTGACCTGAGTACCCTGCCCAGGGTGACGATCACCGAACCGGGCGAGGCGTGGCCCGCACTCGCGGTGCGCGGACTGGCGAAAGCGTTCGGCCCGAAGGTCGCGGTCGCCGAAATCAACGTCGACGTTCCGCGAGGCTCGTTCTTCGGTATCGTCGGGCCGAACGGTGCGGGCAAGACCACGACGTTGCGCATGGCTACTGGGTTGCTGCGTCCCGATCGCGGACAGATTTGGGTCGACGGTATCGACGTGTGGTCCGACCCGATCGCGGCGAAAGCACGGATTGGAGTGTTGCCCGAAGACCTTGCGCTGTTCGAACGGTTGCGCGGCCGTGAGCTGCTCGAGTTCCACGGACTGTTGCGCAACATGCCAACCGACGTGATCGCCGGCCGTTCCGGTGAGCTCCTCGACCTCCTCGGCTTGTCCGATGCGGCTGATGCGCTCGTCGTCGACTACAGCCACGGCATGCGCAAGAAGCTCGTCCTTGCGGCCGCGTTGCTTCATGGACCACGTCTGCTGTTCCTCGACGAGCCGTTCGAGGCGATCGATCCGGTATCGGCGCGCGCCATCCGCTCGGTCCTCGAGCACTTCACGAGCGGTGGCGGCACGATCGTGTTTTCCAGCCATGTCATGGAGCTCGTCGAGCGCATGTGCGATCACGTGGCGGTCATGGTCAGCGGACGCATCGCGTGGGCCGGACCGCTCGACGTGCTGCGCGCGGGCGGCACACTCGAAGATGCGTTCGTCGCGGTCGTGGGCGAGCCCGTCGAGCGGCAAGGGCTGTCGTGGTTGGAACATTCGTCCGACTGAAACTTCGTCTGCTCCGCAACGGCCTGCACGTCGGTCAGGGCGCGGTGCTCTTCGCGATCGGCGCGGTGGGTGCCGGTGTGCTCGGCTTGGGCGGTTTCATGACGTTAGCGGCGGCCCGGGACAACGCAGCTGCGCCTGATTTCGCGATCGTGGTGTTCGCGGTCGCCACCCTCGGATGGACAGTGCTTCCGATTCTCGGATTCGGCAACGACGAAACTCTCGATCCGCAACGGCTCGCCACGCTCCCGTTGAGCAGGCGACAGGTCGTGACCGGCGTCCTCGCGGCCTCCGTGTTCGGCGTCGCACCGGCCGCAACCCTGGTTGCGTTGAGCGGAGCGTTCGTCGGTCTCGCGAACAATGTGCCGTCCGCGGTGCTGATCGCAATCGCGGTCGTGGAGACACTCATGCTCTGCGTTGTCGCATCGCGAACGCTCGTTGCGTTGCTTGTCCCGGTCCTTCGTTCGCGTCGTGGTCGCGACTTCACGATCCTCGCGGTGACCCTGCTGGGTCTCACGCCACCCCTGCTCGAGATGTTCGCCGCGCGTGGCGGGCACAACTTCCAACAGGTCGTCGTCGAGACCGCACATCGCGTTCGACTGACACCGTTCGCGTGGGGCGGTACCGCGGCTGCTGACGCGGCTCGCGGGCACTATTCGGGGGCGGTCGCGCTGCTCGCGGCGGTCGCTGCGTTGACCGGCGCGTTGCTGTGGATCTGGTCGCGGGCCCTCGAACGGGCGCTGACGAGTTCGGATGCGCCGGCGACAGCACCCCGTCCGACAGGCGCCGGACTCCGGGCCGGGCTGATCCCACGTGCGCTGCCGTTCCTGCCGCGCAACCGGGTCGGCGCAGTCGCCGCCAAGGACCTGCGCTACTTCGCCCGCGATCCCCGCCGGCGTGCGCCGCTCATCGGTGCCCTGATCGTGCCGGCGGTCGCGCTCTTCGCTTCGCTGAGTCATGGTCCGACCCGGCCGGCGTCGACGACCCTGCTCGGACTCGTCGCGGTGCTGCCGGCGGCCGGTCTCCACGTTGAACCAGTTCGGCCTCGACGGCGCCGCATTCTGGAGTTCAGTCGCCGCCGGCAACGATCCGCGCTCCGATCTGATCGGCAAGAATCTCGCGAGCGCCCTCGTGATGGTGCCGCTCGCGACCGTGGCGGCATGCATGTGCGCGGCGTTCACTCATGGCTGGGCCTATCTGCCGCTGACACTCGGCTTGGCTCCGGCGATCTTCGGCGTGTTGCTCGGTGTCGGCGACGTGATGTCGGTACGTGTCCCGTACGCGATGCCCGACCGTCGCAATCCGCTCGCGTTCAATCCCGGACAAGGCTGCGCCACCCTGCTTGCCGGCTTCGGCGCGCTGGCGATACAAGCAGTGCTGCTCGCACCGATCGGCGTCGTCGCCTTCGCGTTGATCGCGTCGACACCGCTCGCGGCGGCGACGGTGACGACGGTCGTGATCGCCAACGTCTACGGCGCGACGATCTGGGTATCAGGTCGCAACATCGCGTGGCGCGCGGTGTGGTGGCGTTTGCCCGAACTTCTCGAAGCTGTGTCACCCCGTCGAGCCGGCTGACCCGATGCACGCCGCAGTTCTGTCGTTAGAGGCCGTGCACCGCGGGGACGAAACGCGCGAGGTATGACGTGAGGTGCACGTAGGTGTCAGTCGCGAGCAAACCGCCGAGCACCACCAGCAGCCCGCCGGATACTCGCTCCAGACCGGGTCCGATCCGCCGCAGCCACTCAGCCAGACGCGGCGACGACGCTAATCCGAGCGCAGCCGCGAGGAACGGGACGCCAATGCCCATCGCGTACGCGCACAACAGAATCGTGCCTCTCCCGATTTCGCCGCTTCGTGCCGCAATCGTGAGCGCGGCTGCGAGTAACGGGCCGACGCACGGACTCCAGCCGGCGCCGAATGCAACGCCCACGACGTAGGGCCGTGCCACACCGGTGACTTTCGGCAACGTGGGGATCAAGCGCCGCTCGCGTGAGAGCGGCCCACGCGCGACTCCCAACAGGGCGAGGCCCATCACGATGATCACGACGCCACCAACGGTTCGCACCCCACTCTGGAAGGTCGACAGCGACGAACCAAGGGCACCCGCGATTGCGCCGAGCCCGGCGAAGACCGTCGTGAATCCTGCGATGAAGATGAGCGTCGCAGGGACTGCGCGGGCCGTATCGTGCGCGTCTCCCATCTCGCCGACGATGATCCCGAGATATGCGGGAACGAGAGGGATGATGCACGGCGCAAGGAACGACGCGACGCCGGCGCCGAACAGCGCCACGATCTGGGTGAACACCTGCTACCGAGCCGCCGGCACGTGCGATCTAACCGAACGTGAAGTCGTACGCCTCGAGGCCGGGCGCCGACGCCGAGATGCTGAGCACGTGATCCGCGACGGTCGAGTTCAACAGGAGGCGATACATGTCGGGCGCCTGCACCGTCACGACGGTCTGCCCGTCGCTGTCGACATGGAGGTTCAACCCGCGGTCGTCGGCGGGGACCGGCTGACCGTCGAGTTCGACGACCGCGTCGATGGGCTTTCCGCTCTCGGTTGACATCACGAGATTCACCTCTTTGGCGTGCACGCCGAGCAGGATCGTCGCGCCGGGGGCGTCCGACGTGACCGCCTCGTTGTCGGCGGTCCACTTTCCGGAAAGTGCCCCTTCGAGCGTGCCCTCCGCGAGCGAGATCTGCCCGCTGGGGCCGAGCTGCGGCGCCTCGACAGTGCCGGCCGCAGGGGTCGGATAGTCGTGCGTGCCGGGCTGGATCTCGATCAGCGGCTCCGTCGGGTCCTGGTATTGCAGACCCAAGTAGGTTTCCACGTTGGTGTTCTGACTCGAGGTGGCGTCGGCCTTCGCAACCTTGGGCTGGGCGCGAGGCGACGTTGCGCTGACGCCGAGCAGCTTACGGATGACGTTCTCAGTGTCGGAGTAGTCGCCTTCGCCGAAGTGGGTGTACCTGATGTGGCCGCTCCGGTCGGCGATGTAGTCGGCCGGCCAGTACTGATTCTTGAACTCGTTCCAGATGGTCATGTCGTCGTCGAGCGCGACCGGCCAGGTGACGTCGTCGCGTTTCACGGCTGCTTCGACGTTCGAGTGCACCTTCTCGAAGTCGAACTCCGGGGAGTGAATACCGACGATCACTAACCCGTCGGCCGTGTAACGATCGAACCACGCCCGGATATACGGAAAGGTGCGCTGACAATTGATGCATGAATAGGTCCAGAAGTCGTAGAGCACGACCTTGCCCTTGAGGTCGGCCTGCGTGAGCGGCGGAGAATTGATCCAGCCCTTGGCCTTCAGCGGGGGCGCGAGCGGTCCGACTTTCAAGTTGGAGGTGTTGACCGGTCCGGCTACCTTGCTCGGGTCGGTCCGGGTGCCGACGACCACCGCGACGATCGCGACGACGATGAGCGCCGCCAGGGCGACGAGGTAGCCTTTACGGCCTCGGCTGCCATTGCTCGTTCCCGCTCCGGTCGCCCGCGTCGTCGCTGTCACAGGTCCGAGTGTACGAGCGCAAACTCGGACCTGGGGGTCGCCTGGATGGCTGCACATCCTTGTACGCGAAGCTGCGCGAGGCTGTCAGCGTGACACGCGTCGCAGCGACGGTCCCGAGGTTCGAGTGAGGCGACCGCTCGCGCTCGCGCTCGTCGCGCTGCTCGGCATGCTGATCGTCCCGCTTCCCGCGTCCGCGAGCGAACCGTCGACGACCGTTCGGCTCGCGTCAGCGGTCGCGCCCGTTCCGGCCGGCGCGGCACGTGTCGGTCAGTTGCCGTCAAGTCAGCTGCTCACGATCAGCGTCGTGCTGCAACCCTCACATACGAGTGAACTCTCCGCGTTGCTGCACGACCTGTACGATCCGACGTCTCCGCGGTACGGGAAGTGGCTCGCGACAGGCGAGTTCGACCGCGACTTCGGCCCGAGCGCGGCGGAGATCTCGGGCGTCACCGCATGGCTGCACAGCCGGGGCCTGACCGATACGAGCGTGCAAGGGATGACGGTCCGCGCGGTGGGTGACGCACGAGACGTCGCACGAGCATTCAGCGTCTCGTTCGCGCGCTACCGCGTCGCGAACGGTGTCGGCTACGCCGCTGACACGGCACCGCTCGTACCCCGGGCGGTGGCCGGCAGTATCTCGGCCATCCTCGGACTGTCGGACACCGTCCGGTTCGACAGTGCGCTCGACCGGCGACCCCGCGGACTTCCGTCGCATCGGGCGACAGCACAAGACGCGGCTGCCGCCGACGTCGCCGAGTCCCACTCGTCCACGTGTGCGGCAGCGGCCAATCTCGCCGGCACCACATACTGGACACCGCGCCAGGTCGGCACCCTCTACCACGTGAACGATCTTCTCGCCGCGGGGTTAGCCGGCAAAGGCAAGACGATCGCGCTCCTCGAGCTGGGGCAGAGCCACCCCGCCGATACGAACGCTTATCTCTCGTGCTTCGGTCTGCATAACACCGTCGATGTCGAACGTATCGACGGTGGCGCGGCCCCTGACCCGACCGGCACCCTCGAAGCCGAGATCGACACGCAAGAGGCCGCGACCCAAGCTCCGGACGCGACCATCGTGTCGTACGAAGCGCCGAACACTGCCACCGGCGAGTACGACGCGTACAGCCGAATCGTCAGCGACAATCGCGCGCAGGTGGTTTCGACCAGCTGGGGCGCCTGTGAGGCCATGCTCGAAGGGGAGCCCGACTTCAAGGGCACACCGGTCATCGACGCGTTGCACACGCTGTTCGAGCAAGCAGCCGCGCAGGGCCAAAGCGTGTTCGCAGCGACCGGCGATGACGGATCTGAAGACTGCTACAACGACGTTCCGACAGACGAGTCGCTTCAGGTCGACCATCCCGCCGATGATCCGTTGGTCACCGGCGTCGGCGGGACCACGCTGCTGCTCGCGACGTTCGAGCCCGTGTGGAACGACTGCGAAGGTACCGTCGGCGATTCGTGCGCGGCTTCCGGTCTGCACGCCGGTGGTGGTGGACTGTCGAACCATTTCCAGCGGCCAAGTTGGCAGCCGCTGGCGTCGAACGCCACGTGCGCCACGTGTCGCGAGGTACCCGACATCTCGGCCAATGCCGGCGTGGGCGAGACGTTCTACGATTCAGACCCAAACCTGAGCGCAGGTGCCCCGGCCCACAGCTGGACCGCGGTCGGGGGGACCAGCATCGCTGCCCCATTGCTCGCCGCCATGTCCACCGATATCGCGGCAAAGTTGTGCCGGAGGTCGGCTCGGCGATTTCGCGCAGAGGCTCTATGCGCTCGCGGCGACCCACGTAGACGGCTCGGCCCTGTCCGATGTGACGCAAGGATTCAACTGGAGCACCTTCGAGCCTGAAACTCCGGGCAGTAACGATCTCACCCGCACGCATGGCGGTGCGTACCAAACGACGGACGGCTTCGATCTCGCCAGCGGCCTCGGCGCGCCGATCGCGTCGGGATTGGCATGCCCGGACGTCACCTCGATGACACCGAACCACGGAACGGCGGGCACCCACGTGACGCTGCACGGCGTCGGTTTGGAGAAGGCGACCATCAGGTTTGGAAACAAAACCGCGACCCTGCTGTCGCGGTCTCCAACGACCGCCGTCGCGATCGTCCCCAAAGGTTCGGGCACCGTGAGCGTCAGCGGCAAGGATCCGATGGGCACGGGGAGCGATCCCGCGTCGTTCTCATACCCGGGTAGCGACACCGGCGCGTACCGGACCGTGGCCGCCGACGGGCAGGTCTTCGACTTCGGTGGGGCGCACACGTACGGCGCACCCAAACCAGGTTCGCTGCGCGCGCCGATCGTCGGCATGGCGGTCGACCATGCGACCGGCGGCTACTGGCTCGCCGCGGCCGACGGCAACGTCTACGGTTTTCACGCACCGAACTACGGCGGTGCGGGAAACCATGTCCTGAACGAGCCGATCGTCGGTATCGCGGCAACCAAGAGCGGCGGCGGCTACTGGCTCGTCGCCCGCGACGGTGGCATCTTCACGTTCGGGAACGCCCGTTTTTACGGTTCGACCGGCGGGATGCATCTGAACCAGCCGATCGTCGGCATCGCGGCCGACGCGGCGAGCGGCGGCTACTGGCTCGTCGCCTCCGATGGCGGCATCTTCGCGTTCAAGGCGCCGTTCCACGGTTCGACCGGCGGCATGCATCTGAACCAGCCGATCGTCGGCATGGCCGCCGACGCGGCGAGCGGCGGCTACTGGCTCGTCGCCTCCGATGGCGGCGTCTTCGCGTTCAATGCGCCGTTCTACGGATCGACCGGCTCGATCCATCTGAACCGGCCGATCGTCGGCATCGCCGCGACCGACGATGCCCGCGGGTATCGGTTCGTCGCCTCCGATGGTGGCGTCTTCAACTTCGGCGATGCGCGGTACTCGGGCTCGACCGGCGGCTTCGGTCTCGACTCACCGGTCGTCGCCGTCGCCAACGCCCATTAACTTCGCGCCCCGATCACACGACTTCTTGCGGGCACTCGTCTGCGGTGGGTCGTGTGCTCAAAGCTGCCTGCTGGACTCGAGGGACGAATCCGATGCGCGCGTCCGAAACCGCCGGTTTCGGGATGTTGCAACGCGTCTGTCGTGCTGCACGCACTCTCGGCCGTCGTGGGACTCGGCGGCAGATCCTCAATGGCCTGGACGCGGCCCAGGTCAGTAGCGACACCGGTCGGCGGTCCGCCGCAGGGTGCGCAGATCCTCAGACTCGACCACAAACAAACCGCGGCCGGCGTGCCGCTCGACGTCGTGGTCGCGTGATCATGCCGTGACGAGCTACCGCCGCGTTCGATCGGGCCGTTCAGCGCGCTCCGCGCAGCAATTGACCGGGGCGCGCGCCTTGATCTTCGCCGTCGCGCAAGATCGCGGTGCCGCGCTTGACGGTCGCGACATAACCCGACGAGCCCTGCACGAAGCGGCGCGCGTCGGCGGGGAGATCGTGCACGAGCTCGGGGAGCGGAAGCCGCAGCGCGTCGAAATCGATCACGTTGACGTCGCCGAGCAAGCCGGGAGCGAGCGCGCCTCGGTCGCCGAGGCCGTAGAGCGCAGCCGTCTGCGCGGTCATCTTGTTCACCACAAACTCGACCGGAAGCTGGTCGTGCGACCGGTCGCGGGCCCAGTGTGTCAGCATGAACGTCGGAGTACTGGCATCGCATGTGGTACCGCAGTGCGCGCCTCCGTCGCCGAGCCCCCACGCCGTCGTCGGGTGGGAGAGCATCTCGCGGACGGCGTCGAGCGAGAATCCCGAGTAGTTGAGCAACGGCCGCATGACGAACTTCCGTCCGTCGTCTTCCATCAGCACGTCGTAGAACACTTCCATCTCGGAGCGACCGGCCGCCCTCGCGATCCCGGCGACGCTGGCCACGCGGGCGGGCTCATAGTTGGGCGTGCTCCCGAACGGAAACGCGCGTTCGGGATCGAGGAACTGCCGCATCGGCGCGATCGCGGCGTCGACCTCCGCGAGGAGCCGGCGGCGCATTTCGGGATCACGCATCGTCGAGACCTTCTCGGCGAGCGACGCGCCGCCGATCGGTGCCCACGACGGGCAGTAGGCAAACGGGTGGAATGTCTCAAGGCCGAGGAGCAAGCTCACGGGCCGGCCCGCGACCTGCGGGGTCACCGGCGCGCCATCTGCACCTGCCTCTGTGCACAGTTCGAGCATGCGCATCCACGAGTCGGGATCGTGGTCGTTCTGGGTGAGCGCGAACGTGATCGGGCGCCCGATCGCGGCCGAGAGCTCACGCATCCAGGCCATCTCGCGATCGGGGGCGGCGAGATCCTCGCCGAGCGCGCCTGCTGGGGCGAGCTCGAACACGCCGGTGCCGAGCTCGCCGAGCACGCGGCCGATGCCGAAGAGCTCGTCGTGCGCGGCGAACGTGCCGGGTACCGGTTCGCCGTCGATCGCCATGTGCGCGATCGTGCGGCTGGTCGAAAAACCGAGCGCGCCGGCTTGGATGCCTTCTCGTACGAGATTCGCCATCTGTTCGATGTCGGAAGATGTCGCGGCGTCGTTCTTCGCGCCGCGTTCGCCCATCACGTACCCGCGCACCGCTCCGTGCGGCACCTGCGTGCCGACGTCGAAGAGGAGCGGCCGACGCTCGATCGCGTCGAGGTATTCGGGGAAGGTTTCCCACTCCCACTCGATCCCAGCCGACAAAGCGGCGCCGGGGATGTCTTCGACGCCTTCCATCAAGCCGATGAGCCATTCGTGCCGGTCGTGTTGCACCGGCGCGAACCCGACACCGCAGTTGCCCATGACCACCGTCGTCACGCCGTGCCAGCACGTGGGAGTGAGCAGCGGATCCCAGGTGACCTGGCCATCGAAATGGGTGTGCACGTCGACGAAGCCTGGGGTCACGAGCGCACCGTCAGCGTCGATCGTCTCGTGCGCGAGTTCGTTGACGCGACCGACTTCGGTCACAACACCGTCGGTGATCGCGACGTCGGCTGTGCGTCCCGCCGCGCCGGTTCCATCGACGACCGTTCCACCCTTGATCACGAGATCGTGCACGTCAGCGCAACTCCCCGAAGAAGGCTCGTATGTCATCGACGAGCAGGTCCGGTTCCTCGAGCGCGGCGAAGTGCCCGCCGCGCTCGAAACGCGTGTAGCGGACGAGGTTGAATCGCGACTCCGCGTACCGCGCGGAATGCGGAATATCTCCTTGGGGAAGACGGCCGCGGCTGTTGGCACGATAATTTTCTCGTCCGTCGGGCCGAAGCGATTCGTGCGCCGCGACTCGCAGTAGAGGCGGGTCGACGAGTTGATTGTCTCGGTCACCCAATACACGGTCAGGTTCGTCAGGATCTGATCGCGCGACACCGCGTCTTCGGGGTTTCCTTCGTTATCGGTCCAAGCCCGGAATTTCTCGACGATCCAACCTGCGAGGCCGGCCGGCGAGTCGCTCAGCCCGTACCCAAGGGTCTGCGGATTCTTGCCCTGGATTTCCTGATACGCGGCGCCTTCGGTCATGAACTCGGCCGCCGATGCGAGATCTGCCAGTTCCTGCGCGTCGAGCTCGATCCCGCTCGCGTCGGCCGGGAAGGCCAGCAACATATTGCTGTGCAAGCCGACCATGTGTTCGGAGTCGATCGCGGCCAGTTGCGCCGACACCATCGCGCCCCAGTCGCCACCCTGCCGCGCCGTACCGGTCGTAGCCGAGCCGCGCCATGAGGACCGCCCACGCTTGTGCGACCCGTCTCACGTCCCAGCCGGGTTCGACCGTCGGGCCTGACCAGCCGTAGCCCGGGAGCGACGGAACGACAACGTTGAACGTCGCGCGCAACGGCTCGATGACGTCGAGAAACTCCGCCACTGATCCCGGCCAACCGTGCGTGACGATCAGCGCCAAGGCGTCCGGATCGTCGCAGCGGGCATGGATGAAGTGGATCTGTTGACCGTCGATTTCGGTCAGGAAGTGCGACCATCGGTTGAAGCGCTCTTCTTGCGCCCGCCAATCGAACTTCGCACCCCAGTCGTCGCAGAGGTCCTGCAGGTACGCGAGGTCGGTGCCGTAATCCCAACCCGACCCGGGAATCTGGTCGGGCCAACGCGTCCACGCGAGCCGCTCGCGCAGATCGTCGAGCACCGAGTCGGACACGTCGACCCGAAACTCGCGGATGTCGTCGTCACCCATGCCGAAACGCTACAGCGGAGGTCCGGGAGGAGGAGGGGGAGGCGGAGGGGGCGGCGGATAGCCCGGTGACGGATACTGCGGCGGCGGTCCGGATTGTGGCGGACTCCAACCTCCCGGCGGAGGTCCCCAGCCCGGCTGCGGTGTGCCGTAGCCATATTGGTTTGGAGGTCCGGATCCATACGGCGGCGGTCCCCCGCCCTGCGCCGCGCGGGCGATGACCTCACGCTTGGAGGAGAACCAAATCAGGCCCATGACCCCGCCGGCAACGCCGCACGCGAAGAACAACACGAGCGGCACCACGATCCAGACGACCTTGCTGCTGCCGCTCCGCCGAAACGCCCAATCGGGATACCGGCTCGCACTGATCACGGTCGCGACCGAAAGGACGAGACTGCCGATTGCGACGACAACGATCACAAGGCCGAAGAGCACGCTCCGAGTCTCGCGCACTCCGGTGACGGTCGGCGCCACGCTCGGTAACCTGCCGCCGTGCTGGCCGACCCGTTCGCACGATTCCGGCTCGACGGCAAGGTCGCGATCGTCACCGGTGCGAGCGCTGGCCTCGGTGCCCGCTTCGCTCGCGTGCTCGACGCGGCCGGAGCCCGTGTCGTCCTGGCGGCCCGGCGCGCCAACCGGCTCGACGCGCTCGCGCTCGAGCTTGGTGACGCCCATCCCGTGTCCTGCGATCTAGCTGAGGAAGGTGCGCCAGCTGCGCTGGTCGCGGCCACACTCGCGCACTTCGGTCAGGTCGACGTGCTGGTCAACAACGCCGGCAGGAGCGAACCGACGCCGGCGCTCGACGAGAGCACCGCTCATTTCGCCGCGACGCTGCGAGTGAACCTCATCGCTCCGTTCGAGCTGGCGCGGGAGTGCGCGCGTGCGATGACCGCGGTCGAGCGCGGCGGCGCCATCGTGAACGTCGCGTCGATCTGGGGCATCGTCGGTGTCGGCCAGATCCCCGAAGCAGGATACGCAGCCTCGAAGGGCGGGCTGATCAACCTCACCCGCGAGCTCGCTGCGCAGTGGGCCCGCAAAGGCGTGCGTGTGAACACACTTGCGCCCGGGTGGTTCCGCACCGAGATGACCGACGGCCTGATGTTCGGCGACGAACGCGCCGAACGATGGATGCGACAACACACTCCGATGGGGCGGGGCGGCAACGACGACGAGCTCGACGGCGCGCTCCTACTGCTCGCGAGCGACGCGAGCACCTTCATGACCGGCCAGGTGCTTTGCGTCGACGGTGGCTGGACCAGCGTGTAACGGACCGTTCCTAGCGAGAGTTTCCGGGCTATTGGTTGTTGATGTGACATTTCCGCAGGTGAGTGGGGGTGTTTCGATGTTCGCCGTGTAGTACCTAACTGTGGTTTGACGGGTTGGCGGGTGTGATGGCGAGGGTGACGTCGTTGTTGGTGTTGAGTGGGTGTGCGGGGTTGTAGTTGTCGGCGGTTCCCCATGGGTTCGTGTCGTCAGCGGCGGCGATGTGGTCGATTTCGTCGATGAACATGCATCGCCACCGTCGTCGGGGATCGGCGGGCAGCGTGGCGGTGCTTGTTTGGCCGTCGGTCTGGTAGCCGAGAACGATGGCCCTGCCGTTGTTGTGGCCGAGGGCGTGGGGGCAGATGATCCGTTGTCGGCCGTGGTATGAGATGCGCACCGGGCGACGTTGGCGCAGCGCGGTTTCGAGGAGCCCATGTTGTTGGTTGGGCGGCCAGGGTGGTCATGGTTGGGTTGGGGCGTAGTGGTCGAGACCGAAGAGGTCGTAGAGGCGTTGTTGGATGGGGTCGATCTCGGTGAGCATGCGTCGGGCGCGTGGGCGGCCGCGTTCGCCTTGGTAGAGCAGCACGGTTTCTTGGATCGCGGCGAGCGTGTCGAGCAGTTCGCGCACGCTCATGTGGATCCCGGCTTGGTCGGCTTCGCGGACCATGAGGCGGGCCACGGTGAGGGCGAGCACGCAGTAGAAGGCGTGCACCCGGATCTTTTGGTCGGTCCAGTGGAACATGGGTGAGAACGAGACGACGTGGGGGTCTTTCATCTGACGGAAGTCGGCCTCGACTTCGGACTGGGAGCGGTAGTCGGCGACGATGTCGGCTCTGGAGGGGCGGTCTTTGTCGGTGAACAGGATGCGTTTGCCGAACAGTTCGTCCTCGAGGGCCTGGCGGGCTTTGGGTTTGGTACGGAAGGTGAGGCGCAGCTCGGCCGGTGTCTCGCCGACCAGGCTGGTGGAGATCACCCGTGACAGCCATCGGGGCTTGAGGATCTCGGCGATCTCGGCTTCGACCTTGTCGGCGGACTTGCGGGTGTGACCTCGGGCGAGGCGCGCCGCGAGCTCGGCGAGCTGGCGGCGGGCCTTTGTGAGGGTCTGGTCGAATCCTCGGGACTGCTTGTCGTGCAGGCACTGGGAGTGGGTGACCACGATGCGGCGCTCAGCACCGAACACCACCTTGGTTGTCTCGAACGCGGCGTAGCCCAGCGAAGCGGGCAGTGTCGACCGCGCGGTAGCGAGACTTTGCGACGGCGAGCAGGTCGGGATGATCCGAGGGTGGGAGGGAACCGACGAAATGCAACGGCGAGTCCTCGAACAGGCCGACGTTGTCTTGGGAGTTTTGGCCGGCGTCGAAGACAAGGGTGAGCTCACCGACGTCTTCGGCGAGCATCGAGAAGCGGGCAACGAGCTCTTCGACGATGTGGGGGAACTGGGTGACGTCGGGACGGTCACCGGCATACGCACGTGAGACCAGCGGGATACCCCCGTCGACAGAAACGACGAGGCCGAGACCGACGAGACGAAGATCGGTCCGTTTCTGTTTGGCGTGACCGCGCTGCGCGATCGGAGCACGCTCGTTGGCCGAGTCGATATAGGTCGCGAAGTTCGTCATGTCGAGCACGAGACCCGACAGGTCGACAGCAAACACCTCGACCATGTGCGCGACGATGCGGCGCTCGATCTCTTTCAACTGCTCTTCCCGAACCCCATCCATGGCCTCCCAAAACCGTCGGTGATCCAGCGCGGCGACCCCAACGGCACCAGCCGATCGCCGGCCGTGGTCTTCCACCACTCCGAAAACTTCCGCTTCGAACACGGATCCACGACCCGGTTCGCCGTCGCCAACGCGATGTAGGTCCCGACCGAGGCCTGCGCATCGCTACGGCGCGCACCGACCACCTCATCGATGATCTCGACGACACCAAGACGTACGAGCACCCCCCACACTGAAGCGAGGTCACCAAAACCGAGATGGCGGGTGCGATCCGGCATCGCCGACGCGCCGCTCACCGCAGCATCGATATCCGCGGCCTTACCCAAGTACCGCTGGGAAACAATCTTGGGCTTACCACCCACCCGGGCGACCTCGCGCAGGTAGTAATAGGTCTGGCCCTTGATGGTCTTGCCGATGATCGATGCCATGTATTAGGTCATACACCCTCCAGCAACAAATCGCGAGCGTCCGACCAGGACAAACGCGCTGGTCAGACGCTTATTTCGAAGAAAGTTCTCACCCACACGACATCAGCTCAACGAGCTATCCCGGAAACTCCCGCTAGACGGCGGCCTTCTCGAGCACGTGAACAGCACAGGCAGAACCGAGACCAATCACGTGGGTGAGACCGACCGTCGCCCCTTCGATCTGACGGTCGCCGGCTTCGCCGCGGAAGTGCGTCGATACCTCGAACACGTTGGCGATGCCGGTCGCACCGATCGGGTGACCCTTGGAGATCAGGCCGCCAGACACGTTCACCGGGATCTTGCCGTCGTGCCACGGGCCGCGCTCGTTGATGAACTTGCCGGCCTCGCCCGGCTCGCACAGCTTGAGGTTGTCGTAGTGGATCAGCTCGGCGGTCGCGAAACAATCGTGGAGCTCGACGAGGTCGAGATCCTGTGGGTCGACGCCCGACGCCTCGTACGCCTGTTCGGCTGCGTTGCGGGTGAGGGTGTTGACGTCGGGCTGAACCTGTGCCCGCTCGGTCCATGGATCCGAAGTGAGCACCGAGGCCGAGATCTTGATCGCGCTGTCGCTGTTGCTCCTTCGAGAGTGTGCGCAACTTCTCTTCCGACACGAGCACGACCGCGGCCGAGCCGTCCGTGTTGGGGCAGCACATCAGCAACGTGTTCGGGTACGACATCATCTCCGCACCCATCACTTCGTCGAGCGAAAACTGCTTCTGGTAGTGCGCGAGCGGGTTCATCGTCGAGTGCGCGTGGTTCTTCTCGGCGACCTTGGCGAACTGCTCGAAGTCGACGCCGCCGTGCTCGTATGCGTACTCCATCCCTGCTTGCGCGAACACGCCTGGCATGAGCCCGGTACCCAGCAGCCCTTCGACCGACATCACCGACCCGTACCGGCCGCTCGGTTCGTACACCTTGCGGCCGCGATCACCTTTGCCGGCCGCGCCGAGCAAGCCCCCTTTGCCCATCTGTTCGACGCCGACCGCGAGTCCCATGTCGGCCTCGCCCGCCTTGATCGTGAGCAATACGGTGCGCATCGCGGTCGCGCCCGTCGCGCACGCATTGGCGACGTTATACACCGGAATGCCGGTCTGGCCGATCTGCTTCTGGAGCTGCTGGCCCACCCCGGCCTGCGAGTTGAAGAGGCTGCCGGCAGCGAGGACACCCATGTCGTGGATCGTTACTCCGGCGTCGTGCATCGCGCCCAACGACGACTCGCTCGCGAGGTCCATGAGGTCCTTGTCAGTGTGCCGGCCGAACTTCGTCATATATGTGCCGAGGATCCAGACGTTGTCGCCACTCATGATTTGTCCTCTCAGGTCGCGGGTTCGAACGCGAACGCGATCGCTTCGGCGCCGTCGTCGTCGGTGCCGGCAATGAACGTGGTCATGCGTACGGGCATCCCGAGCTTCACGTGCTCAGGGTCCGGCGGCACGTTCACGAGGTTGGCCTTGACCGATCCGCCGCCGTCGAGGTCGACCAGCGCCGAGACGTACGGTGCCGCAACGCCGGGAACTGTGCGGTGCACGATCGTGAACGAGCGCAGCTTCCCGGTACTCGCGAGTCTGCGCCGCTTGAACTCCGTCCCGCCCTGATCGGCGTCGGCGTTGCGACGGTCGAAGTACAACGCGCCCGAGTCGACGGCTTCCCATGCCACGAGATGCGGCGGTCCGTCATCGAGTGCGAGGTAACCGACGATCGGGACCTGCCTACCCATCTCGACCTCCTGCGTCAGTCGGCACGGTAGCGCGAAGATCAATGCGAGCGAGCGTGGCGGAACTGGCAGACGCGCCGGGTTTAGGTCCCGGTCTCGAAAGAGGTGGGAGTTCGAGTCTCCCCGCTCGCACAACAAGCAAGCCTTCGGCGTGTTCCAGTACCGCCGTGTGATCCCAGGGCCCGCACTGTAGGAGGGCACCAAGCATCAGTACCCGCTATACGACGCGCTCGCGATGGGTGTGCAGATGATGGTCTTCACCTACCTCCTCGGGCGGAACGGATCCGGATGGCCGCACGATCATCGACATGTGGGCCGATTGGAGGTCAAAGACCGGTCTCCCAATCGTCGCTACTGTCGGTGTTGGCGGTGATCGTCATAGGAAACGTGACGTACGCCGCCGTCTTCGCGCCTCATCTCGTCACGAAGGTGTCAGGTCAGGTGACGGCCGGGCCCAGGCAAGAGCTGTTCGAAGGCACTCCGAACCAACCCTTGCAGGGTGGTTGGTAAGTCGCCGCAACAAGCGCCGGACGAGTCTGGGGCTCTACACCAAGTCGTTGGCCGCGGGAGAGCGAGACAACCAAGGACAACCCGTGAAAGCCCAAACGGCAGGTCGAACGCCAGATCGCTCCAGTCCAGGGGTTCCACAGTCTCCGGCGCATAGGTCGACTCGCCACCACCATGGTCTGAGACCTGAGATACACAGGTAAGTGCAGCGACACCTCGACTGGACCGACGCCCACGAAACGCTCGTGCTCCAGGTGCTGGCCAACCCTCGGGGACGGCGGTGACCCAGCGCCCGGGCACCTTGAACAACTCGCCCTCTTATTCAAGGATAACTGCTAACCTTGAATAAGGAGGAACCATGTCCAAGCTTGTGAAGCGCAGGTGGGAGGCCGAGTACGTGTCGGGCCTGCCCCGCCGCGACCGCGCCTTCGGCGGCTACGAAGCGTACGTCCCGGACCTGCTGGTGGGGCGGCCCGTCCGGCTGGACGGTGACGTGGCCGCCGACGTTGCCGACGCCGAGGCGGCCGTGACGCGGTTCGACGCGAAGGCGGTGGCGCTTGCGGACACCGAGGCGCTCGCGCGGCTGCTGCTCCGGGCCGAATCCGTGGCATCATCCAAGATCGAGGGCCTGGAGGTCGGTGGCCGACGCCTGCTCCGCGCCGAGGCCGCGTCCGAACTCGGCGAGGACGCGCGTGACGTGACCGCGACCGAGGTCCTCAACAACATCCGGGCGATGACGTGGGCCCTGAGCGTCGTGGGGTGCAGCGACGACATAACGGTCGACTATCTCCTGGAAGCGCACCGCCGTCTTCTCGCCGGCACCCGGCAGCACGAGTACGGCGGGCACGTCCGTGACGTACAGAACTGGATCGGCGGGAGCAGCTTCAACCCATTCTCCGCGTCGTTCGTGCCGCCGCCGCCGGAGGTCGTGCGCGACCTCATGGAGGATCTCTGCGCCTTCTGTAACACCGACGACCTTCCGGCGATCGTGCAGGCGGCGATGGCGCACGCGCAGTTCGAGACGATCCACCCCTTCGTTGACGGCAACGGGCGTATCGGGCGCGCGCTGATCCATCTCGTGCTCCGTCGGCGCGGCCTCGCCGTGCGCGTGCTGCCGCCGATCTCGCTCATCTTGGCGACGTGGTCCGACGACTACGTCGCGGGTCTGACGGCGATGCGCTACACCGGCAAGCCCACATCCGACGCCGCGACCGCGGGGACAAACCAGTGGGTCGCGCTGTTCGCCACCGCGTGCCGTCGGGCGATCGACGATGCGGTGACGTTCGAGCATCGCGTCTCCGTGATGCAGGACGGCTGGCGCGAACGTCTCGGGAAGGTGCGTGCCAAGTCCGCAGCCGATCTACTGATGGGCGCGCTGCCGGGCGCACCGATCGTGACCGTGAACGGCGCGGCCAAGTTGATCGAGCGGACCTACCAGGCGACCAACGAGGCGATCGACCGCCTCGTGGAGGCGAAGATCTTGAGGCAGGTCAACGTCGGCCAACGCAACCGCGCGTTCGAGGCGCCCGAACTCATCCGCACGTTCACGGACCTGGAGCGTCAGCTCGCGAGCCCGACCGGTGACACGCGGTCCACTCCACCGACGCGGCGCGTCCCGCAGCGTCGGTGAACCCTGGACCGGCGACCGTCGTGTCGCACAACCTGTGTTTTGCGACAACTACGGGCCGCGAACGCGCGCGGCTGACAACGGGAGGGCGCCGGCCTGATACCCGAATCGCCCGGATTCCGGAGTGTCGTGTGCTCGGGCCGGAGGCGCGTTCGGGACAGCCGCGATGACGTTCGCTGCGATCCGATCTTTGGCACAAGGCGATCTCTCGAGGCAGTCTGTGCGCGTGACGGTGTCGGGTGCGCCGACTGAAAGCGCGCTGCTTGTTCCGGTTGTGGAGGCTGAAGACGTCGTGTCGTCGTGGCGCGCCCGCCTCGACCCTGCGGCGCGGCGTGGCGTCCCCGCGCACGTCACGCTGCTGTACCCGTTCGCGTTCCCAACCGCGATCAACGACGATATCCGCACGCGGTTGCGTGAAGTCTTCTCCACGGTCAGACCCTTCGACTTCTCACTCGCGTCGGTCAGATGGTTCGGAGACAACGTGGTGTTCCTCGCGCCCGAGCCCGACGAATCCTTTCGTCGCTTGACCAACACGCTCACCGAAACGTTCCCGGAGTATCCGCCCTACGCAGGCGCGTTCGTCGATGTTGTGCCTCATCTGACGGTTGGCGACAACAGCCCACCCGCGCTGCTCCACGCCGCAGCTGACGACGTCAGACCGAAATTGCCGATTCGTTCCCACGCACGCGAAGTGTGGCTCTTGATCGGCTCGGACGCGCCTGCCTCGTGGAACATTCGCGACCGCTTCCCGCTTTCCTTGACGACCTGACTCGCGAACTTCCCGACAACCGGGGCAGGGGTTGAACCGGCATGCGCGACGCGTCGCTCGTCCGTGATCGCGAACGTCTCCGAGCCGGACTGGGACGCCCGGTCGCGTTATGCGCGGACGCGCATTCTCGGATGGCAAGGTGCTGGCGGAGCAGGTCCGTGTTCGTGCCTGATCCGCGGTGAAGGCATGCTGGTCGGGCGATGAAACCGAAAGCGGTCGTGAATCTACCGAGGGGAGGCCTGGCTGATTTCTTCGTGCCTGACGGTCGGGTCGGGGGACTGGTGTTGTTGTGGCACGGTCGGGGTTCAAATGAGCGATCGACGATGGGTCCGCTCGCATACGAGGTATCCCGGCATGGCGTCGCTGTTCTTGTCCCCGACTGGCGACCCGATCAGCTCGATCAGGGTCGTGGCGACCTTCTTGACTCGGTCCGGCTCGCGCGGGAAAAGGCATTTGCAGTCGGAACGAGCGACACTCGCGTCGTTGTCGCCGGATGGTCGCTTGGCGCGGTCGCTGCGCTGGACGTCGCGCTCAACGATGAACCGGGTTGGCATCCCGTCGCCGTGGTGGGAATCGCAGGTGGATACGCGTCGGTCAGCCCCCTGAGCGGTTGAGTACCACTTGACCTCGCGTCGCGCCCGAGCCGTCATCACCAGACTCCCGTGACGCTCGTACATGGCCTGCATGACGACCAGGTGAGTATCGATCCGACGCGGTCGCTGGCCACTGTGCTTGCGTCCGCCGGTCGGCCCGTCAGGACCTTCGAACTTGAAACGGACCACGCTGGAATCATCATGACGCGCTTTGATCCAAAGGTGGGTCGTTGCGTTCCTTCGGCGTGCCTGACGCCCAAAAACGCTGGCGCGAAGACCGCCGAGATGATGGCACGAGCGACACACTGACTCCGCGTCGTCGGTCTCCGACTTCGATGGTGGAAGGAATCGTGCAAACGTCGTCCTCGGGCTCGGTCCGCGTGCGCGGCTCGATACCGGCGCGGAACAAGCGGCGCCGCGAACGTGGTCCTTGCTGTCGATGATGACGAGCATCGCTCCGCACAACCCCAACCGGATACTGAGCTTCGGACCGTCATCGGAGCAGAACAGCTCGCGGTCACGGGTCGGCGGCCGGTATGTCGTCGTCGCGACCGCACCCACCGCCGTGGTTCGTACTCCTCCGGAGACCCCGGAGCGAACGCCGGCCAACAGACCGGAGCCTCCCGTCGCCACGGCTGAAGACGGCCTGGGGAACCCCGTGCTCGACGATCCGACCGACGGTCCGGTCGATGTCGTCCACGGCCGCATTGTCACCCGAACCTGAAAACCTGTATCAATTTCTCCGGCACCGGCGCCGGGACGTAGCGACCCGTCCGAGACCCGTCGTACTCGGATACTGCAGGGCACTCGCGCAGTTTCCGGCTGATGCGAGAGGATCGAACAACATGGCTGAGCGGACGCTCGACGACCGGCTTGCTGAGCTCGTCGGACAGCCGATCAGCGGCGGAGGCCCGACCCGCGCTCCAGACCCGGTGAACGAGCCGATGATCCGTCATTGGGCTGCCGCGTTCGAAGATTGGAACCCGATCTACACCGATCGTGACGCGGCGGAGCGATCGCGTTTCGGTGAGATCGTCGCGCCGCCATTGATGCTGCAGACGTGGACCATGGCGACACCGCGGATTACGGGAATGGCTGAGCGTGGCGGTTCGCCGGTCGAGGGTGGGCGGGCGCGGGTGCTCTCCGTGCTCGACGAGGCTGGCTTCGTCGGGACACTCGCGTCGAACTCCGAGTTCGAGATTGTCCGATATCTGCCGCGTCGGAGATGTCGTGTCGGCCACGACGGTATTGGAGTCGGTGTCGCCGGAGAAGCAGACGCGGCTCGGCCGCGGTCACTTCGTCACGTGGGTGACGACGTACGCCGACGAAGCCGACGAGGTGGTCGGCCGTCAGCGGTTTCGTATCCTGAAGTTCATGCCGGGAGGTGCGCGGTCGTGACCGTCCGGCTGGCGCCGTCGATGACGGCTGACACGCAGTTCTTTTGGGACGGTGTCAACAAGCACCTGTTGTTGATCCAACGATGCGCGCGCTGTGGGGCGCTGCGCCATCCGCCGCGGCCGATGTGTCCGGACTGTCAGTCGCTTCAATGGGACACCGTCGAGGCGTCTGGGCGTGGCACCGTGTACAGCTTCGTGATGCCGCACCATCCTCGGTTGTCGTGGTTTCCCGAGCCGTACGTCGTCGCGCTGGTCGAACTCGCCGAGGGCACGCGGCTGGTCACAAACCTGGTCGACGTGACACCGGAGGCGATCTCGATCGGAATGCCGGTCCATGTGCGCTTCGACGAGTTCGACGGCGGACTCGTGCTCCCGATATTCGTCCCGGACGAACCACGATGAGTGACATCCGGACCTCGATCGCGTGGCACGCCTTGCGCGTCGGCGACGAACTGCCGACAATGGCCATTGACGTCACGGCGACGCGGATCGTGGCGGGCGCGATTTCTTCGCGTGACTTCATGCCGGTGCACCACGACCGCGACTACGCAAATCAGCAGGGCGCTCCGGACATCTTCATGAACATTCTGTCGGACACGGGGTACTGCAGCCGCTTCCTCACCGACTGGGCCGGCCCTGACGCGATGGTCAAGCGTCTCGCGATCCGCCTCGGCGTGCCCGTGTTCCCCGGTCACACCCTCACGTACACCGGCGCGGTGACCGCGCTGCGCAAGGAAGGGAACGAAGGCATCGTCGAGGTCGAGCTGCGCGCGATGAACGAGCTCGGCGAGCACGTCGGCGGCACCGCGACGATCAGCTTGCCTCTGGGAACGAAGCCGTGACCGCAGACAGACTGAAGGGACGGGCCGCCATCGTCGGCATCGGCCAGACCGAGTTCTCAAAGGAATCGGGACGGACCGAACTACGCCTTGCCTGCGAAGCCGCGCAAGCCGCGCTCGATGACGCTGGATTGCGCGCCGAAGAGGTCGACGGACTCGTGACGTTCACGATGGACACCACCGAAGAGATGGAGGTCGCCCGCAACCTCGGCGTCCGTGAGCTGTCGATGTTCAGTCGTGTCGGGTACGGGGGCGGCGCCTCGGCCGGCACTGTGTTGCATGCGGCGATGGCCGTCGCGGCCGGCGTCGCTGATGTTGTGGTCTGCTATCGGGCCTTCAATGAACGGTCGGGGAACCGCTTCGGCAACATGAGTGAGCGGGTCGGGGTGTTGCCGCTGTGGCTGTCGTGGTACGCGCCGTATGGGCTCATGACCCCGGCTGCGTGGGTTGCGTTGTATGCCCGGCCCTACATGGAACGGTACGGCGTGACGAACGCCGATTTCGGGCGCATCGCGGTCGTCGACCGCGCCCATGCGGCGACGAATCCCGACGCGTGGTTCTACGGCCGTCCGATCACGCTTGCAGATCACCAGACGTCACGTTGGATCATCGAACCGGTGCTGCGATTGCTCGACTGCTGCCAGGAGAGCGACGGCGGTGTCGCCCTCGTCGTGACCTCGACCGAACGGGCCCGCGATCTCCGTCGCCGGCCGGCGGTGATCACCGCGGCGGCGCAAGGTGCGACGTTCGACGGTGAGACTATGACGAGTTACTACCGTGACGATCTCACCGGCCTCCCGGAGATGGGAGTCGTGGGCGAGCGCCTCTGGAGCATGTCCGGCCTTCGGCCGGCCGACATCTCGACAGCGTTTCTCTACGACCATTTCACACCGTTCGTGTTGATGCAGCTCGAAGAGCTCGGTTTCTGTGGCCGGGGCGAGGCCAAGGACTGGGCGACGATCGAACGTCTCTCGCTCGGCGGTGAGCTCCCAATCAACACCAGCGGTGGCCTGCTCGGCGAGGCGTACATCCACGGTATGAACGGGATCACCGAGACGGTACGCCAGATCCGCGGCACGTCCTGCAATCAGGTCGACGATGTCGAGCATGTCCTCGTCACTGCGGGGACCGGCGTCCCGACGAGCGGACTGATCCTCTCCAAGCCATGAACGCGACATTACGGAGGCACGAGCGATGAAGGCGATGCAACTCGAAGAAGGCGAACTTCACGTCCGCGACATCCCGGTTCCGGAACCTGCTGCGGACCAAGCGCGTGTGCATCTCGAGCGCGTCGGGTGTGTGCCATTCCGATCTTCACCTCGCACGCGGCGACTGGATAGGTGTTCCGCGCAGCATGAGCCTCGGTCACGAGGGCATCGGCGTCGTGGAGGCACTCGGACCGGGCGCCGAGCGATTCGTTTCTGTCGGTGATCGTGTGATCCTCGGTCTCGGCGGTATGGGTGGCGGCTACTGGTGCGGTGCGTGCGAGTATTGCCTGAGCGGCCGGCCCCGACTGTGCGCGCAGGCGCAACCCTTGATGGGCACGTTCGCGGAGCAGCTATGCGTGTGGGCACCGGCGTTGGTCCGAGTTCCGGAGGCGCTCGGCGACGAGGAAGCGCCGCTCGCGTGCGGAGGCCTCACCGCGTTCGGCGCGGTGCGCAAACTCGTCGCGCATGGCGTCGCTCCCGGTCGGACTATCGCGATCATCGGCGCCGCCGGGGGCCTCGGGCACTACGCAGTCCAGGTCGCTCACACGTTCGGCTACCGCGTCGTCGGTGTCGACGTCGGTGAGGAGCGCCTTGAGTTTGTCCGGTCGCTCGGCGCGGAACATGTCGTGAGCGCGGACGACGCGGCCGCGTTCGCGTTTGGGCTCGGCGGAGTCGACGCCGCGCTCGTGTTCGCGGCTCGCCTCGCGGGCTTCGAGCTCGGTTTGCAAATGTTGCGCCGTGGGGGGCTCTTTGTCGCGGTCGGGATCCCGCCGTCGAGCGACGGCAACCTGCAGCTGCACCCATGGCAGATGTTTCTCAATGACCCGACGATCATCTACTCCGCGGTCGGCACGGTGCAGGAAATGCGCGAGTTGGTCGACCTCGCGGCTCAAGGCAAGGTGAAGACCCACGTGTCGAGAATCGGCAGTCTCTCCGAGGTGCCCACGATCTTCGACGAGCTCGAAGCGGGCAAGTATCTGGACAGCGCGGTCATCACCGACCTGAGCCGCTAGGAACGACGTGAGTTCGCGCTCGCTACACGTGTCGCGATCATCGGCGCCGGCCCTGGAGGCCTGTGCGCTGGCAAGCGGCTGTTGGACGAGGGCTTCAGCGACTTCACGCTGCTCGAACGCGCGCAGGATGTTGGCGGGACCTGGGACCGCAATCGCTACCCGGGCTGCGAGTGCGATGTACCGTCGGCGCTGTACTCGTTCTCGTTCGCACATAAGTGCGACTGGTCGAAGCCCTACGGCACGCAGCCTGAGATCCTCGCCTACATGCGCAGCATCGTCGAAAAGTACGGGCTCCGACCGCACTGTCGTTTCGGGGACGGCGTCACGAATCCGCGCTGGAACGACAGCACCTGTACGTGGGCGCTCACGCTCGACTCCGGCAACACCGTTGGCGCCGACGTCGTCGTCAGCGCGATCGGTATGTTCAACGACCTGTCCTGGCCCGACATCGAAGGTCTCCACGCGTTCGGGGGTGCGATGTGGCACTCGGCGAACTGGGACTGGGACCATGACCTCGCTGGCGAACGGGTCGCGGTGATTGGCAGTGCCGCGAGCGCAGTGCAGTTTGTTCCCGAAATCGTGGACACTGCCGGCCAGGTGTACCTCTTTCAACGCAGCGCGAACTGGGTACTGCCAAAGATCGACGACCCGTTTACCGACACACAGCTTGCCGCGTTCCGCGCGGACCCTGCGCCGCTGCTCGCGTTCCGGGCCGAGGTCGAACGGCAGATGAACGCAGGCATGACCTTCTCCGACCCCAAGGTGCTCGCAGAACGCGAGCTCGCCGGACTGGCCGCGATCGAGATCGTGCGCGAGTCCGAAGTGCGGGGCAAGCTGCGGCCTACCCATCCGTTTGGGTGCAAACGCCCGCTCTTTTCGAACAAGTACTACCCGGCGTTCAACGAGCCGAACTTGGAACTCGTCACCGAGCCGATCGATCACATCCACGCCCGCGGCGTCCGCACGGCCGACGGGAACGAACGCGAAGTGGACACGATCGTGGTCGCGACCGGATTCGCGACCACGAAGTACCTCTCGGCCATCGACGTGATCGGTCGCGGCGGTCGCAGCATCGACGACGCCTGGAACGACGGCCCGCTCGCGTACCTCGGGCTCACCACGTCGGGGTTCCCGAATCTGTTCATGCTCTACGGCCCGAACACGAACAACGGCTCGATCCTGACCATGCTCGAGGCCCAGGTGGAACATATACTCGCTCACCTCCGGCGTCTCGCGAACGGCGACATCGCATGGGTCGACGTGAAACCCGAAGCGATGCGCCGCTACAACGACGAAGTGCAAGAAGCCATCACTGGTGTCCGCGTTTGGCAGGCCGACTGTCGCGGCTATTACCGCTCCCCGAGCGGCCGCATCGTCACGCAGTGGCCCTTCTCGATGGCCGAGTACCAGCGACGAACGGCAACGCTCGAGCTCGACGCATTCGAGAGCGGACCGACAACGACCGCGCTCCTCGGTGTGTGACGAACGAAAACCGATGAAACTCCTGCGCTTGACTTCGCGGCTATGACGGACATGCCGACGCTCTTCGACCCGCTCGCCGACGGCTACGCGGAGTCACCGTACGAGCAGTACGCGTCGCTTCGCGATCATGATCCGGTCCATCGCTCCGAATTGCTGCACGGCTGGGTTGTCACCCGCTTCGATGACGTCAGCAGCGTTCTGCGCGATCACAGCATGTCGAGCGATATCCACCACGCGACCCCCACACCACTCACGATCATGGAGCTTGAGCAGCTGTCCGAGCAGCCACGGGCAGCGCGCACGATCGTCCTGATGGACGACCCGGACCACGCGCGCATCAGGGCGCTCATGACGGAACCGTTCCGCCCGCGAGATCGACAAACTGCGCGGCCGCATCACCGCTCGAATCGACGGCGCGTTCGACCGTCTCCGCGACCAGCTCGGGAGCGGTCCTGTCGAGTTCGACCTCGTCGGCGACTTCGCGTACCCGCTCCCGGTGGAGATCTTCTCCGAGATGCTCGGGATGCCCGAGGAGGACAGCCCCCGTTTCCGATACTGGACGCAGTGCGTCGCGCGGCTCGTTGATCCGATCATGAGCGCGGCGGAGCGGGAAACGTGCCTGGACGCGCTCGACGAGATGTACACGTACCTGCAAGAGGAAGCCGACCGGAAACGAGCGGAGCCTGCCGCCGATCTCATGTCGGCGCTCGTTCACGCGCGCGTCGACGGCGAGTGTCTCTCGCAGGAAGATCTGGTCGCGCAGCTCGTCACGCTGTACATGGCCGGACACGAACCGACCGCGTCGATCATTGCTGCAGGCACGCTCGCGTTGCTCGGCGCGCCCGACGAGCTGGTGCAGCTCCGCGCCGACCGCAGCTTGTTACGAAACTCGGTCTGCGAGCTGCTGCGCTTCGACGGGCCCAACCACTTCGTACGTCGAATAACGACGCGTCCCACTCGACTCGGCGCCACCGAACTGCCCTCCGGGAGCGTCATTTATGCCAGCCCTGCGTCGGCCGATCGCGACCCACGTCGGTGGGGTGACACCGCCGACCAGGTGCGCGTGGACCGACCCGACGCGAGTCAGCACCTGCAGTTCGGCGCCGGAGTTCATGCATGCCTCGGCTCACATCTCGCGCGACTCCAAGCCGAGATCGCGTTCGACGCAATCTTGGACCGCACCGCCGGACTGCAGCTCGCCGCGACCCCGGAATGGGGCAACCGGATATTCATCCGTGGCATCAACACGATGCACGTCTCGTGCACGATTCGCGATCGCACATCCTGAGACCGTCGATCGCGCCGCACGCAACGACGTACCCGGTGACGGCCGCCTGCCGATCGCCTGCTCCGTCGCGGGAAGGGCGTCAGAAACCTTCGCCGAATCGGGCGTTGCAGACGACCATCACGTTCGTCGACGAACCGGGGCACTGCCAAGTCCGGCGCCGTTGCAACATCCACGGTCCGCGGCACCGTTCCGGTTCAACGCAACGGCGCGCCCCACGGCGACGGGAAGCCGAACCGGCCTCCGGTACCGTTTGAGAATCTGGGGTCAGCGGCCCTCGCCGACACCCCGGTGCTGACGGTCACTGACCCGTCCGAGAGATATTGGCGTATGGGACGTTGCGCGTTCGGGCAGCGATGTTGGCGCACCCGTGGCGCGGGCGCCGCGTGACAGGATCGTCGGATGGCAGCGTGGCCGTTCGTGGTTGTGGCGGGCGCGGCGATCGGGACGCTGACAGGGCTCTTCGGTGTTGGAGGTTCGTCGATCGCAACGCCCCTGCTGTCGTTGCTCGGTGCCCCCGGATTGATCGCGGTCGCGTCACCTCTCCCTGCGACGATTCCTGGCGCCGCGGTCGCCTCGATCGCCTATGTGCGCAGTGGCGATGCCCGGCCGCACGCCGCGGCCTGGACGCTTCTCGGTGGGGTCCCCGCCGCGATCGGCGGCGCGGTGCTGTCGCGCGTGGTTGGCGGTCCGACCTTGCTCGTGCTGTCGGGCGTGGTGCTCGTCGCGGTCGGACTGCGCGTCGTCCGCCCGATCGAGCAGTCCACCCGCGACGCCGGGACGGTTCGCCGTCAGAACCGTCTTCTCCTCGTGTTGGCCGCCGCGGGCGTCGGCCTGTTCACGGGCCTCCTCGCCAACGGTGGCGGGTTCCTGCTCGTGCCGCTGTACCTGCTCGTGTTCGGGTTACGCATGCGTCAAGCGGTCGGTACCAGCCTGCTCGTGATCACTTTTCTCGCGGTCCCCACCCTCGCGACACACTGGGCTCTCGGACACATTGACTGGGCAATCTCGGGACAACTCACGGTCGGGCTCGTTCCCGCGAGCTTCCTGGCGAGCAGATATGCCCATCGCGTCGAAGGGCCCGTACTGCGACGCGGGTTCGGCGTGTTCCTCATCCTGCTCGGCGTCGCGTACACGATCTACCGACTCACCACCATCTGAACACGGAGATGGTGACGGTGACTGGTTGTTGCGCGGTGATCATGCGGCCCTGCCGCAGAGGCCGTCGGGAACGGTGGTCGGTCGGGCGCGCTCGCGAGGTGTGCGGCGCAGCGCGTCTCGATCGTCATCTTCGCTGACGCCTATCTTCGGGTGCTTGGCGCGTCCGGGTGCGGGGACACGACGAGGGCCAGGGCGGTCTGCCGACGGACAACGTGAACGATGCTCGGCTCACCCACGCTGGTCAGAGCGGTCGCATGCACGCGATCAATCCCGCGGTAGGCCCCCGGGGGCGCGCATTGCCGGTGTTCAGCGTCCGGGCGTCAGAGCATCGACTGCATCTTCGACGGTGGCGAACAGGCGGTCTGGGCTGAAGTTCGCGAGCAGCCCGCTGTGTTTGAGGTCATGATGGACGAGGTGAGACGAGCGGGCGAGAGCGAGGTTCACTCCGCGTTGGTCGAGTTCTGTGGCGAGCTCGCCCAATGTCCGCGCCCCCGTGTAGTCGATATCGGAGATCGCGTTGGCGTCGAGAACCAATGCGTGCACTGGTGGGCTTGCCGCGTCGACGATCTTGTGGATGCGCGACCGGACGTAGTCGGCGTTCCCGTACCAAATCGGGGCGTAGATCATGTAGACGATCACGCCGGGCACTTGCTCGGTCGGGCGGCCCACGTCGCTCGGAACCCAATGGTCGGTACCCGGCAGGCGACCGAGCACGACCTCCGCCGGCCGGGCAGCGCGATAGGTCCGGTCGGCGAGGGCGAGCAGCATCGCGACTGCGATTCCCGGTTCGATTCCGAACGCTGCCACCGCCCCAAGCGTGATGACCGCCAACGCGAACTCGAGCCGGTCAAAGCGCAGAATCGATCGCAGGTCGTTGACCCGGAACAGCCTGGTCGCGACGAAGACCAAGATGGCCCCCAGAGTTGCCTGGGGCAGATCCTTCAGCAGTCCGGTCGCGAACAGGACCACGGCTAACACGACGGCGGCGGCCACCACGCCGGTGAGCTGCGATCGGCTACCCGAGGCGGTCACGACCGCGGTGCGGGGCGGGCTGGAGTTCACGGCGAACGATCCACTGAACCCTGCGACGAGGCTTCCAGCCCCGATGGCGACGAGATCCTGGTTGAAGTCTGCGATGTCGGATGCCGTGTCGTTCGACGCGCGTATGGTTGCCGCCGTTTGGGCCACGCAGACGAACGCGACCGTGAGCGCGGGGACGAGCAGGCGACGCACGTCAACCCAGGATGCCGTCGGTATTCCGAACGACGGCAAACCACCGTGGATCGAGCCGAGCACCGCAATGTCGTGCGACTTCGATCCGACGACGGCGACCACCAAGATCGACGCGACCAGGCCGATCAATGCGCCGGGGATGCGCCGGTCGATTCGTTCCGCCAACATGACCACCGCGAACACGCCGACAGAAATCCCGACCGCCCAGCCGTTGATGTGGCCGATCTGATCGGCGAACTGTCGCAGCCTGCCCAACGTCGTGGTGCCGCCGCCCGGCAACCCGAAAACGGCGGGAAGTTGGCGGACCAGGATCTCCACGGCGATCCCGGCCAAGACTCCGGTGATCACCGGCGTCGAAAGAAACTCGGAGATCCATCCCAGTCGCAACAACCCGACCGCAACGACCAATGCCCCCGTCATGAGAGCCAAGAAGGAGACGAGATCGATGTAACGGGGCGAGCCGGCCGCGACGACCGCCGCGACGCCGCCCGCGAAGACCGCCGCGATCGTGGAATCGGCTCCGACGGACATCTGACGGCTGCGCCCCAACACCGCGAACACGAGGGAACCGGCGACGAACGCGTACAGACCGGCCACGGCCGGCATGTTCGCCAACCGTGCGGTTGCCATCTGCTCGGGGACGGCAATGGCCACAAGTGTCAGTCCCGCCAACACGTCCGACCCCAGCCACACTCTTCGGTAGCCGCGAAACGTCGCGGGTATCAGCGAGCCTGCCACGACGTATCCCTACACCTCTGCGACGGCGCCCGCCCGCCGGTGCCGATCCCGACGCCGACTCCGCGATCCGGCGCCCCATGCCCGGGCACGGGGGTCGACCCCGAATCGACAGAGGTCGGTTCGATCGTGCTCGCGGTCTCGAAGTGCTATGCCAGACGCCGGATCGGGGTGGCACGGGCAAGGATGCGCGTTCGACGAGTTCCCGCGCCGCTTGGCCGACGCGGTGCCGGGTCGATCCTGCAAGCAAGCGGCTCGTAGACCCTTGGGCGCGTTGGCGAGCGTCGCATCGCGCCGGCGACTGACGCTGCCTCGACAAGCATCGAACGACGGCGACGGCGGCCCACGTCAAACCTGCTCAAGTGGCTCGTCGCCACACAGCTCCGCCGTCCAGCACTCGCGTCCCACCCTCGCCGATGTCGTCGCGCGGGTGCATCAGGCCACGGACTCCCCCTCCATCGAGGAACGCGGGGCGCGTCCGCGCACGGCCGGTTGGCTCAGATCAGCCGCGGGGCGGTCGTTGCGACCTTGACGCACAACCCGACGGCGTTGTATCGATTTGATCGCACAGCAGTGCAACCGACGCCGATCGGGTCGGACCAACGATCGACGAGCTCGCCGGTCGAAAGAAGCGGGGACATATGCTCGACTCGGCCGCTGATCCGGTCGATCGCGAAGCGGTCCGGGCCAAGTACCGCGCCGAACGCGACAAGCGGCTGCGACCCGACGGCAACGACCAGTATCTCGAACCGACCGGCAAGTTCGCGTACCTCCTCGACGATCCGTATGCCGAACGGGTCGAGCGCGAGCCACGCTTCGACGACGTCACGCTCGCGTTCATCGGCGGCGGGTTCGCGGGTCTGTGCACCGGAGCGCGGCTCAAACAAGCCGGCATCGACGACGTATGCATCATCGAGAGTGGCGGCGATTTCGGAGGGACCTGGTACTGGAACCGCTATCCGGGTGCGATGTGCGACACCGCCGCGATGATATACCTGCCGCTCCTCGAAGAGACCGGGCACATGCCGTCGCAGAAGTACGTGCTCGCGCCGGAAATCTTCGAGCACTGCCAGCGAATAGCCAAGACCTTCGAGCTGCACGACCACGCTTTGTTCTCCACCGCGGTCACCTCGCTCGAATGGGACAACCCGTCGTCGCGCTGGGTCGTTCGCACCGACCGCGGCGACGCGATCCGCGCTCGCTTCGTGGCCATGGGGACGGGACCGTTGAATCGGCCGAAGCTGCCTGGAATACCCGGCATCGAGACCTTCGCCGGGCACTCGTTCCATACAAGTCGTTGGGACTATCCGTACACGGGGGGCGACGCCGCCGGAGCGCCGATGGAACACCTCGCCGACAAGCGAGTCGGGATCATCGGTACGGGCGCGACCGCGGTGCAATGCGTTCCTCGATTGGCACATGACGCGGGCGAGCTGTTCGTGTTCCAGCGCACACCGTCGTCGATCGACGAGCGCAACAATCATCCGATCGATCCGGAGTGGTTCGCGACGCTCGAACCTGAATGGCAGCACAAGTGGCTCTTGAACTTCGCGACGTTGCAGACCGGCGGCTTCGCGGACGAGGACCTGGTGAAAGACGGCTGGACCGACATCTCGCAGCGGATCCGCGACCACATCGTCGCCGCGATGAGCGACGGCGAGGAATTCTCCCCGGAGCTCGCAGAGCGTGCGTTCGAGGACAGCGACCTCGAAAAGATGAACGAGATCCGCGCCCGGGTCGACGGGATCGTCGACGATCCCGTCACCGCGAAGGCACTCAAGGCCTGGTATCGCCAACTCTGCAAGCGGCCGTGTTTCCACGACGAGTACCTGCAGGCCTACAACGAACCGAACTGCCATCTCGTCGACACCGACGGGAAAGGAATCGAACGGATCGACGAAATCGGCGTCTGGGTTGCGGGCGTGCACTACGAACTCGACTGCCTGATCTTCGCGTCGGGCTTCGAGGTCGGCACGAGCTACGCACGCCGTGCCGGCTTCGAGACCGTCGGCCGGTCGAGGATCACGCTCGACGAACGCTGGGCCGACGGCATGGAGACGATGCACGGCATGCACGTCCACGGGTTCCCCAACCTGTTCATCGTCGGGTTCAGCCAAGCCGCGAACCTGATCTCGAACATCACCCACAACCTCGCAGAGGCAGGCAGCACCATCGCCGCAATCGTGAAACACGCGATCGACGTTGGAGCCGAGCAGGTCGAGGTCACCGAGACAGCCGAAGCGGAGTGGATGCATCTGCTCGAGAGCAGTCCGGCATCGTTCCTGGGCAACCTTGACTGCACGCCCGGCTACTACAACAACGAGGGACAGCCACTCGGGCCGAAAGCCCGCTTCGCCATGAGCGGCTATCCGCTCGGTCCAGTGGCGTTCTTCGAGTTCATCGAGCGGTGGCGCACCTCCGGCGACTTCGAAGGCCTCGAATTCCGTTCGTGAACGCCAAAGCGACGTCCTCGTCGCCTCGACGGTCCCACATCTTGTGGCGCGCGTTCCACTTCGCTTCGCCGAACCCGGCGATCACCTACTCACGGGCATCCCAAACAAATGGCGACCTGCACCGTCACGCGCTCGCCAGAACAACGCGACGCGTCGCTCGGTGGCGCGGGCGAAAGGCTCGCGGATTCACGACACCCGGTATCCGTCACGCGACGAGTCCGACCGAGGCGAACCGTCGCGCCGGGGTGCTCGTTGCCGCACCGGATGTCCGTTGCGTCCGCGACTGGCACCGTCGTCAGTTCCCCGCGGCGGTGCGGACGTCGCGACCGCCGACCATGCTGGGGGCGAATTCGGCCGAGCGAAGTGCGCTGTTCAGGCGGAAACCATCATCCTGACCGATTTGTGAGGGTCGAAACGATGCGACCGGCGGACCGCTGGACGGCTGCGTGCGACGAAGCAGCCCGATTCGAACACGAATTCTGAAAACGGCGCGTGAACTGCGATCGTTCCTCTTGCACCCGGTCGTGACGCATGATTAATAAATGACCTGGGCGTGCGTTGTGAACACTGAGATGATGACCGAATCCGGGCGAACTCGACAACCTGGGGATCTCGGATGGCTGGTCCGGAGTTCGCGATCCAACTCATGGGGCGATTTAGCTTGCTGCGGGGCCCGCAACGTGTCGCGTTACCGCGCGCGTCGAGGCGTCTGATCGCGTTTCTCGCTCTGCATCCGCACCAACAGCGTCGCTCCTATATCGCGGGGCAGCTCTGGCCCGAGGTCAGCGAGGCACGTTCCCGCGCAAATCTGCGGAATGCGGTGTGGCGCACGCAGCCGCTGGGCGAGGGCTTGTTGCGTTGCTCCGGCGACACGGTCGGCCTCGCCCCGGAAGTGGTCATCGACGTCAGCCACGTGCGTGAGCAGGCCAATACGTTGCTTGGGCCCGCGACACGCAACCAGTCGCTCCCCCACCCAGAGATGTTCGGCGAAGAGCTGCTGGTGGGTTGGAGCGACGACTGGGCGTTGTTCGAGCGCGAACGGTGCAAGCAGCTATGCCTCCACGCGCTCGAGGCGTTGTCCGCCCGGTATCTGACTGCGAGGGCGTACGCAGCCGCGATCGATAGCGCGCTGCTGGCAGTGCGATTGGAGCCGTTGCGCGAGAGCGCCCACCGCGCGGTCAGCCGCGCTCACCTCGCTGAGGGCAATCTGTCCGAGGCCCGCCGGCAGTACGTCTGGTACTCCGGTCTCGTCAGTACCGAGCTCGGTATCGAGCCATCGAAGGAGTACACCGAACTCGTTCGCGTCGAGGCCATGCGACGCCAACAGCCTGCCTGATCACGGGCGGTCGTCTGTTGCGTTTTCGTAGGTATCGACGAGGTTCAGGAACGAGTGCACAGTGCGGATAATCGCGTTCGTTCCGAGCGCGTAGGCGTGATCCTCCTCTTCGTCGTCGATTGACCATTGCATACGCCCAACGATCTCCTTGTCGGGCCCCACCCACGCGCGCAATACGAATACGCCGCCCTCCAACATCCCACGATCGTTCGGAAGAATCACCTTCCGGTTCGGGCTCATTGCTTTCCTTTCCTCGCCGCATCGATGATCGATCGCGTCATGTTGATGTATTGACGTCCGTATTCGACGGTCTGGCAGATGGCGCTCGCTTCGTGGATTTCGTCCCAGGTTTCGATCGCAACGAGCGGCCGACCGGAATCGACCGCTTCGGTCAGGTTCTTGCGGTAGTACGCGCCGCCTTGACGCGACACGTAGGTGCCCTTGCGACCGGGTACGAGGCGGTCGTCGTAGCCCGGGCCGGCGCTTGCGACGTCGTCAGTGATCTGAACCCCATCCTGTGCAGTGCCCCACACGAAGCTGGCATCGGTATGGATCGGTTCGGCGCAACCGGGCTCAGTCGTCGCGCAGTTCCAGCCTGTGGCGCGCACGATGAAAGGACGCACGCCGAAATCGTGTTGGAACCGTACATAGGTCGCGTCGAACACGCGCTGATCGAACTTGTTGTTTTGGGGGAGAAACAGCCACACGATGGGTCGACCGTCGACGAGCGCCCAGTCCCTCTTCGGAATGAGACGGAAGAAGGCAGCGATGTTGCTGTAGAAGGTATCGATGCCGCTTGCGGTCGTGAGATCCAGTCCGTTGAGGATCGACGTGTCATAAAACATCCCGATCGACGGGACGTTCTTACCCTCCTTGACGAGCTGGTCGCGCGCGGCGACGAGGCGCGGCAACCCCGCGGTACTCCACGCCTGCGCCGTGCTCGTTCCCCAGAAGTCCGGGAGGACAACATCGACCCGGGCGTCCGACATGTCGGTCAACTGTCGCTCGAACCAGGGGATCGATTTCCACGACGGCGCCGGCACGGCTGGCAGGTGAATTGGTAGTCCGTCCTGTTTTCGCAGGTGCTGGCCGGTGGCGGCGTTGTACCAGTAGAAGAAGTATGTGAGCACGAGCGGTGGCACGACACCCGGCGGAAGCAATGCGCGCACTTCGTTCGCCGATGGTGGCGGTCCGGGCGGCGTGGTCACACCGGGCCGCCCCGACGTCTTGGCGCCGGTCGACGCGATGGCGACGGCGAGGAGGGCGAGGGCAGCAACGATCGCGAAGCCCGCGCGTCTGCGCATGTCAGACCGGCGCACCACGATGCTCCGTACACGCACGATAGATGTCGGCGTGTGCCGTTGCACATCGCCGGGGATGAAATTGTGCCGCGATGCTCGGGCCTTCGCGGGCGCACTTGTCGCGAACGGCTGGATCGGACGTCGCACGCACAATCGCCTGACACAGCGAGGTAGCGTCGGAAGGGTCGGCGAGCGTCGCGATCGCGCCTACTGTTTCTTTCAAGACCGGAAGATCGGAAACGACGATCGGAACGCCGCACGCCGCGGCTTGAATGGGCGGCAACCCGAGGCCTTCGGCCAAGCTTGGGAATACCACAGCGGCCGCTGCTGAATACAGAGCTCGAAGATTCTGCTGACTGACGTCGTGCACGAGTCGCACGCGGTCACGGCACGCAAGTCCCCGCAGCACCTCGTGGACGGTGCGCGCATGGCCCGATTCGGCCTCGGTCACCGCGAGGAGCGGGAGGGTGCCACCCGTCGAGGTATACCGTTGGTATGCGAGCAGCATTCCGACCAGGTTCTTGCGAGGTTCGTAGGACCCAGCGTAAAGGATGTAGGGCGCATGGACGCGCATACCGCGCAACGCGCCGGGGTCGTCGTTCACGTCGAAATCGACGGCGGAGGGCACGACCTCGATCCTCGCTCGTGAGATACGCGGCGTAATTTCGCGATCTCGTGTCTGGCGTGCTGCGACACGGTCAGGATCCGGTCTGCGGTCGCGACGCGTCCGAGGTTCCAGCGGTAGTACGCCCGCACTCGAGGCGGCAGAGCCTGGCCGTAGTACGACAGCGGGATGACGTCATGGACCGTCGCGATCCGGGGGCAGTTGACGCGTGCGAGCGGAGGAAACGACGGCCGCACGTGAACCGCAGGACTGTGAAACACCTGACAGCCGTCGGCCGCTGCCGCTGCCGGGAACACGACCGTGCGACTGTGGATTGCGGCCATCCGTCCGAGGCGTCGTGCACCTGGCGTACGCCACGCGACCGTACCCGGGAGCCACCTGGGTCGGTCTTCGCCCGGCGCACCGTACGCGACGATCTCGACGCCGCCAACAATTGGAAGCCATCTCAGGAGGGCCATCGCGTACTGCCCCATTCCGGTGCGCGCCGCCGATCCGCTGAGGCCCCACGCATCGATGCCGACACGAACGTCGGCCGTCACAGTCTCGCGCCTTCGGACAACCTGCGCTCGCTCAGGCGCTCGTATCCATGATCGAGATGGTCGTCGATGGGTCTGATAAAGCGATCCCAGTCGAACTGTATTGCCCGCTGACGTGCGTCCCGCTCCATCGCCTGGCGCACATCGTCGGGCATGAACACCAACGTGCGAATCGCGGCGGCAAAAGAACGGGTTTCGCTCGGAACAAGAAGACCGGTACTTCCGTCAACCACAGTTTCCGTCGGGCCGCCGCAGCCCGGCGCGATCACCGTCTTTCCGCAGGCCATCGCCTCGAGCGGCACGAGCCCGAAGTCTTCATTTGGCGCCGTGAAGAGCACCGCGTGGGAATCCTGGTAGAGCTTTCGCAACGCGTCGTCGGTCGGCGAGACGACGAAGTGAACGTCTTCGCGCCAGGCCACAGAGCGTTGAAGCGCTTCGAGATACGCACGACTCTTCTGGTCGACCATTCCCGCGATGACGAGCTGGAACGGATTGTCGCTCGGGTGTGGCTTAAAAAACCGCCAACTTTCCAGCGCGAGCTCAATGTTCTTTTGCCACATGATCCGCCCCGGCAAAAGGAAATATGGATCGGAACGTCCGATCGGAAAAAACCGCGTGTGGTCGACTCCCGGATAGACGACCTCGATGCGAGCCGGGTCGACAAGTCGGTGCGTCACCAGTCGTCGGCGCACCGCTTCGCTGATGCAGAACACCTTGTCGTAGTGGCGCCAGGTGTGACGGTCAACGGCCCGGTACACGGCGAAGGCGGCGCGATACCCACGCCGCGGCGCGTTCATGAAGAAGCGCTCGTTTGTGATCGCGTCGTAGGCGACCTTGAGCGGCGTCAGGCACACGCACGTGGTCGGAACTCGAGTGCGTCCGGCCATCAGGTTACCGAGCCCTTCACTGAAAACGACCGCGCGATCGTGCGATTCGAAGTTGACTCGCTGGAGCGCCACCGTCAAAGCCGCACCCAACACGGCGCTCATATCGCGTCGCACGGGAACGTTTGAGAGCGGAACGACTCTCAGTGTGGCGAATTCTGGAAATGTCGATTGGGGTTCGAAGTGATTGGTATAGATCGTCCAGTTGTGGCGGCTGCGAGTCACGGTCTCGAGCAGTGCGCGCTCGGCCCCACCTCTGAGGTAGATCCAGGGGTAGTAGAGGGCGACGTTCACACGACCTCCTCGTACACCGCGAGCGTTCGTTCGGCGACGGCATCCCAACTCAGCTCAGCTGCTCGCCGCAGTCCGGCGTGGATCAATCGCTCTCGAACCTCGTCATCCGAAAGAAGCAGGATCAAACCGTCGGCGATCTCGTCGACGTTGAACGGATCGACGGTGAGCGCCCCGTCGCCGACAGTCTCCGGCAAGGCCGAGATGTTGGAGGTGACGACTGGGGCGCCACAAGCCATCGCCTCCAGAGGTGGAAGTCCGAAGCCTTCAAGAATCGACGGATACACGAAGACCGAACAACCCGAGTAGGCAGCCGCGAGGTCGGCATCGTCGACGTGCCCGAGGACGCGAATCCGCTCGCGTGCCGGCGACTTCTCGATACCGCGAAGACATCGTCGTTCTTCCAGCCGGACCCGCCACACAACACGAGATAGTCCGGCGCTCCGGCTGCTGCGGTCGCCTTCTCGAACGCGTCGACAAGCCGGGCCAGGTTCTTGCGTGGCTCGAAGGTTCCGACGAAGAGGATGTAACGATCGGGAAGATTGTGTCGACGCCGAAATGCGACGACAGCCGCTTCGTTACGGGGCGCGAAATCTGGATTCACACCCTCGGTAACGAGACGAGCGCGCGTCGTCGCGCCCGGAAAGTGCGCGGTGAATGCGTCATAGGTGTGTTGTGACACGCAGATGACGCGATCGGCCTTCGATGCGGCAAGCGTCGTGAGCGTCCGCAGATAGAGATGCGAACGCATCCTGTGAAGAGCTGGATCCAGAAACGCCGTGTCATGGACGGTCACGACGGTCGGGCAGTGCACAGCGAGCGGCAGGATGTAGTTCGGCGAGTGGTAGACGTCGAAACCGAGTCGGCCAACCTGGTACGGCACGATGGTCTGTTCCCACAAGGCGCGGCTGTACTCGGATCTCGTGCGAAAGGGTGCGCGCACTCGGGCCAGCGGTAACCCTTCGAGGCCGTCGTTTGCCGCGTGTGACGAAGACGGTCACCTCATCGGGCATCCGGCGCGAGAGGGCGGAGGCGAGCTCAGTCGTGTAACGAACGACGCCTGACACCTGACCCCGGAGCGACCGGCCCATGAGTGCGATCTTCATTGCAGGCTCGCCTGGTGCTGTTCCGCGGTGGCCACCAACAGCGACTCGAGGGCAGCGGCTCGAGCCGGCCAGCTCCAGTTCGACTCGGCAACGCGGCGAGCCTCGGCGCCGTAGCGTCGGCGTCGCCCGTCATCGATCAGGAGGGCTCGCACGGCGTGGCCGAACGCGCCAGGATCGCGCGGCGTCAGCTCGCCGGTCCGTCCGGGCACAACGGTCGCGGCGACGCCACCTTCGCCGATCGCAACGACCGGCGTCGCGCGCGCCATGGCCTCGAGGGGCGCCAGTCCGAGCGCCTCATGATGCGCGGCGTACACGAACAGGCGACTCTCGTCGTACGACGACCAGAGCAGCGAGGCGGGCGGATCGACGAGGATCTCCATGTTGACGCCCGCCCCGCGCGCGCGACGCACGAGCTGCGCGAGCTCGATCGGGTTCGCACGATTTGCAATGATGCGCAGCGGAGGGCGCAGCGGTTCCTCGATGCAGGCCAGGGCGTCGACGAGGAACGCGTACCCTTTACGCGGCTCCACCTCTCCGACCGACAGCACGTAGGCGCTCTCCGGCGTCGGCACGACAGGCGGTATGTCGATGCCGGGAGGACACACGACCGCGTCGACTCCATACGCAGCCCGCAATCGCCGTGCGGTGTGGTCCGAGTTGGTGACGACGCGACTCGCGGCCCGTGCCGCGTCGGCCTGGATCCTGACCACGCGCCGTGCGAGCGCGTCGGCGAACGGGCGGTGCCACACGTCGCGCGTGCGGGCCCGAAGGTCGGTCGGTGGGTCCCAGGAACGATCTTCGAGCCATGCCGGACCGTTGTGGGCGTAGAACACCGATGGCGTCCGCAGGTCGGTGAGGACCGACGGCACCAGTGTGTATTGGCAGATGTCGACGAGTACGACGTCGTAGCCCGCGTCGTCGACGCGTCCCGCAACGTCCTTGTACGCCGCGACGAGTTGCGAGAGATCGCGCGCCCGAGCGACATCATTGAGGTAAAGACCCGCGGTGATGGGGCGGCGACGACGCAGCTCCGACCGTACGACACGGTCGGCGACATCGGCGTCATGGAGCCACGTGTCGTCGGCGGTGGTGAAGGTATACACGTCGATGGTGTGCTCGGCACGAAGATGCGAGCAAAAGCCGTGCAGCGCGCGCCGGGCGCCTCCCGACGGCTGGTTATGGAATACGGCGATCCTCACGTGGACGCCTCGTACTCAGGTTCGGCTTCGACGTCTTGCGCGCCGACCGCGATGCCCGCGAGCAAGAAGAACGCCATCGCGATGACGGGAACCTCCCACACGTCCAATGCGTTGCCCAAGATGAAGAACCCGAGACTGCCGCCGACGACGGCGAGACACACCCGCGAGAGGGCAGGGTCGCGGCACGCGTCGGTACGATCGAAATGCCGCGAACGCGATCGATGCAGAACAGGCAATGAACAACAGCGCGGCGACGACACCCATCTCGGTCGCGATCTGCAGATACCAGTTCTCCGTCGTGACCGCGTCGTCTGGGAAGAGCCGTTGACCGATCGTGCCCGCGGTCCCGAGACCGCGGCCGAGTGGCTCCTCCTGCACAACTTCGAGGGCACGGGTAATAGCTCCGCCGTGGCCCTGGATGGATGCCTCGTGGGGGTTGCTCAGCGCGTCAATCGCCTGCACCGAAACCACCCCGCTGATCAATGCGACGAGCAACCCGACGCCGAGAACTGCGACGACAAGGCCCATGCGCAGCGGACGCCGACTGAGCACACTCATGAACAACAACATCACAACGACAGCGATCGCGGCACTGCGCGTGATGGAAAAACCAATCGACGCCACTCCGAGTACGACGACTGCGCCGGACCACATCCGGCTTACGTTTCGTTGCGCAGTGAAGAAGATGGCGGCCGCGACTGCGACCGCGAGGATCGAGAAAAAAGCGAGCGCGAGGTCGCCAAGCAACAGAGAGCTGGCGCGCGGCAGATTGACGCCAGAAATGCCGCGACTCTGGATTACTTGCACATCGCCGAATTTGCCCTGACCGTTGATGAAGGCGGAGAAGCTGAGACGATCGAAGAGCCGGTTGAACCATCCCGACCAGGCAAACTGGGCAGCCGCGATCACCGACACGACCGCGGTTCCCGGAAGGAGGCCGAGAAGCAGCCACCGAATATGCCGGCGCTCGAACACGAGGCCTCGCCCGACGAAATAGGCCAGCATGAAGTAGCTGTCGGCACGGAATCCGAGTATCCGATCCAGGACAGAGACGTTCACGGTGTCGCCTGAATAGAAAAGGTAGAAGACACTGACCGTGATATATGCGATGACGAGCACGTCGGTGAAGTGCAGCTTGATCCGACGCCGCATGATGATCTCGTCGAGCGCGCGGAGGAACAGGACGGCGATGAGCAAGTCTTTCCAAGCTTGGGACAGCACCGTCAGCGACTGCGAATGCGTGTAGTGGAAGATCAGCAACGAAAAGAAGCGATTTGGGGGTACCAGTGCGACGAGGGCGACAGACGCCCATGCCGGCTCCTGCCATATCAACACGCTGAGCAGCGCCATCAGCAGGAGAACACCGAACACGCTGCCCAGTGAACTGACCGCGGCGATGACGAAGACAACGATGGCCGCGCCGGCGATCAAGCGCCGGACGGGCCGGCGCGCAGGCGCAGGTCGCGCAAGCGCGATCACGGAGTTCATGCCGGCGTGTTCACGAGTCCCGACGGGACCGGCCCCCAGCGACCGAGCAGGAAGTCGCGGATTGCGCGAGTTCGCGCGTGATACCACGTGTTGTGTCGGTATTCCGGGAACGCCATCGTGCGCATGCCGATCTTGGCGAGGGTCCAGACCAGCTCACCTGCGACCGCACCGCGTTCCCACCCGTGTGCGTGGCGGAATCCAAGCCGGAAATGGTTTCGATATGCGTAATAGCGAAGTGTCTCGTCAGGAAGACGAGTCGTCGTCCGCGACACTTCATGGCGCACGACTGCGCCGGGAACCAGCCAGGTCTCGACGCCTTTCCGCCGGGCGCGCAAGCACCAGTCGACGTCCTCGAGGTATAAGAAGAACTTCTCGTCGAATGGCCCGATGCGAGTGAACGTGTCCGCGGAGAAGAACAGTGCGCAGCCGGTGGCCCAGTCGACCCGCCGCGGTTGACAGTATCTGCTCGATGGCTCACCGAGACCGAAGTGGTGGTTACGCACACATGGTGGCTCGAGATACCCGCCGGCCGACCATACCGTGCCCGGCTCGTCCGCATACACGACGAGCGGAGCGAGGATCCGACCGCTGCAATTTCGGTCGGCGCGAACGAGCTCATCCAATGCGTCGGACGCGAGCTGCGCATCGTTGTTCATGATCATCACGTGCGACGCCCCGTGCTCAAGCGCCGCGCGCACTCCGCGGTTGCAGGCTGCGGCGTAGCCGCTATTTCGCCCGCAGCGGTCGACGATCGCGTCCGGAAATATCGACAGCGTCTCGCACGTCGGGTCATCGCTCGAGTCGTTGTCGACGAGGACGCGAAGCACTGGCTGCGAGGCTTGCACCGAGCACAACGCGGTGATGGTCGCTGCGGTGTCGTTCCAGTTCACGATCACGGCCCCGAGCACGTCGGCTACTTCTCGTTGAACACGACGCCGAGCAGCCGAACTCCGAGTAGGTCCAGTTGGGCTCGCATCTCCGCGTGAATGTTCGATGCCTCAGTGTCGGTACGGGCGACGTAGATCGCCGCGTCAGCCATTTCGGCAACCGCGAACGCCACACTGGAGGTGTGGCACGCCGGCACGTCGATCACAACGGTTGCGCCCGCCGCGGTTTCCATCATGAGCCGCGCGCGCACGACCGCAAGGAACTCCCGATGGTTCGCAAAGACGCCACTTGCGACCGGCAGTCGCGCGAAGTCGGCCCCGCTCGCCGAGCCGTCGGTCAGGTCGATCGCGTGCGGCGCGCTCGTCCACGGGAGCGGCCGGCGCCTCGGACCTTCGAAGGGATCGCCGTCGAGCAGACGAACCGGTGGGCGGATCTCGCTGAGACCTCGGGCGAGGAGATCTGCGGTGAGGGTGCGGCCGTCGCCCGGCATCGCGCTGAGCACGACGAGCGAGCGCATCGAAGACTCCGCGAGTAACAGGTCGACGGTCAACGCCAGCGTACGGAATGTCTCGGCTGCGGCAGTCGACGGACGCGGGGACGCAGTGTCGAACGCATCGACCGCGACGGCAGCCTCCTCGTCGAACGTAGGGCGAGCCCGCCGCTCGTCAGGGCGCGCAATATCGAGATAGCCCGCACCGTTGCCTTGACGCTGGGGGCCCGCCGCCGATGCAGCCTCGGCCATTCTCCGTTTTCCCAGACGGCTGTAGACGCGCTGGCTCATTAGCTCACCTCCGAGAGAGCCCGCCGCGGAATGCGGGCGAGCGCGGGAGCACCGAGCGCCGCGATGACGCTCGCGACCGATTCGCGGCCGCGTCGTCGCGCGGCCTCCAAGTACACGGCCCCGACCGCCAGCACCAACCCGACGATGATGCCAAGCAGGTAGACCAGGATCGTCATGAACCCCTTGCTCTGGAGCTGAGCCGAGTCGAGAGCCTTCACTCGTTGGTCGAGGGGTGTGACGGAGCTTGCGACCAGCGACTGGGAGAGGGCACTCAGCTGCGTCGCGTCCGTGCGCGCCTGGGTCAGCTTCGCGGCCAAGTCGAGATACGTCGGCTCTGCTTGTTCGAGGGGAGCCAGGGTGGCGTTCGCTTGCTTCAGTTGCGCGAGATAGTTATTCAAGGTCGCGGCCGCGGCGGCCGCGGCCGCGGGATCATTCAGCCTCTGGGCTGCAGCCGCATCGGCCTGGGCCTGAGAGATGCGATCGTTCAAGGCGTCGACCGCCGCGCGATCCGTGCCAAGCTCCGTCGAAAAATCGCCGCCATGCGCGGCCGCGAACGAGTCGTATGAGGTGGAAAGCGTCGCGACCTCGCGCTGGGCCGCGGCTTCCTGCTGGTTGAGCACCGTGATCTGGTTGGAATCGTCGTTGAGTTGGCCGTAAAGCGTTCGCGCTTGTGCCACTGCGACGTTGACGATTCGCAGCGTGCGCGCCGCGCTCGGGGTCCTGAGCTCGCACGACATAGAGCGGGCTGATGTTGATGCCGTCTGCCGGGATCACGACCTGCACTGACAGTTCACCCTTCACGCTTCCGCCCACTTTCTTGGCCACGAGCTCCGCGAGTCGGTCGCTCTTCACGATCGAGTCGAACGACACTTCGGCCGCGGTGTATTGACCTGGATTCACGGTGAGCGGATCGCGTACCGCGACCGACGCGGTCGCGGTCGGCGGAATACGCTTTTGTACATAAATGAAGGAGCCGAACATCGCGGCGCCGAACAAGAGAATCGCGGGAAGCCACGCGCGACGCAGCGCGGCACGAAACGTCTTGATATCCATCAGAGCACCACCGTTCGGTTTCGGACGCTGCCACCTACAAGCGAACAGAACACGACGCCGTCACGGACGAGATAGAGACCCGCTTTGACCGGCGGCGCGTGGCCGCGCAAGCCGCGGGATCGGGCAAACGCGGCGACGTAAGGAAGGACGAGGATGAGACCTAGTCGACGGCGACCAATCGTGAAAGCACCGACGCCGACAAGCGCGAGGTCGAAGCACGCGTGCAGTGGACGCACCCATACGCGCAGAAACAACGAGCGGCGAAACTCCGGATATCGGGCCGCTTTCGCGGGCCAGTTCGCGTAGCGTGCGGGCCACAACAGCCAGTTGCGGGCGCTCTGCGGCACGGCTTGGTGGTAGACGACCGCGTCGGATACGAACGCCACCTCCCAGCCGTCTGCGCGGACGCGGAAGCCGAGGTCGGTATCTTCCCAATACGCACACGACGCATCGAATTGGTGTCGGGCGAGCGCGGATCGGCGATACACGACGTTTGACGTCGAGAACGAGCTGTCGAACCGACGCGTCTCAATGAAGTGGCTGAACATTGGCGCACGCGTCTCGTAGCACTCTGTGCGGCCCTGCACGATCCCGAGAGACGGTCGGGAGAAGACAGCTAAGGCTTCGCGAGCCCATCCGACGCTCGGAATGCAGTCGGAATCGGTGAACGCGACGAACCGACCGCGAGCACGATCGATACCGTGATTTCGTCCGACCGCTGGCCCGCGATCCGAGGTCAAACGAACGTAGATGAACGGGAGCGTCGTCTCCACCGCGAAGGTCCGCGCCAGCACTTCCGTCTCGTCCGTCGACGCGTTGTCAACAAGGATCAGCTCGAGACTCTCAACGTCCTGAGCGGCGATCGCCGCCAAGGTCTCGGGTAAGTACCGCCCGTGGTTGCGGGTCGACACGACCACTGACACCATGGGACACACGTCACACGCATTCACGCTGAGCTCGGTCGCGACGTCGTCCTTCGACATGCGATTCACAGCACAACCCTTCGGTAGCGAACACTCGCATACACAAGGACCAGCGCGTCACCGATGCCGGCGTGCAGTTTCGTTGCGATGTAAGCCGCGCCGGCCCGGGCGCCGCCTCTGCGCCACGACGCCTGGAACGTCGGCCCGAGGGACATGAGCCACGGCAACGTCAGCGCGAGTGGTGCCTTGCGCTTCGCGAGCGAAGCGGCGACGAGGCCGACCGCGGCGACGTCGAACCGAAAATGCTCTTCGTCGACGAAGTAACGGTGCCAGAGCCGCGTCTCGCGCAGCTCGGGAATGGACCGCAACAGGCGCGGGAAGATCTGCAGGATGGCCGGTCGGAGAAGGAGCTGGATCGCGGTCGGCTCCGCCGCAATCTGATGGCCAACGCGCACGTCGTAGGCCCATTGCACGGTTGCGCCGGCCCGCCGTGCCCGCCAGGCGAAGTCGGTATCCTCGCCGGCGACGAGCCCGCCCCACGGATAGATGCCGAACTGCTCGTCGAAGCCTCCGATGGTGTCGAACCAGCGTCGCCACATGATCACGTTGCCGGTGGGATAGGTGCCGTCGTCGTGGAAGATCTGTTTGTGCTGAACCAGGCCGTCCGACCGCGCCGCAACCCGATCATCGGACCGGCGACCAGATCGACGCCCGACTCGAGATGCCGGACGGCGTTCACAATCCAGCGTGGATCGGGGATGCAATCGCTGTCGGTGTATGCGAGAACTTCCCCATGCGCGAGGCGAGCGCCGACGTTCCGGGACGCCGCCGGACCGTTGTTCTCTTTGCGGTGGAACCGCATCGGAAATGGCAGCGCGCGCGCCCACGCGTCGACGACCGCTTCGGTGTCGTCGGTCGACGAGTTGTCGACGACGATTAACTCCAACTGAGCTGCGGGATATACCTGAGCGCCGATCGCCGCGAAGAGGTGCGGGAGATACTGTGCTCGCTGATACGTTGGCACAATCATCGAGACGAACGGGAGATCAGTACACGACAAGGGAACCCTCCCTCCGAGCGTGTCCGGTCGCCCAATTCGCGGCGATGACACCGACGGGTCAGCGCGATGGCCGCCATGACGGCCAGTACGCCGATCGATCCGCCGACAGCAGCGAGGCTGCCGCCGTCCAGAGCCAGCCGCAGTCCGTTCAGCGCGTGCGTCAACGGCAACAACTCCGAGATGCCCCGCACCCACGACGGAAGCAACGTGATGGGAATCAGCGTCCCGCCCAGGAGTCCCGAGAGCGCGATGTAGCCGCCGACGACGGGATCTCCCTGCTTGACCACCATCGTGAAAGCCGACGCGAGGAGGCCAAGACCGAGAAACGTCACGAATGCCGGAACGAACACGAGGATCGCGGCCGGTATGTCGGCGTGGTGCCAGTAGCCCAGGAACACGACTGCCGCGAAGAGGAGGAGCGCGGCCCGGAAGAACGCGAGCACGATCTGGAACACGCTCGATCCGATGATGAACTGCCAGGTGCGAACCGGCGTGAGGAGGATCGGTTCGAGTGTGCCGGATGTCTGGCCGTCGCGCACGGCTCGAGAAGGGCCGGTGAGGCCGGAGAACAACGCGTCGGTGAACGCGAGTCCGGCGAGGACGAACGATGCGAAATTTTGGGACCCGTTGAAGTCCTTCGCCTTGGCGACGATCGAATTTCCCGCGAACGCGACACCGACGACGACGGAGGTCACGACGATGACCTGCCAGAGTGCGGCGAAACGGTAGCTCGACCACACGAGCCAGTCGCGGCGAAAGTACGCAGAAGTTACGGCACGCATGCAGCCTCCGGTGGTTCGATCACCACGGCGCGGAACACTTGGTCGAGCGAGAACCTCCTCCTTGAGACAACTGACGATTTCGAGGTTCGCGTCGACCAGCAGACGGATGATCGCCGGGAGTGCACTCACGCGGCGGTCGAAAGTCACGACGAGCTCGGCGGCATCCGCTCGTCGAGCCTCGACGCGCGCCTGGTGCACGCCCGCGATCGCCGGTAGCGCGTCGAGCGCGGCGCCGACTGGCCCTTCGACGAGGAATCGGTAGACGGTTTCGGGCCGGAATGCGGCGCGGAACTCGCCGACGGTACCGTGCAGCACTGGTCGGCCGCGGTTGATGAGCAGGACGCGGTCGCAGAGGGTCTCGACCTCGGTCATCAGATTTGTCGCCACCAACACGGTGCGGCCTTGTGCCGCGATCCGATCCCGAATGAGGGAGTGCAGCTCGAAAGTGCCGATCGGGTCGAGCGTGCGCGTCGGCTCATCCATCAGCACGACCGCCGGATCGTGCAAGAGACCTCTCGCGATCGACGCGCGCTGCTTCATACCCGACGAGAACCCGAGCATTCGACGGTCGGCGGCATGTTCGAGACCGACGAGCGCGATGAGCTCGTCGATCCGCGCATCGGCAGTCTGTTGCGGCATGTGATACAGGCGCGCGAAGAAGCGGAGGTTGTCGCGTACCGAGAGGCGCCAATGAAAGCTGCGTTCGTCGCCATACACGACGCCGATCGCGCGTCGCGCGGCTGCGCCTTCGGAGACGTCGAATCCGGCGATGCGCGCGTCGCCCTCGTCGGCGATGACCAGACCGCAGAGAATCTTGATCAGGGTGGTCTTGCCGGCACCATTCGGGCCGAGCAAGCCAAAGATTTCGCCTTCGGCGACCGAAAGGTCGATTCCCGCGAGCGCGACATCGAACTCGGACCGCCGAAAGGTGTCGCGCAACCCGCTGTACACGGCGGAACGATTTGCGTACGCCGTGCACCTCGACGGCGTTCACAGCACCAACCGCCGGGCGCGCGCCGAGCCGACAGTCAGCCCCGCGAGCCAGATCGCGTTACGCAACAGGATGCCACGCAGGTTGCGAATCGACGTGCGCCATTCGGTCGGGGGCCACAGATCGACGTATTCGACGATCGATCGTGTCCAGGGCAGCGAGAGGACGAGCGCATATACGGGCTTGCGGCGCGCGACGGCGAGCCCGACACCGAGAAGTGCGATATCGAAGGCGCGGGTTCGCTCCGACGCGAAGTAGCGACGATCGAGAGCTCGGTGCCGCAAGCTCGGGTCTCGCCGCACCGCGAGGGGAAGGTCACGGGTGCGTTCGAACTCTTCCCGGATCCACGAGCGATCAAGTGGGAAGGGGTAGCTGCGGAACACAAACGCGCGTTTCGTCCTCGGCGGTGGGATAGCCGGCGGCCCGCAGGCGAGCGGCGGCGGTGCTGTCCCACCCCCAGGCCCGGCCGACATGTTCGTCGAACCCGCCGACCGAGAGGACCGCGTCCCGGATGTAGAACGAGTTGGCCGCGAGGTACAACCCTCGACCGCCGACTCGCAGCTTGCGGTCGGGCAATGCCAGGAACGGCACTGCGCTGCCTTGGGCGGCCAGCACCCCGCCGGCGAGCGCGGCCGTGTACTCGCCCATCGCGCGGACACCGCTCTCCACCCATCCGGCAGGTGGGCGCGACCACTCGTCGGTGAAAGCGACGATCTCACCTCGGGCGGCGCGCAGCGCGGCGTTGGCGGCCTGCGCGTCCGGAACTGCGAAACAGACGTCGATGCGTTCGCGCGGGTAGGTCTGTTCTTCGAGGTCTCCGACGAGTCGAAGGGCGCGGTCAGCTTCTTCGCCCAGCACGATCACGGAGACCATCGGGACGTCGGCACCGTAGCTGCCGCCGACGTGGTCGTTGAACGGTGTAAGTGTCGCGACGAGTGTGTCGCGTAGTGCGGGAACAGCTCGTTTCGCCGCGTGGGCGAGATGGGCGCGAAGCCAAACCGTGAATGGCAATGCGTCCACACCCGCGGTCGGTCGAGTGTCGACGACCCGTTCCGTCCCCGTCAGTCGGAGGCCGGCTGCGCGCGCCGCGGCGCGGAGCGCCTCGGTATCGAGCAGGCGATGCGGTGCTGCGGTCGGCCAACTCCAGGAGTGTCGGAAATTTGCGTTCGCCGAAGAGATCGAGCGGCCGGCGACCGCCCGCAGTCGAGCGTCAAGACCACCGGCGCGGCGGACTGCGACGACCACGACACCGCCTGGAGCCGTCACGTGACGCACCGTTGTGAGCAGCGCCGCCGGGTCGGCTGCGGCCGAGTCGAGGACGAGCGGGAGCACGATCACGTCGAACGGGTCGTGTTCGGTAGGCCCGGCGAAGAGGTCATCAAGGTTCCCGGCACGGGTCACGTTCGGGCGCAGGTTTTCCGTGATCGCAACTTCGGGCACGTGCCAGATCTCGACGGGCCGATGGTCGCCCACAAGCGCTTGCGCCAGCGCGACGTTCGGCCCGACGAGCAGGATGCGGTCGGTTTCGGGCCGCTCGGTGACCGCTTCATAGAGACAAGCGGTCAACGGCCGCGTGTACGCGAGGTCGTGGTAGACGGTATCCGTCACCGGCAGCTCGTCGAGCACGTCGAGCACGAGGGTGTCTGCCGCCGTCATGCCGAACGCTTCCGACGCGTCCGGCGAGCGTCAACGATCGACGACAGCATCGTTTCGGCTCGCGCGCCGACGCGCTCGAGACTCCATTGGTCCGCGTGCGCCGCGACATGTCGCAACGGTCTCCGGGCAGCGCGAGATATCGATCGCAGTGAGAATCGCGACGGCGAGCTCGTCAACCAGTTTCGTGTTGTCGAGATCAGACCAGTCGCGGAGCGCCACGGTCGCGCCGACCGTGCGGATCTGTGATGATTTCGCCGGGACCGTCGTAGGCGCTGGAAACGACAGGCGTACCGCATGCCAGGCTCTCCACGAGGACCATGCCGAACGCCTCTTCGACCGACGGGAGGACGGTCACAGCGGCCTCTGAGTACCAGCGCGGCAACCCCCCGCGGTCGCCCGGTCCCCAAAACTCGATCTGCGCGCGGGCGCGGACATCCTTGACGAGGCCGAGCTGACCGAACAGCCGTTCACCGCGATCCTGCGAGTAGCCAGCCATGCCGACCGGGCCGGCGAGCGCGAGCACTGCCGCGGGGCACTCGGCGTGCACTCGGTTCCATGCCTTGAAGAGCAGCCGGGCACCCTTGCGCGGGTCGGCGAGATCGGCGGGAAAGAGCACGGTCGGACGCTCCTGGTTGCGGGGCGCGACGGGCTGGAAGTGCTCGGTGTCGACCGGCGGCGGGAGCACTTCGCAGGGCACGCCGTGCTCCTTGGTGACGGCCTCCGCGCCACCCTGGGTGAGCGCGAACACGAGATCGGCGGAGCGGACGAGGTGCGCGTACGCGAGCCGCTGGTAGCGCGTGCTCCAATAGTGATTGCGCATGATCACCTGGAACGCGAACGGCATATCGACCAAGGCGCGCAGCGCGGGCGCGAGGTTGACGTAGGAGAAGCTCAGGAGGTGCGCGACGTCGGGACGCTCTCGTACGAGGTGACGTGACGCATCCGCACCGAAGGCCGCGATACGGAACCGCGGCAGGTATTGGTACATCAGCGGATGGCTCAGCTGACGCAGGTATGTAACTTTGACGTCGCCCTCGTACGCGACGCGGGGGCGTCCTGGGGTCGACGTGATGATCTCGACGTCGTGGCCTTTCTGGGCGAGGTAGCTCGAGAGATCGTGGATGCATCGTTCCGCGCCGCGTCGTACGTACGGCCAGTACGACGGGTACGGGAATGCGATCTTCACGCCGGTTGCTCCGCCGCGCTCTTCCACTTCGGCGAGGTGGAGGCGGCCCAGTCGCGATGCGTCCGCAGCCATAGCGGATCGGTGCTCACGTGGCCCCGCAACACGACTTTGTGCATCGGGTCATCGACCTTCCAGTCGAGCACGAAACGAGCAACTTCTTCGATCGACTCACACCCCGCGACACTCATCATGGTTGAGAGGGTCTTGATGTTTGGGAGCCACCACGTGTGGCTTGGAGCCGTGAATTGCGCGAGCGCAAGATCTCCGAAGCCCTCGAGCATCGGCGTGAAAACGTCGGCGATCATCAGCTCGCCGCGACACACCGACGCGGCACGTTCGATCGCGCGCTGCGGGCAACGCAAGTGCAGCAGCAGGTCGCTGATGAAGACGAGATCGAATGTCCCGATCCACTCAGGGTCGAGGTCGTAGACGCTGCGTTCGACGCGCTGGACGTGCGAGCCGAGGATCGCGTGCGCGAGCGCGAACGCAGCGCCGGTCGGGCCGTCCAATTCGAACTCGGCGACATGAGGTCGCATGCGGTGCGGCATGTCGACATCGCTCCAGCTCGCAACGTCGAGCGCGACGACCTCGGCGCCGCGACGTTCGAACTCGAACGCCCAGAACCCGTCGAACGTCGCGACGTCCAGTACTCGCTTGCCGACGAGCGAATCGGCCAGCCCGTAGAGCGGCACTTGCGCGCGATGGTCGACCAGACCTGTCGTGACCACACCGTGGCCGAGGTCGATCGAGTGGTACCAGTCGAGTTCTCCGATGCGTGCGAGTAAGGCCCGGCCCTCGAAGTCAATCGGCACGGTCGGCGCGGCGTCGGGTTCGGGCGCTGTCGCCTGCGGACGACGCCGCGTCAACGCGGGCTTCACGGCACGCCGATAGACCGCGCTGGCGCGCAGGCGCTCGGCGACCTCGACGGGCATCGACACGGTGACATCGAACGGTCCCGCATGCAGGGTCCGTTGTTTACGCAACCAGGTTTGTGCTTGCGTCATGATCAGCTCCGGCTACACGCGCGTGCGAGCCCGCGGTCTTGTACTCGAGCGCTTCGCGTACCCATTCGGGTTGTCCGTTGACGGCACCGCGCAGCACGACTTTGTGGATCGTGTCGTCCGTACGTGCTTGGAGAGCGAACCGCGAGATCTCGCCGATCGACTCGAAGCCGGCGGTCGTCATCATCGCGGTGAGCGTCGCGATGTTCGGCAACCACCATGTCTCGCTCGGTGCCGTGAACAACGCGAGCGCGAGGTCGCCCATACCCTCGAGTTGGGGGGTGTACACATCGGCGACGAGGACTTCGCCGCGACAGACCGAATATGCCCGTTCGAGCGCGAGCTGCGGATCCCGCAGGTGCACCAGCAGATCACTGATGAACACGAGGTCGAATGTCCCGATTGTGTCGGGGTCGAGGTCATACACGCTGTGTTCGATGCGCTCGACCTGCGATCCGAGGATCTCGTGTGCGAGGCGAAAACCGGTGCCTGTCCGGCGATCGAGCCCGAAATGATCGGCGTAAGGGAGCATGACCCGCGGCACGTCGGCCTCGGTCCATCGGGCGATGTCGGCGGCGACGACTTGTGCACCCCGCCGCTCGAACTCGAACGCCCAGTACCCGTCGAATGTCGCAACGTCGAGGACCCGCTTGCCAGCGAGGGACGCGGGCAACGCGTAGTAGGGCATCTGATCTCGGTGGTCGACAAAGCCCGGGGTGATGACGCCGTGACCGAGGTCGATCGAGTGGTACCACTCCTGACCGGCGATCTTCTCGATGATCGCTCGACCTTCGGCGTCGAGATCCGCCGGTTCAGGCGGCGCGACCGGAACGGGCGGCAGCAGATCGTGTGCTTGTGCGTGACCGTTGCCGTTGGGGCTACGGCGACTCAAGCGTCGCACCGTCGGCTTGACGATCCGCCGATACAGCGTGTTGGTGCGAACTTTGTCGGCGAGCTCCGCGGGCATTCCTACCGTCACGTCGACAGGACCGAGACCGAGCCGGCGCTGGTGTTGCAAACCCTGTGTGCTCATATTCCCTCCGAAACGAGCTGGTATCGCTCGATCAGCCAGTCGGGTGCAGCGTCCGGGTCGTCGCAACCCAAACGGTCGTCGAGCGCTGCCGAATACGGCATCCACAGCTCGTCGAGCTCCTGCTGGTCTTTGAATGTGTCCATCGATCGCCAAAAGCCGTAGTGCTCGTGCGCGTGCAGGGTCCGCCGTGCTGCAAGCCTGGGCAAGACGTCGCGTTCGAGGTTCTCGCCCGTCGCGGACGCAAATGTCTCGCGTTCGAACACGAAGAAGCCGGCGTTGATCCACCGGTCTGCCAACACGGGCTTCTCGAGGAATCCGACGATCCGACCCTCACCGTCGGTCTGCACGACCCCGTATTGCGAGCGAAGCTGAACGGTCGTCATCGTCGCGCCGCCACGTTCGAGGTGTTCTTTCGTCAAGGTGCGCAGGTCGATGTCGCCGAGGCCGTCGCAGTAGGTGGCATGGAAGTGCGCACCGACACGATCCAGGCAGTTGTAGATGCGGCCGCCGGTGTCGGTGGCGTCACCCGTGTCGACGATCTCGACATTCCAACGGTCGCTGCGCACTGAAGTAGCGCGAAATATCGTCCTTCAGGTAGCCGACCGCGAGCACGAACTCGTCGAACCCTTGATCGGCGTAGATCCGCATCACCTGCTCGACGATGGGCATCCCGGCCACCGGCATGAGCGCCTTCGGGATCCGGGTCGTGTACGGGTATGCGCGGGTGCCCATACCCCCGCAAAGGACGACGACTTTCATACCGTGACCTCTTCACGAACACTCGCCTCCGTCAGGTGACGGCGATACCACGTGATTGTTCGGGCGAGCCCGTCGTCGAGGTCGACCGTCGGCTGCCAACCGAGCCGTACGGCCGCCTTACCCGACGCGAGCGACTGCCGATCGATCTCGTTGGTCGCGACGCCGAGCACACGCGGCTCGATGCTCGCGTCGCCCACGATTTCGACGATGCGTTGGACGACCGAGAGCACCGAAACCGGAATTTCGGTTCCGAAGTTAAATGCCTCACCGGAAACCTCGGGCAGGTGCTCCGCCGCCGCGAGGTATCCGGCGACCGTGTCGCCGATGTAGAGATAGTCGCGTTCGAGGCTACCGTCACTGCGGATCAACGGATCCGTGCCTTCGAGTGCGAAACGAATCGTGCCCGGGATGAGACGGTTCCAGTTGAGGTCCCCCGGTCCGTAGATGTTGGCGCACCGCGCCACCGCGACGGGCAAGCCGAACGACGTTGCATAACAGCGAGCGAGCACATCTGTGCAGACCTTCGACGCGTCGTACGGGTAGATGCCTTCCAGCGTCGTGTCCTCCCGATACGGAAGGATCGCTTGGTTCCCATAGGCCTTGTCGCTTGATGCGACGACCACACGCGTCACCGATGGAGAGCGCCGCGCACCCTCGAGTACCTGCCATGTTCCGGCAACGTTCGACTCGAAGGTTGACAGCGGGTTGGCGTTCGCAACGGTGACGATCGCCTGCGCCGCGAGGTGGAACACCGTGTCGACGCTGTACTCGTTGATCGCTCGCTCAACAAGGCCCGGCTCTGTGATGCTGCCGCGTACGAAATCGATATGGTCCACGATGCCGCGCTGTTGCAGCAGTCGGTTTCCCGGCGAGTCGCGGCAGGATGCCCACGACGCTGGCGCCCTTGCGAACGAGGTCCTCCGCAAGACCGCTTCCGACGAAGCCGCCAACACCAGTCACGAGAACGCTGCGGCCGCGCCAGTGCTCGAAATCCATGGTCGGCATCAGTACGCTCCTCGCTTCGTGACAACCGCCGATGGCGTGCGGAGAAGGATTCGAAGGTCAGTTGCCAGCGACCAGTTGCGCACGTACTCGATGTCGAGCGCGACACCGGCCGAGTACGGCAATGCGCTGCGGCCGTTCACCTGCCAGGGTCCGGTCACTCCAGGCCGTGCCTGCATTCGCATCGACTGACGCAGACCGTCGGCGATGACCTCATGTGGCAACGGAGGCCGCGGGCCCACCAGGCTCATGTCGCCGAGCAACACATTCCACAGCTGCGGCAGCTCGTCGAGGCTCCAGCGCCGGAGCTGTCGGCCCACCCGAGTGACACGTGGATCATCGAAGAGCTTGAACAGGGGGAACGCAACGTCATTGCGGTCGGAGAATTCGACGCGTTCGGTCTGCGCACCTTGGCGCATGCTGCGGAACTTCCAGATCCGGAACGGCCGCATGTCGCGTCCGATGCGCGTCTGCGCGAAGAACGCCGGCCCCGGCGAATCGAACTTGACCGCGAGGGCAACGACAACCAGCAGCGGTGAGGCGAGCACGAGCAGCGCGGCACGCGCCCACAACGTCGATTCCGCGCTTGACGGCGTGTTGGACTCGCCGCCGGGCGACGGTGCCAGACTGAGGACACGTCGTCAGGCTGGCCGACGCGAACGCGGCGACTCGGCGGGACTGCGAACGGCTCAGTGCCGGCGCGACCGGTTCGCGACTCACCGCGTCCTCTCCATACCAGCCATCGTGAGCCGAGAGGCGTTCGCGAGGCGTCGAGCGATCACCTCTTTTCGAGCTCGCTCGCGGTCGTTGTACCCACCGCTGCTCCGTCTCTCGTGTCGCCGCGCCGACGTCGGTAGTGCCGTCGCGCCAGCGTCGCCGCTGCATCTCGGGAATTGGACGGCCACCGCCCCATCCGGACAAAGGCCACTGGCCTCCGATTCAGGCACCGCCGCGTGCGGGCGGTCGCAAGGTGTCGGCAGGAGACGCACGCAAGCCCGACCGCGCCTCGCCTTCGCCCGGCCGCGTCAAAGGTCCGCCCGGTCCCGACGTCGACCTGGCGAAGCTCACCGTCGGTTTTGACGACGAACGGCTGGCGCGATCCGAGGCGGCGTCCAGCCCGCGGCGGCGCAGGACACCTCCGTTGTGCGGTGGGGGGAGGGTCGACGGTCGCGAGCGTGGCGCGAACCGACGTCCGGAACCGCTGGAATTCAGGCGAGTTCGGTGTCGCTGATCTGACCGGCTCGACAGTCTTCGGACCGAGAGCGCGAGTGGTGACAGCTGTGCGTGTTGCGTGGTGCTGCGTGACTGGGCGTCCGGCGTCGGTCAGGCGTCGACGGGGTCGGGTTCCTTGTTGATCGCACCGGGTTCGCTTCGAAGCTGGCCGGTGTTGGCGTCATAGTCGTAGAGCTCGCCGTAGCGGCCCCAGTCGATCGCGATGTCGAGTTGGTGGCGCGCTTCGTCGTCGGAGAATCCGCGGCGCAGGATGTCGAGGAAAAACTCTTCGGGGAGGTTGCCGTCGATACTCGAGCTCAGCGCGTTGTTGATGGCCCGTACGAGCGGTGCGCGGGTGGCGGCGTGTCGTGCGAAGAGCGTTTTCGTGGCGAGGATGTCGGCGACGACGAACTCGCGGCCGTCGGCAGTGATTTGGATGTCGGCATCGTCGACCGTGGCGAAGCCGAGCAGAGCGGTTGCGTCGACGAGGGGGAGGAGGTCGTCGACCTCGAAGACGAGGTCGTGCGCGAGCGCGGGGAGGTCTTCCTTGCCGCCACGCGCGAGGAGGATTTCGAGGAGGCCGGCCATCCCGCCGACAGTTGCGGCGGGGAGCGGTTCATCGATGGGTGATGGCTGCGCGGGGGTGACGGGCTTCGCGGCTCTTGGGATCTCCTCATGGCCGGTCATGATCCCGTAGATCTTGTCGACGAGAGCCTCAAAGGCCGGTTCGCGTCGGTCTCGAGGCCGGTCGAGTTCGACGTCGAGTTCCTCGCGGATGTGTCCTGGGTTCGACGACAAGACGAGAACGCGGTCGGCGAGGAGCACGGCCTCTTCGATGTTGTGAGTCACGATGAGCATGGCTCGGGTCGGGAAGTCGTCACGTTCCCACAGGTTGAGGAGCTCGGTGCGCAGGTTTTCGGCGGTGAGGACGTCGAGGGCGGAGAACGGCTCGTCCATGAATAAGGCGTCGGGTTCGACGACGAGCGCGCGAGCGAACCCGACGCGTTGACGCATTCCGCCTGAGAGTTCTTTGGGGTAGGCGGATTCGAAGCCGTCGAGGCCGATGAGATCGATCGCCCGCTCGGCCCGCTCGCGGCGCTCGGCGGCCGCGACGTTGCGGGCTTCGAGCCCGAGTTCGACGTTTTGACGGACGGTGAGCCACGGAAGAAGCGCAAAAGTCTGGAACACCATGGCGACACCCGCGTTCGCGGACAGCACCGGGGCGTCTTTGTAGAGCGCGTGGCCGCTCGTGGGCCCGATGAGGCCGGCGAGGCAGCGCAGCAAGGTCGATTTGCCCGAGCCGGATTTTCCGAGAAGCGCGACGATCTCTCCTTCGTGGAGCTCAAAGCTGATGTCGTCCAGCACGCGGCAATGGGGTGCCGTCGGGACTGGTGAACGACTTCGTGACGTGATCCGCGGCGAGGATCGTGGTGCGGTTGGTCTGCGGATGTGTCATAGCGAGTATCTCGTTTCTGCCAGCCGGTATAGACGTCGCCACACGACCCGGTTGACGGTGACGACGTAGATGCTCATGACCGCGATGCCGGTCAGGACCTTGGCGAACTGTCCATGCGCGGCGGTGGCTTGCGCGATGTACGCGCCCAGGCCAGTCGCGATGAGTTTGTGGTGACCGTAGGTGACGATTTCGGCGACAATCGACGCGTTCCACGCGCCACCGGAGGCGGTGATCCCGCCTGTGACATAGGCGGGGAAGATGCCGGGAATGATCAGCCGTCGCCATCGCTGCCAACCGCGGACGCCGAAGTTGTCCATCGCCTCGCGCAGGTCGGAAGGAATCGAGATCGCGCCGGCGATCGTGTTGAACAGGATGTACCACTGCGCGCCGAGCGCCATGAGCACGATTCCGCCCCAGTTCAAGCTGATGCCCGTCGCGATCAAGAACGCGGCGAAGAACGGGAACAGAAAGTTGGCGGGGAAGCTCGCGAAGATTTGCACGACCGGTTGCGCATAGCGCGCCAATCGGGGCGACATCCCGATCTTCACCCCGACCGGCACCCAGATCAACGTGGAGACGATCACGAGCACGACGACGCGACCGAACGTGACCGCGCCCAAGCCGAACGCATGACCGAACTCACCGAGTCCGACATGCGTGTCGATATAGCTCAACGCTTTCCAGGCGCCGAACAGCGCCACAACGCCTGTGGTGACGGCGAAGATGGCGTCACCGGCACGGCGCCGCGCGACGTTCGGGGCCAGGGGTCGGTCCGCGAGTCCGAACACGCGAGTCATCCGGTCGAGGCCAACCGTTATCGGCCGCAACAGCCGGCCCCCGAGGCGCGGCAGTCGGGACCGGCGCAGAATGTCGAGCATGATGCTGCGGGGCTGCTCGGCGGCTTCGCTCTGTTCGACCCGGAACTTTTCAGACCACGCGACCAGCGGACGCCAAAACAAGAAGTTGACACCGAGCACCAGCACGATCATGACTCCGATGGCCATGAGCACGCGGCCAAGTTGTCCATTGGCGCTCGCCGTGCCGACATAGCTCCCGATCCCGGGTAGCACGTGACCTTGCCCGTTCACGGTGATGAGTTCAGACGCGGTCAAAAAGAACCAGCCGCCCCCAAAGCTCATCATTCCGTTCCATACCAGGCCGATCATCGAGGTCGGTACGTCGAGCCGCCAGAACCGTTGCCATTTCGTCAACCGCATGAGTCGTGCCGCTTCGTCAAGGTCGCTCGGCTGGGTGATCAGCGAGTGGTAGAAACTGAACGTCATGTTCCATGCTTGCGACGTGAAGATCGCGAAGATCGACGCGGACTCCAAACCGAGGATCGAGTGGGGAAACAACGCGATGAAGAGGGTGACGGTGATCGACAAGAAGCCGAGGATCGGTACCGACTGCAAGATGTCGAGCACCGGGATGAGTACCTTTTCCGCGCGACGTGACCGAGCTGCCGCGGTTCCATACACGAACGTGAACGTGACCGAGAGCCCGAGCGCGATGAACATTCTCGCCAGCGAACGCAGTGCGTAGTACGGAAGGAGAACAGGATCGGTCGACAGTCGTGCGCTCGCATGGCCGGTGGTCGGTGCGGTCACCGAGAGCCCCAACCGCAACATCCCGTACAACAACGCGAAGACGCCCGCGCCGACCAGCAGGTCAGCCGGGCGGAACTGCGGGCGGCGCAACACTCCACGCGTCGGGAACGACTCGCGCATCGCCATGGCTACCTCCTCTCGGAAGCAAGGCCCGGAGTACGCGCCTGACCGTCAGGCCAGACAGATCAAAGAGCCGCCTCTGAGAGGCTCAGCTCAACGCGACGTCCGGGAAGTGGGCATCGGCAAACACGGACTTGGATAGCCGTCAGAATCCATCACCCACCTCCTCTCGTGTCAGCGCGGTCGCGCTGCATGTTAACAAATATCGGAACACCTGTTCAGATATCATAAGTTGCGTGTCGCCGATCCGCACCCGCCGCCGTCAACACGGCCGTGAGGTATCCGCCGGCGAGCAAATCGCGGTCATGGCCGAGCTCTTCGACATGCTTTCCGACCCGACCCGACTGCGTCTGCTCGTGCAGCTGCGAGTCAACGACGACGCTTGCGTGAGCGACCTTGCCCTCTCGACCGGCACCAGTGAATCGGCGGTGTCTCACGCACTCCGCCTCCTGCGCGCCCACGGGATCGTCGATTCGGAACGACGTGGCCGCCGGATCTTTTACACGCTCGCCGACGCCCGCGCCCGCGTCGTCATCGACGCCGCGATCCCCCATCTCGACGCCGATCGCCGATGACGGCCGACGCGCGGCTGCACCGACACGCGCACCGTGTTGACGCATACTCCCGTTCGGTCTGACCGGTAATCATCCGCCGCGGCGCTGACCTCGCCACCGGCATCGTCTCACATTCGCTCAACTTGCCCGTCGATGTTGGACCGCACCACGCTGTGGTCATCGCGCGCCAGGTCACAGAGCCCGCCGGTCATCGCGTCCACTCCAACATCCACGACTCAGACGAACCGAAAGCCGATAGATCACGAACCCTCCGTTCGTCGGCTCGGACCGCGCGAACTGCGGACTGTGTCATCGTGGCCACGGGTGACGAAGCCGCACGAAACTGCGACGTCCGTCGACGAGGTCGACGACGTCGACATCGCCGTGAGAGGTGCGCGCAGGGATGTCCGGTCTGGACCGGACCTTCCGACATGAGCAGCGGCTGCGACGAGCGTGCAGTCGCTCCGCCGCTTGTCATTGCGCCGAAAACGCTGCGCCCGGTACGTTGTGCAGGCGTCGAGAACGTGGGGTGACGCGATGCGTGGGCCGCGGGGATCCATGGTGGTTGTCGTGCTGGTTTCGTCGCGGGCCGGGATAAGTCCTGTCGGTGCGGCGGGCAAGCCGCAGCATGTGACGGGCCCGCACCGACCAATCAGTCGGGTCGAGCGACCATCACCCCCGGCCTGAACGCGTTGCGTCTGCCGCAACAGGTCGACATGAAGATCACCCTGTTTCGTGCTCCCCGAATAGCCCCACGCGAGGCGCGGGGAACCTGAAGACCACGCTCATGCTCACGACCGGTCAGACCTGCGGACTGTTGACGCATCCGCACACACTGCACGCGGCCGCGACGATCGCCTGGAAGGACGGCCGCACGTCCGTCCTGTCGGTCGCGGTCGCGCTCAGCGGAAAGTCCCAGAACGTGAGCGCGACCGGCAAGGTGACCCACGGACTCTTCAAAACTCATCCTGTGATCGGCCAGTTCCACGACGAGGACGTCGTGTCTCCGCACGGCGTCTCTCGCAACGGGCCGGGCATCGCGGAGGCATGTGCGAACCAGGCCGGACCGAAGATGTACGGTCGGGTGTCGATCACCGGGTTGACGTTTAACACGACGAAACCGTTCGTGATCGCCTAACGCGCCGAACCTTTCCCCTGCTGCCGCTGCTGCACCTCGGTGCGACCGGTTCGGCCGTGGTCGCGATGGACGAACGGCTGACAAGACCCGCCGGGACGACAGGTCGGGACGAACGTCTCGCCGCACCGTCAGGCACGATCACCTCCGATCGGACGATCTTCGGAGCGCAATGGGGCTGCGAACGGCGAGGTCGGACAGCGGCGCGCTCAATCCGCCGCTCAGTCCGCTTCGGCGTGATGCCGCGTGCCAGTCGCGTCGTGTGGGGCCGCGAATGTGGACCAAACTGGGTCGTGCTCACCTCCGAGGATGGACCGGCCGCCGAAACCGCGGTCGCGGGACGTGACACCCGACCGGCTGCGAAAGGCCGCTCGGCGGAAGCGTTCACGATCCTGGTCCTAGTCGCGGCCGCGTTCGTTGCACGCCGACACGTGTTACCCCATGACGGTTTGTTCGGCGACGACGCGTGGCAGGCCTTTGGCGCCACCAAAGGGTCGCTGCGCAACTTCATGACCGTCGGGTTTTCTGCTCCCGGCTTCACGGCTGCGTTGATGGTGTGGCACCAGCTGGTCAGCGCACCCGAGGCAATGGCAGATCTCGCGTTCGCGGCAGGTGTCGTCACACCCGCCGTGTTGTACGTCGCGCTCCGGCGTTTCGGGTTCGTCTGGTCGATCAGTGTGCTGCTCAGCGCTGCCCTCGTGTCCGAGAGATTCAACATCATCTACTCGGGCCGAGTGAAGTCCTACGTGATCGACGCACTCATCGTTGTCGGGATCGTGACTGTGCTCCCGCGTTTGACCCGCGTGCATTTCGGGGGACGCGCGGTCGGGCTGTGGGTCGTCGGGTCTTTCGTCGTCGGGTTTTTCAGTCCGTTCGCGTTGATCGCGGCGGGCGTCGCCGGCGTCATGCTCCTGCTGTACCCGAACGACGACCGCGCGATGCGAGTGTTCGCCGTCGCGGGCCAGTTCATGCTGTCGCTCGGACTCTCGCTGGCGGTGCGCAGGACCTACAACGTGCGCGCCCTTCAGATCTGGTGGAAGGTCAAACAGCAAGGCTTTATTGGGTTTGACGCCAATCCGCTGGGCATGCTCTCGAGCATTGTGACCCATCTGTGCCGGGTCGCGGCGGTGTTTTCGGGCGGGCCGACCTGGTGGGCTTTGCTGATCCTCACCGCCGCGCTCGTCGCCCTGGTCGCCGACGCGTTCGTGCGGCCCGGGTCGGTGTGGTCTCTGCGGGCCAGGTACCTGCTCCTGCTCCTGGCCGCCGCGATCGCCGCGAGCGTCATCAGCGTCCTCCCGTTCGGCCCGACCGAGGCGGGAGGGGGCGCACGACTGTCGGTGTGGCTCGTTCCGATCTTCGCGATCGGTGCAGCGAGCGCGTTGCGATACCTGCGCGCCGCGCTCACCGACCGTCAGGCTCTGCGAGTCGCGTTCGACGTGGTCGCTGTCGCGGTGTCGGTCCTCCTCGTCGTCGGTGCGTCGGGCGGCGGACCGCCGTATCCGGCCGCCGGATCCAAGTCCGCGACCCGGTTCATCGAAACGGCACTCAAGCCGAACGATGCCGTGTTCATCGAAGTATCAGCCGGCCAGTACCCCTATGCGGTCGCGTCTCGTCTCGATCCGGTGCTGGAGCCGACGCCCAGAAAGAAGATTGCCTTCGTACCCGAGTTCCGCGACCGACGCATCCATTACATCGGCTTCACCGGCCGGCTCGGCGAGACGCTGATCCTCCCTGCCGCCTCCGACGCCCACCACAAGTCGGACATCCCACGTGCGGTTGGGCGCGCCGGTCGCGTCTTTCTCTACTTCGAGGACCTCAATACCATCCCCGCGCGCGGTCCCGACACCTTCGCCGCGCTGCTCCGCCGACTCGGCTTCAGGCTGGACCGCGACGAACGGTTCGGGCACTGGCACGTGATCGTCTGGGAACGGTCACGACCTCACGACCTGGGCCCGACGTCACCAACATCGCTCGCCGGGAGCTCGACGGCGCTCTCCGCACCGCCGGCGACCCCCAACTCGGCGGTTCCGTCGCAATCATCCCCGACGACCTGATCCGGCGGTCCGTCTGGAACGTTCGGACGGGCAGCGACGCGCCCGACGTGCTCGCCGTTGCCGACTCCCGCACGCACAAGCCGAGATGATCGAGGTTCGACTGTGGGGGTGTTGAGCCGATTAGGTTGGTACGTTCGATGCGACACCGGGCACGTTCGGGGGAAGCGACGACGCGCGACGGCGTGCGCGATCAGCGTCGGAGCGCGGCGCTCTTCATGGTCGGCGCGTTGGCCGTCGCGGGCGTGGTCCAAGGATCGTCGTCGCTGTTGGCGCGGGACTCGACCGCGTCGACGCCGGTCCGACCAGCTGCGGTGACTCGCCCGACGGATCCGCCCCAGCCGCGGGCGCGACCGACAATTCCCGTGCGGGTCGTCGACACGACATCGATGGGGCCCGACGGCGTGCGCGCCAACTGGGTGCAGCGGGAGAACGCCCGGCCCGGCACCAACGGATGGGAGATCGCGCCCGGCGCCGCGGCCGGTATCGAAGGGTTCGCCGACCACAGCTACGCCGCGGACGGCGACACGGTGCAATTGTACGTATCGACCGAAGCGCCCACGTTCCACATCGACGCGTTCCGGATGGGCTTCTACGGCGGTGTCGGGGCCCGAGAGGTGTGGCAGTCGCCAGAGATCGCGGGGACCGTGCAGCCGGACTGCGCGGTGACCGGCCTCACGAACATGGTGTCGTGCGACAACTGGACACCTTCGATCGACCTCGCACTGACCGCCGCGTTCGTGCCCGGCGACTATCTGTTCAAACTCGAAGGAGACCACGGCCAGCAGAGCTACATCCCGCTCACAGTCTGGGACCCGAACAGCCGCGCCGCGTACGTCATCAAGAACGACATCTTCACCTGGCAGGCGTGGAACAACTTTGGCGGCTATGACTTCTACGCCGGCAAAGGGAACTGCCCGACCGACGCATACCCGATCTGCAGCCGAGCGCGTGTCGTGTCGTTCGACCGTCCGTACGCCTACGGTGACGGCTCCGGCGACTTCCTCGGCAACGAGTACCCACTGGTCCGATTCGCCGAACAACACGGCCTCGACGTCACGTACGCGACCGACCTGACCATCCAGCAACATCCTCGCTTTCTGCTCGATCACAAGGCGCTGCTGTCACTCGGCCACGACGAATGCTGGTCCCTGTCCGAACGCGTCGCGGTCGAATCGGCGGCCGCTCGCGGCGTGAACGTCGCGTTCTTCGGGGCCAGTCCGATCCTCCGACATGTTCGCCTTCAGCCCTCCCCGCTCGGGCCCGAACGTGAGGAGGTCGACTACCGCGATGCGCAAGAGGATCCGCTCGACCATGTCCTCGGCAATGCGCTGGACGTGACCGCCAATACGTGGTCGTCGCCGCCGGCGAACTGGTCGGCCGACGGGTTCGTCGGCGAAACCTACGCGGGATACATCGAGCCCGGCGCCCGACCCGAGGACTTCGTCGTCGCCGACGCCTCGGCGTGGATTTACCGCAATACCGGTCTGCATAACGGATCGACTATTCCGGGTCTCTTGGCCTCCGACTTCGACCAGTTCGATCCAAATGTGCATGCGGACAGCGAACAAATCCTCGGACACTCACCGATCTCGCTGCGCGACGCGCAGAGCACAATGGGCGCGGAACGCGGATACGTCTATTCCGACATGACCTATCGGGTCCAGTCGCCAGACGGTGCTGGCATTTTCGACAGCGGCACGAACAACTGGATCCCTGCGCTCGCTCCGTGTCCGGCCTGTTCTTTCCAAGCCGTTGCCACCATGACCGGCAATCTCCTGTGGCTCTTTGGTCAAGGACCTGCAGGCCACATACAACCCGCCGCCTCCAACTGGCAGGAGTTCTACTGACGGGTCGAGGTGGCATTTCTTTCGTCCCTGGACCGAGTGCCGGTTGACGCTTCGGGGATGGTTCGACTCGATGCTTCGCCGAAGTCCGAAGTGCCATGAATCGTCGTGCCGTTCCGCCGACCGAAACATCGTGCCGGCGCTATGACAGGCAACTGGGATGACGTTGAGGGTTCGTCGCGCTAGACCAGCTCATCGATCGTGATCGCGAGTTGTGCGGTGTCGCAATTGGCGTCGTCGTCCGGGCCGGGATCGACGATGAAGTACAACGATTGGCCTTTGGCGACATGTTGCCTCATCGGCGGCAGCGACGCGGCGTTGTTGTTCGTGAGCCGTACGGCGATGAGCTGCGTCGCCCCGAGGTCGACAAAGTAGTAGACGCCGTCACCGCACGTCCCGCCGAGACTGGCCACCGCGTCCTCGTCGATGTTGACGTTCCCGTTGAACGGACTGGTCCACGCAACAACGGCGCTATGACTCGCATCCGGTTCGAGGAAGGCTGCCTCACCGGGGATCGATGCTGCACACAGCGATATCGGGGCACCAACGACGTTCACGCCGACCGCAGGAACATTCGGGCAGTCTCGGCTGCTGTCGTGCCACGCAGAAATTCCGTTCGAGCCGAACGTCGACGAGTACGTCGGGAGCAACGGATAGTCGCCGTCGCGGCTGAGGGTTGCGCCCTCGCGCAGGCTCCAAACTGGACTGCCACCCCGGTAGCTGGGGAACGGATTCAGATTGGGGTGGGTGCGAAAGTCCAGTGCGAGCTTCCACCGCATCGCGATGCCCGGCAGAAAGGTCGGCGGCGTCGTTGGAGCGGGTGTCGTCACCGGAGTCCCGTTCGGATTGGTCACGGGGCTCCCCCCCGGTGTCGTGACGGGAATCCCTGTGGCAGTCGTTGGCGATCCGGGTCTCGACGTCGCAGACCGGGACGCGGTGGTCGCCGAACCGGGCGGCACCGTCGGAATCGTCGTCGGGAACACCGTCGTCGAAGATTGACTGTTGTGATGAGACGAGGAACAGCCTGCGGCGACCAGGGCGAGCGATGCTGCGATCGCCGCGCCGCGAACCAGATGTCCGGCCATACGGTCAGACGTTACGGCCCATCGCGGTCGATCGCTGGCGCGTGAAGCATCCGAATGTCGGCACTGAGTACACAATCGACCTGGAACCGTTCCTCAGCAGCGTCGGTGCTGCCATTGTCTTCCGCGCCTGGCCTGATGCCGAGCGGGCTCGGCAGCGATATAGGACCATGATGATGTATCCGTCTCCGCGAAGTTGTCCACAGACAAACGCGCGGGTCGGACCGTCGCGCATGGCGCCGAAATCGACGACTTCCGCACGCTTCTATGGGGCAATTGTGCTGCGTCGTCTCTGACCCGAACCGGAGGTGGCTGGGGACGGGGCATCCCAGCCCCGGCCCGTTTCGTCGACGGTGCGGGATCGACGGCGTCACCACCGACCTGGCGTCTGGCCCTCCAGGATTGGGTTGCGGTGACTGGCGTGGGCGGGGCACCCGACCGGCGCGCGGCATTCGGGCTCTGGGCTGGACGGGCCAGGTTGGCTCGACCGCCCCGTCGACGTTCCAAGCCGGTACGGCATCGTCGATGCGACGTCGTCGGCGCGACGTCGTCGATCGGTTGTCGCGCACGACGTCCGTCCCGCGCCCGCCAGACGTCGCGTCGCGCCCACGTCGAGCCAGACCGCGGCCGGCGTCGCGTTCGTCGAGCTCACGTTGAGCCGGAACGCATCACCACGCCACGTTCACGCGACTGTCTCAAGCCGCGTTGGGACACCTGCCGGCCGGGTCGCGGGTCAGCTCGACGTTGAGTTCGATTCGACTGGGATGGTCGACGGTGATGTCGATCCATCCGCCGGGGGCTGGGCTGAGGCATCCCGATCCTTGGGTGAGAGCCCAGCCTGGGGTGTAACGGACTCTCACGAGGAGATCGCCGGCGTGGGTGGCGTCAAGGACGACGTGGCCTCCGTCGAGACGTTCCAGGCGGCCTGGACCACTCACGATGCCAGGCGACCCGACGACTTCGTAGACGTGCCAATGGACGTCGGTCCATACCAGGCGAAGTCCGACGATGCCGGCGCGGACCAGTTGCGCTTCTCGTGTGCCGGCGTAGTCGAGCGGAGCGTCGGCCAGACCGACGTAGCGGACTCCGTTCTGCGTCAGCCAGGCCATATAGCTTGCCGGCGTTAACGCGCCTGGCGTGTAGAAGATCGGGTTGTCGGACGTGTCCAGCTGCCGTTCCCAACCGCGAGCCATCGGGATGACTGGTGCCACGTAGGCAGATTCCCAGTGCAGTTTGGTCGGTACGATTTCGACGCGGCCGGCCGGGACGTCGTGGTGACTGAGGTAATTGACCAGGCCCGTGAAATATGAGGCGTGCGTGGAGACGTCGCTGCGGTCGGCGGTGAACGACGCGAACGCAGGTTGCCACTGCATCAAGACCAACGGCACGACAGTGAGGGCCAGTAGGCGTCGACGGTGCGGCCACAACACGCAGACCGCCAACGGGAGGGCAACGCAGTCCGCCAGACGGCTGATGTTGCCTCCCATCGGAGACGGGACGAAGAAACTCAGCGCGATCGCGACGAGGTAGAGCCACGCGCCTGCGCGCAGCGCACGTTCGTGGCGAGGTATCGCCAGGAGTGCGCCGGCGACCAACGCGGCACGTGTGAGGAAATCAAACGCTGGGAATGGCATGAGGCCTTGGCCGGGAAACAGAAAGCCCAACACGGCGACGACGATCGCGGGGACGGCTGCGAGACCAGCCAACGCGAGCCGGTGGCGCGGCCAGGACGCGACGAGCCAGGCCACCGCGGCCAGGACCAGAAACGCGGCCGCGAGCGGGCTGGCGAGCGCCGACGCGACCGCGAGTGGAACGCTCAGACGCCAGCGCCGCCGAGTGGCGGCCCACAAGGCGCCGAGCGCGAACGCTTCGCCAAGCAAGAACGGCAGCTGGCCGATCGCGACCTGCGCGAGAGTCCCGACTGCGAACAGGACCGATCCGACCTTCCCGATCGACCCGAAATGGCCGATGGCGAGCCGGTCGAACGCCCATGAGGCTCCGGCTGCGCTGAGCACCTGGGTCGCTTGGATCCCGAGCAGCCCTGCGACCGGAGCAAAGATCGCGCTGTAGCTCAGCGTCCAGTGTCCGCCGTACCACTGACTGTCCCACAGGGTCAGTCCATCCCGGTGGAACAGGCCGATCCGGTAGATGTAGGCGGGCACATCCCCGCCGCGCCATCCGGCGAGCGCAGCGATGAGCGCGAGGGCACCCGCGACGACCGGAACGATGACGGCGGTCCACCATTCGCGCCCACCGTCGACGGGCGGACCTGCGCTGTCCGTCGGCGTCGTGCGACGCGTCTCGGGACGCCGATCAAGCGTCGACGTGACGCCCGAGTCGGCGCTAGTGGTTAGCAAGAAGTATGCCCAAGTCAGGTCGCGCGCCCGGAGCGCGCGTCACATCGAGAAGGATTCGGGGACCACCAGCATACCGCCAGTGTCGGCGAACGGCGTGAGAACCGGTCGAGAGATTCTGAAGAATCAGTCAAGGAGTACGTCAGCAGCCGACAAGTCTCACTCAGCGCGCGAAGCCGACCTCGCCTGTGGTTTCGGAACGTGCCGGGGCTCGACGATTGCCTCCCGCCGGTCGAAAGCCACCAAACCGCCGTGCAACACACGCCGATCGGCTCGGTGCGTGGGGACCCAGTCCCGCACAGATCGCCGGAACGTGGCGGTTTTCACCGAGCCGACCAGCGTTACGGCCGCCACTGTCGGCATGTTCCCGCGCGCCTGACGCCGGCGTCCGGCTCGACATCGGTCTTCTCCGACCGCGGCCCGGTCTTGACCTTCACCACGGCTCGGTTTCCGGCGACGACCCACGCCTCTTGGGGCGGATGCTTGTCGAGCCGCGATGCGGACGCGTCGGTGGCTCACGCGGGCCGTGATCGCAGGTGCGTGCCGATCCAGCGCCGATCGGCACTTCGAGCCGTCAGCAGGTGACCGAGACCGGACGCCGTCGCGGCAGCTGCCGCGCCGGTGCCCGGTGACGCGCCGTCGAGGAGATCGTTCCACATGATCGACCAGCCGCCCGCGAGGGCGCGGCCGACACCGGGTGCGGTCAGTCCGCGCGTGACCGCGGCGACGACCTTCGGGCTGTGCAGCAGGGATCGGTGAGCCGACGCCGCCGTCGACAAATACCGCGCGTGGGTGCGCATCAGGTGGGTTTTGTAGCGGTGGGAGGCTTGATCGACGCCGGCGAGAATCGCGACGGCTGCCGCTCGACCGCTGTCCATCGCTTGCGCGATGCCTTCGCCCTGGAGCGGATTCACCAGGCCGGCGGCGTCGCCGACAAGCAGGACGCGATCGTTCGCCGGCACCGTGCCGACGAGACCCATCTTGAGCCACGCGCCGAGGGGCCGCGTCGCGGACGGCGTGCGTGCGTCGAGAACTCCGACGCTCGACGCATGTTCGAGAAACCGCTCGAGGTCACGGGCGGCGCGTCGGCCCGCGGTGCGGTCTGCGAGCACGCCGATACCGAGCCCGACGTTCACGCGTCCATCGCCGGCCGGGAACACCCAGCCGTAACCCGGGAAGGCGTCGCCTGGAGTCGGCGTCCACAACAGAATGTGCGGCACGTCGACTGTCTCGTCGCGGTACGCGCGAACCGCGAAACCCCACAGCAACCGTCCGGGATCGACGAGTCCCGCGACCTCGCCGACGCGGCTGGTCGCGCCGTCGGCGCCGACGATCACGTCGGCTCGGACGCGTCTCCCTGACGACAGTGTGAAACCGTCGAGCTGACCGTCGTCGCTGATCGGATCGTCGGCGCGACCGGCAAACAACTCCGCGCCTGCCTCGATGGCTGCGCGTTGCAGTGCTGCGTCGAACCGGCATCGTTGCACCACGATCGCATAGCCCGGATAGGTACGACCGGACACGGCCGGGAGCCGCACCCGGGAGCCGGTCGGTCCGACGACGAGCATGTCGCCGGCTCGGGTTGTCTCCGGGACGTCGACCGCCAGGTCGTGAAGAACCTGAACGCCGCGAGGTCCGATGAGATCTCCACATGCTTTGTCACGCGGAAACGTGGTCTTGTCGACGAGCGCCACCCGCGCCCCGCCCCGCGCCAACACCAACGCCGCGATGCTTCCCGCCGGACCCGATCCGATGACGAGGACATCGAAGTCCTCGTCGGTCATTGCCCTCGTGCCATCCCCGAACTGTAGGGTCGGAATCGGGGAGGGTCCATGCAGAGCACGGCTATCGATCCGAATCGTTTCGCCCAGAACCTGTTCCGGACCCTGCCGCGTCGGTACGACGTTCTCGAAGAGCTGCTGTCGTTCGGACAGAACTGGCGTTGGAGACGCGAGATGCTCTCGCACGTTGACGGCCGCAACCCGGGTGCGATGCTTGATGTTGCGACCGGAACCGCCGGCGTGGCGCTCGCGCTCAGTCGTCGAACCCGCGCTCGAATCACCGGCCTGGACATCACCGAGACCATGCTGCGTCGCGGGCAGGCGCGAGTCGCGCGAGCGGGAGTCGCAGACCGTGTCCAGCTCGTCGTCGGTCAAGCCGAACGGCTTCCCTTTCCCGACCGGTCATTCGACGCGCTCGACGTTCACCTACCTGTTGCGCTACGTGCACGATCCTGCCGCGACACTGCGCGAGCTCACACGCGTCCTCAAGCCTGGCGCCTCGATCGCAAGCCTGGAGTTTTCGGTGCCTCCGCACTGGTTCTGGCGGTGTTGCTGGTGGTGCTACACGCGGGGTGTCCTCCCGGTCGCTGGCTATGTCACGGGTGGTCGGGAGTGGGGTCGCGTCGGGCGTTTCCTCGGGCCGAACATCTCGGCGCACTACGGCCGATACTCGGTCGCCTGGACCATTCAGGCGTGGAAAGATGCCGGACTCGTAAACGTCGGCGTTCGCTCCATGAGCGTCGGGGGAGGGCTCGTGATGTGGGCCGAGAAATCGGACGCGGGACGATGACCCGGCCCGCGTTCTACGCCGCACGCTCCGGCGGCGGCTGGCGCGATTGGTGGACGATCCTTCATCCGCCGTACACGGCATGGCACCTCTCCTACGTGGTCCTCGGCGCGGCGCTCGCACCACGAACCGACGGCATGCGGCTCCTCGCGACGCTGCTCGCGTTTTTCTTCGCGGTCGGTATCGCAGCTCATGCACTCGACGAACTGCACGGGCGTCCGCTGCGCACGACCATCCCGACCGGATGGCTGGTCGCGGTCGGCACAGGCGGGCTGCTGATCGCGTGCGCGCTCGGCCTGGTCGGTGTCGCCACGGTCGGACCCGGGTTGATCGTGTTCATCGCGGTCGGGCCGTTGCTGGTGCTGGGATACAACCTCGAGTTGTTCGGCGGCTGGATACACACCGACCTCGGATTCGCAGCCGCGTGGGGCGCCTTCCCGGTGCTCGTCGCCTACTTCGTTCAGGCCGGGCGCCTCGACCTGACCGCGGCGTTCGGAGCTGCCGCCGCGTTCGGCATCTCCCTCGCGCAGCGATCGCTCAGTACGCCCGCACGCACGCTCCGTCGGCGGGTCGCACTCGTGAACGGTGATGTCACCATGCACGACGGAAGCGTGCATGAGCTGAACATCCCGGCGCTCCTGCGGCCCCTGGAACGGGCGCTCGGCGCGCTTTCGTGGGCGATGGTCGCGCTGGCCGTCGCGTTGCTCGCCGATCGCGTTCTCTAGTCCGCGTCGACGAGGTGACTGCGAAACCCGGCAACGGTGGCCTCGACGACCCGGTCGTGTCCCCAGCGGAGCAGAGGGAGCGCGACCCGTGCCGCCAACCGCATCGGTCGCTGCATCATCTCGATCTGCCAGGTGGCATGAGCGCGTGTCTCGGCGCCGTCGCCGTCGAGACTGATCATCGCCGTGCCCTCCAGATCGCCGTGCACGTGCGCGGTGATGCTCCGGGGCGCGACACACTCGTCGAGGACGACGTCGAGCCGCATGCGATACGGCAGCGGCGGTGCGACAACCCCATGCAGCACCGTCCCCCGTTCGAAGCCGTCTCCCTCAACCGAAAACTCACGCAACCAGGTCCACCACGAAGCGAAGCGATCAAACCGGAGCATGCGAGCCCAGAGGTGAGCCGCAGAAACGGGAAAGACGAACGTGGCGTCGTACTCGATGACGTAAGCGGAGCTCGTCACACCTAGACCATAGGCACACGCGTCAGCGGTCGTCGTCCACGCATCGCAGGATCTTCGACCGGGACACCGACATGTCCGCCCGTTCGTTCTCGTCACGATGGTTGGCCACCTCGGGGCCCAAGCCGCGACGGATTCGCGTCCGATCCACCACCACAACGAAGGCAGGTGGGCACGTCGGACGTGCGAACGGCGACGAGAGCGGACATGACCATCCGCGGCTCCGAGCGATGACCCAGACAGTTCCGTCGGTCGCCGCTCGTGCCGTCGGCCGGGCGCGCGGGACGAGCACATACTGCTCAGTGCGTTAGTCGTGGTCGTCGATGACTGAGATGCTCCCGTCGGTTTCGAGTACTGCATCGCGTACGTCGGTCGTGTCGGCATAGCCGCGGGACCGCAAATCTTCGGCGAGGTCATCTTCGGTGAGGCCGACCCGACGTAGGTGCTCTTCAATGACCTTGCCGTCATGGACAAGCAGGATCGGGCCACCGTTGACGAGGTGGTTCCAGCGAGCGGACCGCAAGAAGGCTGTGGTCATCGCGCGGTTCAGGACCAACAAGGTGGCGGCGCTCGTGAGGCCGGCCGGCAGCGACAGATCGCCGTGGATCATCGCGGTTTCGACGGCACTGCCGATCAGCAAGACGACGATCAGGTCCAAGACGGTGAGCTGGCCGAGCTGTCGGCGGCCGAAGATCCGCAGAAGCACGACGACGAAGAGGTAGACACACGTTGTGCAGGCCGCGACGACCGCCAGCGAAGACACGGTGGTCATGGCGGCGGCGAGCACGACCGGCACGTCAGCGACGTTATCCCTTGCAGCACACTTGGGGGGATCTCGATCATGTACCTAGCCGCCACCGTTTTCGACCATCCGAGCTGGACCGGTGCTGGCCTCATCGCCGCGAAGACCGCGGCGGTGTACGTGTTCTTGATCGTCGGGCTCCGGGTGTTGGGCAAACGCGAGCTCGGCCAGATGAGTCTGTACGACCTCGTGATGGTGATCATCCTCGGTAACGCCGTCCAGAACGCCATGATCAACAACGACAACACCCTCGGCGGCGGCATCGTCGCCGGCGTCGTGCTGCTCGGCCTGAACTGGGCGCTCAACCGGCTGGTCCGCCGTTCGAAACGCGTCGAGGGCATGCTCATCGGCCATGCCGTGCTCATCGTCAACGACGGTCGGTCCATCCGTGAACACATGGCCCGGGAGGGCATCACGACCGAACAACTCGACGCGGCGTTGCGCGAGCACGGCATGCAAAACCTCGACGAGGTGCAACTTGGTGTTCTGGAAACAGACGGCACGATCAGTATCGTCCCGCGAGGATCCAAAGTATTGCGAACCCGCCGGCACTATCGAGGGATTCGGCTCCCGTGACCCATGTCCTCGCCCTCGCGTCGGTGAGCGGCGCACGCGTCGCGCAACAATGCGCAAAGTCGTTGATCGTCGTCGTGGTGTTATTCGCGCTCTTCCGGGTCGCGGGCAAGCGGGAGCTGTCGCAACTCAACGTGTACGACCTCGCGATGCTCATGGCGCTGTCCAACGCGGTGCAGAACTCGATGACCGCGGGCCTCGGCAACCTCACGGTCGGTCTCGCGACCTCGAGCACCGTTGTCGTCTCCGCCTGGATTGTCACTCGCGTGATCGCACGACGACCTCAACTCGAACGTCGGGTCATGGGAACACCCAGTCTTCTCGTCCTCGACGGACGAATCCTCAAGCAGCACCTACGACGCGAACAGGTCACCGACGACGAACTCGCCGAGGCGTGCCGTGGACGCGGCTGCGGCGGCCCGACCGACGCGAAGATGGTGACCCTCGAAGTCGATGGTTCGATCAGCGTCGTCCCCTACAACGACGCAACACCGGAACGGTGACCCGCGGCCCGGCAAACGCGACCGACCACCAACCATGACTGACGCCGGTCACCACATCTCGACGCCCAGCCGGTCGCGCCGGCGTCGGAACCGCGCCATCGGCGCTACCAGCCTCCGGTGCATGGCTGGTAGGTCGATCCGTCGAGGTTGATGCTGAACAAGGCGCCGTTGATATGGGCGGCCTCGTCGGATGCGCAGAATCCGGTTCCGCCTTGGTATTCGGCGTTGAAGACAGCCTTGTTCGCCTGGACGAACACGTTCTCCGTGCCACATTCGCTGTACTGGTTGCATTGCTCGTCGAGGGCCCAGTCAAAGTACGGTTCGAGCTGGCTGGTCTGGTCGTTGTCGTTCTTCAACCCGACCGACAGGCCCAGACTGTGAGCGGTCTTGGCGATCCAGGTGTTGTATGTCAGTTGGTCTTCCGCGGTGAGCGAAAAGCCGGTGTCGTTCTCGTAGCCGTCGACGTTGTCGGGCTCCAACGCGTCGAAGCCTTTCTGCACGCACATCTGCATGCGTTTGGTCATGATCGGTTCGAGCACGCTCAATTGGCGGATATCGAGCCACCGCTCGCCCGGCCAGCCGTTGTACGCGCCTTGGACGGACGCCGGGAACGATCCGTAGTCGGGCCTGAAGTTCTCCGACGTGCCGAAGTCGATGTAGCAGATGACTTTCGTGCCCCGTGCGTGCAACGCGGCGACGGTCGCGGCCGAAGTTTCGAAGCCGTCGACATCGAAGACCTGCACCTTCGTGTTCGTCGGAATCGGCGGAGGGGTTTGCAGCTGCCAATTCCAACTGATCGGAGCGGCCGACGAGGGTCGCCAATAGCCCGTCAACGTACGGACCCACACCGCCGAGGACGCCGACGACTTCGGGCCGATCCCCACCGCGTTTCTTGCCGCGACCCGGAACGTGTATTGGTGGCCATTGCTCAGACCGGTGACGACCTCGCTGGTCTTCTTCGAGTGAAACTCGCGGGCCTTGAGCTGCGTGTGTCCGAGATAGGGCCACACAAGGTACGCGTTGATCGGCGAGCCGTTGACGTGCGCAGGCGCGGTCCATCTGACCGTCGCGCGTCCGTTGCCGCCTGACGCCTTGGGTGAGCGCGGCGACGATGGCGCCGACCGCGCGAAGCAACGAAGCCGAAACAGATCGTTGCGACGCGCTCCGATCCGGACGCGGGTCCGGCGACGCGACCGTGATCGCGGCCGCGACAAGTCCAATCGCGACAGCTGATGCAACGATCCGGCCCCACAACGTCGTCATACGCTCCCCGAGCTGGCATCGGGTCGGCGAGAACTGAACCAAAATGATATGCGGGATCCCGACGATGCGGACATCGCTGCGCCACCCCGGCCTCCGGCACCCGACCGGCCGGTTCGTCGCTGCGAAGGCGCACCCCGCGGGGCTCGTGGAGGACGTGGGTGTCGGCGGTCTGCAACCAACAGATCTGTGTGGTCGAGTCGCTCGTCACCGCGATCGGCATCAAGCTGCGCCCAGGTGACGGGTGTGTGTCCGGCCGTCGGCGAGTCGAGACAGCGGTCCGCCGACGGTGCGGCACACTGGTCGGATGGAAACGGTCGGCGGTCCGCTCGGGCCGGAGAGCGTGGCATGGGAACTGCACGCGTCTGCGGCGATGCTGACCGCTGGCCTGCGAGCGCTGTTGCTCCAGCTTTGGCATCCGTCGATCGCCAGCACGGTCGCGGCGCACTCGGAGGTCGCGCGAGATCCGTGGCGCCGTTACCGGTCAACGGTTGCGTTCATCACCAGCGTCACCTACGGCGACGAGCAGGAGGCCGACGCTGCCATTCGACGCGTACGAGGCGTTCACGAGACGGTTCGCGGGGTCGACATCCGAGGTGCGTCGTACGCCGCGACCGATCCTGGACTCCTGGCGTACGTGCACGCGACCCTCGTCGACAGCGCGTTGCACGCCGCGGACGTGTACGGGCCGCGTCTGTCGAGTGCCGACCGCGATCGCTACGTGGCCGAAATGGCCCGCGTCGCTGAACTGCTCGGACTCGACAACCCGCCCCGCGACACGTCCGCGGCCCACGCGGTCATCGCAGCCGATGATGCTCCGGGCGAAAGCCGCCCCGGACGTGACCTGGCCTGGCTGCTCGCACTTCCACCGCTGCCGTTGTGGATGCGCGCGCCCTATGGCGTGCTGTTCGCGAGCGCGGTCGATCTCCTGCCTCGCGAGTGCGCCGTCGCCCTCGGGCTCCTGCCGGTGTGGGGGCCGGCCCGGCCCGCGGTGCGCGTCTCGACCGCGGCGATGCTCCAAACCGCGAGCGTCGCCTTCGGCTGGCGTCCGACCCGCCGCGCCTGGCGCGTCGTCGCCCGCCGCAACTTCGTCTCCCGTTAGCGCTTGCGCTTCTTGCGGAACAGTTTGCGTTGGGCTTTGCGGTCCTGTTCGGCGCGCAGTTTGAAGCCGACCTCGTTCACGATGCTTTCGGCCTCGCCGAGCAGCGCCGCGACATCGGGGTCGGGGGCCGACTCGGGTTCGGGCTCATCGGGCTTGGTCGGCGCGAGCGACCCGTACTGCCAGCCGGCGTCGATCATCTTGCGCTCGTACTTCGGACAATCGGCCGGGCATCTCCAAGGAGCTTCCGGGGCCAGGTCGAGGACGCACTTACGGACGGCTTCGCCGGATCCGTACGTGCGGCTCTGATAATGGCGGCAGTCGGTGCGCATCGTCACGTCACCATTGTCGCACCTTGCGCTCAGACCTCGGCGCGCGTCGCTCAGGCGAGCCAGTCGGCGGCGTGCTCGAGCAGGAACCGGCTGACTCCCAGACAGCTCTCGAGCGTGTCGCAGGGGACTTCTTCACCCCGGCGGATGCCGAGCAGCGAAACCTTCTGATGGGCGACGATGCGCAGCGTTCGTTCGGGCGCGTCGGTCACCGACGGATACGAGTCGGTAGCAGAAACCTCGACCGGCAGCTCCCGCCCGCCCACCCCGGCCAGTTCGGTCGCGAGGACGAGGAGATCCGGGCCGTGCGGCAACGGAGGAAGCGCCCACGTGAAGCTGAGCGGGAAATGGAAATCGTCTTCGGGATCGACCTCATCGTCAAGCGCGATGACGGCGTCTTCGAAGCCGAGCAGCACCCGCGGGTCGATCTCAAGTGACAGGTACAGGTCGACGGGACCTTCGCAGCCTTCCTCGGGATGGAGGTCGACCTCCCAGGTCTGGCGCAGCGAGTAACTCTCGACGAAATGGCGCTCGTCGTGCACGTGGAAGCGATGCTCCACGGCGTGGTCTTTGAGATCGGCAACGAAACCTGCGACGTCGATAACTGCCATGTCAAGCGTCGAGCGTACCGAACGCTCGCCGTAAGGCTGTCGCGACGTAGTCCACAGCGTCGCGACTGGCGTCGAAGGCGCCTGACAATCCGAAGAACCCGTGGATCAGCCCGTCATAGCGACGGTGCTCGACCGGGACGCCTGCCTCGTACAGCCGCTCGCGTAGGCCTCGCCCTCGTCGCGGAGCGGGTCGTACTCCGCGGTGAGCACGACTGCCGGCGCGACACCGTGGAGTTCGGGCACCCGCAGCGGCGAGATACGACCGTCGGCCGGATCGGCCTTCCCGCCGGTGTAGCAGTCGAAGAACCACTTCATCTGTTCGGCCTCGAGGAGGAGGCCCTCGGCGTTGCTCACATACGACTCGGTGTCGAAGCGGCAATCGCACACCGGGTACACCAACACCTGCAGCGCGAGCGCAGGACCTCCGCGGTCACGGGCCCGCAGCGCGCACACGGCGGCCAGGTTGCCGCCGGCGCTGTCACCGCCGATCGCGATGCGAGACGGATCTGCGCCGATTTCGGATGCGTGGGCGGCTGTCCATTCGAGCGCAAGCCAGCAGTCTTCGAGCGGGACCGGAAAAGGATGTTCGGGACTGAGCCGGTAGTCGACCGACACCACGACGGCTCCCGACGCCGTCGCGAGCTGACGAGCAATCACGTCGAACTCTTCGACGTTGCCGATCACCCACCCGCCGCCGTGCAGGACGACGAGGACGGGAAGGTCACGGTCGGGGCACGGCCGGTACACGCGCACTGGAACACCGTCCGCGTCGCGGTCATCGACCGCGAACATCGGCTCGGCGTCGCCTCCCATCGCCGCGACGAGCAAACCCCAACCTTGGCGTGTGTCGCGCACGCGCTGTTCTGCAGGAACCGGCACACGCGTCGCGTTCACGAGGTCGCACAACGCCTGGGCCTGCGGATGCAACGGCATCTCAGCAACCACCGCAGGTCGCGAATACGTGTTGCAGCGCGCTGATCGCGCGATCCCATGCCGGACGGCCCGTGGGCAGGAACGCGAACATACCGAAAAAGCCGTGGAACAGTCCGTCGGCGCGCACGACCTCGGTCGCCACACCCGCAGCTTGCAAACGCGCACCGTACGCTTCGCCCTGGTCGCGTAACGGATCGTACTCGGCTGTGATCACAATGGCCGACGGTAGACCCGCGAGGTCGGGCGCGCGCAACGGTGACATGCGCCAGTCGGCGAAGTCGTCGGTTGAGCTCGCGTAGTGGTTGAAGAACCAGCGCATGCCGTCGGCTTCGAGGAAGTATCCGGTGGCGTTGTCGATCATCGACGGCCGCTCGAACTCGTAGTCGGTCACGGGGTAGACGAGGAGCTGCAATGCGGGCGCCGGCAGCTGGTCCTGCCGGGCGACGAGCGCGACCACTGCCGCAAGGTTGCCACCCGCGCTGTCGCCTCCCAGCGCAATCCGGCGCGGATCGATGCCGAGCTCGGCTGCGTGGGCCGTGATCCAGCTCCACGCGGCGACGCAATCTTCGACCGCGCCGGGAAATTTCGTCTCGGGCGCGAGGCGGTATTCGACCGAGACGACAATCGCCTGTGCGTCGTCGCAGAGCAACCGACAGAGGTGGTCCTCCGTGTCGACAGAACCCAACACCCAGCCGCCGCCGTGGAACCAGACGAGCGCCGGCCGTGACGGCTCGCCGTTCGGCCGGAACACCCGAATCGGAATGTCGTCCGCGGGTCCGGGCAGCGTCCGCTCCTCGACCGCGTACACCTCGTGCAGACCGAGCACGCCACTGGCGGTCACCTGGTTCATCGCCGCACGCGCGCTTTGCGGCGTGCTGTTGGGCCCGATACCCATGCCGGCGTCGCTGAACAGCTTCACGACCTTTTCGGCGGTGGCATCGAGCGGCATGCGTACTCCCTTTCAGATCAACAGCGCCTGCGCGAGCGCCGCGAACGCGCGACCCCGGTGCGACATGGCATGTTTCTCGGCTGGGCTCATCTGCGCAAACGTGCGGCCATCGCCCTCGATTGGCACGAACACCGGGTCATATCCGAAGCCGTGTTCGCCGGTTGGAACCGCGGCGATGACGCCCTCGACCTCGCCTCGCGTGACGACCTCGGTCCCGTCGGGCCAGCACGCCATCGCAACGGTTGCGAAGCGCGCGGTTCGCAACGCGGGATAGACGCCTTCGAGTTCGTGCAGGAGTTTGGCGACGTTGTCCTGGTAGGTCGCGTGCGGTCCCGAGTACCGTGCCGCGTAGATGCCGGGTGCGCCGTCGAGCGCGTCGACCTCCAATCCGGTGTCGTCGGCGATCGCGAGCATCCCCATCGCGTCGCTCAGCGCCTTCGCCTTGATCCGTGCGTTCTCCTCGAGTGTGGCGCCGATCTCGCGGACGTCGGGCGCGACATCCAACCCGCGGACCGACTCGAGGTGAGCCGCGAGATCGTCCGGACGGTCGAGCACGAATCCGAACGTGTCGGCACCGACGGTGAGCGCCCACGCGGCGAGGGACTCATCGATCCGGGTCACGAAGATCTCGTTGATCTCGCGGGCTTTGTCGGGGTTGCCGGTGGCGAGCACCAACGGCAACGGCAGTCCCGCCATCAGCGTCGCGGCGTGGGAGCCTCGGCGATCATCTCCTGTTGCGCGGTGACGATCTCGGAGATGCCATCCTGTGCGAGCGCGAGGAGCGCGTCGAGCTCGGCACGCGTGAACGCGACACCTTCCGCCGTTCCTTGTACCTCGACGAAGCGGCCGTCGCCGGTCATCACGACATTCATGTCGACTTCGGCCCGCACGTCTTCGGAGTACTCGAGGTCGAGCATTGCCGTCCCGTCGATGACACCGACGGAAATCGCGGCAACCGGCCGCAGCACAGGGTGGCGGCTGAGCGTTCCCTTGGCGAGCAGACGACTGCATGCGTCGTGCAGTGCGATCCATCCGCCACAGATCGATGCGGTCCGTGTGCCGCCGTCGGCTTGGAGCACGTCGCAGTCGACAGTCAGTTGGACGTCGGGCATGGCGCGCAGGTCGGTGGCGGCGCGCAGCGACCGGCCGATCAGCCGTTGGATTTCCTGGGTCCGGCCGTTCTGCTTGCCGCGCGCGGCTTCGCGTTCGACACGCTCTGGAGACGATCCGGGCAGCATCGAGTACTCCGCGGTCACCCAACCTTTCCCGGATCCTTTCAGCCAGGGCGGAACGCGGCCTTCGAGCGACGCGGTACAGAGCACCCGCGTGCGACCGAACTCGACGAGCACCGAGCCCGCCGCCATCTCGGTGTAGTCGCGTATGAACGTGACCGGCCGAAGTTCGTCCGGTTGCCGTCCGGATACGCGTGTGGTCACTCGATACCTTTCGGGGGCGGGCTTCGGGCTAGACGTGCGTACTGAGGTGCGGCGCGGCCAGCCCGACTTCGCGTCCGAACGCCTCGGTGGCCTCTTCGATGGAGGCTAGCGGGTCGAGCGTCGGCCACAAATGGGTGATCATCAACCGGCGTGCGTTCGCGACCCGCGCCTGTTCGCCGGCTTGACGCGCGGAGAGATGAATCGGCGCGCGGATGTCGTCGTGCATGTAGGTCGCCTCGCAGAGCACAAGGTCGGCGCCTTCGCCGAACGCTCCGATGTTCCAGCCCGGGCCGGTATCGGAGCTGTACACGAGACGTTTTCCGCCGTGCGTGATCTCGACCGCGACCGTCGGCGGCGGATGGTCGGTGCGTGAGAATCGAAGCGTCGCCTCGCCGATCGATGCGTCATCGCCGTCGCCGACGGTGCACCAATCGAACGTGTCGCCGAACGAGCCGACGAGAACGCCGAGCAGCTGTTCGCTGCCTTGCGGTGCGTACACGGGCAGCCCGCTCAGTTCCCGGCCGTAGCGGTACATGACGTGAAGTCCGTAGATGTCGACACAGTGATCAGCATGACAATGGGTGATCACCACCGCGGTCAACTCCCCCGGATCGACGTGTTGTTGCAGGTTCGCGAATGAGCCGCTGCCGCAATCCATCCAGATGGTGGCGTCGCCGGCGCGGACGAGGTAACCGCTGCAGGCGCCGCCGGCCGGTGCGCCGTACGAACCTGAACAGCCGAGGACGGTCAGCTCCACGACCACGCCTCCACCGCTTCCACCTCGGGCCCACAGAACCGCGCACCCAAGCTTCGGAACGTCGCGACGTCGCCACTGGTGAGGAACTGCACTCGGTTCGCGGGCGCGGGCGCGTCGGTGTCACTGCCGACAAGCTCGAGGACTTCGAACGCGGTTTCCTCCGCGCTGGACACCAGCACCACCTCGGGACCGATCACGTCGGCGATCGTACGCGCGAGCAGCGGATAGTGCGTGCAGCCGAGCACGAGCGTGTCGACGTCGGCCGCCTTGATCGGCGCGAGCAAACGCTCGGCGAGGACGTGCACCTGATCGGATTCGACGTCTCCCGCCTCGACGAACTCCACGAAGCCGGGACAGGCCGCGCATGTGAGCTCGAGCGACGCGTCGATCGCGGCGGCGGCTCCTTGGTAGGCGCCCGAGGCGATGGTACCGACGGTACCGATCACGCCGACCCGACCTGTGCGCGTCGCCGCGCTCGCGCGGCACGCACGCCCGGCTCGATCACGCCCCTCACCGGGACGTTCATGGAGCCGCGGCAGATGGTCGAGCGCGGCCGCCGACGCACTGTTGCACGCGACGACGATCATCTTGACGTCCTGTTCGATCAGCACGTCGGCGATTTCGATCGAGTACTTCAAGACCTCGTCGGCCGGCTTCGGGCCGTACGGAAATCGGCCGGTGTCGCCGAAGTAGACGATGCGCGTGTGCGGGAGGAGATCGAGGAGCGCGCGCACCACCGTCAGTCCGCCGAGGCCGCTGTCGAAAAGTCCGATGGGACGCGGATCACGAGACATTGCGAGGGTGAACGCTAGCCGCCACCGTCGCGGCGACTGGTCTTGTGGCTCAATGTGCGGCGCGCCGCACCCGGTCCGCGACGGCCGCGCCGAGCCCGTCGGACGACGCCGGACTCACGACCAGCAGCACGTCGAGCTCCAGCTCGTCGGCCTCGCGGAGCCGTGCGTAGAGCAGCGCGCGTATTCGTCGGCGTCACGCGGCGCGTCGAGCACAACCAGCTGCTCGGGGAGGTCCGGTGCCATCGGCCCGAGCGCGAGCACGCCGGTCCGTCGCTCGCCGGAGATGAGCTCATTCGCTCGTTGAGCGACGGCTTGGGCGTCGACGACTTCGACCGCGGCTCGTGGTGCGTAATGCGACGCGAGCGTGCCCGGAGCCGCGACGACGCCGGTCGTGCGCAACACGCATGCGCGGCCGATGGCCAGTTCGATGTCGGCGCGGCTCGTGCCGCCGACGCGAGAATTGCTGGCTCGCGACCGGTGACATCGACGATGGTTGACTCCACACCGACGCGACATGTCCCGCCGTCGAGCACGACCTCGACGTCGGCGCCGAGGTCGGCGAGCACGTGCGCGGCCGTGGTCGGGCTGACGCGACCGAACCGATTGGCCGACGGTGCGGCCAGACCCCCGCCGAACGACTCGAGCAGCCGCAGCGCAACCGGATGGTCCGGCACCCGCAGTCCGACCGTGTCGCGTCCGCCTGTGAGTGCCGCCGCGACCCGTTCGGGGTCGCGGCGAACGACGATCGTCAACGGGCCCGGCCAGCATGCGGTGGCGAGCCGACGTGCCGTGTCAGGCACCTCGGCGGCCAACTCGTCGAGTTGTGCGGCATGCCCGAGGTGCACGATCACGGGATGGTCGGCGGGCCGGCCTTTGACTGCGTAGAGGCGGCGTACGGCATCCGGGTTCGCGGCGTCGGCGCCGAGTCCGTAGACGGTTTCGGTCGGGAACGCCACGAGGTCGCCGGCACGCAGTGCGGCGACGGCACGCGCGACGTCGTCGTCGAGGCCATCGAGGGCGGTCACGTCGCATTGTCGCATCATTGGCGATCCGCCTCGTTTCGATCTCGGCATCGGACCAGGACCGGGCCGTCCGGTTCCCCGTCGCGAAGCTGGGCTTGACGTGCGGCGACCGACCAAGAAGTCGGCCGGCTGTCGCTGGGTGGACCTCGAGTCGCTGGACGGCGGGCCGGGTGTCACGCTCGGCACCTGCTTCGACGAGATGGGTGTGGAGACGTCTGCGGGCGGTGTCGTGGCAGGTTCGACGACATCGAGGAAACCGAGGTGCGGCTCGCCAGACGCGGCGTGACGTGAACGGCGCATTCGACGACGAGTCCGCCGGCCGCTTGACGTCGTCGCGATCCTGACCGAAACGGCTGGGTGTTCCGGGAGCCGGTCACCAATAGTTGATTCTCGTCGCGCGCTCGACCACTTCGTCGATGGGATCGGTCCACACGCCCGAGGAGAGATATTTCCACCCGCCGTCGGGAAGGAGCACGACGATCGTGCCGTCGTCCATCTGGTCGGCCGCTTTCGCCGCGCCGGCCATCGCCGCGCCCGACGAAATTCCGGCGAAGACGCCGCACTCGTCGAGCAGCCGGCGTGTCCACTCCACTGACTCGCGCGGCCGAACGATGAGTTTGCGGTCGAGTACCGCGGGATCGAAGATCGGCGGCACGAATCCGTCGTCGAGGTTGCGCAGCCCTTGGACGAGCTCGCCGGCCGGCGGTTCGACTGCGACGACCCGCACGTTCGACTTGCGTTGCTTGAGGTACTTGCCGACGCCCATCAGCGTGCCGCTGGTGCCGAGGCCGGCGACGAACACGTCGACTTCGGGACAGTCGCGCAGGATCTCCGGACCGGTCGCTTCGTAGTGGGCGAGCGGATTTGCCGGGTTGCCGTACTGGAAGAGGAAGACGTAGCTCGGGTCGTCGGCGGCGATCTTCTCCGCCATGCGGATCGCGCCGTTGCTGCCTTCTTCTGCGGGGGAGGTCGTCACCTCGGCGCCGAAGATCTCGAGGAGCTGACGTCGTTCGATCGAAACGTTCTCGGGCATGACGACGCGGAGGTTGTAACCGCGGAGTTTCGCGACGAGGGCCAGCCCGATTCCGGTGTTGCCGGACGACGGTTCGAGGATCGTCGCGCCCGGTGCCAGCAGGCCGTCGCGTTCGGCCATTTCGATCATCTTGAGCGCGATGCGGTCCTTCGACGAACCGCCGGGGTTCTGGCCCTCGAGTTTGGCCCAGATGCGAACGTCGGGCTTGGACGACAGTTGGTGCACCCCGACCAGCGGGGTGTTGCCGATCAGTCCGAGGACGCTGTCGTACTTCGCCACGCGCTCACGCGCCGCCCGCGACCGCAGGCAGGATCGACACCACGTCGCCGTTGGCGAGTTTGGTGTCAAGACCGTCGAGGTAGCGGATGTCGTCGTCGTCTTTGTAGACGTTCACGAACTTGTGCAGTCCGCCGGAGGCATCGAGCAGGTTGTCACGCAGGCCGGGGTAGCGATCGATGAGCGACGTGAACACGGCACCGACGGTTTCGCCGTCGACGGCGACGGTCGCCTGGCCGTCGGCCTGGGCGCGGAGCATGGTGGGAAGCTTGACGTCGACCGGCATGAGCGCAGGTTACAACCCGACCTCGCCGGTCAGGATTCGGTGCGAGGGTCCTACTGGCTTCGGCCGCGGGTGGCGTCGTTTTCGGAGCAGCTCGACATGAAGGAGTCGAAGCTCAGCCGCCCGGCGTGGAGGTCGTCGTCGTGTCCACGCCCGGCGTGGGTTTCGGCCAGCCGGGCCCGGTACACACGCGTGGCGGCCGGGTCCGGTCATACGGACTGAGCTGGACCCGCCGCACCTGGCGCAAGACCGTGACCGCGTGTCCCTCACCCGGCACGAACACCATCCCGAAGCCGACGAGGTACGGCAGGACCGCCGGGACCAGCGACAACGGGTTGTCGTAGATGCCGAGCACCTCGCCTTTGCGCAGCGTGAGCAGCATCGGCGTCTGCACCGTCGTACACCGCGTTGTGGGTGCCGGATCGTTTGTCTGGAAGAGGGACAGACGGAAATTCGCCGACGAGACGACGTCGAGAATGGTGAATGGCGGTTTGGGGATGCGGTGCTGCTTCACACCATCCAGCAGCCAACCGATCGTGACGTACCGGGCGGTCAGCTGCTCCGGGCGCAGCGTTCGGGGTGCCTGCGCGGCGAGCGAATCGCGCGGCAACGTGAGGATGGTGAGTTTGGTCTTCGAGTACAGCACGTCCAGGGGTCGTTCCGCGACTGCGACTTCCCGCAGGTTCGACGGAATGCCGACGAGGAACAGGGCGATGCCGACCGGGAGCAACACTCGCCAGCGCCTCGCGAACACGTCGACCGCGACCGCAAGTGCCGGCAACACCATTGCGCCGGTGAGTGAGATGTAGCGGGAGATCCACGCGTAGTCGGAGCCGAACGACGCACGTCCGATCGCCGTTGTGGTCAAAAAGACGATCGCACCGGCGAGCAACGCGACCGGCGCGGCCAGTTCGGCGAGGCGCCCGGACTTCAGTCGTTCGCTCCTCGCCAACGCCAACCCGGCGACGACGACGAGGGCGAGCACCGTGCCCAGACCGGCAAAGTGGCCGAGTGCGCTGAACCCTCCTCTCATTCCCATCGCGACGAAACCGAAGACCGATCCGACGGTGAGCGGTTGTTGCGCGCCGAGTTGGCGCACTTTGCCGGTGTGGCCGATCGCGAGCCACCACACGGTGTAGCAGGCGGCCAGCGGCGCGACGTGCACGAGCGCGAGGCGCCACCCGCGTCGTAACAGCACCGCGAGCCCGACCACGAACACCATCGTGACCGCGATGCCCGACATCATCAGCGCCATCAAACCGGCGAGCAGGCCGAACCGGTCGCGACGGTCGAATGGGCCGTCGTGATCGGCGAGCAGGAGTTGCACGAGCCCGAACAGCACTGCGCCGGTGAACGTCATCTGGAACGGCTTGATCGCGTTCTCCCAGCCGGCGCCGAACAGCGCGAACAGCGACGCGGCTGCGGTCGCGATCCAAGGATGCACGCCGGCCCGCAAGATGACGACGTAGATCAGCGCGGCGGCGGCGAGGTACACCACGACGACGACCAGGCGATACGGGAAGTATTCGCGCAGGCCGAACATGAAGTACAGGGCGCGGTACACGAGGATCGGGATGGTGGTCCAGTGTTCGTTGTGTGGGCGGAACAGATCTCCGAGATTGGTGGCTTTGCGTTGCGCGAGGAAGTCCCATTCGTCGAGGTAGAACCACTCGAAGCGTCCTGCGTTCAGCCAGAACACCAACGCGTAGACCTGCACCGCCGCGAATGCCAGGTACGGCACCCGGCGACTGCCGCACGTCAGTTTCGCGGTCTCGGCCATCTAGGCCGGCTTTCGGCAGGCGGAGGCGAGCACGGAGCAGTCTTGGGTTTCGGCGCCGACGCCGGCGTTGTGCGCGGCCTCGGTCCGGTCGAAGAGGAATCGCGCTGCCGCTCGAAACGGGAGCTCACCCGATCGGCACTCCGGCAGACTTCGACGGTCAACGAAGCGAGGGGCGCAGACCACGACGAGTTCAGCCGCGGCCGAGTTCGACGGCGCTCTCGGCGATGACGCCATCGGCGATTCGGTAGGCGCGCAGCACCGGTGCTTCGTCGCGCAGGCTCACGATCACGTACCACCATGTGGGGTCGACCGCCTGGCGTACGTCGGTCGTCGACGGGTACGCGTCGGTGTGCGTGTGACTGTGCCATACGCCGACGATCTCCTCGCCGCGGGCCTCCGCGGCCCGACCGGCGGCGAGCAGGTCGCGCGGGTCGACGGTGTAGGTGCGGGCCGAGGCGTCGGCATTGCGGCACGGACGCGCTTGGGACAGGTCGCCCGTCGAGCTGCCGTCGGCCGCCAACGGACCGATGAACAGTCCGCACGCCTCGTCGGGCAGGCCGTCGTAGCAGCTGGCGAGGATCGTCGCGTACTGCGTCTCGTTGAGCCGCAACGTGCGCTCGCGCGAGCACGGTCTAGCGGCGCGCCGCTGCCATCGCGCGCCAGACCCGCTCCGCGGTGCAGGGCATGTCGAGGTGCCGTACACCGAGGTGGGAGACGGCGTCGACAACCGCGTTGTGCACGGCCGGTGTCGAACCAAGGGTGGCCGACTCGCCGATCCCTTTGGCTCCGAGCGGATTGTGGGGGCTTGGCGTCTCGGTGTTGAACACCTCATACGACGGCAACTCCGCAGCTGACGGCATCGCGTAGTCCATGAGATTCGCGGTGATCGGGTTGGCGTCCTCGTCGTAGCGCACTTCTTCGTAGAGCGCCTGGGCGACGCCTTGGCCGATCCCGCCGTGCTGTTGGCCGGCCACGAGGAGCGGATTGACGATGTTGCCGCAATCGTCGACCGCGACGATCCGCAGCAGCTCCACCCGTCCGGTTTCGGCGTCGACTTCGACGACCGCGACGTGCGAACCGAACGGGAAGGACGAACCGTCGGAGGTGTAATCGAGCTCGTGCCATAAGCGGTCGAGCATGTCGGCCGGCCGGCGGAGCGGATCTTTCACGGCGGTCGCGAGCTCGACCCAGGACAGTCGGCTGGCAGGAACGCCGGCGACTTCGAGACCTCCGCCGTCGCCGATCACGATGTCGTCCGGGCTCGCTTCGAGCAGGTGCGCCGCGAGCTGTTTGGCCTGTGCGAGCACTTCCTCGCTGGCGCGGAAGAGCGCGCTGCCGCCGATCTGCAACGACCGCGATCCGCCGGTTCCACCACCGCGGGACACCTCGGCCGTGTCGGAATGCACGACCCGGACGTCTTCCATCGCGACGCCCAACGCGTCGCTGATGATCATGGCGAACGTCGTCTCGTGGCCCTGGCCGTGCGCGCTCGTGCCGACGCGCGCGGTCACGGTGCCATCGGCCTCGATTTCGACGGAGCCGTACTCCCGGTTGAAGGTGAGTGGCGCGCTGATCTCGAGATACGACGCGACCCCGATGCCGAGCAGCTTGTTGTCACCACGCGCGCGGCGCGCGGCCTGCTCGGCGCGTAGCTGGTCGTATCCGGCTTTGTCGATCGCGACGTCGAGCGTCTTTGCATACTCACCGCTGTCGTAGATCGCACCCAACCCAGTGACCGTCGCGAACGGGAACGCGTCCGGCGGGATGAAGTTCTTGCGGCGAATCTCGACCGGATCGATGCCGAGCTCGTCGGCGGCGATGTCGAGCGTCCGCTCGACGAGGTGAATCGCCTCCGGCCGCCCGGCTCCTCGGTACGCGGCGACTGGCGTGGTGTTCGTGACTGCGGCCTGCCAGTTGAACTCAACTTTCGGGATGACGTACACGTTCTGCGCCATCATCTGCGTAAAGAACGGCAGGAACGCTCCGATCGCGGGATACGCCCCCGCGTCGGCCAAAGTTTGGACGCGGAGACCGACGATCGTGCCGTCGCGTTTCAGTCCCATCTCGACGTGGTGTACGTGCCCGCGGCCGTGCCACATCGCGACCATGCTCTCGGAGCGAGTCTCGGTCCATTTCACTGGGCGGCCGAGCGCGAGCGCGGCTTTGGCGACGAGTTCGTATTCGACGATGAAGCCTGCCTTCGCGCCGAACCCGCCGCCGACCGCGGGGTTCGCGCCGCGCACGGTTGCGGGATCGAGACCCAACTTGGCTGCGAGTTCGTCGCGCACGCCGTGCGGACCCTGCGTCGCGGCATAGAACGTCAGTCCACCCGCCGGCTCACCAGGTACCGCCACGATCCCGGCCGGCTCCATCGGGACGGGCGCGACCCGCTGATTGGCGATGCGCGCCGACACGACCACATCGGCGTCGTCGAGGACACCTTCGACCGGCCCGGTCCCCATCCCGTTGGCGACGTTCGATCCTTGCGCCTCGAACACCACGAACGCGTCGGCGGCGATCGCCGCTTCGGGGTCGACGACCACCGGGAGGGGGTCGTAGTCGACGACGACGGCTTCGGCCGCGTCGACCGCCTGCGCTTTCGTCTCGGCCACGACCATCGCGACGATGTCACCGACGTAGCGCACCCGGTCACGAGCGAGCGGCGGCCGGTTCATTGTCGGCGGCAACATCATGAATCCGTGATGGTCGCCAACGTCAAGGTTGTCGGCCGTGTAGACCGCGGCCACACCGGGCATCGAGACGGCATCGCTCGTATCGATGGCCTCGATCACCGCGTGGGCGATGGTCGAACGAACGAACGAGACGTGGAGCAGGCCGGCGATCTGCAGGTCGTCGAAGTACTCGGTCGTGCCGAAGAGGATGCCGGGGTCTTCCCGGCGGCGAACTGGGTTGCCGAGAATCGAACCCGCTTGGGGCATGCATCCCTCCTCGTGACTTCTGTCGGCCGCGCAGACTACCGGCCAACCCTCAACTGGCTTGCTGTTCGGCCGAAGGGTCACACGATCGACGCCGTCGCGAGCGTTCAGACGCGTATCCGGGACGTCATCTCCGAATTTCGAGGGCCGCCGGCCGTGTCGCCCCTCGACGGTGACCCCACCGCGGATCCGACTGCGACGTCAGGCGCGAACTCCGATTTCTCGACGATGCTCGCACAGGCCCAGTCGCCCGACGGGACCAGCGCCAGCGTCCCCCGCCGCGACCGGCGCGCGCAACCCTGCCGGCGTCGATCCGGTGCAGTGGGCGACGGACTTCCTCACTCGGCTTGGCGCGCCCATCACCGCCAGCAAGGTGCAGGCGATCACTGCCTGGGAGAAGGCCGAAGGAACGAAGGCCGCCGACAACCCGCTTGCGCCGACACAAGGCGGCTATGGCGGCGAGACGACGTTCACCAGCGTCGGCGTGAAGAGTGACGCGCGAGCTACCAGAACGGGCTCGACGCCGACGTCCAGGTGATCAACAACGGTTTGTACACCAACATCGTCGCCGCACTCCAGCAGGACACCAGCGCGCAGGCGGTCGCGAACTCACCGTGGGGAACCGGCACCGGTGTCGACCGGGTGCTCTCTTCGGAGCGTTCGCGCGCGTGTCAGGTCCTCGAATGCCACGCGGCGGCCTCGGATCGCACAATGTCGACGAGGTCTCCGAGCGCGATGTTGCCGTCATAGATGTGCAGGCCCCACGTGGGACCGAGCGCGTCCACCAGCTGCGGGCGACGGTCGCCGGGCTTGCGAATATCGGTGATCTGGAGCCAACTTGTCCCGTCGACGTTTTCGCATTCGGCGCGGAACAGGTCCGGGTAGTTCACCCAAGCTGTCGTCACGTCCGGTTGCGTCGGGAACGAGATGATGCTGTCCATCCGGCGGGCCGGAAAGTACGGATCGAGGTCGCCGGAACCGCCGGCGAGCGCGGCGGGGTTCGTGCACAGCACCTGCTCGCCTTTGGGTGCGTGGCCGAAAAGGCTGTTCGACGGCGGGGTGTGGTCGAACGACGAGTACGCGATCACACAGCCGACCTGTGACGCACTGCGGCACGCAGCGAAGTCGGTGAAGTCGCCGCCAACGTCCTTGCCGACGGGGACGAGCACGTTGGCGCCGAGCAAGATCGCGGACACGATGCGATCTCGCACCGACGCGTCCGGCTCGATGTCCTCGGCGATGAGCTGGCGTAACAGAATCGCGCCTTGCGAATGGCCGATGAGCACGACGCCTCGCCCGTCGTTGTCGCGGGCGAGGTAGTCCTTCCAGGCGGCCAGCAGGCTCTGAAATGCGACCGCGGCCGCGGTCGCGCTGCGGTGGCCGATGGTGGACAGGGTGCCTTGGCGGTAGATCGGCGCGAACACTCGGCAGACCTGGGAGTAGCGGGCGGCCTGCGCGACGGCGACGCCCACCTCGGCCGGATCGATCGCGAGGGTGGCGTTCGGTGTCGTCTGCTGAGAGACCGTCGGATACACGTAGAAGCAGTCGATCTTCGGCTCCGCGGCCGGTGCGACATTCACGACGGTCTTGGCGCCGTCGGGTCCGACCGCGGTCGAGTCGAGGTTCGTGAGGCACGGGTCATGGGGCTCGTCGGGTTTGCAGAGCCAGACCTGCGGGTCGGGAGGGCCGGGTTCGCTGGTCGCTGACGTCGTTGCCGGTGCCGGAGGTGCCGTGGTCGTTGCGGGCACGCTCGTGGCGTGAGACGACGGCGAAGCGCATCCGGCGAGCGCGACGAAGCACCCGACGATGACTGCGGCCCATCGTCTCATGCCGTGGCCCCTAGTTGAGGTAGCGCGTCGACGTGTCGCGCAACACAACCTGACACTGCGCGATTGTGTCGTGCAGGATCTGAGCCACTGGGAGCACCTCGGTGATCCGTCCCGCGACCTGTCCGCTGAACGCGAACGACGCTTCGAGATTGCCGCCGAAATACAGGTCGTGCACCGATTCGAGGTTCGGGATCACGGCCCGCGCTTCTCGTTCGGCCGACTCGCTGAACTTGGTGCGCAGCACCCGGAACGCGGGCGGCGTGTTGCGGTTGAGCAAGAGCGTGTCACCTTCGGTGGCGGTGCAGATCAACTGTTTCCAGTTCTCGTGTACGGGCGACTCCGCCGCGCTGACCATCCGCGTGCCCATCTGCACTCCGTCGGCGCCGAGCACGAGCGCAGCGGCCATCGACTGACCGTCACACACGCCACCGGCCGCGATGATCGGTACGTCGACGCGCGAGGCGATGAGCGGCAACAGCACCATCGTCGACGCGCCGGTCGGAGCCTTGAAGCCTCCGCCTTCGTTTCCTTCGACGACGAGCCCGTCGACGCCGGCGTCGACCGCTTTCAGGGCGCCGCGCAACGACGGGACGACGTGGAAAACGGTGAGACCGGCGTCTTTGAGCGCCGCGGTGTACTTCGTCGGGTCACCGGCCGATGTGGTCACGAACGACACGCGGTTCTCCGCCACGAAGTCGACGATGCTCGCGTCGCGCACGAACAGCTGCGCGATGTTTACCCCGAACGGCTTGTCGGTGAGGTCTTGCATCTTGCGGATCTCGTCGCGGACGTCGCTCAGCTGACCCGAAGACGTCTCGATGACGCCGAGCCCGCCCGCGTTGGATACCGCCGACGCGAGCTGGGCCCGGGCGATAAAACCCATCGGCGCCTGCACGATCGGATGTTCGATGCCGAGGAGCTGCGTGATTCTGGTCCGCACGGCGTGGCACGCTACCTATATGACAACTCAAACGCCCGTGATGATCGAGGTCGCCCTCAACGGAGTCACGAGCCGTCGCCGGAACCCGCAGGTGCCGGCCACGGTCCAAGACCATGCCGCCGACGCGCTCGCGTGCGTCGCCGCGGGCGCGACGATCGTGCACACCCACGCACCCAACGTGGTTGTCGACGCCGAGGAAGCGGCCGATCAGTACGCGACCGCGTTTCGGCCGGTCGTGGCCCAGCACCCAGGGATTGTCTGCTATCCGACCGTCGGATTCGGCCCCACGGTCGAGGATCGGTACCGGCACGTCGAACTGCTCGACGATATGGGTCTCGTGCGAGCGGGGGCTGTGGACACCGGATCGGTGAATCTCGGCGGCACCGGTCCCGACGGACTTCCACCCGCGAGTGAGTACGTGTACACGAACCCGTTCGCCAAGATCAGGTACGAGATGGACGTCTGTGCAGCACGCGGGCTCGGTCCGAGCATCTTGATCTTCGAGCCGGGCTTTTTGCAAGTGGTGCTCGCGTACACACGTCGAGACGCCCTCCCGAAAGGCTCGCTCGTGAAGTTCTACTTCGCGGGCGGTGGCTATCTGGGAGGTGGAGATCCGCTGTGGGGTTCGCCACCGATCGTCGAGGCGCTCGACCTGTTCCTCGCGATGCTCGGTGACACACAGGTCCCGTGGGCGGTCGCGGTACTTGGTGGTTCGCTGCTCGACACGCCGATCGCCAGCGCCGCGCTCGAACGCGGCGGCCATCTGCGGGTCGGCATCGAAGATTGGGACGACGGTCCGTCGAACGTCGAGCAGGTCACGGCCGCCGTCGCGCGCTGTGCCGAGGCGGGGCGGCGGGTCGCGACGATCGCCGAAACGGACCAGCTCCTCGGGATACCCAAGTCTCCCGGCACGCCAGCCGCGCGGCCGCGGTGAATGACGGATGGCAATCCGCTAGTCCGACGGGCTGCGCAGCGGCAGCTCACGCATGAGCGCGGTCTCTGGCCGCGGCGCAGCCATGAACCGGCCGACATCGGCGAGGATCGCCGAACGTCCGTCGTCGGAATCGAAGAAGCGATCACGGAAGTCTTCGCGGCTGCGAAAGTGCAGCTCGGCGACGCCGTCGATTGCGTTGCCGCCCGGCGTGTAGGAGCGACGCACAACGTTCTGAGTGTAGTTCCAGAGTCCGACATGGTGGCGTCGCGCGAGCGGAGTGTGCTGTTCGGTCCAATGTCGTGCGAACTGCTCATGGGTGAGTCCGTCGGCGCGTTGCATGAACGAAACCATCTTGATGCCGGGCGCGTACTCGCCGTCCGGCCACGTACGATCCCACTCGATCGGTTGGCGCCGGTCGACGCGCCACACCTCGACCCGCCGGGCGAGCGCGTGCAGCATGTCACGGGCCGGAACGTCGTCGAGATCATGGGCTCGGGTCAGGCCGAGCGAGACCAGCACGTCACAGTTCGGTACGAGACCTTGGCCGTCGGGCTCACGGGCGTACGGACCCTGGTCGGTGTCGGCCAAGCTGACCGTGCACGACTCGACCGTCGCCCGGGCGAGCGCCTCCGGAGCCCAATCGTCGACGACGCCGGGCCCGACCGACGTCGGGGCCATGTTGACGGCCCGCCAGACCGCGACGAGGAGATGTTCGGTCATCTCAGGAAATCCAGACGTCGCCGTCGAGTTGGTTGCCGGCGAGGTCGAGCGCACGGTCCGCGATCACGGCATGGTCACGGGGTGCGCTGATCGCGGTCGCGCAGATGTCGACCGTGCCCGCTTCCCAGACCAGCAAGCCGACGCGGCAATCGTGGAACCACGAGTCGACGACGCGCGTCTCGTTCGCGCCGCGTTCGATCATGGTGCCCGTGTCGCAATGTTCGGCGAGTTGCCGTTCGATCACGTTGGCTCGGGCGGTCGATCCTTCCACGTCGACGGCGCGCATCGTGTGCCAGGCCTTGTTCGATCGCAACACGCTGTCCCTGGCGTCAAGCAGGTGAATCCCCCACCACCGCGTCTCGGTACGATTGTGATCAACTCGTGCGCCGTCGGTGTTGACCAGCCGAATCGCGCACAGGTCGTCGCGGCATTCGTTCTCGCTGACGACATGGTCGGCTCCGCCGCCAATCATGATGCCAACACCCCAGCGCAGTCCGTGCTGGTAGTTGGCCCGTATCTCGCAGCCGGTCGCACCGATCAACGACGCGGCACCGCCCGCGATGACGTTGCCGATCACGCGGTGACCCATACCACCGGTGAGTGCGACCGACTCGACATGACAGTCGCGTACGACAATGCGATTGCCGCCGCTGCTGGTCACGCAGGTGGGCGGCACCATCATGTAGCCAGCCGCGCCGTCGGTTACGGTGATCCGCTCGAGTGTCGAATCGTCGCCCGCGAGATGCACTCCGGGCGCGCCGCCTGCGTCGATCACAACTCGGTTGGTCGCCAACGAAGCCGCGGCGCGCAGCGTCACACCCGCGGGGACGACGAGCGGAAACGATTCGCCGGTCGCGCGGGTGTAACGGCCCGGACCGACGTCGACGCTCTCCCCTGTGGCCGCGTCCGACAGTGCCCCGGTGATCGTCTCGTATCGGCGACCGGCCCGCGCCGCGCCTCCCGGAGGTCGGTCGAGGAGCTTCGCGTGATCGTTCACGCCGACCTCGATGACGTAACGGGAACCGAACGGGTGCCGTTCGACGGCGCGGGCGTCGATGGCGAGCGTGCCGGACTCGACGCGGAATCCTAGATCGGCACCGTCGGCGGCGCGGACGCGTACGGCCGTGCCCAGCCCGGCGAACCGTGGCTCCGGGACGGACGCGAGGTCAAACGCGTGTACGTGGCCACCCGCTCGCGTAAACCAATGTTGCCGTTCGCCCGGCACGTCGAAGCGCGTCGATCCGTGGATCGCGTCGCCGTGGGCGCGGATCCATTCGCCGGCGTCGCGCAGTATCTGCGTTTGGATCTCGGGAACGGTGCCGTCGGCGTTGGGGCCGACGTTGAGGAGGAGATTGCCGCCCTTGGCGACCGTCTCGATGAGCAACGCCACTACCTGCGCCGGCGTGAGATGGTCTTCGATGCGCTCGTTGCGGTTCACGCAGAACGAATAGCCGAGCCCTCGGCACAGTTCCCAACGGCCCGCGGGCGCGACGTCGGGCACGTCGTATTCGTACACCACGTAGTCGTGACTCGACGCGAACCACCGGTCGTTGAACACGAGATCGAACCCGCGTTCGTCGGCGACCGTCCGGGCGTCCGCGAGGATCTGGTCGGCGCGCCAGTGCTGGCCGGAATGACCCCAGTGTCCGTCGCCCCATAACAGCGCAGGTTCGAAACGGTCGACCAGCTCCTGGATCTGTGGGCGCATGTAGGCGTCGACGTAACGCTGCTCGTCGGGGTATTCCGGATGGCTCCAATCGAGGAGCGAGTAATAGCAACCGAAGATATGGCCTCGGCGGCGTACAGCTTCGGCGAGCTCGGCGGTGACGTCACGCTTCGGGCCGAGACGAACCGACGAACGCTTGGAGAACGCGCTGTCCCACCAGCAGAAGCCGTCGTGGTGCTTCGTGACGTGTACCAGATACCGCATCCCCGCGTCTTCGAGGAGCTGCGCGTACTCGTCGGCATCGAAACGCTCGAACGTCAGCTGGCCGACGAAGTCGTCGAAGGGGCGTCCGCGGGCGTGCTCACGGTGCCAGGCGACCACCTCCGGCAACGGACAGGTCGGATGGAGCACCATGTCGGGCTTGGTTTCGAGGAACGCCCAGTACCAGTCGGCGTATTCGTGTACCGGCGCGAACGCGGGCACGGTCGCGATGTTCGCGTGCACGAACATGCCGTACCGGCACTCGTCGAACCATCGCATCGGCGGCGAACGTTACCTGAGCTCTGGTGGGCCGCTGCCCGAGGGCCGGTGGAGCGCGTGCCGACATCACGCGACCCGCTCGATCGCGACCCGCACGTCGACGCTCAGGTCGGGAGGACCATGGAATACGCCCTTGAGCGGAGCGACATCGCCGTAGTCGCGGCCGCGGGCGACGAGCACGTGCCGTTCGCCGACCTCGGCACCCCTGGTGGGGTCGACCGGATACCACTCGCCGAGCCACGCTTCGAGCCACGCGTGACTCTGACCGGTGACGGTGTCACCGATCCCTGCATCCTCGTGCGGATGCAGGTAGCCCGACGCGTAGCGAGCCGGGATACCACAGGCTCTGAGCAGCGCGATGGCGACGTGCACGAAGTCTTGGCAGACGCCGCGGCCGAGGTCGAGCGCACCACTCGACGTCGTCGACACGTCGGTCGCCCCGGTTCGTACGCGAGGCGGTCACGGGTCCATTCCGTCGCGGCGACCACGACCGAACACGGATCGGCACTGTGGGTGAGGAAGCCCGCAGCCGCGACGACACGCGGATCATCGCAGGTCACGAAAGCCGAGCTTGTGAGGTACTCGTAAAATTCGTAGCGCGGACCGTCGGCATGCAACAACTCCCAGCCGAGGTCGCAGTCGGTCCGCAAGCTGCGAGGCGGCGCGGTCTCGACCAGCGAGCGTCCCGTGACCACGAGACGTTGGTGCGGCTCGCTCACATCGAAGGAGCAGACCTCGCTTCCCCAATAGTCGACGTAGCGCATGATCGGTACCCGCGGCGTGACATGGACGCGATGGTCGAGGACGAGTTGTCCGTCTCGGCATGGCGTGAGGCAGGCCTCGTTGTACGACGCGAGGACGTCGCCTGCGTACGCGTAGGTGGTCACATGCTCGACCGAGAGACGCCAGGTCATTACGCGCTCCACCGAATTGCCGTCGACTCACTCCAGTGGGCGCGGTCGCGCGCAAAACCTCCAAGAGCCGGGACGGGTAGTTCGCAACCGGACGGACCCGATGCGACGCGAACAACTCGGGAAATACGTGCGTCATCGCGCGTCAGTTCTCGACGACGTACGAAATTCCCGACGGTGTCCGCACGTTGTCTTCCAGGACGCGCAGCCGGCACTCGCCGTCGCGAACGAGGTCGATCCCGGCGACGTGCACCCGAACATCTCCCGCGGGCTCGACACCTGCGACCACGCGGTGAAAGTGCTTCGACGTGACGACGAGCCGGCGGGGCACGACCCGATCGCGCATGATCTCTCCAGGTCCGTACACGTCGGCAAGGAACCGCTCGAGCGCAAGGACGCGTTGGCCTACCCCACGTTCGACGATCGACCATTCGGCGGCGGACATGATGCGGGGAACGAGATCGAGTGGAAATGGTCGCTCCTCCTCTCCCGAGAACGCGAACGTCACGCCTCGATCGGAAAACACACGATCTCGCATGCCGCATCGCTCTTCGAAATCGGCGCGAGAAAGCGTTTGGATCTGCTCGAACAAGGTCCGGTAGTGGGCGCAGGGCTGGTCGCGAGATTCGAGCATCTCGTCCCAACCGGCATCGATGCGGTAGCCGTCGAGCAGATCGCCCACGATTGAGATCGTCTCAGCGAGGTGTTACGTGCTGATGTCGCCCGAGAGACAATTCGGCGCTTCAGCCCGCCGGTCAGACCAAAAAGCCCGTCAGGGAGAGGCGTAGGAACTCGTCGTAGGTCGGGTCGTCGACCTCCATCGTCCCGCTCAGCTCGAGGCTGACGACGCCGTGCACAACCGCCCACAGCCATTGCGCGATGGCGTCGGCGTCCGCGCCTGGCTTGAGCGCCTCCGTCGCGATCACGCGCCCGATGGCACCGGACAGCAGATCATGGGCGATCAAGCTCGCGGCGAGGTCATCGGCGTCGGGTGTGAACTGGGGGATCGGACGGCCGAACATCACGCCGTAGAAATGTGGACTGTCGAGCGCCGCGGTGCGGTACGCGCGGCCCAACTGTAAGAGGTCAAAGAGTGGATCCGATGTCTGTTCGACGGCCCGCAGGCGCGCTTCGAGACGTTCGAAACCCTCTCGGTACATTGCCCGCGCGATGCCTTCCTTGCCGCCGAACTGCGTATAGATCGCCTGGGTCGTCGTGCCCGCCATCGCCGCGAGACGCCGCGTCGTCATCCCCCCGGCGCCCTCCGACAGCAAGAGCTGACCGGCCGCGTCGAGCAGCGCGACACGCACATCGACACCGGGCGGGGCCTTGCGAGCGCGAGACACGCCTCTAGTCTGGTCGATCGATCGGGCGCGGGAAACGGCCAGGCGAACGGTTCCCGCAGGGTACCGTCGATGTTCTATGTCGAGACGCGGCGACCAGGTCGTCATCACGAACCGCAAGGCCCGTCACGACTATTTTGTGCTCGACGCCTATGAGTGCGGGATCGTACTCAAGGGTCCGGAGGTAAAGTCGATCCGCAACGGACGCGCCAACCTGCAGGATGGATACGCACGGATCGACGACGGCGAGGTGTGGTTGTTCGGGATGCACGTGTCGCCGTACGAGTTCTCCCGAGGTGAGCTCGACCCGGTACGCCCGCGCAAGCTGTTGCTGCACCACAAGCAGATCATTGAGCTCGCGCGGGCGCTCGAGGACCGAGGTACCACCCTCGTCCCGCTGCGTGTCTACTTCAAGGACGGCCGCGCCAAGGTCGAGCTGGCAACCGCGCGGGGCAAGGCGCGCTACGACAAAAGGCAGGCCATCGCGAAGCGCGACGCACTCCGCGAGACGCAACGTGCGCTCAAAGGCGACCGCGAGTAAGTCACCTCGCGAGCCGCGACCCGTTGCGCGTGTCGCCACCACGGTGCACGCCGCAGCATCGCCTCGCGGGTGTGCTCGCGTCGACCGTTCGACCTGCGAGGGGAACTCCCGTGAACTTCGGACGCGGGTGTCGTCGACGCCATCCAGGGCGCACGAGCGTCCGCATCGACGTCCACCGCGAGTCCGCACGTTCGGTTTCACGCACTTTCGGTTTCAATCGCGAAGGTCTCCCCGCACGGAGCTTGTGACACGTCATCGCGAAATTGCAGCCGGCGCGGACCGCTTCGATCAAGGACGCCGCGGTGTCCCCGAGGCGTTTCGAACGGACGAGCATGACCACCGACCCGATCGGGCAGCCGCCAGCCGTGCGTCTCGGAAAGGGAGCGTCGAAGCAGCGGTCAGGCAGGCTATGAGGTGGCTGTCGCTGCCTCTTGGCGCTTGGCGACCTCGGCGTGGACTGCTTCCATGTCTAACGCACGAACCTGTTCGATCAGGTTCTCGAGCGCGGCAGCCGGAAGCGCTCCGGGCTGCGAGAACACCAGGACCTGTTCTCTGAAGATCATCAGCGTCGGGATCGACATGACGTTGAACGCCCGGCCGAGCTCCGGTTGCGCTTCGGTGTTGACCTTGCCGAACACGATGCCGGGATTGTCGATCGCGGCCTGCTCGAAAACCGGTCCGAACTGCCGGCACGGTCCGCACCATTCGGCCCAGAAGTCGAGCAGCACGATGTCGTTGTCGCTCACCGTTGCGTCGAGGGTGTCAGTCGTGATCTCAACGGTTGCCATTCGGTCTCCTCGGCCTGGTCTCCCCGCGGTAGCGGACGCTTGTGTAACGGTGCGGGGATGTTCGTGATTCCCGTCTACGCGGCTGGCACCGCCGGTCGGCCAGACTCGCCCGTGCCCGACATCTATCCGGACCGCCTGATCTGCGCCTCGGCTCGGGGTGGATCGGCCCGCAGGATCGAGCGGACAGGACGGTCGAGACGTATGTAATACCAGCCCCAACGAAGCATGACGCGTACGCGATTCTCAAAGCCGATCAGGTAATACAGGTGTACGACCAGCCACGCCACCCAGCCGAACACGCCGGTGAGCTGGATCGGGCCCATCTGGGCCACCGCGGCGTGCCGTCCGATTGTGGCCATCGTGCCCTTGTCGCGGTAGTGGAACACGTTGCGCGTGGGGCCACGTGCGATCTCGCGTGCGACATATCGGCCGGCCTGCATGGCGGGTGGGGAGAGCATCGGCAGCGTTCGGCCCGAACGGCCCGGCACGGCGGCAAGATCACCAATGGCGTAAACCTGATCGACGCCGACGATGCGCAGGTGCCCGTCGACAACCAGGCGCTCCTGTTCGGTCTGGAGAACACCGGGATGCGCAGATACGTGAGTTGGGCGAACACCTGCGGTCCAAACGATGGATGCCGTTGGCAGCTCGGTGCCGTCGCGCATCACAACACCGCGATTGTCGGCCGATGCGACGAGCGAGTTGGGACGCACGTCGACGCCACGTTGCTCGAGCTGACGCCGCGCGTACTCAGACAGTCGCGCCTTGAACGTCGGGAGCACGCGGTCCCCACCCTCGAGCAACACGATCCGCACGTCGGAAGGGGGGAACTCGGGATACTCGTGCGGCAGAACGAGCCGTACCAGCTCGGCTAACACGCCTGCGAACTCGACTCCGGTCGGTCCGCCGCCCACGATGCAGAACGTGAGCAGTCGTGCCCGCTCGTCGGGGTCGGGTGTCGCGGCTGCACGCTCGAGGCAGTCGAGCACATGGTTGCGGAGCTGCAACGCCTCGCCCAGGTCTTTGAGACCGAGCGCTTCCGACTCGACGGCTTCGTTGCCGTAGTAGTTGGTGACGCTGCCTGTGGCGAGCACGAGCGCGTCGTACTCGAGGGTGGTGTCATCGGCGAGGCGCACCTGCTTGCGCGCAAAATCGACGTCGGTGACGTCGCCTTGGCGGTATCGGACATTCGGTGCCCCGCGCAGCACTTTCCGTATGGGTGCGGTGACCTCCGACGGGTTCAGCAGGCAGCTGGCCACCTGATAGAGGAGCGGGGTGAACAGGTGGTAGTTCTGCCGGTCGACGAGCGTGACATCGACGGGCTCGCCCCGCAGCGCCTTGGCGCACTGCAGCCCGCCGAACCCGGATCCGACGATGACGACACGTGGATGAGGACGCACGCGCCGGACTGTAGGATGAATCGTTCAGGCAAGGAACATCGACCAAGGGGGTGCGTGGCTTCGATCTCGAGGATCGAGGTGGGAGAAGCGAGCCGACGTTGCCGGATCGTCGCAAAAGAGCCGGCAAAACCAATACACGCCAATAACAACATGGCAATAGCTGCGTAAGAAATTTCGTAGCTCGCCCGCGTCGAGCATGCCACTCGCTCGGACGGTGCGTCATCGAGAGTGGCTCACTCACCGGTGTTGGCCTCAGGGCCGGTGAGAACACCAAACTGAGGATTGGGTGACTGCGGGGTGCCGATGCTCAGCAGCCATCCGAAACCAACCATCGGCTGCGCTCGGAGAAGTCCCACGAAGAGCTTGGGAGACGCGGGTTCGACTCCCGCCACCTCCACGCCTCAATCTGTGCTCTGACGTGGACTTTCACATTTCTGCTGGCCGGCCATGACACACCTGTGACACAACGTGTCGTGGCTCCCGGCGTCCGCACCACCTGTGGTGGCCGCTTTGGGTGGCCAAAATTGGCGCGTGCGCCAGTGCGCGTTCTAACGCTGCTGCGAGGCGAACCGGGTCGCGATTCTTCGACGCGACAGGGGACTCTGGACGAAGCCCGCGCCGCATCACGCGACACCGCGGACATGACATCACCGAACCATTCTCTCGAGCCGACAGATCGTTAGCCTGCGTCCACTTCGATGTCAGGTGGGTCGATGAGTGGACTGAACATCGCGGATATTTTTGAGACGGTCGTTGCGACGGTGCCCGACCAGCCGGCGCTGGTGGTGCGCTCGCGTGACGCGCACGACGAGCGCCGGTTCTCGTTCCTTGAGCTCGATGCCCGCGTGAATCGGCTCGCGCATGCGCTGGTCGGGTTCGGGATCGGCGAAGGTGACCATGTGGGTTGCCATCTCTATGACGGCAACCAGTACCTGGAGGCCGCGCTGGCTGCTTACAAGGTGCGCGCGGTTCCCGTGAACGTGAACTTCCGGTATGTCGACGCGGAGTTGACCTACCTGTTCGACAACGCTGACTTAAAGGTGGTGTTCACAGAACCTGATTTGGAGGACCGGGCCGTCCGCGCCGCCGAGATGCTCGGGTGGCCGTGCCCGATCGTGACTGCCGACGGAAGATATGAGAGCCTCCTCGCCGACCAGCCTGCAACCACCCCTGATGTCGGCGACCGTTCGCCCGACGATCGGTACGGGCTCTGGACTGGCGGCACTACTGGCATGCCCAAAGGTGTCATGTGGCGTCAGGAGGACATCTATCTGTCGGCAATGGGCGGGGGCGGTGTTTCGCTGCTGGGCATTGAACCGGTGACGGATCTCGAAGGTGTGGCTGCTCGGGCGCGTGCGGGGTCGCCGCTGCCAGGGATCCTGACGCTGTGTCCGCTCATGCACGCGGGTGGGTTCTGGGGGGCCTTTAACGCCATCCTCTCCGGGTCGTTCTGTGTGTTGATCCGCGACGTCGTCTTCGACCCTGCGTTCGCGTTCAGGGTGATCGGCGAGGAACATGTCCGTCTCGTGACCACGATCGGCGACGCCTACGCTCGCCCGATCGTCGACCTGCTCGAATCGTGCGAGCCCGACGAATACGACCTGTCGTCGCTCGTCGTGTACGGATCAGGCGGCGCGATCTTGTCGCCGTCGGTGAAAGACGAGCTCGGCCGGCTGCTCCCCAACACGTTCATCTTCGACGTTTTCGGCGCGTCCGAGACCGGCGGACAGGGACAACTCGTCGGCACCGGCACCGACGGTGCACCACGGTTCAAGATGGACGCCACCAACGTTGTGATCGCCGACGACGGCACCCTCTGTCGGCCCGGCGACGGGTGCGTCGGGATGCTCGCCAGCAGCGGACACGTCCCACTCGGCTATTACAAGGACGAGACCAAGACCGCGGCCACGTTCCCCGTCATCGACGGGGTCCGTTATGCGGTGCCCGGCGACATGGCATCCGTTGACGCCGATGGCTCCATCATCGTCTACGGGCGAGGATCGGTGTCGATCAACTCCGGTGGCGAGAAGATCTTCCCCGAGGAAGTCGAAAGAGCGCTCAAGAGCCACCCCGCAGTATTCGACGCGACAGTCGTCGGCACACCCAACGAACGCTTCGGATCGCAAGTCACCGCCATCGTGGAACTCCGCCCCGAATATTCGAACGACCCGCCCGAACTCTCCGATCTACAAGACCACTGCCGCCAACACCTCGCCGGCTACAAAGTCCCGCGCGCCGTCGTGATCGTCGGCCACACGGTCCGATCACCATCCGGCAAACCCGACTACCGCTGGGCCCAACAGACCGCCCTCGCCGTGCTCCCACCCGCCTAACCACCACACCAACAACGCGTCAACAATCCGGAGATCCGGGATACCCCTGCCGGGTCTGGGAACAGAGCCCACCACCTGCGCAGGGCTGATAAGAGATCGGCTTCGTCGCGATCGTCACACGCCAATCCTGCCCCACCGCAGTTACGGCGTCACAAATGGATGATGCGTCGGGTCGTCACCCGACAAACGAGCGAGACCGATCTCCCACACGGTCAATCACCACGAACATCGCGAACGTCTCGCTGGACTTCGCGTTGTCCGCTCGCCCAATCAAGCACCGCGTTCACGTCACCGCCGGTCACCTCGTACTCACGGCAGGTCCGCGCGCCAAGACTGTGCTGGTGCCAGACGCAGACGCGCTACGACGGGTCCCAGAGTTCCCAAGTTGTCTCGTGTGAATCGACCAGGCGGGCTTCGAGGTGTGGCATCGCCACCATGATCTCTCAGAGAGCGCCTCCGTCATCGTGACTAGCCTCCGCAGCATGGCAGCGTGCTCATACGAAGTCACGGCACGCTCGACTGCGCCGCCCGAGCGTGTGTTCGAACTTCTCGCCGATGCGGCGACTTGGCCGCTGTGGGCGGGGTTCCTCGTTGCGCACGGCTCGTGGGAACGCGAGGGCACTCCCCCACCGGGCGGCGTCGGCGCGATCCGAAAACTCGGTCGCTGGCCGATGTACGGGCGTGAAGAGATCGTCGCGTACGAACCGCCCACGCATCTCGCGTACACGATCGTGCGAGGCCAACCGGTTCGCAGCTACCGAGCCGAGGTCACGCTCGCACTCGACGGTGACGGCACCCTCATTACCTGGGCCGGGATCTTCGACCCTCTCATCCCCGGCACCAGCAAACTCATGACGGGGTTCTTCCGCCGCATCATCACCACGTTCGCGAACGGACTCGCCGGATACGCGGCCACGCAGTCACCAACGCCGAGGCGTCCACGACTGCGGGGCATGTGATGTTACGAGAATCAGGAAGCGACCTTCCCGCCGATGCATACCGAAACCAACCGACGCGACATCCCGGGCTCGTATACCGGTGACATCGACCGGTCGTCGCGACACTGAATGTCGCCACCGAACGTCGCGGCCATGAGATGGACGGTCGGGTTCGGATTCACCAACGTGATCGGCCCGTGATGCGATGCGATCTCAAGGACGTGCATGCCGGAGGCCGCGATCCAGTCGACTTCGGAACAGTCGATCACCATGCATCCGTGATGGTCGACGTACTCGCGGACCGTCTCAGCGAACTCGGCGATGTTCGTGGCGTCGATCCTCGATGACGGCGTGAAGACCGGAACGATCATGTCGCCTCGCTCTCGTTTCGAAGAACAAGGCAAGGGAGGGGGGCCAGCGCATGGCTTTGCGCCGACTCGGTCCTCCGTGAGTTCCCCGGACCGTTCACAGTACGCCGTCAGGATCGATGCCGGGTCGAGCGGTCTAATGAGTCTGCGCGGAGGTCACCAGACACGACGACGACGTGACCGCGGAAGCTCGGGGTGGGGGGGCGAGCGTTCCGGGGCCACGCCACCGTCATCTCGATTGGGGCCAACCGCCCTGCGGGGGCGAGACGGTGCCGACCGGAATCCTTCCGCGGCAAAGCCCCACCAAGTAGTCGTTCAAGGAGCGAAAAGGAAACGCCGCCCGAACGCCCGTCTGGTTGCGGGGCTCGGCCGCGGGGAAATGCCCCGCCGACGTTCACCACCTGGTGCGCCATTCCTCGACTGAAACAACAATCCGATGCTCCAGCTGCGCCGAGGTGGTGCCGACTGTATGCACGTGGGTGGCGAATACCTGTCCCGTGACCATGCGCCGTGGGCAGAGACGTCCGAGGCCTTCGCTCAGTCTCTTGCCCTCGCTGGTCAATGGGACGCGTTCGATGACCACGCACGCCTGGAGGCTGCCTTATGCATACCCCTCAACGAGATGGAGTACGTGACGTTTCTGCACCTTGGCCTTGAGGCCTTGACCAGAGCTCCCGACCTGAGCGCGAGGTACTCCCAAGAGGTACTGAACGCCTCGAGGAAATTGCGAGCAGCCGTGAACGCGTTGGGACGATGAACCAACAACATGGCGTTCGTCACGCGCCTGCCTTCTTCGTAGCCGTTCCGAAATGGTCGCGGCCAGGCGGCAAGCTTCGACGCAATCTCGGACCGTCGTGCGACGGTTGAGTTGCGTCTTGCGAATTGTCGGCGAGTCGTGACAGGGACCGACTGCTCGTCGTGGCTCTCCCTCCCGTTGCGATCCGAACCTCCGCTGCACGTTCATCGTCTGGGACCGCGACGTGACGCCCGAACGACGGGGTGAGCAGGTGGAACGGATCATCGATGATCCCGCGTTCCCGCCCGGAACCGCTCATCCTCGCCGATCTCAGCACCGTGGGAGTGTGCCGAAACTCACGACTGCTGTGGTCGAGGAGATGGCCTACCGTTGGCGAGAACACGCGGCGAATCTTGGGAAGACGCGATGGGCGATCATCCTGAACGGAGCGTGGGACACAGCACGCCATTTCGAGTTCGAACTCGAAGGACCCTGTGTCCGGCACGATGGTCTTCAACGAAGCATCCGTTGCTTGCGCCCGGCTCGGATTCGAAACAGCAACCGCACGCACAATCCTCAGGGACCTCCGGGCGGAACTCCGCAACCCGTAGGTGACCAGGTCAGCGATCGTGTTACCGGCCGCTCAGTTACGGCTGCGGGCTCCGCTCGCGGAGTAACAGACCGGACGAAGCGACACCGAACACGCACATGCTCTGCCACCAGTGCCGCGACAGCGATGCCGAGGTATCGGTCCGTTGTGCCGGGACCTCGTGGTGAGAACGACGCACCTGGTGCGCCGGAGTGACCGGCCGGTAAGTGGCACATCGGACTTTCCGTACTTGGTGTCCGGCGGTCGGCAAGCGAGTCTTAAGGCGCAGGTCGCCGGGCCGATAACGCGAGTCGATGATCAAGCGGTGCGGGCACTGTGGTGCAGTTTTCCATGTCAACGCCTGGGGGGAGCCGTTGAGCTACGCGGAGCGTGAAGCTGACGCGTTTGGGCGTCGGACGCTCGCGATTATTGGTGGAGACGGGCTTCTCCATCAATGCGTCCTCGCCGAGCGCAAGGGAACGGCCGCACGCCGAAGTTCAATCGATGAAAGCTCGATGTCGCCGCTTCGCTGAGACGAACCCGACACCCGGGGTTTGGACGGCACTCCGGAGAAGGGAATGCCAACCCGAGGTGCGTCGGCACCTGCCTACGGGTTCACCCGCCTCATCGGCCCCTGCCATGGGACCTTCGCGTTTCCGGGATTGCGGTCCGTCGGTCGCGGACCCGGCGTTCCTACAATTCCAACTTCGCCGCAGCATTGTCAGTCAAACAGTGACCCTGTTGGAGCACGGCGCAGCACCTACTCGCGTCTCGGCATCTCGACTTCTCGCGGCGCTCGTCCTCGTCGGGTTCGTGGAGTTCCTTCGACCGAGCTGCTCGATGAGCTCTACGTCCGGACTACCGCGGCGTGTCAGTGGAAGCGGCGGACGGCAGCGTGACGCAGTTCTTCGCGCGCCGTTGTGATGGAGCGTCTGGGGTACTCCGAGATCAGCATCACGATGGGCGTCTCGCCTGAGACTGGCTCTTCCGGACCCCTACCCAGGCACGTACCGGCCAGCTCGAACGAGAGCCCGCCGATCAGCCTCCAGGCAGTGTAGCAATTGTGCTACAGCTGTCGCATGACTGAGATTGCTTCTCGCCAGCTTCGGAACGACACCCGGGGCGTCCTCGCACGCGTCGAAGCCGGTGAGGCCGTGACGATCACCGTGAACGGACGAGCCGTCGGCATCCTCCAACCGGTGCGTCAGCGTCGACGGTGGATCGGTCGCGACCAATTCGTCGGGCGGCTCGTACAAGCCGATGCCAACCTGACGTCGGAGCTCAGAGAACTCGCACCGGACACGACCGACGACCTCTCGCTCGCGTGACGGCAGGGATCGCCGACACGAGCGTCTTCATCGCTCATGAGTCCGGACGCGCGCTCGACGTCAGCGCGCTTCCCGACGACGTCGCCGTGTCGATCGTCACCATTGGCGAACTGCGTGCCGGCGTGCTCGCCGCGGTAGACGTCCATACACGCGACCGCCGCCTCGCGACGTTCTCCGCGGCACAAGCCCTCGATCCCATACCGATCGACGAACCGGTCGCCGACGCGTGGGCGCGATTGCGAATCTTGTTGCGCGACTCCGGCCAGCGGATGCTCGTAAACGATTCGTGGATTGCAGCAACCGCGATGCCGCTTGGAGTCGCGATCGTTACGCAAGATGATGACTACGTCGAGGTGCCCGGCTTACTCGTCATCAAGGCGTAGGCGCGTTCTCGCGACTTGCGAAATCGTTGTATCAACCTCGCAGGTAACACCACAGAAGGTGGTCGCTGAAGTAGCGCGCCGAGCCCGCGTCTTTGACACGGCCGTGACACGCGAAACGCGGCATGACACAACATCCGGGTCGCTAACGGTTAATGTCGGACACCACCGGTAAGAGCGCATGGAACGTCTTGTAGCTGCGGTCGAGAGCGCGTCGAACTGAAATAGGTACGACGGCGAACCCGAGTCCATCGGCCGCTCAACGACGCGGGTGTCCGGTACCCCACCGCCCTTCCGCCCGCCAGCCGGTCCCCCTCATGTCTGTCGTTCGCCACGGTCATTACGCACGACAGCGAGCGTCCCACTTGGCTGCACTCGGACCCCATTGCATTACGACATCACAGTTGCCTACTTCGGCAGCGGCACGCGTCTCAGGCTGGCGTAGCCGCTGTATCCGCCCGGGAACGGTGGTTCTAGGAGATAGAGCGAACCGTCGAAGTACGCGGCTTGTCCGTCGAGTAATCCGAGGCTGGAATCTCCGTCTTGGGGGACAACGATTGCGGGCACCGTTGCGGCGACGGTCTCGGCGCCGGTGTCGGGGTCGATACGCACGATGACTTGTGGGCGTGGTGTCGCATTCGGGATGGCCGTACCGAGTGGCGGGTCCCATTGCATCGTCCACAGTCCGTGGGTCTCGTCGCCGACGACGTCGTTGGGGTCATAGCCGTGGTCGGGGACCGCGAAGACGGGCTTCTGGTCGGCGTTGTTGTAGCGGCGGATGGTCTGCTGGTCGCAGGTTGGGCCGATCCCCGACCAGAGTGTGTGGCCGCTCGCGAGGAGCCAGCAGACCGACTGTGTGGTCGGTCCGCGCTTCGTGGCAGCATTTGGGATCATTCCTGGGACGACAATGTTGGCAGTCTTGGATCGGGATGCGACGTAATAGAGCGCGGCGGGACCACCACCAGTAATGGAGGGACCGAGCCAGAGTCCGTCGTCGTTCGCCACCATGATCGGCCGATAGATCGGTGGCATGGTCACGGTGTTGACGACGTTGCCTGACGACGCGGAGACCTGGAGCAGCTCCGGACCTTTCGTGGTGTCCACGTCGTAGATCCATAACCATCCGCCCCCGAGTGCCGTGTCGTCGTTCGACGTGGAGGAGTGGTTGTAGACCATGACAACGGGACCGTCGGAAACCCGCCCCGTATGGGCATCAACGCGAGCGACCCGGACGGTGACGTTGCTCGAGGTCAGAGAGTACGTGTTGACAATTCCAATCGTCTGTCCATAGACGAGCCCATCGCACGCCGCGACTCGGACTGGTCCGACCTGAAGGGTCTTCGGGTCAACGAACGCCGACGCACACGACGGAGTCGACGCGGTGGGATCGGCGACTTCGCCGAAAAGCAGTAACCGTCCGTTCGCGACCGAGACCTGCTCGAACCAATACTTGGACGGCAACGAGACCGATGACCGTCGTGTCGGCGGTGTCGTCACCGGTGTCGGCGACACGACGCGCACTTGCGGCTTTGGGTTGCGGTCCCGGACCGCCACAACGCTCACCACGACGACGATGACCGTCACCAATGACGCGAACGCACTGACCGATGCACGTCTGCGTCTACGAACACGACGAATCCGCCGTTCCAGCTCGGAACGCGGAACCGGATCATCACGTTGGAGTTGCCGAGCGAGGGTAACCATCCGGTCCTCTAGCTCATCCACCAGGAACCTCCTCGATCCGATCACGAAGCTCAGCACGCAGTCGTGCGCGGGCGTGGTTCAGGGTCGCCGAAACCGTCCCGGTCGCAACCCCAAGGACGGATGCGATCTCCGGTTCGGTCATCTCCGCGGCATAGCGCAGCACGATCGCCGCACGTTCACGCACCGGGAGACACGCGACCGCGACCCACAACTCCAAGCCGTCATCCGACAGCTCACTCGCCTCGGGCGCAACGCCGATCCGTTTCAGCGCCCGACGTTCCGCGGACAAGCGACGATGATGTCGCCGCAACAAGTTCAGTCCAACCCGGTACGCCCAACCACCCGGCGAGGCCATCCTGCTCACGCGCTCCCACCGTTCCAACGCCCGGGCACACGACTCCGCCGCGATCTCATGTCCAAGCTCCCGATCACCCGAAGCAAGCATGAACGTCGCAAGCAGGCGCGGCCATTCACACCGGTACCAATCGTCAAACCCTCGGGGAGACTCCGGCTCCAACACGGTCACGACGGTACAAGTCACCAACCAGCCAAACCCTTTACCGAGACGACAAAATGGGGCGGGATCCCCATTGGGTTCGCGGCCACCCAGCCATATCTGCTCATCGGCGACCGCGCCCCGAAGGCATCGACACGATGAGCCTGCTCGACGCGGCGAGGGTCACCGTCACCTATCCGCAGGCACGACGAGCTGCTTCGACGTCGGCGAATACGGCTCCGACGGCAGAACGACCCTGATCGAGCGATACCGGTAGCAAGCCTGCGTTCTCGCGGTCACCGTCAGGGAACACGCCTGATCGCGCTCGCAATATCGCGCTCGACAGCCGCGCGGAACGAAGTGCTCACTTGTCGTGGCTCAGAACTCGCGGACCCCATGGACCGTCTGGTCTGACGTCTCGGCATTCGCGTTCGGACACGTCGGCTCGGGCAGTCTCGGTTTCGCCGAAGTCACGCATTGTTTTCGTCGGTTTTTCAGAACGCGTAGGTTTGTTGGTTGGATGCGGCGAGCAAGTAGTGACCGCGGGACGATGTTGCGGCCAGCCCAACCACCGGCCCGCTCAGACTCAGCCCGCCGGTCGAGCCGTGGAAGGGCGCGTTGCCGAACGTGAAGATGCCGCCGTCGGATGCGACAAGCCAGTAACCACGACCCGACCGTGTCGGGGCCATCCCGACAATCGGTCTGTTCAAACTTTTCGCGGCCGTCGAGCCGTAGAAACGTGCGTCACCAAAACTGAACACGCCCCCGTCGGATGCGACCAGCCCAGTAGCCGTGACCGGACCGTGTCGGGCCATCCCGACAATCGGTCTGTTCAAACTTTTCGCGCCGGTCGAGCCGTAGAAACTGAATGTGCTGAGTATCACGCCGAATCTGGCACTGATCGACCATTGGTCAGGTCGCTTTGTGTTGACGGTGGTCCCAAAAGGGCGGAGGGTTGCGCCATACGCCGTGATCCGAATGCGAGTGGACGGATAGCTGTACGACCGTCGCACCGACCGTTTGTCACGCTGGCCGTCGCGGTCTGTCTGATCGCGGGCGTCCTGGTCGTGGTCACAGCACCGGCCAGCGCGGCTGCGGGCTGGTCAGCTGTGCCGAGCCCGACGCTCCCCGTCTACGGCCACGTATACCTGAACGGTGTGTCGTGCCCAAGCACGACGAACTGCTTCGCCGTCGGCTTGGAAATTTCCTTCCCGACGTTCTATGCCACAGCGTTGGTGGAGCATTGGAATGGGCACACCTGGTCGGTCATGACCAGCCCCACGCCCACCGGCTCCCCCGGCGATGCGTATCTGAACGAAGTGTCTTGTCCGAGCACGACGAGCTGCTTCGCAGTCGGCTACGTCTACGTCAAATCCGGCTCTACTCACCTGGCCATCAAGACATTGGTAGAGCAATGGAACGGACACCGCTGGTCGATCGTGACGAGCCCCAACCCCATCGGGTCCGGCACCCCCAATAGCTATCTGGACGGAGTGTCTTGTCGGAGCACGACGAGCTGCTTCGCGGTCGGTTACGTCCAATCCGGCTCTTCCCACCCGACCTCCAAGACGTTGGTGGAGCATTGGAATAGGCACACCTGGTCGATCATGACCAGCTCCAACCCGCCAGGCTTCCGATACCACGTACTGGATGGGGTGTCATGTCCGAGTACGACAAGCTGCTCCGCCGTGGGCTTCTCCCAGGGTTCGACGGTCCAAGCGTTGGTAGAGCATTGGAATGGGCACACCTGGTCGGCCATGACGCGGCCGACCCCCACCGGTACGAACAACTGGGACCTGTCCCACCTGTCATGTCCGACCACGACGAGCTGCTTCGCGGTCGGCAGCTACTGGGTTGGCGGAGCCGCGTACGCCGCAGGCGCAGTCGAGAAAAGTCTTGTCGAACAGTGGAACGGCCACACCTGGTCGATCATGACCAGCCCCAACCCGACAAACGCAACGAGCACCGGCCTGGGCGGAGTGTCGTGTCCAACATCGACGCATTGCTTCGCCGTCGGCTTCTTCTCCCATGACGTGTCCCTAGGCCCGATGGGAGTTCGCACAGCCGAGAAGACGCTGGTCGAACAGTGGGACGGCCATACCTGGTCGATCATGACGAGCCCCGATCCCACCCAGCGAGGAGGCTTCGCGACCATGGCCCTGAATGGCGTGTCGTGTCATCGTACGACGAGTTGCTTCGCCGTCGGCGACTTCGGATCCCAGAACTCCGACGCCAGAACCACTCTGATCGAGCGATATCGATAGCAAGCCTGCGTTCTCGCTCTCGCCATCTCGGGAGCGCGTCGTTCGACGGTGGCGTACCTATCGGCAGCGGCAACCGCGCGCGCCTTGTCAGACAAGTCGCTGGACCTTTCGAGCGTTTCGAAACGCGTCGTACAACTCGTACATGTCGTGCAGGTCGCGCTGTCGGCGCCGCGTGCCTCACCGTTCTATTACGACACGGGGATAACGGTGTCGGGTCCCTGAGAGGAGACCTGGGCCGCCGCTCGACGCCGGCGCGGCACGAGGTGTGATCCGGCGAGACCGTGTATCGCGATCGCGACGCCGATCGCGATGCAGACGTCACCGATGCTGTACACGTTCGCTAGCGGAACCGCGTGCGGGACGGAAAGGATGTCGCCGAGGAAGAGCAGACGCGGGTGCGGCACCGCGGCCGAGTTCAGGAAGTCGGTCGAGTTCGTGAGCATTCCGGCAGTGCGCAGGGCACTGCGCGACGCGGGCATGACGCCGTTGTTCGCAAGGATCGCGGTCAGGTTGAGCGTCGCGCCGAGCGCGAGCATTCGCATGCCTGCGAGGCGCCGGTTCGCGACCACGAAGACCGCCGCGAGGGCGTACGACCCGATGTGGAGGACCCGATGGAGCCACGGGCTCCCGCCTGGGACCACGGAAACAATCGCGATCTGGAGAGCGAGGGCGCCGAAGATCGCTGGGGCGTTCCGCAGACGCACCCGGGCAAGGGCCGAGAGGCTCCCGCCGGCGGGTCGCACCGTGACCACGCTGAAAAGGACGGCGGCGAGCAGCAACACGGGCGGACTTCCCCTGACCTGCGGACTCAGATCCCGGCGATTCGACCCTGGGTTATCGGCCCGTGCGGTCATTCCCTGTTGTGAACCGGGCTCGGGCCTTCAGTGCGGGCGCCCAAATGCCGAAGTTCTGGTCACACACCGCGCGCTGCGCCTATCGAAAGGGACGATTCGTCATGAAACCTCGCCTCGTCCGCATCGCTACCGCCCTTGCGACCTTCGCCGCTCTCGTGGAAGTCACCGGAGCCGGTCGCAAGTTTCACTGAGGACGTCGCGGCCCTGACGGCCGCGCCGCCGACAGCTAGACGATCGCGCGTCGATGAGCCTCTGAGACGGCTTCGACGCGCGATGTCGCGTCCAGCTTCCGCAGGATGTTCGATACGTGCGCGGCGGCGGTACGGCGGCTGATGAACAGGGTCTCGGCGATGTCCGGGTTGCTCTTGCCGATCACCACTAGGCGCAACACCTCAAGCTCGCGAACTGAGAGAGCTTCGTCGCCATCGATCGTCGTGCGCGCCGGGCCGAGCCGTAGCTGATGGGCGCGGGCCAGCGCCACGATCGCGGCGTCAAGACCCGCGAAGCCGTGGGTCGTCGCCGCGGCCCGGGTCCGTTTCAGGAGCTCCGCCGCCAACGGGCGGTCACCGGCGTCCAACATCGCCTCCGCCTCGCGCCAGCGGAAGTACGTCGCGTAGTACGGCAACCCGATCATCGCGAAGGCTTCGGCGGCGCGGTGTGCACGGGGGACGACCTCTTCTCGCCGTAAGCGGCCGACCTCGGCATCGATCCCCATCGTGTACGCGTCGAGGAGCGGACTTGGCCGCGCGAGCTGCGCGACGGCGGTCTCCCACGCCGCGACGATCTCGGCCGCGCGCGCTTCCGCTTTTTCGATCGCACCGACCGACTGACTCGCCATCCCCGCGACTGCACTATCCGCCTCGACGCGCACGCCGACCATTGCGAGGCGACCGTGCCAGCACGTCTCGCGGTAGTGCTCGGCCGCGACCGCAGCCTCACCCCGGTCGACGGCGCGCCGGGCACCTTCGACATCGCCGTTCCAGGCCAGGGCATCGGCGCGCAGCATCTCGGTCTCGATGACGAAGTCGGAGTCCTTGGGCGCTGCGGCACCCACCGCGTCGGGACGCAGACCCCTGAGCACGGCGTCGGAATTCCCCGCCGTGTAGTCGACATAGGCGCGACCCGTCGCGCGCGTCCACGCGTCGAATCCCTCGGTGAACAAGTCGTCGATCGATGCCATCGCGGCCGCGGCTCCTGCGAGGTCGCCTTGCATGCAGAGTGTCAGCGAGCGTCGACCCCGACTCACCACGAGGTAGCGCCGCAAGCCGAAGCGCTCAACGAGCGCATCAACCTCGTCGAGGAGCGCCACGGAACCGTGGAGATCCGGAAAGTCGGTTTTGAACGCGGCATGGTTGTAGAGCACGAGCGCGAGCATCGACTGCGCGCTCGCGTTCCGGGCGATCTCCGCCGCCCGTTCGTATTCGGCCTCGACTCGTTCGAAGTCGCCGTACGCCTCGTAACACCACGCGCTCACTAGATACACCCGAGCTTCGAGCACCGGATCGCTGACCCCTTGCAGCGCGGCCATCATCTGCGCGGCCGGCTCGCGGAACTCGGCCGGCGTCCCAGTACGCGACAAGATGCTCGACGCGGCTCACGAGGAACCGCTCGCGCGACGGGGTCGACGCGATCCAGGACAGGCAGCAAAGTTGTCGTCGAGAACTCGAACAGCTCAGCAGCGCGATCGGCCTCCCACAACAGGGGGTACACGCGACCGGCCGCTTCGACGCCACGGCTCGCGTCGAGGGCGCATGCCTCGTCGAGACCCGCCCGTGCGAGATCCGCAGCGCGTCCGATGTGACCGGCCAGGCCCGCGGCGTCGGCCGCGTCGAGCAGCAACGCCGTGTGATCGATGCCGGCGACCGCGGGCGCGTCGTCGACTGATTCCCACCAGCCCAACGCGAGTTCGTAGTCGTCGAACGCGGCCTCGAACGCGAAGCTCTTCTCCGCTTGCTCCGCCGCGGCGACGAGCCACCGCAGCGCCGAGGACGCATCGCGAGCCGCATCCCAATGCCGCGCGAGCTCGGCGGTACGGTCGATACCGACCGCGACGGCCGGGTGAGCCGTGAGCGCGGCAGCGATCGCGTCGTGCAGCGCGACGCGATCGTCGGGGAGCAGTTCGTCGAGCACAGCCTGGCGCAACAACGCGTGTCGGAAGTGGTAGCTCGTGCCGTCGCCCCCTGTGATCAGCAAGCCACGATCGACCGCGGCGCGCGCCGCACTGCGTGTCGCGTCGTCATCGAGCCCGGCGGCGGCGGCGAGCCATGCTTGCGGCGCGGTCGCGCCGATGACCGCGGCCGTCCGCACAAGGTGGCGACCGTGTTCATCGAGCACATTGAAGCGCGCCAGCATGAGGTCACGAACCGTCTGCGGAACGCCGGTCGTACCGAGCGCGGCCACGAGCTCCTCGACGAACAAAGGATTCCCATCGGCAGCCTGCGCGATGCGCCGAATGTCGGCTGGGCTCGCGTCCGGGCCGAGCAGAGTCTCGGCGATCTCGGCGGTCGAGTCTTCCGCGAGCGGTGCGAGTGCAATTTGGCGAGTAGCGAGCCGCGCGAGTTGGGCAATCAGGTCGCGCTCGGCGGCCGCGTCCTCGGCACGGTAGGTGACGACGAGCAAGATCGGCGCCCGGCCGAGATTGTTGGCGACGTAGCGGATCAGCTCGCTGCTCGCGGGATCGACCCAGTGCAGGTCGTCGACGACGAGGACCAGCCGCGTGCGTAACGCGACATGTGTCAGGAGCTCGACGACCGCTTCGAACAGCAGGTGCTGACCACCGGATTCATCGACGCCCGCGGCGTCGGCCTCGTCCAGGGACAGGTGCGGGAGGAGACGCGCGATCTGGGACCGGACCCGGCGCGGGAGATCGTCGACCGCGACGACGTCGGCCGTATTCAGCAGCCGTCGCAGCGCCTCGGTCCAGGGCGCATACGAGACGCCCTCGACGCAACCGCCCCGGACGACATGCGCCTCCTCGGCGACCCGGGCCGCGAACTCCTCGAGCAAGCGGGTCTTCCCGATGCCCACTTCCCCCCGCACCAGCACGACCGATCCGGTCTCGGCCACGCCGCCCAGCGCCTCGCCGAGGGCCGAGAGCGCGGACTCACGCCCGATGAGATTCGGGGTCCGCTCGCGGCGCCTCACGATTCCTCATTGTGGGCGATTCGATCTGAACATGCCACGTCGGCCTCCAGCGTCAACTTTCTAACGCCGACAACACCTGGGGTTGTGTCGGCGTTTCCCAGCGAGCTGGGCTGGGTCAAGGCGGGTATTTTCAGCACCGCTCGCCGCGGCGCTGATCTGCATTCGCAAGAAGGTCCCGGCGCTCGCGCCGCTCCTCGTCTTCGGCGTGCTTGTCGGCCTGTCGGCCCACCGGCCGGGTCGCGTTACACGCCACATATCCCTCCGTGATCACCTAGCGCGCTCAGTCCTGCGCTTTCTGCGAACTGTCAGGGTGACCAATAGTTGCGGAACCCGCGGGGCCCGCATGATGCGTTCAGTCGCCGAATCTGGCGGTGGGCACCCAAGCGAAGGTCTGGTTCCCATGGCGACCAACGTACGAATGAGGCAACCGAAAAACGACGTAGGAGTGTCGTCGGCTGGGAGTGCTGCGCCTCCCAGCCGACCAAAGGTGAAAGGGCAACCGCGAAAGGCTCCGCTTGTTTGTGGCCCCTGCCTCCGCTCCGCTGACGCGCGACACTACCCATGACGACACCATCGTTCCAGCCCCCGCTCGGCCGCCGTGCACAGTCTCGACGCCTCGCCTACCGGAGTCCCGAACTAGTCGCCGTCCTCGGACGAAGCATCTCCCGCGCTGATCCCGAACCGCACGGCCAGCCGCGCACGATCGACGACCACCGCGAGCAGTACGACTGGCGGGACCTCGCACCCCAGATCCTGCGCCAACGCCTCGTCGTCGAAGGTACCTGCGCAGAGCCCATCGACGCCCTCCACATCCGCCAATACCTGCACCGTCTTGCCGGCGTCTGCGAGATGCAGGCTCTCACCCGGCCAGTCACCCACCGCTCGGAACGCTACGGATGGGCCGGCTGGATCCACTGGGAAACCTCCGGCGCGCACTTCTATGCCTGGGACCAGCCCCTGTTGTTCTTCTCGGTCGACATCTACACCTGCAAAGCGTTCGATCCCGATCGGGTCATCGACTACACCGCCCGATACTTCGACACCAACAACATTGTCGGCAGAAGCTTCTAGAGGCCGAGGCACACCTCCGAACGTCACACCACGCGGGACGAACACAAGACCGCGAACGCGCGCCCGTTGGACGCTTCCCGGTTGCGCCTGACGCGCGCGTGGAGATCAGCGTGAAGGAGCAGCGACAACGGCCGTCAAAGCCGAGTATTGACGCCCGCGCTCGTCGGTGTCTGCGGCCGCGTTCACCGAATCGCCGCAACGATCTGAACCGACCCGGACCGCGGCTTGATCCCAGCGCTGCCAGATCCGACATTCGCGAGCGTGTAAGGGGTCACAAGTCGGCGTTCCGTGACCTCATGCGCGACGGTCGGGGCTGCGCAAGGTGGGTCGTTACTCAGGCGCTCGACTCTGGATCCGACGTGTGCTGCGCGGAGATCGTATGTCGAGGCATGATCGACCGATGCGCAGCATTCGAGTTGACCTCGAGGTCCGCCTCGGCGAGATCGAGGGCGTCACGGTGTCGGAGTCGATGACCTGCAACAACGCTGCCTATTGGGTCATTGCAAGGAGATCGCCCATTTGGAGCGGGACGATGTGATCGATGTTCCGTTCACGCGAGAGGTGATTCGCGAACCCCGGCGTTCAAGGCCGACGATCGGGTGGAGCTTCGTCCGAGCGGCGCGGAATGGATCACGGGTCGGCTCAGCCCGCGTAACACGTCGTGTTGGCCTCCGCCGGCCTGGGAATCGCTGCGTCGCCGGCAACGATTCCATCGACGGCGAGGGAGCCGCGTCGCACACGGCGCGGCTGCGGCGGGGCTGGGAAACGGGCCGCTGGTATTCGGAGACGCCGGTTGGGACTGAGTCGGTCGTGTCAGGCGAGTCCCCGTGCGGTCCAAGCTCGTGCCGTGAGAGCGAACGGTGGGGGCGCCAACATGGCGCGGCATTGCTCGCGGAGCCGGACTCGTCGGATGTCAGAAAGTCCCGCGAGGTAGCTACCTGCGGGGCCGACCCCGAGGGTGAACGGTTCCCACCAGCTCTCGAAGGTCGCATGCGCGACGGTGACGGAGAGTTCGGTGTCCTCGATCGCGTGCAGCCCCGCGTGCCGGAACAGTTCCGCGAGGTGGCCTTTGCGTGCTCCGGCGAGGCGCGATTCGCCTTCGACGTCGGGATCGAGCTCGTGTGCGGCGTTCCAAAACAGACTGAGTGGTCCCTCGCCGCCGTCGTGATCCCAAACGCATGCGGCCACGACCCCGCCTGGGCGCGTCACGCGCGCCATCTCACGTAAACCGCCGACGGGGTCGGCCATGAAGTGGACGACGAGCTGCGCGAGGGTGGCGTCGAAGACTCGATCGTCGAACGGGAGCGCTTCCGCGGTTGCTTGTCGCACGTCGACGCCGGGATAACGCTCGAGTACCGCGCTCACGAACGCGTCGGAGGGATCGACCGCACTGACTGCGGCTGTTCCGAGACGCTCGACGAGTTCGCCGGTCAAGGCACCAGGCCCGCAGCCGACATCGAGGACACGCCGTCTGCCGTTGACCGCACTGAATTCGGCGAACACAGGAGCGAGTGGCACGGAGTACCTGCCCATGAATCGGTCATAGGCATCGGCTCCGACCGAGAAACTCACGCCCGGGAGGGTACGCCCACAACACGATCAGGAACGTCGGGCCCAGTCGTCGAAGTGGCGCACAGCATCTCTCACAACCCGTCCGCGTCCGGCGAATGTCCGGGGTCACCCCAGGGTCGATGTTCGTGGGGCGTCCAGTGCGGCGATCAAGAGGCGAACCGAGCCGCCGGGTACGTTGTTACGATGAATGACGTAGCGTTCGACGCGGTTCTCACGACTGAATCCGAGTTGCGCCACATCTACCGGACGCCGAGCGAAGTTGTAGTTCAGAAGGTGCTCGACCGTCTCGACGTGCATGCCTGCTCGTTCATCGCTGCTGCACCGTTCGTCCTCGTGGGGACGGCGTCACCCGACGGCACCGCCGACGTGTCACCCAAAGGCGGCCCTCCGGGCTTCGTGGTCGCGCTCGACGATCGACGTCTCGTGATCCCGGACCTGTCGGGCAACAACCTGCTCGATTCGATCACGAACATCGTGGCCGGTTCGGGGATCGGATTGCTGTTCCTCGTGCCCGGAGTCGACGAGACGTTGCGGGTGAACGGACACGCGTGCATCACGACCGATCCTTCCGTCCTCGACGCGTGCGCCGTGAAAGACCGCCGTCCCAAGGCTGCGATCGGCGTGACGGTCACCCAGCAGTACATGCACTGCGCGAAAGCATTCCGTCGCAGCCAGCTGTGGGACCCACAGACCTGGCCCGACCGAGCGACGCTGCCCACGCTCGGCTGCATCCTTCGCGACCAGATCCCAACCCTCCCATCAGTACCGGCAGACCAGCTCGACTCGCTCCTCGAAGCCGGCTACACGAAGACGCTGTGGGAGCCTGGCGGAACCCGCTAGCCCTCGTCCCATCAACCGGGTGCCGCCGTCCAACCCTGCCTGCGCTCGCACCGGACCCGCCGCGGGCGAAGCGCGCACTTTCGCGCTCGACGCGAACGCGCCCGACCCGAACTGGGTCACCCCGACGCCGTCGTAATCGGACGTTGTGACGACGCAGGTTGGCGGTCGAGGGATCGACTTGCCTTTGTTCGACTGGCCGTGATCCCTCGGTCGGGTCGAACTGAGGGGCGTCGCATCCGTCAGCGCGCGAGATCGCTGCTGTTGTCATCCGTGACACGCGCCTCGTCGCATTTCGTCGTAGAGAACAACGGCGCGCTCGTCGTCGCCGCCTATCCCGTCGTCGCGTCCGCCGCGATGACCTCGCCGGTCGGCGCGCGCTGGTCCGCCAATCGTGAACAAGTCATCAGCGATCGCAGAGGCGAAGGTCGCCTGCTCCTCTTGCAGCGCGGAGCGCGACAACTGCAGCAACTCCTCGTCACGGACGCGTTGCGCTTCGCGGAGTTCCTGATCGCCTCCGTCCGAGCTTGCTTCTGCACCTCGACGTCCTGCCGAGTCGCGAGATCAAGCACGTTCACTCGCCGACGCAACTCGCCGACCATCGCCCGCGAGAGTTGTTCGTGTCGTCGAAGCGTCCGTTCGGCATGCGCAAACGACGTTCGTACCCACTTCGCTTGTGGCTTCCTCCCCAGCGCTGCAAGCTCGGACACGACCCGGCGACACTGAGCTTGGCGCGTCGCTGCCGGCTGCTCGTCGTAGCCGCGTGTTGAAGCTCCGGTTCCCTGGTCGCGTTTGACGATGGCCTGGAGGAGTTCGGATGTCGCGATTTCGTACCTGGGATCGACCGGCGTGTCGTCGGTTGTCTGGCCACGGCCGCGTTGAGGGACGTTTAGGGGCTATCTGGCACCCAGTTGCCGTGGAAGCCGAACGGAACGCGTTGGGGTAGATGCACGACGGCTTGGGGTTCTCCGGTGAAGTCGGCCGCGTTGAGCACGAGGAGGTCGCTGGTGTCACGATCGGCGTCGTAGACGAGGGAGAACACCCATCCGTCGTCTTCGGCAGCGTCGGGTCCCGCCGGTACGAACACCGCCTCGGACGCGCCGCCATCGGAGCGCAGGTATCGGACCTCGCTGGTGCGGCGTTCCAGGTCGTGTTTGATGAGGGCGCTGTCGTTCTCGAGGAATGCGCCGCTATAGCCGTAGCGGTGTCGGCGACCGACCAGCCGCTCGTCAACTCGGGGGAACTCCTGACCGCGGTCGTCGAGTCGCTCCTCGACGACTTTGCCGGCGGCCACGTCGAGGGTCCAGCGATCCAAGGTGGGTGTGCCTTCGTCGGGGCCGAGCCGGTGCGTGTCGAACATCCGGGGGTGGCGCACCACGTCGAGGACCACGGTGCCGCCGTCGTCGTAGGCGTTCATCGGGTGAAAGACGTAGCAGGGCTCGACGTCGAACCAGGACACGTCCGCAGCTGTGCCGTCGCGCTCGAGGAGTCCGACGCGGGCGTGGTAGTCGGGGTCCCATCGGTACGGGAAGCCCGCTCCCGACATCGCCGCGTCGACATCGAACACCACGGGAAGGTCGTAGACGACCGCGAACCGTTCGGTGAGCGACATGTCATGCACACTCACCGGACCGCCCACCTCAACGTCGACGACCTTGCGGACCAGGCCGCTCTCGTCGATCACCGTGTACTGCACCACGTTGCCCCAACCCCAGAAATAGGACATGGCGTGCAGCTCGCCGGTCGCGGGGTCGCGTTTGGGGTGGGCGGTATACCCGCCGGGCAGGGTACCGTCGAAGTCACAGGGACCGACCGTGTCGAGTTCGTCGGTAAGTTCGTAGGGCCGCGCTCCTGCCTCCACGATGGCGAAGGTCCGTCCTGCGTGACCGATCACGTTGGTGTTCGACGCGAAGTCCATATCCGCGTGCACCGGACCCGGGCGGACCGGCTCGCCCAACGCGCCAGCGACCGCGGCCGAGCGCACATATCGATTGCGATACCACTCGGCCCGACCGTCGCGGATCCTGATCCCGTGCACCATTCCATCGCCGCCGAACCAGTGATAGGTCGATGGCTCCGGCGCGACGAGCGGGTTCGGCCCGTTGCGCAGGTAGCGGCCGGACAACGCCTCAGGCAGCGACCCGCTCACTCGAAGATCGTCACACGTGACCTCGTCGGCGACCGGTGCGTAGTTCCCGACCAAGTACCGGTTCTCAACCATCGCCATCGATCTCTCCTCCCACACCATCCACGCCGCGGAATCGCCAACCGTCGAGCCTCACGCACTTCGGGCGATCTTCCCACGGAAAGGGCGCCGAAACGCGAAGGTGCTCGCCACGAGGCAACCCGCGGAGAACGATTCCAGTCTCGTCACTCCGTCGAGGCTCCGCAACGGCCACGACCGCGACGGCCATTGGTGCCGGCGTTCGGTGGAGACCGCAGCGGCGTCTGAGTTCCGAAGGCTCTGGGGTGGCTCGGTCGGTGCGAGTCTCGCGTGTCTCGGCGGGTCTGATGGTGGCTGCGTAGGTTTGATATGTCTAACGGGGCTTCGCCCCAGCCCGACGAGTCGTGTGCGGGTGCCGGTTGGGTGGGTGGGCTCCGGCCGAGCGCATTGCTGGTGGGGTGTTTAGCCTCACCGTCATGAGCCGCTCGTAGCGGTGGTAGCCCGTGTTCGGGGCAGCGACGACCGGAGCCCGACGATGACCGTAGCTCGCTCGGTGGCTGACGTGCTCGCCGATCATGTGACCCTCGAGGTGGAGTGCATCGACCGGATGTACCTGAACTTGTATGTCCCGAAACTCCAGTACGAGGGCGGGGTGGTCGGTTTCTTCAAAGGTCATCGGGGCGCCACGTTCGCTTCGTCGGCGTTGATGGATCCCATGACGAAGAAGTTCGTGAGCGACGTGGAACGTTTCGTCGACGATCAGGGTATCGACCTGGTCACGTTCGAGAAGGGTCAACGCAAAGACGACCTCGCCCATGAGTACCTGGCGTCCTTCGAGGGCGATGAAGGAGTCTTGTTCGTCGGCAAGGCGCAGGAGAAGACCATGGCGTATCGGACCGAGAAACGCTGGAACCCGGAGACCGGCCGGCCGTATCCGTGGATCGTGCGGGCCACGGTGCTCGTCAACCATTACTACTTCTATTGCGTGGACCGCGACTTCGGGCCGTTCTTCATCAAGTTCTGTAGTTACTTCCCGTACAACGCCAAAATATGTTTGAACGGGAATGAGTGGGCGAAACAGCAAGCCGCGCAGGCTGGGATCTCGTTCGAGGCGCTCGACAACGGGTTCGCGTCGTGTGAGGACCCGAAGCGTTTGCAGCGGATCTGCGGCCGGTTGAACGCGGCGAAGATCGATCGGCTGGTGCGGAAATGGTTGGCGTTGCTTCCACATCCGTTCACCGGAGCTGACCGTCGGGCCGGTTACCGCTACGACGTGTCGATCCTCCAAGCCGAGTTTTCCCTCACCCAGGTCCTCGACCGTCCCCTGTCGGGGCGGGTCTTCTTCGAAGAGGTGATCCGCGACAACCTCGACATCGGACGGCCCGACCAGGTGTCGTTGATCTTCGAACGGCGGGTGACCAGACGCACCCCAGGCCGGTTCCGTACCCGCGTGATCACCAATGGGGTCACCCCGTCACTGCACGTCGACTACAAACGATCGAAGATCAAGCAGTACCACAAGGAGGGACAAGCCCTTCGCACCGAGACCACCATCAACGACGCCCACGACTTCGGTGTCGGCAAGCGGCTCCATAATCTTCCTGCACTAAAGGAGATCGGCTTTAAAGCCAACCGGCGTCTCCTCGACGTCCAACGAACGAGCTGCGACTGCCACATCGGAGAAGAAGCGTTCGGTCGGGTTTGTGCCCCGACGGTGGTGGAAAGACAACGCGCTTCGGGGCTTCGCTTCGGCGACCCGAAAGTGCAGGCACTCCTGAGCGTCCTCGTCGTCTTTCGACTTCTGCCCGACGGGTTCTCCAACAAAGACCTGCGGACACACCTCGCGCCGCTCCTCGGCATCGACGCCGAGACCATGACCGCGGGCAGAATGACCTACGACCTCCGGCGCCTCCGCCTCCACGGAATCATCACACGCATACCCCACACCCACCGCTACCAGGTCACACCCTTCGGGCTCCGCGTCGCGATGCTGTTCACCCGCACCTACGCCCGCGTGCTCCGACCCGGACTCGCCCTCGTGCTCGACCCCCACGCGATCGACACACCACTACGCCGCCAACTCGAACGTCTCGACACCACCCTCGACACGTTCATCGCCGAATCTGGCCTCGCCGCATGAAACTTGACTCAACTGTGCCGGCTTCGCCGGCTAAAGGTCCCTAGCGAAACGCCGGGTCGGACGACAGGTGCCTTCCCGGATGTGCGCTACGCCGATGCTGAGGGCGTTTCAATCGCGTACTGCGTGCGGGGGACGGGACGTGGTGCAAGACCGCAAAGTTGAACACTGCGTCGAACTCGCCGTCCGGAAAGCCTGGGATGTGACGTCGCCTGTCGCGACCAAAACGCGGTCGCCGTAGGCCCGCAGCCGTCGCTGTGCCCGGGCGACCATGGTCTCCCCGGGTCCACAACCACGTCCAGTCCCGCGAGCTCGATGAGTCTCGGGACAACGCTGCGACGGAGACGCTTGGTACGAAGTCCGCTCGTGACGTACGCGTTTCGGCTCGATTCATGCGCACCCGACGAATCCACGACGCTGGACAAAGCCGGGACCCTGCGATCGGTGATACCCGAATCGGCGACATGCGGCGCTCGCGGCCGGTCCCTTTGGAATATGTGTTCGGGGACGCTCGACCGTGAATCGAGCGGGTCGGCCTGCGACAGGGCCTGCTGATCGATGACCACGCTGTCGAGGGTGACGTTGTCGGGTGAATCCGGGCGCGCTAGACCTGACTGCTATGGATCGGGGCATTTTCGATTTGAGCGGTCGGGTCGCGGTGGTCACGGGAGGCGGTACCGGTATCGGGCGGGCTACCGCTGTGCGTTTGGCGGAGTACGGCGCTGATGTCGTGATCGCGAGCCGCAAGGTCGAGAATCTCGAGCGCGTCGCGAGTGAGCTTGAGGCCGCGGGTCATCGCTGTCTTGTTGCACCGACCGACGTTCGCGACGCCGAGCAATGTGAGGCCCTCGTCGATCGTACGGTCGCCGAGCGTGGCGGCATCGACATCCTCGTTAATAACGCGGGTGGAAGTTGGTCTTTGCCGTTCGAGGAGTGGACGCTCGACAAGTGGCAGAACATGATCGACCTCAACCTGCGAAGCGTGTTTGTACTGTCAGTCGCGGCGAGCAAATCGATGCTCGAACGTGGTGGCGGAGCAATAGTGAACATCTCGTCGGGAGCCGGCGAACTCGGTTTGCCGTACGTCGCGCCGTACGGCGCAGCCAAGGCGGGCGTCAATAATCTCACCAAGACGTTCGCGGGTGCCTGGACTCCGCGCGGGATCCGCGTCAACTGCATCGCGGTAGGTCCAGTCGCGTCGGAAGGATTCATCCGGGCCATGGAACGCATCGGACGCGATCCGGACAAGGTCGGGGGTGCAGCCAACGCCGTCGGTCGCGCGGGCCGGCCCGACGAGATCGCGAACGGCATCTTGTTCCTCGTCTCCGACGCGGCAAGTTTCGTGTCGGGCGAGACCATCTACTTCGGCGGTGGTCCCAAGGTCGCCGTCCCGCTCGCATGACCCAAGCCGCATTGGACCACGACCGTCTCCGTCAGCTCCTCGACACTCTCCCAGCCGCGCTTAACGCCGGCATCCTGATGGGTGACGGCGGCTTCTGCATCCTTGGCTGGATGCTCTTCGCGGTGGGCTTCCATCCGATCACCATGTACGGCAACACACTCGCCGTCGTGGAGCCCGCACGCGGCGGTCCGGCAATCGACGTCGTCGCGCGCGAATACCGCATGCCGCGCGCAGCCGTGGTCGAACTGGCGCGGCTCAACGACTTGACCCCGACCGCGGAACGTGTCGACGCCATACGCGCTCGCCTCGACGAGCTGCTCACCCGCGGGTCGTGACAAACGTCGACGGCGGCGAGCTCGTCGCACGGGCACTCGCCCAACACGGTGTCACCCACTTGTTCGGGCTCGGCGGCGGCCACATCAACCCAACGTGGTGGGCCGCGCCCGCGCACGGTATTCGCATCGTCGACGTTCGCCACGAAGCCGCCGCCACCCACTGCGCCGAGGGTTGGGCCCTCGCCACCGGCAATCCTGGCGTCGCGCTGGTCACGGCCGGACCTGGACTCACCAACGCGCTCACGGGCATCGCCACCGCGTACGCGCAACGTTCACCGATCATCGTGATCGCGGGCGCCGCCACACCCCGCGGACCCGACAGCGGCGAGGTCGAGACCCTCGACCAGCTCGAAGTCGTACGGCCAGTCACGAAATGGGCCCGGCGCGTGCACCATCTCGACCGCATCCCCGAATACGTCGAGCACGCCTGGCGCGCCGCGACCACCGGCACGCCAGGCCCCGCATACCTCGAGATCCCGATCGACCTGATTCACTCGACCATCGACCACGACACGGTCGAATGGCCGACCGCTCTCACCAGAACCGACACAGCTCCGGCGCCGGCCGACGAGCTCATCGAACGAGCCGCCGCGCTTCTCCGAACCGCGGAACGCCCGGCGATCGTCGCCGGCAGTGGCGTGTGGTGGGCAGGCGCCGCCAACGAGCTCCGCGCGCTCGCCGAACGTGGCATCCCAGTTGTCACCCGGCAAGCCGCCCGCGGCACTATGTCTGACGATCATCCGAACTGCTTCGGCCGCGACTGGCAGAACATCGTGTTTCAAGCCGACGTCTTGGTCGTGGTCGGCAAACAGCTCGACTACTTCTTCGGTTACGGCCGCTTCCCGCACCTACACCATTTCGTGCAGGTCGACATCGAACCGAGCGAGATCGGCCGCAATCGCGTCCCGGTGAGCGTCGGTATCGTCGCCGACGCGCGTCCGACACTCGCGGCACTCGCGGCCGCACTGCCACAGCTTGAGACCGCGGCGTGGATCGCGCAGCTACGCCAACAAGCGACCGAGCTCGCAGCCGCCAAGCATGTGCTCGCCCGTTCCGACGCGACTCCCATTCATCCGATGCGCCTTTGCGCCGAAGTGCAGGCTCGGCTCGCGCCGGACGCGACGGTCGTCTGTGACGCATCGAACATGCTCATGTGGACCGACGCCACGTTCCACGCGTTGCAGCGCGGTCGTGTACCGAGCATGGGCAACCTCGGAACGATCGGTCACGGCGTCTGTTACGCACTCGCGGGTGGTCTGGCCCGGCCAGGATCCCAGACGGTGTGGATGGTCGGCGACGGCTCGTTCGGCTTCAACGCGATGGAACTCGACACCGCGGCACGCCACGGCATCCCGATCGTGACGGTCATCATGAACAACGGCGGTTGGAGCGCGAGCTGGGTACCGCTCGGCGTACGCCACTACGAACGCATGGCCGGCGCCTTCGATGGCCAAGGCTTCTTGGTCAACCAGCCCGATGAGATCGGCCCCGCGCTCGACGCCGCTTTCGCGGCGGACACACCATCGATCGTCAACGTTATGGTCGACCCGAAAGCCGAATACTTCCCAGGACGCCACCTCACGTAATCGTTCCGCCGGCCCCACGCTGTGCCCATCACAACGCGACCGACCCAAGCGATCTGAGGCAGTGGCTGTGTGTCGTTCTGCGCCGCGGGTTCTGGGGCACGCGAACGTCACATTTGGAGCAAGATGCGGAAAGGCGGTCGGGGGAGGAACGCTGTTGGTTCGACGACCTGTACGTGCTCAGCGAACTTGTCGCCTCGGCTTGGACATCGGCGAAAGAAACTGTGATTGGTCGGTTGCCGCCGGAACTGTCGAGTGGTCGCGTATGCGACCGAGCGTCGGACGAGTCTGGCGCCGCCCGGCCGTGAGGGCAGTTGTCATCTCGCGCGTGCGCACAACGCCCACCTACTCACGAAAGTCACGTGCGCCGACGCCGAACGCCGATGGATCGGGCCGAACGTTGTCGTCCTGGCGGAGAAACCATCGCAGCCCTTTGCCGACGCACGGCTCATCCTTGAAGCGCAACAGAACATGCAAGTGGGCGTGCGGGACGACTTGGCCGGCCGCGCCGTAACAGTTCCAACCGATGTTGTATCCGTCGGGCCGGTAGCGCCGATCGAGCAAAGTGCGCGCCTCACACAGCAGGGCAAACGTCGATGTGATCTCGGCCGTCGTGAGATCGAACACTGTTTCGGTGTGACGTTTGGGGACGATCACGCCACTGCCTCGGAGGACCTCGGTGTCCTCGGCGTTGGCGAAGAGGCAAAGATCGTCTTCGAGGACGACCGTTGAGTTCGTCCGGAACCCGTCGACGTCACAGAACGAGCACACGGCCATTCCCATCTCGCCAATCTACGCGGCAGCCGTCAAGGCAGGGTCCGCGCTCCTCGGTGAGCGGTGCGAGAACGGCACCGATCCGGCCTGCCCGACCGCGACAACGCCGCCGAATCTCGCATCTGAGGTGACGGCGTTTCGCGAGCTGGCCGAATCGGATTGCAGCGTTCCGAAAGATCAGCGTTGGCGAGACTGAAGTTGAGAACGTGGTAATGATCTGGTCGTGGACGACGATGAGGTGTTGGAGGAGCAACGTCGGTACTACAGCGCTCGCGCCCCCGAGTACGACGACTGGTGGCAGCGCCGCGGCCGCTACGACCGAGGAGACACCGACGAGATCCTCGAGTGGGATCGTCAGGTCGCGGTGGTCGACGCAGCGCTGACGTCATTCAATCCGCGCGGTGACGTGTTGGAGCTGGCCGGCGGCACCGGTTGGTGGACCCAACGCCTGGCCCGTGTGGCGCAGCATCTCACCGTGGTCGATGCCAGTCCCGAGACGATCGCACTGAACCGCGATCGGGTCCGTCGCTCGGACGTCGATTACGTCGTCGCTGACCTGTTCGACTGGTCATCCGAACGCACCTTCGATGTCGTGTTCTTCTCGTTCTGGCTTTCGCACGTTCCCCGGTCGCGCTTCGCAGCGTTCTGGTCGCTGGTGCGTTCGTGTCTCACGCCCGCCGGCCGCGTGTTCCTGATCGACAACCGCGCCGATCCGACGCCACAGCCGGACGTCAAGGACCCCTACGTCGTTGACTACCTCCCGGATCTGCATGTCCGTCGTTTGCACGACGGCTCGCACTACCGCGTCGTGAAGGTGATGTACGAACCCGACGAGCTCGCATCTCTCATCGATACCGAAGGCTGGCACTCCCACCTCGACGCCACACGCTGGTTCATCTTCGGATTCACCCAACCGCAGTGATCGTCGATCGCGAAAGGTCCCCCGCACCGAACTCCGGCACCAGAGCCGTTGCGATCGGCGACATTGATCACCGCGGTGGAGGGTCGGAGGCGATCACGACGTCGAGCCGAGAACCGGCTCGCTGCATCGCTCGGCGGAACGCCACGAACAGCTTCGTCGTCCTGCAGGCCTGTGTTGGTGGGAGCACGACACGCGGTGAGGGGCTGACCACCTTGAATGTTGTGGCGGACGGACTCAGATCGGTGCCACCGTGACGCTGGCTACGGCGACCCGCGCTCCCGTCCTTCGTACGTGCCGCCGACACAGCTGGACATCGTGGGCACCGCCGCACTCGCCGGCACCCTCATCGGAGTGCCCATTGGCATCGCATGCGGACGATGGCCGGGGAAGATATTCGCGCACGAAATCTTCGCAGCGCCCCGACCCGCCGGGCCGACGCTGTCCATCATCTACGTCGCCGTCGGAGCCCTCGTCCTCGCCGACCTCGCCGCGACCATCCCCGGGGTCCAAGCGGCCGGCACGCCACCTGCACTCCTCTTCCACGCGGAATGAGCCAACGCCCCGAAGAGCCACAGCTGGCGCCGCCCGTTCGACCGCCGCGCACCGGATCGTCGCAGGCACCCAGACAGACATGACACGCGACGACGGAGTCGATCTGCGTTCGACGCGAAATCGCTTCGACACACCACGCTCCGCCTGTGGTCTTGCGCTGAAGAACCCCCGTGACATTCATCTCGGGGTCCGGGTCATGGCGATCGGAAGGATGCAGTCCTGGCCTGCTTCTGCTTCCTGTCCAGGACCCGAACCGTCGAGACAACGGTAGGTGCAGACGGCGCGTCGTCGTTGATGCTCGCCTCGACGTACTGCCGAGACTTATTGGCAGTCGGCTAGGTCGTGGTCAGCAGGGTTGTAGTCGTTTGCTGCGGCGTTTACCCACATCGTTCCAAGTAAGGGCGCGTGGGTGTAGTTGGTAACGCGCACTCGATATATGTAGTCCCAGCCAGGATGGAGATACTGGTCGTATGCGTAGCGATGATGCTGATGGCTGGGCCTGTAACTCTCAATCTCGGAACCCTTTACCTGCGTCCATACGCCGTTGTGATATCTCTGGATCGAGATGCTGTATGTCTGTTGGCCTGTATTGATCCTTGGATTTGATGAGCTGTTGTAGAACACGGCGTCGACACCGATCTGGCCACACGTCGTATACACGGCGTCGCTTGCCCAGACACCTGGGCGGCCGTTGTCGTCGTCGAGCGCTTTCACAGGAATCTTGCGAATGGGCAGAATACCATTCGTCGAGAACGCGCTCGCCGTGCCCACACTCAGCAGCGTTGACAACATACAAATTGCCACGCCGACACAAACCTTTTTCATGATGAATACTCCGATATATCAGCCATGACTGCCGGTCACGGTTGGTGTTGATAGAGGATTGGTGGTCGTCCTAGGCCGTTGTATTAAGGATCAAGTCCGATCTCGGCGAGAATCCCTTCTTCGGCGGCCATCGGAAGACTTTGCGGACGGTGGTTCCGGAGCTGCCCAGCTCGTTCTTGATGGCGGAAACGGCACTCACGGATGGTTTCTTCGTCTAAGTCGAGCACGTCGGTCGACTCACACGTCTCAAGTCCGCCTGAAGCATCTGTGTCGCGGATGCGCACCGCCGTCGACCGCCCCGCTCGTGTGTCCTGCCGGCTAGCCGACGACGTGGTTGGAGGTTGCTGGCGGGCCGGTCCCGCGTTTGTTGGTGGCGGTGACAGTGCAGGTGTAGGTCTTGGCGATCGTGACGTTCGGCACGAGGACCGATTGCATGTTGCCGTTCACGCGGGCGGATCGAGAGCTGCCGCCGTCGTGTGAGACACACACCACGAGGTAGCTCGTGACGGGAGTGCCGTTCCCCGATGCGGGCGAGAACCGCACGAGCAGTGAACCCGGCTCGAATGTCGTCGCCGTGACAGTTGCTGGTGCGGTGGGCGCGCCGATCTTGATCGCCGGTGATGCAGTGGTCAGCGGACCGATACCGAGGGCATTGATCTGCGACGCGGTCAACGAGTCGGGACCGGTACCGAGCCTGTTCATGACGGCGACCTTGAACGTGTAGGTATGGCCGTTCTGCAGACCGCCGATCAGTTCGTGTGTCGTGAGGGAGTGGAAGGTGTGGGCCGTGAGCGCGTCGTGCCCGATGTAGGGCGTGACGACGTATCCGGTGACGGGGAGTCCTCCGTGCAGAACGGGCGGTACCCATCCGATGGTCGCCTTGTCGTTGCCCGGCTGCGCGGCCACGTGCGAGACCAGCTCGGGAGCGGTCACGTGCAACGTATAGCTCTTGTGTGTGGTCCCGGCCGGCGACGCCGCGGTTAGGGTCAGCGGATAGGTGCCGGCAGCGTTGACGGTGCCGGTCAGCATCGCGCTGCCCATCCCTTGCGTGAACGCGAGTCCTTTCGGCAAAGCGCCGGAGAGGGTCAACAGCGGAGCCGGCAAGCCCGCCGCGGTGAACGTGAACTTCACCTTGGTTTTGCGGGGGACGGTGGTCAGCTTGGCGCTCGTAATCGTCGCGCTGGACCACAGCGGGATCACCACGCTGGTCAAGCCGGTGACGGCCGTGCCGGTGGGTGGGGTGCCCGTGACGGCGGCAGCGAGGGTGAACCCTTTCGCCGTCACATCAGCTGCGGTCGAGGTATAGGTGGCGGTGCAGGTTTCAGTGCCGGCCGGCGCAAGCGTCGGGTCCGGGCACGTGATCGCCGACAGCCCCGAAAGCGGGTCGGAGACACCGATGTTGTGCTGCGTGACATTGCCAGAGTTGGTGACAAGGAAGCTCACAGTCTCCGCCGTGCCGGCCCCGAAGAAATGGCCCGGATTCGCCGCGGGCGCGACCGTGATCGCCGGCGCTTGAGTCGCCGGAGTGAGCACCGCGCCCTGAAGCCTCGACGACAGTTGTCGGTACCCCAGTGAACTGCGACGTCGCCGAGGTCGACGCAGCGTCGGTGATGCCGCCGCCGTCGACGTCGGCCTGGGTCACCGTGTAGTGCGCAGTACACGTCTCGCTGGCCGCGACCGCAAGTGTCGTGCCCGGACATGTGACCGCGGACAGGCCCGTGAGCGTGTCGGCGACACCAACGTCGATGAGCGGCACGTTCCCCGTGTTCGTCACGTCGTAGTTGTAGGTGATCGGCGTGCCGGCGACCGCGAAACTCGGCGGGTTCGTCGACGGTGCAATCCCAACCGACGGTTGCGCGACGAACAGCGAGAACGCTTGGGTTGCGACACCGCCAGGGTTGGTGGCGGTGATGGTGATCGGGTAGGTGCCGCCGGTCCCAGCGGCGGGGGTGCCGGTGATGGTGGCCGTCCCGTTGGTGGCGTTCGCCGTGAACGTCAGACCGGTCGGCAGCGTTCCCGCCGTGATCGCCAAGGTGGGCAGCGGTGAGCCGCTGGTCGTGACCGTGAACGTGAACGGCGAACCAACCTTCGCGTTGGCAGTCGCGGCGCTGGTCACCGTCGGCGGAACCGCGGCGATGACGATGCTCTGACCGGCGGTGAGGGTCTGCCAGCCGGACAGGCTGCCGCCGTATTGGCTGGCGAACAGGGCACCGTTGGTTTCGTAGCCGAGCGGCGCGGTGATCGGCACCGCGACCGTGCTGGTCCCGTTGTTCGTGATGGTGATGTTCCCGCCGGTCTCGGACGCCGACACCGTGTTCGCAGTGCTTGCGGTCCCGGCCGGTTGGGTGGTCGCCCACGCCGACTGGTCGGCGAGAACCGTCGCGATCGCACCTTCGGTGAGCTGTTCGTAGGGGGCGGTCGCGTTGAAGTCGGCGTTGTATTCGGCCAACAGCGGGTTCAGGACCGAGTAGAGCAGTCCGTCACCGACGGTGTCGTTCGTGGCCGGCGGTGTTCCGGTCGTGGCCGGCCCAGCCGGCGGATGACCGATGATGTTCGTTTGGTGGACGTAGCTGGGTCGGGGGTCGTTGTTCAACATGTTCGCGTACATGCCGGACACGACCTGGTTGACGATGTCCGCGAACGTTGCCGGGGTGCTCAAACAGGTCGTGGTCGACGTGTTCGTGCACTGACCGCCATCCGCGGTCGAGAGGTAGAGGGTGTTGTATTCGTCGACGGCTTGGGTTTCGGTCGAGTTGTTGTAGTAGATGTTGATCGGATGGCGGGGTACCACTTGCGCGGTGCCGTCCACGAACGTCGCGCCGACCGGATACGACGCGCCGGTGTAGGGGGCGCCGATCCCGAACTCGTCGGTCGGCGGGTTCGGATAGGCCTTGGAGGCGTCGTCACCGACCGCGGTGATCCCGACCGCCTCCAGCGCAGGAATGAAGTACGGGTTCTGTTCCCACGGCTGTTCGTTCGCGTTCTCGGTCGTGGGGGGCGTCCACCCGGCCGCCTGGGCGGTCCCCGCGATGCCCGTGTCGACGAACGTCTGTTCCAGCTCACCGCCGTTGGTGACATCGGTCGTCGATGCCGGATCTCCCGAACTGTTGTCGGGCAACGTCGCTGACGGCGGCGTCGCCAGACTGCCGATCAGGAACCACTTGTTCGAGCCGACGACTTCACGGTAGATGAGATAGTTCGCGGCGTGGCAGATCGCCTGCCAATCCAACGTCACCGCACCAGACGCTGCGACCGTCACCGACGGGGTCACGAACGCTGAGCTCTGGTCGATACTCGGCGAATCGGCCGCGTTGAACTGGTCGGTCACCGCATACTCGTAATCGCCTGCCGTTAACGTTCCGCCGGTGCCGGCAGTTTCGTCGTCGAGGATCGGCGGGTCGACCGTTGCCGGGTTGCCCGGCACGAGATCTGCGAACCCGGAATGGTTGCCGGGCACGAACACCGACGGGTTCTCGGTCCCGAACGCCAACGCCGTGTCCGTACTGTCGGTCAGACCCAGACCGCCTGTGCCGTTCGCGGGCGCGGCGGCCGCCCAGCTGGTGTTCTCGTTCAGTTCCGCTTCGATGTAATTCTGGGTCGCGCAGCCGACATCCATGTACGGCGTGTCGTAGGTGTGGCTGATCCAGCCGAAGTCATCGGCGTACGGTTTCCCGGTCGTCGGGTCGGTTTTTTGGAACTCGGCCAACAGGGGATCGGTCCCGTTATCTTCCTGATAGGCGACGGATCCGCCGCCGTTGAACAGTTGGTCCATCCGGAAGTGGTTCGCTTCGGACCACTGCGCCGCATAATCGACATCCACCGGGACCATCCGCAACGCGTCCGCGTCGGAGTAGTCGATCGTGTGCAGTGTCGTGTTCCACGCATCATCGGGCGTGAACGTGTCGTCGATGTCCATCTCGACGTAATGGCGGTACTCGCCCAGATGGGCGTCGGTGGTGACCCAGTCGATCAGGCCCGCACCCAACAACAACCATTGGGTCTGGTTCGCGTTGTAGGCCATCCCGACCGTCAACTCCGCCACCCCAGCCTGCGGGTCCGTCGGTGCCTGCGCCGCGGACGGATGCTGATACACGCCGACCAGCACATTCCCGGCTGCGTCGTTCAGGAGTGGTGTCTCGGTCGCGCCGGCCGGCAACCCGGCCGCGACGGTGCCCGGTGACGCGAAACTGCCCGTGTCGACCGGGACCGGACCGTTCAACGACGCGAACGTGGACAGGCCAGCCGGGGTCAACGTCGCCGTCGTTCCCGAAATCGCAGCGCCGCTGTCCGCATCCGTCACCGAACTCAACCCGGTCGTCCCGTTCGGGACGAAATCGCCGTCGATCTGACGGATCCCGAACGTCGACTCATAACTGAACAGGGCGCTCAACTGACCGGCCGCGAAATCGGCCGGTTTCCCCGCCAACACCACACCGTTGTACAAGCCATGCGTCGCCGACGACGTCAACGCCGGCAGAGACACGGTCGCCGACCCCAACGTTCCGGTGGCATCGACCTCGGTGAAGGCGACACCCTCACTCGAAAGCCCCGCCGCCCACGCCGCCGTATTCGGATCCGACGCCGCCCCACCCGGCGCACCAACCAACAACACCCGCAAATCGACCGTGTCGCCCGCCGTCAACGCCTGGGCCGGCTGCGCAGATTGCGCGAACACCGGAGCCAGCACACCACCGAAGAGCAAGGCGGTGGCCATGACTGAGGTGAGGTGACGGACCGGCCGCCGTACCCGGGGCTGCCCGCTCGCCGTCGTGGCGCTTGGCGCGCTCGAAGCCGACGTTCGGTTATTCCGGCCGCGACGCATCAGTCCCCACCGATCATCCGATGATCAAACATCGATATTCGCCCGCGAGATGTCGCGCGAAGCGCATCCTTGCGGCGGAAACTTTCGCTCCGATTCCGCACGGTGTCAACGAAAGCGGACCGTGTCGCTCGAAATGAGTCGATCGGCCTATCCGGGCCTGCGTTCGCGACACCCGGAGTGAAGAATGGACGACGTTCACGAATTCCATCGCGGCTCGTTGAGACCGGTCGCGTACGCGTTTGGGCTCACGCCAGCGTGTTGCGAACGCCCCGGATCCGATCCGATCGAGTTTCGGCACCGACAGGCACACCATCTGAGCGGTGGCGGTTGTTGCGGCGCTCACGCGGGTGGAGTACGACCGTCGTGCAGATGCTCAGCCGTCCGGGCGCTGAACAGTGGTTCGGGTCGTGCGAATGCGCACGGCCCAGGTGACGAGTGCCAAGCCGATCAGCAGAATTGCGCCACCAAGAACCGCGTACAGTCCATGGCCGCTCATTCCCGATCCGTGAATCGCGTCCGTACCGTGTGCGATCCAAAGAGCCCCGATCAGACACAGGACGACGCCGATAGCTCCTCGGCTCCACATGGTCGACTCCGACCTCGATGGACGACGTCACCGTGGCACGGTCCGGGTTGTGTGTCGGTCGCGGGGCCGGCGGCATGAGTGCCGCCGCTATGAGCCTGTTCGCGACAATGCCGCGAGACCTCTGTCTTGCATCGTCGCCGTTCGAGCCAGGATCAAGCTCACCTGGACGAGTTGAGAAACGGCGGGTTGCTGTGTCGTGTCGTCGTCATGGGATCATGTTCCCCGTGGGCGATACGACAAAGAAGTCTGACAGACCTTGTCCAGTGACGTCGCCGGGTTTGGTGTCTTCGACGAACGTGTAGAGCAAGTGGTGGTTGTAAGAAACTTGCGGGGCTCGGTTGGGCTGCACGTGGACCGTCGCCTTTGCAGCGGTGAGGCCGGGACCCACGGACGGTGGCCCTGACCACGTAACGGGAGGCCAGGTCTGCAAGAGGGGCCCGGCGGTGCTCGTCGGGCTCGAACCGTCGGGCGCGAACAGATACAGCGTCATGCCGGCGGCGTTCACGAGGATCTGCTTGTGGAGCATCGCGTTCGTCGCGACGCGCAACGTTGGTGTCGCGGTTGGCGTGACGGGACTCGAAGCGACCGACTCGGCGCTGGTCCCGACCGCGTTTCGGGCGGCGACCTTGAACGTGTAGCTACGACCGTTGGTCAAAGGAGTCACGACCTCGGCCAGGGCGGTCGAATCGAACGTGTGCGCCGGCTGCGCTTTCGATCCCAGGAACGGCGTGACCACATAACCGGTGATCTTCGATCCGTTGTCCGCAGGTGCAACCCATGTCACCCGCACCTGCGCCTTGCCGGGCGCCACGGCTGGCCTCGCCGGCGCGGACGGCTTACTCGCCGCGCCGGCCGGGGCAACCGCGATCAGCGATCCGCCGACGAGGCCCACAACGACAAACGCGCCGGTCCATCCGCGGTGACGTCTCATCGATCCTCGCTCTCCTCGGTGGTCGATCGATCCAACACCAGTACGGCCTCCACGCCGCGATGGTTCAAGAGTGTGTCGCTGCCTTCTAGGAGCCGGTTGTCTCCGCCCGGCCTCACCGTGTCGTGACGGCCGCGCGTGTCGTGATCTTCTCGCCCGGATCGGCGATCTCACCCAGAGCGTGACTGCCAACGTCGCCGCACGTGACCACTCGCCGCTGTCGGTCGGCGTCGGCGCAGTCGTCGCTTGTGGACCGTCGAAGCGATCGCAGCGGGGAAAGACCCCGGATTGCTGCGATGACAACATCGCCGTCGTGCTCGTCCTGCTGGCCGGATCACCAGCCGCGTCCGCGCTGCGCGAGCCCGAGCCCCGTGCTCGGAACCGGCACCGCGAACGACATTCCTAGGTTGACCGAGGTGATGGCCGGATCGATAGCTGTCGGTGGTACTTCATGCAGATGACGAAGATCCCGAAGCACACTGCGACCAGACCGGCCAGTATCGGGCCAAGTGTCGGCCCGGTCATATCTGCTTCCATCTACGTCTCCATGCTCGTGGGAGATCGTCGGATGACGGCGGCGCCGTTCGCTGAGTTGTTGCGTCGTGGGCGACTGCAACGCATACACACCTCGTCATGTGCGAGACGGACCTCTCGTCCGACCTCGTACCTATTCCGCAACGCTCGGAGCGTCACATCGGTTCGCGTCTCCGAGCTGCCCGAACCCACCTTCGCGTTCACATGCTCTGGCACGACGCGGGCGGTGCGCCGACGCGGCGGTTGCTCATTGTTCAGGCGTGGTAGAGATCGAGCGCGTTGGTGCCGTCGTTGACGAACACAATGCCGTTCGCGGCTGGGGTGACCGCGAGGCCGAAGAGGTCACCCGCGCCATTCTTGACGAGGGTCTTGTGCGCGATCTGGGTTCCTGTCGGCGTGACCTCAGTCGCGTTGCCGTCGTTGCCGTTGACGACGATGATGTTGCCGTTCGGAGCAGCGACCATACCGAGCGGCGCGTTGAGCCCGCCACCGGACGTGATTTGTGTCGCGGTGGCCGTCAGCGCGTTGGTGCGAGTCGTCGCGTTCGGGATCGCGGAGATCGAGTTGGTCTGCGTATCGTCGACGTACAGCGTTCCGTTCGTGCCGAGCGCCAGTCCGGTCGGCGCGAGTACCAATGCGGCCTTGTCCGCCTTCCACGGGTACGCGGTGCCGATCACGGTCGTGCCGGTGACTTTGGGCGGCGCGCCGGCAGTGAGTGCCAGATCGATGCGGACGATGGTGCAGTTGCCGGTGACCGGCACTCCCTTGTTGGTGCTCGTGTTACCGCCCAAGGCATTGGAGATGAACAGCGATGCCGTGTTCGGTGTTGAAGCCACCGCCATGTCCCAGGGGCCGACCACGTCGTTGTTCGTGATGGTTTCGACCGGTGTCCCAGCATCGTTGACGACGATGAGACATCCGACCGGATCTGGGCTCGGCAATGCTCCGCCGGCCGCTGTGGGCAGGCTGCCGACAACGACCCATCCGCCGGGCAGGATCGTGAGGGCCGTGGTGAGTCCGACCCCACCAGGACACGACTGGCCCGACGGCAAGTGCGAGAGATCCGCGAAGCGCTGCGCTGTCCCCGTCGGTGATACCTGCACCAGCGTCGTGCCTGTGCCCTGGACGTTGGCCTTGCTGTTGAAGTTGCTCACCAGGGTGTCTCCGGCGACGAGCCTGCCCGCTGATGCAGGGACGATGGCCACCCCGTAGGGATTCACGTCACCGTTGGCGGGGACGGTCGAACCGATCGGGGTCACGGTCGAGAACTTGGCCAGGAACGAGACAGCCGATGGTGCATTCGCCGGAGTCGACGTCGCCGTCGCCGTCGCGATGGTCGTTGCCGCGCTCGCCGTGGTTGTCGACGGTGACGACGAACTCGTCGATTTCGACGACGAGCTGCACGCGGCCGCGCTCAGAGCGAGGACGACGATCACGAGCACCGCACGGCGGGAGGTCTGCACGGCTCACCTTTCGACACATTGCCGACGAGCGTGTGGACCCAGGCCGGATCCGAAGCGAAGGACACGCGTGGTCGAGGTCTTTTCGCCTTTCGAATCGTTTACGAGCGCCCTGACTGCCAAGTTCGATCCGGCGGCAAGAAGCGGAATCAACTTGACTCACTCTTGACATCGCGGCTGTTCCGCCCGCTGGAGCGAACTCGCCAACGAGCGCGGGCGGTTGCTGCGCATAGGGAGTGCGTTCGGGCCGCCGACGGCCCGCTCGACCCGTGGACATTCCAGACCAACGTCAGCGCGCCGCGTTTCTACGAGCGTCGTGGTTTCGTCGCCGTTGCAACAACGGACAGCGACCAGGAGCGCGCGCCGGACGTTCGGTTCCCGTGGGTGCCGAAAACTGGGCCGCGGTCCTGACCTGCCGTTCGTCCGGTGCTGTGACGCGACACCCGACCGCGCCAGCCTTCGTCGCGAAACGATGGTCAGGTTTTGGCTGAGCTCGGTCGGGCGTCCGATCCCCACCGATCGGCGTCCGACGTCGCGGGCCACACCGTGATCGCGGAGGGATCGATCTCAATCCGGCACGTTGTCCCGATTTCGAGGCGCATCGATTTCACGGTGCGGATCTGAAGTTCGGTGCCGCGATCGACGAGCACCTTGACGGCTGTGACGGCACCAAGGTTGGCAACGTCGAGGATTTGGGCCGGATATCTCCCAGATTCGGAGATGTCGACTTGTTCGGGTCGAACGCACCACATGACGTCGACGCCAGCCGAGAGCCGATTCGGCTCGACGGTGAGCGTCAGCGTGCCCGTCGAAAGTGTGGTCGCGTCGACGCTGCGGGCCTGGTTGATGTTTCTCATACCGAGCAGCCGGGCCACTTGCGGTGACGCGGGACGGGAGTACACGTCGTCTCGGCTGCCGGCTTGCAGAACCCGTCCGTCTGAGATGACGACGATTTCGTCGGCGAGGAGCGCAGCTTCTTCGGGGTCGTGGGTGACGAGCACGGTGGACAGTCCGGCGTCGTGTTGCAGTCGCCGAATTTCGTCGCGTAGCTCGGCGCGGGCTGGAGCGTCCAAGGATGAGAACGGCTCGTCGAGCAGGACGACGCGCGGGTTGTGGCTGAGGGCCTGCGCGAAGGTGACCCGTTGTCGTTGCCCGCCTGAGAGTTGCTCGGGGAACCGGTCCTCAAGCCCGCGTAGGTGCAAGGTGTCGAGCCACCAGGCTGCGAGGCGTTCGTCGGCATCGGCGCCAAAGAGAAGCTGTTCGCGCACGGTGCGATGCGGAAACAGGGCGAGGCGTTGCGGGACATAACCGATCCGGCGTCGCTGGGTCGGAACTGCTTGCACGGCTTGGTCGCCGTAGACGACGGTCCCCGCGTCGGGCCCGAGAAGCCCGGCGAGGGACCGCAAGGTCAGCGATTTTCCGGATCCTGACGGTCCCAAGATGGCGAGGCGGTGACTGTGGGCGCGGTGCGCGATCTGGAGTCGAAACGTGCCGACGGTGACGTCGAGGTCGAACGACACGCTGGTCGGTTCGATGGCAGTCGGTGGCCGGGCCGCGGGCAGTGGGGACGCTCTTCGGGGTCGATGCGGGCGTCGTTGCCGACTCAACACGACCGCGGCGGCCGCGACCGCGAGCGCAAGTGCGGTCGGGGCCTGAGTGGGGAACAGACCAGAACCTGAGAACTGGACATCGGTGTACACGGGCAGCGAGTACGGGTGATACGCGAGGAGCACCGTCGCTCCGTATTCGCCGAATGCTCGGAGCCAGGTGAGAAGCATGCCGGCACCGATCCCGGTCGCCGCGCCCGGCACACTGACCTGCAAGAACCGGGCGAGCGGGCCGTGACCGAGTGTTGTGGCCACCTCTTCGAATGCCGGGTCGATACTCGCGAACGCTGAGCGCGCCGCGATGATGAGAAATGGTGCGGCGACGAACGACTGTGCGAACACGACCCCGGCAAGCGAGTTGGTGAGCTCGCCGTGGAACAGGCGACCGAGCGTCGTGTACGGCCCCAGTATGTAGATCAACAGGATTCCGCTCATGAGTGGCGGAAGCGCGAGTGGCAGTTGTACGGCCATTCCGACCAGGCCACTGAGACGACTGCCCGAGCGGGCCAACGTGTACGCCAGCGGGATCCCCAACACGGCGATGAGGGCCGTAGAGATGCTCGCTCCGAGCACCGATACCCGCAGTGCGCTCCACAGGCCGGGCGTCCCGAATCCGCGGTCGTGGGATCCTGCGAAACGTATGAGAAATGCTGCGACCGGGACAACGAGATAGACGACCAGCAGCCCGCCCAGCCAGCCAAGCGGGCTGCGGAACGTCCGGGACTTCACGCCGCCGGCAAGACGCTCTGCAGTCCTGCGGGCACGCCGGTGCCGCTGAGGGTCGGCGGGGTCACGAGCGCGAACCCGTCACTCTCCAGCGCCGGTTCCGCGCCTGCTCCGAGCAAGTAACTCACGAATGCTTGCGCGCCCGCGTCGTGCGGTGCGTTCTTGAGCACCGTGACCGTGTACATCGCGGCCAGGCTGACACCGTTGAGGGCAACGGTCGGGATGTTCGCCGCCTTCGCCTCCGCCGCATAGAAGAACCCAACGTCGAGCTGCTTGGCTTGCAAGCGTCCGACCAGGGTGTTCTCGGGATAGACGTTGCTCGAAGAAGTCCCGATTGCCTTCAGCGCAGGAAGGTTGTGCGCGGTCGCGGTCTGGTTGAGCGCTTCGACCGACAGTTGACCTTTCGGGTCCGTGGAGGGATCTGTCCTGCCGATCAGGATCCCGGGCTCGGTCAGGACTTGGTACCACGGCTTGGTCTTGAGGTCGGCGGCGAACTTGCTCGACGGGTTGTAGCCGAGCACCAGGGGCGAGCTCGCAAACGTCGCGTACCACGACACCCAGTTGCCGTTCGCGGCGCCTTCCAGGCCGACGTCCTTCGTCGGGTTCGCGCTGATGTACACGTCGCCTACTTGCACCTTGCCCTTGATCGCGGTTGCGAGTGCGCCGGAGTCCCCCGACGTGCCCGTGAACGTATAGCCGGTCGCCGTCCGGAATCCTGGGCCGATTTGCTTTTCCATCACGTTCGCCAACGAACCCGCGTACAGGACGTCGACTGGGCCCGAACCTCGTGCGGACGTTGCCGCGCTCGTCGTCGGTGTTGTCGTCGCGGTCGTGTTCGTCGCGGCGGACTTGCTCGAACTCGAACACGCCGCGGCCACGAGTGACAGACCGACCAACGCCACAGCCCAAGCCAGTCCCCGTCGAGCGAGCGGGCGCGGATGGCGACGGGTCATCGAGGGAGTTGTCATGGGCCGGCACTATAACGAGTTCGGTAATCAGATTCTGATTACCCGCCCGCCGTGCGCCGGCTCAGCGCGCGCTCTGCGCGGCGATCTGGCCACGTGATCGCCTGAAGAAACTCCAACGTCGCCTCGCATGACTGCAATCGCCAGCTCGCCAGGACCCGCTCGAAGCCGTCGGCGCGGTCTCGGTAATTCCGAAGCGGGTCGAGGAGCAGCGCGAAGCGTTCGTGCTGGGCATTGATCAGCGCGGTCGGGTCAGCGTCGATCCGGTCGAGCAGCGCCAACTTCAACAAGAACAGTGAGCGGACGTCGCGGATGTGGCCAACCGGTGTCGCAAGCCATCCGCGCACGGCCCGTTTCCCCGAAGGGGTGGCGGCAACGATGGTGCGTACCGGACCGCGGTCGCTGGGCACCGTCGCCCGTTCGGCGATCAGGCCGGCGTGGAGCAACTTGTTCAGCGCCTGATACACAACTGGGCGCGGCATCGTCCAGACCCGCCCGATCGCGCCGTCAGGAACCATGAGTTGGGCGATCGCGAAGCCGTGCGTGGGCCGCTCCGCCACCACGCCGAGCACGGCCCACTCTCCCGGCGCGAGCCGCAACATCTCCCGCGCTGCCACCGCGGCATCCTACCGATCGATCATGATTCACGGTCAATCATGATGCAGTCGCGAAGCATTCCCACCGGCAGGTCGTACCGACGTCCACGCTAGTAGCGCGTTGAGAACCCGACCCGTCGTCGCCGGAGCGCGTTCGCGGATGCGCCGACCGGAAACCAACCGCACGACAACCGCTGGTGGGACATTGGCGTCGCCTTGGGTGTGCCGCAATTCGACGGTGCGCGCGGTCGTCCCGACAGCGGCGTGGCACCGCTGTGCACACCTGTGTCCGTAGTCTGGTGGGATCACAGGTGAGTTCGGCCGGAGCAGATGTTCGTCGGGAGTGGGACGGTCGCGACGATCCCGCAGCGAGGTTCGACATCCGGAGGCGCACTGTTCGTGAGGGCGACGGTGCCAGACCCTGCGGACAAGAGGTGACGTTCTGGGCGATGCGGTCGCGTGGGAGGCTTTCGTGTGTGCGGAGGTGCTCGGCGCTCGTCGTCGCCCTGGTCCTGATTGCGGCGTGCAGCGGAAGCACGAAGCATGCGCCGAAAAAACCGCTGACGTCGCCGTTCCTTCGGCCGTACTCGGCGGTTGGTGGTATCCACAAGATCAAGCACGTGATCGTGATCATGCAGGAGAACCGTTCGTTCGACAGCTACTTCGGGACGTATCCGGGCGCGGACGGAATCCCGATGTCGCACGGCAAACCGACGGTGTGCGTCCCCAATGCGAGGACGCGGACCTGCCTCGCGCCCTACGTCGACCACGCTGACCGGAACGTCGGCGGTCCGCACGGTGTCCTCGCCGCCGAGGGCGACATCCACGGCGGCAAGATGGACGGGTTCGTCTACGAACTCCAGCACGCACATTTTGGCTGCGTCACTCCCACCGACCCGGCCTGTTCCTTGGCTGCGTTCAATGGTGAGTTCGGCGGCGACGTGATGGGATACCACACCCAAAGCGACATCCCGAACTACTGGACGTACGCACACGACTTCGTCCTCCAAGACCACATGTTCGAGCCGAACGCCTCGTGGAGTCTGCCCGCGCACCTCTTTGAGGTTTCCGAATGGTCTGCGGTTTGTACCCAGCCCGACGACCCGGACAGCTGCACCAACGCCCTGGAAAGCCCGGCCGCACCGCGCGTCGTGCACGGCCGTGTTGTCAGCCCGGACTATGCGTGGACCGATCTCACGTATCTCCTGCACCGATACGGTGTGACGTGGGGCTACTACGTCATGGCTGGCACGCAACCCGACTGTCCCAGCGGCGCGATTTCGTGCACAGCGATTGAACAGGATGCGCACACGCCAGGCATCTGGAACCCGCTCCCCTACTTCGACACGGTCCGCGACGACCACCAGCTCGGCAACATTCGACCCAACCAAGACTTCTTCAGCGCGTTACGACACAACACGTTGCCTGCGGTGTCGTGGGTCGTGCCGTCGGGGACGGTGAGCGAGCACCCACCGGCACGAATCAGCGCCGGCGTCGCGTACGTCACCCGCATGATCAACGCGGTGATGCGCAGCCCCGAATGGGATTCGACCGCGATCTTTCTCGCATGGGACGACTGGGGCGGCTTCTACGACCACGTCGCCCCACCGAAGGTCGACGAAAACGGCTACGGGCTCCGCGTCCCAGGGCTCGTCATCAGCCCCTACGCGAAACACGGATACATCGACCACCAGATTCTCAGCTTCGACGCGTACGACAAGTTCATCGAAGACGACTTCTTGAACGGACAACGCCTCGATCCCAGGACCGACGGTCGTCCCGATCCGCGACCAACCGTGCGCGAGAACGTGCCGATCCTCGGAAACCTCGTCCAGGATTTCAACTTCAATCAACTGCCACGCCCGCCGGTCCTGCTCCCACTCCATCCCAAGTCCACCCTCACCGGCTGAACCGCGCTGCTCGTCACCATCCCATCGACGTCGGCGGTCCTGAAGTTGTCTCGCGTTTCGCATCTGCGCCGGCACCTCTGGCAGAGTCGGTCTTTGCCGTCCCTCTGCGAGTTCACCCGTGGTCCCGCTTGCCCGAACGCGCCCGCCTCCCTGGTGCACGAGTATCGCAACATGACGATCATCTCAACTCCCCCGTTCGGTGTCAGCGGCGGTGGAACGCGCGGATGAGCCGGCCGCATCGCCGAACCCACACGCGGGTCCGACGCGAAACACAGGAAACCATCAGCACCGGCAGTTCCCTGCTCATCGGCCGATGCTGCAGCTGTCAGCGGACGCCGCGGACCGGCGCCCCTGAGGGAAGCCGACAACCGCGACGCAACGGTCCGGCTTGGACACTCGGCGCGCCGAACAATCGTCGCGTCGCCTGCTCGCAAGACAACGGTGCTCGGCGCCGACGACGAGTCGGACATCGACGCCTGGCCGGGTCTTCGGCACGCCCGCACACGCTGATCCGGCATGTCGGATAAGCGCGTGAGCGCGATGCCGAGCGACGCGTCGGGGCGGCCCGTTGTCGGCGTGCGCCGGTGGGTACACGAGCTCGTCTGGCTGGTCGTTGCCGAAACCGGGACCGTCGTGGCGATGATCCTTGTCCTGCGCCTCTGGCGAGCACGGTGGCGGACTCCGTTTTACAGCGATGGCGATGCCACCTTGACCGCGGCGTGGATCAAAACGGTGCTCCTGCGCGGCTGGTATTTCGACAATCCGAAGCTTGGCTTTCCAACGGGCGCGAACGCTCGCGACTATCCCACCGGAGACCTCTGGCATATCGTTTTGCTGCGGATCTTCGCGCTCGGGAGTCACGACTGGGCGCTCGCGATGAACGTCACGTACGTCGGTACGTTCCTGGCAATAACCGCCACAGCGTACGTGGCACTCCGATGCCTCGGTGTCCGGTCGGTCGTCGCCGGGGGCGGCGCGATCGTGACGGCGTTCCTGCCTTATCACTTTGCGCACAACGAGACACATCTGTTGTTGTCGGACTACTCGGTGGTCCCCCTTGTCGTCGCGCTGGCCGTGGCGCAGCTTTCCGACCGGCCGTGGTTCGGGTTGCGGCGCGACCTGCCGGTGGTCTGGCCTCGACAGGTTGCGGCCGTCGCGATCGTCGTGTGGGCCGCCGGCGTTGGGAGCTTCTATTACGCGGTCATGAGCGCCATGGTCTTGTTGCTCACTGCGCTGTTCGCGAGCGTCGTGCGCCGACGGGTCGAACCTGCGCTCTCCGCGGTTGTTCTCGTCGCGGTCCTTGGAATCGTGGTCGTCGCCCAACTCGTCCCCACCCTCATCAACGACGCACGTCATGGACGCAACCACGCGTTCGACCGCCAGCTTTCCGGCCAAGATGTCTATTCGCTTCGACCATTGCTGCTCATCGCTCCGATCGACCATCACCGCATCTCAGCCCTGAGTTCCTTCACGCGCAGGTACGAGACCGTGTCCAATCCCGACGAAGTCCAGGCTGTCGGCTTCGTCGCGGCGGCCGGTCTCGTCGGCTTGCTCGCCGGCGCCGCGGCACCGCTGGTCGGACGCCGACGCCTCCGACATCCGAACGACCAGGCGCTCGCGCTCATCGCGCTCACCGCACTCGGCTTGGGGGTCACGGCCGGAGGAGGGGAAGTCCTCGCGCTCCTCGGCCTCACCGAGATACGCGACTGGAACCGCATCTCGATCTTTCTCGGCTTTGTCGGCGTCGCAGCCAGCGCCCGCGCGCTCGACCGCTACCTCGATCGCCGAGAGTTCGCGTCGACGATTGTCATCGCGATCGTCGTCGTGTGCGTGACCGCCGCGATCCTCGACCAGACCTCTGCCAGAGATACGCCGCCATACCGAACCGTGGCCGCGGAATTCACTGACGAACGCGACTTCGTCCAAGACATCCAACAGACGGTCGGCGCCAACGCAGCCGTCCTGCAACTTCCGTACACCGAGTATCCCGAGTCACCAGTCCTCGTGCACATGCCCGAGTATGCGCAAATGCGGGGTTGGCTGCACTCCAACACACTCCGTTGGAGTTACGGCGCGATCAAAGGTCGACCCTCCTGGCAGCAAGGACAGCTGGGCCTGTCGGTCCCCGACCAGCTCCGACGTGCACGTCAGGCCGGATTCACAGCAGTGTGGGTTGATCGCCGCGGCTACACCGACAACGGTGCGAGCATCGAACGCCAGCTGCAAGCATGTCTGGGCTCACCGCTGGTCGTCGAGGCAGACCAAGAACGTGTGCTCTACGATCTCGCCCGCGCCCTGCACTGCTAGCAACGTCGATGTTGTCGTCGTTCCATCTCGTCGTCGCGGTCGGCGTTGAGGCACCCACCGCCCCGACGGCGGTCACTGCGCGCGTTGCACCGACCCTGCATTCGAAACGCTTCCGTGTTGGTTCACCGGACCTGAAGGGCCTGTACGTCGATCCCGCCACTCGTAAAGTCTCGGTCAAGGCCACGTCAATTTCACGACAGCACCGGCTTCGGGACCGCGCCTGCCGCGTCTCCCGGGGGTCGACCGGCCGGGCTCGGTAAACTTCGAAAATAGAGCGGGCCCGTGCAGGATCTTTCGAGCGGAGTCGCGGTGGATGAGCTGAGGTCGGCGTCGAGTCGGATCGACGGATCCGAGAACCGGCAGCCAAACCTGGGCGTGGCCCAAGAACCCGACCGCCGCCCTCACCCTCATCGGGTTTGTTGGTATGTCGGCCGTTGCGGTGTCGGCCGCCCTGGTCGGTCCGCATGGTCCGACCAGTACGTGGCTTGAGCGCGATGTCGTCAACTGGTTACCGGCTGGAACGGCCGGCACGATTCTCGGGATCGTGGCGCTCTCGAGCGGCCTGGCGTTGGTCGTCACGGCATGGATCGTGCTCGGGTTGCTGCTCCGTCGAGGGGCCGCGCTGCGGCCACTCGTGAAAATCGCCGCGTTGTGGTCACTGCCTCTCATGTTGGGGCCGCCGATCTATAGCCGTGACGTGTATAGCTACGCCGCGCTCGGCGACATGGTGAACCATCATCTGAGCCCCTACAAGGGCGGACCGGCGCTGCTCGGATCTTCCCGGTTTGTCCTTCCCGTCAGCAGCGTGTGGCTGCATACCCCCTCGCCGTACGGTCCGCTGTTCCTCAGTTTGGCGTCGACCGCGGTACGGGTCGCAGGAAACGACGTGATACGCGCGGTGATCACGCTCCGCCTTCTCGAGGTGCTCGGGATGGTGCTCATCGCCGTTGCACTCCCGACGTTGGCGAACGCGGCCGGCAAGGATCCGGCGCGTGCGCTCTGGCTCGGCGTGTGTAACCCGCTGGTCCTGTTGCACTTCATTGCCGGCGCGCACAACGACGCGCTGTTCGTCGGCTTGATCGTCGGCGGTCTCGCCCTCGCGTACTCCGATCGTCCCGGACTCGGGGTCGTCGCTTGCGTCCTGGCCACTGCCGTCAAAGCAACCGGAGCGATCGGGGTCGCGTTCGTCATCATGCATGCGGTCCGAGCCTCGCCCAGTGGAACCAAGCTGCGAACCTTCCTGCGACTGACCGGCGTCGGCGCCGCCGCTTTCCTGCTCGCAACGTGGGTGACCGGAATCGGTTGGGGTTGGATCGGGGCGCTCACCATCCCGGGAAGCACGCATGTGCTGTTGACGCCGTCACTCGCTCTCGCTCAGGTCATCTCCAACGTCATCGGACACAACGCGCTCGTTGTGAGCGCGACGGGAGCGCTCGGCTACCTCGCCATGGGCGCGGGAATCATCTTCCTGCTGTGGCGTGCGCCGACGTTGGGCACAACACGCGCGTGTGGGCTGGCATTGGCACTCGTTGTCGCGGCCGGGCCTGTCGTGTTCCCGTGGTATGCGCTCTGGGCGGTGATCGTGCTCGCCCCCGCGGGTCGTCGCATCGAGCGCGGCTACGCGATCTTTGCGTCGGTCGTGCTCACGCTCGTCCTCGAGCCATCCGGGTCCGCCATGCCGAACATCGTGCTCATCGCCGCGGTGGGGTTGTTGGCCGCGGTGGCGATCGCCACGATGTTGCCGCCCGTACGACGATGGATACGCAACGAGCTTGCCCCCGCGATCGACGAGTACCGCCGTTCGGGCAGGCGCGATCAGCTGATAGGCGCCGCACGTCGCGCCTTTGCCTACAGGCCGGCTGTCGCCGCCAGCGAAGCTCCCGTCGCCTAGCCCGCAAACTCGGGCGAGATGCTGCGACGGTCTCGCCGACACCGCTTGCCTCGCGGTCGCGTGTCCCGGTCCGAACCGCGCCCAGCTAGCCAAGATCGGGTACGCAACTCCGGTTTCGAACTGACCCGCCCCGTCTGGTCGTCGCGTCTGTGAATCACTACTGGACTGGAGCAGGCCGCGAGACCGGCTGATCGAGCTTGAGGAGTTTCGGCATGGCGACGAGGAGCACCACGCAACAGAGTCCGTAGGAGTCTTGCAGCGGTCCAGCGAGCCAATGTGAATGTGAACCGTGGGCCAGGCTGTCGCCGACGTAAGGAAGTCGCAGGGTGAACAGCAGCGCGACCGCAACCGCCCACCTGACGCGGCGGCGATCGGTCCCATCGCCAACCAACACCGCGAGCACAGGCACGATCCACACCAGATGATGGATCCACGACACTGGCGACGCGAGCACGGTCACAAGCGCCACGAGGCTGACACCGAGCAGTTCCTGGTTTCTTTTGCTGGCGGACACCGCCTTCCGAAGACCGAACACGACGACGAACGCGACGAGCACGATCCACAACACTGAAACTGGCGCGCCGAACGCGCGCCGCAACATGCCGTTCAGGGACTGGTTGCTGAAGTATGCGTTGTTTCCGATCCGGTTCCCATCGAACACTTGAGACGTCCAATAGGTCGCCGAATCGTGCGGCAGCACGATGAAGGTCGCGAGCGTCACCAGCGCGCCGGTGCCGGCCGCGACCACGCCAGCGCGGCGCCGACCGCTGAACCACAGATACGGAATGAACATTGCCGGCAGCAGCTTGATCGCGGTTGCCACGCCGATCATCACTCCTCGCGGCACACGAGGACGCTCGACGGTGCAGTCGTAGATACACATCGCCATCAGGACAATGCCGACTTGACCGAACCCAAGCGCGTCCTGCACCGGCGCGAGCGCGAGCGCAACGGCCACTGCGAGCACGAGGCCGAGCCTTGAGCGACCAGCCAACAGTGGGCGCGTCGTCGTATACACGACCCACGCGAGCACGACGACGGAGACGGCATCCCAAAGCGCAAGTCCGACGTCCGCCCGCACCATCCCGAACGGCACCGCGATCAACGCAGCAAACGGCGGGTAGGTGAACGGCAACGGCACGCTCAGCTGCGTCGCCAACCAAGGTCCAAACAACGATTTGCCGTGCACGACGGCTCGCCCGGCAGCCCGGTATACGTCGAAGTCAAGCCCGTTGCGTGCGCCCACCAGGTTCCCCACCGCATATCTCAGCCCGATCACCGACAACGCGAGCCCCACGACGACCAGTACGCGCACATTGCTGTGGGCGGTCGCGCGACGGTTCACAGCCCAAGTCTTACCTTGTCGGCGGCGACACCCTCGGCTCCAGCCTGCCGGCGACGACCCGCGGACCGAGCACGGTTCGCGGCGTCAAGTCACACACGGCCCCCGGCAATGAGCGACGCGCTCGGGATCCGACGTGCACGTCGACCAGGAGGCGGCGCGGACGTTCCGCGGCGTCGCGTCGACGCTTGGACCTGTGAGACCGACGTGCGCCGCCGAACGACCGGGCGAGGTCGGCGCAACGCGTTGTCGCCGTCACCGGCGACGGCGGAGGCGGTTCTCGGTCGGGCCTCGGCGAGAACTCCGGACTTGCGCGCGATGGACTCGCAGGCCCGGACCGGCAGGCCCAGGTCAAGATCGGCGGCGACGATATCGTCCCCCGGCCCGTCAGCGCGCCGACGTGGACCGGAGAACGAAGATCCGGACACGTTGCGCCAAGGTGAGCGAATCCTCCGCCCGGTTGCATGCATGCCAGTTCCGGGGAGCCGCCATCGGCGCGTCGGACGACCTTGCCTACACGTCGCGAGCGCGCTGACCGATATGGTCGGGCGACGTCGCGCCTCGCGTGGGCCGAGGTTGTCGGAACGACGCCTGGGGAACGAACGCTTGCGACGGAGCCGATCGGGCGCTGGTCCCGACCGCGTTCGTCGCGGTCGCCGCACAAGTGTACTCCTCGCCGTTGACCAGGTCCCTCGCGACGATCGGATCCCGGCTCCCAGATGCCACGCGAGGAGGGCCGCCATCGAGTGGGAGACAAGCCACGTTCATCCGGATGATGGGACTTCCACCGTCGCTCCACGGTGCGACGAACGTCACAGCGGCCGACGCATCACCCGGGACGACGGCTCGGATCACTGGTGCCGTCGGTGCGGTCGCGACGAAGAACGACTCACTGGTGTCCACGGGAGTCCAGCCGGGATCGATACCCAACTTGCCGAAGGCATTGTCACCCCAACACTTGAGCGCGCTCGCCGCGATGGCACACGTACCAGAGATCGTCGTGACCGAATTCAGCCCAGGCACGATTACCGGGATCGACCGATTGACGGTCGTGCCGTCACCCAACTGGCTTCGACTATTCAGTCCCCAACATTGGACGACACCGGTCGTGATCAACGCGCAGTTGTAGTCCTCGCCCGTCGAGAGGGCAGACACGCCCGAAGTCAGCCCTGACACATCGACGGGAACGGCGCTGCTGGTGGTCGTCCCATCGCCCAGTTGGCCGAACCCGTTCTCGCCCCAACATTCCACACCGCCGGCGGTCGTGACCGCGGAGCTGTCGTCATACCCCGCCGAGATGGACGTCACGCCCGACGTGAGTCCCGACACGTCGACCGGAGTATCACGGTTGATGTTTGTCCCGTCGCCCAGCTCGCCGTGTTCGTTGACTCCCCAGCATTTCGCGCCGCCCAACACCGTGACCGCGGAGGTATGGAACCAGCCTGCAGAGATGGCGGTCACGCCCGAACCCAGTCCGGAGACATCCACCGGTACCGAACTGTTCACCGTCGTGCCGTTCCCCAGTTCACCGCCGAGGTTGAAGCCCCAACATTTGACCGCACCGTTCGAGATCAGCGCGGCAGGTGTGGTACGCGCCAGCCGAGATCGCAATCACTCCCGAGGACAGTCCCGAAACGTTGACTGGCTTCAAGGCCGTGATCGGGCGGCCGTTCGCCGACCACGCGATCGCTCCCCAGCATTTGACCGCGCCCGGAATTGTCAATGCGCATGTGTCGTACGCACCGGCGGAGACGGCGCTCACGTCCGAGCGCATGCCTGGCACCGCGACTGGCGTGAAGCGGCTCACGGTCGTCCCATCGCCCAACTGACCAAACTGATTGTCGCCCCAGCACTCGACGCCATCGGACACGGACACGACGCACGCGTGTCCGTAGGCGGCGCTGATCGTCGCGGCGTGCGCGGCCAGCCCGGTCATCTCGACCGGGAACGAACGACGAAGAAGCTCCGCGCCATCTCCCAACTCTCCGTCGTCGTTGTAGCCCCAGCATTTGACATCGCCGACGGTCGTGAGCGCACAGGTGTCCGAACTCCCTGCGGAGAGCGCGACGACACCCGACGCCAGACCCGACACGTCCACCGCCGTCGACGTGCTGGCAGCGGTGCCGTCGCCGACCTGACCTTGATCGTTGTCGCCCCAACATTCGACGCCACCCGAGACCATCAACGCGCAGGTATGGGAACCTCCCGCCGACACCGCGACGACACCGGACGCCAGACCCGACACGTCCACCGGCGTCGACGTGCTCGTCCGGCTCCCATCACCCAACTGACCTTGATCGTTGTCGCCCCAACACTTGACGCCACCCGAGACCATCAACGCGCAGGTATGGGAACCTCCCGCCGACACCGCGACGACACCCGACGCCAGACCCGACACGTCCACCGGCGTCGACGTGCTCGTCCGGCTCCCATCACCCAACTGACCTTGATCGTTGTCGCCCCAACACTTGACGCCACCCGACACGGTCAACGCGCAGGTATGGGAACCTCCCGCCGACACCGCGACGACACCCGACGCCAGACCCGACACGTCCACCGCCGTCGACGTGCTCGTCCGGCTCCCATCACCCAACTGACCTTGACCGTTGTCGCCCCAACACTTGACGCCACCCGACACCATCAACGCGGACGCGGCGTATTGGCCAGAGGAGATGGCTGCCACGCCGGACGTCAGTGCTGACACGTCCACCGGCGTAGAACTGTTCGTCATCGAGCCGTCGCCGAGTTCGCCGAAGCTGTTGTCGCCCCAGCACGTCACGCCGCGATGATCTGTCAGCGCGCACGTGTATGCGCCGCCAGCCGAAACGGCGCTGACACCAGAGGTCAGGCCGAGGACATCCACTGGCACGGACCGGTCGGTGGTCGTTCCGTCACCAAGTTCACCGGACGCGTTTCGGCCCCAGCAATCGACCCCGCCGGCTTTGGTCAACGCGGACGCGAAGAAACCGCCCGAGGACAGCGGATCTTCTACGCCGGCCGCCCGGGCTTGTGTCAAACGGCCGAACATCGTCATGCCCGCGACCAGACCAATCAGCAAGACGATGCACAGTTCCGGTTTCCCGAAACGCTTGAACATGGATTGGCCTCTGCACGTTGAGCAGCCGCAACGGTTCGCTGAAAGTTAGTGACAGTTCAGCTCGAATCGGTGTCGGGTTGCGAATTGTTCCACGTGTGCCATTCGCTGGCGGACATGCCGGAGATGACCAACATGCCAAACAGCACTTCGGCGCCGCTGACCGCGAACAAGACGTCCGATGGAGCGTGATTCGTGTCTGCTGGCGTGTGGCCGACTCGGTCATCGGCGGCAACCAACGCGTTGGTCTGGTTCACCTTGTGTATCCGGGTGTCTTCGTTCTTCCACAGAACACCGCCGACGACCCCCAGAGCTGCGCCGAACAGGAGCAACGCGGCCCCGAACGTCCCTCGGCTCATTCGTATCCCTTCTCGGAGAAGCAAAAGCCTTTTCTACCGTACGCCAGGCGCCCATGCCGAAGCGCGTTTACGACCAAGGTCGCGGTGGACCCGACCCGCACCCTGGATCTGGCGCTGCGATGCCGTCGGCGACGAACGCTCGGCCGGTGTCGGTCGCGATCGTCGGGTCGTCGCCACGTCGCGGCCCGAGCCCGTCTCCGATATGGCGCGCGTGCGGTTCTTGCGGCGCTGATCCGATCCGCCTCGGAGATGCTCATATGTCACAGCTCGTCGAGCTGGCGTGACGGCCGATACACACACGTCGTCCCGCTCGAAGATCGTCGCCGTCTGCGCATGCGACGAACTCGCGCCACAGGAATGCGGTGGCCGTCGCGGTCGGAGGTGCGACTCGTGAGCCGAGCGGCGACGCAGTGCGACCCGAAGGCTCTCGGCGACCGCACCGCATGCGCGTCGGCACCTTGCGACGCATCGGCAAGCGTGAGGCGTTGACCAACCGAACGCGACTAGCGTGACCGCAGCGTGAAGCATGGGTCGCTCCCGTGTCGTCGCGGAGAGGATCAGCGGTGAGAGCCCCTGGCGATCCTGATCGTCCCGCAACGCACTCAGACCGAATTCGTTTGAACGCATTGTTTGCCCGGTTCGTACGCGCGCTGAAATGCCCGGTGGTTGCCCTGATTCTTGTGGCCATGTCGGTCGCGGGATGCAGTGCCGCCCCGCATGCCACCGCAACGCCACGCCCCCACACGCCGGCGCCACCATTGAACGTCGCTCCGTTCCTCCCGAACAACGACCACCTGACAAGCGCACGGCGGGTCAACCTTGACGGATCGGACACGCCGCAAGTTGCGGTGACCGCTCTCGCGACGACGTCGACCACTCGACATGTCTCGTCCACGGTGTTGCTCCTTGTCTGGAACGCGACCGCGAAGCGCTGGACTGTGGTGTTCGATGCGTCGAAGCAGCCGTCATTCGCTGCCCAAACCGACGAAGCGGTGGTGGCTCGCACCGATCGCGCCGGGCTGACCCCTGACGTCGCCGTCGTACACGACCAGGCGGACGGCGGAGCCGACCTCGTGTATTGGCTGAAGTCGCGGCGGGGGAACACAAGCAGTTTTCTCGTCGGCGTTGTCCACTACGCAAACGACAGCGCGAGCCTCGTATGGAGCTTCGACACCGACAACGTCGACACTTCGTTGGCGCAGGACACCGACGTCGTCGTCGACGGCACGGCACCGTCCCAACAGATACAGGTCACGCTTCCGTGGAACACGCAGGCCGACCCGGCCAACACCGCGGTGCGGACCTACAGCTTCGTCGTCGCGCCCGCTTCGAACAACACCCTGGACGAGTACCGGATTCTTTCGGATGACCGTCCGCTGGTTGGGGTCGGGATCGTCGCGGTCGCCGGGAGCACACAGGGCAGAGTTGCCTACGTTGCTGCCGGATCGCCGGCCGACGGGTCCTTGCAGCTCGGCGACGTGATCGACGGTGTCGACGGCATTTCACCGCCGAGTCGGTCGCGCCTCGTGCCGGCGGTCATCGACGAAGTTGCTGTCCATCATCCGGGCGACAAGGTCGCGCTGGATATCGAACGACACGGTCAACGAGCCGTCGTCACCATCAAGCTCGGCCAATGGGATTTCCTTCTCGGCCAGAGCGGGTACCGCGGCGTCGTCTCGGGAACGCTCGGTGTCTACCTCCAAGTGTTGCAAACGTCGGTGGTTGTCAACGCCACTGTCCCGGGTGGACCAGCCGACACCGCGGGAATCCTCGGCGGCTCCACGCTCACGAGCGTCAACGGCATACCGATCCATACGATCGCCAACGTGCAAGCCGCGCTCCGCGGTGCCAGCGCCGGCGACACCGCCACGATCGGCTACGTGACGCCCGATGGGACGCCCACAACAACGAGAGTCGACCTCGGAACTCCGTCGGGAACGATTCCGTCGACTCTCTACACGCTGTGACGCAAGACGGTGTCGGTCGCCACTGTACGGCAGTGCAGCTTTCGCACGATGGACAGACCGCTCACGGTTCGGCGAACTCAGGGTTCCCTCATGCATTGCACGACGAAACGGTTTGCTCGATCTTGCGTTCGCGACCCTTCGAGTGGCTGAATGGTCACGAGATCTCAGCGCACGATCGGAGCGCGGTCCGCGAGCCCGAGCGACCGTGCTGACACGCGGCAACGGGTATGGACGCACACGCGGTCGCTGCCGTTCCAGACCGTCGGGTGTTTCAGCGACTCGGCGTGTCGACAGCGCGTATGCCGACGTGCGACAGCGCAATGCCCGTGATCGACGCCGCCACCTTGATGGCCTCTGCGCGGCTGTACGAAAACGGCGAGCTGATCAGGTCGAGATCTTCGGAGGCGAATCCCGGCTTGATGTCGGGCGCAGCTTGAACAATTCCGTTGAGCACAACTGCGACACGCTTGTTGACGAGGGGCTGCGCCACCTTCGTGACCCACTCGTTGTCCTTGAACTGGAGGTGGACGGCCCACTGCGACGTTGAGGTGTCGAGGACAGTTGCGTAGTGAACGTCGGCACCGGTCAGGAGCACGCGGCCGAGGAGGTAACACAGCGTTCCCGTCCGGTCGGCGAACACCGCACCAGCCGGGGTGGAGACGAACGCCCCGGGCTTGGGACAAAGCTGACCGACATCCGAGAATGTCAACTTCACCGCGCGGAACTCCAAACCGGCCCCGGAACCTACCGAGATGGGTGAGGTGGGAACCGAACGTGGAGGAGCGGCCGTCGGGCCCGTCGCCGACGAACACGACGCGATCGACGCGACGAGGACCGCGAGCGCGGCGCTGTTGAGCCACGGCCGACGGAGCCACAACCAGGGGACTCCTCGCATGTCGCCATGCGATCCATGGTGCGCTGCTCCCTGGCGGGACCGCGGCCGCGGCGGTCTCGCGCTCGGGATTCGAACGCGACGACGCCGACCCGCCGGTCGGGAGATCTCAGAGGTGCGAGATTGATCCAATGCATTATCTTGCCATGCCGTCTGCGCCATCCGCGACGAACCGCTTGCCGGCGACGCTCGCGCGGTGCCGCGTCAGCGGCATCCTTGTTGTCGGCGTCGAAATTTCTGAGCCACGCCCCGCCCGCCCGCGTGCACGTCGTGTGGTCCTGCTCAGCTCTGGCGCGAAGCCGCCGATGAGGACCGGGAGCGGCGTCGCTCGAGGGGTCGCTGCTTCACAGCTTGCACGCGCCGTGCGGCCGGCGGTTCGTCGCGGCCCACGGCGCAAGGTCGTAGCCCCGGCGAACGTGACACGACGCGATGGCCCCCCAGGCCTGGTTCGCGACCGGCGACCCGCGCACCACGAACGAGGGTGACCGACCCACCAGAACCCATCCGAACGGCGGCTCGCACACCCAACTCGCAACTCGCACACAGTTGCGGTCGTCTCAGCTGCGCGCCGGGCGGAGACGGACGGTCTGGTCGGGTAACGAGCGCTCCCGCCGAGCATGGCCCGGCAGGTGACATCCCATGCGAGGAGGCGTCGATCGGGAAATTGCGAGGCTGGCGTCGCCGCTCGCGCCAGATCTCGCGACCGTTGGGGTTCGGGCATGGTGCTCCGGAGCCCGCCGTAGAATGTCTGCAGCCGAGTTGACATTGTCGGTCCGGCCGCTCGGCGTGCGTTGGTGTCCTATTGCGGTGTTGATCGAGTTCGTCGGCCGGGTGCGGCGTACGCGATCGGGGTGCTCATGGCGAACGGCGCGGATGATGATCGTGGGTCGGGACTGTTTCGCCAACGCGTTCGCGAAGCTTCCCGGGGGAGCCCCGGACCGTGGTGGACTGATCCGAATCGGAGGACGACTCCCTGGTGGGATCGGCGGTCTGTCGAGAGTTTCGTCCTCCCGGACGAACCGCTCCCCACGACCGCGCCGCTAGAGGACCCAACACCTGAGTCGGTTCCGCCGACGCGATCTGGAGGATTCGGCGGGGCGTTCGTCATAGCCTTCGCGTTGCTGGCGGTGCTGCTCGTCACCGCCCATGTGTCCTATATCCCCCGCCTGTCGCGCGTCCTGGTACCGGTCATCGGGCTGTTCGGAACGATTGGGTTCGCGCGCTTGCTGCAGCCGCGCCACCCTGACGAGCCGTGGCTCGGGCGCCTGTTGATCTTGGGTGTGCTCGTGAAGATCGCCGGGACGATCCTGCGCTACACGACGCTGCTGAAGAAGGGACAGTTAGGCGACGCGAGCGTCTATGACCAGTTCGGCGAGCGGTACGCCAAGGCGTGGCTCGGAAAGACTGGTGTGACGGCACCTGTTTTGGCCAACTTGAAGTCGAGCAACTTCATGCGCTGGTTCACCGGCATCGTCTATTACCTCTTCGGTCGGGACCTGATCGCCGGCTTCTTCGTTTACAGTCTGATCGCGTTCGCCGGTTCGTATCTGTGGTACCGCGCCGCGGTCATCGCGATTCCCTTCCTCGACCGCAAGCTGTTCTTCCTCTTGATGGCGTTCGCTCCCAGCGTCGTGTTCTGGCCGGCCGGGATCGGGAAAGAGGCCCTCATCCAGTTCGGTCTTGGGTCGGTCGCGCTCGGCGTCGCGTACATGCTGACGGGTCGGATGCTCTACGGAATCCTGGTGTCATTGCCCGGCGCCTGGCTCACATACGAGGTCCGAGCTCACCTCCTCGGTCTGGCCTTGCTGGCGTTAGCGTTCGCGTACGTGTTCGGACGTCAACGAAAAACGTCCGAGACCAAGAGCTCACTCGCGAAACCGATCGGGATCGTCGTAGTGGTGCTCCTCGCGGCGTTCGGCGTGACCCAAGGCGCGAAACGGCTCCACATCAACGCGTTGACGCCCCAGGCGATTCAAACCGAGTTGCAGGCCACCGCGGTAAGCACCACCCAAGAACATTCCGCGTTCCAGACCAACGTCTCGTTGTCGCCGTTGCATCTTCCCCAAGACGCCGCCACCGTGCTTCTCCGACCTTTCCCGTGGGAAGTCCAATCCAAGAACCAGATCCTCGCGTCGCTCGAAGGCCTCGCACTCGCGGCGTTCATCATCTACAGAAGGAAGTCCGTTGGGCTGTCGCTGCGAAAGCTGCGCGAGGTGCCCTTCCTCTTTTACGCCTGGATCCTCACCCTGCTCTATGTGCTGCTGTTTCAGGCGTTCGGCAACTTCGGGTTGCTCGTACGCGAACGTTCGCTCGTCCTGCCTGCGTTGTACGTCCTTCTCGCCCTCGACGTCCACCTGGCTGAACAGGCCGACGCCGCAGCCAAAGAACGCCGACTATGGAAAGCATGACCTACCCAATGACGTCCGGGATCGTGCGACGTGCTCGCAGACCGCCCAAGCGACCGACGTCGCCTGAGCGGTGGATGGTCGCCCGTCTCACTGACCGTCCGCCCGACCTCGAACGTGGAGTCGTCTGAGGGCGGACTGAGCCGGAAGCGATCTGCGACGTCCCCCAGCGATCACTGTCGGAAGGCGTCGGCGGCGAACACATCCACGCCCGGGGTACCCGGCTCTCGGAGTGACCCGGAACCGAGCGCGCCCGCCGCGCAGACGCGGCGCCGGGACCTCGCGGCCCGTGCGACCGCTTCACGCGACCAGGTCCGGTTTTCGGCCTGTTCCTCCGGCCTGACCGCACGGCTGGAGGCGGTGGCGTCATCGCGGTCTCGCCAAAGGTGTGCACGTCTGCTGAACGCTGTGACGACCGTCGACGTGATGCGGTTCGATCCTTGGCCGACGGCTGCGCAACTCGCATCACGACGGCATGGGCACCATCGGAGGCGAACTCAGACCGCCGGTGACGGCATCCGCACTGGACCCCCGACCCTCCCTGACCGGAGGACGACAGGTAGGTTTCGCGTCGTCGTCGCCGCTGGACAGTCGACCTGCGCGGCTGGTCGACCTCGAAGACCCGGTCGCGGAGGTTGACCTCCGCGGCGCGCCACACCCCAAACGTCATCCGTCCAAACCGATCGAGTGGTCGAACACCCGGTCGCGCTGATGGGCCGCCGTCCGGGCACTCCGGCCACCCGCGGCATCGCCCAACCGCCGGACGGGAGATGCCGCGACGACGGGTTGCGCCCACGCCACGACCCGGGGACGGATCGAAGGATGTCGGCGCGACTCGACATCAACCCACCGCACCCCGACCGGCGAGCAAGGCCACCGTCGTCAGCTCAGTCCCCGAAGCGCAACGGTCGGCTCGCCCAGCGACTCCGACGTCCGCGGCGCGGACCAGAACCGCCGCGGACGAAGAACCGGCTGGGAATCTTCCGAGCCGCGGGCTCGCGCAGATGTGCGGCGAGCTGGCCGGGTACCCCCGCGAACATATTCTTTACTGACGCGGACATAATCGGGGATGTTCGAACGTCGCGGTTTGTGCGATAACTCGAAGACAACTCGAGGAACGCGCTGGCAGTTTTCTGCAGGCCGTGTTCGTCACCTGGGCTGAAGAGGTGTCCGGTGGTCGTCATCGTCGCTGTCGCGCTGCTGGCTGCGGCCGGCTTCGCCGCGTTGTTCGGCCGCCCTCGACGCGATTCGATCGTCGAGCACCAGCGCGCCATCGAGACGCTCCGCGAGATCGCCGAACGCACCCGCGAAACCCCCGAACGAACGTCGCCCGACGGGCACTATCCGACCGATCACGTCCAGTTCTGCTCGGAGCCATCCCCCGGGCGAGGACACCCCCGCCGACCGCCGGTCCGTCAGGTTCGCAAGAACTCCCCGACTCGCCGTTCTCGGCCGGACTATTCGTCGCGGCCGACCGTCGCCCATCTTCCCACCATCGGCCCCGCAGCCGCCGCGGCCGAACAACCCCCGCCGGCTTGGGCCCCGCCGGCTTCGGCCCCGCTGGCCCATTTCGACAGCGAAGATGACGGCGCACCGGAGCACGGTGCAACGACGACGGAAGTCCGGCGGCCCCCCGGCGTCCCGACGAACCGTTTCGGGTCGGCGCGCCGTGCGTTCGCGGGCGTCGCGGTGCTCGCCGCGATCGCAGCCTCCGCATTCGCGGCGATACACAGCCCAGGGTCGTCCCACCACGCCACCAATGACCCCCGTACAGCTCGCGTGCTGCGCTCGACCTCGACCTCTCGCACCTCGGCCTCGAGACCGTCGACCACGACGACGACCACGACCGTCCCCCGCAGCCTCCTCCAGCCCGTCGTGACCGCAGGCGGCAACGGGACCATTCAGGTCGCGTTCCCGGTCACCGTCACGCTGCGAGCGACGAGCAACTGCTGGGTATTGGCGAACGACCCGGCCGACCAGACCCTCTACACCGGCACGCTGCGACCCGGTCAACAACAACAAATACAAGCGAGCGGCATATTCGATCTCCGGCTCGGCAACTCGACCGGCATCCTCATTTCCGTCAACAACATCCCGCTCACCCTCACCGGCATCGCCAGCACCGCCACCTTGACCTTTGCCGCCACCTAAAGAACGGACGCAGTGAGATCCGCCGCGATCTCGGCGCATCAAACTCGCGCGAGCTGCAACCATCAACAACATCTCGGCACTGATCGTCGACATGACCGTCGTCGACGCCTCCCGCGGGCATGCCAATCACTCGACGGGCACGTCGACGTCGACCTCCACGACCTCCGTTCCCGTCGATGTTGGCGCCGTCCCAGTCGACCGGGCGACGGCGACTGTCGCAACCGCTGCTGCAACCAGACACGACACTTCATTACCCTCGAGCAGTGACCGCCCGTGACCCGCGCAGGTCGTTGGATCAGCCGCATCCGACGCGCCTCGCGCCGACCACGCCCGGCTACAACTCGATCATGGACGCGCACCGCGAGGCACTTTCGAACGGCGAACCCGGATATATCGACCCCGTCAGCGGCTCCTTCGTCTTCACGGCCGCGTATCTCGCCGACCGCGATTGCTGTGACTGTGGATGCCGCCATTGCCCGTACGTCTGCTCGTAGTTCGGATGCCGTCCACACCGCGCGGCATGACACGAATCGAGCCGCACCTTCGCTCGAGTCATCGACCCTCTTTCGCACGGGCGCCCACTGTCGCACGCGGCACCGTCGTCGCTCACGACGACTCCAAGACCACTCCTGCCGCACGCGCGTACGAGATCGTGGTCATCTCGCCGGCCGGAGACGACGGACCGAATGTTCGTCGGAACCGATACACGGTTCGCAGCACCTCCAGTCCAGCAGACACCGGTACCAGAGCGAACGGTCAGCCGGGTCGTAGATCTAGACTCGCACCCCGCGCCGACGCAATGTTACGAAGAAGGAATCGCGCGCTGGTAGCGTTCGCGACACCGTTCGGAGCAGAACCACACGTCGTTGCCCCGGTCGACTAGCCGCGCGGGAGCGTTGGCCTTGTCGACCGGCATCGAGCACACAGGGTCGATTGCGTAGACCGCGCTTCCTCCCTGACGCGATCGACTCCGAGCAAGCGAGTAGATGATCGCGAACACCGCCAGGAACGCGATGTTCAGGAACGTCGTGTAGTTCCACTGGAAATGGGTCGTGACAATCGTGGCTGGTCGCGACCTCGGTACGCCGCCGATCAGCGAAAACAGCCCTTCGACCGCCAGGCCGCCAACGGCCATCACGGCATAGAACCATACGAACAGCCGTGCCGTCAGGCGAGTGCCGTAGTACCGGCGGTACACAAGCACGAGCGGCAGCGCGATGAGATCGGCGAAGATGAAGCTGATGACGCCGCCGAAGCTGATACCGCCATGCCACAGCGCCGCGGCCATCGGGACGTTGCCGATCGAGCATACGAAGCTGACGCACGCGATGAGCGGTCCGACCAGCACGTTCTCGGCACTGGTCCAAACTCCGTGACCCTCGACAAACAGCGCGCTCCAAACATGCGTCGGCACGAGCACGCTCAGGAAACCTGCGACGCCGTAGCCGATCACAAGCTCCTTCCGCAGCATCGTGATATCGGCAATCGTGAAGCCGGCGGCGTCGGACCACCCCGCGCGGCTCCTGAGCTTGTCGCTCCAAGCGGCGCGTTCGATCCCGCAACCGGGTTGCGAGCTGTCGTTGCGTTCGAGCCGCGCGCGAGCCTCTTTGACCACGGTACCGCGGAGACGAACGCGCTCGTCACGGCGAGCAGCACGATCATGATCGGCCCGCCGATGAACTCGGCCGCCGCGAACCGCCAACCCATCAGCACGATCAGCACAATGCCGAGCTCGACGACGAGGTTCGTCGACGCGAACATGAAGACCATCGCCGACACGAAATCGGCGCCTTTGTGGAACAGCGACTTGGCCATCGCGGACGCCGCGTACGAACAGCTCGACGACACCATTCCGAATCCCGAGGCGCGCACGATCGAAGCCGGCCGGTGGTCGCCGAGCACACGCTGCATTTCATCCTTCGACACGAAGGCTTGTACCGCGCCCGACAACGCGAATCCTAGGATCAACGCCCACAACGTCTCCCAGAACATGAAGAACGCCTCGCGCAAGCTGTGGCCGATTTCGCTCGGCGACACCAACGCGATGAGCGCGCCAATCATGGTCGTTCCGAGCTCACGAACGCACGAGTCGCGCCACCGCGGCCGACGCCTCGGCGATCTTGTCCTCGCGTCGGTACCACCCCGACCGATGGCGTCGGCGACGCAGGTGTTGAGGTGCCCGTCGAGCAACTCCAGCGCGACCGCCTGAAGCGCCTTGGTCGCCGCCGAGATCTGCGTGAGCACATCGATGCAGTACGCGTCTTGCTCGACCATCCGCTGCAAGCCCCGGATCTGCCCCTCGACGCGCCGCAACCGGCGCTGCACATCTTCCCGGTTGTTGCTGTAACCCCTCATCGCCCTCCGATCCATATTCCCTACCCCCCCAGGGTATCAGATTGGTCGTTCTTGGTTGCTGCGCCGCGAGCCACGAAGATGGACAGGTGACCTACTCGATCGTGGCGCGGGATCCCGGAGACCGGCGCATTCGGTGTGGCCGTGCAGTCCCACTTCTTCTCGGTCGGTGCGGTCGTGCCGTGGGTCGAAGCGGGTGTCGGCGCCGTCGCGACCCAGGCATTCTCGGAGCTGAGCTACGGACCGGTCGGGCTTGAACGCATGCGCGCCGGCCAGCCCGCGAACGAGGTCCTTGGCGCGCTCGTCGCGGCCGACTCCCAGCAGGCGACGAGACAGGTCGCGATGGTCGACAACCACGGGGTGGCTGTCGTGCACTCCGGTTCGAGTTGCGTCGCGTACGCAGGTTCTCGCGCTGCGACCGGGTGGGCAGTGCAGGCGAACATGATGCGCACCTCGGCGGTCCCGGACGCGATGGCCGACGCGTTCGTCGGCGCCGCGGGCGACTTCATCGACCGACTCCTGGTCACGCTCGACGCAGCCGAAGCCGCGGGCGGCGACATTCGCGGGCAACAGTCGGCTGCCCTGCTGGTGTCCTCGATCGCGTCCGATGGCTCGGTGTCGGCCAGCACGGTGCTGCGCCTTCAGGTGGAGGACCACGATCGTCCGCTGGTCGAGTTGCGCCGCCTCGTGCGAATGCACCGCGCGTACCAGCTGGTCGGGGGTGCGCTCGAGCGCGCCCAGTCCGGCAATCTCGAAGACGTGGTTCCGACGCTCGAACGTGCGCATGAGCTCGCACCGGAGAGCTCCGAGATCCGCTTCTGGTTAGGCGGACTGTGGACGATGGCTGGCGATCCACGCGGTCGCCCGATGCTCGACGAGCTGTTCGTCGCGAACTCGGGCTGGCGGGAACTGATCTCGCGCCTCGTCACTGCCGGCGTGATTCCCGACCTTCCCGGGATAATCGAGCTGCTTACCGCTCGGGAAGCGTGAGCGCTTGTGCTGCGACGGCGAGTGCGTCGAGGTGACCGTCGATCGAGCCCAGGCCCGCGCCCATCGTGTTGATCGAGACGTGACTCGCCCCCGCGTCTTGCCAGCGTCCGATGTGCTCGACCAGCTTGTCGACGCCGCCCGCGGTCCAGCTCACACGACCTTCCATCCCGAGTGCGTTCGGATCGCGACCAGCGACACGCGCGGCCTCGTCGACGATCCCACGTGCCGCGTCGAGCGCGGGACCGGGCGCCACTTGCGGGAACCATCCGTCGGCCAGGCGTCCGGCCCGTCGGTAGGCAGGTTCCGACGCCACACCGAACCACACCGGAATCGGTCGTTGGACCGGGAGTGGCGCAAGTCCCGCCGCCGTGACGTGCTCATAGGTGCCGTCGTGTGTCACGGAACGTTGCGTCCACAGACTGCGCATCACTTCGATCTGTTCGCCGACGCGGCGCCCCCGATTCGAGAAGTCGGCGCCGAGCGCCTCGTATTCCACCGCGTTCCAGCCAAGCCCAACACCCAAACGGAACCGCCCGCCGGTCAGGAGGTCGACCTCGGCCGCCTGCTTGGCGACGAGCGCGGTCTGGCGCTGCGGCAGGATGATGATGCCGGTCACCAACTCGAGCGACGTGAGCGCGGCGATGTAGCCGAACAGTACGAACGGCTCGTGAAAGGTGGTGTCGACGTCGTACGGACCGCGCCACGGCGTGTGCACCTGAGGGTCGGCTCCCAACACATGGTCATACGCGAGAAGGTGCTCGAAACCCAACTCCTCGACGCGGCGCACATACGCCCGAACCGCGCCTGGGTCTGCACCGATCTCGGTTTGCGGGAACACCACGCCGATCTTCATCGGACCAAGCTATCCACACGGCGGCTCTTCACTCGCTGCCCGGACCGCTCCCGCCGGTCGGAGCCGACCCCACCCGAAAAGCTCGACGCACCGTGCGTCCGCGGAAACTGACGCGCGCGCAGCATTGCGATCTGTCGCCGCCGTTCGCGGACACGCTCGACATAGCTCCGATCCCGGCGACCACCCCGACGGTCGCGTACCCCCGCCGAGCGCGCACAAGGCCGTCGGGCCGACCGCGCGTTCAGCGCCCCAGAGCGATGCGTGCCTTGGTCGTCATCGGATCGATGGGTGAACCGTCCCCAAAGCCGTCGTTCGGGCGCTGCATCGTCAGCGTTTGGTCACCTCGGCCGAGCGGGTTCGCAGTCGTCTCGCATGAAGTTCTGCGGTCCGGGAGAATGCAGCCGATGCCTTGCGCAATCGGGATCGACATCGGGACAACCAATCTCAAGGTCACGCTCGTGGCCGACGACGCCCGGGTACTTTGCGCTGTCCCGCGGGCACTCTCGGTCGAACACGGTCCGGGCACGGCCGAACAGGATGCGGCCTGGATGTGGGGTCAGCTCGTGGACGCAGTCTGTGAAGTGACCTCGGCGCGCCCAAAGGAGGCCGCTGACGTGGTCGCGCTGGCGGTGTGCAGTCAGTACTCGTCGATCGTGCCGGTCGACGCGCACGCGAACCCGGTCGCGCCGATGCTGATGTGGCAGGACCAACGCGGCACCGACCATTCCTTCGCGATTATGGGCCGAGACGAGCACACGTTTGCGACGTTCGTCGAACGGCACGGGATTCCGCCCATCGGCAGCGGCCTGTCCCTCGGCCACATTCTGTACTTCCAGCTCGACCGTCCCGACGTGCATGCCTCAACCCATGCGTACCTCGAGGCGATGGATTACGCGACCGCGCGGCTCACCGGCCGGATCGTCGCGTCGCAGCACACATCGTTCATGGTGCAGTGCTGCGACAATCGCACCCTGGCCACAACCAGCTACGACGACGAGCTCGTCGCGCTCGCGGGCGTCGATCCGTCCCGGCTGCCTCCGTTGATCCGAGTCGACGACCTGGTCGGCCCGCTCCGCCCGGATGTGGCGACGGCACTCGGGCTGCCGCCATCGGTGCTCGTGTACGCCCCCACCAACGACACGGCCGCCGTCGCGGTCGCGACCGGTGCTTTCGGCGTCGGCCGCGCCGGCTTGGCGATCGGGACGACGAGCGTGCTCGTCGATACCGTCGCCGAGTTCCGCACCGACCTCGAACATCAGATCCTCTCGATGCCTGGACCGTACGTCGACCGATACGTCGTCTGCGCGGAGAACGGATTGGGCGGCAAGGTGCTCGAGCACGTGCTCGAGCGTGTCGTGTACGCGGCGGACGTGCTCGGCAACCATCGTGTCCATGACACGTATGCGCAGCTCGACGCCACGCTGCTCGCCACCGATGCCGGCGCGGGCGGTGTGATGTTCCTGCCGTGGCTCGGCGGGTCGCTGGCACCGGTCGCGAGCGGCACGATTCGGGGCGGGTTCGTCAACATGTCGCTGGAAACCAGCCGTGCCCAGCTCGTGCGGGCGGTCGTGGAGGGTGTCGCCCACAACCTCGGGTGGCTGTTGCCGTACGTGGAGGCGTTCACGGGCGACGACATCCGCGACATCGTGTTCGTCGGGGGTGCGGCCCGCTCGGCACAATGGTGCCAAGTGCTCGCCGACGTGCTCGACCGCCGCGTGTTGCCGCTCGACCGTCCCGAAGCCGGCGCGGCGCGGGCGATGGCGCTCCTGGCGCTCGAACGCCACGGGGTCCTAACCGCGGCTGACCTCGACCGCGCCGCGGCCGGTACGACCGCCGAGTACGAGCCCGATCCCGCCCGTCACGGACGCTACGCATACCGTCAGGTCCAATTCGAGGCCGCGCACGCGGCGCTCCTTCCAATAAGTGAGGCGTTGGCATGACGAGCCAGGCGCGGCCCGCAGGTCCGGGCACAGCAGTCGGATGCATCGACAACCGAGATCCGGAAGGGGAAGCGGCATGAGTTCCGCTTATCCGTACATGCAGACACACGACGTGATCCGGGGTATGCCGTCGGAGGGAAGGAGTCGCGACTCGATCCTCGCTGAGCTGACCGACCTGGCCCGCCGCGAAGACGCGACCTGGGAGACCGGCAAGTGCTCCGGCACCATGTACTGCGGCGACCATGAGCACTACGACTTCATGGGTCGCATCTTCGATCTCTTCGCGCATGTGAACGCGCTGCAACGCGATATGTGCCCGAGCATGACGAAGTTCGAGGGCGAGATCATCGCGATGACCCTCGACCTGCTGCACGCCGATGCGATCGACGATGGCCAACCGGCCGGGCTGGTCACGTCGGGTGGAAGCGGAAGCATCCTGCACGCGGTGCTCGCCTACCGCGAGCATGCGCAAAAGACCTGCGGTATCGACCGTCCCAACTTCGTGAAGCCCGAGACCGGACACCCCGCCTTCGACAAGGCGTGTCATCTCCTCGGCGTCGAATTGCGGCGGGCGCCGATCGATCCCCAAACCACGATGGTCGACGTCGACGCGGTCGCCGGCCTCGTCGACACCAACACCATCGCGGTGATGGGCTCGGCTTGCAACTACGGCTACGGGACGATCGATCCGATCGCCGCGCTGTCGGATCTCGCACTCGAACGCGGCGTCGGCCTTCATGTCGACGGATGCCTCGGCGGCTTCATCCTGCCGTGGGGCCAAGAACTCGGATATGACATTCCGGTGTTCGATTTCCGGGTGCCCGGCGTCACGTCGATATCGGCCGATACCCACAAATACGGCTACGGCTTCAAGGGTTCATCGGTCCTCGCGTTCCGCGACAAGGCACTGCGCAATAGCCAATATTTTTTCATGACCGACTGGACGGGCGGCAAGTACGCGTCGCCGGGCATCGAAGGGTCTCGGTCCGGTGGTCTGCTCGCAGCGACATGGGCGGCGATGGTGAGCATCGGCCGCGTGGGATACCTCGAGTACGCGCGCCGCATTTTCGAGACCGCGTTTGCGATGCAAGACTCCGTGCGTACCCACCCTGAGCTACGCCTGATCGGCAAGCCGACGTTCTGCTTCAGCTTCACGAGCGACGACTTCGACATCTACCACGTCAACGACTTCATGCGGACACGGGGCTGGCGGTTCAATGGCCAGCAGTACCCGAACGCGATTCATATGGCGGTCACCAGACCGCAAACCCAACCGGGAGTGGCGGACGCGTTCGCAGCCGACCTCGACGAAGCCGTACCGTACGCGGTCGAGCACAAAGGCGACAAGCCTGCAAGCGCCGCGATCTACGGCGGCGTCGAAGGCGGCATGACCGACGACGCTGACGATTTCATCCGATCGGTGATGGAAGACATGCTCGACAAGCACCAGGGACTACCCCGATGACGGTCTGTTCGCACCTCGATGCCATCGCCGACGTCGAGCCCAGCGGGAACGGCTGCGTCGAGTGCCTCCTCACAGGCGGGCAGTGGGTCCATCTCCGACGGTGCACGAAGTGCGGCCATATCGGCTGCTGCGACAACTCGCCCGGCAAACACGCAACCGGTCATTTCCACCAGACCTCCCATCCGCTCATCCAGTCGTACGAGCCAGGCGAGGACTGGTACTGGTGCTACGTCGACGAGATCGCGTTCGAGGACACGCCCCCGACGCCAAGCCCGTCGCATCACTGATGCGAACCCGCGTTGTCGTCGGAGTTCTGATGTGCGTCGTCGGCGGCGTCTGGTTCATGCAAGGGATCGGCGTGCTCAAAGGCTCGTTCATGACCGGTGAGGCGTTCTGGACGGTGATCGGCGCGGTCCTGATCGTCCTCGGATTACGACTCGTCGTGCGAGGAGCCCGGCCCGGCCGGCAGTCCGCGTCGGGCACCGACTAAATCTTCGTGCCGGTCAGGAGGTCACACAATGGGTTCGCGGCCTGAGTTGACGCTCGACTCGCTCCGCACACACTTCAACGGCGAGCTGATCGTTTCCGGCGACGCCGGCTACGACGAAGCCCGCTCGCTGTGGAACGGCGACATCGATCGACGTCCCCTGCTGATCGCCCGCGCCACCAGCGCCGACGACGTCGCGGCCGCGGTCGGCTTCGGCCGCGAGCAAGAGCTCGAGATCGCGGTGCGCGGCGGCGGACACAGCTTCGCGGGCCACGGAGTGGTCGACGACGGATTGATGATCGACCTCAGCCCGATGCGAGACGTGTCCGTCGATTCGGCGGCGCGCCGCGTCCGCTGCGGCGGCGGTGCGACCTGGGCCGATCTCGACGCGGCCACACAGGAGCACGGCCTGGCCGTCCCCGGCGGTGTCATCAGCCACACCGGCGTCGCCGGACTGTGCCTCGGCGGCGGTATCGGATGGCTGTCTCGCAGGCACGGCCTGAGCTGCGACAACCTCGTGTCCACGCGCGTCGTGACCGCCGACCGAGGCATCGTGACGGCGTCGGCTGGCGAGAACTCCGAGTTGCATTGGGCGCTGCGGGGCGGCGGCGGAAACTTCGGCGTCGTCACCGAGTTCGAGTTCGCACTGCACGAGGTCGGACCGGTCGTGAATCTCGGGCTGTTCTTCTGGAGTGTCGATGCTGGCGCCGACGCACTCCAGCACATCAGGGCATGCGTCGCCGCGCTTCCCGCAGAGACCGGCGTGCAGCTCATCGGGCTGAACGCTCCGCCGGCACCGTTCGTGCCCGACCAGTTCCACTTCGTGCCCGGCTACGGCCTCGCGGTGGTCGGCTGGGACTCACCCGAAGCGCACGCGGCGCTCGTCGAGCCGATCCGCAAGGGATTGGCACCGCTGTTCGAACTGGTGACACCGATCCCCTACGCCGCGCTTCAGCAGATGCTCGACGACAGCGCGCCGTGGGGCATACTCGCCTACGAGAAGGCCTGCTATCTCGACGAGCTCACCGACGGTGCGATCGAGGTCATCGCCGAACATCTCCCACGCAAGGCGTCGCCGATGTCGATCCTGCCCGTGTTCCCCATGGGCGGCGCGTACCACGACGTCGACGACCGCGACACCGCGTTCGGCGGCAGCCGCGCCTCCAACTGGCTTGTGAACATCGCCGCGAGCACGACAGATCCAGATCTGCTGGCGACCGATCGCGAGTGGGTCCGACGGTTTTGGGAGGCGCTGCAGCCCTTCGCCAGCAGTTCTGGCGGCTACGTCAACTTCCAAAGCGACGCCGACGACGACCGCGTACGCGCGTCGTACGGCGCGGCAAAGTACGACCGGCTCGCCCGCATCAAGGCCCAGTACGACGCCGACAACCTGTTTCATATGAACGCAAACATCAAACCTGCCGTATCCGTTTAGGCCCGATGAAGACGGTCCCGCTCGCACGGTCGCGTCGCGCCGTGGGTCGGGACCCAGGGACACGTTCGAGCCGTGCCGAACTTCGCGCGGGTGGTCGCGCCGCGGATGCGACCGAGCCGGCCACCGACACCCGGATGACGACCGACACTGTTCTCGGCCCGGCGTGATGTGACCGTCTCGCCCGCGACGCCGACCGACAGGAGAGCCGGTGGCGCATTCCGATGAGCATCGACCGGCCGGTGAGCGCCTGGTTCAACAGGAAGCAAGCATCGGGCGACAACGCCGCGGTGGGCGCCGCTTAGGCTTGGACCGTGACCTTGTATGCGAGGGTCGGGGGCTCGTCCTGGTTCGAGGCGTTGACCAGACGGTTCTACGACGCGGTCGCGGCCGACCCGATCTTGCGGCCCTTGTACACAGACGACTTGGCCGGCGCGCAGCGTCACCTTTGCGGGTTCCTCATTGAATACTGGGGTGGGCCCGCCGACTACAGCGCTCAGCGTGGCCACCCCCGCTTACGGATGCGCCATATGAGCTTTCCCATCGGTGACATCGAGCGCGACGCCTGGTATCGCCACATGTGTGCAGCAGTCAAAGCGGGCGACCTCGATCCCGTCGACGAAGTCGCGATGCTCGAGTACTTCGCCAACGCTGCCGCGCATCTCACGAACCAGCACTGAGTCGCTCGAGAACGAGCGACGCGTCTCCCCACGTGAGCGGCGATACGCGTGCCGCGACCAACCCGCCGGTCACGGCGGGTTCGGTTGGAGGCCTCTGACGCATCTCAGCTCACCGGGGCGCGGAAGTCACCCGCGGCCCAGCAGCGGTCCGCGATCACGTTTGTGCTTCTTGAGAGCCAGGCACCGACTCGTTGCGCGCCGAACTGAGCGCGTTCGTGGCGGCCACCGTGGCCAGTCGTTGCGAAACTGGTGCGGCGTGCGAGAGTCTGTCCGTCGGAGGTTGTACGACGATGCGAGATCTCGACGGACGGATCGCGGTCGTGACGGGAGGAGGGTCGGGGATGGGCCGCGAGCTCGTGCATCAGCTCGCGACAATGGGCTGTCACGTCGCCACGTGCGATGTCGCTGACGACGCGCTCGCCGACACGAAGGCATACGCCGATGACGCTGCGCCGGCGGGCACCGCCGTCACCACGTTCGTGGCGGACGTCGCCGACGAACAGCAGGTGCTGGCGTTCCGTGATTCCGTCGCGGCGACGCACGAGACGGATCACATCAACTTGCTGTTCAACAATGCCGGGATCGGTGGCGGCGCCAGCTTCGTGGTCGACAGCCGCGCCGAGTGGGAAGCGACGTTCGGCGTGTGTTGGGGGGGTGTCTACATGTGCACGCGTGCGTTTCTGCCGATGCTGCTCGTCGCAACTGAAGGCCACGTCGTCAACACGAGCAGCGTGAACGGCTTTTGGGCTTCGCTCGGTCCGAGCGTCGCGCACACTGCCTACAGCACGGCGAAGTTCGCGGTGAAGGGCTTCACCGAAGCGCTGATCACCGACTTCCGCCTGAACGCTCCGCACCTGCACGCGTCGGTTGTGATGCCGGGCCACATCGGTACGTCGATCGTGTTCAACTCCGGCCGATACCTGGGCCGCGATCTCAAGGAGCTGACCGACGAGCAGGTCGGCCAGATCCGGGAGCGGCTCACCCGTCAGGGCATCGATGCCAGCGGCGCGTCCGACGAGGACATCCGCCACGGTGTACAAGCTCGGGCCGAGCTGTTTCGCGACGCAGCGCCGATGACTGCCGCGCACGCCGCCGCGGTCATCCTCGACGGTGTCCGCAATGACCGCTGGCGCATTCTCGTCGGCACGGATGCCGAACTGCTCGACCGCCTGGTGCGCGAGACACCCGAAGACGCGTACGAGCCAACCTTTACCAGGCGACTCCAAGCCGAAGGCGCGTTCGGCGACGTGCCCTGAGTCGATCCGTGCAATCGGGCGGGATCAGACGTCGAACAGCGGTGGTGGACGGTTGCGGACGCAGACACGACAGCCGCGCGGCGTTGCCAACATCGGTGGGTCCTGGGACAACGCGAAATGAGGCCCGACGGCCCCCGCGCGCTTCGCGGCGGGCGACGGAGCAAGCCTGCGACCGTTGGGGTCGGCGATGACGCCGACGACGAGGTTGATTCGTGCGCGTCGAAGCAATTCGCGTACGGAGCCGGACCGCTCATTCGAGGCTTCTCACCCGACGGGAACTGGTCAGCGAGGTGTGCTGTCGCGTCCGTGACCACGGCCGTCGTTCGGCGATTGCAGCCCCCGACGAGGTGTCTCAAGCTTCCGCGGCGATGCCATCCCGGGCGGTCCCGTCGTGGCCGGACGTTCACCCGCGCTCAGGCACCGCCGGCGGCGGTGCGCAGCAGGGTCGTCACGAGCGAACCGTTGCCGAGTTGGATTTCGGCAAGTTCGGCCGCTCGACCGAGCGCTTCACGTTCGGCCAGCCCCGGGGCTGCGGCCGCCAGCTCAATGCCGGCAGCGTCGACCGTCACGTCCCCACTCGTGACGGCGTCGGCGAGGTAGCGAGCGAAGCCGAGCCAGTCGTCACGCAACGAGTCGCCGGCTTGCGCCAGGTCGTTGTTGGTGCCGTTTCGGTGCTGCACAAGAGTCATGACAACTCCGTGTCGTCGTTGTTGGTTGAACTGCGTCCTGGGACCAACAATGACAGGTCGTCACTCGTCGTCCGCGGATGTCCCTCTCGCCGAACCGTAGGTCGCAGGCACTTCATGCCAACGCGGCACGTGTACGCCTCATCTCGGCGTCGACGACTGTCGCCGGCCGTTCGATGGGCCGAAGCCGGTGCTGCTCGCGTGCGGTTCGACGACGGAACCGGCTCGCGAACCGAGATGGTCGGAGCGATCGCACGTCCACGGTTTCAGGTCCGCGTCGGCCACGCACGGAAGGACGGTCGATGGTGACCTAGCGTGGCGCTGTGCAGTTCAGTCCCGACTTCCGCGACGGCGTGGCATCGGGCGATATCACGGTGTCGTTTCGGCTGTGGACCCGACCGAAAGTCAAGGTCGCAGGCCTTTATCTCGTCGGCGGGGTACGCATCGAAGTTGATGCGATCGAGCTGGTGCCGTTTTCGAGCGTGTCGCGTGCGGACGTGCGCCGATCCGGAGAGCAGGATCGGGAGTCGCTCCGCCGACGAGCCGCGCACGCCGGACCGATTGACGACGACACCCTCGTCTACCGCATCGAGTTCCACACGGTCGCGTAGGTCAACGTCGTGTGGTCTGGCTGTCGGCGAAGGACGTCAAGATGACGAGCTGGCGCGACCTGCGCTGAACGTTGTGCGGCGCGGCGTGCCGCTCGCAAAGCAGCGATGTCATGCATCGGTCGGCGTCGTCTCGAGGCTCGCACGCGGAGATGTTCGTCGTCGACGACATCGACCGTCGCGAACCAGCGGCGCCTGGCCCGAGCGCGACCATCGTGCCTCGCACCCGAGCGTGCCGTCGACGTTGTCACGACAGCCGGGATGCCTGACGTGCTCGTCCTGCGACGGAACGACCGAACGAGCACCCGGGCCGCCTGCCGGTCGGTGTACGGGGCCGGTGCGGCACTCGCGACGGCTCGGGCTGGCCTGTCCCGGTTGGTCTGGGGATCCCGGTCGCGACGACGCCGACGGGCCTCGGCCGCGGCTTGGTGTCCGAGCCGCGTCGGGTTCGTCGCCGACGAAGGCGTCACGCTCGGTGTCGCTTCTTCGGTCGGGGCGTTTCGCACCGGGTGCGGCGACCGGTCGGACTCGGCCCGGTCGTCGCCGGTCTGGCGTTCGGACTCAGGTGTGCTGTTCCGCCTCGATGATGCCTGCACCGGCTTTGGTCATCAGATGGGACGCGCAACCGCATGTCCGCACTTCGACGCCGAAACGGGACGCCGCGACCAGGAATCTTGCCGAGGCCCGAGCCCAACGGCCGCGGGCCGGCAATCTCCGTCACTTTTGTGTTCGGTCCCTCGACGGCCGTGCGTCGGTTTGGGCAGAATGGCCAGATGAGCCGGCTCTGGCGCCAAGATGCGATCGGGCCGTCGTCGTCGGCCACACGACCGGCGCGACGAGCGTTTCGGTCGTGACCGATTCACCGACGCCGCTGTCGCGGCGAGGTTTTCTTGGCCGGTTGGGGGCGACAGCCGCGACGCTTGCGGTTGCGCCGGGGCTGGTCGGGGAGACGTTGCCGGCTGGCGCCGACACCGTGTCGGGCACGGTCGCCGACAGGCCGGCCGCGGCAACCGCGTTGGATCTGAACGACATTCAAGGAAACATTCTTGCCGGGTTCAACAAGGACTTCGGGGCCTTCATCGGTGTGGAGTTCCCGTCGGCTGCGGCTGGTCGCGCGTGGCTTGCGGCGCTCATCCCCGAGATCGCGACGGTGACGGAAGTTTCGGCGTTCAATGCGGCGTTCAAGGGTGTCGCGGCCCGTGCGGCTGTGTCGCCGGCGACGTTGTCGGCGACGTGGGTGAACGTGGCGTTCACCTTTGCGGGTTTGCGTGCGTTGGGGGTGGCGGGCACGGACCTGGCGCAGTTCCCATCCGAGTTCGCGGCCGGGATGGTCGCGCGGGCGGGTGTGCTCGGCGACGTCGGACAGAGCGCCCCGACGCGTTGGCCGGCGCCGTTGCGCCAGCAGTCGCACGCGGTGGTGATGATCGGCGCCGATCAGGCGTCGGGTCGAGCGACCGCGATCACGCAACAACAGCGGCTGGCTGGAGCGCATGGAGTGAAGGTGTTGTGGGCGCTGCAGGCTGCGGTGCGGGCCGACGAGCCCGGTTTCGAACATTTCGGCTACCGGGACGGCATCTCACAACCCGGCGTTCGCGGCTACACCTCGGTGTCTGACCCGTCGAATCCGAACCAGGGCGAACCGGGACAGGATCTGGTATGGGCGGGCGAGTTCGTGATCGGCCAGCCGACCCAAGCTGGAGCGGGCAAGCCGATCACGACACCGGGCCCGATCTCGCAGGCAGGTCCGGCCTGGACGACGAACGGGTCGTTCCTCGTGTTTCGACGGCTCCGTCAGGACGTCGAAGGTTTCTGGACGTTCGTGGCCGACACGGCCCGGACGGCGGGCATCAGTCAAGATCTCGCCGGAGCGAAACTTGTCGGCCGGTACAAAAGCGGCGCGCCGCTCGAAGCGACCGGGAACCAGTCCAAAGATCCCGGTCTGTCCAATCCGTCGTTGCTCACCGCCGCGAACATCAACAACTTCGACTACGGCACCGATGCCGGATCCGTCGTGCCGTTGGCGGCGCATATCCGCAAGGCCAACCCTCGCGACGAGCTGACCAACCCCGGAGGCCTGGCCGACACGCTCACCCACCGCATCATCCGTCGGGGCATCCCGTTCGGTGCGTCGCTCCCACCGGGAACGCCGGCCAGCAGCCCGGCCGCCAACCCGCCATACCCGAACGACCGAGGACTGTTCTTTCTCTGCTACCAGAGCTCGATCGCTCGACAGTTCGAGTTCATGCAGAGCCACTGGGTCAACAATCCGAACTTCCCGGTCAAGGGAGCCGGCCAGGACCCGGTCACCTCGCAGACCACACTGCCCGGCTCTTTCACGATTCCAGGAAGCCCGGCCCATCACGTCGAGCTGCTCGCCCGTTTCGTGCTCACCACCGGAGGTGACTACTACTTCCAGCCGGGCGTCTCTGCGCTCCGCGTCCTCGCCGCGGGACGTTAGGCCGGTTCCCAGTGAGTCGCGGGCGTCGCCAGCCATTGCAGCATTTCGCGTCGGGTCGTGGGCCCGTTGGATTTTGATGCGGCCGGGAGCTGACCCTCGTCGCGCAGGTGAGCAGCGGTCGTTTTCGCGTCGCTGAGCGGGTCGCTGGCAAGCGCGCAGCGCGTGGCGTGCACGTCGAGGTCGAACAGCTTCGCAGCGTTCAGCCCGAGAACCTGGGCCTTCACCGGGCCGGTGAGTGCCGGGTAGCCGAACTGATCTTGGAATTCGGCCGAGATCGCGAACGCTCGGAACGCTTGCAGCTGCGCCTGCGGCGAGCCGTACCAGATCGCGTCGGTGCCCCACAGGACGCGCTGCTCCCCGACGCGTTTGAGGAGCTTGCCGATCGTGTGGCTGGCGGTTGTCGGGTCGCGCAACACCTCGCGCCACACCGTGGCCACGTCGACCCACACGTTGCTGTTCGGAGGCACACCATGGACGTCGAGCGCGCGCAGGAGTGTGTCGATCCCGAGGCGCGAGTTCGGGTCGTACGGTCCTTCGACGTGACTCTTGTCCCACGCGCCGTGGAAGACCACAAACTGCATGTCGGGGAAGTCGCGCGAGACGGCCACGATGTCGTCGGGACCGTTATGCGACGGGTCGAAGTTCACGAGCGGGAGTCCCTTGTGCGCAACGAAGACGTTCACTCCGAGATCGTGAGCCTTTTGGATCACCGGCAGGCCGATCGCGGGATCGTCGAGCGAGAATCCATGCCCGTTGGGACCCCATGCCGTGTACACCTTGAACGCGGCGACTTTGCCGGTGCGAGCAGTGGTCTCCATCTCGTCGAGTCGCTCGCTGAGGTCGCCGAAGTTCGGCGCGATCACGTTGTGAATGAGAATTCGCGGCGCACCGCCGTGGGTGAGTTGCGCGGCGAGCTGCTGGGTTCCGAGCTGATCGACGAACGGCAGCGGTGCGTTGGCCGGACCAGAATTGGGGACGTCGGAAAGCATCGCGACCGTCGTATCGCTGGCGAGGAACAGGTCGTGGAGGTACACGGCGCGGTTCGCGCATTCAAGTTGGTTCGAGGCCGCGCACGTCGCCACCATCCCGAGCACGAGCTGAACCGTTTCGGGTGCGTTCTTCGTCCACGGCCCATCCGGCGTGACGTGATGTGTGTGTACGTCGACGACGAACTCGCCGTCGCCGCCGAGCGCATGTTCGCAGGCCTCGACGTCGTGCGCCGGCGGAACCGTGAACGAACCACCCGGACGCGACGTCGTCGAACGGGCGGTCGAGGTCACCGGCGACGACGTGTGGACGGCTGAGGGACTGCATGCCGCGAGGTCGATCGTGGCGAGCACGGCCGCGACACCACCCGCGGTTTGGAGGAAGTGCCGCCGATCCATCCCGACGGCACGGGCCGCGTCGTCGGCGTGCGCAAGGGCGGCCGCTTCGACCGCACGATCGTGTCGTGTCGGCAGGTCCGGTACGTACTCGCCGTTGGTCGCGGGCGTGACCCCGACCGGCAAACGCACCTCCCCGTCGGGGTCGTCGTCGCAGGGTCGCGTCACACGACCAACGATACGGCGAGTTCTGGCGTCCCGAAGACCGCCGCCAACGTTCGATCAGGCCGCGGTCGGCGGTTGCGTCCTTCGAGGACGGTCTGCGATCCAGGTTGAGCCCCGGGGCCGGCCCGGCTAGGCAGTCACAGGAACCGACGGTGCGGATACCGGTCCGGTCCCGCGACGGTTGGCCGGCGCTGTGCTGAGCCGACTGACCAGCCCGACCAGCTTGTCGTGGCGAGCGAGCAACGTTCGGATGCTCCGGGCGTTCTCGACGACCAACGCCGAGGTTGCCTGCGTGTACGGGCCGCTTTCCTGCGCCGGGCGATCGAGGCTCGACTTCAGTTCGTCGCGAAACGCAATGACGTAGTCGTCCGCGAGCGCGTGCGGTGCGGCCGAGGTCGGGACGTTGTGCAGGGCAATGACCAGGTCCAGCACGCTGCGCCGGTGCGGTTGCGTCGAGAGCTCACCCCACGTATAGCTCTCGCCGTCGATGTACGGGTAGAGCGCGACCGCGAATCGACGGTCGACCCGCGCGAGTGCCGCTCCTGCGCTGGTCGGGATGGGCGCCACGACGAAGGTGCAATCTGGGTCGCGAAGGTCTGCGGCTGTGGCCAGAGCTGCTCGTAGCCGGCTGAAGGCCGCGTCCAGCGTCTCATTTCGTGCGTGTTGCTTCGAGGCGAGGTCGTCGACGGTGAGAAACCATCGAGTTCCCCGTCCGTCGACCAACTCCCAGTGATAACTGCCGAAGCCGACAGCGCGGTAGTCGATCGACGCGACCGCCAAGCCCCAACTTTTGGCGGCCACGCGCCCGAGGGTCTGCTCGGACAGGCCGACAGGCCGCGTTAACACGCCCGAAGACTCAAGGCGCCGGCTGCGCCGATCACCGATCTGGCCGCCCACCACGCTCGCGAACGACGCGGCAGCGCGCCCTGCGTCGGCGGCGCATGGTGTGACCGGCACCGTCGGCGGCGAATCGGCCAAGCTACCTGCCGCGACGCGGGCGAGTCGTTCGTTCCATCAACGCAACGGTGCAGACGTGGCGTGTTCGCGGACCAGTGGTCGTGCCGGTACGGCCAAGTCCCGCGTTCACTTGCGGCGGCCGGGATCGCTACGCGCGCTCGAGCGTCTCGAGGTCTGCGAACACGTCGTCGTCAATCGATGTTGCGGCGTAGGCCACGTCGAGGTCGACCTCAGCGCTGGATCGCGCGCCGACGAGCACCGTCGTCACGGCCGGGTGCCGCATCGCGAACTGCAGCGCGGCCGCCCCCAGCGAGATCCCGTGCGCCTCGCACAGTGCGCGGAGGTATCGAGCGCGTTCGAGCACAGCGGGTGATGCGGCTGCGTAGTCGTACGTCGGATGAACGTCGGGATCGGCGAGCACGCCCGTGTTGAACACACCTCCGAGGATCACCCCCACGCGCCGCGCCGCGCACTGGGCTAAGAGCTCGGTGCCGCTGCGATCGAGCAGCGAGTAACGGCCGGCGAGCAACACGCAGTCGACGTCGATCCGTGCGACGAAACGCTCCAGCATCGCCGTCTGGTTCATCCCGCAGCCGACGGCGGCCACGACGCCTTCGTCGCGGAGCTGCAGAAGTGTCGGGAACGCATGGCGGAGCGCGTCGTCTTCATGGTCGTCCGGGTCGTGCACGAGGGCGACGTCGATGCGGTCCGTGCCGAGTCGCTCCAGGCTTTCCTCGAACGACCGCATGATCCCGTCGCGGGAGAAATCGAATTCGGGCTCGAGATCACCGACGTCGGTGAAGATCGTCGCCGATCGTTCGGGACCGGTCGGTCGCAGCACCCGACCGACCTTGGTCGACAGGAGGTAGTCGTCTCGCGACCGGGTGCGTAACGCCCGGCCGAGCCGGCGCTCGGACGCGCCATGCCCGTAGAGGGGTGCGGTGTCGAAGTAACGGATGCCGGCATCCCAGGCCGCGTCGACCGTTGCGCGCGCGTCGTCGTCTGAGACGCCGGTGAACATGTTGCCGATGGCCGCACACCCGAGACCAAGTGCGGTGGCTGCCGGTCCGCGTGCGCCGAGCGGTCGCGTCGACCACTTGTCGAGCCCTGTCATCTCCGCCACGCCGCACCGTCGGGGTACGCGAGCGCCGCGTACGAGTCGGGATGCAGATCGACCGAATATCCCGCGGCGGACGGAAGCACGTAGCAGCCGTCGCGGACGACAGCCGGGTGCACGAAGTGCTCGTGGAGGTGGTCGGCGAACTCGGTCGTGCGATCGTCGAGTGAGCCGCTCACACAGATGTAGTCGATCGCGCAGAGGTGCTGCACGTATTCGCACAGGCCGAGACCTCCAGCGTGCGCGCACACCGGAACGTCGAACTTCGCGGCGAGCAGGAGCACGGCCAAGACTTCGTTGACTCCGCCGAGCCGGCATGCGTCGATCTGGCAATAGTCGATGGCTTCGGCTTGCATCAGCTGCTTGAACACCACGCGGTTGGCCGCGTGCTCACCGGTTGCCACACCGACGGGCGCAACCGCGCGACGGATGGCCGAGTGGCCGAGCACGTCGTCGGGACTCGTCGGCTCCTCAATCCATCGCAGGTCGAACGGCGCGAGGTGCCGCACGCGCGCGATTGCCTCGTCGACGTCCCACACCTGGTTGGCGTCGGCCATGAGCGGGAGGTCCCCGATCTCCTCGCGCATCACTTCGCAACGGCGGACGTCGCCCGCAACGTCGAGACCGACTTTGGTCTTGAAGCATCGCCAGCCGTCGACGAGCGCCTGCCGGCACAGGTCGCGCACGGTGGTCTCGTCGTAACCGAGCCATCCTGCCGACGTGAGGTACGCGGGGTACCCGTCGCGCTCGAGCTCGGCGACGCGCTCGGCGCGCGTTGGTGCGAGCGAGCGGAGCAGGTCGAGCGCCTCGTCGCGGTCGAGGACGTCGGTCAGGTAGCGAAAATCGATGCTCGCGACGAACTGCTCGGGCGACAGGTCACACACCAGACGCCACAGCGGCTTGTTTTCGACGCGGGCCCACAGATCCCAGACCGCGTTCACGAGCGCGGCCGCCGCCAGGTGGATGACACCCTTTTCCGGCCCGAGCCAGCGGAGCTGGCCGTCGTTGGTGAGGCGTCGCCAAAACGCTGCCCCGTCCGCGACAGCTCTTCGAGCTCGCGTCCGACAAGCAAAGGCGCGAGCTGCTCGATGGCTGCGCAACACAGGTCGTTGCCGCGACCCACCGTAAACGTCATGCCGACACCCTCGTGTGGCCCGTCGGTCCCGAGGAACACGTAGGCGCCCGAGTAGTCAGGGTCCTGGTGCACGGCATCGGAGCCCGCGAGCGTGATCGAGGTGGGTGCCCGGACGTCGAGCGTGTGGGCATCGGTGATGCGGGTCATCGCATCAGCATGTTAGAAAGCGCGCCGAGGGGAGCGAAACGATGCCCGAACGGGTCATTGTGGTGACCGGATCGAGCGGTGGGATCGGCTCGGCCATTGTCGACCGTTTCAGCGCAGCCGGTGACATGGTTGTCGGGCTCGACGTGCTCGAGGGGGTCGACGTCTCGAAGCCGGGCGACTGCGAGGCCGCGGTCGCGCGGATCCTCGCCGAACACGACCGCATCGATGTGCTCTGCAACAACGCGGGTGTCGGAGCGACGGGTGACGTCGTCGAATCTTCCCCCGAAGATTGGCAACGGGTCTTCGCGGTCAACGTGTTCGGTGTCGCCAACATGTCGCGCGCCGTGTTGCCCGCGATGCGTGCCAGCGGGCGCGGTGCGGTCGTCAACACTTGTTCGGTCGTGGCGTCGGTGGGCTTGGTCGACCGCGCCGTCTACTCGGCGTCGAAGGGGGCCGTGCTCGCGCTGACACGTGCGATGGCGGCCGACGAGATTCGTTACGGTGTACGCGTCAACTGCGTGTCGCCCGGCACCGTCGCGAGCCCGTGGGTCGAAAGAACCGTCGCTGCTCTGCCCGATCCTGAGGCTGGTTTCGACGCGCTCCGCCGGCGTCAACCTCTGGGTCGCATGGTCTCCTGCGAGGAGGTCGCCGCCGCGGTCGCGTACCTCGCCGACGACACAACCTTCACGACTGGCGCCGACTTCTTGCTCGACGGCGGCATCACCGGCGTGCGCCTCGTCGACTGATGCTGCCACAAGGCGAATGGTTCGACCAAGCCCGTTTCGGCATGTTCATCCACTGGGACCACGCGAGCCAACACGGACTCGAGGTGTCGTGGCCGATGGTGGGTGGTGTATTCAGCCTCCCGCGCTGCCAGTCGGTGACGCCGGACGAGTACCACGGGCTCGCCGCCTCGTTCGACCCGACGGCCTTCGACGCCGCTGACCTCGCACGTCGCGGACGCGAAGCCGGCATGCGTTACGTGGTGTTCACCACCCGTCACCACAACGGGTTCTCGATGTTCGACAGCGCCCAGAGCGACCACACCGTGATGCATTCGCCGTACGGTCGTGACATTGTCCGCGACGTGGCCGACGCGTTCCGAGCCGAGGGGCTGCGGATTGGCTTCTACTACTCGCTGTCAGATTGGCATCACCCGGACTATCCGGCATTTCGCGAAGAGGACAAGCCGTACCTGCCCGGCCTGTCGCCACCGCGCCCGACCGCTGAGCAGGCCGACCGCTTCCGCGGCTACCTGTTCGGACAACTGCGCGAGTTGCTGACCAGCTACGGTCCGGTCGACGTGCTCTGGTTCGACGGCCAATGGGAGCGATCGCCGGGCTGGTGGCGGGTCGACGAGATCGCGGCGCTCGCCCGCGACTTGCAGCCCGGGATCCTCATCAACGACCGGCTCCCCGGTCACGGCGATTTCCTCACGCCCGAGCAGTTCGTCCCGCCGATCGCGCCTGGCGATCGTTGGGAGACGTGCTTCACGATGAACGACAGTTGGGGATGGAACCCCGACGACACGAACTACAAGAGCGCGCGCGCGATCGTGCACGCGCTGTGCGAGACCGCGGGACGCGGCGGGAACTTCTTACTCAACGTCAGCCCGCGTGGCGACGGTACGCTCCCGGCGGAACAGGTCGAACGGCTCGACGCGGTGGCCGCGTGGATGGCCGCCCACAACACGGCGATCCACGGCACCCAAGCCGGACTCGAGCCCTGGCAGTTCTACGGGCCTTCGACGCGCCGCGACAACCGCGTCAACGTGATCTGCCTGATGCGACCCTACGACACGGTCACGGTACGCGGGCTGCCAGTTCGTCGCGTCGAACGCGTCACCGTGGTCGGCACCGGAGCACGCCTGCCGTTCAGCACACGCACCGGCGTCTTGGAGCAGCTCACCGCAGATCCCGACGGTGAGGTCACCATCGCCGTTCCCGAACGCGAGCACGACGTGCACGCAACGATCTTGGCGATCGATTTCGCCGCCACCCCGATCGAGGGCCGAGCCGCGATCGGGCTGGTGGAGGCAGGTTCGTGACGGTGCGCGTCGCTCTAGTTGGCGGCCCCATGTACGACCGGCTGTACGACATGTTCACACCGGGCGAGGTGGACGTCATCGTTCACGCCGATCACCCGACACTCAACCGGCAGGTGGCCAGCATGCTCGCGGCCGGCGAGCGAATCGACCTGCTCGCAACCCATTCCAAGTACGCGCCGTCGCAGTCGCAGTGGCTGCGTCCGCTCGACGATCTCGTCGACGACGCTGCCGTCGCAGCCCTGGCGCCGCGTGCGGTAGACCTGTGTCGCTTCGCGGACGCGCAGTTGTGCCTGCCGCGGTTGGTCGACGTGCGTGTGCTTTGGGTCCGCGCCGATCGGGTCGACACCACGCCCGACACCTGGGACGCGCTCGGTGGCGTCCGACATCGTCTTCGGATTCCCGGGCCGGGAATCAGGCTTGTTCGGCAGCTTCTTCGAGCTGGTGGTCGGACGTGGAGGCACACTCTTCGACGCGCAGCTGCAGCCGACGATGGCCACGTCCGACGCGGAGTATGCGATCGAGACGTTGTGCCGCCTCGCGGCGCACGCCCCCGCCGACCTCGTCGATTGGCACTACGACCAGGTCGACGCTGCGCTCCTCGACGGTCGCGTCGATGCGGCTGCGGTCTGGCCCGGCGGGTGGCACGCGATCCGCACGTCGGAACTCGCCGACAGGCTGGTCCCGCATCTCTATCCGGCCGGCCCGGCTCGACGGGTTCTCGTACGCGGGGTGCCATGCGTGGGCCATCCCTCGCACATGCGCCGATCTCGACGGCGCGGTGACGCTCCTTCACCGGTTGATCGGCGCCGAACTGCAGGCCGTCGACGCGTCGGGCGGAAGCATGTGCGCCCACCGCGGTGCACTCGAGGCGGTCGAACCGGAAGGTGACGTCGACCGCCGCCGGCTCGAGATCACCCAGCGGATGATCAACGACGCGATGATCACCTACCCCCCGTTCGAACGTTTCCCGAAGATCGAAGATGCCGGCTGGTTCGCGATCCGCGACGCGCTGCGCGGCCGCCACTCCCCCGCCGCGGCCGCACGCACGATCCAGTCCGCCGCGGAGAGGATCCTGGCGTAAACGAACGTTCGTCCGACTGACCAGCACAACGCTGGACCTCTCCGCCACGATCACGGCCGCTGAGGTTGTCGACTGACAGCGCGCACCCATGCTGCCTTGGTGACCAAGTGGATGGTCGCACGTGCACGCGCGAGACCGATGATCGTCACGCGTGTGCGACGTCCGGACGTTGCATCCATTCGCTCCACTGGGCCCGGCCCGCACGACGATTCCACGACCGCTACCGGCCAGTCCCGCTGGCAGAACGAAGATCACAGCCAGCCACCTGGAACTTGGAACCGCAACGCGCGGGGACGGCCCGTCGACCGGCCGGTCACAACGCCAATGCAGGACCTGTTGCGGTCGACATCGCCAAGCGGACGCCACCGAGACCGTTTCCTCTTCGGCCATTCAGACGATTGCATTCCCAGGGAGCCGAAGCGGCTCATGTCCTCGCGAGCTGCACCAGGACGGACTTCGATCAACGGGCTGACGTTCGTCACGACGAAACCATTCGACATTTCATCGGCACACGCTCCACAGCTGAACGTCGAACAGGACGCCAGACGCGGTGATCGAACGCACGATCCAAACCTCGCCACATCCGATTTAATCTGAGCGTCTCCTGAGCGAACAAGAGGCGGGAACGAACGGAAGAAAGAACGACGGAACGCCAACCTGTATCTTCGGCCCGAATGCGTCCCCCGAAGGAGCTCCGAGTGCCCGCGAAGAAGACGACAAAGAAGACCACCAAGAAGACGACCGCCAAGAAGACGACCGCCAAGAAGACGACCGCCAAGAAGACGACCGCCAAGAAGACGACCGCCAAGAAGACGACCGCGAGCAAGAAGTCAATGTCCCCCGCCCACAAACGGGCATTGGCCGAAGGCCGCACCACGTCGGCGACCATCGACCGCTATCTCTCGGCACTCAACACGCCGAAGACGCGAGGCCGGAAGGTCTCAGCCGCGCAACTGCGATCACGCCTGCAAGCCGCTGAGGAACGGGGACGCACCGCGATCGGTCTTGACCGCGTCCTCGCACACCAACAGGCTCGTGATCTTCGTGCGCGACTATCCTCGGCGGGCGAACACGCGGCCACCGATGCCAAGTCGTTGGAGCGAGAGTTCTGCAAGGTCGCGAAAGGGTTCTCGGAGCGACGGGGAATCCGCTACGGATCTTGGAGAGACGCCGGCGTTCCAGCCGACGTGTTGCAACGAGCAGGCATACCTCGCACACGCGGCTGACACCCAACATTTTGACGAGTTCATGCGGGCAAGGTGTCGTTGCCACTCGATCGGCGCGCGTTCGGAAGGAACAGCCCACGCCCAAGGGCCTCGAGGGGGTCGGTGGGAATGCACCCGGCCGCCAAGCCAGGTCTGTGAGCCAGTGTCGCCGCCGCGATGAAACGAGGTGACCACGACGTCGAGGAGGTGTCGAGGTTGCCGTTCGGTCGGGCGATCTGTGCGTCCGATGCTCAGTCGCGCCTTCGGCTCCGGTCGTCGTTCGCCACGGAAGTCCGGGCTCGTGCCGCGGCCGACACCGTGCAGGTATGACCCGACCTGCCGGGTTGCTACCGTTTGGGGCGTGCGATCAAAGCCGCGGCGTCGATTCTGGAGCGGAACTCCCACGTCGGAGCGCCGGACGGCGCGTCCGTCATCAGACGCGACCTGGTCGGAGAGGCTCGACATGCGTGCGCGACGCCCGCGGGCGGCCGGTGCGCCAAGCAGCGGCCATCGGACGACGGGCACCGACGTTGCGGTCGAATCGAAACAGCTGGATGCCGATGCGGTTCATGCCAATCGGGCGCGCCGCGACGGCGGTGACCGGCACGGCATAGCGGACGGCTTGTTCGTATCGGTGCCGGCTGGGCGCACCGGCAGCAGTTGGCCGGTTCGTCACGGCATGTCCCGGTGCGACGCAGCGACGAACTCACGGGCCGCGGCCTGGAGGGTTCGGACGTCTGCGCCTCCCGCGACACTCGACCCGGGTAGAGGCTGACAGCGGGCGCAACGTCGCTCATTGTGCGTGGATTGGAAGAGACATCATCTTGGCGAGTGCGTGTCCCTGTGGTTGCGGACGGAGCGTCGGCTTCGTTGCCCGATGCATGGCGAAACGGGCGGTGTACATCGCCTCGTTGCTCGCGGTTCCGGATCGGATGCGGGACCGAGCGGGGACGGACTACGAGCGCGAGGAATGGGCGAAGTTCCTGCACCTCGGTCAGTACTACCGGAATACCTACCTTGCGGTCGCGCACGCCGAAGAAACGAAACTTGCCGAGTCGCCCCGCGAGTTCACAGAGTTCCGAAAAGCCGCTGACCTCTGGGAAGCCCGTGCATTAAGTGTCTCGCGCCGTTTGCGCCTCGAGGACGAGAAATGGCACGCCACTTGGGCCGGACCGAGCTATCGAGTTGAGACGGTGCCCCCTGACGTCGTTGAACAGGCCGACGCCGTGGCGCCCCTTCAGGCAATCGAACGCGTGGAGGACGACGCCGAGCCAACGCCGGATCGGCCTGTCGGCGCGCGTCCGGACCCGGCGACGCACACCACGTTGCCCGATGCGACGACATCAACGGCCGTGGGCGGCTCAGGAATCGACGAACCCGACCCGATTCTACCGCCCGGCCGCGAGGACCGATCGTCGACGGTTTCGCTAACGCCACCCGAGGCTTGGGCGCCGGTTCCGGTACCCGACCGATCTCCCACCGTCTCGTCCGCGCCACCGAACGAGCAGGCGTGTGCCGCTCCGACCTGCATCTTTTGCGGCCGTCCGACCGACTCGGTCGAGTACCTCTGGCAAGAATGGATCTGCCGCTGCCTCACACACCAGGTGGCCGCCTGGAACCACGAGCGGGGCACGGACGACACCTTGGTCCAGCAGATACGAACTGAGGTCGACCAGACTGTCGACTGCATTTGCGAGACGTGCGTTCGCGGCTGGATACAGCACCTCGACGACGACGTCGTCGCGTTCTTGACGTCGATGATTGCAGGAGACAGGACACGCCTGTCGCCCAGACAGCAAGACCTGCTCGCTCGATGGGCGGTAAAGACCGCCGCGGTCGTTGAGTGTGTCTACGACGACCCGGTACGGACCCCGCGTGCTGTCTGCGAGCATCTGCGCCGCGACGGTGTACCCGCGGGGACGCAAGTACTCGTCGGGAGGTATGACGGTCACGCTCGCGTCCTCAGCCATGACCGAGACCTGTTCAGCTGCACCGTCGACGGGACCGAGCAACACCTTTCTCAATCGACCTTTGTCATCGGCAAGCTCTTCATACAGGTATTCGCCGATCCCTGGCGAGACAGCACGCCACAACTTGCCGAGGACACGACGCAACTGCTTCTTTCTCTCCTCCCCAGCCACACTCGAAAGGTTGACTGGCCACCGACCAACTCGATCGACGACTCGCTCTACGATCTCGTACGACACGGTCCAACCTGACGAAGTCTGTCGCGGTGAACGCCGGCCCTCGACGTACGTTGCACGGAGCAGTTCGGGCGGTCGTCGCCCAGAACTAAGGTGGCGACATGGCTAGGCGTCAGCGCCGTTCGCGCGCAGTCGTTCGTGGGATCGTTGGGCTGGAATCGGTCGTCATCGTTGTGGTTTGTGTTGCGCTCGCCGTTCCGGCATTTGCCTTCGCGTCGAGGAGCACCACCACGGTGGTCGTTTCCCCGATGCGGCGCGGTTCGGCTACGGCAACCTGCCCGATCGGTGAACACGTCTCGTTTGGTGGTTTCATCGACGAGTTCAAACCCCCGCCGATGACGAACGGCCACACGGCCGTGTTTCCGACAAGCATGCGTCGCACCGCCCCCGACCGGTGGACCGTGACGGGACAGAGCGAGGCGATCGGCACGGGAAGTCATCTGAGCGCCGTCGGCTATTGCGATCGCGGAAGCGTCTCCACGAGCGCGTCGAACAGCGTGTCACTTCCGGGCTCTCGCGCGTTAACCGTGATCGCGACGTGTCCGGCCGGCACCGTCGTCGTCGGCGGCGGCTACAGCTCAGGTTCGTCGTCGACGCACGTCGAGGCCGTCGGTCAACTCCTCGCCGTGTCGTCAACGCAGTGGGAAGTAAGCATGTTGAACCTGGTGAACGCGACGACCACCATCACCGCGATTGCCTACTGCGCAGCGGGAGTCGCTCCCACCGCCTATCGGACGACGTTGACGCTCGCGGCCGACAAGGGTGGCACGGCGCGTGTCAGCTGTCCGTCGCGCACCTCGCTCGTGTTCGGAGGCGTCGACACGAGCGAACCGACCGGACCGTCCAGCCGTTCTGCGTTGGTCTTCCCGTTCAGTCTGACCGCATCGTCACCGACCCAATGGGTCGTGACCGGTTACAACGACGGCGCCCGTGCCGGAACCCTTGACGCGGTCGCCTACTGCCGCTGACCGGCATCGCGATCGTCCCGGCCACGACGACGTCAACCAACATGGCGCCAGGCGTGCATCAGCGTGACGTGCGCGCACGTGACTCGGCTGATGGTTCCGCGACCGCGCGGACGACGCCGCGTACGGACTGACCACGGCCGCGGCGGTCGACCTGTCGCGTCTCGATGCACGACGTCCGGCGCGGCACCACGAACAGGGCGTCGAAACGCATGTGCGTCGGCGCGTCGCGGCCGCCATGCCCGAAGCTCGCGGGGAAGTGCCTGCAGGCGTCGGAGGCAACCTCGGTTGCTCAAATTCAGGGCAAAAGAGCCTCGGAGTACGCTTGGCGACGAATCGTACGGTCGTGTCCCGTCGCTGGGCACCAACCAATCTGTAGGCTGCCCCGCCTCTACCGGAACCTACGACAGCCACGATGCGGGCTTGGTTGTCCGGATGAAACGCGTCCCGGGTTGGAGCGGTTGCAAATGCGCGTCGCGTGTGTCGGTGGGGGACCAGCGGGTCTGTACCTCGCGATCTTGATGAAACGACTCGACCAGAACCATCACGTCACCGTCCTCGAACGCAAACCGGAGCATCGCCCTGATGGCTGGGGCGTGGTGTTCTGGGACAACCTGCTCGACGACCTGCGCAGCACCGATCCCGAGACGGCACTGCACGTCGCTGAGAGCGCGGTCCGGTGGCACGGCCAACATCTCGTCCTGGACGGCCAGCAGGTCGAGCACGAAGGCGGCGGATACGGCATCGCACGCTCGAAGATGCTCGACATTCTGACACGACGCTGCGACCGACGTTGGTGTCGATCTCCAGTTCGATCGCGAGATCGCAAGCATCGGCGAGGTTGACGCAGACGTCATCGTCGCGTCCGACGGTGCCAACAGCGTGCTTCGACGAGCCGACGAGCGGTTCGAAACGCAGGTCGCCGTTGGGCGCAACACCTACGTGTGGCTGGGGACCGAAAATCTGTTTGACGCTTTCACGTTCGCGTTTGAGCGTACCGAAGCCGGATGGATCTGGTTTCACGCCTACGCATTCGACGGCTCCACGAGTACGTGCATCATCGAGTGCACGTCCGAAACCTGGAAGGGGCTCGGGCTCGACACGCGCTCAGCGCCGGACAGCATCACGCTCCTCGAGAACATATTCGCACGCCATCTCGACGGGAAGGGACTGCTGAGCCCCAGTCGTGACGTTCTGTCATTGCCGTGGCTCAACTTCAAGACGGTCTCCAACCAGCGGTGGCACACCGACAAGACGGTCCTCGTGGGCGATGCCGCGCATACGACGCATTTCTCGATCGGATCGGGCACGCGACTCGCCTTCGAGGACGCCATCGCCCTCGCGACCGCCCTGCAACAAGCAGATACGCCGCAAGCCGCGTTCGCGACGTACGAAAAACGTCGTCGCGCGGCACTGCTCCCGACCCAACACGACGCCCGCCTCAGCGCCCAATGGTTCGAAAACGTCGTGCGTTACGCGGATCTGCCGGCTCCAGCGTTCTTCGCGGTACTCAGAGCCCGCCGCGATCCCGTGCTTCCACACATCTCTCCCAGGCTGTATTCCCGGCTCTACGTCCCAGTTGAGCGAAATCCAACATTGCGCAGGCTGCGTCAACGGATGGGCCCCGCGGCTCGGGCGCTCTACAGCCGGCTCAGACGCGGCGGTCCCTGACCGCCCGCGCGTTGTCTGGGACGCCTCCGACCGCGGACCGCGTGAGCGTTCGGCAGCGATCTCGGACTATTCGAGCCTGGCGACATGTCTTCCCTCGCGTGCGCGGATCTTCGCTCGCGTGCGCGGACCACAGTGCGTCCGGCCGTGACACTCCCGGCCGCTCGCAGCAGTTCAACGATGGGCGTGGAGAGCCGCGTACCCGCGACAGCCGGGCGGTCTGGCGGGTCAGCCGGTCCAGTGGAGCCACGGCTTGTTGGTGACGATGTTCTCGACGCTCGTGATGTATTGGGAATCGCCGTGGCCCCACGAACCGGAGAACCAAAAGCCGACGCAACCCCAGACGTCGCCCTTCGACTGAGGGCCGAACCACAACATCCCGTCGAGGCAGCCGCGCGTCTCGGCGAGTACCGAGTCGATGCTGTAGGCGGTGCTGACCATCGTGCGAGGATAGGTACCGGGACGGTAGAACCACTTCGACTGCAAGATCCCGAACGAGGTTGGACACGGAGAGGTCTGCCAGCCTGGCACGCAGTGGCCACTCGACTTCGGCACATAGTCGCCCAACGTGGACTGCACCCAGTTCGATTCCTGCACGGCACGGGCTCGGGTGAGGTTGTCGTTGATCCCCCATTTGCACGAGGCCCATTGGATGATCTCGTCGGTTGTGCCGGAGAAGTTGCCGTCGATTCGCGGTTTGAACTTCGTCTGCCACGCCGCGTTGAACGCCGGGTTGTCCGGAAGATCGACCGGTTTCACGATCTTGTGGTTCGCAGTTCCGTTCTGCGGTCTGGGCTCCCACGTCGAGCGATGCACGCGAGCCGCGCACTGCGCGTCGGTGGGCAGCGGGGCGCCCGGAGGGAGGGTCTTGAAATAGCCGTCCGCCGCCGGTGGGCCGCTGGCGGTCGCGCCGGCCGGCTCGGTTGTGACCCGGGCGGTGACCGAAACTGCTGTGGCCACCACAATTGCCGCGGCAGCAAGACCGAAAAACCGAGATCGTTGCAACGCGACCACCTCCGCCGCCGACACGATACTGAACCGGCCCCGACGCCTCGACGCGGTCGCTCCCCCATCCGCGAACCGCTTACTCCCCAGGTCGCGCTGCAGTTCGGCCGCGACCGATTCCACGTTGGCTGCTCCAGAATCACCAACCAACACTGCGCGCAGACCGTCCCGGAACGAACGTCACGGGCACACCACGCGGTGTTCGTCGCGAATGTCGCGTTGGCGCGCCAAGCTCCCGATCTTGTCCGTCGTGCACCGCAAACCTCGAGACGAGGGCATGAACGACGGACACCAACGCGTGGGTGTGGCTTGCGGGGCGGTCCGCATGCGCGGTGCCGTTCGTGAACACGATGCACGAGGAGAGCCTGCATCCGGGTGCGCTCGCGCCGCGGGCGGGCTCCTGTTTCCGATCAGGTGGCGCTCGGCGCGGCCGTGATCATGATCTCCCAGGGGCGCAGCGGTTTCCGTGCAACAACCAACCTGACGACGGTGGGACCGTGGCGGGCACGGATGCTGAGGTCCTCTCGCTTCACCGGGTATCCGCACGGTCCCGACATGACGCACAACGACAGCGGGGCGTTCGAAGCCGGACTCGTCTCACCGCGGCCGACACCCACGAGCGACCGACGAAACAACAGGCCGCGCCGTGGTCGGCCGATCAAATCAGTACGCCAGGTTCGACGAGCGTTCTCGGACCTCCGGCACCGTGGAGTGGACGCAACGTTTCGCTGCGTCCAACGCGGTCGCAATGAGTACCGATGGCAGGTCTGCGCCCCTACGGACCGTCGTAGGGCTCGGTCGCTGTCGGCGGTGGCGGAGCTTGGACGGAGGAGGCGGAAGCGCGTTTCTGCACTTCGGTCAAGGCCTGGTTGAACAGGTTGGCCTCGTCGACGATTTCGGTTGGGTTCGAGAACTGGCTCGGGGAGAAATCGGATGGGTTGAGGCTGAGCCACACTGTTCCGATGGTCGTGGCCTGCACGATCTGTTCCGCCTCGCGGCGCGTCACCTCCAACGTGATCAGGCTCGACGGCTGCGCAGCGGTCGTGGTGGTCGTCGTCGTACCACCAGCGGGCGGGTCGCTCAGGCTCGGCGTCTGAGCGACCGTGGTCGACGAACCGACAGCCATGACCGTGACTCCGGGAAGTAAGAAAGCTGTCGCGGTGTGTGACGTGCCGGCTCCGGAGCCGGCCGTCACCGGGAAGCTCAGAATCACGTTGACGCGGTCTCCGGGAGTCAGGAAGCCTCCGACCGCGTGGGTTTGGTCGAGGCTGATCGTGATCGCCTCATCGCCGGTCGGGATCGCGGCCGAGACGGTGCTGACGATCTGCGACGGCGAGACGAACTCGTCGGAGACGAGCGGCGTGCCTGCGAAAATGTCGGCGGCGGCCACTTTGCCCTTGTAGACCGACAGGAGTTGGCTGTCGGTCGCAGGCGCGATGTCGTCAGGTGGGAGCGAGTCGCGCGGGATCCGAGCTGGCTTGAAAAGCTTGTCGGCCAAAGCCTGGTCGAACACGGTGCCGCGCCCGATCTTCGACTTGGCGACCAGAACCGGGACGAGGTCCTTGTCGTGTTCCGCGCGCGAGTCAGCGCTGTTCAGGTACTTCAAGACCAAGACCCCGGCAATCGCCGCGAACACCACGGCCGCCACAGTCGAGATAATCCGCCAGTTGCGCACGCGACTCACCTTCGTTGCGCCCAAACGTGCGTCCGGTGCGCTGCTTTGTTCATTCGGCTGCCCAACGCGCTTTCTGAATGGTTCAAAGCCAAGACAGGCCTGGAGACGGCCTCCGACGGCCCGGCGTATGCCGCCGAAACGACCTCCCACCGTGGTCGAGGCCCGAGTTCTGCCGCTCCGGGTGCATACCACGAGGTCGAACCCGATTGAACGCTCTCGCCGACCCTGCACAGTCTGCGAGCCGGCGGTGCTGGGCCTCCCCGGTCGGCAACGGGACGGCACGAGGTGGGCGGGCGCTTCCGTTGTGCTCAGGTGACGGTGATCGCTTTGACGGTTCGGGTTTGGTCGCCGTTGGGGTCGGTGACGATGAGGGTGACGATCCCGACGAAGACGGGTTTGGCGAAGGTGCGGGTCGGGTTGGCGGTGGTGGCGGTGGTGCCGTTGGGGAACGTCCACCGGTAGGTGAAGCTGCGCGTGCCGGGTTCGGACACGCTGGAACGGAACGTGACTTTCTTGTCGTGGACGGGAGCGGCGGGCGAGTAGGTGAACGACACCGCCGGTTGCGGGAACGTGTTGCGTTGCTCGCAGGCTTGGGCCCGGTTACTCCACAGTTCTTGCAGCCAGTAACCGTGTCCGTTGATCAGCTGGTTGTATGCGCTGTCCGGACCGCCGTTCGATCCGATCGACGGTCCCCACGACGACTGACATTTATCGGCGATCTCGTTGCCGGCACTGTCATACCAGCCGGTCCCGAGCGGATCGGTGATCGTTTCGTTTTCTTCGTGGGCGACATGATTCAAAACCGAATCGGCGACGGAACCGTTGGGTGACTCGCCACTCGAACACAAACTGGTCGGCGCCTCATACCCGAACGGCGCATACAAGACGGTCTGGCCACCCGACCCGAAATAAGAATGGTAGGAGCAATATCCGTTCTGTTGGATCGGATCGAAACAATTGTGGGTCGCCGCGAACGCGGACGCCGACGTCTCACACGTCGCCACCCCAGGCGGAGTGAACACAAAATAGTCGTCGCCGAGCCCAGTCGGAAGATGATGCGCCGAGATCACCGACCGGATCTCACGCCGAACCTGCGTATCAGTCAAACAGACCCGACTTTTCGACCCCGACGACAACGTGTAGTTCGAGCATCCACTCTTCGGGAACGCCTCCGTATCCACATTCGAACCCCGATCCACCACCGAATACGACACGAACCGTTTCACACCACCCGTCACGTCGTAATACTGGGTATCGACCCCGAACACGTTCGACCCCAAAAAACTGTCGTGCGCGACATCAGTGAAAAACTGCAACACCGTCGACTCATACCCAGCCGGCAACGCATACCCCCCCGGCACCCAAAAAATCGCGAACACGCCACTCGAATGCAACACCGGACCGCCGTGATAGGTCACCGGCACCACCGCCGACGGACGCACCACCGAAGCCGACTCCACCGGACCGGCCGCACCCAAAACCCGGGACCGGCCCGCCACCACCACCGACCCGCCCGACGGCGCACCAGACACCGCCGACACCGGAACCGCCAACCCACACACCACCACAACCACCACAACCACGACGACAACCGCGCCCAACCAACCGCTCCGCCCCACCAACACCGAACGACACGACCTCACACCACAAACCCTTCCTCAAGCCCACCAACAGTGTCCCAGGTCCGACACCACGCGACTACATCGCGGGCCGCTTCCGGACGTGACTGTTCCGATGTTTCCTTTTCGTCGCCTGGACGATTACCGCGATGTGGCCGCGCGCGTTTCGTCGCGCGTTCTCTCTGCACCTCTTCCCACCCGTCGATCGCGCAGACATTGGACGCGGCCGTTCTCGCGTGCGAATCCGCGCCCCATGGAGGAGGCGTCGAAGCCAACGACCGCGACCGCGTCGCGGGAGATTGATCCGTCTGGCAACTGCGCGACTGCGACGCACGGCGTCGGCGCGCATGACTCCCAACGGTCGGGCGCGGTCGCCGGCGAGGGTCAAGCGGTCAGCGCCCTCCCGCGCAACAGGTCGGTGACAACGTCGCGGGCGTTCGAATTTCGAGATCGGGCGCCTGGCCTGGACGCGTGGCCGACGGGACGATTAAGTATCGAACGAACGGCGCGCGGCCTTGCATTCTCTCGTCTTGAGGACTCCGCCGACGGCCAGGCCGACCGCGGCGAGCAGCGACAAGTAGATGCCGAACTTCCGACTGAGGTCGATCGTCCCGATGACGATGTTGGACTGGTCGCCGATCAGCACTTTGCAAAGGATCAACAGCGCCGCGACCGAACCCGCGATGAGGTTCGCTGCTGCCCAGCTCAGCGGAAGGTCTCGAAGCTTGGTCACGAACACCGCGATGATGACTCCGGCGAGCATCGCCAGTCCGAGCAACAGCGGGATGACGCCGAACACGGGGAAGTGCCAACCGTCGTCGCTGAACTCCTTCGCGTAACCGAACCAGGGCAAGAACGACATGACGAGGAGGGCAACGGCACTGACTCCGATCACTTTGTCGCTTGTTGTCAACTTGCTGAGATCCACAACGCCTCCACAGGTCGCCGTTGTCGACAATGAACGGCTCTGGAACCTACGTCGTCGTTCCTCGGGATCTCGTTCACGGCAGACCGAAGCGCCGAACCGGCTCATCATCTGCGTCCGTGGTGGCGATCCGTCCCCGTCGCTCGCCCCAGAGTCCGGCTCGCTACCTGGTCCGGTTGTCTCGCCAAACGCTTTCCGTAGGCTGGAGAGCTTCAACGCCGCCGGCGCCGTGCGTGTCATCGTCGTCATTGCTTGCTTGTCGCTTCGCTCGCGAGACAGCGGCGGACGGTGATGTCTCCGAAGGCCGTGCGGGCGCGCACCTGGACCGTGTCCTCGCCGGCCGCCGGCTGCGCGGCTGCGCCGAGTTTGTTCTGCACGTTTCCAAAGCTTGTCTTGAGGTCGAGCCACGCGGCGACGCCGTCGGCGACTCCGATGTCGATGCGTCCACGCGCGGTCTCGGCCTCGATGGCGCCAACCGATACGTTGCCGAGGCGTACGTCGCCGTTCGCGGTCTTGGCGACAACCGCCGCTCGTGCGCGATCGACGACGATGTCACCGTTCGCCCCGCTCACTCGAAGGTCTCCGGCGATCTCGCCGATCCGGGTGTCGCCGTTCGAAATTCTTGACCACCGCGGTTCCGTCGATGCGTTCGACCCTCAGCGCACCGGAACTTGTCGTCAGCTCGGCGGCGCCGGCAACCCGGCCCACCGTAATGTCACCGGCGCTCGTCCTGAGCTGTGCCGGTCCGACGTCGGCGATGTCGATGCTGCCAGCGCTGATCTTGAAGTGGCATTCGCCGAGGCGACCGGTGCTGCGGAGGGCGGCTACGGCTGCGTCTCCGCGCAGCTCCGAACCAGCCGGCAGCGCGATCTCAACGTCGATCGACTCGCGTCCTCCAAGGGGTGTCAAGTGCCGCCACCCCTTCGGCGCCTTGATCAGCAGCCTGCCGTCGGCATACTCGACACGGGTTTGCTCGGCGGCAGCGACGTCGCCTTTCCTCGCGCTGTGGCTGGGACGAACCTCGACCGCGGTATCGGTTCGCTCACTTGCCACGATCCGCAGGTCTGCGACGCACAGTTCGACGGTCACGGTGATCGGTTGGGGAGTATCGAACGTGGGCATGGCAGTTCCTTTGTGTTCGTGTGGAGACATAGGTCGGGCGAGCGGTGTATGCGCTCGGCAGTCAGCGCGCCCAGCCCGTGTAGCGCTGCCCGCTGCGGGGGGCGCGGGATTCACGTCGCGGACCGGGTTCGGGGCGTTCCAATGCGGCAGTGGCCGCGCGCACGAGCCAGCTGTTGACCGACAGTCCCCCGCCGGCGGCGGCCTGTTCGATTCGGCCTTTCAGCTGGTCAGGCATGCGGAGGTTGACCCGGGACATCGCGCTGTCGTCGGCCTCGGCCGTTCCCGAGGTCACCGGCTCGCTCACGTCGTCGCGTTCGGAGAGGTCGTCGGTGGCGGTCTCGGCGGCAGGCGCAGTGACAACGAACTCGGGATCACGGCCGCGTAGCCGCAGCTCGACCGAGCCCGGGGCCAGCTCGCAGGTGATCTCCTCCGCCGCGGCGACGAGCGCGTCCTGCAAGGTGAGTCGGATCGCGGCGTCGAGCGATGACAACAAGCGATCGGCCAAGGCCCGGTCGTCGTCGCCGCCCGCCTCGGCGGCGACGATGACTTGGCGCTGGATGTTCTCAACGTATGGCTGCAGCTCCATGGCATCATTTTGGCACCATACTGGTGCCAAATCAAGTAGTGATGGCTCCGATCTGAGCCACCCGTTCGCGAGGAGCTCGGATCACGACCTCCACACGAGTGTGAGGTTCTGCACCGAGCGCAGCCCGGGTGGATACACCAACTCTTCGTGGCCCGGCTTGATCGAATAGTCGGGGATCCGTCGGTGCCATTCGCGCATCGTGATGCGGAGCTCGCGCCGCGCGAGGTGTGAGCCGAGGCAGCGGTGGACGCCGGCGCCGAACGCGATGTGGCGATTGGTTTCACGGTCGAAGCGCACGTCGAAGGGATCGGAGAACTCCGCCGGGTCGACATTGGCCGCGCCGTAGTTCACCATCACTGCGGTTCCGGCCGCGACCTTCATCCCGTTCGGAAGCTCGGTGTCTTGGGTGGCGATACGCGGAACGCCGGTCGGGACCGGCGATTCCCAGCGCAGCAGTTCTTCGACCGCGCCGGAGATGAGTCTGGGGTCGTTGACGAGCTGGCGCCGATGCTCGGGGTGATTGGCCAAGAACGCGTAAAAGCACGTGAGCGAGTCGCTCACCGTGTCGAGTCCGGCAATGAGGAACAGGAAGCAGATGTCGAGGATCTCTTCGCGCGTGAGCGTCTCACCGTCGATCTCAACGGTGACGAGGTGCGAAAGGATGTCGTCGGTCGGATGTTTCTGGCGCTCGTCGCATATGTTGTCGAAGTACGCGTAGATGTCGCGGCCGGTCACGCGTTGCACGGCGATGCGCGTGTCCGCGTCGAACATCGCGCCAGGATCGAGCTTGTCGGGACGAAGGATGCCGTCGCGCAGCTGCAAGAAGGTGTCGAGCTCGTCCCACGGCAGTCCCATCAAACCGAGGAACACCGACGACGGCAGGAGCTCTGCGAACTCTTCGCTGAAGTTGCACTCCCCGCGATCGATGAACGCATCAATGAAGTGATTGACCCGTGCGGTGATGTCGGCTTCCTGCGCGTCCATCTGTTTCGGTGCGAAGAGCGGGTCGAGGACCTTGCGGTACTTGGAATGCTGCGGTGGGTCCACATTCAGCGGGATCAGGGGACGGATATTTCCGAGGTCGATCCCGCCGACCGACGAGAACAGTTCGTGATGGCGCAGGACGTGTTCTGTGAGGGCGCGGCTGAACGTCGCCGTGAGACCGTCCATCGGTTGGAGACATCCCCCCTCTTCGATCACCTGCAGGTAGCCCGGCTGTGGCGCTGCGAGATTCAGGAACATCTCCATTCCGGCGTCCATCTCCGCGGCCGGCTGCGTCGACGCCTCGGTTTGGTCGGTCATGGCTCCCTCCGGTTCGTCGTTGTCTCGCATGAGACCAAGGGTCGCAGATCGGCAGATGCGCGAGCCACAAGGGCTGCGCGACTCGGGCATGAACAGTGGTTTGTGCGTTGCGAAGGCGCGAATGTGAAGCGATGTGGACGGCGCTGATCGAGCGGGCGACCAATGGCCGTCGGACCTCGCTCGCGCTTCGAAGATCGTGTCGCCGTGCAGTGCGTGTGGCCACCTGCGCCGGGTGGCTCCGAACGGCGCGCGGTGGACCTCGCCGACCAATGCGGACTTTCCCGTCATAACGGGGTGATTAGCCCATAATCTACGTGAAAGAGAACAACGTCTGCCGACCATTTCACAACGACGCCGGGTAGTGAACGCTCGCGATCGGCGCCGATGCGCAATCCTTCAGGACAGCCGAGCGCGGAACGGCAGAGCGGAGCGCGGCGCCTACCGCGACGAGCGGGACCTGATCGAAGTTATGACGCCGAGCGTTGTGTTGTGTGGTCGGATTCGGCGAGGCGACGGTCGATCTCCGTGCCCATGATGTTGCAGTCGGTCACAGGATGGTCGTAACGGCACAGCAACGCTCCGGCGAGGTACTCGCGAGCCCGCTGAAGCCGAGTGATCTGCTCGTCGAGAAGCGCGAGCCGACGGGTGGCGATGGTCTTCCATGCAGCGACGTCGGTCGCGTTGAGAATGCCTTCGATGTCATCGAGGGCGAGGCCCGCGTCTTGGAGCATGCCGATGAACACAAGTCGCCGCAGCGTCTCGTTGCGGTACCGGCGCTGTCCCGCGACCCGAGCATCCGCGAGAAGCAAGCCCTTGCGCTCGTAGTAGCGGATCGTCGAGGTCGCGACGTCGCGCGTCGGGCGACTTCACCGATCGTGAGTTGCGGTTCCGACACCCAAACACTTGACTTGAAGTCGGGTTCAACTGTCAAGGTGGGTGGGTGACCCACCAACATCTTGTCCCCAACCACCACGCGCACTATCCGAGCTTCAGTGGCCTCGCTGGGCTTGCCGCCGCGCTGAGCATGGTCGTCGGCCGCGACAGTGATGCCCGCTACGCGGCACAGCTCGCCGATCTCGGCCCCGACGACGTCGTGTTGGACGTCGGCTGCGGTCCCGGCGTCGCCGTCCGACATGCAGCGCGTCTCGGCGTCAGCGCGACCGGAATCGATCCGGCCCCCGTCATGTTGCGCACCGCTCGGCTGCTCACGCGAGGCGGGGACAACACGCGCTACGTCGAAGGCGCCGCTGAGGCACTCCCAGTCGCGGATCACTGCGCAACCGTGGTGTGGTCGATCGCAACCGTGCACCACTGGGCCGATCTCGATGCCGGGCTGCGAGAAGCACGCCGGGTGCTCCGACCCGGCGGGCACCTCGTGGCCATCGAGCGACAGACACACCCGGGCGCGCACGGCCACGCCAGCCACGGCTGGACCAACCAACAAGCCGAGATGTTCGCAGACCGTTGCCGCGAACACGGCTTCGATGCCGTCTCCGTTCAGCACGACACGACAGGACGAAGATCGACAATCAGCGTCGTCGCCACGAACCCCTAACGACAACATCCATCACCCAACGTTCCACGCCGCGGAGCAGATGACCGGAGCACCGATCGGACAGTCCAGGTCTGGACTGACGCCGCTCGCTTCGCCCCCCGGAACCAGCCGGCGATGCGATCGAAGAAATCGGCATCCATCGGATCCACGACCCGTCACTCGGGAACGGCCCGGGTCGCGCTCGGTGGGTCCGACGGGGTGTGTGCGGTCAAACGTTTCGTGCTCGGCGTCTGCGATGTTGCGCGTCGGGTTGTCCACCGTTGGATGCGCTTTGCCTCGTTCTGGGGCCGCGATGTCGTCTCGACGATGTGTGTGTTTGACGTCGTCTCGGTTGGGGCATGCGAAGCGGTGAGATCTCTGCCGGGGCATCGAAGGTGACCTGTCCGGTCTGTGGAGCCGGGATGCGAGGCGGAGTGTCGAGATGAACCGATACCTGTTGGAACTTGGCGTTGCCGCGGCTGTCTCGATGAGCGCGATCGCGATCACGAACGGTTCGGGTCCGGTCCCGGACCGGTCTTGGGACGCGACGGCCGCTCCTGGCGCTGGATCGGCGGCCGTTGCTTGGAAAGCACCGCCGGGCGGGACACGCATCGTGACGGATCCGGTCACGGGTTCGGCTGGTGGCCAGACCGTCACCGTGCACGGCGACCACACCGGTGCGGATGCTGGGTCGTTTCCAACACGGCCGGTGACACCCCCGGCCGGACCGGCGGCGCCGACCGACGTTGCTGCGATGGCAGGTCTGGGCCGTGCGGTCGTGTCGTGGAAGCCGTCACCCAACGGCGACCGAATCTCGGCATATACGGTCATCGCGTCGGGCGGTCAACAGGTGACGGTCGCCGCCGCCGACACGCGCGCGATCGTCTCAGGTCTGGCTGATGGCGGTCGCTATACGTTCCGGGTCGATGCCACAACCACGATCGGCACGCATGCCATCTCGGCGCCGTCGGCGCAGCTGATGATGCCGCCCGGCGTACCGTCGGCTCCGCTCTACCCGGACGCGTTCGCCGGGGACCGGGCCGTTGAACTGCTCTGGCAGCCACCGGCCCACAATGGCGGACGGGTCGTTGCGAACTACACCGTGACGATGACACCCAGCGCGGAGCAGATCACTGTTCCCGCCCGACACGGCGTCATCCCCACCGTGACGATGACATCCGACGCGGAGCAGATCACCGTTCCCGCCCGACACGCCGTCATCCCCACCGTGACGGTTCACGGGCTCACCAACGGGACGCGTTATCGGTTCACCGTCTACGCGACCAACGCCCTGGGCCGCAGCGTCAACTCGGCGGTGTCCGACGCGGTGACCCCCTTTGGGCCGCCGGGCGCTCCGACCGGCGTGCACGCAACCGAACACGACGGCCGCGTCGTGGTGTCCTGGACCGCACCCGCCAACGACAACGGCTCCTCGATCAACCAATACCGGGTCACAGCCAGCCCCGGCGGTCTGCTCACCGGCATCGACGCACCACACCACAGCCTCACCATCGACGGTCTCACCGGCGGCCAGAACTACACCTTCACGGTCGTCGCATTGAACGACGCCGCCAACGGACCAGCATCACTCCCCTCGAACCTGCTCACGATCAGCGATCCCCCGTAAGCGCGTGAAGGTACTCGTCCGGTTAGAATCGGCCCGAGAGCGGTTTCGACGACATCGAGGCGGGGTATCGGGACTCCATGAAGGTCCGTGTTACCGTCGGCATCGTCGGCATCCTGGCGTCTGCGGTCGCAGTCACGCCACTGCTCGGACCCGGATCAGGGAAGGTCGCCGCCGCGGCTGTGGCCGGGCCGGTCACTGCGACCGTGAGGTCCCGCGTCGCCAGCCCTGCAGCTGTCCGGTTGCGCAGCAAGAGTTCGACGTCGACCATTCAGGCAGTTTCGGTCCGGTCCAGCTACGAGACCGCGAACAGGGACATATCTCGAGACGTTGGGATCAGCGTCGTGTTGCCCGACGGCCATGAACTTTGGCTGTTCGGCGACACATCAATCTACAAACGCATCAAAGGCGTCTGGGGCGGTCTGCACTTCATCGACGGCAGTACCGCCCTCGAGGCGAAATATACGCGGGGTCAAGTTCCCCATGGCGGCGAGTATCCCTCGGGATCGCCAACCCGGTTCATTCCCGTCCCGACTGATGTACCCATGACCGACGGCAGCGACCGGCCCTGCGTCAGGGGCAACGGGAACGCCGCCTTCGCAGCCCGATGGCCTACCGGCGCCGCGGTGATGCCGACCGATTCTTCCGAACTCCTCATCACCTATTCAGAGGTGTGCGTGACGGGCGGTGGCACGAGTGCGCAGCAACAGCCAGAAGGTTGGGGCTACTTGCTCTACAACTGGCGCACTCATCACATTGATGACGGGCCCGTCGACGTGTTCAAACCACATGCCGACGGTACGCTCCTGGCGTCCTCATACGTATTCGGTTCGCCGATCTTCGACAGCGGAAACCTGACGCTCTTTTCATCGACCTGCGTGGCGCAGTATCTCGGTTGCGGCACCGGTCAGGTGATGTCCGTCACCATGCCCGCCACGACCACCGCGTTGGACAATCCGGCGTCATACAACCTGACCCAGCTCTCCACCGACGGTTCGGGATCCTGGGCACCCCTGTCGGTCTCCGTTGCCCGCTACTCGACGGGTTTTCGCATCATCGAGTGGACCTCGATCATCGGCACCTACGACATCTTCTCAACGTCGACCCTCGCCACCCCATGGCATCTCGACACATTCGGCACACTGCCTGGTTGCCACACGCATAAGGAGTTCTGTTTCGCGCTCGAGGGCCATCCAGAACTCAGCACCTCGTCGCGGATCTTCGTCTCCTACGTCGATCCAGACGTCGGACCCGGGATGGGTCATGTCGTGATGAGCGCCGTGCCCGACTAGTCCATGGTTCGGTGGGTGCAGACGCCTCTACCGCCTTCAAGTCGGTCATCTACCGCCTTCAAGTCGGTCATCGGTGGTGTCGCGCAGGTCAAACTCCGGTTGTTCGGAACGGTGCAAGAGCCAAAGGCTGCGTCCACTGCAGAGGGCGAACCCTCGTCGTGGGCGCCCCGGGCTGGAAATGGACGAATTTGGTGGGTCGTGTTGTCCGATTCGCCCGATGGGCATGGCGACGTTGCGTTGGATGGAGACGAAGCAGCGCGTCTCGTGTCATCGACGCTGGCGTGAAAACGGACGCGTCGAAGTAGGCCTGGCCGCATCGAGGGCGTTGCCAGGAGCCGACCGTGTGCAACGCGACGAGCGTCGGTCACCGTCTCAGTCGCGGCCGAGCGCCGCCTGATCGCCGACGCGGCCGGGCCGAGCACCTCGACTGCGTCGCGGATCGCGGCGCCGGTCGGGCGGATCGGCTGGAGCTCTGGATCGCAGTGGTGAGCGATCACGGTGGCCCACGCGGATAGCCCAACTCGGCGTTCCTGCGCGCTCGCCGCAGGTCAAGGTCCGGACGGATATTCGGCACCGACAGGTCCAGACGGTGCGCCGCTCCCCGTCATCGACGCCTGGGAACACGCCTACTGCTTTCAAGACGAGAACCGCCGACCCGACGACGTCGCTTCGATCGGGAACATCATCGACTGGACCGACGTCGCCACCCGATTCGCACACCCAGCGGCCCGTACTCGCTGCACGGTGATGATCAACGAGACCGTCAAGTTCGCGGTCCTCGGTCTGGCCGGTTGTCGGGGCGACACGGTCTGTGGAACGACCACAAGTCGCCTCGGCACACGGCGCCTGAGGGCGATCTCATGATAAGTCCGTCGATGTGAGCGTGGGACGGGCGCGGTCGATGATCGAACGCATGTCGACATCCGGCGTCATTGCGCCGAACGCGTGACTGGTATCGCCGGCGAGCCGAGAAGCGCAGAACGCGTCGGCGACGGGCGCGGGGGCATGGCGTACGAGGAGCGAGGCCTGGAAGACGATCGCGAGGCGCTCGACCAGGCGACGGGCCCGCACCTCGATCTGCTCGAGGTCGTCGCATTCGGCGCGGAGTATCGCGATGCTTTCGTCGAGACGTGGGTCAGCGCCGGCAGCGAGGCTCACCTCCTCCCAGTAGGCGTCGAGAGCGGCCGGTTCGCGGGCGATGGCGCGCAATACGTCGAGACAGATGACGTTGCCCGATCCTTCCCACACACCGTTGAGTGGACTTTGCCGAAAGAGCCGCGGGAGGTCCGATTCCTCGACGTAGCCCGCGCCTCCCAGACACTCGAGGGCTTCGGCGGCGTGCTGCGGCGCTCGTTTACACGTCCAGTACTTGATGATCGGCGTGACGAGCCGCTTGATCATCTGCTCGTGATCGTCGTGCGCGTCGGCCTCGAACGCGCGGGCCAGTCGCATGGCTGCTGCGGTCGCACCTTCCGACTCGAGGGTGAGGTCGGCCAACACGTTGGCCATCAACGGCTGCTCGTCGAGCGGCGCGCCGAACGCCGCCCGGTAGTGGGTATGCCATGTCGCCTGCGCGACACCTTGACGCATGATCGACGTGGAACCGAGAACGCAGTCAAGCCGGGTGTGGTTGACCATTTCGATGATCGTCCGCACTCCTCGCCCTTCCTCTCCGACGAGCGCGCCCAAGTGTCGACAAGCTCGATCTCGCTCGACGCGTTCGAACGATCGCCGAGCTTGTCTTTCAATCGCTGAAGACGGATCGGGTTGCGCGAGCCGTCGGCAAGCCAACGCGGCACGAGGAAACACGACAACCCCTTCGGGGTCTGAGCGAGCATCAAGAATGCATCGGACATCGGCGCCGAGCAGAACCACTTGTGGCCGGTCAGCAAGAACCCGTCAGCGACCGGCTGCGCGACGGTGGTGTTGGCGCGGACATCCGAGCCGCCCTGTTTCTCCGTCATCGCCATCCCACACGTCGCGCCGGCCTTGAGTGCCGCTGGCCGGTTCGACGGGTCGTATTCCCGCGCCGTCAGCCGAGGCTCCCACACCTGCGCGATTTCGGGCGCATGGCGCAGCGCAGGCACAACGGAATACGTCATAGAGATCGGGCAGATGTGACCGCCGTCCACCTGATACCAGACGATGATCTTCGCAGCGCGCGCGACGTGGGCACCGGCCCGATCATCCGCCCACGGCGCGGCGTGCAACCCGTCTCCGACCGCGACCCTCATCAAGTCGTGATACGCCGGGTGATAGCGCACGATGTCAACCCGATGCCCGTACCGGTCGTGCGTGACCAGGACCGGCGGATTCTCATTCGCTTGCCGACCCAGCTCCTGCGCGTCAACCGACCCGGCTCGGATCCCAAGCTCGTGCAGCTCATCACCCGCCCACCCCGCGCCCTCACGTTCGAGCGCCTCAACCAACGCCACGTCACCGCCGAACACGCTGTAGTCGACGAGCGCCGGCGGTTGATTGACGACCTGATGAGTATCGAAACGCGATGTCATCGACCCGAGGCTACGCACCGACGAGACTGCCCCATGTTCGGTTCCCTGGCCAGAGACCCAGCGCACCATGCCGGACTCTCGCCCACCCAACTGTTCCATCACCTGAAGCACCAATCACCGAGGGCCGCTGCCGCAGCGCACCTCGCGCTGTGCGGCTTCACGAGCGAGATCGCGACACACATCGTTGTCGATGGTGGCACGGACACCGAGATCACGAGCAACAACGCGACGACCTCCGTGCGATGACGTTCGCGTTTTCGGCTCGGTCCGCCGAGTTGTTCTGCCGACGCGTCGATCGCCTACGCCTGCTGCCTCGTCATGAAGAAAGTCGGGATGAACTTCGCCGCCGCTCGTAAGTCTCCTACTCATGGAGTATAGTTTCGTGATGCCTCGCGGAAAGCCCTCCCCGAAGATGGCTATTACCGTCGATCCTGAGGTGCACGCCGGCATCGTGGCAGCTGCGGCCGCCGATGGAATGAGCGTCTCGGCGTGGATGACGGACGCCGCGCGCCGGGCCCTCGTGGTTCGTGACGGACTGGCAGGCGTCGCCGAATGGGAAGCAAGGCACGGCGCATTCAGTCCCGAAGAGCTCGACGCGGCACGCAGCCGCCTTGCGAGGCGAAGCCGTCATACCCGGCGTACGGTGTGAATCCCGCGGTCTACGACGCTGGCGCGCTCGTCGCAGCCGATCGAAACGCACGCGCGATTTGGGCTGAGCATCGGGTTCGCCTCGAGGGCGGCGTGATCCCGCGCGTTCCCGCACCGGTCGTCGCGCAGGTGAGCAGATCAGCTCGTCAAGCGCAACTGCGCCGATTCCTCCGCGGATGCGACGTCGTCGACTTCCGCGAGGTCGACGCGCACGCGACTGGGCGACTGATCGCACGCTCGCGTACGGCCGACATCGTTGACGCGGCGGTTGTCGTTCTTGCCATCGACCGAGCCGCTGAAATCGTGACCGCCGACCGCGGTGACATCTCGCACCTTCTTGCTGCAGCACGAGCCACGCTCCCGATCGTCGACGCGTAGCGCACTGAGCGGGTTGGGTTGTCGGGATGGCGCGTCGCGACTTGCCCTGTGATCGAACCCACTCGACGGACTCGCCGCCGCAAGGACCCCGAGTTCCGGGTCCGATTGCGCTGGATCATCGACCAGGACCGAGAGCTGTTCGAGCGACTCGCGAGGTGAGCATCGAATACATCGACCTCTTCATCGCGATTGCTGCCCGCGGTGACCCGCCTCGAAGAACAAACGGTAGAGACGGGCCAGGCACCGATCCTCGCGGCATCCCGACCGGGACGCTCACGCCAACGCAAATGCCTGCTTAACAGACCCGGACGAGTCTTCGGCACCCACAGGCTGCTTCGCACGTGCGCAGTCGTGTGCGCTACGGCGGTATCGCTGAGGAGGCCGTGCTACCCGGAGTCATCCGTTGCCGGCGGTATTTGCGGGCGCTCCGCTTGGCGGCCAAGCGCAGCATGAACGGCGGCGGTTCAAGCCCGAGCGCATGCAACATCCCGCCGACGTCTTCTTGATGCCAGACCTCGACGAATCTGCCGTTGGCGACGCGGAAGATCTCTTGGCCGGTCATGATCACAGGTCGCCCAGTTGGGGGCAGGCCGAAGAGATCGAAGGGTCCCGTGTTGGTCGCGGTCATCGTCCAGCGTCCAATGACATATTCGCCATCGGAGACCACGACATCTGCTTCGAAGCGGGCGTCGGGGAAAGCCTTACGGATCATCTTTGCCGTCCAGATCTCTCCCGCTCGTCCCGCCGGTTGACCCGGTACGGGGTTGTGGTCAACGAGGTCTTCGGCGATCAGTTCCTCGGCGACCGTGTACTGGCCCTCGCTCCACTCCTCGTGCAGCCAGCGCCGATACATCGCCTTCAACTGGTCGGGTTCCATCTGTTCTCCCGTCGGTTCGGACTCAATCAGACGGTGAGCTGTCCGCCTCGATCCGCATTTCTGACATGCGTGACCAGCCCGCGCCCGGAACCTCGACGTTGACGATTTCGGGCACATCGGAGAGCCATTTGGGCAACCGACCGATCGCGACCTGGAAGTGGTCCGAGTTGACGTGCGCTTGGCCTGCGGCTCCGTCTTGGAATGCCTCCACCAAGACGTACAGGTTCGGGTCCTCGACACTTCGGCACCAGTCGAAGCAGATGTTGCCTGGCTCGGCCCGCGTCGCCGCCGTGAACTCCTCGACCAGGGAGACCCAGTCATCGGCGTACTCGGGACGCACAGGATGCTTGACGACGATGAAGATCATCGCGGCTCCTTGGAAGTCCTCTCGGTCAGGGCTTGAGCGCCGCTTCGGTCTGGGCAGTGTCCTCGGTGCCCCGGTAGAACGCGATCTTCCCGTCTTCGAATCGGAAGTAGTGGTGCAGATCGTGGTCGATCGCCTTGCCCGTCGCCCGTGACGTCGCCCGACAATGCACCACCGTGTGCACCTCGGTGTCGTTGGTAGCGAACGAGTACGGGTTGAATTCCTGGACCTCCATCGTTGAGCCGAACGCCTCGAAGAAGGAGGCGACGCCTTCCTTGCCGTGACGGACGCCGTACCACGGCGCAGCTGTAGATGATGTCTCGGTCGCCCAATCGACATCGTCTGTCAAAGCATCGAGAACGGCCTGGACATCTCCTCTGCCGAACGCCTCGTAGATCGTCCGGATCGTTTTGACATGCTCGTCGACACCCATCGCACTCTCCTCTCGATTGATGGTCGATCGGATCTTCGTCGATGAAACGACCAACGGATCACCTCAATGTGTGATCCGTGTCTGGCGGCTCGGTCGAAGTGGGGATGACGATTCCGATACGGGGCAGAGCACTATGGACGTCGGGCACGTGCAGGACCGGGGTCCGGGGCTTCTGTGCGGTCCTTCGCCGGTCCCGCTCCTCGACGGGGTGGACCACCCGAGCCGACGAAGACGAACCTGCTCGCCGCCCGTGAACAGACGGCTCTTCCCAATCTCGGCGGTCGGCAAGCGGGCCGGTGTCGCAGGTGCCTTCCCTCGGCGGCCGGTGGCACCATGAGGGTTTCGAACAGTCTCGATCGGCTCGATCACCGCATCGCAGCGGTGGGCCCGGGAGCCTCCACCGCTGCGGACGAGCCTGCGCGACCCTGCTCGAAGATCGATCGGCTCGGTACGCTGGGACGCGTGGCGGTGGATGCAGAGGACCCGTGGGAGGGGTCGCGTTCGCGGTCGGTGGACTCGGACCGCGTTTTGACTGCCCGCCTCACGGCCCGGGAGTCCGAGGCGTTGGCCGAGGTCTATCGACGGTATGTGGGGCTGGTGCTCGGCGTGTGTCGACGCGTCCTGCACGACGAAACGCTGGCCGAGGACGTCACCCAGGAAGTGTTCGTCTTCTTGTGGAAGTTCCCGAACCGATTCGACCCGTCGCGTGGATCGCTTCGAGCGTGGCTCGGTTTGCTCGCCCACCATCGCAGCGTCGACCGTGTCCGCGCGGAGAACCGCCGCACTCGCTACGAGGAGCAGGTCGACGTGTCGGCGTCGGCCGGCCACGACGTCGAGCGAGACGTCACGGCGACGTGGCTGAGCGACCGGGTTCGGTGTGCGCTCGACAAACTGCCTTCCGAGCAGAGAGACGCGGTGGTGCTCGCCTACTACGGGGATCGTAGCTATCGCCAGGTGGCCGTCGAGTTGGACATCCCTGAAGGAACTGTCAAATCGCGCGTGCGTCTGGCCCTACGCAGGCTCGACACGCTCCTTCGTTCTGAACTCGCGGATCAGGACACCCTGACATGGACCTGAGTACCGACCGTCTGAGCACCGACGCGTTGCTCCGCATCGCGTTCGACGCCGCCACTGTCGATGACGCGGCTGTACACCCGCACGTCTGGGAGCGCGTCCAATCCGCGGCTGCCGGCGCGGCTAGTCCATCGCAACACCCGGGATGGGCTGATACCGACGGTGCGCAGTTCAGTGCCCTGAGCGCGTTCATCACGACGGCCGACGAGCTCGCCGACCTGTTGGAAACCCTCACCGTCGACGACTGGACCCGGTCGACTCCTGTCGAAGGTGTGACCGTGCGGGCCCTCGTCGAGCACCTGGTGAGCGTCGAACGCTATGTCCTCGGCCAACTCGATCGTCGTCCGCGTCTGGAAGCACCGCGCCGTGAGGACCACTGGTCATTAGCGACGATGCTCGCGGCCGACATGCACGACAAGTCGGACAGGGTCGTCGGCGCGAGCTGGTGGTCGGAGCTACTCGGCGTCGTTGCCGCCAGCGCCGAACTCGGACCAGACCACGAGGTCACATATCACCACCTCGTCGGCTCGTTACGGGGCCTGCTCGTGGTGCGCACCTTTGAGCTCTGGACCCACGGTGACGACATCCGTCACGCAACCGGCCGACCGCTCAATCTCCTCGACGAGGATCGCCTGTCGTTGATGGTCGAACAGCTCATGCGGGTCCTGCCGCTGGGGCTCGCCCTGTCCGACGTCTCGCGGCCGGGGCACTCAGCCAGAGTCAATCTGACAGGTCCGGGCGGAGGCAGTTACGACGTACCCCTCGCCTTCGACGAAGTCTCGGGCGAACCTGACATCATCCTGACCGCCGCGGTCCTCGATTTCTGCCGGCTGGCTGCGGGTCGCTTGACATTTGATGACCTGGACGTGCACGTCGAGGGCGACCGTGCGCTCTTGAGGCCCATCTTCGTTGGCGCGACCGCCTTTGCCGCCGACTGACCGATCGCGGTCGCGGAGTCGTTCGACCGACCGGAGAGAAGGTCGAATTTCTTTGGTGGCCGAGTGATCCACGGGCGCTGGCGGCAGCGAAGGGACGCGGGAATCCTCAAAGCGCAACCGTCGCGAACGAGAGCGGGGTATCCGATGTCCGATCCGAAGATCGAAGCCGTCCAACGCATGTACGAAGCCCTCGGCCGCGGCGATACCGAGGCCATCGTGGCCGAGCTCGCCGACGAGGTCGACTGGGTTGCCGTCACGGAGCAGGGCAGTGCGCTCGTCCCGTGGTATGGCAGCTACCAAGGCAAGGCCGAAGTGGCGCGCTTCTTCAAGGAGATCGGCTCGAACGTCCAGATCACCGAGTTCGCGCCGTTGTCGTTCACGTCCAACGAGACGGACGTGATGGTCGCGCTGCGATGGGGAATCCTGGTGAACGCAACCGGCAAGAGCGCGACGCTGCCGATGCAGCACTGGTTCCGCTTCGCCAACGACAAGGTCGTGTTTGTCCGCTCCTCGGAAGACTCCGAGCAAACCGCCGCCGCCTTCTCATAACCGCACCTGCGCTCCCCATCCCTCGGGTACTTCGGCAGCGACCGCGCCGCTGGGCGCGCCGATCGTCAGAACCCACTCCATCGCCGTCGTCGCACAACCGTGGATGACGCGAGCCGAGCGAGAACTCGGCGAACGAGGAGCCAAGCATGCCCGCACCGCAAGCAGTGACGCGCTGGCGTCGCTGACACCGCGCGAATATCAGGTTCCACGAGCCGCCGCTCACGGCCTACCCAACGCCGAAGCCGCGACGGCTCTGTTCATCAGTACGCGCACCGCGGAGCACCACTTGCAGGTGCCTACCGGAAACTCGCCGTGCGGTCCCGCACCCAGCTCCACATGGTCTTCGATGCCGAAGGGTGAACGCATGCCGATCCTGAACACGACGCTCCGCCCGTCACGTTCTTCGTTCCCGTCAGTCACCGCGACCCGCCAACCCGACACGATGATGTCGGCTTCGCCGCGCCCGCCCTCGCGTCACGCCTCTCCGACCCGAACAACAGCCCCGCCAATCGCGCGCCCGAACGAGATTCCGGCACCCACAAGGTCGACTACGGCCAGCGGGGTGACGTGCTGTGTAGCGACTCGACACGCGTTCCGTAGTCGTGGAGTGTCACGACGACGCAGTGGAAGTCGTCGTCGAGCTCACTCACAATGACACGTTCGGCTCGAGGGAGGTGAGACGGATACGACTGCGGTAGGCGTCGCCGTCGGTATCAAGTCCGGCGTAAGCCGAGATGACACTGCGACCCTTCGTCGTGTCGAGAGGCACCTCGTTCCCCATAGAATGCCCTGCGTTATGGCATCGGCGTCTCTCCCGCAGGGTCAATTGAACCGTCGAAGTAGCGGCGAGGTCGCAGCGCTCTACGTCCGCAAGTTGATCTTTGACGGCTACCTGCGCCCCGGAGCCCGCGTTCACCAGGACGACGTTGCCCAAGCGCTCGGAATCAGTCGCATCCCGGTACGCGAGGCGCTCATCGCACTTGAACAGCAGGGTTGGGTCACGATCGAGCCGAATCGAGGCGCGTTCGTGGCGCCCCTCGACGAGCAGGCAGTTCGGGACCACTACGAGCTTTACGGGCTCGTATATGGCTTCGCCGCGAAGAAGGCGCTCGAGCGGTCGGACAGCGCGCTTGGAGAAAAGCTCATTCAGCTTGCAGGCGATTACGCGAGTGCGACCGATCCCGCGGAAGCCCAGCGCATTGCTTTGGCGTTTCATGCCGCGGTGATCGGCGCCGCGTCCTCGCCTCGCATCAACGTTCTCGTTCGCGCACTGTCCGCACTTGTACCGGGGGACTTCTACGAGCTGGTCCCGAACGCGAAGGAGCTGCAACGGCCCGGCTTCTCGGCCGTCGCTGGTGCGTGCCGACGCAGCGACGGCGAACGAGCCGCGGACGAGTACGCAAAGATGATGCGCGAGGTGGGAGGCGAAGTTGTTCGACTGTTCCACCGACGAGGCTTGTTCGACCTCTCCAGCGGAGAGTGACGACTTCGCGCCCGGCATCGATCGGGGTCAAAGTCCGTGGTGCGGGGGGAGTTGACTCTTTCCGGTCGCATCGGCACGTGCGTGCAGAAGTGCCGCGCCCCGTCGAGGTCGTGCCCGATGACGTCACTGTCGTTCTTGGTCTCGGCGACCACGAAACGGCCGAGGTCCAGTAGGTCGGCGACGTCGGCCCTCTTTCCGGCCGCGGCGAGTCGTTCGCGGAACTCGGAGAACGTCAGGACTGGTCCCGGCGTGTGCTCCTTCTTGCGGGCGAGCGCCTGGGGTCGATTGCGCTGCGCGGTCCACAAGCCGGTGTCAAGCAGTCCGCCAGACGGATAGAACGCCGCGGCACGCAGCTGCGAACCCGCGTCGAGCAACTGGTGCGCCAGCGCTTCGGTGAAGCAACTGATGGCGGCTTTGCTCGCCGTGTACACCGAGGCGTATGGGACTGGAGCGATGCCGCCGTCGCCGGACGACGTGTTCACGACAACTCCAGGTTCTCCCGACTCGAGCATGCGGGGCACGAAGGCGAGCACACCGTTCGCGACGCCGAAGACGTTGACGCTGAAACACCATTGCCCGTCGTTCGGCTCTTGCTCCCAGGGAAGACCGCCGCCTCCGGTGGTCACGCCCGCATGGTTGAACAGCAGGTGGCATGCGCCGTAGCGCTCGAACACGCCTCGGCCAGTGCCTCCACCGACGTGGGGTCGGACACGTCGGTGTGGATCCCGCTTACCTCTCCCCGATCTTGCAGCTCTGAGGCCGTGTGGTCGAGGACCAGCTGTTCAATGTCGGCGATCACGACCCGCACACGGGCTTCGAGGAGCGCTTCGACGAGCCCGCGCCCGATGCCGTTCGCACCACCAGTCACGACCGCGACCTTGCCGTCGAGATCATGGATGCGTCACCCACCCCACCTGACGTCGTACTCGTCCTTCCACCATTCGGCGCGTCGGATGTCTTCGGCCGTAGTGACGGCCGAGGTGTCCTGGCCGAAGTCGTCGGGCGTCGGACCGATCTTCTCCGCGATTGGCCGCAGCGTGTCGAGGTCGAAGCCGTAACAGCGCGACGCGGTCTCGCCGAGCATCTTGCGGGTATCGCCAACGGGGACGTCGCCGAAGTCGCTGCGAAGTCGCGCGATCGTATTCGGCCAGGTGCCTTCGGGATGTGGGTAGTCGGTCCCCCACATCGCAACGTCGCATCCGATCGCGTGTCGGCGACGGATCTCCTCCTTCGACATTGTCGACGCGCCGACGAAGATGTTCTCGCCGAAGTACTCCGACGGAAGTTTCGAGAGGATGCCTTTCATGAGGGCGGCCATCTTCTTGGTGGTGTGGCCGCCACCGAGATACTGGTCCCATTTCCATTTCATGTCGGCGACCCAGTAGCTGGCGCCCTCGGTGACGACGAACTTGAGGCCCGGGAAGCGTTCGAACGCGCCGCTGAACAACAGGTGGGCGATGGGCCGGTGCGTCCAGAAGACGACCTCGGCGAGGTAGATACCGATGAATTCGTTCATCTCCTCGCGGGGTGCCTCGCCCGAGTGCACATGCACCGGCAATTGGGCGTCCTGGCACGCGGCCCACACCGGGTCGTACACCGGGTCGTTGTACGGCGCGTGATTGCGCCACATTGTCGGGATCATGATGCCGCGGATTCCGGGCTTGTCGGCCAGCCATTCGATCTCGGTGACGGCACGCCCGACGCCGTGGCCGATGGGTACGAGCCCGACACCTCCGCGCCGCAGCGGGCTCGTCGCACATAACTCCGCGAGGAAGCGGTTGTGGGCCCGGGCGCCGGCGAAGGCGAGCTCGGGATCTTCGATCATTCCGGCGGAGAGGCCGGCACCGAACGGCGGCGACTCCATGCCGGTGATCGAATCGGAGTCAGGGAAGATCACTTCCGCGGCGACACCGTCCGCGTCCATCTCCTTGTCGCGCTGTTCGGCGTCGAAAGCGCCGCGCAGTCCCTCTTCATGTTCGGTTTCCCAGCGCGTGATGTAGTCGTAGTTGAGCTGCATTTGCAGATCGCGGTTGGCTTGGCGCTCGGCCAGGAATGCATCGAACGATGCGTGGTAGCGGGCGTCGAGGTACGGTCGGTACTCTTCGCACGGCAGGCCCGCGTGCGCGTCGGCGGAGATGATCGTGTAGCGGTCGGTCATCGCGGATCAGCCCTTTTTGCCGAGGACTGAGAGATCGTCGTAGCGCTGGTGCACGTAGGGCAGGAGCCAGTCGGCGGGGACCCGCTCGACCACCTCGGCTTCTTGGGATGTCGTGACCTGAGCGAACTCCATCGAGACAATGCGCCCGATCGGAATATCGACGAGGGGATCGACCGGCGACTCGAACAATTGGAACGAGCCGTCGATCGTTCGACCGTCGCGCGCCTCTTCGTGACGCCGGACGTACACGAGTGCGGGCTCGGTGTCGAACCCCTTGCCGTCGGGCGACGGACTCATCTTGAAGTAGAAGTCGACCTTGTCGCGTGCCGGGATATCGATCGGGGCACCGAGACGTCCGCGCACCTCGGCCAGCGGGAACCCCAGACGCCCAAAGTGCGCGTGCAGGTGGTCGCCGTCGACGTCGATCGACACGCCGCCGATCTTCTTCGGCTCGCCGAAGGTCTCGCGGCCGCCGACGGTCGCCTGCTCCGTCGTCATCGGCATGAAGAGTGCATACTCGCCTTCGACGTTGCCGTGGCGGGCTCGCACGCCGAACCAACCCGCGCCGAACACGGGTATGCCGGTACCCATGTTGACGGTCGCGAATCGGATGCGTGCGAGCGGTTCGCTCGGTTCGAGGGGGAGCGGCAAGACCGCTCGAATCACCTCGAGGTCGGTCTCCCACCACACGGTGACGGCGGTCGACCAAATCTTTGCCGAGGTGGTCTCGACCTCACGGTTACGCTGGCGCTCCGGTGAACGTGCGCCGTATCGAATCGCTGCCATCTGTTGCTCCGTTCTTTGGCGATCACCGCCCGTCCCGCTACCAGGCCTTGATCACCTGCTCGTGATCAAATGCGTTGCACGTCGAGTCCGCGGGATAGTCCTCGGGGTCGAGTGGCACCTGTACCTCGGCGACGGTCGGGCCGATGCGGTCGCCGACCTCTCGCAGCGCGGTCAGATCGAAGCCATAGACGGTCGCGGCGTTGGTTTCGACCATCATCTTGGTCTCGGCCGGCGGACACGTCGCGAACGCGGCGCGCAGCGCCTCGGTCGTGTAGGGGTAACTCCCCTCGGAGTGGGGGTAATCGGCTCCCCACATGATGCGGTCGATACCGATCTCGTATCGCAACGCGCTCTCGGACGGCCGAAGGAAGCTCGCGCCGACCCAAAAGTTGCGCTGGAAGTACTCGCTGGGAGTCAACGACATGTGCTTGGTGACCGCGCCGAAGAACACGGCCTCGGCTGCTCCGCCGTGGGTCATGCGACGATAGAACCAGTCGAGGGTGTCCACACCCCGCGGGATCCAGCTGGTTCCCTGTTCGGTGAGTGCGACGCGAAGCTGCGGATGGCGATCGAGCACGCCACCGAAGATCAGGTGCCAGACAACGCGGTGCGCGTACCAAGCCAGCTCGATCAGCATGATCGCCCGCGCCGCCTCCTGACTGCCGAAATCAGGCAGGCCGCTTCCGGCATGGATGTTGCATACGACGTCGAGTTCTTCGCACAGTTCCCACAGCGGCTCATAGTGGGGGTCCCACAGCGGGGGCAGCGGCGAGTTCGGCGCGACGTTCGGCAGGAGGATTCCGCCGAAGACGTTCATATGCTCCTTGGCCCAGCGAATCTCGCTGAGCGTGTCGTCGAGATCGTTGAGGAAAACCTGAGTGCATCCGGCACGTCGACCCGGCGCCGCGGCGCAGAAGTCGGCGAGCCACCGGTTGTGTGCCTGCACCCCTGCCCAGCGGTGTTCGTAGTCGGCCGCGCTTGGTTCGAGCGCCGTGAGGTTGCCCTGCGCGAAGAACGGCGGAATCGTGTTCGGGAACAGCACCTCGGCGACGAGTCCCTGCGACTCTGTCTCTTCGATGCGTCGGCCGCTGTCCCAGTTGCGGTAGGCGGTCGGCGCGAGCAGATCGGAGAACGGGTTGACGAATGCGTCGGCCCACGCGTCGAACTCGTCGTGCCAGCGCGTCGCGAGGTACGGCTTGTAGTCGTGCATCGCGGCACCGGCGTGACCATCGACCGACAGCACGGTGAAACGGTCGGTGAGAATGAGGTCGGTGGTCGTCATCATCACTCCCAAGGCTCGAAGAGTCCTTCGAACTCGAGCTTGCCGTCCTTCACCCGGCCGTACAACAGCCAGTCGCCGCGGAACATCCCGTGCTCGTACGGGGAGCACGCGATGTGGGTGCGACGTCCGCCCGTGGCGCTCGGCATGAAACGGATGGTCTCGAGGCCCGCCTTGAGGCCCGGACCGGACAGGATGGGCGCCCGGAAGAGCCCCTCGACGAGCACGCGTGCCGTGTCGTACGCAAGGACAGGGATCGCGTTGGGCCAAAACGGCGGGTTGTCGCCGTAACGGGCAACGAACCGTTCGTGGAAACCGGTCACCAGGGGGTCGCTCGGATCGAACTGGTCGACGCCAACCCAACCTTCGAACTTGTCGAAGCCCATCAGATAGAACATGAACGACGTGCCCATGATGCGCGGCGGATCCCACCCGAGCTTGTCGAGCGCCTCGCGCAGCAGGCCCTTGGCGGCGAGCATGCCGTAGCCCATGTAGACCAACGCGTCGGCACCAGCCTGGCGCAGGTTGTCAAGATTCGTCGCGAGGTTCTCGGGACTCTGGCTGACTGTCTCGACCGCCGCGATGCTGATGCCGCGGCGGCGGCATTCCTGGCGGAAGAAGCGGAAGTATTCCTCGCCGTTCGGAGAGATCTCGCTCAAGACAGCGACGCGTTTGTAGCCGTGGCCGTTCAACCAGCCGACCACGAGTGCGGCATCGCCACCGCAATCACCGTTGCCGAGACGGAAGCAATACTCACCCTGAAGTCGCTCGGTGCCGCACCAGCTGATCAGCGGGATTTGCAGCTCGTTCGCGAGCGGCCCGACGGTGATCGCGTTATCCGAACTGTACGCGCCCGCGACTCCGATGCAGCCCTCGTCGACCAGGTACCGGAATCCGTCGCTCGCGTTCTTCGCCGAGCCTTGCGGAAGCCCGTTCTCGGGATGCAGCACGAACTCGACCGGCCGGTCGAGCAGGCCCTGCTCGGACGCTTCGTCGAACGCGAGCCGGTGCACCTTGTCGTACCCGCCGCCAGGCCCGTCGAGCGCTGCGCCCAGCCATCCGATCCTGATCGGTTCCACGCGTCGCTCCCTTCGCCGGCGACCGCCGACCGCCGACCGCCACAAGTCGTATATTGCATGCACACCGAGACGAGCCGCAACATGGTCACGCCAACGCCTGTTGCGTGCCCCGCCGAGGACAAGCTGAACCTCGCGAAGTTGTCACCGGCTTGAGCTGACGCGGTTTGCGACGTACAGCAGATCAATGTCATCGACTCGGATCGGGTCCTCGGTCGATATCGCGGCTCAGAGATGGACGGGGACGCGGACTGGGCCGCGTACCGTCGACGTGCGGACCAATTCGATTTCGTCCTCGTCGACATGCCAGTCGGGTAGGCGCTCGAGTGTTTCTTCCAGCACGACTCGCGCTTCGAGCCGAGCGAGGTTCGCGCCCAGGCAATAGTGAACGCCGTAGCCGAAGGTCACGTGGCGGTCGAGGCTCCGCTCGACGTCGAATCGGTCGGGATTGACGTATTCGCGTTCGTCGCGGCCGGCGCTGCCGGTGAGCAACGCCAGTTTCGAGTACGCCGGGATCGCGCGTCCGTGCCATTCAACCGGGCGGGTGACGAGGCGGGCTTGGATCGGAGATGGGGGCTCGAACCGTAAGAGCTCCTCCACGGCGTTCGGTACCAGTCCTCGGTCGGCACGGAGCTTGGCGCGCTGGTCAGGGTGGCGAGCGAGAAGCACGGACGCCCAGCCGAGCAGACGCGCCGTCGTCTCGCTTCCCGCGATTTCGAGGAGCGTGAAGAACGCCATCACCTCGCGGTGATCGAGGCGACGAGTCGAACCGTCTTCGCGCGTGATCTCGGACGCGAGCAGATCAGACACCATGTCGTCGCGCGGTGTTCGCCGCCGGTCTTCGACCATCTCTTCCATGTACGCACCGAAGCGCTGCATCGCATCGAGCTTCTCGGCGCTGATCCCTTCGGGTTCGAAACGCAGCATCTGGTCGCCCCAGATCCGCAACTGATCTTGATGCTCGTCAGGTACTCCGAGCATCGCTCCGATGATCATCGTGGGGATCTTCGCCGCGAATTCCTCGACGTAGTCGAATCCACCGCCACCCCGCAGTGGATCGAGAAACTGCGCGCAGAGCTCTCGTGCTCGTGACTCGAGCGACGCGACCCGCCGGGGCGTGAACGCCCGGCTCACCAGGCGCCTCAGCTCGTCGTGACGGGGCGGGTCCATGAAGATCATCATCGGGAACGCGTCGTCGATGTCGTTTGCCGCGGCGGGCGATCTATCGATGATTTCGAGAACGGTGCCCCGAGCCGAACTGAATGTCTGCCAGTCGAGCGAAGCGGCGTGTACGTCAGCGAAGCGGCTCAGCGCGTAGAAGTCGTGCTCCACGTTGTAATAGAGCGGCGCCTCGTCCCGCAACCGCTTCCACACCGGATAAGGGTCCGCGTCGATGTCGGCGTCATAAGGGTCGTAGTACGGCGGCGTCGCGGAGCGCGGGCACATGGATACGCGTTCTCCCTCGAGGGTCGACCCCGACCGTCGGGGTACCGGATTGCGCTTGGTCGAGTCTCGTGCGGGCTGAGCCTCTCCGCGTCGACGTGCGACACGGCCGCCCGGTGATGTATATCGTATGCAGAATTCTGGATCGGGGATCAGAATGACGCGTCGTTGGATTGTCCTCGCTGGCGCGGTATGCGTCCTTGTGGGTGCGTGTACCGCCAACTCGACCAAGCCGACCAGCGTGTCCAACACGAGCGGTGGTGCTTCGGCCGCGTCGACGGTGGGAATCACGAAGAGCACCATCAAGATCTCGCTGATCGCGTCCGACCTCTCCGTGCTGACTCAGGAACACCTTGCGCCCGACATCGGCAACTCGGTCCAGACGGCGCAAGCGGTCGTCGATGAGATCAATGCGAGCGGTGGCGTCGCCGGCCGCAAGATCCAACTGATCACACATATTCTGAAGGGGGCCGCCGCCGTGCTTTCGCCCGCGGCGGGACAAGACGCCTGTATCGCGGCAACCGAAGACGACAAGCCCTTCGCGGTGATCATCACTGCTGCGATCACCGAAGACGTGACCCAGTGCGTTGCAGACCAGCACGACGTGCTCACGTTCACGATGGACAGCTGGCCCGAGCAGTTCTACACCGCCGCGGATGGCCGCCTTTTCTCCGGTGCGACACAGCTCTCCATCGCTGGCGAACGTGAGTACAAGGCCTGGCCGAAGATTCTCGACGGCGTCGGCGCACTGAAGGGTAAGACCATCGGGATCATTCTCGGCGATGTTCCCGATGAACTGGACGACGTCAACGGCGGCCTGAAGCCCGGTCTCGCGGACCTGGGTTACAAGGTCGCGGCCGAGACGATCCTGCCGTGCCCCGAGGGCAGTCAGACGTGCGCGCAACAAGACGTCGCGATCCAAAAGATGAAAGACGCACACGTAAACTTCGTGTTCCTCCCCGCGGAGACGCTCATCGGCGCGGCGACGGTCGAAGCCGCACAGAGCCTCCACTTCCATCCGCAGTGGACAACAATCGGCGACAACGTCACCAACACGGTCGCGCAGTTCTTCGTGAGCGCCAAGGCCGATTACAACGGCGCCTGGGGAGTCTACGGCGGCTTCGACGATCCAACCCCCGACGCCGTCAAGTGCAACGACATCATCAGGCGTCGCATGCACCTCGACTACACCGTCGGGTCCGACGCCTACATGTTCGCGGCCGCGACGTGTATGCAGATCCAAACGGTCACGAACGCAATCGCACAGGTGAAAGGCCCGATCACTCAGGGTGCGGTGATCAAGCAGCTCGAGTCGCTGTCGTCGCTGCCGATGATCGCGGGCCCTCCGGGGTCGTTCAGTCCGACCAAGCATGACGGCGGCGACTACGTGTTCCTCTCGAGGTATGACGCCGCGAAGGGAGTGTTCGTCCCAATCGACGACGAGAAGCCGGTCAAGGTCGGCTGACCGTTGACCGGGACCGGAGCGCCTGAGCACGACGCCGCCGCGCTCGCTTCGGCAGTCCTCGACGAAGAAGCTCGGCGTTTGCAAGCACACCGCGCGACCGAGGTCATCCTCCCAGACGACATGCTGCCCGGCGTCGGTGCCGACACGATGTCGCTTCAGGACGCCCTCCGGATCGGCGGTGTATCGACCGTCGTTGTCCTTGGTCTCGCGCAGGTCGTCGAGCAAATCAACCAGACTGGTTTCGCGGTCCTGGCCCCCAACATCGAGAAGTCGTTGCACGTCAGCGACCCGGTCCTCGGCGCCATCGGCGGTGCGTTCGGAGTGTTGTTCGTCGTCGGTTCGATCCCGGTCAGCTCACTCGCTGACCACTATCCGAGAAAGCGCGTCGCGGCGATCGCGATCGCCGTCTGGTCGGTCGTTGTCGGGCTCACCGGTTTCGTACAGAACGCGTTCCAGCTGTTCGTCGCGCGGTTAGGAAGCGGCCTCGGCCAGTCGTATCAGCTTCCGGTCAACGGACCGCTTCTCGTCGACACGTATCCCATCGAGGCTCGGGGACGCGTCTTCGCGCTCTGGTGGGTGTTCCAGATCGCCGGGACCGGTCTCGCACCGCTCTTCGCGGGGGGAATCGCCACCCTGATTCCCGGCGAAGGCTCGTGGCGCTGGGTGTTCTACCTGCTCGCGATCGTCTCGGTTCCCATCGCGATCGCGACCGCTCGTCTCACCGAGCCTCGGCGGGGGAAGAACGAAATCCGCGCCGCCCTCGGCGAGGAGATCGTCGAGACTGCGGGCGAGTTGCCGATTTCGCTCAGCGTGGCGTTCGAACGGCTGCGCAAGATCAAGACGTTCTACTACTTCCTCGTCGGCATGGCGGCGCTTGGCTTCGCGCTGTTCAGTATCCCCCTGTTCCTCAACCTGCTGTTCGCGCAGAAGTTCGGTTTGAACGCACTCCAGCGTGGCATCGTCGGTTCCGTGAGCGTGATCCCAGGCTTCGCGGCGCTCGCGATCGTGGGCAAGCGAAGCGACGCGCTGTTCCGTCGGAGTCCGCCGCGGGCGCTCGTCTTCATCGGCGGGCTGATTGGGTCGTTCGGCGTGTTCATCGCAGTCGGGGTGTACATGCCGAACATCGCGCTGGTGACAATCTTCCTCGCGATCGGTGGTGCGCTGTCCCAATCGGCATTCGCGATCGTCGTCGCGCCGATTTCTGCGATCATCCCTTATCGTCTACGTTCTCGTGGCATCGCGATGATCGGCGTGTACATCTTCTTGTTCGGCTCGTTCTTCGGCGCGATCGCCACCGGCCTTTTGAGCGAAGCGATCGGGCGACAGGCCGCGATCGTCACGATCGTGCTCCCGTCAACGATCATCGGCGGCGCACTCATTGCCTACGGCGCGCGTTACGTGCGGCACGACATGTCGCGCGTCGTCGAGGAGCTGCAAGAGGAGCAGGCCGAAGCAGGCCGCCTCGCAATTCCTGACACGCAGATCCCCGTGATCCAGGTCCGGAACCTTGACTTTTCCTACGGCAAGGTGCAGGTGCTGTTCGACATCAATCTCGATGTCCGCCAAGGCGAAACGCTCGCGCTGCTGGGTACGAACGGAGCCGGAAAGTCGACGCTGCTGCGCGTCATCAGCGGGCTCGGTGTCGCTGATCGCGGCGTCGTGCGGCTGAACGGCCATACCGTCACCTACGCCGACCCGGAGCTGCGCGTGAGGAACGGCATCGTGCAGCTCATCGGCGGCGGCGCCACATTCCCGCCGCTCACCGTCGACGAGAACTTGCGCATGGCGGGCTTTCAATACTCGCGTCAAGAGCTGCACACTCGGATGCGACGGGCGCTCGACCTGTTTCCGGCATTGTCGGAGCGACTCGAGACGACCGCCGCCGACCTCTCCGGCGGACAGCAGCAGCTCCTCGCCCTCGCGATGACGCTCATGCATGATCCCGAGGTGCTCATGATCGACGAGCTGTCCCTCGGCCTCGCTCCCGTCGTCGTGCAGCAGATACTTGACGTCGTGCGGCGCCTCAAGGATGACGGCATGACGATGATCATCGTCGAGCAGTCCCTCAACGTCGCGCTCTCGATCGCCGACCGAGCCATCTTCATGGAGAAGGGCGAGATCCGCTTCGAAGGCACAGCCGCCGAACTCGCGACTCGAGACGACGTCGCCCCGCGGTGTTCCTCGGGAGATAGCGGATGCTTGCGTTCGCGGTCCCGAAGCAGCTGGTCTTCTCGGGCGCGGTGACGGGAGTGACCTACGGCGTCATCGCAATCGGCCTGATCCTCATCTTCCGATCGACACGCGTGATCAACTTCGCGATCGCCGAGATGGGCGGATTCGCGGCCGCGGTGCTGGCACGTATGGTCCTCAACTGGGGTGTCGGATACTGGCTCTCCTTCGTGTGCTGCATCGGGATCGGTGCGCTCGTGGGCGCCGCACTCGAGTTGTTGATCGTCCGCCGGCTGTTCACCGCCCCGCACGTCATCATGCTCGTCGCGACCATCGGCGCTGCGCAGCTCTTGCTGTTCGCGCAAGCGATCCTCCCGCAGCCGAAAGGCCTACAGCCCTTCCCCACCGCGTTTTCGAGTACTTGGGAGGTCGGTGGCGTCATCGTGCACAGCGAGGACCTCGTCGTCCTCATCGTCATGCCTTTGGTCATCGCCGCGCTCGCGCTCTTCCTCAACCGCACGAAATACGGGCTCGCGATCCACACGTCGGCCGCGAACCCGAACGCGGCTCGACTCTCGGCGATCAACATCAAGAAGATGTCTACGCTCGTGTGGGTTCTCGCCGGGACCTTGACGGCGATCGGCACGATCCTGTGGGCACCGCTCACCGCGAACACCGCGACCGACACCTTCTCGCTTGGTCCGACGTTACTGCTGCGCGCGCTGACCGCAGCGCTGATCGCCGGTATGACCTCGCTGCCCGTCGCGCTCGGCGCAGGCATCGTGATCGGCGTCGGCGAGTCGGTGCTGCTCTACAACAACGACACTCCGGGCATCTTGGATGCCGCGCTGTTCGTGGTCGTACTGATCGCGCTCCTCGTGATGGCACGCAAACAGCGGTCGGCGGAGACGGGCGGAGCATGGTCGTTTTCGCCGCGGGTCCGGCAGACGCCTGCTTCACTCGAACATGTGTGGTGGGTCCGGCGGCTTTCGCGGCTGAGCGGCCTCGTCGCCGTGCTCGTCGCGCTCACGCCGCTCGTGATCTTCACCCACGCGTCCCAACAGCTGCTCTGGAGCCGAATGCTGCTCTACGCGCTGGTCGCGCTGTCGCTGACCGTGCTCACCGGCTGGGCGGGTCAGCTTTCGCTCGGCCAGTTCGCGTTCGTGGGACTGGGCGCGATGAGCACCGGGGCGTTGGTACGCAACGGGGTCGGTTTCGTTCCGGCCCTCGTCCTGTCCGCCGCGGTCGGGGCCGCGGCTGCGATGGTCGTCGGCGTGCCGGCATTGCGCCGACCGGGACTCTTCCTCGCCGTATCCACGCTCGCGTTCGCGGTGATGACGGCATCGTGGTTGCTGTTCCGACCCGCCTTCTTGCCCGCCAACACCCTCAGCGTCTCGATACCTCGCCAGATCATCGGCCGCGTCAATCTCGCGTCGCAAGGCACGTACTACGCGATATGTCTCGTTGTGCTGGTCGTACTCATGCTCGGCATATCCCGAGTTCGCCACAGTGGACTCGGCCGATCGATGATTGCCGTACACGACAACGAGCGCGCCGCCGCGGCCCTCGGTCTGGCACCCGCACGGGTCAAGCTCACCGCGTTCGGCATCTCGGCGCGATCGCGGGCCTCGCCGGCGGCCTCCTCGCGGGATTGCTCGTGACGTTCGAGCCGGCCCTGTTCTCGGCGACCGAGTCGCTGAACGTCGTGTCTATCGCGGTCATCGGCGGTCTTGCGTCGGTGCCGGGCGCGGTCCTCGGCGCGTTCTGGGTCGTCGGGCTCCCCGCACTGTTCAACAACAGCAACACTGTCGGGCTGCTCACGAGCGGTGCCGGTCTACTGGTCCTGCTCCTGTACTTCCCCGCAGGCCTCGTGCAGGTGGGGTACTCGATCCGCGACATGTGGTTCGCCCGGCTCGCGAGCCGACACCCGTCCGATGTCGTGCCGGTCACCGCCGCGCCGCTCACAAGCACCCGCCTGCCGCCCGCGCCGAGCGTGCCCGCCGACATCGACACCTTGATCCGGGTGCGCGGCCTCACGGTGCGGTTCGCGTCGAGGACCGTCGTCGACAGTGTCGACCTCGAGGTTCGGCGGGGCGAGGTGGTCGGCCTCATCGGGTCGAACGGAGCCGGCAAGTCGACGGTCATGAACGCGATCGCGGGCTTCGTGCCGAGTGGCGGCACGATCGAGGCGCTCGGCCGCGACGTCCGTCGCATGCAACCGGCGAGGCGGGCGCGACTCGGTCTCGGTCGATCCTTCCAGGGTGCCGAGCTGTTCGGTGACCTCACCGTCCGGGAGACGATCGAGAACCTCGTTGGAGAGTCGCCGCGCATGCCGGTCTCGTCTCGACGATGCTGGCGCTCCCACGCGCGCGCCGGCTCGAACGCGTCAAGCGGACGGAAGCCGACGAAATCGTCGGCTTCCTCGGTCTCGGCCGCTTCTCGGACAGCTTCATCAACGAGCTCTCGACAGGAACACGTCGCATCGTCGAGCTTGCATGTCTGATGGGTTCGGGTGCGCGGATGCTGTGCCTCGACGAGCCGACTGCCGGGATCGCCCAACGCGAAAGCGAAGCGTTCGGACCCCTGATTCTCGACATTCGACGCGAGCTGGACGCAAGCCTGCTGGTCATCGAGCACGACATGCCGCTCGTTCTGGGTATCAGCGATCGTGTCTATTGCCTTGAGGCGGGCCGCATCATCTGCGAGGGCGCTCCTGATGTGGTGCGCAACGATCCGCTCGTCGTCGCGTCGTACCTCGGGACCGACGCGGTCGCCATCCAGCGCAGCGGCACGCGTCCCGCCGAGCTCGCCACGTAACCCCTTGTCGTTTGAGACGATCACCACCGCCCAGATCTTGAACACTGCCCATCGGATGGCACCGCGGAACGAACGAGCGACCGTCATCGCGGGCGCCTCGCGGATATGAGCGGGGTTTGAGGTTGTAGGGGGCCATCCGGCCCGGCCCGGGACAACGTTCGGAACGGTTTGGCCAAGCGCCGGGCTCAACCAACTGCCGCACCAACGGCCTGGCTCGGAATCGTCGAGCGGGGGCGTCCACCCCAACGTCGGCGTTTCCTTTTCGTGGGCTCGTGCGATTACTCCACTGGGAGTTCCGGACATGTTCCGGACGGCGGCGGGGGGGCAACCATGCAGGTCAGTTCGTTTGGGATCAAGCGTTCTACGCTCGCGCGTTGGACGTGTAGGGCGGCGATCGCGTCTGTCTGTCTCGCGCAAGCAGTGACCGCTTCGCCGGCCGCGGCATGGTCTACACACCCGTCGGGCCCGGCCGGATTCAGCTATGTCGTCGGCGAGGGCGGCACCGTCAACAGCGGCGGCGTGTATGACCTCGCGTACGGCGCCAACGGAAAGTTCGACTACAAGTACGCCGTCACCGGGTCCGTGTCGTGTTCCAACAGCACGTTCGGCGATCCGAACAAGGGCGTGCGCAAGGCCTGCTTCGTGAAGCCAGTCGTGGGACCGTCGGGCTTTTCGTTCGTGACGAGCGAGTACAACCATTTCACGATCTCCGGTGTTGCAGACGTCGCGTACGGCGACAGCGGCAAGTACGACTACAAGTACACGTTGTCGGGCAGCGTCGACTGCACCAATCAGGTGTTCGGCAACCCTGACAACGGCGTGCGCAAGGCCTGCTTCGTGAAGCCAGTCGTGGGACCGTTGGGCTTTTCGTTCGTGACGAGCGAGTACAACCATTTCACGATCTCCGGTGTTGCAGACGTCGCGTACGGCGACAGCGGCAAGTACGACTACAAGTACGCGTTGTCGGGCAGCGTCGACTGCACCAATCAGGTGTTCGGCAACCCTGACAACGGCGTGCGCAAGGCTTGCTTCGTGAAGCCAGTGGTGGGACCGTCGGGTTTTTCGTTCGTGACGAGCGAGTACAACCATTTCACGATCTCCGGTGTTGCAGACGTCGCGTACGGCGACAGCGGGAAGTACTTTTACAAGTACACGTTGGTCGGGCAGCGTCGACTGCACCAATCAGGTGTTCGGCAACCCTGACAACGGCGTGCGCAAGGCCTGCTTCGTGAAGCCAGTGGTGGGACCGTCGGGTTTTTCGTTCGTGACGAGCGAGTACAACCATTTCACGATCTCGGGTGTTGCAGACGTCGCGTACGGCGACAGCGGGAAGTACTTTTACAAGTACGCGTTGTCGGGCAGCGTCGACTGCACCAATCAGGTGTTCGGCAATCCTGACAACGGCGTGCGCAAAGCCTGCTTCGTGAAGCCGGTGGTGGTGCCGGAAATGCGTTCGGACGGGTGAGGCCAGCGTCCGCCGTACCGTGGGTGCCAGCATCGAGGAGCGGGCGCGGCGAAGCTGACGCAGACGTCGACGAGTTGGTCGTTGTGCGGTGGTTCAGGCTGCTGGAGGTACTGGTTCACGAGTCGGGGCGTGGTCCCAATCGAGGTCGCGGTGCTCGATCTGGCCGGCACAACGATCAACGACCATAGTCAGGTCCGGGGTCTTGGCTGTGTCGGAGAGGCGATCCGATGAGCAGATCTTCGGTCGCCTCCGCGGCGCGTCGAAACCTGAGGTTCTCGCCGCGATCATCGGCGAAGACGAGGTCGAGAGGGCGCTCGCGCGGTTGACGGAAAACGTTCTTGCGGCGATCGATGCCGGAGCGTTCGAGCCTTTCAATCGAATAATATTCGCTATTCCAAACTAAGAGAAAGTTTGGACGACGATAGGGTGCTGCCCCGTGCTCGGTTCTCGGGGACCGTTGCGTCGGTGGAGGCGAGATCCGCGTTGCGGTCATCGGGTCCGGTGTTGTCGGCGCTTGCGTGGGATGGCACCTTGCACGGCGCGGCGTCGAGGTCGTCATGATCGACGCCGGCCAGCCGGGTGCCGGGGTCACGAACTGGTCGTTCGCGTGGGTCGGTGCGAGCAACATCGTTCTCGAGCACCATCGGCGGACCGCGGGGACGAGCGCTCGAGCCAAAGAGATCGGTATCCCCGATCGTGACGGCGAGACGAGCCAGACCCACGCGTACTACGACCTCGGCGTCGCCGGAATGGCCACACACCGCGCGCTGGCAGAAGAAATCGGGCCCGGCGATTGGTGGCATCCGACCGGGCATCTCCGCTGGTTCGACGATCCAGCCCAGACCGAACAGCTTCGCGGCGTGGTCGATCATCTGCAGTCCTGGGGCTATGACGTCGGCTTGTGGGATGCCGAACGGGTGCGGCGACTCCTCGAACCCGATGTCCGCTTCCCCACCGATGACACCGAAGTCGCGTTCTACCGCGACGAAGGCTGGATCGACGGACACTCACTCGTCGCCCGGCTCATCGATGCGACCATCGAGAGTGGAGCTGCAACAAACTTCGGACGCGCAGTCATAGACATCGTCGTGAAAGGCGACCGCGTCACCGAAGTCATCCTCGCCGGCGACCACCGCTACAGGGTCGACGCCGTCGTCAACGCGACCGGCCCAGCCGGAGGCGACATTGCGGCCATCGTCGGTCGGACCTTGCCGATGCACGACGAACCCGGCCTCGTCGCGCGCATACGTTGCGACCGCGTTCCGATACGACGCGCCATGCACGCGCCCCACGTCGAGCTTCGCCCCGACCGCCCAGGTCATGTCGTGCTCCACAGTCGTGAAATCGAGGCCCTGATCGACAGCGCGGCCGACATGACCGACCTTTCGGCCCGCTTGCACCGTCTCGCCATCGACGTCGCTCCCGCGCTGAACGCTTCCGAGCTCATCGACGCGAGGGTCGTCCGGCGTCCGATCCCCATCGACGGATTTCCGTCGGTTGGTGGCATCAACGACCTCGGCGGTTACTACGAAGCGATCACCCACGGGGGCATCACACTCGGAGCCATCATCGGTCGACTCCTCGCGCATGAGATCATCGACGGCACCGTCCACGAACTCATCGAGCCGTACCGCCCTGACCGCTTCGTCGAGATCCAAACAGCGCCTGCTCGAGCATGAACCCACACAACGCCGAAATGTTCCACGACGCCCGCGGCCCACGCCGACAACCATCGGAGGCTCCGTGACCTTCGAAGAACTCTGTGAATTTTTGCATCAACTCGCTGAGAGCCCGTGTTTCGAGGCCGAGTCCTTCACCGAACTCGACCATGCCCTCCAGTTTGCGTGGAACCTCTGGCAGACCCATCCAAACGACACTGAACTCGTCATCGCCGGCCTCGTCCACGACATCGGCCACCAACTCGGCGCAGACGACGAGCACGGCTTGGCGCGGAGCGGACGCCGTCCGACCCGTTCTCGGCGACCGTGTCGCCGAACTCGTAGCTGGCCACATCCCGCCAAGCGGTACTTGGTCGCCACCGACCCGACCTACGCCGAGCAACTGTCGCCACTCAGCGTCGTTTCCCTCGCGCATCAAGGCGGTGCCGCCATCAGCGAGGAGATCGAGACGTGGAAGCAGTCCGCCTTCTTCTCCGATGCCGTCGAGCTGCGCCGAGCCGACGACCAAGCCAAAGTCGCCGGCCGACCGGTTCCCGGACTCGACCGATGGATCCCACTTCTCGACGCTCACGCCAGGTAACCACCGGTCGGGCCGCCGTCCTCAGCTCACGCCAACACCGAACAGGAGCCGCGCTGCTCCCCGAGACGTCATCATCCTCGCCATCTCGGATCGGGAACAAAGACGTGCGCCGGAAGGACGATGCCGCGGCGATCGGCCTCGGATGCGAGAGCTGCTCATTGCAAGTCCGCATCGAGCGACGCCTGGGTCGCGATCGCGACACGGTCGACCAGGTCCTTGTCGCGCGTGCTCGGGACCTGATCGGGGCCGTGGCGCTAGAACGTCGCGGCGATCTTGTCGGCGACGTGATCGACGAGCGGATATCCGCGGTCGTCATGTTGCTCGAGGTCAGACATCCCAACCCGCGCCAGGACAACACATCATCACGACGCTGCCCAGACGCTGCAAGAGCCCGACGGAACACCGCCGATCACACACACGACGGTGGTGCGTGGACGTGGCCGAAGTACATCAGTTCCCAGATGCCGGCGTCGCTGAAGTCTTCGACCTTTTCGCCGGCGACGAAGTGTTCGAGCCGGACGTCACCGGTGAACCGGAGGTACGCGCCGTCGAACCGTGTGAGCTTCGCGAGGATGTGCTTGATGCCGGTGACCTTGTCGACGAGCAGCTGGTCGACGATGGTCTGCGCGCGGTTGAAGGTCACGCGGTACTGATCGTTGCGGTCGGTGTATTCGTAGACGACGACGTTCGCGATGGGTTTGCCGCTCGCTTCGTCGACGAACTCGTCTTCGAGGTGGAAGCGGACCTTTGAGACGTCGTCACCGACGATTGTGTCGCCTTTGGCGAGCAGGAAGACGGGGACCTCGGCGTCGCTGTACGGCGCGTTCTGCGGTGATGTAGCTCGAAACGATCGAGTACGGGCCGGCCTGGGCGCGGCCCCAGTACCAGTGGTTGAGCAGTTTCATCATCGCGGCGTCGCCCCAGTTGTGGTCGTGGTAGCCGATGCCGTTCAGCTGTTCGGTTTTGCCGTCGATCGTGAGCCGGACCGAGACGGTGCCCTGCGGCACCGACGGCAGCCACGCGAAGTAGTTCTCGTCGCCGAACCAGGTGTAGCCGGTCGCCGGTCGCCACGAGGGCACCTGACCGGTCAGGGTGACGTCGACCACGAGATCGTCGCTCGAAACATGGATCTCGTAGCTGTGGAGATCACCGCGGATGAAGTTCTCGCCGACGCGCACGTCGCACCGGTCTGTGGCCGCCTGGAATTGTGCGGTCTCGCCGTGCACCTCGCACGACACCGTGTCGTGGCCGGGACGGTCGAACTGCACGGTGACGTACGGGTCGAGAGGATCGCCCGGCGCAAGCGGGCTCTTCGTGTAGAAGCCGACGACGAGCGACGAGCCGTCCTCGAGATGCGTGTCGAAGTACCACCACTCGTAGCTGCCGGGCTCGCCGTCGGTGCGCATGCCGTCCTCCACGGCGCGATCGCGGTGTCGGGGTCGAGAACCGAGCCGTTGGTAGTCCTCCGGAAGGTCAGCTCGGCGCGCGGTCGGTTGGTCGTTGTGGTGTCGCAATAGATCATCCTTTTTCATGCTGTCCATCCCTCGTCGGAGGTCCAGACATCGTTCGGTTGTCATGGCTCGGTTGACAGGGCTGTCAGGCGGAGAGGCGGCTGCGCCATTCCGCGGGTCCGGAGCCCGCGCGGGACCAGGATCGGGTCCGGCCACGCCGCTGGTGTATGGGAGAACTGCACGGGTGGGGCGAGCATGTGGATCGGGCCGAACGGGCTCGGCGCGTCATACGGCACAGGCTCGCGCAGGCGGTGTGTGTCGTCACGGCCTGCATCGGCCGGGTCGACGAAGCCGAGCGTCTGGTACCACATCGGCGTACGCGTCAAGCTCACGGTCACGTGCCACGAACCGCCTTCGTTGGCTCGTTTCACGAGCCCGGCGGTCGCTCCGACGGCACCCAGGTAGCCGGTGATGTAGTCGTTGATCAGCCCGGTGACCGGCAACCTGGGTTCGGCTCGGTGCCCTCGATGGTCATGAGGCCGGAGGCAGCCGAGCCGTTCATGTCGAATCCGCCCCGGGAGGCCCACGGCCCGGTCGATCCGTAGCAGGTGACCGACACGTACACGATGCCCGGGTGCGCTTCGGCGAGCCGGTCGCGGATCGAGGCCGCGGCGTTCGAGCTTGCCGTGGCGATGGTTGTTGACGACGACGTCGGCCGAGGCGAGGAGGCGGCTGGCACGCTCCTGGCCCGTCGGGCTCCCGAGGTCGACGAACGCGCTTCGCGATCCTACGTTCGACTTCGTCGTAGATCCACTCGTGCTCGTAGTCGTTGGGTCGGGTCGCACACAGCACGTCGGCGCCTTGTTCGGCGAGCGTTCGACCGACTGCGGGCCCGGCGACCGCGTGAGTGAACGACAACACCCGGATCCCGTTGAACGGTCGACGTGCGGGACCGAAGTCGCGTGCAGGCGCCTCGCCGATACGTTCGAGACCGATGACCGGCATGCTGGCGAGGAGGGCCCCCTGTGCGTGGAAGAGCCATTCGTCGGGCGTGCGGATCATGCATGCTGGCAGGCCGGCGTCGTTCGCGGCTTCCTCAAGATCGAGCACGTCCCACTCGCGCGATCGCAGCGGCGACCTTCTCGTCGTCGGGCGGCACATCGAGGAAGCGGCACCATTTCGCGGCGAGGTGCGGGTAGACGCCCGACGCCATGACCCAACGGCTGTCGCGCGTGCTGGTACGGCAGGAGGAGGAACGGGTTGTCGCGGCCCATCGGAAACGGCGCCGGTTCGCCGTTCACAGTCGGGTGCCAGAACGCCCCCGAGGAGATGCCGTGCACGGCTTGGCGCAAATCTAGCGCGAGGTCCTGCGCGGGACCGCCGCGGTGGCGGTGAAAGGCAACCGACCCGACCGCGGCAGCCATGATCGGGATACCGATGCACGCACCGAGTCGATGCCGAGCCGCAACAATCGGGTCCTCTCCTGAGAAGGCGACGATCCCGCCGGCATCGGCGCTCGTCAGGTCGACGTCGGCCAGCAAGCCGTCCAACGCGAGCGACCGGATCGAAGTGGCATGGTGCTTGGTGCGTTCGTCATGATTGGTCTGCTCCTTCTTCAACGGGTGTGGAGAACTGCCGGAGCAATCCGGCGACCGCGAGCCGGCCGGACTCGGACGGCGCGGCCGTGCCGACCGGCACGTCGGTAAGCGCCTGGAGGTCGCTGCCTTCGGTCACCGCGACGAGCATGCGCGCCAACTCGATGACGGGGACAGTCGGGAAACGTCTGGCGTGATCCAACGCCTCGGCGATCAGCGCGGCCAATTCAGAGCGGGCGCGAGCTTCGTGCTCGACCAGCACCGCGGCGACCTCGGGATGACGGATCGCGTGCAGCGTGAACTCCGTCGAGACGAGCGTCCACTCGACGATCCGCCGGAAGGGCGGACGACGGGGATCGGCGGTCGAGAGGCTCGGCGAGCTCGTGGCGACCGGCATCGTCTCACGGATCAACGCGGCACGACGCTCCCAGCTCCGATCCAGCAGCGCGAGGAACAGCGCGTCCTTGTTCGGGAAGTTCGAATCGAACGCGCCTTTGGTCAGGCCCGCCCGCGCACAGATCTCGGGGATCGACGTCGCCCCGAAACCCTGCTCCGCGAACAGGACCATCGCGGCATCGAGCAGGGACGTCACCGTTGCCGGCCGACGCTTGGTCACACCACGAGGCACGAACCCTCCTTATACCCATACTGTTCGGTATGAGATACCGAACGGTATGGTATAACCGGAGAGAAGCCCGGTCAAGGGGAATCATCGAGATGACGGTCGTCGGTGCCCGGTTCGTAGCGGCGGGTCGCGATGTGGCTACAATTGCCGTGTAGAAGTGGCGACTTCGAAGGAGCGGCGTATGGAGGTCGGGGTGCGGGAGCTCAGAAACCACCTGAGCCGCTACCTGGACCGCGTGCGCGATGGCAACGAGCTGATCGTGACCGACCGAGGGCACGCAATCGCCCGCGTCGTGCCGGTCGCTAGCGAACGCATGCTGGATCGGCTCATCGCCGAAGGGATCGTCACGCAGGCCCACGAAACGCGCAGCCGCGTGCCGAAGCCGATCAAAACCAAGTCGACGGTCTCGGATCTCGTCGGCGAACAGCGCAGGTGATCGCGTACTTCGATACGTCTGCCATCGTCCCACTGTTGATCGCGGAAGACGGCTCGGAGCGAGCGGCGTCACTGTGGAACAGCTCCGACCGAATCGTGAGCGTTCGGCTGTTCTACCCCGAGACACCGCGGCGCTTGCTCAAGCCCAGCGTCTCGGGCATCTCACCGCTCAGAACCTCCGGGCGGCAGTGAATGAGCTCGACGCGTTCCTCGCCGAGATAGACATCGTCGAAGTCGATGAGGCGCTCGCACGTCGGGCCGGTGATCTGTCCGGGGTGCATCGGCTGCGCGGATATGACGCAGTACACCTTGCGGCCGCCGAGCGCCTCCGAGATCCAAGCCTCGTCCTCGTCGCAGGCGACACGCCACTGCTCGAGGCGGGGACTTCCTTGGGAATCGCCGTCGCCCGGCTTCCCTGACCGTTGGGCTCGGCTGCGCGGACAGGAGAACAGCGCTCGCCGAAGCACAACGACTCGAGTTGTAGGGATGTGAGTAGGGATAGAGGGGCGTACGGGCACCCGCTAGACCTACGAAATCACGGAATGTGCAGGCCAGAGATGCTTCTCGCCATAACGAGACGCTGGATCTCGGAGGTCCCCTCGAAAATCGTGTCGGTCTCTCACCATCGTCGACGCAATAGAACGCAGTGCGCTGACCTTGGCCTTTGCGTCCAGAGGGTCCACCCCATCGCGGCCGATCTTCCGAGTTGTTGGGATGAACGTTGGGATGGTTTTCCGTTCGAGCGCTGCGCGAGCTACTGGTCAGGCTCGTCCGTGCGGAGTCTAGAACCTGCGCCGGCAAATCGCTCTCAGGGCCTGATGGGTCGTAGGGGCGCCGGCCTACGTCCTGGCGGACCGTCAGTCGCTCAGGAGATGGGCGAGGACGTCTGCGAAGAGGGAGCCGACAGTGCGGAGCTCGTCGACGCTGACTCCGGCCATGTCGGGGGAACCGGTAGCAAGCCATCGCCGTGTCTGGTTGGCGTTGGTGTCGAACACTTCGCCGCGCTCGGGAGACGCACCATGCGCCGAGCCCGTCAGGTGCCGTTGCGAGCTCGCGGGCAATGCTTCCGTCACGATCGTGTGCGGCCAGGAGCCGGTATGCGTCGTACGTGTCCGACGCGCGCTTGTTCAGCATGTTCGCCCGACGTTGTTGCATCGCTCGCAGCTTCATCGCGACGAGCGAGGCGGGCGTTGCGACGCGAGCTATCGCTCGCGTCGCAACGTCATCCGCGTCCCGCGCCTCGATCGTCAGCCACGTCGCCGACGAGACGCCGTACGTGTGAGTAATCACGAACATCGCGTCATCGACGTCGACAGGAAGTCGATCTGGTTCGTAGTCGCTCACAGCGATGAGATCGATATGCACGTCGCCGAGGTCGACTCCGTTGCGACTCCGGGTTGCTCCGTGCTCGAGCAGCACCGCAATGGGAGCATCGGGAGTGCCGTCCTCGGTCCACGTCACCGCGTCGAGGTCGTCGGTGACCCGGTGGGCTGCCGCAAGACGAACCATCACCGAACCCGCCGATGACCGCGTGGCGGCCGATCGACATCTCGGAAAGCTGCCGGAGCGCGGCCGTGTACCGAACAAGATGGTCGCCAGCACCGGATCGCAATACGACCGTCGACTCGCGGTCGGCGTTCACCATGAGCGGCGGAACCCTTCGGGTCCAGCTGGCGTCCACGCCGCAAGCAGCTCGGGGCCACGCGCCTGATCGCGGGCGATCGCGAGCGCGGCGTATAGCGGATGCGTCACGAGCCACGCCGTATCGGGCATCGAGTAACGGAAATCGGTCAGCGAACGGCACGGGCACGACCGCGACGGTTGCGGCCCTCGCGGTGAAATCGTCGACACGTCCCAACAGGTGGAGCGCACGATCGAGATCACGCCGGGTCGGCACGTAGAAGTCGGGGGGATAGTCGGCCGTAACAGTGATGTGTGCACCCCACACGATCGCGCCGAGCGTGTCGGTCAGCGCCCAACCCGTCGCCGTGGGGTCATCTGCGTGCAGCCCGAGGATCTCGGCGTTTGTCGGCTGCGGCGCGACCGGGACGGCAACGACCTCGGCCGTCCAAGATTCCGCGAGCGCTTCGAATGTGAACGACTCGATTGGCCGGCCATCGCCGTCGAGGAGTCCGGCGTCGATGAGCGACGCGCGGGCATTTGACAATGCAACGTGGCTGAGTTTGGCTCGCCGTGCCACTGCGCGCAGCACCGGTATTTCATCGGGTCGTTCGAGCGCGGCCGCGAGGTACGTGACTCCGGCCCGGCTGCGGATCGGTCCCGAAAGCGCGATCACGACCCCGGCTGAGAACGCGGCGCGACCTGACTGCGGACCAGATAGTCGTCGCCCACCCGCAGGGCCAGTTCGCCGCGACGATCGAGCCAGCCCCAACCCGAAGCATCGAGGAGCGCACGGGCGTCGCGGCTGATCCGATCCGCGACGAGGACATGCAACTTCCCTGGCGTCGCAGCTGTGATCGGCGCGGCCACCGATGACGCCGACGCCACCGCCATTGAGTGCAGCGTGACCGGCACACGACGCCTCCGCGGACGAATCACGAGGTCAGCATCAGATAAGCGCTCGAACGGCACGCCCAGCTCGCGAAGTGCCACGTCGAGATCATCAAAGGCCGCCGCATCCTGGTCGTGACGCGTGCTTCGCACAGTGCGCCCTTCGGTAAGTGTTAATGAATACATTACCACTTACCAGACCCGCTTAGGTCAGAGGCCGAGGGCCTTGCGGAGGCGGGCGACGTCCATGAGGTCGGGACCGTCGCCGACGCCGTCGAGGAGCCGCTCGAGCTCGTGGCGACCGATCGGGTCGAGCGCCGCCTCGCGTGGCGTGAGGCCGCCGAGGGCGGGAATGTGGTCGTCGAGCGAGCTGTGCACACGCCGAGAAGCCTTCACTAGCACGATAAGAAGCCAATTTTGGCACCTTATCTCAGATAAGATGACTTATAAGTCATCTAAGGACACAGGAACGATGCCTCGCACAAAGACTCCTCTAGCCGTAAACACAGCGATGAGACGGATCGGCGATGATCTCGCGACCTGGCGCAAGCTTCGTGAGCTCACCGTCGTCGAGGTGGCGGATAGGGCTGGAGTGTCGCCCCGAACCGTCATCAGGCTTGAAGCTGGCAACGACATCACCTCGCAGAACCTCCTGCGCATCGCGCGCGCTCTCGGCGTGTTGGACAGTCTTGCGTCGGCTGTGGACCCCTATGACACCGACCTCGGGCGACTTCGCTCGGAAGACACACTTCCCGCTCGCGTGCGGCCGAAACGACAGAGCACGTCATGACGACCCTCGTCGAAGTACACGTCGCTGCCGACAACGAAACCCGTCGCGCTGGAACTCTCTATGCGGAAAGCGGGCGGCGCACCGAGACTGCAACGTTTGTCTACGACGGCGCATACATCGCAAGCCGCGGTGCCTATGCATTCGAGCCAGCTATGTCGCTAGCTGCCGCTCCGCATCACACGCGACCGGACCAGAAGATCTTCGGTGCGTTCGCGGACTGCGCTCCTGACCGTTGGGGTCGGACACTGCTGCAGCGCACCGAACAGCGCCGCCGCGTGAAGCCGGAACCGCCGCGCGAAAGCTCACCGACATCGACTTTCTTTTGGGCGTCCGAGACGACCTGCGGCAAGGCGCGCTGCGGTTCCGCGTCGGCGAGCACGGCAAATTTCTCGCAGACGAAGACCGCGACGTTCCCGCACTCACGCAACTGCCCGAGCTGCTCCAGCTTGCTGCACGTGCCGACCAAGACTCGGCGAACTACGACGAACTTCGCCGTCTTGTGCGAGCCGGCAGCTCACTTGGCGGTGCACGTCCGAAGGCCCACGTCGTCGCGTCCGACGGCCGCATCGCTATCGCGAAGTTCCCGAGCGCGAACACCGATACCTGGAACGTAATGGCGTGGGAAAAGGTCGCTCATGACCTCGCGCGATACGCCGGCATCACGGTGCCCAACTCGGAGCTGATCCACATCGATGGTCGAAGCGTGCACGTGATCGACCGGTTCGACCGCCGCGGCGACGAGCGCATTGGTTACATCAGCGCGACAACCATGCTCGAAGCAAACGACGGTGAAACGCGCAGCTACCTCGAGATCGCGGCGGCAATCGAGCAGGAATCACGACGAGCAACCGAGGATCTACTCGAGCTATGGCGCCGTATCGCTTTCACCGTACTGATCTCGAACACCGACGACCATCTTCGCAACCACGGCTTCTTGCATGCCGGTACTCATGCATGGATCCTGTCGCCAGCGTTCGACATGAATCCGAACCCCGAACCCGGGCCGAAGGAGCTGTGTTGCGCGATCGATGACTCCGACACGACAGCGAGCGTCGCTCATTTGCAAGAGGTCGCCGACTACTTCAGGCTCAACGCCGAGCAGGCTCGGGCGGTGCTCAAGGAGGTGTCGGCCGCGGTAGCTCGCTGGCGAGAGGTCGCACGCCAGTACGGCCTTACCGAGCACGACATCGAGGAAATGGCCCCGGCGTTCGAGCATTCGGAAGCTGCAGCAGCGCTCGCCTGAGCCGCCGTCCAGCCACCGTCCAGCCACCATCGAGTCGGCGATCCCGCCGCACGACCGCAACCACCACGATCGCGACGACGAGCACCAACACGGCTAAACACCAAACGCACCCCGCGGTTTGCGTCGACCACCGCCTGGATCGACAAACGTGAGCATCGGCTCGCGGTCGGGCGGCCTGTCCGTGGAATCTGCAATTGGACCAGCATGTCCGGTACCTAGCAGCTGGAGAAGGTGAGCGCCGTGGTCACGGCGTCGCAATCGTCTCGAACTTCGGGCGAACGCGGGACCGCCGTCCACACCGAGGACGAGGTTTACGTCGGCAGGTGCGCTACGTCGACGATGAGTCGGTGGCCATTCCGGACGGCAACCTCTTCTGGCCGTTCTTACATTTGCTGCGTTGTGCATCAAGGTCGACGATGATCAGACCAGCTTTGGAGCCACACGTTCGACAACCAACGCACCCTCTCGAGCGAAGGTCAGGGGAGTCGCCCAATGTTCCCGCCGGTACCGGTGATGACGCAGGCCTTTCCCGACAATCGTCCGGACACTCAGTGAGCTCCTCGGGCTGCCGCGTGGCTCTTCTCTGCGTCGGCCACACCCACCTGATCGGTGTGCTCCGGGACCTCGCGGAAGTACCAGTAGATGACGTCGAGGGCCTGTTCGTACAACGGACCTGCCCAATCGCGGAAGAGCTCGGTGACCACCGCGAGCGCCGTGGTCGGCACCGCCCCGGCGTCCGAGAGCCGGTCGATGCTGGTCCGATGGGCGACCTGGGAACGCCCACCAACCGCGTCGGTGACGAACATGACTTCGTAGCCGGCCTTCAGTGCCTCGACCGTCGCGAAGGCGAGGCAGATCTCCGTGTGGAGACCGCCGATGATCAGCCGCTTGCGCCCGGTTGCCTCCACCGCGGCGCGGAAGGCCTCGTCTTCGAACGCGTTCATCGACGTCCGATCGATTGGCTCGATGCCATCCAGCTCCGACAAGAGCGCGGAGACCGTGGGCCCGTTGAAGCCGTATCCCACGCCCACAGTCGAAAGCACGATCGGTACGTCGAACGCCTTCGCCGTCTTAGCCAACAGGCGGGCATGAAGCTCGACCAAGTCGGAGTTCGTTTCCGACCGAATGACCTCGACCATCTCCGTCTGGTAATCGATCAGGACCAACGCGCAATCGTCAGCGGTCCAGACTCCCAAATCGCTCGTCATGTTCTGACTCCCCTTTCGTGCGCGCACGCTCGCTCTCGTCCCGGATCGCCACGTTCCGGTTATTTGCGTAGGCACGCAATAACCGGGGAGACGGTATGTCTAATTGCGTGCAGAAGCAAGTTAGTATGGTGCCTCCATGGCAGCGCCGCGGCCGCTCAGCGCCTCCGAAGAGGCGGTGTGGCGCGCGCTGATGCGCATCGTCAAGATCGTGCCTCGTCAGCTCGACGTCGACCTCGTTCGGTCAGCTGGGCTGACCGCGAGCGAATACACAATGATCATGCACCTCTCAGAAGCGCCAAATCGCGAACTACGCATGGCCGACCTGGCCGTCGCCACCGGCCTGTCAGCGAGCAGGACGACACGACTCGTGGACGACCTTCAGCGCCGCGGGTTGGTCACGAAGCGTGGGAGCTCCGCCGATGGGCGCAGCAACATCGCCAAGCTCACGTCCGACGGACTCGCAAAACTGAAGACGGCGTGGCGAGCACACCTCGCGAGCGTGCGCGCCCGGTTCTTCGACCATATGCCTGCGTCCGCCGTCGATACGGTGGCCGAAGCTCTTACCGCGGTGGCGATGCAGCTTGAGGACTAGCTGATTCGCGGCGCGAGCGCCGCGCGCGAGGAGCGGACGTCGCGTGTTCCAGTGCTAGAAGCCGAGCGGCTCTCGAACCAGGATGGCGTGCACTCGATTCGGTGTGACAACCCGATTGATGATCAGCACGTTGTTCACGCCGCTCGGCACACCGTAGGCCTCCCGCGCGCGCCGGTCTTCCAGCGGAAAGCAGTACTCGTGCAGCCGGCGCAGCCCTGTGGCGGTATCGGGCACGATCTTCTGCCCGCCGATCACCAGAATGACGTGACCGGCGCCCGACACCAGCGGACCGAGTTGGCTCCCGCTCGCGGAGGCGATCAAAACCGATCCGTCCTCGGTGACCGCGTGCGCGCTTCCGACCACGAAATCCGGTGCCGCGGCGAGTTGGCGCATCTCGTGCGCTTGCATCTCACGGTCCATTTGGTAGAGGCGTGGGCGAAGGGGCTGATATAGGCCCGATCGTTCGATGTCTTCGGCGACGCCGATTGCTTCGAGTGTGCGCGAGGTGTTGTTGAACACCTCAGCTCCGATTGGAAGGAGCGAACGCACGGCGTCCCGGGCTTGCTCGCCGGCGTCGACGACCAGGCTGGTGATCCCGTTGTGTTCCAGCGCGGAAGCCGCGTCATCGATCCGCTTGTCGGATGGCAGTCCTGCGAACTCCGCGACGGCCTCGTCGGTCGGCCCCCCGTTGCCGGCGTCTGTCATCACTCTGCGCCCAGCTCTGCCAGGCGATGGTGAACTAACGCGATTGCCATTGATCCCTCGCCGATCGCCGCAGAACAACGTTTGATCGATCCGCTGCGTACATCACCGGCCGCGAAGAAGCCCGGGCGGTTCGTTTCGAGCGGTAGCGGTGGACGCGAGAGCGGCCATCTGTCGAGCGCACCAGATGACGCGGCGACGTCGGCGCCCGTGAGGATGAATCCGGCGTCGTCGGTCGCGAGCCCTGCCGTCGCGAGGCGGCTTGTTCGCGGTACCCCTCCGATGCAGACGAAGAGCGACTCCAAGGGCAGACGCGTCAGACCGTTCTCGTCGTGCGACGAGAGCACGACCGCGCGGAGCCGAGTATCGGCTTCCAGTGCGACCACTTCGGTGCCGGTACGCACGTCGACGTTGTCGAGATCGTTGACCTTGGAGACGAGGTACTGCGACATCGAGGCACCAAGCGTTGAGCCGCGGACGAGCAGCGTGACGCGTGATGCGTATCGTGAGAATCGCACCACGGCTTGGCCCGCGGAGTTCCCACCTCCAATGATGGCGACGCGACACCCGCGGCACGACACTGCTTCGCTCGGTCCCGCGCCGTAGTACACGCCCGCGCCGAGAAGTTCGTCGAGGCCGTCGACGTCGAGGCGGCGCCAGTCGACGCCGCTCGCGGCGAGAACGGATCGGGTGCGAACCTCCGTCCCATCCGAGAGCCGGGCCAGATACGCAGAGTCTTCGTGCACGATGTCGACGAGCGGCCGCGCCAAGAGCAGTTCGGCGCCGAAGCGACGTGCCTGCGCGGTGGCACGCGTCGCCAACTCGTTCCCGCTGATGCCCTGCGGAAAGCCGAGATAGTTCTCGATCATCGACGTGGTGCCTGCTTGCCCCCCGGGCGCGACCGCCTCGATCGCGACTGCGCGCAGTCCCTCGGACGCGGCGTACACCGACGCGGCAAGCCCCGCCGGACCGGCGCCGACGATCGTGATGTCGTATTCCGCCAAGCGCGGCGCCGAGACCATGCCGAGTCCATTCGCGACCTCTCGCACCGTCGCAGCCGCGAGTCGACGCCCATCGGGCAGCACACAAATCGGCAGTCGGTTCGGATCGACCTCTCCGTCGTCGAACAGCTGTCGGACCTGATCCGTGTTGTCGATTTCGACCCAGTCGTAGGGAACACCATTGCGGCTGAGAAAGTCGCGAAGCTCGTATCCGAGCGAGGACGCGCGGCGACCGACGAGGACGACTTGCGGCGTGACCGGCCGCGCGTCGTAATCGAACATCGATCCGCGGGGCTCGTCACTCATGATTGGCGATGTGCATTGTGGTCTCCGGGGACGGCTTCCCGCCATTACATCGCGCAGAGCCGGTCGATTGCGAGCGCCGACGAGGTCGAGTCCCTGTCACCGCGCGATCGTTCGTCGCTCGCACACTGGCTCGCGCACTCGACCCAGTGCGACGACATCGTGCTGTCGCGCCCTCCTCGGCGTGCCGGACTCGCAATGACCTTCGGCGGTGTGCTGCTCCTCGTTCCATGGGTAGCCGAGCTCTCGACCACGCTGCCCGATCAACACTCCTCGCATCAGCGGCGACTCGCGTGGGCGGCTTCGACGTCGGGCTCCCTTCGCGTCGCGTTCGCGTTCGCCGCGTGAGCGGGTTGGCGACGTCGCCAGATCGCCATAACCGCGCTGATCGTGATCGGAGTCCCGCTCCGATGCGATGCGTGGTTCGACATCACTCTTTCGTGGGGCACGAGTGAACAAACCGCCACCTCACCGCATTGTTCGCCGAGCTGCCTGCGGCGATCCTCGCGTTCGCGCTCGCACACCGGCTGCTAAGGGAGACGGTGCATTACGTCTGGCACCTCGAAGGGCGTGAGCACCCCATACCACCTCCGCGCCTGCTTCCGATTATCTTCGTGCCCAACGAAGAAGCACGCCGAGATACAGCCTTGACCTGACGAGACGGGACTGAGGAGACGGGGAGCAGCCTGTGTCGGAGAGTGAGGCGATCGCCGCACTGAACCAGATCTTGGGCGAGGTCATGGATGTCGTGCAAGAGGTAAAACAGGCGCACTGGAGAGTCTCCCCGACTCAGAGCCTTCACACCGAGCTGAACGAGCTCTACGACGACGTGCGAGCGTGGGCTCGAGGCCTGATTGTTCAGGATGAATCGCTAGGCGTGTCGCCACTGACACGCATACCCAGCGCGGAAGGGCGGGCGCGCCCCAGTCTCGGATCGATGACCGACGACGAGGTTCGTCGCCTGCTGGATGATCACTTGGCCCGGCTGGACGAGCACGTAGCTGTTGCGCTGGCGAAACAAAAGGACCGGGGATCGCAAGCAGTCCTCCACGAAATCGACGCTGGAGTGGTTGCACATCGCAAGACACTCGGCGAACTTCAGGGTGGCGAGCCGTAGGCCTCATTTGGAGGTACGCACGGTCGACCGATCTTCCGAACGGCGGCGCATGCGCTGCTGAAACCTCTCGCTGGCGTTTCAATCGTCGCGGCCGACGATATCGATGTGTGTCGCGGAGGAACCGTTGCGAACGTGACGCGATGGACCCGCGGGCGAGCTCTCCTAGACGGCTAGTGGCGCGGCGACGCGCAGGATCGCGGCCGTCGGCTTCGATGTAGGTCCCGCCCAACTCTGCGGTTTCCTGGCGGTATCGGTCGAGCATCGGTTCGAAGCGATGAGCGACTCCGCCGGCGACATTGATGTGAGCCACGAGGAGATCCGCGTCCAGTTCCGCCGCGACATCCGCGGCGCGGCGGAACACGACCTCTCCCCAATCAGAACCCGAGACTCCGGCCAGAACGACCGGGCGCGGCGGCGAGTCGGCAAGACCACGACCGAGCGGATCTCGTCACCGACGTCGTTCACGTTGTCGGCCATCCACCCGTGGGCCAGAGCGCCAGCGCCTCGAGGTTGGCCGTCGTGAAGTAGCCCACGAGCGCGGCCGCGACCCGCTCGGTTTCGTACACCCGGCCGGACAAGATCCGTCGTTGAAGACCCGGATTTCCGAGACACCCCGTCGCTTCTCGCGGATCGTCGCCACGGGCGAACTCGCGCGACAAGTTGTAGGGATGGCGTAGGGATGAGCGGTCCGGATAGGACCCGACTCCCGGACTCAGATCAGGGTATGTGCAGGCCCGAGATGCTGCGGGCGACGACAAGGCGCTGGATTTCGGAGGTTCCTTCGAAGATCGTGTAGGTCTCTGACCTTCGTCTGCGCAATACGACGCAGTGCGCTGACCTCGGCGTTTGCGTTCCAGCGGGTCCACCCCATCGCGGCCGGTCCTGCGAGTTGTTGGGATGAATGTTGGGATGGTGAGACGTCACTCCTAAGTCGGACCGCGTCGAAGTACGACGGTACGAATCCACAATAGAGGTATCCCAGTACGGACATTGAGCGCAGGCTCGAGCACCGACTGCCGAGGGCCGCTATTGCAGGCAGGCTTCAGGTGCTGCCGATTACTCGAAGCTTCATGCCGTAAGTGTCTTGAAGGAAGCGGTCGGTGCCGCCTCGTGCGGCCACTCGATCACGAGCGGCACGTACGGTGGACGCTCGGTTGCCGGTTCCGGTAGCAGGAATCCCGACATCACGGAGTCCAGAGAGATTGTTTCGTCGGTGATGGTGGGACCGACCTTCTGAGCCCAGCGCACCGGATGAACGGGAAGGAAACAAAACAAAGGGACGCGATTGCTGCAAAGAGCGCCGTCAAATCGCCGTCCCGAGTATTCCCGGAATCTGGCCATGGGAACGACCGATGCTCGCGCTCGGCTGCGTTGCCCTGTGACGTTTGCGCTTCCCGCGCCTGACCGGGTTGACGACTACGTCACGTTCCATCCAATGCTCACGGAGATGCCCCACGGGAATCCGACTCCGATCGACCAAGAGTTAACTCCAAGAGCATGCGCGACGTCGAGTAGTGCATTCTTGAGCGTTTCGGCGATTTCGCGTAACTTGCCCGGCACTTCCTTGAGCCACCCGGCGAGCTTCTTCGAGAACGGACTCTGAGGCGCGTAAACCCAGCCGACTGCGTACGACGCGACACTTGCCCATGACTCGACGGCCGACAGAACTGAGCGTGCATCGCCCTCGCTTAGTTCTTCCGTAGCAAAGAACAGAACTATATTCAACGTCGGATCGGACACGGTCATGGATGTCGTCAAGAATCGACCCTAAGCGTTCCTCAACTTCTAAGGTCACAAACCGACCGCTGACGTCAGAGTTGGGAAGCTCTTCTAGCGCGCGCCATATCGACTCCCTGTAATCAAGATCTGGTCCATTCATAATCATCTCCTTCAAACGACGACATGTGAATTCTTGATATCTCTCCCTGTAGGGAGCGAGGATAGGCTCCTCTGGCCGCCAACCTGTGCTCTGGCGTCCGCTTTGGTGCGTGAGGGGGGAGATCGACGCCATTTCAGAGGCAGCGGTCCGGACCATCTCGATAAGTTCGCGCAGGAATTCCTTCTAACGCCGCGCTTTCGTCGCCTGCGCGGTTCTTCGAGGCGCCTGCGTCCGAAACGGTGCCCCACTCGGGACCGGTCCGAAGTGTTACCGTAGGTGGTACCATATTTGGATGTCGAGGATCCGACGTGGCGGGTTCATCTTCGTCACCTTCGTTGGTGATCACGCCCCTCGCCACGTGCACGTGTACCGGGACGATCGGCTGGTCGTGAAGTGGGATCTCGACAATGAGCAGCCGATGGAGGGCAGCGCAACTCGCGCGATCCGAAAGGTCATCGATACACTCGTAGGGGAGGGCAAGCTTTGAAAATCCTGAAGGTCACCGCCGACAGCCGTCACCGCCGTTTCGACGTCGCGACCCGACGCGGCGTTTTGCCATTCCCGTTCGGGCGCTGCGACCCGGCGCCGTCTCCGCAGGACCGGCTAGCGGATGTTTATGTGGATTCGGAACTTGGCCGGGAGGCGTTCACCTACCGACTTGCCTCGGGCGCAGAAGGCAGCGTGCATATCGACTCCGTTCTTGACGTCAACGCGGACCCGGACTACATCGCCCGGCTGGGCATGTACGAGCTCACGTTGGCAGCGAAGGATCGACTTGCCGCCTCCGGATTGTCGGTCCGGCAGGCGGCGGAACGCCTCGGCACAAGTCCAACGCAGCTCTACCGCTTGCTCGACCCGACTAACTACTCCAAGTCGGCGCGTCAGTTGCTCGGCGTGCTCGCCCTAGGCGGGGCCTCAGTCACTGTCTCCGATTCGCGCCAGGCTAAGCACCGGGCACCCCGAGCAAAAGCACTTGCCTAGCTTCGCGCGACACCAGACCTGACGACGGTTGACGTCACACGCTGCGCAGCCACTCTCGTACGCAGATGCCGTCTCACGGATCATCGGGCATCCCACCCAATCCTGACCGAGCATGGCCGACAGCACCGCAGCGACTTTCGGGTTATGAGCCCTAGCCGGACCGTCTACCGGCTGATGGGCCATCGTCTGGTGTTGTCCCTATTCGTGGTTGACCAGGGCTTTTACTGAGTCAACGTCCTGCCACCCGGCCTGCCGTCGCGGCACACGTCAGCACGATTGTAGGGACAGATTAGGGACGATGAAGTGCGGTGCCTGGGAACTCCGCGTCAGTGGGCGACGTGATCGGCGGCGGCGAGCATCTCCCGTCCGATCGGTTGCAAGTCGACTCTCGTGCATAACAGCCCGGTCGACACCCGCTCCACGACACCCCATTCCCAGATCGCGATCGCGTCGAGGCCAGTACGGGCTCCCAACCAGCGGGCGCGCTCGCGGGTCGCCGTGAAGGAGTTCGAGGGGGTCCTCGCGCATCACGATGCCCATGTCGTACTCAGCTTCTGCGAGCAGACCGTCCGGATCGACAAGCTTGAACCCGACGCCCGCTTCGAGCGCGTTCCACTGATGGACGTCGCCGTGAACAAGCACGGCGCGTTCGTCGTCGTGTGCATTGATGCGACGTTCCGCACATGCGAGCGCATGATCGACGGCTTGCTGCGAACAGGGACGGTCGAGCTGCTCCCAGCTGTTCGTAATGAAGTCGATCAGCCATTGGCCCTTCTCGGCGCCGGTTGGCAGACCACACTCGGGCGCCGGACGCCAGATGCGAGCAGCCGTCATACAGAGAATCTCGTGCCGTTGCTCCATTGGGAGCCCGATCTCCTTCAGGGACCGGCCGAGCCGCTCGACCAGCAGCGCGCCCCGAACCAGGTCGTACCGCAACAGGCCGCGCGCAGCCTTGGCCGTTCGTGAGGCGCAGGACCGTGATCTCGTTTCTCGCGGCATCGCCCTCGCGGGGCACGAGCAACTTCAGGACTGCCGGCGTGCCGTCGTCGAGTCTCGCCTCGGCGACGAAGGCTTCGGTCGCGTCGTCATATGCGCGACCGACAGTTAGAGACCAATCCAATTCCAGACTCGCGATGAGCGCGGGGAGTTCGTCGAGCCAGCGCACGGCTCCTAGCGCAATGGCCTTGTTGCGAACGACCGATGGCACGGGCGGATATTCGTCGCTCCGTATTCGCGTCATACGAGATGTCGTTCGTAGCGAATTTCGTCGACCACTAATCCGTGAACTGCAGCGACGCGTTGGGTGCCGTCCGAGACCCATCCGTCAGCCCGGTAGAAGCGCTCAGCGCGATCGTTGCCAACCAGGACCCACAAACACGCCTCGGTGAAGTCTTGGCTACACAGGTGCTCACGGGCAGCGGCGATGAGCGCTCGGCCGACGCCAAGACCCCAACTCGGCGGATCGACATACAGAGCGTGCAGTTCCCCGCTCCCGTGCCCGTCAGTGCCCCAGGCGGGACCGGCCGTCGCGAACCCGCAGACAATTCCTTCATCGACGGCGACGATGGTTGCTGGTTGAAGTGGGTCGGACAAGCCGAACGTGTATCGCTCGGCGCGGTCTTCGCGTCGGAGGGCGTCGAGGTACCCGTCGGGCATGAGACCCCGATAGCCGACCTGCCAAGAGCGCACATGAACGTTCGCCACCTCCCTGGCGTCATCCGGTGTCGCAGCGCGGAGCAACATGCTGGCCAGTTTCGCCTCCAGGGGCCGTCCACCCCGTTCATTTCCGAAACCTTCCTTGTTCGACACTCGACGACACCCTGCGTTCTCTTCTTAGAGGCTGTCGCGATTGTTTGGGCTGGTGGATCATGGTGTGTGTGGTTGGGTGAGTCGGCGGAGGAGCAGTCGGCTGTGCGCGGCCCACACGAATCCTTTGGTGACGTGCGGGTCGCGTTCATAGTCGATTTGTAGACGGCGATGATTCGTCAACCACGACCAGGTCCGTTCCACAACCCATCGTCTGGGCAGGACCTCGAAACGGTTGGCGTGGATCCGATCGACGACCTCTGCCGAGAGGTGGTGAGCGCGGCAGTGCTGCGCGAACGCACGTTTGAACCCGGCGTCGCACCAGACTTTCCGCAACCGTGACGACTTGGGGCGGGCCTCGTCGATCACCGCGATCCCACCCACGTTGTCCGACGTGTTCGCCGCGACGACCAACACTGCGAGCAACAAACCGAGCGTGTCGACCACACCGAACACCTTCCGGCCCGAGATCTTCTTCCCAGCGTCGAAACCCCTCGTTTCACTCGTCACCGTCGACGCACCCCGCACACTGCGAGCATCGATGATCCCCGCCGACGGATCCCCATCGCGACCTTCCGACTCGCGCACCAACGTCCGGAGCCGGTCGCAGACACGTTCCCACGTCCCATCCTTCGACCACTCCAGGTGATAGCGGTGCACCGTGTTCCAGTTCGGATACCGGTCCGGCAGCGCCCGCCACTGACAGCCCGTCGCGCACACATAGAAGATCGCGTCGACGATCGTGCGTCGGTCATGGGTGATCGGCCGTCCCATCTTCCCCGGCGACCACGCCGGACGGACCAGATCCGCGATCAGTTCCCACTCCACATCGGACATATCACCATGCGTCGTACGCCACGTAATCGTCTGTCGATCCTGCTGTGTTCGCATGATTTAAGTATGTGACAAACCGACACCCAACACGTGGCAATCCGACCCCCACCAGCACAAACTTTCCCAACAGCCTCTTAGGAATCTTCAGGTTGTGGCGACGGTTGCTGTACTGGACGAGCCAGGTGTCGATCTCGGCTTGGAGTTGGCGGACGCTGGTGAAGCGTCGTCGATGGAAGGCCGGCCGCCAGCATTCTTGGAGTGCGGTGCCCTGGAACCGTTCACACACCGCGTTGTGGTTCGGGGAGCGGGACGGGATCCGATGGTGGGTGAGTTCGTCTTGGCGACGGTGGGCCAGTGAACGTGCTGGCCTTATATTCGGGTCCATTGTCGGTCAGCACCGCTCGCACGGTGACACCGAGGCGTCGGTAACGGCCGATGACGTGGTCGAAGAAGCGGGCAGTGGGCGTGGTCCGTCCGGGTCCCGAGCACGATCAGGATGAACGCCCAGCGGGTGAAGATGTCGATGGCGGTGAGCTGGTAGACCTTGCCCACCCCTTTGAGGTTCCCGATGTAGAAGCTGTCCAGGCGCGACCAGATCACCGGGGCCGTGCCGCCCAGTGCAGAACCCGAACAGCCGGTCATCCGCGGCCGCCTCGGTCACAAGCCCGGTGGTGGCCGCGGCGATCACCGCCGCCCGAGCCAGGCGCTGGTAGCGTCGGCCCAGGCCGTGGCCCACCAGGATGCTTTTGCACCGTCGACTTCGCCATGCGAAGCCCCGGTCGTCCAGGCGATCGGCGTACTGGCGGCACCCGATGGTGGGCTCGACCACGGCCAGGGTCAAAAGATCCTGGACAACGTGGGTGGGGGTGGCTTCGGCATCTGCGGCGGCCGGCGGTCCTTGGGCATCAAGGCCTCGAGCCCGTACGGTCGGCCAGGTCTTCCACTCATAGAACCGGGTTCGGGAGATCCCGAAGCCCGGCACGTCTCGGCCACATTCCCGGCTTCCTTGGCATGTTCCAACACGGCGACGCGCCGGTGGTAGATGATCTCTGCTGGGGTCACGGTGATGGGCTCCTCTGTCTCTGTGGAAGGAACCAAAGGGTCCATCGCCGCCCCCACCAAGTGGTGGACGTGCAACCTCAACACCCGGACAGGAAGACCTAGAGGAAGAACAATGCAACAACGGTCGACAACGCCGATGTGGCACCTCACGTTTGGTCGCTAGTGAACGCTCGCCGCGACCTATAGAACTGCTTCCGTCAGCTCATGAGAGCCGGCGGTCGCACGGGCCGAAGGCTGGGGCTACATGCTCCACAATTGGCGCGTCCGGCACATCGCGCGGCATAGACGTGTTCCGGCCCACCGCGGCATCGGCGACATTCTCGCACCGTCGCACATATTCGGCTGGCCGAACTACGTGAAAGGTCGCCTCACGACGTTCTCGTCGAGCTGCCCGCGCAGTTCGTCACGTGTGGCGCCGGTCACGCGTGGTAGGTCACGCCCGCCAAGCTCGGCGTCCCGTACGACTACAAGCCGGCCGCGATGACCACCGACGGGACGTCGCAGTGGACGCCCTTGAGCATCTCGGTCGGGCAGTTCCCGAGCGGGCTCCGCATGATCGAGACCACGACCATCGATGGCAGCTATAACCTCCTCGGCGCGACCAAGATCGGCACGCCGTGGCACCTCATCCGGTCCGGAGTCCTGCCCGACTGCAATCCGAACTCCGTAGGCTACTGCCAAGGCGTGGAAGGGCACCCGGAGCTGAGCACGAATTCGACGATCTTCATCTCGTACAAAGACCCGAACTCGGGGCCGGGCGGCCACATGGTCGTCAGCGCAGTTCCCGACTAGAAGATTGGCGATGCACATGAGTTCGGAACACGGTAGTGGCGGTCATCGGTTTGGCGTGCACGCTCGCGGCCGCGCCCCTCGCGACCTCGACGCCCGCGTCGGCGGCGAGCGCGCCGTTCGGGATCACGACTACACCCGCGCTCAGCCCGGCATTCTCGGTCCGCACGACCGACTACGCCGTTTCGTGCGCCGGGCATCCGACAACACACGTCGTCACCACGGGCGCGGGAAGCGTCGTCGGCGGCAAGAGGTTTCCCGGCCGCGCCGATGTGCGGGCCCGTCTCGTACCCGGCCAGTCCCTCCAGATCACTGGCGCCGGGCACTCGTACTTCGTGCGGTGCCTGCCGGCAGACTTCCCGAAATACTCCGCGACCGTGAACGGTACGCCCCAGACGAACGGGTTACTCGTGACGCCGGCGGCGTCGTTGAGCGCGCCGAGCGGGCACTACGTGGTCGCGTTCGACGCGCAGGGCGTGCCGGTGTGGTGGTACCGCGATCCCAACACACCGACTGACGCGAAGTTCTTCGGCTCGTCGATCATCGGCTGGGCGAGCGGCAACGAGGTGGCGACCGCCGGCACCTTCTCGCTCCGCGGACTCAACGGGTCAGTGAAGCACACCGTCGGCACCACCAAGATGACGCTCGACGAGCACGATCTTCAGTTGCTTCCCGGAGGCAACTACTTGGCGATCCTCGACGTGTCGCGCCCTGGCGTCGATCTGTCGACATGGGGTCTCTCGTCGCAGTCGACCATCACCGACAACGAGATCGTCGAGCTGAACGCCGCGAACAAGGTTGTGTGGAGTTGGAGCGTGGCCGCGCACATCGATGTCGCGACCGCGAATCTCAACTGGCGGAACCAGTTCCCCGATGTGATCCACATGAACTCGATCCAGCTGCTCGGCAACCACGAGCTCGTCTTCAGCAGCCGCCACTTCGACGCGGTGTATGCGATCGACATGCGCAGCGGCGCCATCATCTGGAAGCTCGGTGGCACCTTGACCGCGCAGAGCCTCACTGTGACCGGCGATCAGTACCGCGGCGAGCAACCCGGACGCGTTGTTCTCCGGACAGCACGACGCGCGGATCCTCCCCGACGGGACGCTCACCGTGCAAGACAACGGCACGCTGCCGTTGCGACCGGTGCGAGCGCTGCGATTCGCGATCGATCCCGCCACACGAACCGCGACCGAGATCGCACAGGTGACCGACAACCGCGTCGGGCCGGCGCTCTGCTGCGGCGGCGTCGTCCACCTCTCGACCGGAGACTGGCTCGCCTCGTGGGGCACAGCCGAGTACGCGACCGAGTTGACCCCGAGCGGCAACCCGGTTCTGACGGTGTCGTACGCCCCGTATTTCTCGTACCGCGTGGCGCCGGTGGTGCCGGCGATCTCCGCGTTACGCGCCGGGATGGACGCGATGGTGGCCCCACTGAAACTGTGACGCCGAAACTTGGCTCGGCTCTGCTGGTCCCGCTTGGAGGACGTCGACCAGGACGCCTCGTTCAGCTCTATCCATTCGTCGAGAGGGTCGGCGACAGTCCGACCACCGGTACGGGTCTGGCCTCGGACCGTCAGCTCGGCCGCAACGCGCTGGGCATCGCGTTTGCCGCCGTGCACTGTGCGGCTGACATGGCTGACGTGGCCATCCGCGTCGCGGTCGGTGAAGGCCCGCACCTCCCACACACCCGGCCTGCGGTCCCGGGTCGACGCCACACGATGAGATTTAGCCGCTGTTGAGTGTTAGTTGGGATTTCGTGGATCTCCGCCGAAGCGTCGTCAGCTCGTCACTAGGGAATATGCAGGCCGGAGATGCTGCGAGCGACCACAAGGCGCTGGATCTCGGATGTCCCTTCGAAGATCGTGTAGATCTTGGAGTCGCGATGCCACTGCTCGACCGGATGCTCTTTGACGTAGCCGGCGCCGCCGAGGATCTGAATCGCTTCTTCGGTCGCTTTCACCGCGACCTCTCCGGCGTACAGCTTCGACATCGAACCCTCGCCGGCTTTGAACTCCTTGCCGGTGGCGCCCATCCAACACGCGCGCCACACGAGTAGCCGCGCCGCGTCAATCTGCATTCGCATGTCGGCCAGCTTGAACGCGATCGCTTGGTTCATCGATGATCGGCCGTCCGAACGCCTCACGCTGCTTTGCGTACTCCAATGCGTACTCGTACGCGGCGCGTGCGATGCCGAGCGCCTGCGCGCCGACGAGTGGCCGGCTCGCCTCGAACGTGCTCATCGCGGCCTGCACGCGGCTCGACTTGCCTTCGCGGGCGTGGGCGACGCGCGCGTCGAGTTTCTCTTTTCCGCCGAGCAGGCAGTGTCCGGGAACGCGTACGTCAGACAACACGACTTCTGCCGTGTGACTTGCGCGGATACCCATCTTCTTGAACTTTTGGCCCGATCGTGAGTCCGGGCGTACCCGGCGGGACGACGAACGACGCGTGGCCGCGGCCCTTCAGGTCGGGCTCGACCGCGGCGACGACTACGTGCACACACGGAACGTGTGTGATCCCTCCGTTGGTGATCCACGTCTTTGTGCCGTTAATGACCCACTCGTCCTTCGTTTCGTCATAGACCGCTCGCGTGCGCAGGGACGACACGTCGGATCCGGCGTCGGCCTCGCTCACCGCAAACGCCGCGACGTGAACGTCGTCGGGTGAGCCGAAGCATTCCGGTACCCACTCTGCGATCTGCTCCGGCGTGCCGTTGCCGACGATGCCCGATACGCCGAGCGTCGTGCCCATGATCGCGAGCGTGATTCCCGCGTCTCCCCACGCCAACTCCTCGGACACGACCGGGAAGGTCAGGCCGGTCGGATCACCAAAGCAACTGGCCAGGAAGTCCCATGAGTACAGACCGATCTTGGCGGCCTCCTCGACGATCGGCCACGGGGTCTCCTCGCGTTCGTCCCATTCGGGTGCGGCGGGCCGGATCACGTCGGCTGCGAAGTCGTGGACCCATTGCTGGATTTGAAGCTGGTCTTCGTTGAGCTCGAGCGAGAACGTCGACATGGGTCCTCCGGCCAAACAGTGTGTGGACAAGATCGGTATCGGTCAGCGCCGATGAAGGCGTGCTCGAGATCGATCGCCGACATATGTGGAGCACAAACAAGATAAGTACGTATCTGTATGAGATCCCGTCCGACGAAGTTACCGACGAGTAACCCAGCATATCGCTGTCCGCGGGTCACATAGCATCCGGCTCTGGTGGACGCCCAGAAGCTGCCGGCAGCGATCGTCGGCGTCGGCGAAACCGACTACGTGCGGGGCGCGGCGCGGCTGCCGGTCGAGCTGATGCTCGAAGCCGCGACCGGCGCAATCGCCGACGCCGGGCTCAGGGTCGCCGACATCGACGGGATCATCCCGCCCCCCGGCTACACCACCAGCGAGGAGCTGGCCGCCAACCTCGGTGTCGAGGACCTCCGGCTCGCGACCACGGTGCACATGGGCGGAGCGAGCCCGACCGCATCGCTCCAGCACGCGGCGTTAGCGGTGCGGGCGGGCATCGCTCGCAACGTGCTCGTCGTGGTCGGATGGAACGGATACTCGGCCTTTCGGCCCCGCCCGGGCGTGCCGCGCCCTCGCCGAGGTCTCGATGCCAGTGCGGTGGCCGATACCGTCGTCGACTTCTACGTTCCGTACGGCGCGCGCAGTGCCGCGCAGTACTACGCGTGGATCGCGACACGGTACCAGCAGCTTTTCGGCACCCTTGCGACTGATACGGGTTCGATCGCGGTTGGGTTCCGCAAGCACGCGCACCTCAACGCGAAGGCACTGATGCCGCGGGACACCACTCACGATGGACGACTATCTCGCGTCGCCGTGGGTGAGCGAACCGTTCCGCCTCCTCGACTGTTGCCTCGAAACTGACTGCGCGGCGGCAGTGGTTGTGACGTCGGGGGAACACGCACGCGACCTCGCCCGCCGGCCGGCTGTCATCCTGGGCGGCGCCGAGGGTCACCCCTTCCCCGCCGACGACATCACCAATCGCGCAGACCCGATGTGTATCGGCCTCACCCACGCGGCTCCCCGTGCGTTCGCGGCGGCCGGAGTACAGCCGCTCGACATGGACTTCTTGCAGATCTACGACTGTTTCACGTACGTGGTGCTGCTGCAGCTCGAAGCGCTCGGCTTGTGTGGGCCCGGTGAAGCAGGCGCGTTCGTGCGGGACGGGCACCTCGAGCTCGACGGACAATTTCCGACGAACACCCACGGCGGGCTGCTTTCGCAGGGACACATGTGGGGAATGAACCACGTGATCGAGGCCGTCCGTCAGCTGCGAGGTGACGCGGGCGCCGCGCAAGTGGCCGACGCGCAGATCGGATGCGTCACCGGTTGGGGCGACTTCGGTGACGGCAGCATCGTCGTGTTGGGAGTGGACCGATGAACGAGCGGCCCAGCGCGCATCCTTCCCGCGCCGACGGGTCTGAACGCCGAGCTGTACGCGTTCTGGGCGCGCGGCGAACTTCGCCTGCAGCGCTGCCGGCAGTGCCAAACCTGGCGGCATCCGCCCCGCTATCGCTGTGCAGCGTGCGGGTCGCCTGACGTCGGCTGGGAGCTCGCGACCGGCCGCGGGCGGGTATTCACCTGGACGATCACCCACCGGCCGGTCGATCCTGCGTTCGAGCCGCCCTACGCGGTCGTGGTCGTCGAACTCGCAGAAGGCCCGCGCCTCGTCGGGAACCTCGCCGGCGTCGAGCTCTCCGACCTTCGACTCGATCTGCCGGTCGTCGTCGCGCTCGACGCGGTGTCCGACACGGTTGGGTTGGTTGTCTTCAGACCCGCCTGAGCTGCGCCGATCAGACCCGGACCGCGCAAGGATCCGAGGTCCGGTGAGCTCGGTCCAGGACGGACCGAGGAGTCTTCAGGGATGAGGTGGCCATGCACGGCCGTCGTGCACACGCCGCGGCTTGTGTCGACATCGGCGCCGATGCGGATGAGATTCGCCGCGCTGTTCGCCCAGGCGCTGGTCACGGATCCCGATCGCGGTGGCGATCGGGATCACGTTCGAGCTTGTCGTGCTGGCGTTCGGACGCTCCGGCACGTCGACGTCTCGCACCGGCTGCCGACACGTCCGGAACTCCCCGGGGCGTGCCCGCGGATCGACGTGTACGACTCGGACTATCGGTGCCGCCCCAAACGCGGCTTCGACGACACGCTGCCGCGCTGGCGTCGCGAGCCGAACGACGTGACACGAGCTCATCCGGCGCCACGACCTGCGGTCCGCGACCACCAACGTGCAGGATGCTCAACCTTCCAGGCCTGCCTCGGCGCGTCTGGCGGTAGCGTCGTCCGGTGGAGCCTTGGGAGCTCGGCGCGCGCGAACAGATCCGCGAGCTCGTCGCCGGGTACGCGCATTTCGCCGATACGGGCCGCTACGACGACTTCGCCGCGCTGTTCGCGGTCGATGGTGTGCTCGAAGTGCACGGTGAGGAACCGTGTCGCGGTCGAGACGCGATCCGGGCGTTTCTCGGCGGCGTCGGCACACATCTCGCGAGCACAGCCGCGGTGCCGGTCATCCGCCATCACATCTCGAACTTGACGATCGAGATGCGCACACCGGCTGAGGCGCACGGCGCGTGCTACTTCCTCGCGGTCACCGAACACGGCGTCGACCATTGGGGTCGCTACCGCGACAGCTACGTGTCCGACGGCGATCGTTGGCTCTTCCGGCACCGCCTCGTCCGTACCGACGGGACGACGCCCGGCGGGTGGGCCGACTCGCGACGACAGCCGCGATAACGGGCCGCAGCACCCACGTCCCACCCGCGGGGCCTCCTCGGCCCGGGCGGTCGGCCACGCGAGAGTCTCGGGCCAACGGTCCGACACGTCCACGCGCCCCGGTCGTTTCCCCAGGAAGAACCGGCGTGTTAGGTGTCGCTCTCCATCGGCGGACAGGAGCAGAACACGTTGCGGTCGCCGTAGACGCTGTCGATACGACCGACCGGCGGCCAATACTTCTGCAGTCGCAGCGCCGCGGCAGGAACGCGGCCAGCTCGCGCGAATACGGGCGTTTCCAGTCGTCGCAGGTCACGTCGAACGCGGTGTGGGGCGCATGCACGAGCGGGTTGTCGTCGCTCGGCCACTCTCCCGCGCCCACCGCATCGATCTCGGCCCGGATCGCGACCATCGCATCGACGAAACGGTCGAGCTCGACACGATCTTCGGATTCTGTCGGTTCGATCATCAGCGTGCCGGCGACGGGAAACGACATCGTGGGTGCATGGAAGCCGTAGTCGATGAGCCGCTTGGCGACGTCGTCGACGGTGACCCCGGTCTCGTTCGTGATTGGACGCAGGTCGATGATGCACTCGTGCGCGACGAGTCCGTGCGCGCCGCTATAGAGAACGGGATAGTGCGGGGCGAGCCGGCACGCGAGGTAGTTCGCGTTGAGGATCGCGACGTAGGTGGCCTGACGCAGACCGGCCGAACCCATCATCGCGATGTAGGCCCACGAGATCGGCAGGATCCCGGCCGAACCCCACGGCGCGGCGCTGATCGTCACTCCCCTCTTCGGCCCGGCGTCCGGTTGCAGCGGATGATTCGGGAGGAACGCCGCGAGGTGTGCGCGCACACCGATCGGTCCGACACCAGGACCGCCTCCGCCGTGTGGGATGCAGAAGGTCTTGTGCAGATTGATATGCGAGACGTCGGCACCGAACCGTCCGGGCCGGGCGACGCCGACGAGGGCGTTGAGGTTCGCGCCGTCGAGGTACACCTGACCGCCATGGTCGTGCACACGGGTGCAGATGTCGCCGATGCGCTCCTCGAACACACCGTGCGTCGACGGGTACGTGACCATCAACGCGGCCAGCCGTTCGGCGTGCAACGCGATCTTGGCGTCGAGGTCGTCCACATCGACGTTGCCGTTGTCGTCGCAGGCGATCACCGCGACGCGCATACCGGCCATCGCGGCAGATGCCGCGTTCGTTCCGTGCGCCGACGCCGGAATCAAACAGACGTCGCGTTCGGCTTCACCACGCGACGCGTGGTACGCGCCGGATCGCGAGCAGGCCCGCGTACTCACCCTGGGAGCCCGCGTTCGGTTGCAAGGACACTGCGTCGTAGCCGGTGATCTCAGCGAGCCATCGTTCGAGGTCGGAGATCAGCTCGCGGTATCCGCCGACCTGTTCGTTGGGTGCGAACGGATGGATACGCCCCCACTCGGGCCAGGTGATGGGTTCCATCTCGGCGGACGCGTTGAGCTTCATCGTGCACGAGCCGAGCGGGATCATCGTGCGGTCAAGCGCGAGGTCGCGGTCGGCGAGCCGACGGAGATAGCGCAGCATCTGGTGCTCGGATCGATACGCCGAGAACACTGCATGGGTCAGGAAGTGCGACGTTCGGTGCAGCTCGTCGGGGAGGGAGTCGACGTTCGCGGCGTCGGTGAGCCCGACACCGAACGCTTCGCACACCTGTCCGACGATCTCCTGCGTCGTGGTTTCGTCGAGTGCGATGCCGAGCGTGTCGCCGTCGATGATGCGCAGGTTGATGCGTCGGGATCTCGCCGCCGCTGCGATCTCGTCGGCGCGTCCGGGCACCCGGACGGCAATCGTGTCGAAGAAATGGTCGTACAGGACGTCTACCCCTCCCACGCGCAGGCTCGCGGCCAGCGTGCAGGCCAGCGCGTGGACGCGCGACGCGATCGCGCGTAGGCCCGATGCGCCGTGATACGAAGCGTAGAGACCGGCGATGATGGCGAGCAGAACCTGGGCGGTGCAGATGTTGCTCGTCGCCTTCTCGCGACGGATGTGCTGCTCGCGGGTTTGGAGCGTGAGACGATACGCCGGACGTCCCGCCGTGTCGATGGACACGCCGACCAGCCGACCGGGGAGTGTCCGTTTGAACTCGTCGCGTGTCGGCGAAATACGCGGCGTGGGGGCCGCCGAATCCGAGGGGAACGCCGAACCGTTGCGAGGAGCCGACCACGACGTCGGCACCGATGTCGCCGGGCGGGACCACCAACGTGAGGGCCAGCAGGTCGGCAGCGACCGCGACCCGCGCGCCCGAGGTGTGCGCCCGCGCGATCACCGCGGCTTGGTCGCGGACACGGCCACTCGCGCCGGGGTATTGCAGCAGCATGCCGAAACAATCCGCGACGACATGTTCGCCGTGCGGGTCGGCAACGACCACGGCGATCCCCAGCGGTTCGGCCCGGGTGCGTACGACCTCGATGGTCTGAGGAAGACAGTCGGCGTCGACGAGGAACACGTCGCCCTGATCGCCGTTGATCCGGTGGAGCAACGACATCGCTTCGGCCGCGGCGGTCGCCTCGTCGAGCATCGACGCGTTTGCGATCTCCATGCCGGTGAGGTCGGCGACCATCGTCTGGAAGTTCAGGAGCGCTTCGAGCCGACCCTGCGAGATTTCGGGCTGATACGGCGTGTACGCCGTGTACCAGGCCGGATTCTCGAGGACGTTGCGCAAGATCACGTTGGGGGTGATCGTGTCGGAGTAACCGAGCCCGATCAACGAAGTGAACACCTCGTTTCGGGCGCCCAGCACACGGAGTCTCGCCAGTGCCTCCGACTCCGAAAAGGCGGGGTCGAGCGCGAGGGGGACGCGTTCGCGAATCGTGGCCGGGACGGCCGCGTCGATCAGCGCTTCGAGGGTCGGATATCCGAGGTGCGCGAGCATCGCCGACTGTTCGGTTTCGCTGACGCCGATGTGGCGGTCGGCGAACGTGCTGCGAACGTCGTCGCGCTCGGTCTGGTCGTCAGGCAACAGGCTCGCGCCCATCGTCGCACCTCGTTGGTTCGGTCGGGCGGGTCGGTTCGGCCGCGCCGGCGGCCGAACTCCCCTCTGTCGCGGAACCTGAGAGATTCGCGAGGCTGCGGGTCGTTTCCCGCTTGGTCGCTTTCCCCGTCGGTGAGATCCGCCGTGTCGCAAGACACGTCGGGCCTGCTCTCCAGAGGTGCCTCACTCCAGCGGTTCGGGTGCCTGAGAGTTTCCGGGGAGCGGTTGCTCCTTCGGCGCCCGGGGTGACGTGCGGGTTGCACGCCCCGAGTCTCTCCCGCAAGAGGTCGACAGCTTGTCGACGCTCACGATAGCCCGAACCGCGCACCGCTGCCGCGACCCTGGCCCGGGGCCCGACTGTCTCGTCACGCGTCGCTGGACCGGTCCAGATGGGTTCGCCGCGGTCCGGTCATGCGGTCCGAGCCTGTGGTCCCTTGACGTCTTGGATCTCGGCTCGTGCTTTCATCGGGCAAGCGTGAACTTGAGCGTGACGAGCTCGAACGGGCGGAGGTCGAGTTCCACGACACCGTCGTCGCATCGCATCGTACGAACGTCGCGCTCGAGCACGTCGACGCGTGTCGCGGACCGGACCGGCAGCGACGTCGAGATGCGGACAGGACCGCGGGTGCCCCAGGCCTCGCTGACCCGCACGACGACGGCGTCCTCGCGGTCAGCTTTTTTCACCGCCTCGACGGTCACGTTCGGACGGTCTGCCCATACCACCGATGCGGTCGACGGTCCCGGACCGGGCTGTGACTCGCCGCGGCCGACCGGCACCGCCACGAGCGGCAGGTTGAACGCTTCGGCCTCGCCCACCACTCCGGCCGCACGCAGGTCGCCGGCGTGTGGGAACAGCGCATACGAGAAGCGGTGCCGGCCCCGGTCAGTGTCCGGATCGGGCCAGCCGGGCCCCCGGAGGAGTGACAGACGCATCACGTTACCGTGGATGTCGTAGCCGTACTTGCAGTCGTTGAGCAGGGCGACGCCGTAGCCCGGCTCGCTCAGGTCGGCCCACCGGTGCGCGCACACCTCGAAGCGGGCGACGTCCCAGGACGTATTGGTGTGCGTTGGCCGCTCAAGGTACCCGAACTGGATTTCGTAAGTCGCGCGGCTCGCGAGCACGTCAACCGGAACGCGACCTTCAAGAACTTGTGACGCTCATGCCATTCGATCTCGGTGTCGAACTCGAGTCGCCTCGATCCGGTCACGAGCCGCATCGTCTGCGTTATCGTGGACGTTCCGAAGCCGCGCACGAACCGAACCGCGGCGCGGTGGGTGCCCCGCTCGACGACGGTAATCGACGTGATGTCGGTCAGGTCGACCCGTTCGTCGAGATAGTCGATGTCGACGTTCCACACGTCGAACTCGCGGGGCTGGTCGTCGTGCAGCTGAAAGACGTTGCCGCGCGCGCCGGGCGCGAGGACTTCGCGGTCGTGCTCCTTGTCGAAGATCGACGTCAGCAGACCGAAATCATCCCACGTGACCCGCAACAATTCGTTCTCGAGCAGTCGTTCCGAGACCGTCACCGGATTCGGGGCCGGTGGCCGCACCGCGTCGAGGTCGATCGTGGCGTAGCCGCAGGCGGGCACGGTGACGGGAACGAGCACCGGGCCACGGTCGAGTTCCACTTCGATGAGTTCGTTGCGTTCGCGTGACGCGGCGTTGAAGACGACCAACGGGCGTGTCATGCCGGTCGGGTCGACCTGTTCGACGATGGACCGTTGCGCGGCGCCAATCACATCGGCGGTGAACTGCGCGATCTGGGCGTGGTCGCGCATGCAGTCCTCGTTCGCCCAGTGGATGCTCGACCCGGGGATGATGTCGTGGAACTGGTTGAGGAGCAGCAGCTTCCACGCCTCGTCGAGCGCATCCGCCGGATAGGCCGTCCACGCACCGTTCATGGAGGCGGCGGCGGTCGACCACAGCTCGGCGGCGCGCAGGGCCTGCTCGTTGCGCCGGTTGGCGCGCTTGATCGGACCGTTCGTTGTGTAGGTCCCGCGGTGATATTCGAGATAGAGCTCACCGACCCATACCGGCAGCTCGGCAGATTCGGCGCGCACCATCTCCCAGAACGACGCGACCGTGGCGATCTCGACGCGGGGCACTCCGTCGAGGTCGGCGAGTCGGCGGGCCGACTCGAGCATCGCCCGCGTCGGTCCGCCGCCTCCGTCGCCGTATCCGAACGGGTACAGCGAATGCTTCGAGACGGCGTGCTGCATGAATTGACGTTCGCCCTTGGTGAGCTCACCGACGCTCATGTCGCCGTTGTAGGTGTCGGCGGGCGGGAAGTGCGTGAGGATCCGTGTCCCGTCGATCCCTTCCCACCAAAAGGTGCTGTGCGGGAACCGGTTGGTGTCGTTCCACGACATCTTCTGGGTGAGAAACGCCGAGATGCCGGCTTCTTTGAGGATCTGCGGCAGCGCCGCCGAGTATCCGAACACGTCGGGGAGCCAGAGGTCGGTCGTTTCGATGTCGAACTCGTCGAGGAAGAAGCGTTTGCCGTGCACGATCTGGCGTACCAGCGACTCGCCGGACGGGACGTTGCAGTCGGCTTCGACCCACATGCTTCCGATCGGCTCGAAGCGACCGGCCTGCACCTGCTCGCGGATACGTTCGTAGAGCGGCGGGTAGTGGTCCTTCATCCACCGGTACTGCTGTGCCTGCGAAGCAGAAAAACGGTATTCGGGATAGTCCTGCATCAGCCGCAGCGCATTCGCGAACGTCCGCGCGGATTTTCGCTTCGTCTCGCGGGTCGGCCACAGCCATGCAGAGTCGATGTGCGCGTGTCCGATCGCGCTCGTGCGCTGCGCGTCCGCGCCGGTGCGGTTCTCCAGCTCCGCGCGGAGTTCCGCCCGCGCGGCCGAGACCGAACCGACGACGTCATCTTCTTCGATCACGTCGCATGCCGAAGTGAGTGTGCGTAAAACTTGCGGGGCACGCGGCCCGTCGTGCGCCAACGTGTCGAGGAGTTGGACGAGCACGAGCATGTCGAAATACAGGGCTTCGACCTCGCGCCGAACGATCGCGAGGTCGGCCAGGCCGAGCCGGTATATCGCAGGACCGTCGACGTCGGGCATGAGCAACGGCCACGGCGAGGTGCCCCACGGCGGGATCGGGTTGGCGGCTGCTTCGATCCACAGCTCGATCGCCTCGCCGCCCTGCGCGGGTTGCGCCACGACGTATTCGCGGTGCTTGCGGTGCAGCCCCTGAAGCGGCTGATCGCCGTCCCAGACGAGACCTTCGGCGGTGAATCCGACCATCCCCGCTCCGCCCAGGTCGATCAGCGCCACGACTTCGGACCCGCGCCAGGCCGACGGGATCGACGCGCACATCCGAAACCAGGTCGTGTCCCAGGCGCCCCCCCACGCGTCGCCGACCGCGAACGGGACGTAGTCGCGGGCCCGCGCCTGCGATGGGCTGATCGGCTCACCGTGTACGTGGTGGGCGACGCTCACGAGGGGGATCCGTTCGCCGTAGATCGCCGGCCTTACGAGCCCCCGCAACACCCTGTCGATCCGCTTTCGGACGCTGCGCCGATCGTCGATCATCACTCGAAACTACGCCAACCCTCCAGACGTGCGAAGCTGACGCCATATGAGCCCGACCAAAGCCAACCGAGACCAGGCCGCCAGCGGCGAGCCCGATACGACCGCAACGAACACCGAAGACGGCGCGGTTGAAGACGCCGCGGTTGAAGACGGCGCCGAACACCAGCCGGACGAAGAGCTCTCCGCGCAAGACGAACTGGATCTGAAACGTCTCGACATTGCGCTCGTCACGCTCGGCGACGAGGCGCTGCGACGCGGCCTCGCCGGCCTCAACGAGAAGCAACGTCAGGAGCTCGCCACGCAGCTCAACCTGCCCCGGGCGACGGTGCACCTCGGCGACGGGCTGGCCCCGTTGGTGCGGCGCAAGCTGCGCGGGCTGTCGATCGACCGTCAGCACGCGGTATCGACCGCGCTGACCCAACGCGCGAACGACGCGACGGTCGAACTGCTCGGCGACCGGAGCGAGGAACCCAGCCGCGCCGACCTCGACGAGGTGCTGCCCGCCGTGATCGACGAGTACGGCATCGAGCTGGTCAGACTGATGGTTGCGTCGTACGCGATCTCGGACGCGCCGGTACGCGAGGTGATGCGCGAGCTGTTGGATTCGGACGAGCAGTTCGCCTTGGCGGACGTCGCCCCCGAGGACGACGCGGCCGGCGTCGACGACCTCCCGAGCTTCGGGCTGGTCTCGCGTGTGACCGCCCGCGTCACCGACGCCGATCCCGAACGCGCCGAGCTGCGCGAGCGCCGCAAGGTCGCCAAGGCCGAACGCCGCGCCGCGGCGGTACGCCAACGGGCCGCCCGGGCCGCGGCCCAGGCCAGCCGCCGCGAAGCGCTCCACGCCGCCAAACGTCCGCCCGGCGAACGCTGACCCGGCCCCACCTCCCAGATGACAGAATGAAACACGTTCTATTTCGGTTCGGGGAGGTTGGCCGATGCTCGACTGCGTGATCCGAGGCGGTTCGGTGGTCGACGGAACTGGTGCGCCGGCCCGCCGAGCCGACGTCGGCATCCGGGACGAGCGGATCGCCGCGATCGGCGACGTCAGCGAAGACGCCGCCAAGACCTTCGACGCCGACGGACTGGTGGTGGCACCCGGCATCGTCGATCCCCACACCCACTACGACGCACAGCTGTTCTGGGATCCGGCTGCCAGCCCGTCGAACCTGCACGGCGTCACGAGCATGATCGCGGGCAACTGCGGGTTCACGCTCGCGCCGATCGCGCCGGCCGACGCCGACTATCTCCGTCGGATGATGGCCAAAGTCGAAGGCATGCCGCTTCGGGCGCTCGAGACCGGCGTGCCGTGGAACTGGCGCACGTTCGGCGACTACCTCGGCGCGCTCGACGGCCGAGTTGCGCTCAACGTCGGTTTCCTGGTCGGCCACTGCGCGCTCCGCCGCCACGTCATGGGCGCCGACAGCGTCGGCAGCGAGGCCTCAGCCGCGCAACTCGACGCGATCACCGCGCTGCTGCACGACTCGCTCGACGCGGGCGGGCTCGGATTCTCGACGACCTTGTCGTTCACGCACTCCGACGGCGACGGTCAACCGGTCGCGTCGCGTTGGGCCTCGAACGATGAGGTGCTCGCACTGTGCCGGGCGGTCAGCGAGCACGAGGGAACGACACTCGAGTACGTGACCGACGGCTGCCTGCGCGGGTTCACCGACGCCGAGGTGGACCTCATGGCCGAAATGACACTCGCGGGTCGGCGCCCACTCAACTGGAACGTGCTGACAATCGATTCACGCGAGCCGCAGCGCTACCGCGATCAGGTCGGGGCGTGTGAGAACGCCCGTGCTCGTGGCGGCACGGTGATCGCGTTGACGATGCCGGTCCTCGTCGAGATGAACATGTCGTTCCTCAACTACTGCGCGCTGTTCATGATGCCGGGCTGGTCCGACGTGATGAACCTGCCGGTACCGGAACGCATCTCGAAGCTGCGCGAACCCTCGGTGCGCGCCTGGATGGACGAGCGGGCTCGCTCGCCGGAAGCCGGCGTGTTTTCCCGGCTCGCGTCGTGGGGCCGCTACCAGATCGGCGACACCTTCTCCGCCGCGAATGACGGCCTGAAAGGTCAGGTTGTCGCCGACCTGGCCCGACGCGCCGGCAAGTCCGAATTCGACGCGCTGGTCGACATCGTGATCGAAGACGACCTGCGTACCGTGCTGTGGCCGCTTCCGTCAGACGGTGACGACCGATCGTGGACCATGCGTGCCCAAGCGTGGGATCATCCGCTCGTCATGATCGGCGGATCGGACGTGGGCGCCCACCTCGACCGGATGTGCGGCGCCCCGTACCCGACGTCCTTTCTCGCCGATTCGCTGCGCGGTCGCCAACTGGTGTCGATGGAACGCTGCGTGCAGTTGATGACGCAGATTCCTGCGGCACTGTTCGGTCTCCGCGACCGCGGGACCATACGGGCGGGCAACTACGCCGACCTGTTCGTGTTCGATCCCGAAACTGTCGACACCGGAGAGGTGAAACTCGTCGACGACCTTCCCGGCGGGACGTCACGTTTGTTCGCGGATTCCGTCGGTGTGCACAGAGTGATCGTGAACGGCACCACGATCGTGGCCGACGGTCGCGCCACCGACGCTCGGCCCGGCATCGTCCTGCGCTCGGGCCGCGACACCCATACCGTGCCCATTCCCGCGGACCTGTAGCTCCCGCTCAGCGTTTCGTCGCGATCCACAGCCACGTCTCGTACGGCACGCGCATGTCGCCGCTCGGATAGCGGCCGCGTGCGAGCGTCTCGAGTTCGTGCACCAGGGCGAGTCGATCCGGCTCGGGAAGGACCGAAACGTACGATTTGCTGCACTCGTCGGCGAGCCACACCGCGACGCTCAAGTCTCGCACCCAAGCCACGGTGATGCGTTCACCCACCGTGAACAGGCCCGACTCCTTCACTCCTTGCGCCCAGTCGACGTCGCGCTGGGCGCGATTGGTTGTCGGGCAGACAGCCTCGAATGCGTCCCAGGACGCGTCGAACCACCCCTCGCCGTCGGCGCGCGGGTGCGACCACCAGCCGGCCCAGCGGCCTCCGTCGCGGAGCACTCGGGCTGACTCGCCGCATCGACGCTGCGGATCGAGCCAGTGCCACGACTGCGCGAAACAGACCAGATCCGCGGCACGCGTCTCGGAACGGCAAGACGCCGCCGTCGGCGACCACCGCCGCGAGGCCGGGGGTACGGGCCAGCGCCTTACGAAGGATCACCGCTCCGATATCGAACGGAACGACGCGGGCGCCACGGGCGAGCAACGCACGCGTCGCGAGCCCGGTGCCGGCCCCGCCTTCGAGCACCACCTCGCCCGCGATCGGCTCCAACGCGTCGTACACGTGCTCCGGGTAGGTCGGACGCGCCGCGTCGTACAGGTCGGCAACCCTGTCGAACGACGTCACCCGTTCAGCGCGTCCGTTCGAGACGGGCGGCAGCTTCGCGGTATCTGCTGACCGGTATCAGGTGCACTCCGTCGAACGCGCCTGACTCGCGTACGCGTTCGACGAGATCACAGGCGAGCTCGACGCCGGCGTTCGGATCACGCTCGATCGCCGCGAGCCAAACGTCGGGAACTGCGAGCTGGTGGATGTCGGCGCCGATCTTGCGACCCATGGCGACGCTCGGAACGACCATGACGCCCGCATAGACCGGCCCGTCGAACTCGACGTGCGAACGCCACTCGAGCAGCTCGTCGAGGGAGAACCGCACCTGCGCGAACACGAAATCGGCGTCGCGTTTCCACTCGGGAAGCGGACCCGGTCCGGCGGCGACACCGGCACGAAACGGCCGCATGGTCGTCAACGTGTGCTCTGCCGGAAACGCGCGCAGCTCCGCGATCATCGAGCGTACCGTGAGCTGGCCGGTGCGGGCGCCGGAGGTCGGACGATCGCCATAGACGAACAGGAACTGGTCGACGCCGTACGCGGCGGCGGTCAGCAGGTCGCGGCGAAAGCCGAGAAGATTGCGGTCGCGTGCGTTGAGGCATGCGATCGAGCGGCCGCCCATCTGCTCGACCTCATGCGCGACGGCAACGCTCGAAACCGTCGCGCGACCGATATGATTGTCGGGGATCAAGAACGCGGACGCAACCGTACTCATCACGCCGATCTGGTGGCGGACGTGCATCAGGTCGGGCCGCGTGGGCGGCTCGATCTCGCACACGATCTCGAACCGGTCGTCGGCCATGCCGGCAAGCCTAATTGCACCGAACGTGATCGCAGCCTTTCGTACGCTGTCGGCGATGGACGCTCCCAGCATCCCGGTCGAAGTCGCCGACCATTACGAGCGCGACGTCGACGAATCGAGACGGATCAGCGAAGGGTTCGGTCAGCTCGAACTCGTACGAACCCGCGAGATCCTCGAACGTCACCTGCCGAGACGTCAGCTGCGAGTCCTCGACGTCGGCGGCGGGACCGGCGTGCATGCTCGCTGGCTGGCGGAGGCGGGCCACGTCGTCGAGCTGGTCGACCCGATGCCGCGCCACGTTGGCGTCGCGGCGACGATCGCGGCCGACGGTCTGGCAGTCACCGCGCAGCTCGGCGACGCCCGCGCCCTCGCGTTCGTCGACGGCACCTTCGACGTCGTCCTCATGCTGGGGCCGCTCTACCATCTCACCGAACCCAGCGACCGCCGACAGGCGTGGCGGGAGGCGCTCCGAGTCGTACGCCCCGGCGGTCTGGTCGTCGCCGCCGCGATCAGCCGCTTCGCCTCCCTCTTCGACGGGCTCACACGAGGCACGCTCAACGATCCCCGCTTCTGGGGAATCGTCGAACGCGATCTGCGCGACGGTCAGCACCGAAATCCTGATCGGATCTCCGGATGGTTCACCACCGCGTACTTCCACCTTCCCGACGAACTCGAAGCCGAAGCTGCGCAGGCGGGCGCCGCGATCGTCGAGTTCGCCGGCCTGGAAGGACTGGCGGGCTGGTTGCCGCAACTCGTCGAGCAGTGGCGCGACGTTCCCGCGTGGTGAAGTCATCCTCAACTCGGCGCGGGCCATCGAGTCCGAGCCGACGTTGCGCGGCCTCAGCGCGCACATGCTGGTCGTGACTCGCAGACCGCAGTAGCGGCCGTGGTCGGTATCCATCTCGACACCGATATCGGCTCTGACACCGACGACGCGTGCGCGTGCCGCGATGCTCACCGGTTGGCCCGACGTCGAGATCGTCGGCATTACCACGACCATCGATCCCGGCGGCCGGCGTGCCGGTTTCGTCGCCCGGTGCCTCGAACTCGCCGGGTGCGCCGACATCCCGGTTGTGGGCGGCGCACAAGTCTCGATGACGACCGGACAGTTCCCCGGCACGATTCCCGACGACGGCCGATATTGGGACGCGCCCGTCACGGCGCGTCCCACGCGGCCGGGCGAGGCGCTCACACTCCTGCGCGCCAGCGTCGAAACCGGCGCCACCATCGTCGCGATCGGCCCGTACACCAACCTCGCTGACCTCGAAATCGAACGGCCCGGGAGCCTCGGCCAGGTTCCCGTCGTGCTCATGGGCGGCTTCGTCCACGCGACCGATCCTGGACTGCCGCCATGGGGACCGGACATAGACTGGAACGTCCAGTGCGATCCGCACGCGGCGGAGGTGGTGTTCGCGGGCGCGACGGATCTCACGCTCGTGACGATCCCCGCCGTGTGCAAAGCCCATCTCCGCAGGTCACATCTTGCGCGGTTACGAGCCGCGGGTCCGCTCGGCGCGCTCCTCGCCCGTCAAGCCGAGGCCTACGCGTTCGACAATGACATCACCGAACTGGCTCGTGCGCACACCGGGCTCCCCGACGACCTGTTGAACTTTCAGTACGACGCGGTGGCGTGCGCGGTCGCGGCCGGCTGGTCGGGCGCCACGATCGAACAGATCGGCCTGTCGGCCGTGCTCGACGACGGAGTGCTGCGCTTCGAACCCGACCGCCACGGTCGCCCGACCCGGGTCGTGGTCGACATCGACGCCGACGATTTCACCACCCGGTGGTTCGAGGCGATCGAACGTTCGTTATGAGAACTGGGGGATGACGTACTTGCCCATCAAGTCGATGGTCTGCATCACCTGATCGTGGCCGATCTTGTATGGGTTCACGAGACACAACAAGAGGTCGACACCGGCGGCCTCGTACCGTTTGCACGCGTCGACACACTGGTCGGGTGTGCCCAGCACGCAGGCGCCGGTGTCGACGAGATATTCCAAGCTGAGCAGATCGAGTGAGCCGTCGTCAGACACGGCGCGCATGTCGGCGGCATAGCCGTAGTTGCCGAGCTCCTGGTTGCGTTCTTCCATCCATTCGGCGACAGTCGCGATCTGACGGGCCCCGACCTTCGGGTACCACTCGAATGACTCGCGTGCGGTCTGGCGCGCTTCGGTTTCGGTCGGTGCGCACACGGCCATCGTGAAGGTCGCCGCCCGGTTGTTCACAAACTTGCCGATTGGTTTCGTGCACTGCTCGACCGAACGACGATAGATGTCGATCTTCTTTTTCACCTCTTCCGGCGACACGCCCACCGCGAACGAGCACAGCCCCAGACCGAGCTCGCCGACCTGGTGGTGACCGTCGTCGCTCGTCGTCGCACCCCAGATCGGCGGATGGGGTTGCTGGAACGGCTTGGGCTGGACACGCCGGTCGGGCAGCGACCAATGCTTGCCCTGGAACGACGTGCGTTCATTGGTCCAGCAATCGACGACGTGTTCGATCGCCTCTCGCCACATGTCGCGGGTCTCGTGGGGGTCGACGCCGAAGCCTTCGAGTTCGATGCGGGTCGCGGAACGTCCGGTGCCGAAGTCGACACGACCGTCGGAGACCAGATCGAGCACGGCAACGGACTCGGCGGTACGGACCGGGTGGTTGTACGACTTGGGCATGAGTCGCACGCCGTAGCCGAGCCGCATCCGCGACGTTCTCGCCGCGATCGCGCCGTACAGCACCTCAGGATTCGAACAGTGCGAGTACTCCTCGAGGAAGTGGTGCTCGACGGTCCAAAACGCGTGAAAGCCCGCCTGTTCGCCTGCGATCGCCTGCTCGAGCGTGTGCTTGTACGCGAGATGTTCGCTCTGCGGACCCCATGGTCGGGCGACGGGAATCTCGTAGAACAGGGCGAACTGCATGCGAGGATCCTTCTTCGATCGGCGGAACCTAGAACACGTTCTCGCACCTAGCGGCGGTCGCGCAAGAACGGGTATTTGGCGCGCACCGACGCGACGCGGGCAGGATCGACGTCGCCGGTGATCGCGCATTCGCCGTCACCGGCCGACGAGATCGACTCACCGAGCGGATCGAGGATCACCGACTCACCGACGTAGGTGAGCCCGTCGCCGGTGCCGACGCGGTTGACGCCCACCACGAACGCCTGGTTTTCGATGGCCCGGGCCTGCAGGAGCGCCGACCAGTGGGCGCGCCGCTGACGGGGCCAGTTCGCAACCACGACATAGCAGTCGGTGCCCGCCGCGAGCCCCCAGAACTCGTCGGCGAAGCGCAGGTCGTAACACACGAAGAAGGTGCACCGAACATCTTCGACGTCGACGGTGAGGAACGCCTGGCCGGCCGCGTAGTGCTCGGGCTCGGCGCCGTATCCGAACGGATGGATCTTGGCGTAGCGGTAGGTCGAACCGTCGGGCGCCGCGAGCACGAGCTGATTGAACGGACGTGCGCCCGCAGCCCGCGCGCTCGGCGAACGAGCCGCACACCCACACCCCGTGCGTATGCGCCTGGCCGGACAGAAACGACGAGCTCGGGCCGCCGCGCAGCTCCGCGACCCGGTCGACGTCCATGGAAAAGCCGGTCGAGAACATCTCGGCGAGTACCACGAGCCGTGCGCCGTCGGATGCAGCTGCGCCGATCATCGGCGCGAGCCTCGCGAAGTTGGCATCGCGGTTCTCCCACACGATGTCGTGTTGGAGCGCGGCGATTTTCATCTGCCTACCGTAGATGCGACGGCACTCGTTTGCGGGTCCAGACCAGCACGACGACCGGAGCGACGGCGTCGAAGCCGAGCGTCGCGACGATGCCGACCTTGTCGGCGCCGGGCATGATCATCGTCAAGTGACGCAGGTGGTAGACGAGATGCGGCACCGCGTTGACCAGCCACACGATCATGGCGGTCCGGGCGATGGTACGGGTCCCGATCACCAACGCCGCGAAGACGAGCACCACCAGCGCCAGATTGAGCGAACCGACATCGCGTACGAGGTGCTGGTTGTAGGGCCCGTCCATCGCGACCCAGCCCCGTCCCAGTGGAAAGTCATCGTAAAATGAACGCGGCGTGAAGGCGGCCTGGATTCCGACGCCGACATTCCCGAGCGCGAGCAGCCACAGCAGCACCCGAACGTTCGCCGACAGCGCGGGTTCGATGCCCGCCGCGGCGGCCGTCGCCGGCCAGCCGTCCCGCAGACCCGCGACACGCGGTGCCCAACCGGTCGCGTCCCGAAATCGCCGATTCGACACACGTTGCGAATCGGCGAGCGGGCCGAGCGCACCCTTCGCGCTCGGCACCGCGTGCAACCGGCGGCGCCCGACGGCCGCTGCCAGCACCGAGCGGCTGTCGCGGCGGCGCAGTGGTTCGTCGTCGACGACGTCGTAGGTACCGGTCGGTGCGGCAAGGGCGGCCACCACCGCGGTGGCGGCGTCGTCGGCCGCGATGGACGGGCACCAACTCTCGCCCCGTCCGGGTTCGACCGCGAGGGCCGCGACGCGCGGCGCGCAAGATCGTCAGCGTCTGATCGCTGTCCGACGCGACGAAACCGCCGAACCGCAAGACCACACCGCGCCCGCCCGCGGCGGCGAATCGTGCGGTCTCGGCTTCCGCGGCGCGGACCGGACCCGCCGGTCCACGGTCGCGGACCGGGGTCGTCGACACGTCGATCCAGGTGTCGCCATGATCTCCGTACAAGAACGCGATCGACTCCTGTACGTAGCATGTCGCGCCGGCGGCGAGCGCGGCATCCACGAGGTTGCGGGAACCTTCGGTGCGGATGCGACTGTTTTCCTCCCACGAACGCGGGTTGGCCACACGCGCCGACGGCGGGATATGCGTCGCCAGGTTGCAGACCGCGTCGTGGCCCACGATCGCGGCGCGCAGCTCGTCGGGATCGAAGAGGCTGGCCTGTACCGGCGTCGCGCCGAGCGTCCGTGCGAGCGCAGCCTTGGCGGGCGACCGCACGAGTGCGGTCACCTCGTGGCCTGCGGCGGCCAGGGCGGACACCGCCCGGCGCCCGAGCACACCTGTCGCTCCGGCAACGAAGACCCGCATCGCACCCTCCCGTCGTCGTATTCCGGTCGACTCTAATCCGGATAACACTTATCCGAGATTATGGCGAGTCGCCGGACCGCGTACCCGGCCGGGAATATCAGCCGGACTCGGGGCGGCGACGTCGGATAGGTTCCCGCCGACGAGAGGGACGACGTGAGCACGCCGACCGCCGCCGTGCCGGCTTCCGGTTGATTCTCGAGACCGTGCGGGCTCGACGTCGTCATCTGCTGTTCGCCCTGTCCGGCGCGAGTCTGTACACCGCGGTGGTGCTCGCGACCCCCCTCGTCGCGGGCGCGGTGATCGACACCGTGATCACGCACCACCACCGCGGCCGGTTGCGCGGCTATGTCCTCATGTTGCTCGCGCTCGCAGTCTTGCGCGCCGCCTCGGGGGCGCTGCGCAAGTATCAGGCCACCAAAGGCCCGGCGCACATGTCGAACGACCTGCGCCGACGTCTCTACGACCACTTCCAGCGCTTGTCGTTCTCGTTCCACGACCGCATGGGCGCCGGACAACTGATGGCCCGGGCGTCCACCGACGTGACCGCGGTCGAACAGGTACTCAATCCGTTGCCGTGGGGAATCCAATCGTGCGCGATGTTCGTGTTCGGCGTGCTGCTGCTCCTGTTGGTGCAGCCGCTGCTCGCGAGCGCGGTTGCGGTCGTCGTGGCGATCGGCATCGCGTGTGCGCTGCGGCGCGCCGCCTCGCTCTATCCGGCGTCGTTGCACGTGCAGGAACGGCTCGGCGAATGGTCGGAGTTCGTCGAGCAGCAGGTGCAGGGCATCCGTGTCGTGAAAGGGCACGGGTTCGAGCGCCAGTTCCAACACAATGGTGGCGATCTCGCCGCGAACACACGCGACGCGGGGATCGCGCTCTCGGTGGCCCGTGCGACGTTCCAGGCCGCGCTGATCGCCGGGCCAGGTTGCGCGTTCGTCGTGGTGGTGGGGCTCGGCGGATGGCTCGGCGCGACCGGCCGCATCTCGCCGGGCCACCTGCTGGCCTTCCTGCAGTATCTGGCGATCCTGGTGGCGCCGGTCACCGTCGGCGCCGAGTTCTTGTCGCAATGGCCGCAGGCGTCGGCGGCCGCGGCTCGTATCGTGGAGGTGCTCGCCGCGCAGCCCGACGTCGCCGAGCCCGCCAACGCACGCCCACTTCGTCCCGGCGGCGGCGCGCTGCGCTTCGATCACGTGACGTTCGCCTACGCCGCCGGCCGGCCGGTGCTGGCCGACCTCGACCTCGAGATCGCCGCGGGGTCTTGCGTCGCGCTGGTCGGCGCCGCCGGAGCGGGCAAGACGACCGCCGCGTTCTTGACGTGCCGGTTTTACGACCCGACGAGCGGCGTCGTGCTCCTCGACGACCAGCCGGTCAACGAGATCCATCTCGCAGACCTCCGACACGCCGTCTCGATCGTGTTCGAGGACACCGTGGTGTTCACGGCCACCATCGGGGAGAACCTGCGCGTCGGCAGGCCGGACGCGTCCGACCGCCAGATCGAACACGCGGCCGAACTCGCCGAGGCCGACGAGTTCATCCGCGCGCTCCCGGACGGCTACGACACCGTCGTCGGGCCGCAGGGCTATTCCCTGTCGGGCGGACAACGACAACGACTCGCCATCGCGCGGGCGATCCTGCGCGACGCACGGCTGCTGATCCTCGATGACGCCCTGAGCGCGGTCGATCCGCCGACCGAGGCCGCGATCCGACGTGGACTCCTCGAAGCGATGAAAGGTCGGACGACGCTGGTGATCGCGCACCGCATCGAGACGATCGGCCTCGCCGACCGAGTGGTCCTCCTCGTCGCCGGGCGCGTCGTCGCCGACGGCACGCACGAGGAACTGCTGAAGATCGCCGCGTACCGTCATGCGCTCGCGATCGACGAGCGGGCGGTCGCGCCGTGAGCACCGTCGAACGGCCCCCGCGGGTCTCGCTGCGCCGGCTCGGGGCCGACTTCCGGCCGTTCGCAGGTCCGGGCTCGGTCGCGCTCGTCGGCGTCGTCATCGGTGTCGTCTGCCAGGTCGCGATGCCGCTGGTGGTCTCCACGGCGATCGACCGTGGCATGACCCACAAATCGACGGGCACGATCGCCTGGTGCGTCGCGGTCGGCTTCGTACTCGTGTTCGGCGTGGTCGCCGGCTCGTACGTCGAGCTGCGATGGATGGGACAGTTCGGCGAACGGTACCTGGCCGATCTGCGCCGCCGGTTACTCGCGCATCTCCACGCGCTCGACCTCGACTACTTCTCGCGTGAACCGTCAGGTCGGGTGGTCGCGCGGCTGACCTCCGACGTGGACGGCCTCCAGGAATTCCTGCAGCAAGGCCTGTCGCTGCTGCTGCGCGGCATCCTGTTGGTCGTCCTCACGACCGTCGTGATGTTCACACAGTCGACACAGCTTGCCCTGGCAACGCTCGCGATCCTGCCGGTGCTCGCGATCGCCGGCCGATGGTACCGACCGCGGGCCTACGACGTGCAGATGGGCTATCGGGAATCGATGGCCGAGTTGCTGAACCACGTGAACGAGGCGTTGGTCGGCATGCGGGTCGTGCAGGCCTACCGCAACGAGACACCACAACGACGAGCGTTCGCCGGCGCGAACGACGCGACGTACGCCTCGCGGCGACTGAGCGGAAGCATCACCGCGCGCTTCTACGCCGTCATCGAGTTCATGAACCCGGTCGCGCTCGCGATCATCATCGGCTACGGCGCCGTGCTCGCGAATCGACACGAAGTACAGGTCGGAACCGTCATCGCGTTCACGCTGCTGCTCACCCGCTTGTTCGACCCCATCGAACAGTTCATCGAGCTCACATCGTTGCTCCAGACCGCGGCCGCAGCCTTCAGCCGCACGTTCGACTTCCTCGGACGAGCGCCCGCGCTCGTCGACGAGCCCGACGCCGCGGCCTTCGAACGTGGTGCCGGCCGTATCGAGGTCGTCGACGTCACCTTCGCCTACCGCGACGGCGCGCCGCCTGCGGTGACCGGGCTCGAGTTGGACATTGCGCCCGGCGAACGCATCGCGGTGGTCGGCACGAGCGGCGCGGGCAAGTCGACGCTCGCCAAGCTGATCGGCCGTTTCTACGACCCCACCCACGGTTCGATTCGTATCGACGGACAGGACCTGCGCCACCTGCAATCGCCGACGCTGCGGCGTCACGTCGTGGTCGTGCCGCAAGAAGGATTCCTCTTCGACGGCACCATCGCGAGCAACATCGCCCTCGGTCGGCCGGGAGCGACCCGCACCGATGTCGAACGGGCATGCCGTGAGATCGGCTTCGGTGACGCGATCGACACGATCCCGGGCGGCCTCGACGCGAGGGTCGCCAACCGGGGCCTCACGCTTTCGGCGGGTCAGCGCCAGCTCGTCGCGCTTGCCCGCGCGTTCCTGGCCGACCCGGCGGTGATCGTGCTCGACGAAGCAACGTCGAACCTCGACCCGGCCACCGACGCGGTGGTCGAACGGGCGCTCGGCCGACTGCTCGCGGACCGGACCGCGATCGTGATCGCGCACCGCGTGCCGACCGCGTGCCGCGCCGGGCGTGTGCTCGTACTCGAGCACGGACGGATCGTCGAACAGGGCTCGCCCGCCACCCTGGTGGAAGCTGACGGCGCGTTCGCGCGGTGGGTCCGCGCCGCGCTGGCGTCGGTCACAATGGACGCATGACCGGACCGACCCCGACGCCCGAGCCACCATATTACGTGGTGATCTTCACCTCCCTGCGAGATGCGCAGCCCGACGACGGCTATTCGGAGACGGCCGATCGGATGTTCGAACTCGCCGGCACACAGCCCGGATTCCTCGGATACGACACGGCGTACTCGGACGGTCTGGGTATCACGGTCTCCTATTGGCAGACCGAGTCCGCCATCGCCGCGTGGAAAGCCGACCAGGAGCATCTGGTCGCGCAGCGCCACGGTCGCCAACGCTGGTATCAGTCGTTCGAGATGCGGATCGGCCGTGTCGAACGCGCGTACACGTTCCAGCGACCGACGCCATGACCATCGCGCCTCCGACGCGCCTGAAGCTCGGTGACGACCTTGTGTTGCGGCTCCTTCGGGTCAGCGACGCGCGAACGGTGGCGCATTCGGTTCGAGAAAGCCTCGAACATCTCACGCCCTGGATGCCGTGGGCCAACGAGGAGTCCACCCGCGAGTCGTTTCAACGGCAGCGGCTGAGAGGCGCGAAACACAAAGCGGCGCTGGGTGACGAATGGCAGTACGGCCTGTTCCCGAGCGACGAGTCGTCCCTCGTGGGTGCGTTCGGATTGATGGCACGCAAATGGCCGGCCGCGATCGAGATCGGCTACTGGGTGCACGTCGACCAGATCGGCCGCGGCTTCGCGACGCGGGCGAGCCGCGCGCTCACCAACGCCGCACTGGCGCTCGACCGTATCACGACGGTGTGCATCCGCTGCGACGAGGCCAACCTGCGCAGCGCAGCAGTCCCGCGCGCGCTCGGGTTCACCCTCGTGCGCACCGAATCGCGTGCTCCGGAAGCGCCCGGAGAAATCGGTCAGCTGATGATCTGGGAACGCACCGAACCCTGCTGACCCCACACTGAACTCGGGGCCCCCGTCCCGGATCGTCGGCCGCGGCGATCGGGCCGTACGGATCTGCGCCGCAACATCACGGTCCGCGGAGCGCGCCCTCGATGCGGTCCATCGTCGGCGCGTCGAGCCGTTCCATCACGTCGAGCGCGACAAGATTTTCGCGCAACTGCTCGACACGGCTGGCGCCGGTGATGACCGAAGACACCCGCGGGTTCTTCGCGCACCAGGCGAGGGACATCTGAGCCAGCGTGCAATCGAGATCGGCCGCGATGGCCTGCAGACGTCGGACCCGGTCCTTGGTCTTGTCGTTGTTCATCGAGTAGTGCAACCATTCGTACCCGGGAAGCGAACCGCGGCTGCCGGCCGGGATGCCGTCCAGGTACTTGCCGGTCAGCACACCCGACGCCAGCGGGCTGTACGTCGTGAGCCCGAGCCCGATGTCTTCATACAGACGCAGGTATTCGAACTCGACTCGCCCCCGGGCCAGCAGGTTGTACTGCGGCTGTTCCATCACCGGCTTGTGCAGGTGATGCTTGTCGGCGATGTGCCACGCGGCGCGGATCTCGTCGGCGGTCCACTCCGACGTGCCCCAGTAGTGTGCCCGTCCGCTGGCCACAATGTCGGACATCGCCCACACCGTCTCCTCGATCGGCGTGTGCGGATCGGCGCGGTGACAAAACAGCAGGTCGACGAAGTCCAAGCCGAGCCGCTCGAGTGAACCGTCGATCGCCTGCATCAGGTATTTACGGTTCAACGTGTCCTTCATGTTGGGAACGTCGTGCAGCCCCCAGAACACCTTCGTGGAAATCACGTACGAGTGGCGCGCCCAACCCAGCTTGGCGATCGCGCTGCCCATGATCCGCTCCGACTCGCCCTCGGCGTAGGACTCCGCGTTGTCGAAGAAGTTGACGCCCGCCTCGTAGGCCGCCTGCAAACAATCGGTCGCCTCCGCGATCCCAATCTGTTCGCCGAACGACACCCACGATCCCAGCGACAAGACACTGACCTGCAGTCCGGCCGGACCGAGACGCCGATATTCCATAGTCATGCACTCGCTCCCTGCAGTTGCGACATGTACTGGTTGAGATCGAAATAGTCGCGCCAGGCGACAATCTTTCCGCCTTTCACCTCGAACGTGCCCATCACGGGCAGCTCGATAGTGGCGTTCGGCAGCACGAAGACGTCGACGCGCTCGGTCAGCACGACATCGCCGTTGGCGACGATGTTGCGGACGCGGAACTCGACACGCTCCGCGGGCGTCACGAACATGTTGAGGAGACCGAGGATCGCCTCCCGGCCGACCGCAGGCTCGACCGGCATGTTGTGGTAGACGGCATCGTCGGCGAAATATTCGACGAGCTCGTTCGGCGCGGCACCCCTGCCAAACGCCGAACAGAACTCGAGCACGAAAGCAGCCGCGTCGTTGGTCATGGTGCCGACGTTATATCCCCGAAGTCTGCACCCGTATATCCACGGCGGTCAGTTCGGTCATCGGCCATCATGTCGAGATGGCACCGACCCCGTTCGAGCAGGCGACCACGGTGCAGCCACGGGGCCACGCCGGCGCGTATCGCGCCCACATCGGCGAGGAGTGGAACTGCCCGGTCGTGCCCCACGGCGGTCTCGTCACCGCGACCGTGGTACGGGCGATGCTCGCAGAGCTCGACCGACCCGACCAGTCCCTGCGGAGCGTGACGACGGTGTTCGCGGCGCAAGTGATGGCCGGTCCGGTCAACGTCGACGTGACCGTCCTGCGACGCGGGCGTTCGATCTCCCAGGTCAGCGCCATCGCACGCACGCCCGGTGCCGACGCCGGCCACGCGACCGTCGCGGTGTTCGGCGCCACACGGGCCGGCTTCGAATTTACCGACACCACCGCGCCGGTGGTCCCACCGCCGCACGAGTGCCCGTCGTTTCGCGATCCGCTGCCGCCGGAGGCCGACATCGTCCGCGACGTACACATGAACTTCTGGGAGCAGGTCGAGGGCCGGGCCACGAGCGGACATCCGCCATGGGAGCAGTACGTCCCGACCACGTCGGAACGTTCCGCCTGGTATCGATTCGACGAACCGCCCATGCTCAGCGACGGCCGGCTCGATCCACTCGCGGTCGTCACGATGTGCGACACGATGCCCGGCGCGGTCAGCGAGCGCATGGGCCGCGATCACATGTACCTCCCGCCCAGCTGCGACCTCACCGTGCATCTGCTCGACGACGCCCGCACCGAATGGGTGCTCGCGGTCAACCGGGCCCGGTACGCCGGTGATGGCTACGCGTCGACCGAGATAGAGATCTGGGACGCAAGCCGCGAACACCTCGTCGCGTACGGGACGCAGCAGATGTTCTTCGTGTTCCCCGACGGTCCCCCACCGCTCGACGAGCGTGTTCCACGCATGCACTAGCGCAGCCGACGGCGGCGTCGGCACTTCCCTGGACGATCGTGTCGAACCTGAGTTCGTCGGGCAACGACCGATTTCGCGAACGGAAGACGCCACCCGTCGGTCCGGTTCGACGTGACGGATGCGCGAGCCTGACGCGTGGCGGGTCGCAGCCAAACAAGATCAGCACGAGACCTTGGTCCAGCGGTGCGCGGGCGGGCGAACGGAAGGCATGTGCCCGCGACGTGACGGTCGTGTCGCTCGCGAACGGTACGCGCCGTTGCGGCGTAACGATCACGCCGAGCGATGCACGCCCGCGACGAAACGTCGGCCTCGAAGCCGCTGACCCCCGCGACGGGCCGAGCGAGCTCAGCGTGACGACGACGCAGCACGCCAATCCGCTCCCCCCCGAAGTTGGCGGGCACTGTCGCGACGGGGGAGGCCCATGCGGGCGGCGGGACCTGAAGCGCTGACCTTCAGCCGCGGGTTCGGGCTACTCCAGCCTTTTTGAGGACGTCGGCGGGAACTCCGGCGTCGCGCCATGCGCGGTATTCGATGCCTCTGTTCTCACCGAACTGCTTGGCAATCTTCACGAACGCAGCCTCGAGACGTTTGAGATCATCGGTACCCGACGCGGCATGCATGTCGGCGAGACGTGTTTCAAGGTCACGAACCGCTTGCGCAGCCACGACTTTGTTGACGCCGGTCGCAGACTTCGCATGTGCCTGTGCTGCAACAAGGCGCCGCTCGACTGTCGTCTTCGTCACCTTGCGACCACGCCGTTTGGGCGTGTTCACAGCAGACAGGTATCGGTCGACGGTGGCCGACATCACGCGACCTTCGGCCAGAGCCCGTTTGTGCGCCGCACTCATGATTCGTTTCGGCCGGCGCTTCGTCGCGTTCCGGCCACCCTTCGCGGCAGCCCGTTTCACGGCTTTCTTCGGGATAGGCATATAAAGTCCGATTCTTTCGGAAACAAGAACTTGGTAAGAAGTTACAGCGACCCTGAACCAAGAGGCGAACCTGTCCGAAGCGCGCCGTCGGCGTTTGCGAGCGGCCGGAACGTTCGCGACCGGGCAGATCGGTGCGCAACCGATCGACGCGCCGACACCGCCGCTCGCGCTCGGGCCGCGAACGTGTTGCGCGTCGTCACGACCCGGTGAAGCTCGTTCTGCAGCCGTCCGGCACCAGCGCGAACGGCGACCGGCTCCGCGATGTCGGGCAGCACGTTTTAGTCGAGCACGACCGGCGGCTTCGGCAGTCCTGCCGCTTCGCACATGAGGTAGTAGCCCTGCAGCACGAGGCCCGCGTCGATGACGCTCTCGACGTTGCCGTTCGCATCGAGGTTGAGATTGGCTCCCCAGATCGCGAAGAACACATCGGTGGGTTCGGTGTTGTCGTCGGGGACGACCAGCGTGTGCACCGATCCTGCGGGCTCGTACAGGAATGAGCCAGCACGGTTCACGAAATCGGATTCTTTGTACCGCCACGCTCCGGTCGAGGTGAACGCGTAGACCGGGCCGGTGTGCTTGTGTGTCTGCACCTGGTAGCCGGGCATGAAGCGGTTGCGGACGACCCACAGACCTTCGCGCTCTTTGATCTGGAGCACCTTGAGCAGCGAGCCGTCGCCGATGTCGACCCAGGGGAGCTCGTCGTCGGCCCGGTGGATCGCGGTAGGGATCTCGAGCATCGTCATCGCGAAAGGCTACCCAGCATTTCGACGAGCGTGTCTCGTTCACCGCCGTCGAGCACTGCGAGCTGACGGCCGAACATGCGGTCGGTGCGTGCCTCGGCCAACGCCCAGCGGTCGTGCAGCGGCTCAGGTTCGGGGTACGGCTCCGACCAGCCGAACACCCCCAGCATTGCCTTGGCGCGGACGACGATCGCCTCGACGGGCAACAAACCGACCGTGAGCACCGCCGCGGCGTGGAGCGCGCCCCGCAGCTCACGCAGGCCGTTCAGCCGGTGCAGGGCGAGCGCGCGAGGTTCGGCCGGCTCGGCCAGGCTCCGCCACCCGGCGAAGAGCGGCGCACCGGCGACGGCAGCCGCGTCCGAGACGCGCCCGACGAGCGCGGCGAGCGTCGGCCAGTCGCGATCGTCGGGGAGATGTTCCCCGGCCCACAGGTGACAGCGGCCGGCCCATTCCGCAGCCCGCGCGCCGGCGGGGCATGACGTCCGCCGATCGCGTCCACGCCGTACGCACGACGCCCGGCTCGAAGAACACGAAGGTTGCGGCGACGACATCGGCCGGAACGTCACCCAATGCGCCGCCGCGGCCTGCGGTATAGAAGTCCGTGCCTTCGAAGCCGAGCCCGGCGCCGTAGGCGTAGGTGGCCGGGTCGGTCATGAAACCGCTCACGAAACTCACGATTGTGTTGCGAGTTTCGTGGGCGGCCTGCTCGGGAGTGATGCTCACGAACGGAAGAACGGATTCTGCGGGTCGCCGGCGGTGAGCACATCGGTGACGCGCGGCAACCCGTCGTGTCCGGCCATGAGCGCGGCGAGGGTCGCGGCTTGGTTGTTGGCGTAGACCGATTCTTCGTCGTCCGCTTTCGGATCGACCCACACCGCGGCGATCAGGAGGAGCGACTCGAGTTCGTCGGCGCGCACGACCCGCTCGCGGGCCGCCGCGATGACGCCGGCCGCGACGCCAGCCTGGGCGGCACCCCACGTGAGGTGGGCGTGACGCTCGCCGGTGACCGTGTCGACGGCGGCTTTGTTGACGAACAACGTGAACGGCTTCACCGGCAGGTTCGGTCGGACGACCACCACGAACGGCGCGTGACCGAGCCGAGGGGTCGCGAGCGCCGTCGCCCACGCCGTCCCGACCGGACCGTCCTTGGCGCCGAGCACGGTGTTCACGTGTGCGGCATCCGGCCCCGATCCGGCAAACCCCTCACCGATCCGCATCGTGTGATCGCTCACGCGATGCGTCCGTAGCGGACTTCCTTTAACAGTGCGCTCGACATCGTGCCCGGCTTCGTGTCATAGCCGAACAGCCCGACGAGCCGCGGCGTCGGCCCGACGATCGGACTCACACGGTGCAGCGAGTACCGACCCGCGAACACGAGCAGCGTGCCCGGCGTCATCGGCAGTGTGACAACCCGCTCGCGCTCACCCGCCAGCACCTGCGCGACGTCGTCGTAGTGTTCGTCGTCGCCGGCGCGGATCTGGGGTGCGACCTCGAAGTCGCCGCCCATGTCGGCGTCTTGGATCGCGAGGGACACGACGAAATCGGTCTGGTCGAAATGCCATTGGAGCTGATCGCCGTCGGTCATCACCGCAAGGTTGAGTGCGCCGAGCGGGTCGGCGTACGGGTAGATCTGGTCGAGCCCGAGTATCGCGGCGACGAACCGAGTGAGCTCCGGCCATTCGTAGAGACGGCGGATCGGAGACTCGGGCGGGAACAGGTCGTACGCGACTGCACCGACGTCGTAGCGGCCGAGCCATTGCTGCGGATGATCGCGCGGGAACGACTCGTCCGGAAATCCGAGATAGACGGTGCCCAGCCCGCCGCTGCGATGCGCAAACTGCGAGACGGTACGCGCGTCCTCGACGAACCCCGCGAGTGCGTCGGCACGTACGAACGCGGGGATCTCACACGCGCCGGTGGCCGCCATCTGCGCCCGACCGTGCGCGACGAACGACCAATCGAGCGCGCACGCGTCGGCGATGTCGGCGATGAGCACGGCATGGATGCTAGGCGCCCCGACGTGGCGGTTCACGGCCGGCGGTACGATTGGCAGGTGACCGAGCTCGACTATCTCGCCTTCGACGCCGACAACCACTACTACGAGGCACTCGACGCCTTCACCCGTCACCTCGACCCCAAGCTCGGCCCGCGCTGCGTCCAGTGGTGCGAGATCGACGGGCGCAGATACCACGTGGTCGGCGGGCGGGTCAGTCACGCGGTGGTCAATCCCACCTTCGATCCGGTCGCCAAGGCCGGCGCCATGCACGACTACTTCCGTGGGAATCCCGACGGCAAACAGCCGTGGGAATTCTTGCGCGAGCGCGAGCCGATCCCGGCCGCGTACCGCGACCGCGACGCGCGCATCGCCAAGCTCGGCGAGTTCGGTCTCGAGTCGATCTGGCTGTTCCCGACGCTCGGTATCCTCTACGAGGAGCTGCTCGGCGACGACATCGACGCGATCACGCAGACGTTCCGGGCGTTCAACCGCTGGCTCGACGACGACTGGGGCTTCGCGTACCAAGACCGCGTCTTCGCTGCGCCGTACATCTCGTTGTGCGATCTCGACTGGGCGATCAGCGAGCTGGAGTGGGCGGCAGCGCGCGGCGCACGTGTGATCGTGATGCGTCCCGCCGCGCCTCGCACCGCCGGCGGTCCGGTCCCGGTCAGTGATCCGCGCAACGATCCGTTTTGGGCGCGGGTCCAGGAAATCGGCGTCACGGTCGTCGCGCACGCCGGCGATAGCGGCTACTCGAGCAACGGCTACGCGCACGACGGTTTCGCGGCGGGGTTCCGCGGAGGCGGTTGGCATCCGAACGTGAAGTCGTTCCACATCGAGCGCGCCGCGCACGATTTTCTCATCACGCTCGTGTTCGACAAGTTGTTCGAACGATTTCCGTCGCTGCGTATCGCGTCGGTCGAGAACGGCGCCGACTTCCTGCGCGACCTGTTCAGAAAGCTTGCGTCGACCGATCACAAGATGCCCGGCTATTTCACCGATGACCCGGCCGACACGTTCCGGCGGAACATCTGGATCAACCCGTTCTGGGAAGACGACGTACACGAGGTGGTCGAGTACATGGGAGCCGACCGCGTGATCTTCGGGTCCGACTGGCCGCACATCGAAGGTATGCCCCGCCCGCTCGACTACGCCGCCGAGCTGAAGGCGTTCGACGACGCGACGCAGCGCAAGCTTTTGCGCGACAACGTGCGCGGGCTGAACACCCTTCGTCCCGCCTGAGCGCGCTCCGATGATGGCCGACGCGGGCACGATCGCCTCGCTCGCGACCGCCGGCGGCACGTTGGTGCTCGCGGTGGCGACCTTTTCGGCGACACGGTCCGCGAACCGTTCCGCTCGCATTGCCGAACGCGCCCTCGATCTCGGGCTGCGACCGGTGCTGATCCCCGCGCACGAATGGGACGACGCCGAGCGGGTCACCTTCGGCGACCGCGAGATCGTCCAACTCCGGGGCGGCTTCGCCGCGGTCGAGCCGCGGGGGCCCAACCTCTACTTCGCGGCGCAGCTCCGAAACGTCGGTGCCGGGATCGGCGTGTTGACCTCTTGGTTCGTCGAGGCGGGGTCGTCGGTGTCGCTGGACCGACCGGATGTCAGCACCTTCGTCGCGCAGGTGCGCAGCCTGTACGTCCCGGCCGGTGATGTGGGGTATTGGCAGGGCGCGATCCGTGAAGGCAATACCGATCGCGGCGACGCCGACGCGCTCCGGCGTGCGATCGAAGCCGGCGAGCGCCTGACGCTCTACTTGCGCTACAGCGACCAGGACGGCGGCCACGACACGGTGACTCGCTATTCGCTGCTCCCCGACGAGAACGGCGACTGGATCCTCGGGATTGCTCGACACTGGTCGCTGGGTTGAGGTCAGCGACGATCCCAGATGCGTCGCAGCCACGCGACCGACACTTCGGCCTGCGCGCGTTGGAACGGACGGAGCGTCGGCAACCCGGGCGGATCGGGTAATCGGCCGCGTTCGGTGAAGTAGCCCGCGAGCGCGGCGACGAGCGGCGTCTGCGTTTGTGTGTCGAAATGGTCTAGGCCGGCGCGGTCGAGGACCGACTCGGGCTCACCGCCGCCTTCGAGTTCGACCGACGGCAACATCGCCAGCACCTCGAACCAGCCGGCACCGGTACACGTGCTGGTCCAGTCGACGAACACGACACGCCCATCGGCGCTGAGGAGCACGTTGTCGCTGCGGACGTCGCCGTGGATGAGGCCGTCACCGACCGTCGCCTGCTCCCAGCGCGCCTCGGCCGCCGCGAGTTCGTCGACCCGTTCGCGACACCAACGGTCACCGATGTTGTCGCGGTCCTCCCGAGCGAGGATGCGCCAACCGGTGAACATCGCACCGTATTGCTCGGCGACGGTGCGGATCGGCCGGCGGGGCACGAGGTGGCCGAGACGTCTCGTCGCGCCGATGACACGTTGCAGTTCGTGCGGATCCCACGGCGTCGCAGGAAGGGTGCCGTCGATGTCTTCGAACACGAGTGCGATCCACTCGTCGTCGTCGATGGTGTGCAGCAGTGCGGGCGCCGGCACGTCGGGAGGCAAACAGGCGGCGATCTCACTTTCTCGTCGCATCATCACCGGCGACTCCGGGTTCTGTGCCGGGGACACGGCCTTGACGAACACCCGTCGTCCGTCCGCGAGTCTGCAACGCGCCGCGAGTGAAGGGCCGTAGCCGCCGCGTTGTCCGATGGCCTCGACCACTGCGCTGCCGAGCGCGCCTTCGATCTCGACGCGCACGAACGCTGGGAGATCGGACCATTGCAGCCGGTGGCCGGGCGCGTGCATCGACCTATCGTCGCCGATGGCCGGCGGCCGACGGGGACCTTTTTCGTCCAGTCCGGGGGTGGCTGCTTCGGCGACGGGAGCCGGCGGGCTCGACGATGGCAGGGCGGCTTGGGAGCGGGGCGTTACAGCGACGCGAGGTAGAGGTCGGCGACGCGGGTACGTTGCCAGCCTTGAGCGCCGAGGAGCAGGTCGTCGACCTTGGCTCGGCGCAGATACAGGTGTGCGTTGCACTCCCACGTGTAGCCGACCCCGCCGTGGATCTGAATGCATTCGGCGGTCACGTAGTTGGCCGCATGGGCGGCGTACGCCTTGGCCGACGCCGCCGCGATCTCGCGATCATCGACCTCGACGTCAGAGGCCCACGCCGCGTAGTGGACGCCGACCCGTGCCAGCTCGATCTCGCGCAGCATGTCGACCGCCTTGTGCCGCGTCACCTGGAACTTCGACAACGGCTTGCCGAACACTTCACGCGTCTGTGCGTAGTCGAGCGCAGCTTGGTTCGCGGCTTCGCTCACACCGATCAGTTCGGCGCCGATGAGCACACCGGCATCGTCGACGATGCGCCGCCAGATGTCGGCCTGGTCGCCGGGCGGGCCGACCAGGGTGGCTCGCGTCTCGGAGAACTCGAGACGCGCGAACTTGCGGGTCACGTCGAGACTCGCGACCGGCTCGGCGTTCGTCGGCCGCTCGACGAGGAACGTCTGCAGGCCTTCACGAGTGCGGGCGGGGACGAGAAGCCAGTCGGCGGAACCTCCGTCGGGCACCATTGGTTTGACGCCGTCGAGTTTGTAGCGGGTGCCGCGACCGTTGGCCCGGACGTGCACCCGTTCGACCGGGTCGCCGTAGCCGGCCTCGTCGAGCGCGACCGTGCCGCGTTGGGTGCCGGCCGCGAGCGCTTCGAGTTGTTCGTCGAGGCCGAGCGCCCGTGCCGCGAGCGTCGCGACGATTGCCGACGACCAAAACGGTCCCGGGAACACGTGCCGTCCCATCTCTTGTTGGACGACGACCGCGTCGACGAGGCCCAAGCCGAGCCCGCCCGCCGACTCCGGCACGAGAAGTCCGGTCCAGCCGAGGTCGACGATCATGCGCCACACCTCGGGCGTGACGCCGACGTCGTCGTGTTCGGCCATCCGGCGCACATATTCGTTGGGCGCCTCGGCGGTGAGGAACGCGCGTACGGAGCCGCGCAGCGCCTCTTGCTCCGGAGAAAATGTGAAGTCCATCCGCGCAGGACGGTACCGCCTACCTGACGGTAATGTCAGGTTGCATATGGACTTCGCCTGGTCGCCCGAAGACATCGCGTTCAAAGAAGAGCTCGAGGCGTTCCTCGACAAGGAGATGCCGCCGTTCATCGAGCAGTGGTCCGACAACGAGGACATGGACGCGTCGCGCGGCGTGATGGGGGTCATGGACAAGCGCAAGGCGTGGCAGAACAAGCTGAACGAAGGGCGTTGGGCGGCGATCCTGTGGCCCGAGGAATGGGGCGGCCGGGCCGCCACCACCGCCCAGCAGGTGATCTACACGCAGGTGATGGCGAAATACCGCTCGACCGGCATTTTCAACGCCAACGGCATCGTGCAGATCGGTCCGTCGATCATCTCGTGGGGCACCGAGGATCAGAAGTCACGCTGGCTGCCCGGCATCCTCGACGCGTCAGAACATTGGTGCCAAGGGTTCTCCGAACCGCAGGCCGGCTCTGACCTCGCCAACCTGCGCACCACCGCGATCTTGTCCGACGACGCCACGCATTACGTCGTCAACGGTCAGAAGATCTGGATCTCGTCGGCGCAGATCGCGAAATGGGGACTGTTCTTGATGCGAACCGATCCCACTGCGATCGCGCGTGGCGTCAAACACGAAGGCATCACGACGTTCATCGTCGACATGGAACTGCCAGGCATCGATATTCGGCCCATCCGCGAGATCACGGGCGACTCGTTGTTCTGTGAGGTGTTCTTCAACGACGTGAAGATCCCGGTGGGTGATCGGCTCGGCGACGAAGGCAACGGATGGCTGGTGTCGATGGGCGCGCTCGGACAAGAACGTGTCGGCAGCGCCGGTCAGGCGATCTCGATGGCGCAGGATCTCCGCACGTTGCTGCAGACCGTGAAGGCCGAGAATCCTGACGCGTTGCGCGATCCTGCGATCCGCGAGCGAGTCGCCGAGCTGCACATGCAGATCGACTTCACCCGGCTCCTCATCGCGCGGGCGTTGTCGAAGGTGTTGAAAGGCGAGCGAGGCTGGCCCGAGGTACCGCTCGCGAAACTGCAATGGGGCTATATCTCGTTGTGGCTCGCCGAACTCGCGCTCGACGTCTTGGGCCCCACCGGCGCGTTGCTGAAAGGCGCGCCCGGCGCGGTCGATGGCGGCATGTGGGCCCGCAACTACGTGTGGCAGCGGTATACGACGATCGGCGCCGGCCCGACCGAGGTCCAGAAGAACATCATCGCCGACCGAGCCCTGAAGCTCGAACGCTGACGTCGCGCCGCCCGGCGGCCAGCGTGCGTCGCCCGCGGCTGGCGCAGACGCTGCGCTCGGGCCCCGAGGTCGGCTTCGACCGTGCTCGCTCAGGTGGCGCGGTTGGCGAAACGGGCGGGTGAGAAGGGCTCGAGGTCGATCTTGGAAGGTGTTCCGACGATGAGGTCGGCGACCAGGGCGCCCGAGATCGGGCCGAGCAGCAAGCCGTTGGCGCCGTGGCCGGTGGCGACGAACACGTTGGGCACGCCGGGCAGACGCCCGAGGATGGGCGCGTCGTCGATGCTGGTCGGTCGCAACCCGACCCGGACTTCTCGCAGGGTCGCGTCGGCCAGACCGGGCATGACTCGCAACGCCTCGCGCATGATCTCGTTCACTCCGCCGGCGGTGACGTCGGGCGCGAAGCCGGCATCCTCGACCGTCGCGCCGACCGCGACGCGGTGATCAGCCCAGGGCACCATGTAGTGGCCGTACACCTGTTGCACGATGGGCCAGTTTTGTGTGTCGTGATCGGCGACTCCGAGGTGTGCGATCTGGCCGCGGACCGGGCCGACTGGAAGCTGGACGCCCAGCTGTGCTCCCAATCGGCGCGTCCAGGCCCCGCCTGCGATCACGACCGCGTCGGCGCTGATCGGGTCGCCGTCGACGACGACCGTCGGCCGAGCTCCTGCGCGTATCTCGTCGACCGAACCGGCTCGTATCTGGACGGCGTGTTGCTCGGCGCCGCGGCGAAGCGCCGCGCACATCATGCGACCGTCGACGCGCGCGGCTCGCGGATGATGCAACGCCCTCACGACCGTGCCCAACACCGGAACCATCGCACGCGCCGCGTCGGCGCTGATCTCGGTCGCACCGGTCGCGCGTTCGGCGACCCACTCCCAGGCGGAGACGTCGGTGTCACGGGTCGCGAGCTGCAAGATGCCGCATCGCGCCCACCCGGTGTCGGGACCGAGTCGGGTCACGAGCGCGTCGTAGTGGCGTCCCGCCGCGAGTACGAGCTCGACCCACATCGAGTCGTCGCGTTTGGCTGTCTCGGGCGACAAGATGCCGGCGCCGGCGTCGGTGGCCCGGCCCTGGTCGGCCCGGTCGACGAGCAACGTGCCCGCACCGGCGCGTCCGAGCTCGTACGCGGTCGCGGTACCGACCATGCCGCCGCCGACGACGACCACATCGAATGAGGTCATGTTCCCTGCACCGTCTCGTCCTCCTTGGTGTTGCGTCGCGCGGCCGACATCCTCCCTCACCTGGGCGGCCGGCGTCTCGGGACGGAGCCGGCTGCGCCGACTACGGTGGATTGATGGTCCGTCGCGCACCTCAACGGGCAGCTGCGAACCGGATCGGATGAAGGGGTGTCATGATCGAAGGTCCAGGCGAGTCCACCGATTCGGTCGTCGACGCAGTCGTCCGCGCGGGCCGTGCGCTGGTGGGTATCACGGTACGGGCGCTCTCGTCGGTCAGCGACGAAGTCACGCTGCCGCAGCTGCGGACGTTGGTCGTGGTGTCGCTGCAGGGACCGCAGACGGTGAGCGTGCTCGCCGAACGTCTCGACGTCCACACGTCGACGATGACCCGCATGTGCAACCGGCTCGTCGCGCGCGGACTCGTCGTGCGCAAACCGTCGGCGATCGACCGACGCGAGGTCGTGATCGAGCTCACCGCACCCGGTCAGGGACTCGTCGACGAAGTGTTGGACAAGCGTCGGCGGGAGATCGATGCCGTCGTTCGCCGCATGTCCGCCGACGACCGCGAACGCGTCGTCGCCGCGTTGGAGCTGTTCTCGCAGGCCGCCGACGGCCCGGTCTCATCGGCAGATGATCCCGCTCAGTTCGTCGCGACGATCGTGCCGCCGACGCCGCAACGCTAGGCACCGACCAGCTCGGCCATCGCGCGCAAGGTGTCGAGGTCGCCGTTGAGCACGACCGTCGTGACGGGGCTTGCTTCCCAGGCCTCGAGCCGGTCGCGCAGACGTTCCTTCGACCCGACGAGAGAGATCTCGTCGGCGAATGCGGTCGGCACAAGCGGAATCGCCTCGTCACGCTTGCCCTCGAAGAACAGCTGCTGAATCCGTTGGGCTTCGGCTTCGAAACCCATGCGGCTCATCAACTCCATATGGAAGTTGCGATCGCGTGCACCCATACCGCCGATATAGAACGCGAGCGCGGCCTTGGTGGGCCACAACCCCGCCTCGACATCGTCGGTGATGGCGCAGCCCATCACGGTGACGCAGATCTCGAAGCCAGGCTTCGCGGCGCGCAGCGACTGCTCGTACACTTCGGGCCGGAACGGCGAGTAGTACAGCGGCAGCCAGCCGTCGGCGATTTCGGCGGCCAGCGCCACGTTCTTGGGGCCTTCGGCACCGAGCAGGATCGGCAGATCTGCCCGCAGCGGGTGGGTGATCGAACGGAGCGGCTTGCCGAGCCCCCACGAGTTCGGGCCGTCGTACGGCAAACGGTAATGCTCGCCCGCGAATTCGAGCGGCTCCTGCCGTCGAAGCACACGCCGGACAATGTCCACGTATTCGCGGGTGCGCGCCAACGGTTTGCCGAACGGCTGGCCGTACCAGCCTTCCACCACCTGCGGTCCGGAGACGCCCAGCCCGAGTGAGAACCGGCCGTTCGACAGGTGATCGAGCGTGAGCGCATGCATGGCGCACGACGCCGGCGTACGCGCCAGAACCTGCACGATGCCGGTACACAAGCGGATGCGTTCGGTGTGTGCGCCGATCCACGCGAGCGGTGTGAAGGCATCGGAACCCCACGCCTCGGCGGTCCATACCGAGTCGAAGCCGAGCCGCTCGGCCTCCTGTGCGAGCGGGACCACGAACGGGTTGGGTTGCGCGCCCCAGTAGCCGAGTTGCAAACCGAGCTTCATATGACGGTTCTAGCATCGCGCGGCAAGACTGCACCGCATGACCCAACCTTTCGAAGGTGTGATCGGTCGCGACTGGCGAGAATCGACGCCGTGGTGGCCACCCGAGCCAACAGCCCCGTCCAACGCACCGAACGTGTTGCTCATCGTGCTAGACGATGTCGGGTACGCGCAGCTCGGCTGCTACGGCTCCGACATTTCGACGCCCGTCATCGACGGCCTCGCGGCCGACGGCGTGCGGCTCGCGAATTTTCATACGACCGCGTTGTGCTCACCGACGCGCTCGTGTCTGCTGACCGGACGCAACCATCACCGCAACGGGATGGCTCGCGTCGCCGACCTGGCGGTCGGCTATCCGGGGTACTGGGGGATGATTCCGCGAGAACGGCTTTCTGGGCGAGATCCTGCGCACCCACGGCTACGCCACCTACGCGGTCGGCAAATGGCACCTCACTCCCGAAGACGAGATCAACATGGCCGGGTCGCGTGCGAGCTGGCCGCTCGGCCGCGGCTTCGACCGTTGGTACGGGTTCCACGGCGGCGAAACCCACCAGTTCGCACCCGCGCTCTACCACGACAATCATGCGGTGCTCACGCCGGGAACGTACGAGGACGGATACCACCTCAGCGCCGACCTCGCGGACCGTGCGATCGAATTCTTGTCCGACTTCGCGCGCGGTCGACGACACGCAACCGTTCTTCTGTTACCTCGCGACCGGGGCCTGCCACTCACCCCATCACGCCCATCCCGATTGGATCGCGCGCTACCGCGGTCACTTCGACGTCGGTTGGGACCAATGGCGACACACAACGTTCGCGCGCCAACTCGAGGCCGGCCTGCTGCCCGCCGGAACCGAACTGACTCCACGGCCGCACTGGGTTCCCGCCTGGGACACGCTCGATCCGCAAGACCAGGCGGTCGCAGCGCGTTTCATGGAGTGCTTCGCCGCGTATCTCTCATTCACCGACGCGCAGATCGGCCGCGTTCTCGACTACCTCGACGAGTCCGGCGACCTGAACAACACACTGATCATGGTCTGTTCCGACAACGGCGCCAGCTCGGAAGGCGGCGCTCGCGGCTCCATCAACGACGCCCGTCCGTACAACGGCGCGTCGACAGGACGCCGAGAGCTGCGCGAACGCATCGACGAACTCGGCGGACCGACCACCCACAACAACTATCCGTGGGGCTGGACAATGGCGGGCAACACGCCGTTCAAACGCTGGAAGCGGGAAGTGCACGAAGGCGGCGTCGCCGACCCGTGCATCGTCCGGCTCCCCGATACGAGCCGCGACGCACGCACCGCAGGCGGTGTCCGGTATCAGTTCGCGCACGCGATCGACATCCTCCCGACCGTGCTTGAGCTCATCGGTATCGACGCACCCGACGTGATCGAAAGCGTGACCCAGTCCCCCATCGACGGCACCAGCTTCCTGTACGCGCTCCACGACCAAGACGCCGCATCGCGTCACGTGACGCAGTATTTCGAGATGCTCGGCTCGCGTGCGATCTATCACGACGGCTGGAAAGCTGTGACCTTCCACACGCTCGGGAACATATACGACGACGGACTCGACGCCGACGCGCCGTTCGACGACGATGTCTGGGAGCTCTACCACGTCGCCGAAGATCTCTCTGAGGCGCACGACCTTGCCGCCCAAGAACCTGACCGTTTGGCGCACATGATCGAGCTCTGGTGGCAAGAGGCACACCGCAACGACGTGCTGCCGCTCGACAACCGTCCCCTCAACGCGATCCTGAACCCTCGTCCCCGTCGGCGCGAGTCGCGTGCTCGTTACGTCTACAAGCCGTTCGGTGCGCCGGTGCCTGAACCGTCGGCCGTTCATGTCCCGAACCGTGCGCACACCATCACTGCCGAGGTTGAGATCGGTGGCGACATCGTCGCCGAGGGAATTCTGCTCGCGATGGGCTCCGCGCTCGGAGGCTTCGCGCTGTACTTGCGGGAGGGTCGCTTACGTTATGTGCACAATCTGTACGGCAAGGAGCGCCATCACGTCGCGTCCCGCGACGTGATCGCGCCGGGAACCCACGAGTTGGCGTTCTCGTTCACGAAGACGAAGGGTTTCGCCGGGACCGCAACGTTGCGGGTCGACGGACGCGTGGTCGGTGAAGCCGAGATCCCGCATTTCACCCCGATGTCGTTCACGAGCACGGGCGGCGGCCTGACCTGCGGCTACGAGATGGGACCGGCGGTCGGCGACGACTACGTCGCACCGTTTCGCTGCAACGCGACGATTCGTCGAGTGATCGTGGAAGTGTCGGGCGAGCACGAACGTGATCCGATCGCGGTGTTCCGAGCGATCATGTCGGAGCAGTAGGGATGCCCGAACCCGTCGTCGACACCATCGCCGCGCTCGTCCGAGCCCGCGCCGAAGACGACCGTGTCGGATTGTGCTTCGAAGACTCGTCGTGGACGTACGCAGAGCTCATCGACGCGTGTGCACAGCGCGCCGCGTTCCTCCTGGCGCACCGACCGGTCGACGTCCCGTTCCACGTCGGCGTCCTCCTCGACAACGTCCCCGAGTTCTGGTTGATGCTCGGCGCCGCCGCGCTGAGCGGTGCGACGCTCGTTGGGATCAACCCGACCCGTCGCGGCGCCGAGCTGACACGCGACGTGCAACACACCGACTGCGGGTTGCTGATCACCGAGTCGACGCACCTCGACCTGCTCGAAGGGGCCGGCGACGTCGTGGCGAAAGGTTCGTTGTTCGTCGTCGACACGCCAGCGTGGGATGCCGAACTCGCACCCCACGCCCGAGCTGCGCTTCCCGACATCGAGATCAAGCCGGGCGACGTGTTCATGCTGATCTTCACGTCGGGTACGACCGGCGCACCGAAGGCGGTGCGCATGAGTCACGGCAAGCTCACCGGATGGGGAACAAATCTCGCCGGCCGTTTCCCGCTCACCGCCGACGACGTGTGCTACTCCGCGATGCCGCTCTTCCACTCCAACGCGGCGGTCGCCGGCTACACGGCACCGATCGCTGCCGGTGCCACCACCGTGTTGCGGCGCCGCTTCTCGGCGAGCGGATTTCTGCCCGACGTCCGCAAGTACGGAGTGACGTTCTTCAACTATGTCGGCAAGCCGCTCACATACATCCTCGAGACGCCGGCCCGGCCCGATGACGCCGACTCGACATTGCGCATCGGGTTCGGGAACGAGGCCGCGCCGCTCGACATCGACCGCTTCGCGCTGCGCTTCGACTGTTTGGTCGTCGACGGCTACGGCTCGACCGAGGGTGGCATCAACATGTCGAAAACCGATGACACCCCGCCCGGCTCGCTCGGAGTCCCCATTCCGGGATTCCGAGCCGCGATCCTCGACCCGGATTCCGGCGCGGAGTGCCCTCGAGCGCGCTTCGACGACCGCGGCCGCCTCCTCAACGCCGAAGACGCGATCGGCGAGATCGTGAATCCCGACGGTGCCGGCAGCTTCGAGGGCTACTACAACAATCCTGCGGCGAACGCGCAACGCATGCGCGACGGCAAGTACTGGACCGGCGATCTCGGATATCGCGACGAGGCCGGGTTCTTCTATTTCGCGGGCCGCAACTCCGATTGGCTGCGAGTCGACGGCGAGAACTTCGCGGCGGCGCCGGTCGAGAGCGTGATTTCCCGCCATCCCGACATCGTGTTGGCCGCGGTGTACGCGGTGCCGTCACCGGAGGTGGGTGACGAGGTGATGGTCGCCCTGCATCTGCATTCGGGTGTCGAGTTCGACCCGGCCGGATTTGTCGAGTTCCTCGCCGCCCAGTCGGACCTCTCACCGAAATGGATGCCTCGCTTTGTGCGTCTCTCGCACGGCCTGCCCTCGACTGCCACGCAGAAGGTCCTCAAACGCGTCTTGCAACGCGAACGCTGGGAATGCACCGATGACGTGTGGTGGCGACCGGAACGCGAGCTCGGCTACCGCCGGCTCGACACGAACGACATCGCCGACCTGCGCGCACGCTTCGTCGAACGGGACCGCGAACACCTGCTCGGTCATGCCTAGACCTGCCTAGACCTACCTAGACCACGGTCGTGCCCAACGTTGGTTTCGGGGGATGTTCGGGCGCGACGCGGTGACCGAACGCCACCACGAGGTCGGCCCGCGACCGGACCGGTCGTGGCGTCGCGACCGCCTGACCGGCACGGAGTGGCGAGACTGGCGCAACGTCGCGGACGGCGGACCCGGCTACTTGGTGAGGTAGCGGTCGACGACCCGGTGCATATGCAGGACGTTGCTTTCCTGTTTGGCGGCGAGGCGGGAGCCGTCGAAACCACGCGACCGCATGCCGCGCTGCACGTTGGCGAGGTTCGTGTAGTCCTGCTCGGTGATCTCGCCCCATGGGCGTTCGTGCCAGTCGGCGTAGAAGCGACGTTCGGGCATCTGCCATTCGGATCCCGGGCGTGGCCACTCCAGCACCCAGGTGTCTTTGATCGCGGAGTTCGGATCTCGTCCGTTGGGACGTACTCGGAAGATGAGCGCGCTTCCCGGATAGACCGGTCCGACCATGTTGGGGAACCAGAACACGTCGTCGGCGCTGGTCATCAGATCGGGGGTGAACCCTGCGACGTCGAAGCCGCGTTCGGCGAGCAGCGTCATCCGTCGTTCCTGGTACGCGCCGAGCAATGTCTGACCGGCCGGCGGCCCCGACGCGCACAACTCGGCGACCGTTGCTCGCTCTTCGCTGAGGAACGCGCCTCCCAAGCCGGCGACGAGCGCGCCGAGGATCTCGCCCTCGTCGTACTGGTCGGGGGCCAAGCCCAACCGGGGGCTCGGCCGTAGCTCACGACGCGCGCCGGGCAGCCGGCCGTAGTGGGCGTGACGGGTGAACTGTTCGTACGCGATGCTGGTGTCATCGGTCCAGGGCAGGATCTGTTGATGTAGGCCCTGCACGTGGTAGCTCTCGTTGAACGCGTCGACAACAGCTTTCCAGTTCGCGTCGATGATGGTCGTTCGGTAGGTACGGAACCGGAGCTCATCGAACCGGTACGGTGCCAGCAACGTCGGTAACGGGTCGAGAAATTCGGACAAGGGTTCGGCGTCGAGATCCATGTTCACGAACACGAATCCGCCCCAGCAATCGACGCGAACCGCGCGCAGGCCGAGATCGTCGGGGAGGCCTGCGAACTCGTCACGGTCGGGCACCCGGACGAGTCGGCCGTCGAGCGCGTAGGTCCAGGCGTGGTAGGGGCATCGGATCTCGCCGTTCGCGAAGGCACCGCATCCGGCGCCGAGTCGGGTTCCCCGGTGGCGGCACGTGTTGTGGAACGCCGCGAGCTCGTCCGTGCCGGTCCGGACGACCAGGATCGAGTCGTCACCGATCGTGTACTCGACGAAGTCGCCGGACGTGGCGAGTTCCTCGACGCGGCCGGCGATCTGCCAGACGTGCGGCCACAACCGGTCGAACTCCAAGTCGGAGAACTCGGTCGTGGTGTACCGCTCCTTGGGCAAGAAGCCGTCGGGCCGCACGAGAAGATGGTCGAGGTCGCTCATGCCAGAATCGGACTGTAGTTCGGCTACCGACAGCCCGACCGCGGGAGCGAGCGTGGAGTTCAACATCGCCGACCTCATGGAATGCGTCGCCGACGCGGTACCCGAACGCGAGGCGGTCGTGTGCGGCGACCGGCGGCCCACCTATGCCGAACTCGACGAGCGGGCCACGCGACTCGCGCACGCATTGCGATCCGCGGGCGTGCGGATCGGCGACCATGTCGGGCTGTATCTGCGCAATTCCGTCGAACACATCGAGGTGATGCTCGCCTGCTACAAGACGCGCGCGGTTCCGATCAACGTCAACTACCGCTACGTCGCCGACGAGCTGCGCTACCTGTGCCGCGACGCGGATCTCGCCGCGCTCTTCCACGACTCCGACACGACAGCGCATGTCGACGCGGTACGTTCGTCCGCACTGTTGGTCAGCGTCGTCGGCTCCGACGACTACGAACAGTTCGTGAGGTCAGGCTCGGCGGCTCGCGACCTGGGCCCACGATCGCCCGACGACCGTTACGTGCTCTACACCGGCGGAACCACCGGTCGGCCGAAGGGTGTCGTGTGGCGCCAGGAGGACATGTTCTTCGGGGGCCTCGGCAGCGGGAATCCGGGCGGACCGCCGATCACCGCTCCCGAACAGATCGCGACGTCGGTGCTCGACAACCCGGCCCAGCGGCTGCGGCCGTTCCTCCCGCCGGGTGACGCCACCGTCACACAGTTCGTGTCACTGGCGCTCGGGCCGTTGATGCACGCCAGCGGGCAGTGGTCGGCGCTCGGCACGCTGCTCGGCGGAGGCAAAGTCGTCCTCTACGACGAGTCGCACGTCGACATGGAACGGGTGCTCGACCTGCTCGAGCGCGAACACGTCAACGCATGCAATCTCGTCGGCGACGCCAGCGGGCGCCCGATGCTGCATGCACTCACGGCCCAGCCCGGCCGATGGGATCTCTCGTCGCTGCGGCTGCTCGGCTCCGGGGGCAGCATCCTGTCGGGAGACGTGAAGGACGCGCTGATGGCGGCCCTGCCGTCGGTGCTCGCGATCGTCGAGGGGATCGGTTCGTCGGAATCTCCTGCGCAGGCCGTCGCGGTGACGAGACGAGACGGAGCCCGGTCGGAGTCCCTCACCTTCGCCGCGAAGGCCGACACGACCGTCGTCGACGAAGCCACATTGCGTCCGGTCACGCCAGGCAGTGGCGCGGTCGGCCGTCTCGCGACGCGTGGCCGAGTACCGCTCGGCTACCACAAGGATCCGCAACGAAGTGCGCGCACGTTCGTGACGATCGACGGTGAACGATGGTCGCTGCCCGGCGACATGGCGACGATCGACCCCGACGGGACCATCCACCTCCTCGGCCGGGGCGCAATGTGCATCAACACAGGCGGCGAAAAGGTATATCCCGAAGAGGTCGAAGCGACGCTGAAAAACCACCCGTCGGTGGCCGATGCGGTCGTGCTCGGCGCGGCCGACGAGCGGTTCGGTCAGCGCGTCGAGGCGGTCATCGCCGTCGCCGACGGTCATCCGGTCCCCGATCTGGAAACGTTGCAGGCGCACTGCCGCGCCCATCTCGCGGGCTACAAGGTGCCGCGCCGACTTCACGTCGTGCCTGAGATCCCGCGCACCGCTGCCGGCAAGGCCGACTACGGGTGGGCGCGAGGAGTGCTCGACACCTGAACGGTCGGGTTGCTATCTCGGGCGTGGATCGGCGCGCTGCACCGCGGCGATGATCGCGTCGGTCAGCGGGAGCGGCGCGCAGCCGTGCGTCTTGCCGCACACGAAGTCGAACTGCGGTTTGGCCAAGCTGTGACAGGCCGCGCAGTTCTCATCGAACGCGTTCACTACGTCGGTTGTTCCCGCCGCGACGATGCGGGTGCCGCGCGCCGAAACCTTCAGCGAGAACATCTCCCAGTCGTGCGTTGCCGCGCTGTATCCCTTGTGGCGCTTGACCATCGCCTCGGTCGGCACAAGTTGGATCACCGTCCCGACCGGATAGACGCCGCCTGCGGCCGAGTGGGCGACGGCAAGCACCGCCGCGAGGTGACCGTTGAGGCTGCCGACGAAGTGATCGCCGACGCGGGTCATGGTGTTGATGTTGACGAAGTCGGCTGCAGTCGGCGCCACGTCCGGCAACGTCGTCGTGGTCGGCGCGGTGTCGGTCGTCGCCGGCGCGGAGGCCGTACGGTCTGAACCGGCCGCGCACGCGACGAACAGCGACGCCGCCAGCACCGTCGTGCTCACGACGACGAACAGGTGGGCGCACACACGCCGGCGACGCGATCCCATGGCCCGGTTTACGTCCGCGCGGCCCAGCCAGTTCATCGTCGCGCCACCCGTCCGGCCTGGGGCTCGACCCGCGGGCCGCAGCCGGATCGTGTCTCACCCCGACGTCGGCGGTGTCGCCCGCCGCGACCCCGACCGCGGGCGACCACGGTGGCGTTAGCGCACATCGAACCAATCCCACTGCCACGCAGTGATCGTCTCGAACGGTCCCGCGAACGTCATCCGCCAGCGGCCGTCCGACGGTCCGCGTCGCGTCGTGACGAGCGGCTCGACTCGTGCCGCGACATCGAGGGGATCGTCGTCCAGCCACCAGACCGTGATCCGGCGGGCACCCGCGGTCCATCGTGGCGACGTCATCCCTTCGACCGTCGAAAATGTCCACCCGCCCGCCACGCCCGGGACGTCGACGAGCGCGGCCCGCTGGTCGGTGTCAGGTTCGGCGTGTTCGCACGGCTCGTCGACCATGACGTAGATGCCGCGGTGCGGGCGGAACGGCACCGCCGCGGCCGACACCGCCGTACGCGGTGCAGCCCACGCGTCGACGACCCGGAACGGCCCGGTGAGATGCGCGCGGCGCTGACGGTGGAAGCGGTCCAGGCGATGCAGCTCGGCGCCGAGCGCGAAGAACTCGTCGATCGTCTCGTCGATCGGTTCGGCCATGAGGTAACACGTGACGTAGTCGATCGGATCGAGGGCCGGTTCGCTCGCGATCCGCGCCGCCCGGCACGCCGGCGTCGACACCCACCGTTGCCCGTAGACGATGCCCGGCAACGGAAACTGTTCCGGCAGATGATCGAGCTGATGCCACGCGTTGTAGGCACGGTGCTCGGACGGATCGGTGACCTCGGTGAAGGAGAAAAACCCGTACGCGGCTTTCATGCGAGCCGGTCGCGCCCCACGGTCGCGACCCGAAAGGCGGCACCACGCCTGCAGTCGTCGCCACGCGTGCCGTCGTCGCCGCGCATGGAGACGCCGCAACGCCAGCGCGTCCGGCCGTGGTGGACCGCGTCCGCTTCGGCATGTCCCGAACCTGCGCTCACCGGCGCACCAAACTCGTGTCGTTCGACACGGCGAGGCGCAGCTCGGGCCGCTCGACCATGTCGTCGGCCGTCCCCATCGAAGCGAGCGTCTCGGCGGTCGCCGCGTCGATCCCGCCGTGCACCAAGCCGATCGGCTGGCATCCGCCGAACCTGGCTGCCAGCTGTCCGCGGCGATGCCCGACAACCACCTGGTCGTCGATCTCGAGTCCCACCAATCCGACGGAGCTGTCCGCGACCGGCGTCGGCCAGCCTGGCGGCCATCTGGGTACGTTGGTCACCCGGCCGATCCTAGGCACCCCAGGCGCAGAGCGGAGCGAACATGAGTGCAGGCACATGGGAGAGCCACCACGCGATCACTGCCCTCATGTTTCGCTACGCCGAGTTGATGGACGCCGCCGACTTCGACGGGATCGCTGTCCTGTTCGCGCAGGCGCGGATCACCAACGAGGGCGTCGATGGCGCCAGTGAAGGCGCCGACGCGGTACGCAAGCTCTACGAGCGGACAAATCGCGTCCACGACGACGGGACTACCCGAACCCGTCACGTCAACGCCAACGTGTTCGTCGATATCGACGAGGCCGCCGACCGCGCCTCGGCACGTTCGGCCTTCGTGGTGTTCCAGCAGACGGCCGCGTTGCCGCTCCAGCCGATCGTTTCCGGCCGGTACCGAGACACGTTCGTGCGGTCGGGCGGAGACTGGGGTTTCGAGTGCCGACACATCGTCGTCGATCACGTCGGCGATGTCCGTGAGCACCTCACCTTCGACCTGTCGAGCTTCGTCGACGGACACTGAGACGTCAATGGCCGACACGCGGCGATTGCTGATCGTTTTTCATTCCCGAACGGGAAGCACCGCGGCGATGACCGACGCAGTGGTCGCGGGCGCAACTGACGACGCGATCGATGGAGTCGAGGTCGGCGTGCAGCACGCGTTCGACACGACGGTCGATGACGTGCGTGCTTGCCACGCGATCGTGCTCGGCACCCCGGAGAATTTCGGATACATGTCGGGCGCGATCAAGGACTTCTTCGAGCGGGTCTACTACCCACTCCTTGACGAAACGCCGGGGCTGCCGTACGCATTGTTCGTGAAGGCCAGCACCGACGGGGACGGCGCGGTGCGCAGTGTCGAACGCATCGTCGCCGGCCTACGCTGGAAGCTGGCAGTCCCGCCCGTGGTCGTCGTCGGCGATGTCGGCGACGCCGACCTCGAGCGCTGCCGGGAGCTCGGCGCCACGATCGCCGCCGGCCTCGACGCCGGCATCTTCTGAGTCGACGGTCAGTTCGACTTCGCGGCGTCGATGCGTCCGTCGATCTCGCGCAGGTCGTCGTCGGTCAATGTCCATGCGACCGCGGCCGCATTCGCGGCGGGCTTGGTCGGGTTTGGTCGCGCCCGCGATCACGCTCGCGACGGTGGGTCGGGCGATCAGCCAGGCGATCGCCAGCTCCAGCAGCGTATGACCGTGATCGTGCGCGAACGAGTCGAGTGTTTCGACCCGGTCGAACACCTTGTCGGAAAGTGCGTCGTCGAGCCGTTCGGCCGGCATGGCCGCCAAGCGAGTGCCTGCCGGTGGCGCCTCGTTCCGGCGGTACTTGCCGGTGAGCACGCCGCTCGCCAGCGGGAAGTAGGGGATGAACACGAGTCCGTCACGCGCGCAGGCGTCGAGCACACCGAACCGTTCCGGGCCGCGCCGCAACAAGCTGTACTCGTTCTGGACGCTCACGAAACGGGCCAGTCCACGGTCGGCGCTGATGCGGCTGGTTTCGTCGATCTGTTCGGCCGAAAGGTTGCTGGCGCCGATCTCGAGGACTTTGCCGGCTCGCACGAGTGCGTCGAGCGCCTCGAGTGTCTCTTCGAACGGTGTCGACGCGTCAGGAAAATGCAGCTGGTATAAGTCGATGCGGTCGGTACCCAAGCGGCGCAGGCTGTCCTCGACGGCGCGGCCGATGTACGCCGCGCTCGCGCCACCCTTGCGTTCCTCGTCGATCGGACCGCCGAACTTCGTCGCGATGACGGCTTCGTCGCGACGCGAACCGAGCGCGCGGCCGAGATACTCCTCGCTGCGCGTCCCACCATAGATGTCGGCCGTGTCGAACAGCGTGATGCCGGCGTCGAGCGCGGCGTTGACGACCTGCTTCGTTGCGGCTTCGTCGATCCGACCGCCGAAATTGTTGCAGCCCAGGCCGACCACTGAGGCGTCGAGCTTGCCGATGTTTCGTGTCTCCATCCCGTCAGTGTGCCACGAACCTTGCACGCGCGTGCGCTCGCCTGCACCGTCGCGCAAGCCCTCGGCGTCATCTTGGGTGGCGCGCCCACGCTCCATACCGGTCTTGGATCCGCTCGAGGACACCGGCGATCAGGCCGACCTGGTTGTCCATGTCCTGGTCTGACGTCGGAGCGTGAGAAAAGGAAAATTTGTCGCCGGGACCCCCAAGGGCTACAACGTCGGTGTCAGAGGACCTACGAAAGAGGGGGCTTTATGCGCAAGGGTTTGGGCCTGTTAGCCGCGCTTGTGTTACTCGTGCCGTTCGCCGTGTCGGTGGCCGCTCCCGCGGGTGCCGCCGGACCGTTACCGCCGAACTGCAAGACGTTTACCGGCACTGAGACGTACTCGCCGCCGTTGCCGAAGCTCAGCTCGTCAACCAAGGTGAACACGACGATCACGCTGTCGGCCAAACTCACCGGCTGCTCCGGCGTCGCCGGCATCACGAGCGGCACGAGCAGCGCGGTCACGAAGGTGGCCCAGGACAACTGCTCAGTGACCGTCGCGGCGGCCGGCAAGGGCGCGAAGAGCACCGGCACCGTCAAGTGGAATAACGGGAAGACAACCACGTCATCGGACGTGTTGACGCTGAAGAGCAAGGTCGGCGTGAGCCCTGCCACGTTCCAGCTCGTGGCGAAGGACACGGCCGGAGTTGGAGCGGGTCACACGACCACGACGACCCTCAGCGTCACATTGAACACGGGCGCGTGCCTGACCGCGACCCTGTCGAAGGCCACATTCCACGCCACCAAATCCACCACGAAGTAGCCGTCCGACACGGACGACACGCAGCGTGTAAACCCATCGGGGCCCCGTCATCAGGCGGGGCCCCGAATGGTCACGGCACGCGCTTCATCCGATCTCGTGACAACACACCGCGCCGCGAGATACCGCCCGCTGTGGCCCACAGGAGCGCCGTCAGCTCATGCCGCCGCCCCGCACCCTGGTGCAAGCGCGGCCCCGCCTTCCCGGCGAACCGAAGCGATCCCCGCGGACGTCTCGGGATCGGCGTTGCGCCGGACCCCGAGACGTCGCGTGACTGTCGCGGCTTGCGTTACTTGCTGTCGCGGCTTGCGTTACTTGCTGTCGCGGCTTGCGTTACTTGATGGTGAGCGACCCGGTGCCGGTGATGTTCAGCGTCTTGATGACGCCACCGACGATCGGACCGTACTTCACCGTCTGTGCCGACGAGAACGTCAAGCCAACGAAGAGGCCCTTGCTGATCTTGCCGGTGACCTTCGAGGTGATGACCTTGCCGATTTTCGTGTCGGACGTCGCCGTGAACGTGGAGGTCGCTTTCGTGTTCCACACGATCGTGGACGGGAACTTCAGGTTCGCGGCCATCTTGGAGAGCATCGCAAGGTCCGTCGGCGCGGTCTTGAGCGTCCCTTTGAACGTACCGCCGGTCACGCCACCGCCGACACAGCCCTTGATCGGCAGATTGATCTTGATCGTCTGCGCTTTCAGCGTCGAGCCGACACCCGGTGAAAAGGTGAGCGTCCCGGACGGCGGCTTACACGTCGTCCCCCCAGCAGCACCTGCCGGTGCTGCGGTGAGCGCCGCCATTGGGACCACCAGCGCGATGGCCATCGTGAACATCCCAAACTTCTTCATGCAACGTCCCCCTCATTCGGTCGGATCGACGCCCACCGTAACCAGCGGCCAGCCCACCTGTCAGGGGCGGACCAGATGCGGGCGCGTTCCAGGAAGCCCAACGGGCGTGCATGTGTCATCGTGCACGCCCGCAAAGGCGCCACCAGACCGGAGCCAGACCGTGAGCTGAGCCACCCGAGAACGTCTGCGACCACCATGCGCAGCCGCAGGTCGTGTGGGGTTCGTGGGCCTCGAGCACGGAGTGCCGACGATCATGGCAGGAGTCGCGCTCGGCGACGTATTCCGCTCGCGGGGTGCGTTTGCCTCCGGGCAGCGTCGACGGTCACAAAAGGTGCACGACGAGCGTGGGCGGCCACACACCCGAGGGATCGGCGCCGCGCACACCCGCCGCAGGGGCGCCGGTCGGGACTGGAACCCCGGCCGGCGCCAGGCGCAGCGGCCGACTGGATCGCTCGTGCCCGTCGACGCGATCCGTGCATGAGCCACGCTCGTCCACGTCGCTTCACTCGCGCCTCAGAGGGATGTCACAGGTACCGAACGCGACCAGACCCGGTTGGGGATCGAAATGTCGTGCCTGTCCTGCTAGAAATCAAGGACTGACATGGCTTCGAGAGGGGAACAGATGCGTAGGTCTTTCGGTGTAGTGCTCGCGGTCGCGACGCTGCTCTCAACGGCACTGGTCGGAGTGGCGCCTGCTGGCGCGGCCGGCGGCACGACGTGCAAAACCAATGTAGGAACGGCGACGTTCACGCCCCCGTTGCCTGACCTGAAGAGCAAGGCGACGGTGAACAGCACCGTCAGCTCGTCGGGGAAGCTCAGCGGTTGCGTTGGCGGTGGCGTAACCGGCGCGACATACAAGGTGAGCTACAAGGTGACAGCTGATAACTGCACCAAGCTGATCACCTACACGACCAAGACGACCACGGCGAATATCACGACGACGTGGAGCAACGGCAAGACCTCGACGGGCACGATCACCTTGATTGGCATCAAGGGCAGCCCAACGAAGGACAACGTGACTGGCGTGACCAAAACGGGACAGTTTGCGGGGCTGCATCTGAAGACCTCGTACTCGTTCAAAGCGGTCCCGGCGACAGGCTGCGCGTCGACGCCGCTCGCGAAAGTGTCCGTCACGGGCGCATCACCCGTGGTCATCAAGTAACAACCGCACCACAATTTGGATACCCGTGGGCAGGCCCGGCGACCAACCGTCGCCGGGCCTGCACACGTTCATGTCTCGACCGGCACGACCGGTGCGGTTCACGAGCCGACAGCCGCCGAGACACGCGCACTCCGTCACACCATCGGCACATCATCGGCACACCAACGCCCGCACCCAAAAGCATCACTGCGAGCCCCGGACGACCAAAAGGCACCACAAAGCCGAGCAGAACCTGCTCCCCCATGTCCCGCAGACAAACACGAAGACGACCCCAACCGCATCGTCAGGGTTCAAACGCAAGGCCTGGGACACGAACGTCCATCGACCTCGCGCAGGTCGTGTGTGCAGCGGTGATGGCAGGCGAGTGGTCCACGATGGCGTCGCGTGCCTCTGGCGATCTCGCTCGGGCCCACAAGCGCCCTGGACGCAACACTCAGCTCTTGACCGACCGAGCAAGAGAGAGTCGGCCGAGCCACATCCCTCCAGGGCTTGCCGTTCCCAGTGTCAACGTACGTAGTCTTGTTGGTTGTGTAAACGTTCGTAGTCATACTATGATAGTCAACGAACGCTAACACGGCTGCCTTGTAAACGGACGCTGACAGGACACGTGAAAATCAACTCGACACACGATGTGGCAGCGGCGGCCCGAGGACGCCGACTCCAACTGGGCTTGAGCCAGGCAGAAGTTGCCGCGCTCGCTGGAGTCTCACGGCCGTGGATCAACATGTTCGAGGCGGGCAAGCCCACAGTCGAGCTGGCCTTGGTTCTTGGGCTTCTCGACGCCCTCGATCTGCGGCTGGACCTGGTGCCGGAGCCTGAAACCACCGGCATTCCCTCGCCCGACGAAACGGTCGACTTGGACGCCCTGTTGGCCAGACACCATGACCTGCCGCCGGTCCTGCGAAACGCGGAGACGAAGTTCGACGTGCACACGATCTCGGACAAGCACCGCAAACCATGACGGACACGCTTGTCGTTGTCCTCGATGACACCGTCGCTGGCACCATCACGCGCCTGTCTGGCGGGAGACTCCGCTTCGACTACGAGCGGGAGTACCAGGTTCGGGTAGCGCCGACCCCCCTCTCGATGTCAATGCCGACGCAGGTCACGTCGCACCCCGATCGCATCATCACCCCCTGGCTTTGGGGACTGCTTCCCGACAACGAGGCGGTCTTGGCGCGCTGGGCTCGCCACTTCCATGTCTCCGCCTCGTCCGCGTTCTCCTTGCTCGCGACCCCGATCGGGGAGGACTGCGCAGGAGCCGTCAGGTTTGCTCCGCCCGAGGAACTCGATCGGATCCTCGGGCGAGGAGGCGACATCACGTGGCTCACCGAGGAGGAAGTCGCGGAGCGCCTCCGCGAGCTACGGGAAGACTCGACAGCCTGGCTCGGAAAGACCTTCACGGGGCAGTTCAGCCTCGCCGGGGCCCAAGCGAAGACCGCATTGTTCTATGGCGACGGGCGCTGGGGAGTTCCTTCGGGCTCGACGCCGACAACTCACATCCTCAAGCCCGCCGTCGCAGGGTTTGACGACCACGACCTCAACGAGCATCTCTGTCTAGACGCGGCGCGCCGCGTCGGCCTCGTCGCGGCTCGCACTCGGGTACCACGGTTCGGCGCCGAGTCAGCGGTGGTCGTCGATCGCTATGACCGTCAACCAAAAGGGGACGAGATCATTCGCGTCCATCAGGAGGACGTGTGCCAGGCCCGCGCCATTCATCCAGCAAAGAAGTACGAGAACGAGGGTGGTCCCGGAGCCGCGACATCGCTGCCCTGCTCCGCAGAGTTATGCCACCACGCATCGCCGATGACGCCGTTCGTAGCTTCGCCGACGCGTTGATCTGGAACTGGCTCATCGCGGGCACAGACGGCCACGCCAAGAACTATTCGCTACTCCTCGCCGGTAACCAGGTCCGTCTCGCCCCGCTGTATGACGTTGCTTCCGCATTGCCGTACGGCACTCACGAAAAGCGCCTCAAACTGGCGATGAAGATCGGTGGCGACGACCGCGTCTTCCCGCTTGCCAACAACTGGCCCAAGGCCGCGGACGAACTCGGCCTCGACGCCGACGAACTCGTCAACCGAGTTCGCGCGTTGGCCATGGCAGCTCCTGACGCCTTTGCCGCAGCGGCCAAGTCTCCGGACGTCGTGGTCCTCGAGCGTGAGTTGCCCGACCGGGTGACCGAGTTGGTCGCCGATCGGGCTGCCCGCTGCCTTGCTCTGATCGACTCCGGCCTCCCGATGTCTTAAATCAACTTAGCCCGGATGCAGATGCGCCTTTGAGACTGAGGAGCGAGCGAGAACTGTCGCGCCATCCGAGGGTGCAAAAGGGACCAGGGGTGACGGTCAACACCCTTCAGTTCGGTGAAGTCATCGGCGCGGCCTGAAGCATGACTAGAGCGGAGGAACCGCACATGGCTATCGCGGTCTACTTCCATGCGAAGGGCATGACCTTCGGCCAGTTCAGCGAGAGCCATCGACGTCTCGATGTCGAAGGTGCGGCGACGCCCACAGGTCGAATCCACCACTCGTGCTTCGGCGCCGATGGAGAACCCGATGGTCTACCAAGTTTGGGAAACCACGGAATCATTCGAAGCCTTCGGCGCGACTCTGATGCCCATTTTGGTCGAGCTCGGAATCGACCCGGGCGAACCGAGCATCATGGCTCTCCATCGTCTCGAGCAGAGCGCCTCACAACTCACGTAGGGCTGTCGACACGGCGGCACGCACGGGTTCCTCGCGGGCCGAGCCCCGCGCAGTGGTGACAGCCCGGTTGGTCCTCGCAGACAGGCCGCATTCATTGTCCTGACCGCCCCGGAGTGCTACCCATACATGGGCAGCGCGCTTCGCGATGCGAGGAGTGTCATGGCGGACGGCCGCGTGGTGAGGCACTTCCATCCTCGGATCGGCGTGACGCTGGTGGCGACCGCCCTGGCCCTGGGAACACTCTGCGCCGTACCCGCGAGCGCAACCACCACACGCCAAATCGGCATCGCCGTCGGAGACAACTACCAATGCGCGGTGTCGAACACCGGCATCGTCAAATGCTGGCTCGGCAGCGGATCGGGCCCGCAGGACGCGACAGCCACCGCGATCAAACACACGACCGGCGAGAACCCCAACCCGACGACACCCATCACCGTCGTCACCGGCGCGTCCGCGGTCATGGCCGACGACGCGAACATGTGCGCGTTGTTGAAGACCGGCACCGTCACCTGTTGGGAAAGTCTCGGGTACAACGGCGACGGCACCACGAACTACGCGGTGCCGTTGCCGTTGAAGGGTGTCAACGGCAAGGGCCTCCAGAGCGGCGTGACCGCGCTCACCGGGGGCGACGCGAGCCAATGCGCGTTGCTCATATCGAAGACCGTCAAGTGCTGGGGCCAGAACGACTACGGCGTGCTCGGCAACGGCACCATCAAGAACTCGACGACCCCCGTCAGTGTCACCGGCCTCCGCCAAGTAACCAGCGTCTCGAACAGCGCCCAAACCGCATGCGCGTCGCTGCAGAACGGACCCGTCGACTGTTGGGGTTACGACGGAAGCAACGAGCTCGGCGTACCGACCGGCTCGACCAACCGAACGTGCCCCTTCGGCGAGTTCAGCGCCCCGTGCAGCAAGATCCCAAGACCAGTGAAAGGTGTCAGCGGCGTCACGAGCGTCTCTGCTGCACAGAACCACGTATGCGCGGTGTTGAAGAACAGGTCGGTCGAGTGTTGGGGCGCCAACTCGGCGTCGCCGGTGATCGAGAAGGGCCTCACCGACGTGGCGAGACTCGTGACCGACGGGAGCAACACCGACGACCAAACCTGCGCGTTGTTGGGCAACGGAACCGTCGAATGCACGGTCGGCTACGACACCGCCACTTACAAGCCCGCGCCATTTCAAGTAGCCGGCCTGAGCGGCGTCACTGCCGTCTCGATCGGTGATGTCTCCAGCTGCGCGGTCCTCGCCATCGGCACCGTCAAGTGCTGGCAGGAGAACGACAACAACACGACGACGACGAAACCGGTCACCGTCACTGGCCTGTAACACCCCACGGTGGGGTACCGCGACGGGTGACCAACGGGGAGCGCGGCCTCCGACGCCGAAGCTGAGTTGCGACGCTCCGTCAGACGCGACCGACTCGCCGCAAATATCGGTCGAGGTCGGTGCGTACGCCGCGCACCAAGTCAACGACGCGATCATCGCCGCCCGCGATCTGATCGATGACGTCATCTGTAAGCAGGGCACGCATATCCGCCGCCCTTACCCACTGCGCGGCGTCGTGCTCGTGACTGATCACAACCGAGTTGCCCTCGGCGACTGCGCCTCGATACGAGAGTTGCAGCACGTCGTAGCCGTAGACGTGCATCGGGTAACAACCGACAAGCTCAAGCTCGCCGTCGATCTCGATCCCCGCTTCCTCAGCGAGCTCGCGGCGTGCACCGTCTTCGGGTAACTCACCGCGCTCGACCAACCCTCCGGGCAGGAAGTACTGACCGGCCAAAGCTGATCCCTCCGCTCGCTTGAGCAAGAGGATCTCGTCGCCCCGCTCCGCATAGACCACAGCCGAGAGCGCATACATCGCGGGCGCCGGGGCTGAGCCAGCGAGATCACCGCGAAGCTTGTCGTCCTCCATCATGCGCTCCCAGACCTATCACGAACACACGACGAACGCGCACGGTGAGTAACGCTTCAGGCGCTGGCGGTCCGCTTCTCCGTCTTCCTGGTTGCCGAGATTACGCGACGACAATGCCTTTCGAATCGCCAGCGCATTGATGAAACGGTCGCCGTCATCGTCCTCATGCGTCACGACGCCGACTCTCTCCGGAGCCCTCGAGAACAAGCACCACGTGGTCCAAGTCCTCGGGTGTCGATGTGGGCCCGCTTCGCCAGGTCGGCCTTCGATTCGAAAGACTCCGGGTTCTCGAGCAACCGTGAAGACGATGGGACTCAGCGCGCCGCGCACGTTCGCGTGGAGAGGAGCGCGCGGACGACGACGCGACTGGCGGCGTGGAAGGCCTCGACCATGCCCGCGCCGATGCCGCCCGAAGCGCCGGTGACGATCGCGACCGGTTGCGACGCGGGCCCTGGACTCATCCGACGAGGTAGGTCTCGTGGATGACTGCTCCGGGCCGCGCCCGCCGACGCTGACGAAGATCCCCTGTTCATCCATTCGAGCTCGGTGGCGGTGGTCTCGATCTGGGTTGCAGTGCGGAACGTGTATTCGGACGCATCGACGTCGTCGCCGCGCGCGAGACGGGCGAGGACGTCCGGGGGACCATGACGGATGCTCCGCGACTGGACGTAGAGCAAGTCGCCGTCGTCGGTCTGCAGCGTGTACCGGACGTCGGCGAGCGCGGTGCCGTCGGCAGCACGAGTTGCCAGTCGGCGCTCGCCCCCGGGAGCAGCGTCCCGTTGAGCCCGGAACCAGTGAAGGACTAGCGGTACACGAGCGTGAGGCGCGGGGCCGGGAGTTTACTGCGCGCGTTCGGTTCCGCGGCCGCCGGGTCGTTCGAATGCGCGGCGAACGACGTCGCGCTTGCGTGCATCCATGCGGCGAGCGACAGCGCGTCGAGGATCGCGTCGAGTTCGGACCTGTTCGCGGCTCGGTAGAGCCCTATGACGTTGCCCGTGCCCGACTCCCAGACGCGGAGCAGCTGCCCTTTCACCGCGAGCTTCTCCGCCGCCTTCGCTTCGGCATTCGCCCGCTCGCCGGTTCCCGGTGTAGCAGCCCGAGCGCCTCGGCGAGGCACCACTGGATGCTCGTGACCGACAGGCGGTTGCCGATGTCGATCGACTGACGCAAGCTGCGCGCGATCCTACGGAACACGCGTTCCGCGTCGCCGGCTTCACGCTCGATCCGGGCCAGCAGCTCGAGTGTGTCGGCGTAGACGACGTCGCTCGCCCCTTCTTCGGTGAGGCGCAGGCTCTCCTCGATCGCGGCGTTCGCGGCGTCGGGCTCGTCCTGCCAGCGCGGGATCGCGTAGCCGAACTGGGCAATCACGAGCGTGGTCGGATTGCCGAGCCGGCGCCCGCGGCCGGTGAGCTGGCGCAGGACGTCGTGAAGCGTTCCTGGTCCCCCTGATTGGCGACCGGCCGTTTCGCAAGCCTCATACATTTGAGTGAAGGCGTTGCCCGCTTGGGCGGCGAGATTGGGCTCCTGGGCGGTGAACGAACGATAGGTCGATGCCTGTTGTTCGGACGCAGTTACCGGCGGCCGCCAGTGCCGCGTTGGGAGCGATAGTAGAGACTGACGCGGCCGCCACGAACTCGTCGGTCGGATGTGAACACGGTCGACGCTGAGAGTTCGTCTCCCTTATCAGGCCATGAGCGGCACGTAATCGGGAGGGAAGGTGGACGGTGTGAAGAACCAGGTCTCCAGGGCTTCGCGTTGTCCCATGAGTCCCGGCCGCATCCCGGTGCAGTGCACGAAGAGCTCGTCGAAGAGGAGCGCGTCGCCGGTTCGAAATGAGGTACGTAGGCCGGCTCCAGTGAAGAATCTCACGGACGGGCGCACAACGATTCGCGCACGACTACTTCGCGATCTCCCGCCAGTCGTACACGTCTTCTCGATCGATCGCTCGGACGCGTAACCCCCGATCGGACTGATGCAGCATCATGATGTGGCGGTTGATGCCTACTGTCGAACCGACACAGCGCGTGTGGTCTGGGGCGAAGGTTGCACAACGCTGACGTGAAGGTCCGAACGGATCGGGCGGTCCGCACAATCAGCAGGAGGGACCTCGACGGTTCGGACGCGGCTCACTGGATGCTGCGGGCGCGATCACGGCCTTCGAGCTCGGTGGTCGTGGCGTGGCTGAACGGGGTCCGAACGTAGTAAAACAATCGTTCGAGGGGTCATGATCGGTCCGGCGAGTTACGCCGGAACGTTCCAAGTCGGCGACTCATAGATTTCTGGTTTCGAGCGGTGCCCTATGCGAATTCGTGCTGGGCCGACACTGACACTGGGCTGCCTCGCGGTTACGGTCGCGCAACTTGTCAGTTGCTCATCGTCAACCCATCCGAGGACGAGTCCGTTGACGACGGTGACGCCTCCGGTCGCCTGGTCCATGCCGTCGCGGCGGCAAGGCGCGAACCCGATGCCGAACATGCGGGCGGTTCCCGTCCTGTCCGACGACGAGACCGCCACCCACGTGATATCTCGCGATGTCGGCATCACGGTTGCGTTGCCCAACGGGATCGAGCTCTGGCTCTTCGGAGACACCGGCATATACGACCAGAGCGGCGGCGGCTGGAACCTGTCGAACTTCGTTGACGGCAGCACCGCTTTCGAAGCGCATTATCAGCGCGGTCGGGTCCCGCGTGGTCGCGAATATCCTTTTCCGACACCGACCCGCTTCTTGCCGGTTCCGAACGGCGTATATATGGCTGACGGCAGCGGCCGGCCTTGCATCAAAGGCAACGGGGACGCGGCCTTTTCGGCTCGCTGGCCCAATGGTGCGGCGGTGATGCCCACCAACAATTCCGATGTGCTCGTCACGTACTCGGTCGTATGCGTCTTCGGTCCGACCGGCGAACCGCAAGACGTGACCGAAGGGTGGGGGTATGCGATCTACAACTGGCGGACCTCACAGTTCGATCGCGGACCTGTCGACGTTGTCAAGCCCCAGACCGACGGCACCGCGATCGCGGATTTGCGCGTGTGGCGCTCGCCGATCTTCCACAACGGAGAGCTGACGCTTTTTGCATCAACGTGCCCGAAGCGTTTTCTCGGTTGCATCCACGGTCAGGTGTCGTCCGTGACCATGCCTGCGACCACGGCAGCGTTGGACAATGTGACGTCGTACCCAGTGCGCCTGCTGTCCACTGACCGTTCGGGGGTATGGGAACCACAGTCCATCTCCGTCGGCCGCTATTCGAACGGGCTTCGTCTTATCGAGGGAACCACGATCGCGGGCACCTACGCGATCCTGTCCGCATCGACCGTGGGAGGTCCATGGCATCTCGACCGGTCGGGGAAGCTCCCGGGCTGCCCGCCTCGCTTCGGCTTCTGCTCTGCGCTCGAAGGTCATCCGGAGCTGAGCACGTCGACCGACATCGTCGTCTCGTACGTCGATCCAAACGTCGGACCAGGGATGGGTCATGTGGTAATGAGCGCACTTCCCGATTGATCGGATGACGGTCGACTCCCTACCAGACGGCTCGGTCGTTTCGACCGGCGGTACCCCGTGGTCGGGCGCGGCGATCGGTTATGCGCTGCTCGCTCTGTTGGCATACGTGCCCGTCCTGCGGAGCGATCCGGGCAAGGTCGCCGCCGACACGAAGCAGTACCTCTACCTCGATCCTGGACGGTTGCTTTCACGGGCAGTGTCGATGTGGGACCCGCACATCGGGATGGGCACCGTCACCCATCAGAACATCGGCTACCTGTTCCCGATGGGCCCGTTCTACTGGGTCCTCGACAAGCTCGGCGTCCCCGCCTGGATCGCGCAACGGCTGTGGTTGGGTTCGATCCTGTTCTTGGCGGCTGTCGGCACGCTGTACCTACTGCGTACGTTCGGGATCCGCGGGCCGGGCGTTGTGATCGCGGCGATCGCTTACATGTTCACGCCGTACACGCTCGACTATTCGGCGCGTCTGTCCGTGCTGCTTCTCCCGTTCGCCGCGCTGCCGTGGATGATCGGCCTCGCGCGTAAGGCGTTGCGCGACGGGGGCTGGAAGTATCCGGCGATCTTCGCGCTCGTAGTGCAGGTAGTCGGCGGTGTGAATGCGACCGCGCTGATCTTCGCCGGCGTAGGTCCGGTGCTGTGGATCGTGTATGCGTGGCTTGTCGAGCACGAAGTGGGTTGGCGGCGGGCGCTTGCGACGACGGGTCGGATCGCGACGTTGACGCTGCTGACGTCGTTGTGGTGGATTGCCGGCCTCGAGATACAGGGCTCGTACGGCCTCGACGTCCTGAAATACACCGAGTCGGTCAAGGAGGTCGCGACCACATCGTTCCCGAACGAGATCCTGCGCGGCCTCGGCTACTGGTTTTTCTACGGCGGCGACCGCACCGGGCCCTGGGTCGCGTCTGCGGGCCAGTACACGCAACGGCCGCTGATATTGCTCGCCGGATACGGGCTGGTCGTGGTGAGCTTGCTGGCGGCGGGCGTCGTGCGGTGGCGGCACCGAGCGTTCTTCGTCGCCTTGTTCGTCGTCGGGATGATCATCGCGGTCGGTCCCTCGCCCTACGCGCACCCCACTCCGCTCGGCGCGGTCTTCAAGGCGTTCGCGAAGAGCTCGAGCGCCGGGCTTGCGCTCCGCAGCACAGCGCGGGCCGTCCCACTCGTGGTCCTCGCGCTGGCGGTGTTGCTCGGGGTCGCCGTCAACGTCGCCGCCGGGTCGCTGCGTCGCGGCGGGCATCCCATCGTCGGCGCCGTCGTCGTAGGCCTCGTTGTGGTGCTCATCGTCGTGAACATGCCGGTGTTGTTCAACGGCACCTACTACGGAAAGAACCTCGAACGACCAGAGACGGTGCCCACATATTGGACGCAGACGGCCAAATATCTCGACGCGCAGGGCGACGCGACGCGGGTGCTCGAGGAGCCGGGTAGCGACTCCGCGGTCTACACCTGGGGTACCACGATCGATCCGATCACGCCCGGGCTCATGAACCGGCCGTACGTTGCACGCGAGTTGGTCCCGTACGGCACCGCAGGCACAGCCGACCTGTTGAACGCGTTCGATCGCCGTTTCCAAGACGGGATCGCCGACCCGCAAGGTGTGGTCCCGCTGCTGCGGCGTATGGGGATCGGTGATGTCGTCTTGCGGAACGACCTTCAGTACCAGAGCTACAACCTGGTGTCGCCCCGCGAGCTCAACCGTGTGTTCAAACAGATTCCCGAGCTGGGTACGCCGACCGGGTTCGGTCCGAAGTTGCCGTGGTCGCAGGTCGGGCCGGCGGCGGGTCCACGTGTGGAGGACGAGATCGACCTGGCCGCACCCGCGAACGAGCCGCTCCTTAATCCGGTCGTGGTGTATCCGGTCGAGGATCCGACGCCGATCGTGCGCGCCGAATCGGCCCGACGGACGTTGATGATCTCGGGCGACGGCGAGGGGATGGTCGACGTGTCCGATGTCGGCCTGTTGAGCGGCGCGGGTGTGACGCAATACAGCGCGTCGTATCCCTCGCCAGCCGCGCTGCGCTCCGCGGTCGCGCCCGATGCTGTGCTCGTGGTGACCGACGAGAACCGCGACCACGCGCGGAGCTGGGGCTCCGTGCTCGACGACCTCGGCTACACCGAGCAGGAAGGCGAGAAGCCTCTCGTCGACGACCCCAACGACGCCCGCCTCCCGGTGTTCCCCGGCGAGGCGGCCGACGCGCTCACGTACACACAACAGCGCGGCATTAAGACGATCCAGGCCAGCGAGTACGGCAACACGATCTCGTACACGCCCGAAGACCGCGCCGCGCTTGCGCTCGACGGCGACACGTCGACCGCGTGGCGGGCGGCGGGACTCGGCAACGCGATCGGGCAGTACGTGCGAATCCAACTCGACGGGCCGATCACGACCGACCACGTGAACCTCGTGCAGCCGATCAACGGCGGGCGCAACCGGTGGATCACCAGGGCGCAGCTGATCTTCGACGGCAAGGCGACGATGTCGGTCGCGCTCGACGCGTCGTCGCGCACCGAGGCCGGGCAGACGATCTCATTCCCGAAGCGTCGCTTCACGACGCTCGAGATCAAGATTACGGACGTCAACGACAAGGCCCGCAAGCTCTTCGGAGGCGCCGACGCCGTCGGGTTCGCCGAGATCCGCCTGCGCGACGAGCACGCCGATCACGACGTCCGCCTCGACGAGGTCGTACAAATGCCGCAGGACCTCCTCGACGCACTCGGCAGCGCCGCGACCGCGCACCCGCTGATTCTCGTGATGACTCGCGACTCCGTGCGCCCGGTGCCGCCGCGCACGGATCCGGAGCTGTCGATCGCCCGTACGTTCGAACTTCCCGGGCCCCGCACCTTCGCGCTCACCGGCAGTGCCGACGTGAACGCCAACGCGAGCGACGCCGCGATCGACACCGCGCTCGGCATTGCACCAACCGTCGTCGCCGAGGCAAGCCAGTCGCTCCCCGGGTGCCTGCAGTGCCGCGCCGCGAGCGCCGCCGACGGGAACCCCGCCACCGCGTGGAACACGCCGTTCAATCAGGTCGCCGGGCAATGGGTGCAGTTCGACACACCAAAGCCGTTGCGCGTCTCGCAAATGCGCTTGCAGGTCGTGGCCGACGACCGGCACTCCCTCCCCACGACGATCGAACTACAGGTCGACGGGTCGGTGCGCGACCTCACGCTCCCGCGGATCACGAACCGCTCGCCGGAGAACGCCACCGCGACCGTCACGTTGCACTTCCCGGCCATGACCGGCCGGCGGATCCGCGTCACAGTCACCGGGGTGAAGGCCATGCTCGCCTACCGCGAGTCGACTGACGACGTCGTGGCCGCGCCCGTCGCGATCGCCGAGCTCGGGATCCCCGGGCTGCACATGGCCCCCGCCCCCGCCGCGCTGCCCGGCGCGTGCCGCTCCGACCTGCTCACCATCGACGGCAAGATCGTGCCCGTGCGCGTGACCGGTGCCGCCAGTGCCGCGTCACAGGTCGACGGCCTGGCGGTCACGCCATGTGATCCGCCGCGACCAGCGCCGTGTTCCCACCGTGTCGCTTTCCGCCGGTCCGCACGTGATCCGGACCTCCGAGGGACTTCGCACCGGGTTGCAGCTCGATCGAATCGTGCTCGCGTCGGCGGCCGGCGGGGGACCGCTCGCAGTGAAGGACGGTCGCGTCACGGGACTCGCGACCGGTCCGCCTTCCGTACCCCAGGTCACGGTCGTGCGCAACGGTGCGACGCGCATCCGCGTGCATGTCAGCGACGCCGATGCGCCGTTCTGGCTGGTGCTCGGCGAGTCGCAGAGCAACGGATGGAAGGCCACGATCGCGAGCGGCGGCGGGAGCACGGGCGCGTCGCATCTCGTCGACGGGTACGCCAACGGCTGGCTCGTTCACCCGACGAAGTCGTCGTTCGACGTCGTGCTCGAATGGACACCCCAACGTCGGGTTTGGGCCGCGCTGTGGATCTCAGCGTTGGCGGCACTGCTCTGTCTCGCGATCGTAGCTGTGGCGTTCGTTCGGAGGCGGACCCGCGTGCCGTCAGCCGACGGACGGACGGACCCGTCGGACAGCGCGGGTGTGGCTCGAATGGCCCGTGCCGCCGCGACGCGAGGCACCGACCCCAGCTCACGGGAAGCTGCGACGGCGCGATCGGATCATCGTGCCGGCGTGCGCCGGTCTCGCCGCTGCATTGATCGTGGCACCCTGGGTCGGTGCGCTCGTGGCGATATTGCTGCTCGCGGTTCAGCGGCAACCACGATTGCGCGCCGTGCTCGTATTGGGCCCGGCCGTTCTCCTCGCGCTCGTGACAGTGTACGTCGTGTACCTTCAGCATCACCTCCGATTCCCGCCAGTGTTCGAGTGGCCGACCCTCTTCCCGCTCGGTCGCCCGCTCGCCTGGCTCGCGGTCGTACTCCTCGGCGTCGACGCACTAGTTGAGCGGGTCCGAATGTCGAAATGATCTCCCGCGCCCCTACGCAATCGCACGTCAAGTCGGCGCTTCGGAAATGCGGCAGTGAGCTGAGGCCTCACTGCTTTAGTCGGGGATTGCGCTCATGACCTCATGGCCCAGTCCGGGTCCGGCGTTGGGATCGACGTAGGAGACGAAGAGCTTGGTCGCGGTGCTCAGTTCGGGATGGCCCTCGAGCGCGAAGCAGAAACCTGTTTTCGTCTTGCAGTTCGGAAGTGTCCCCGATGTCTTGAGATGCCATGGGCCCGCGACGCTCGCAGCCGAGAAGACTTTGTAGGTTCCGACGATCGAGGTCAGCTCGATGAGGCGCAGTCCGGTCGGGTAGCGGCCGACGGAGATCGACAGTGGCTGCCACGCCGCGGAACCGTCAGTCGAGGCGTTGCGAGGGGTGTATGAGCTTGGATTGTCCAACACGGAAATTGCGGCGGGCATCGTTACCGAGGACACCTGACCGTTGCCGCAGCTGAGGAATTGGTCGGAACAATTCGATGAGAAGAGCGTCACGTTCCGGCCGTCGATTATGGGCCAGCCGAAGAGGCTCGAGGATGGGATGGCGGCGCCGGTCGTCTGGGGCACGACGACGTCGATGGGTCCATGGTCGACGGTGTGCGTCTTCCAGTTGTAGAGCATGTATCCCCAGCCCTCAGGCCGGTCCTGCGCGGTCGCTCCGCCCCCGGTCACGCACACGACGGAGTAGGTGATGAGCAGATCATTCTTGTTGCTCGGCATCACCGCGACGCCCGTGGGCCATCGAGCAGCAAAGGCTGCGTCCCCGAATCCTCGGATGCATGGTTGTCCGCTGCCGTCGGTCAAATACACGTCCTTCGGAACTGCGATGAACCGGCTCGGTTTGCCAGTCGGATATTCGCCGCCGTGAGGAACATGACCGCGCTTGAAATTGGCTTCGAGCGCGGTGCTGCCGTCGATGAATACCAACCCGCCCCACCCATCGCCGACACGCTCGTAGATGGAGGTGTCACCGAAGAGCCAGAGCTCGTGCCCATCGGGGAGCACGACGCTGATGCCAATGTCGCGAGATATCGATCGATTGGCCGACTCGTAGCTGGAAAGAATGGGAACAGCGTTGATGGTCGGCGTCGTCGCCGTCGGAGAGACCTGCGAAGTCGACCCGACGGTGGGGTAGGCGATCGCGGTGGAGATCGTCCGCTCGCTCGACGGCGCGGCAACTGCGCCGCTGGGTGTACCAGTCGCCACGCACAGCGCAGCCAGCGCCGAAACTACCGTGGCGAGGCAGATCCTGGCACGCGGCCCCACCCCGGTACACATCCCAATGTACTCCCGGTCGACGCGCTCACTAACCGTCCTAATCCGAAGCGCCCGAAATCGTCAAGTCGATTCTTCCACGGCCTTCGCGAGGACGCAACCGGCCGATGGGCGGCGACAGTCGCGACAATCACTCTCCGCTATTTCGGCGAAAGTGCGACAATCTCGTCATACCCCATGTCCGCCAGTGCGATATTTCCCGACGCTGTTACGTCGATGCCGCGGAAGGAGTGGTGGTCATTCGGCCGCGGGACACCCAACCTCGCGAGGTTGTCGAAGTAGACGCCTGTGGGCCGGTTCCGCGCCCAACTTGCGATGTTGATGTACCCGAACGTCGAGCCGGTCGGGTCGTCCGGCCCGTCCGATTCGTTGGCAATAGTGAACCAAAGCTTTCCACCCGCAAGGGCGATGGAGTGAGTTCTTACGTCCGGCCCGAACATCGGTAAGAGCAGTTCCGAGATGCACGGATTTTCACCGGCTCGGAGCCGTTCGCAAGTTGTAGCCGGCATGTCCTTGTTGAATCGTAGGAGTTGGTTGTCCTTGTACAAGTTCACGTACACCGCGTTCGCGTCGGCACGAATTTGCCACGGAAATCCGCCGTAGAGAAGAGGCGTTTCCATCGTGGCTGGAAGCGGGAAACTCTGGACGGTGCCTCCGCCGAGGGGGTACCGGTTGAGCACGTGGCCCGTATAGTCGACGAACCACACGTATCCACTCCAAGGGTCGACCGTGATCTGGCCAGCGGCCCCGGCTGATGGTGGGAGACTGATTTCGTGGAGGCACGCGGTTTGGGTATCCGTGGCGCACTGGTTCGCGGCCGCGACTGCATCGACAGCTCCCTGATTGGAATAGTCGAGGTCGTTGTCGCAGGGGATAGAGCCGTCGTCCACGAACCAATCGAGCGCTGACGCACGGCCCGGGCGCGATTCGGTGAACCAGACGCGGTTGTTCCCTTTGTCGTACGCGACGCCGATCACCTGATTGTTGTTGCCCGGAACCTCCAGCGCACACATGAGCCCCTCGGCAGGGTCTGTCGGATCGTCGGCATCCGCGTAGTCGAAACGAACGAGACGGCTATGATTCGGAAAGCTTCCGCTGTAGAAAAAGCCGCCACCCTGCGTGTACCAGATCGCGGAACCGGTATCGATCACGCGCTCGCCCAACTCGCTCATCGATGTCGCGGTGTCGGTACCGTCCCCGCTGAACGCGTAAGGCGTGACGGGTTCGAACACGCCAAGGCCCGGGTCCCACGTCTGGTCGATCGGCGTGTCGAAGTCGGTAAGCTCGCCGTTCTGCACGCTCGCGATCGCGGTGCTGAATTCACCGACCTGCCAGATGTCGCCGAGCGAGTCGAAGGTGACATCGAGCGGTGAGCCCGTAGCAGGGCGCAGCCAAGTCTCGTAGGTTGTCGCGGAGAACATCGTGTTCCAGCTCTTCACGGTCCACGTCGGCACATCGGGGCCACCACCCGCGACGATCTCGGTCGTGGCAATGTCCGCGTTGTCGTCGCATTTGGTTCTTGGTGTCGTGGCCCAGCAGCTCATGACCGTCACCTTGTGCAGCCCGACACTTACCTGCGCGGCCGGCACCGTAAAGCTCGATGTCCTGAGCCAGGCCGCGACGCCGAGCGTCGGTGAAGAGAGGTACCAAGAATTGCCCGAGCCCGACCACGACAGTCTGACGGAGTGATGCACGGGCACAAAGTGGCGATAGGGCCCGCTGAATCGTGATGGTCCGACGACGAACGTGACTGGGGTGGCTTGCGAACAGAACGCGGTCTGGTTGGGGTCCGGCTGCTCGCAATAGAGCACATGAAATGTTGAGCCTCCGATCGGGAGGCTCGTCGTGGTCACCGAGAAGGCGCCCGTCGCCGGATACGTTTCGGCCATCGGGACAAGCGAGCGCGGCAAGATGAGTTTTGCGAAGCCAGGACCGCCATGGCTCCATGACAACGTCTGTGGCCGCCGTCGGAGCATATCGACGTTGACTCGCGGGCTGGGCGTCGTTGGCGGCGTGAGTGGCGGCACGAACACTTCAGTCGTCGCGGTAGCGACTTGCGAGAGGTCATCGGACACAGAAAGCGTGTAGCGAAAGTAACCCCCGCGGGCGACGCGCACCGACGTCGAACAACCGACTGGCTGACGGTCGGGACACGCTTGCGGCTCGAGGCCGACATCGTCAATGGACACCTGGTTCGACGTCGCGCCGCCGGATACTTGCCAATCGAACGTGATCTCGTTGACGTCGGACACGGTCGCGGTGAAGTGGCCGATCGTCAGCGATGACGCGTGGGCGGCTGAAGGAAATATGAATGCCCCACTCAACGCGAGAAGGGCAAGGAGCCCGATTGCCGGTGCTGAGCGACGCGGCACTGTCGCCGGCCGGGACGAGTTACTCACGTCTGCTCGTCGCCTATGCGTTCCGCCGAATGTTGGACCGCCGGCATTCAGAACGCGCAGCGCGCGCACCCGGGTGAGTCTCCCCTTTTTGCCGACCTAAGCCAGGGGGCCGCGCGTCGGAGGGACCGCGACGGAGGGCGGAAACGGCCTTTGGACGCAGGAATGGCGTCACCGCCCGACGGCTCCACGCTCGCGCTGATCGAACCCAGGCCCTCGCATTACTAGCCCCCATCTCGCAATCGCTTGCCGAGCCGCCGCGGTGAGCGGCCCAGCCACATCTTGCAATACGCCGCTTGCGTATGGCTTTCGTCCGTGCGTCTCTCGGACGTGATGAAGGCTTTAGGTACCGTCGAACTTACGAAGTCGGCGGTGGTAACACTCGCCATTCAAGAATCGGAATGAGATCGTATTGATTCGTCGGATCAGACACAATGGAGAGTGCACGTCCGCTCAGAGCGCCGATCGCTTTCGAATCGCTTTCCCGACGGCCGCGGCATTTGGTCCCGTATTGGCTCGATATCCCTTTGGAGTCGCGAGGCTTTCGTCTTGGTTTCACCGGACCGTATCCACGCTCTCCGGCGCTCCGAATGTGCGCGTTCGAGCTGGTCGCATTCATGCATTCGCATACTTAGAACGAACCGCGTGAGACCGTTGCGGGCGGCCCGCAGCGACCGGCGCGAGACTGCGCGGAGCGGATGGCTTTCAAGTCGCTTTCACTACGGCGGCAGCATTTGGCCCACCATCGCGTCATGTGAGTTCGACGTCGGTGCAGACGTAGGGTGTTGCATTGAACTGATGCCAGGCGTTCCAAACGGGCTCGCGCGTCAGGCGGGCGATTCGCGGCCGGCCAACTTGTTGGTCGCGGCCTGCAGTGCCGGAACCCGATCGTTGTCATTTGAGCCGGTTCGACATGTTCGCCCAGGGGCTAAGTGAAGAACCGCGGGCGGCGCCGGACTTCGCCCCTTGGCGGAACGGACGCGTCGATCTGATCCGTACGGATCAATCGCGCGGTACGGGCTGCGTGACGGTCCGGCGCCGACCTCTACCTGTGCGACGGTCGGCAAGGATCAGCGTGACCGCAGACGAAGACGGTCGAAACGGCCGGGCGGAGCGCATGGATGGCGCGCCAATCACCCATCTCGTCGCGTCGTGCAAGTCGGCGAACGGTGGCGTCACCCGAACGACCACAGGGAAAAGGAGCCCGCTGACTGTGTCCGCACTCACCGCCGGCAAGACCTACCGGTGCGTCGTCGCAGCAACCAATAGTCGCGGTACCGGACCCCCGTCACCCGCGTCCTCAACGGTCATCGCATAACCAGTCACATCTCTCGAAGCTGAACCGTGCCCGTCCACGCGGCCGGCGATCGTCGCAACCATCACTCGGCACCGTCGCGAGTTCAGCCTCAGCGAGCAAACAGGGCGCCGCCGTGGGACAGCATCGCAACGACACCCCGCGACGACCGACGGCGGCACCGAACAGCGACCGCTCGGCGTGTGCCGAACAGACCGTCGCCGCACGTGCGTTCATCGCCATCGTCGCGGACGTCGTCGCGGACGTCGTCGCCGCGATCTCGGGACTCCAAGGCGCCGCACGCCAACCACCGTCCTCCTCCATGACGAATCGCACGCGACAACAGCCCGGCCGCAAGAGCGAAGAGGCCGTCAACCTGGCCGTCAGCCCCACCCGCGAACGCCGTCGAGCCGGCGTTCGAACACACCTGCGAGGTGTCGTGCTAGCCGCGTGATATTCGGGGGCGCGACTCGGATACCCACCGGGCTGTTCGACAGCAGCGCAGGCCCTTTTTTTCTTCATCCTCTCGTGTTGGGGTCAGTCAACGAGTCGCAGTCCTCTGCGTGGTTCGTTGGCGGCGAGCAGGTCGACGATCTTGACCGCGGGCGTATCGGGATGATCGACGTGGACTTGCAGCGCGAGCAACGCTGCTTCGTGAGCGAGCGCGAGGACAAGCCGACCGAGCTCATTCGGGTCGGCGGGAAGCTCGACGTTGTAGTCCCAGCCCTCGGTCACGAGCATTTCCTTGATGAGTGCCCGCGCTGCGGCCGCATCGCCCGCGGTGACATCGAGATTGATGATGGGCGGTTCGTCGGTCATGGCAACACTTTGCCCGACCACGATCACCGTGTCACGGGCGTCGACCGGATCGAGGTCCCGCGCAGCCCCCCCAACGCAACGCAGCCCGCGAATGCCGCCGTCCCGAACTGGGACGCCCGAGCCCAGGATTACGGGATATGGCCTGCGACTGACGGGATCTGATGTGATGCCTCACCGATGAGGCAGGCGAATCCTCTCCACCGCCATACGCAGTCGACGTTCACCATGCCGCCATCGCGCATCCACGCCAGCTGGTCCTCGATTGTTGCCAATCGGTCCTCGGGATCGTCGTGGGTGCGTCCAATGGCGACGAGGAACTCGGCGTGTCGCTGTGGCGTTGCCGACGCGACGACCTCAAGGTTGACGAACACGCCGGCCGGACTCAGCTGAGTCGCGGCTTCGGCGAAGAGCTGCTGCTTCCTCCGGTCTTCGAGATGGTGGATGGCGAAACCCGAAATGATGAGGTCGAACGTTCCGAGCGGCGTCAGGGGATGTCGCAAGTCCCACGGACGCACCTCGACTCTGTGCTCGGAGGCGAACCGCGCACGAGCACGTTCCAACATCGGAGGGGACACGTCGACGGCGACGATCGCCTCGACGGACGGCCGCTCCGTGAGCGCCAACGCGGCGAGTCGGCCGTCACCGCAGCCGAGGTCGAGCACCCGCCGCGGCGCGGGCGGCATCACATCGGCGAGCATCCGCTCACCAGCCTGTCGGGCTTCGAGCTTGCCGATCCGATCGACATACCACTCGACCTGCGCGGCATCCGACCAACCCGCCACGGGTGTGGGCGTTCCCGGCGTGTCGGCCATGCGTCCATCATGCCAAACCCGCCCATCGCCGACCCGATGCAGCATCGCCAGCGCGAATGCCGCCGGGCCGAGCGATCGGTGACAGTGGCTGGCCGCGCGCGTCGACGCGCCAACTGGGAGCGTCGTGCTTCGGGCGGCTCGATGCGAAATCCTGCAGTGCTGCGCCGGTATTTCCGCAATGTTGTGCGTGCCGCCCGCGTCGGGTGTGGGCGTGGTGCCGGCGGGATTCCGGGGTTGGGACAAGTCGCGGTGAACGGGTGGTACACGGCGGGCCGGGTCGAACCGGCGGGACGGACGGTTCGTCATGGTTTCTCGCGTGTCGTATGACGGACAACGACGAGGACTGCGCGTCCGCCGGTCACCGGATGCCGTGCGCGGTTCGGTCGTTGTCCGAACAGCAGCAACGCCAAGCGCCTGGGTCGAGGCCGGGCGCGGGTCCGCGCCCTTCGGGGAGATCCCGGAGACCGACGGGGACGGATGCTGAGTTGCTCAGGGATCTGCGTGATGATCGACGGCTGGCCTCATACGTCGCGTAAGAGGCCAGCGAACCGAGCAAAAGATGACGGCTCCGACGCGCTCGTGACAGCAACACGCGAGGAAACCGAAGCGGAGAGGCTGCGACACCGACGATGCAGAGATACCCAGGGCGCGTCGTCGGGGACGTGTGTCTTTGGACCGTCTTAACGTGCGTGGAGGAGGACGTCACGGCACCATTCGAGGAGTTGAGGATGGTCGATGGCGGCAGACCAGTACGCGGCGAGCCAGCGACGTGCAGGCTCGAACCAGTCGAGCAGGTCCGCGGCGCGTAGCCAGCTCACGGCGACGTCGAGATCCGCGGCGGTGGCGGTCGGTGTGATCTGCGGCGAAGCGAGGTAGACGGCCGCGGCGAGGGGGTCGAGTCGACGGTCGCCCGCGATGCTGGTCGATCCGACGTCGAGCACGGCTGTGATACGTGCACCGTCGGTGAGCATGTTGCCGGCGAAGGCATCGAGGTGCACGAACGCCGGCGCGGTCGTGTTCGGGAGGCCGTCGGCGACCGCGATGGGGTCGATCGAGCGCAACTCGCGGATCGATCGCGCGAGATTCGTTGCGGCTCGTCGTTCAAGATACCGCGCCACGTTGCGGTGGTGATGCCGTCGTCGGCGATCAGTTCACCGAAACTGCCGCGTGGGAACAGATGCAGGTCACCGATCGCTGCGGCAGCGTCGAGATACGCTTCGATGAGCCGCGATCGTGCCGAACCGCGGCAGTCTCGCAGTTCGTCCATGACGGACCGGCCGGGGAGACGCTGCTCGACGGTGTAGACACGCCCTTCGAGTTCTCCGACGTCGAGTACCGCAGGAAGCGCGAACGAGGATCGAGCGACCGCTAACTCGTCGACCAGACGTTGGCGGCGGTGCACGTCTTCCGCTCGTCCGCCCGGCTGCAGCACCCGCAGGATCCGATCGTGGTCGAGGGCAAAGACCCACGCCTCACCTCCGTGACCGACCAGCGCATCGAAAGAGACACCGAACTCGATCAGAACTGCGACCATTCCGGCGTCGTCGGAGACCTCCACCCACACAGTCTGACGAACGGTCCGCTCTGGAGCCCGCGATGCATGACCGCGAACGCCTCGCTCCATACGAGCGGTGACACCCGACGCCCGTCGTCATGGAACGTGAGGTCTGGGACACCTCGCTGTGCGAACGCCCCGACGCGTTTCCCGACGTCGGTCCGGGATACCAGCGACGGTCGCCGGTCGTGGACCCAGAGGCTCGGCTCTCGCCTGTGCGGCGGATCGAGGACGATCGACGACTGTCCGTGGAAGACGGCGTCGAGATTCTTTGGGACGATTCGTCAGTCGTGAGGCTTTAGGAGTTGTGGAGGATGTGACGAGAGGCGAACCGCGGTCGGATGTCGAGAGTCGCCGCTTCGAGTCGTTCGTGACCGTGGAAGGAGCACGGCTGCGGCGCGCACTGATCGCGATGTACGGCGTCGACGAGGGCTGTGACGCCTGCGCGGAAGCGCTCGCATGGGCTTGGGAGAACTGGTCACGCGTCGTCGACATGGCCAACCCAGTGGGTTACTTGTTCCGCGTCGGGCAAACCTCGGCTCGTCGTCAGCGACGTTGGCACGGGCCGATCTCCCTGCCGAGCGAGATCGGCTTTTCCGACCTCCACGAGATGGACGGCCGCCTCGACGAAGCACTCGTCGCGCTCGACCTCCCGGCAACGGGTCGTTGCGGTCCTCGTGCACGGCTACGGCTACTCGTACGCCGAGGTCGCGCAGATCACGACGACGTCTGTCGCAAGCGTCCGAAACGACCTGCACCGAGCGATGAAACGACTGCGACGAAAGTTGGAAACACAATGAAACCGACGGTCGAACAACGTCTGCACGAATACGCCAACACGCTCGACGAGGCGGCCGCTCGGCGTGTCGTCGAGTTCCCTGCTCCCGACGACGCGCCAATTGCGTCGCTCGGGACGGCTGGCACTCGAAATCGAGGTACCGGCGTGCGACGGGTCGCGGCCATCGTTGCGACCATCATCGTCGCGGCCGCGGCTGCGACAATCGTCGCCACGGAGCACGGTCACACTGCGACGACCGACGCGCCGACGTCGACCACCATCCGCCCCCGCGACGACGGACTTCGCGCGTTGTTCACGCGAACTGCAGCGACGGGAATCGTGATCGTCGCCCGCGCCGGACTCGTTCCCGTCGCCGCCGCCGACCAGGCCGCCGGATGTCCGGTCATCCCCGTCCCGAGCACACAAACGACGAACAGTGACTGCGCGATCGGCACGGCGCCCGGCGTCGAATTCGACTTCTCTACTGGTGGCCGCATGTTCCGCGCGACGGTCCTCAACCGCGATATTCCACACGCGACCGGGCCGGACCTCGAACCGATGATCACGCTCTCAGACATCAGGCAGATCCTGCCCAACGGTCAAAGCGTGCTCCAGCCGGCCGGTCGTCCGCCATACCTCGTGATTCTGCACGCCATCAAGATCGCCAAGGTCCGTGTCAACCCAACCCGCACAACAGCCGCGGGACTCGACGAAATGACACCGGTCAACGGCTGGGCCGCGTTCGCCGCCCCTGCGTCATCCGACATTCCCTTCGACAACACAGTTCAAGGGCTCAACCCGGCGGGTCACGTCATCGAGACCACCCAACCGTGGCGCTGCTGTTGAACCCAGCCGTCCCGTGCACGGTCGTAGCGCATCGGCGCGGGACCGTCGGCGCCGTCGCGCCACGTCGTCGAGCAGTGCCCGGCCGAGCGGCTGCATCGTTCGGTCCTGAGAGCCTGGGCGGGGGGCCGGCACCGTCGCCGAGGCGGTGGCGGCCATCATCGACGCGGTGCAGGCAGTGCAGCACACGTTCCGGGGGCGCTCAGGGCAGACGTTGGGTCCAGACGAGCGCCGCGCCCGACGTCAGGACCAACAGCACCACCGCGAGGCCGATGAACCAACGGGTCAGGTCACGGGGCACGGTGTCGTAGCCGACGCTGTTGCGGATCTGGTCGTAGACCGCGTTGAGTTGCGTCCCACTCACGGCAGTGAACGATCTGCCGCCGCTGCCCGCGGCGATCGCAGCCATGGTTTGCGGATCGGCCGGCACCGGGACCAGCTCACCCTGAACCTCGATCGTGCCGTCCGCCGTGCCGTAGGCGATCGAGTCGATCGGCACACCGGCCGTCTTGGCGGCCGCGGTGGCGTCGGCGACCGTCTGTTCCGGTGAATCGCCTCCCTGACCGATCGTCGGCGCGCCGTCACTCATTAACACGATGGCCGCGGCGGCTCTCTTACCGCCGGCGGCGCGCGGTTGCGCGGAGATCGCGGCGAGCGCCCGGTAGATCGCGGTACCGGTCGCAGTTCCGCCAGCCGCTTGAAGGTTGTTGATCGCCGCGAGCACGACGCCGTGATCGACCGTCGGCGGAGCGAGCAACTGCGCCTGACTGCTGAACGAGACCAGCCCGACCTCGAGACCGTGCGGCAGCTCGTCGACGAAACGACGGGCCCCGTCTTTCGCCGCTGCGAGCCGGCTCGGGCTCACGTCGGTCGCCGACATCGATCCCGACGTGTCGATCACCAGCACGATGGTTCCCCGCTGGCGGGCGACGCGAACTTTGTGCGTCGGACCGGCCAAGCCGAAGACAAGGGTGAGCAACGCGAACAACATGAGCGCCGCGGAGATGTGCCGTTGCCATCCGGGCCGGCGCGGCGCGACCGATGCGAGGAGATCGACGCTCGTGAAACGCAACGCGTACTTGCGCCGCGATCGCTGCGCGAGCACGTACGCGCCGAGCAGACCGAGCGGCAGCACGATCAACAACAGGCGCATAGGCGACGCGAAGCTCAGGTGGTGCTCCTCTCGGGGACAACCGCGAGCGCGGAGAGGTTGGGGCGGCGCGCGCGGCGCGCACGTTCGGCCCGTCCGCTCCCCCGCATCGACCGCCGGCCGGCGACGAACTTGACGATGTCGAGCAGCCAGTCGCGGTCGGTGCCGAGCACGAGATGCTCACAACCCGCGGCTCGAATCGCTCGAGCGATCAACTCCTGACGTTCTCGCGCCGCGGTCTCGTACCGGCTCCGCAGCGCGCCGTTGGTCTGCACGTGCAGCCGGCGCCCGGTCTCGGGGTCGACGAACGCGGCCATCCCGATCGCCGGCAAGATCAGCTCGCGCGGATCGATGATCTGTACCGCGACCACCTGGTGACGAAACGCAAGGCGATGCATCGGGGCCACCCAGTGGTCCTCGTCGAGGAAGTCGGAGATCACGACGATCTGGCCTCGGCGCGGACGGATCCGCTCCAACTCAACCAACGCGTCGCACACATTCGAGGCGGGCGGCGCGCCGTCGAGCCTCGTGAGGTCGTAGAGGATCGACAACGTGGCGAAGAGCGCCACGCGTGTCGACGACGGACCGAGCCGTCTGATTCGATCGCAGCCGGCGACCAACACCTCGAAACGGTTGCCGTGGCGAGCGGTCAGGAAGCCGTACGCAGCCGCCGCCGAGAACGCGACATCGCGCTTCTCACACAACGCGGTCCCGAAGTCCATACTCGGCGAACGGTCGACGACGACCCACGTGTGCAACTCGCGATCAGCCTCGGTGGTCCGCACCTGCGGCGTCAGAGAACGCGCGGTGAGGTTCCAGTCGATGCGCCGTGCGTCGTCGCCGAAGTCATAGGTTCGCGTCCCGGCCGTCTCCGAACCCGGCCCCGGTAACAGGCCAGCGAAGTCGCCGCGCAACAAGCCGTCGAGCCGGATCATCACCTCGAGTTCGAGGCGCCTCAGTCGCGCAGCCTGCGACGAAACCGCAGCGACGCCTGGCGCGGGGGGGCCGTCCGAGTCGGTCATGCAGTTTCCTGGAGCCGGCCCGCGCCGGCGGCCGGCGGAGGCGTTTCGTCTTGGCGGGGCGTGACACGCGGCGCGGGAACTGTCGACAGCACTTTCTGCACGACGTCGTCCGTGGAGATCCCCTCGGCGAGCGCGTCGTACGACAGGATCAAGCGGTGACGCAGAATCTCCGGAGCAACGTCGAAGACATCCTGCGGCGTGAGGAACCGGCGCCCCCTCAGTACGGCCAGCGCCCGGCCGGCCGCGATCATGCCGAGCGTCGCGCGGGGACTCGCACCCAGCGACAGACGCGAAGCGAGCTCAGGTAAATGGCCGGCCGCGGGGTCGCGTGTCGTCATGACGATCCGGACCGCGTAGTCGAGCACCGCGTGGTGCACGAACACTTCGTCGGCCACGCCTTGCAGCGCGAGCAACTGTTCAGACGACAACACCTGCGATGCCTTCGGAGCCGAAACACCCATACGGCGAGCGATTTCGATCTCCTCGGCGTACGACGGCTGGTCGACGACAATCTGCATGAGGAACCGGTCGCGCTGCGCCTCCGGCAACGCGTACACACCCTCGGACTCGATCGGATTCTGCGTGGCGAGCACGAGGAACGGATTCGGCAGCGGAACGGTCCGGCCCGCGATCGACACCTGACGCTCGGCCATGACCTCGAGCAACGCCGACTGCACTTTCGCCGGCGCGCGGTTGATCTCGTCGGCCAACACGAGATTCGCGAACACCGGACCCCACTCGATGTCGAACTCCTCCCGCGACGGACGCCAGACGCGCGTCCCCACGATGTCGGCCGGGACCAGATCGGGGGTGAACTGGATCCGGGCGAACGACCCGCCGATCACGTCCGCGAGCGTCGACACGGTCAGCGTCTTCGCCAAGCCAGGCACGCCTTCGATCAAACAGTGGCCTCGAGCAAGGAGGCACACGAGTGTGCGCTCCACCATGCGGTCCTGGCCGACGATGACTCGCTTCACCTGGAAGAGCGCGTCCTCGAGGAGCGCGGCGTGCTTTTCGGAACCTACGGGTTGCGTGCCATCGGCGGCAGACATCGATCCCACATCCTTTGCATCGGATCAGGTCGTGAAACGCGATCGTGGCGGCCGGGGCTGAGAGAGCCTTGCGGGCTGGTTGAAGGTTTCCTGTGCACCCCACGTTGATGACGGCGAACCGTACTCCCCAACCTTTTCGAACCTGAACGGGTCGTGCGCCGACGGGTCCGATCTCGGCGTTGGGCACTGACGAGGTCCGCGGGCAGTTTCGTGACGCCGCCGCACGCCGCGATCATCGTCGCAGTGCTCCTCGAAGCCGACGCCGGGAAGACCGAAACGCTCGGCACGCTCGTCTGACCCACGCCAGATGACCATGTGCGGGTTTCGTCGATCTCGGTGGTTGGACGGTCGGTGAGTTCGCTGTCGATGTGCACGACGATGGCGATGCCGGACGTCTCGCAGATGCGGGAGATGGTGGTCGGCACGCCGGTCAGTCCAAGCCCGCCGCGTCGAAGTCACCAGCGAGCCCCACACGGAAGCCATCAGCGCGGCCGCCGCGTAGATCCAAACGTCGCCCGCAGGGATGGCTCCCCGAATCCGCCGTATACGGGGCGCCCATCCCGTGAACCATGACGGCAACACGCACGGGAGGTGAGACCGGTGGCCTGCCGTCCCGACCCGTCGACCACAACCGATGACCCGCGACCCGAAGTCTCACCGGACGCGTTACCTTCTCAGATCAATACCGCATGTCGGCAGCTCGCACGTACGTTGCATTCCGACTCGGCTCACAAAGTGGCGCAGACGCAGGGACGCTCATCAAGGCCCGTCAGATCCTTTCGGACCCCGGCGCGCGAGCACGGGACGACTCCCCGATCGGCTCGGCACCATCTCGGTGTCGCGAACACGGCCGGTGCGTGCGTGCCCGCTGGGTCGCGCAACGGGAACGATCTCCCGTCGGTGCGATCGAGACGCCGGCACCGGACGCGTGCTCACAGCCACACCGTGGCTGCGAACACGACGGCTTGGCACCGTCTGACGCGCGGCCGGTCAGCTTTTCGCGCCCTGCGGCGCGTGCTGGGACTGGCCGAACCTCGCCCGGATCCTCATGTCCCAAGGTCTCGGTGTCGACCTGAGCGACGGAGGTGCTGATGTCTGCGGTCAAGAATCTTTCGCTCATCGATCCGCCGTTCCTGATCGGGCTCAGCCTCGTCACGCTGACCGTGTTCGTCGTGAGCTGGCTCCGACCGCGACGGGGCTGGCTGCGCTGGCTGGTCCGCGGGCTGGGAGTCGCGCTCCCGATCCTGATGGCGGCATCGGCGGTGAACGCGCGCTACGCCTATTTCCCAACCGTCGCGGCCGTGTTGGGTCGCGACGCCATCGATCAGGTCTCGCCGGCCCAGCTCCACCAGCTTGAGTTCGCCGCTGGACCCAAGACCAGCGGCCTCGGACGTTCGGTCGGCGCTCGGCTCGCGCTGGCGGGTAGCTCAGGCGATCTCCATCTCGACCACGGGGTGGTCGCCCCGTTCCCCATCCCCGCGACCGTTTCGCGTTTCCATGCCCGCAGGGCGCTGGTGTACCTGCCGCCCGCGTACTTCGTGACGCCCCGCCCTTCACTTCCCGTGATCGAACTTTTGCACGGCACTCCGGGAAGTCCAGCGGACTGGACACACGCCGGTTTCGCTGACCTCACCGCCGACGCGTACGCGTCGCAACACGACGGGTACGCGCCGATACTCGTGATGCCCGACGTGAACGGGAGCTGGACCTCCGACTCGGAATGCGTGAACGGCACACGCGGCCAAGTGCAGACCTATCTGACCGTCGACGTTCGCGACGCGATCATCGCTCGGTTCCACACTCGGACCGATGCGGCCGGTTGGGCGATCGCCGGATTCTCCGAAGGTGCCTACTGCGCCCTCCAGATCGGGCTGCGTCATCCCGACCTGTACGGCGCGATCGGCGATTTCTCCGGTGAGGAAGGCCCTTCCGTCCCCGGAGGTCTGCAGCGCCTCTTCACCGGGACCGCGCAACAAGCACAACAGCAAGCCGCGCAGTACAACCCGGCAGTGTTGTTGAAGCACTGGGACGATCCGGTCCGGCCACCGATCTGGTTCGAGGTCGGAACAGACGACATCACCGCACACGCGATGGCGAGCCTTGACCGGCTTGCCCTCACTGACGGTTTCGACACCCGGTTCGTGGTACAGCAAGGCGCAGACCACGGGTTCGTCTCCTGGCGCGACGCGTTCCGCGACTCGCTCCCCTGGTTCGCGCACATGATGGCCGTTCCAGCATCGCCCCTCACGAACAGCGCGTGAACACACCAAGACGAGCGGCGCAGCCGTGCGATGTCGGCCGCAGCGCCCTGCGTGCAGCGCCGTCCTGCACACCTTCCACACAATGCAGGGACATCACGCCGTGCAGCACGGCCCCGCTCGTGTTGCAGCGGGGTGCTCGCGAACCGTCCAACCGTGGCGTCTGGGACGCTCGGACCGGATCTTCCGCGCGGGTCCGGGAACAGTCTGGGACACACGATGTCGGGCGGATCTCGGCGTCGCCGGCGTCGCCGAGAGACGAGCTGTCTCGCGATGCGTGTTGTTGGCTTCGGACGGTCGATGTTGAGCGCCTGCACGTCTAGTGTTCACGCATGGCCGACGCGCGCAGGTTCCGTATGGGCCGGCTCGATCATGTACACATCCGTGTGCCGGACAGAACCGAGGCTGCTGCGTGGTACGCAGCACACCTCGGGTTCGAACCGGTCGAGAAGTACGACTTCTGGGCGACCGGCTTCGAAGGTGGTCCGCTGCAAATCTCCGCCGATGGCGGAGCGACGACGCTGGCATTGTTCGAAACCAGCGACGGGCACCCGATGGTCGCTCAGGGAGACCGGCGTTGCGTTCAGCGTCGACGCCGACACGTTCATGTCGTTCACCCGGTCGCTGCCGGGCGAGCTCCACAGTCCTGTCGGTCGACCGCTCGTCCCGAACGACGTGATCGATTTCGACCTGTGTTGGGCGTTCGACTTCGCCGACCCGTGGGCCAACCAGTACGAGCTGAACTGCTACGACTACGACCGGATCAAGACCGATCTCATCGAGCCCGATGGGATCGCCGCCGTTCGTTACTGGCCCCGCGAGTTGTACGACAAGTACGCCAAGCGCTGACGAAGACGACAGGCCCTCAGGTGAACGCCGCCGCGAGACGGCGCGAGCCTGCGACAGCTATCTGCCGGTGCGCTCCCGGTGCTTGCATCCTGGCCAGCAGCAGGGCCGACGCTGGCCTTCCTCCAGCTCCTCCTGGGTCCGGCGAATGCGGCGTTCTCGGGTCATGTCCTGCTTGGCGTCCTCGACCCAGCAGATGAACTCGTTGCGGGCCAGCGGCGTGATGTCCTGCCAAGCAGCGAGTGCCGTGGGGTTGGCGATCAGCGCCTTGCGCAGGTCTCCTGGAAGCTTGTGCACCACCCCGCCGGGCACTCGCCGGCTGCTCACACAGCCACGGTAGCAGGTCAGGGCCAGCCGTTTCTTTGCGGCCGCAGGTTGCCACCACGGTGTCGATCAGCCCGGTCGCGACCATCTCGGTCCGGGCTGGCGGGCCCTCCCGCAGGTTGAGTTGCCAGGGAACTCCGAAGCGGTCTTGGACCCATCCGCACCGTCGGCTGCGCATGGGTTTGCCTCGAGGCAGCGCGGCCGACGTTGTCGGGTCAGCGGGTTGGCACGCCACCGTGTTCGGCGGGGCGCGTCGTTGGGGGCGCGGCGCGTCTTTGGAGGCGGGGCGCGTCCTTGGGGGCGTGGCGTCAGGCGGCGGCCGGATCGCCGGTGGTGCACGGGTCGTAGCACGGGATCAGCAGGTCGGCCGGGCGAGCGGCGGTCGTCACTGGACGGGAGCCGACCGTCAACCAGGAGATCACGCCGCCCGCCGCCGCCAACGCGGCGCAGACGCGCAGCGCGACCGCGACCCGGCCGGTGAGCACCGCGGCCGGCAGGGTCGTGTCGAGATGCACCAGGGTCGGCAGGACAGCGACCGCGAGCAGTCCGGCGAGCCGCGATGCGGCGTTGTTGACACCCGACGCGACGCCGAGTTCGGCGTCGTCGACGGAGGCGAGCACCGTCGCGGTGAGCGGCGCGACGGTGCATGCGAGAACCCAGGCCGAACACGATGACGGCTGGAAGCACGGTGGTGGCATACCCGTGTCCCGGACCGATGCTCGTGAACAGCAATAACCCGATCGCGATCACGAACGGACCGATCGTCATGGGAAGTCGCGCACCGATGCGTTGAGCGAGCGCCCCCGCGCGACGAGAGCAAGAACATCAACACGGTTATCGGGGCGAGGGACGCGCCCGCCGCAAGTGCCGAGTAGTGAAGCGAGATCTGCAACTCGAGCACCACCATGAACAATGCCCCGCCGAGCGCGCCGTACACGGCGAGTGTCGTGGCGTTGGTGCCGCTGAACGCGCGGCTGGCGAACAACCGCAACGGGAGCATCGGATGCGAGCTGCGATGTTCGAGGACGAGGAAGGCGCTGATCGCCGCGACGCCGACGACGCCGGCAGCGGCTTGGGACGCACCGAAGCCGTGGTCGCTTTCGATAAGCGCCCAGCACAACGTTGCCAGCCCGACCGCGGCGAGCGCCGCGCCGGCGACGTCGAGGGGTTGGCCGGTGTCGGCTCGCGTCTCGGGCACGTGACGAACGGTGATGGCGACGGCCACGACCGCGAGCGGAACGTTGACGAGAAACACCCATCGCCACGAGAACGTGTCGATCAGCCAGCCGCCCACGAACGGACCGACTGCGCTGGCGATTCCGGCCAGACCCGACCAGGCTCCGATCACGCGTGCACGGTCGGCGTTGTGGAACACGGCGCCGATGATGGCGAGACTCCCGGGCACGAGGAGGGCGCCGGCCGCGCCTTGGACGGCACGCGAGATCGCGAGCACCGTCGCGTCGGGCGCGGCCGCGCATGCGACGCTCGCGATGGTGAACGAGACCAGACCGATCACGAACACTCGCCGGCGCCCGTAACGATCGCCGAGCGCGCCGCCGAACAGCAACAACGCGGTGAGCAGCACGAGGTAGGCGTCGATCGTCCACTGCAGGCCGGCGACGTTGGTCTTCAGCGCCTTGCCGATCGCGGGAAGCGCGACGTTCACGATGGTGCCGTCGAGGAACGCGATGCCCGAACCGAGGACCATCGCGGCAATGACCCAACGGGCGGCGGGAGTGCCGAACCGGATCTCGCCTCCGTCGCTGACCGCCATTTCATCAGTCTGCCCGGTGATCGCATCCCGCGGGTCGCCAACCAGGGGCTGGCTCGGCGCGCCATATCCTTGCGGGCCAGCACCTCGCCAGAGGTCTCTGTAGTCGCATCCCCCGAAAGGCACGCCATGGACGACGCTGCGCTCCTCGCACACATCAACGACCTCGTCGCCGAAGAACAACAGCTCGCCGAAACTCCCGAACATGATCCGGACCGGCTGAGCAAGCTCGAGGTGACGCTCGACCAGTGTTGGGATCTTCTGAGACAACGTCGTGCTCGCCGCGAGTTCGGACTCGACCCGAATGTCGTGTCGACCCGCGACGCCCAGACCGTCGAGGGCTACCAGCAGTAGCTGCGGCTCACGCGGCCGGCACCACGATCACGTCGTGCCGACGATCTCGGCCTGTGGTCGGTCGGGAGCGGTGGCGGACCAACGACCAAGCGGCAATCGCCGTCGCGACGATCGTCGCGATCCCGCCGATCGCAAAGCCGAACCGTGCTCCGTAGTGCTGGGAGATCCACCCGACGATCGGCCCGCCGATCGGCGTGCTGCCCAGGAACGCGATGGCGTACAGCGCCATGACTCGGCCGCGCATCTCGGGCGCGCTAGTGAGTTGGATCGTGGTGTTGGCGACCGCGATGAACGCGAACGCCGCCGCGCCCATCGCGAACATCGCGATGCTTTCCGTGAGCAGCGTCGGCGCGACCGCGGCGACCATGATCATCATGCCCATGATCATCGACAGCACGATGAGACGCTTGTACGAGACACCACGCCGCGACGCGACCGACAGTCCGCCGAGCACCGCGCCGGCACCCAAGATTGCGTACAGCAGACCGAAGCCGGTCGAACCGGTGTGGAATGTTTTCGTCGCGATGAGCGGGATCACGACCTGGAAGTTGAACGCGAGCGTGCCGATCACTGCCATCATCAACAGTGGGACACGAACCATGGGTTCTGACCACACGTAACGCAGGCCTTCGCGGAGCTGACCCTTGGCCCGTTCGACTGTCGGCATCCGATGCAACAACGACACGTTCATCATCATGAGCGCGACGATCACCCCGACGTATGAGACCGCGTTGATGTAGAAGCAGGGCGCCACGCCGAAGAAGCCGATCAACAGTCCGCCGATGGCGGGGCCGACCACACCCGCGCTGTTCATGACCACGCTGTTCAGGCTCACCGCGTTGGGGAGATCCTCGCGGCCGACCATCTCGAGGACGAACGTCTGGCGGGCCGGGTTGTCGACGACGTTCACGAAGCCGAGCAGCATCGACAAGAGATACACGTTCCAGACGGCTGCGCAACCAGCCGTGACGATGATCCCGAGCGCCAACGCAAGAAGCCCGGCCGCGATCTGGGTGCCGTACAGGAGCTTGCGCTTGTCGAACCGATCGGCGAGCACGCCGCCCCAGGCTCCGAAGATGAGCATCGGCAGGAACTGCAACGCGGTGACGATCCCGAGCGCGGTGCCGCTCTGATGCGTCAGGCCGAGGATCAGCCATGCCTGGGCGATCTGCTGCATCCAGGTGCCGCTGACCGAGATCGTCTGACCGATGAAGTACAGCCGATAGTTGCGGTTGTGGAGCGAGGTGAAGGTGTCGCGGCCCAGCCGCCGGACGGCTGTCATCGTGGATCCTCGGTGAGCCGCTCGAGCAACACGGCGGCCCGTGCGAGCACCGCGCGGTCCTCGGGCGTCAAGGTGCGAAGCCGTTGGGCGAGATATGCGTCGCGTTGGCGGCGTACCGTTTCGATCAGGGCGCGGCCGGCTTCGGTCGGCGCAACCCATGCGACACGACGATCCTCGGCGCTCGGCGTGCGGGTCGCGTAGCCCTGACTGACGAGCACGTCCACGAGACGCGTGATGGACGGCGGCTGCACCCGTTCGGCCTCGGCGAGGCCGGAGAGCGTGATGCGCTCCTCGACCACGATGGTGGCGAGCGCCGAGAGCTGCGACTGGGTGATTCCGACGGGAGCATGCTGGCGCAAGCGCCGGCTGAGACGCATGACCGCCAAACGCAGACGCGACGCGACATCGCCAAGAGGCGCGGTCGAAGGATCGGACAGCCGCGGCGCATTCGGGACGGGAACCTTCGCCTGCATACGCTTAGCATAGCTAATTAGCCATGCTAAATATTCCGGGTGGGGTCAGCGGCGGCGGCGGGGGGTGAGATCGTCCGAGTCGGTGGCGAGGTCGGTGAGCGCGGCCATCGCGGTCCGCCGCCAGGGCTGTGCTGGGTTCCGGTCGGGTGTCGGGTTCGACTCGCCGGCGTCGGCGGCAGGCTCGGCGGGTTCGAGTTCACGCACGAGCGAAGCTTCGAGTTCTACGACCGGTCCACCCGCTCGGACGGGGCGGATGCCGTCGGCGGCGTCTTCGACGGTGCGGAACGTCGTGGCCTGCTTGTCCGCGGCCACTGGCGCGACGTCGCAGGGATCGTCGACGAGCTCTTGGCGGAATGCCGAGGCGATCGCCGCGTCGAACGACGCCGGAGCCGGAGCCGGATACGTCGGGTCGGCCGGAGCGGCCAGGTCCGGCGCCGGTGGCGGTGATGCTGGGGCCTCGGCGCCGTCGACGAGCAGGCGGGCGTGCGCGGCGACCTGCTGGGCGGCCGTCGCGTCCTGCCGGGCGCGGTCGGCGTCTTGGCGTGCCGCCAGACTTTCGGTGCGGGCCGCGTCGAGCGCCGCTTGGTTCGCGGCGAGTTCGTCACCGATGCTTGCCGCCTGGGTGCGCAACTGCTCGGCATCTGAGCGGGCTCGTGAGAGCTGCTCGGTGAGGGTTTCGGCCTCGGCGACCGCGTCGTCACGGGCGGTGATCGCGGTGTCGAGACGCGACTCGAGTTCGGCGGACCGGTCCGTCGCCCGTTCGGCGGTACGGGTCGCGGTGGAGAGCTGCGCGACGAGATCGGCGATGCGCGTCTGGGCGTTCGTCCGTTCGGCGTCGAGGGCCTCGGTCCGTTCGGCCAGCTCGCTGCGGATCGTTTCGAGCGCGATCCCGGCGAGGGCGCTCGCCTCGGTCGCTTCGGCCGCGATTCGCTCGGCCCGCTCGCGCGCGTCGCGCGCGGGTGCGAGTTCGGCTTCGGCGCTGTCGGCGCGGACGGTTTGGACGTCGAGATCGGCGAGCACTCGGGTCATGTCTTCGCGGGCCGCTTCGATCTCGACTCGCAGCCGCGCAAGTTCGCCGTCACCGGTGGTAATGGCCCGCAACTCGCCGGTGACCCGATCACGTTCGATGCACGCATCGCGCCACGCAGCTTCGACTTTGGTGAAACGTACAAGGTCTTCTTCGGCTCGGCGTCGGCCGGTTTGGGTCGCGATTTCGAGGTTGCGTTCGGCGACACGCTGCGCCTCTTCGGCGTGTACCTGCTCGGCCCGGGCTCGGGCCTGTGCCTCTTGCTCTTCGCGCAGCCGCCGCGAGTACTCGTCGAGCAGGCTGTCATGATCGAACAGCGTGCCGCGGAGACGGTCAAGTTCGTCGACGACGCGGGCGTGTTCTTCGTGGACGCGGTCGATCTCGGTCGCGAGTTCGGAGCGTGCCTGGTGCGTCGCCGCGAACCGCGCCTACGCGGCGCGTTGTTCCTCGGTCGAGCGGAGACGTTCGAGTTCGCGGCGCAACCCGGCCGCGGTGCGTTCGGCGTCGGTGCGCGCCGATGCCTCCTCCTCGAGCAGTTGCCGTTCTTCGTCGACGAAGCGACGCGCTTCTTCGGCGGCCCGCAGGTTGCGACGCCGCGAGGGCTTCGACCTCGGCGAGCCGCTTGCGGGCGCCACGCCGTCCGGCGATCGGTGCCGCGTCGACCGGGACCGGCTCGACGCTCAGCACCGGCGCAGGCGGCAGAGGCGGTCGGGCCCGCTCGGCGAGCATCTCGTCGAGGAGCAGCTTGCGCGTCCCGCCAGCCTCGGTCCCGAGGTCGGCGGTCGCGAACGGATCAGAGGAAGGAGCGACCATCCACGTGATTCTTCGGCTCCGAAGCCCACCACACTTGATCACTCTGCGTGGCAGCAGGTTCGAATGTGTCCGAAAGTGGACGCTCGGTACGGGCTTCGCGGACCGGTATGGTCACGCGCCGAGGTCGCCGATGACCGCGAGCCCGTCCGTACGCGCTTGGACGAGCGCACCTCGAGCCGCGATCAGATCGGCGCGGGCCGACTCCATCGCCGCGACGTCGGCGGTCATGTCGGCCGCCGGGACGAGCGTCACGACCGACGCCACCGCGTCGGCTGGAGTCGGAACGGTCCCGAGCTTGGCGTCGGCTGCGGCCAACGCCTGGTTCATCGCGGACAGCTCAGCTTGCGCGGCGGCGTTCGCGCCGACGTGTCCGGCCAACTTGGTGGCGACGGTCCCCAGACGCGATCTCGCCTCGGCGAGACGGTCGGCGGCTTCGACGGCATGGGTTTGCGGGACCCGCAACCAGTAGACGCGGTAGCTCGTGAACAGTTGCGTCGCGTCGGCACGCAGCGCGGCGCGGGTCGCGTAGCAGGTGTCCTGCACCTGTGCGTCCAGCGCCGAGATGCCGGAGCTCGCGTGCTGCAACGCGGCGATCTGGCCTGCGTTCAGCGACCACGGATCTTGACGGGCCTGCAACGTCGACACGAGCGAACCGAGCGTCGTCTCGCGCCGTTCCGCGGCGGCATGCACCCAGGCCTTGGCGACGGCGAAGGAGCCGCACCCGCCGGGACGGGTTCCGCCGAGCGCGTCGGCCGGCACCGCAACGACGAGCGTGCCGATCAGGGCGACGGCAACCGCCGAGCCGAGCCGCACCCGCGCTCGGAGAAGGCCGCTCGAACGATCGATCACGGCATGCTCCCTTCGGAGTTCTTCGTCTGGTTGGGATCGCTCTGCGCGAGCGCGGTGCCGGCAGCACCCAACGACGAGCCGGCAGCGTCAAGCTGCTGGGTCAACGCAGCGAGATCCGCTCGGTTCGCCGCATTCGACGCGTTCGCGCCGTTGGTCGAGTTCGCGGTGTTGGGCGCTGACGTCTCGCGGGCGGGCGCGGTCGGCCGATGCGACGTCGCCGAGGTCGCCTGATGGCCGTTGCCGCTCGAGCAGCCAGCGACGAGCGCGACGAACGTGACCGCGACCAGCAAGGCCCGGCGGAGGTGGGTGCGGGATCTGCCCATACCTATGATTGTCGGGCCGAAATGTGAAGAAGTGATGGGTCTGTTTGTAAAGCGTTCTTCAAGGCCGTCTCAGCGCCGCTCCCGGGCGAGTGCCTCTTGGGCGACCGACGCGACGTGTGTTCCTTTCCGGTCGAACACGCGGGCGAAGGCCAGGCCGCGGCCGTCGGCCACTCCGCCGCCTCGCAGCTCGTAGAGCAGCCAGCCGTCGGCCCGCAGCGGACGGTGGAACCAGATGGCGTGGTCAAGACTCGCGGTGAACACTCGTTCCCAGTCGGGAACCGCCGGATGTGCGCACAGCGCGGTGCCGAGCGGAAACTCGTCGGAGCAATACGCAAACGCGCAGGCGTGCAGCATCGTGTCGTCGCCGAGCGCTTCGGGGACACGCATCCAGCCCAGCTCGTACGGCTCTGGATCGACCCGACGCGACACGCTGCGCCGCTCGAAGTGAAGATCGGTCGGCTCGCCGGGCAACGCTTCGGGTGGCGGCACGTCGTCGGGAGCGGCGATCGCGGCAATGTCGATCGACGCTTCGGGACGATGGAAACTCGCGATGAGATTGAGGACCGCGCCCCGCGCTTGATAGGCGACAACTTGGCGCGTCGCGAACGAGCCGCTGTCTCGGACGCGCTCCACCTCGTAGAGGACGGGCAGACGTTCGTCGCCGGCTTGGACGAAGTACGCGTGCAGCGATTGTGGACGCAGGTGCTCGCCGACCGTGAGGCCGGCGGCGCGCAACGCCTGCGCGACCACCTGTCCGCCGTAGATGCGTCCCCAGCCGAGGACCGGGCCGGCACCGAGGTAAGCGTCGGGCTTGACCTGCTCGAGCGAAAGCAACGACGCGAGATCGCTGACCGGATGTATCGACACGCCCACCGAGCCAGGTTGTCACGCGTCAAGGGGCCGGGGCAGGGTTATGGCCCGTCGTGCGGGCTCGCCCGCCGGCGGCGGCGAACTGTTCGAGCTGCGCTTCGGTCGGCCAGTCGTCGCGGTCGTCGGCCGATGGGTGCGGAACTCGCGACGCAGCCGGCGCATACCACGGGCGACCGATTCAGCGGCGACGTCGACCGATGGCGGGCCGTCGCTCGGCGAGACCGTCGGGCGTACGGGTCCAGGTTCCGGCGCAGACCTCTCAGCGAGGCGGATGGCCGGCCGGTCGATCGCGTCGACGAGCGCGCCGAGTTGTGTCGCAACTGCACCCATGGGATCGACGACGCCGGCCGGCGGCGCCGCGGCGGCATCGGCGACGGCGCGACGGGCGGCGTGACTGGGGTGCGGGTCCCGATCTGGATCGCGCGGCGAGCGGCACGGTTGCGCCCGCGACCCAGGCCGCGGCCGCGGCGAAACCCAACGCGACGAGGATCAACACCAGACGCGGGAGCGTCACCGACCGGGCCGCGACGGTCGCGGTCGGTCGATGCGGCGCTGACCGCGGCCGGTTCGACGCCGCGGCGGTCAGGGTGTCGGCAAGGCGCGACACGCACGCCATGCTCGGCGGCAGGTCCGACCGAGCGCTCGCGCGTTGCGCCCGTGGGTGAGGTGGGTCAGTCGCGGTTCCAGGCGCGGATCGCGCGGACCTCGTGCTCGTGACCGACGATCGACACGGTCGCCGGATCGAGGACGAGGCGCGCGCCGACACCGGGATCGAGTTCGAGCGCCACCGCGGCGAGGATCCGAAGCTGATGCCCGTGCCCGAACAACAAGACGTCGCCGACCGCGGCGTCGGCGCGGGCCAGCACCCGACTCGCACGGGTCCCGACCTCGGCGAGCGTCTCACCGCCGGGTACCGCGCCGGTCGACACCGACCAGTCGCGCCACTCGGCGCCCCGGGCGCGGATCTCGGCGGTCGTGGCGCCTTCGATGTCTCCGTAGTCGCGTTCGTGGAGGTCGGCGTCGACGTCGGCGTCCGCGAAGCCCGCGAGGCGGGCCGTGTCGAGGGCCCGCGTCGCCGGGCTGACGAGCACGAGGGAGAAGTCGTGGACGGCGAGCCGTGGCGCCAGCGCGACCGCGGCGGCTCGGCCGTCGGCGGTCAACGGCACATCGGTGCGGCTCGTGTGGCGACCGGACACACTCCATTCGGTCTGGCCGTGACGCACGACCCAGATGTCGGGTTTCATCAGCGCATCCTCGTGTGAAACGATCACCGGGATGGACCTCGACCCGTTCTCGACGAATTTCACGAAGATCCGTACCCGGTGTACCGCTGGCTGCGCGACGACGAGCCCTGCTACCGCAACGACAAGCTCGGCTTCTTCGCGCTGTCGCGCTACGCCGACGTGCTCGAGGCGTCACAACAGCCGCTGTTGTACAGCTCCGCGGAAGGCACGATGGTCGAGACGCTCGACACGAAAGCCCTGCTTCCCATGATGATCTTCATGGACCCGCCCGACCATGACGTGCAACGCAAGCTCGTCAGCCGAGCGTTCACGCCGCGTGCGATCAGCGAGCTCGAACCGTTCGTACGCGCGACCGCGATCGAGTGCCTCGAACCGCTCGTCGAGCGCGGCGGCGGAGACTTCGTGGAGGAATTCTCGGTGATGTTGCCGATGAACGTGATCATGGAACTGCTCGGCGTGCCGGTCGTGGACCGCAACATGCTGCGGCGCTACATGGACGCGACGCTCGACCGGCTCGAGGATCCGCCGTACATCCCCGACCACGCGATCGAGGCGATGGCCAAAACCGGCAAGTACTGGTCCGCGCTCCTCGCCGACAAACGCGCCCGGCCCGACGACGGCTTTGTCTCCAAGCTGTGCGAAGCCGAGATCACCGACGACGCGGGCCTGCCGGCCCGACTCACAGACCAAGAGGTGATCGGATTCGCGTCCGCTCATCGGGTCGGCAGGCACCGAGACGCTCACCAAACTGCTCGCGAACGCGGTGGTGCTCTTCGGGCGCTACCCCGGCGAGTGGCGAAAGATCCTCGACGACCCGTCGAAAATCCCGGGCGCGGTCGAAGAGACACTGCGCTTTTGGGCGCCGTCCCAGTATCAAGGTCGGGTACTCACCGACGACGTCACCGCGGACGGGGTCGCGATGGCGAAAGGTTCGTGCGTGCTGCTGCTCACCGCCGCCGCCAACCGCGACGACCGGGAATACGCCGACGCCGACACCTTCGACGTCGACCGCACCACCCATGTCGCGCTCGGGTTCGGCTACGGCCTGCATTTCTGTCTCGGCGCGGCGCTCGCCCGCCTCGAAGGCCGGATCGGGCTCGAGGAGTTCGCGGTGTCGATTCCCCCGGTACGAGATCGACGAGACGCATCTCCGCCGGGTCCACATGAGCAACGTGCACGGCTTCGCCGCCGTGCCGTTCGCGGCTGCTTAGCGCTTTCTTACCCAAATTCGCGAGACTCGCCCACCGTGCACAAGCTCTCGTACTTCCGGGCGATCGTCATCGGCCTGTTCCAGGGCATCACCGAGCTGTTCCCCGTGTCGAGCCTCGGCCATTCGGTGCTCATCGTGGCGCTGCTCGGCTGGACCAGTCTCGTGAAGGCCGAGTCCGGCGAAAGTTTCTTCCTGGCCTTCCTGGTCGCGTTGCACGTCGGGACTGCGCTCGCGCTGTTCGTGTATTTCTGGCGCGACTGGTTCGAGATCATCGGAGACCTCGGGCGCAGTGTCCGCCAACGGCGCGTGGTGTTCCGCCAGCGGCGCGACTGGGCTTATTGCTGATCGCCGCGACGATCCCCGCCGGCCTGATCGGAGTGGTGTTCGAACACGTCCTGCGCACCCTGTTCGCCAAGCCGTTCGCGGCGGCGGCGTTCCTGACGGTGAACGGGTTGATCCTGCTCGGCGGCGAGCGGCTACGCCGACGGCCGCGCGACGTGCGCTCGCGGCCGGTCACCCCCAGCACGACAACCCCGAACCGGGCCGCAGCATCGAGTCTTTGACGTTCGTCGAGGCAATCTTCGTCGGCGTGATGCAGATCGGAGCGCTCTTCGCGGGCATCAGCCGCTCCGGCATCACAATGGTCGCGGGCCTGACCCGCGGTCTCGACCATGAGGACGCAGCGCGCTTCGCGTTCTTGCTCGCGACGCCGATCATCGCGGCGACGGGCGTCTACAAACTGCCCGACCTCATGGGGCCGCTCGGAGACGGCGTGCGGATGCAGTCGCTCGTCGGCGCGCTGTTCGCGATGGCCGGCGCGTACGTCTCGACCCGCTTCCTCGTGCGGTTCTTCCAAAGCCAGACGCTGTGGCCGTTCGGCGTCTACTGCCTGGTCGCCGGCATCGCCTGCATGATCCGATTCGCCTAGATCGCAAGGACGGTGCGCAGACCGACGCCGGCCGACATGTCGGCAAAGGCGTCATTGACCTCCGCCAGTGGGCGGCGCGCGGTGATCATCGCTTCGAGGTCGAGTCGTCCGGCACGCCACAACGCGACCAACCGCGGAATGTCGCGGCGGCCGTTGCAACTCCCCAGGAACGAGCCCATGATCTTCCGTTCGCTGAGCGTGATGATCACCGGCGGAGAAAGATTCAAGGTCTGATCGAGGCCGCCGGCGCCGACGAGCACCGTCGTGCCACCATTGCGGGTCGACCACACGCACGTCTCGATCGCGACGGTGGAGCCGACCGCGTCGAATGCATCATCGACGCCGATCCCGTTGGTGATCACCTGCACCCGTTCGGCCACATTCTCGGTGGTCGGATCGATGACGTCGGTTGCGCCGAACTTCAGTGCAGCCTCCCGTCTCGACGCGACCGGGTCGGACACGACGATGCGAGTCGCGCCCGCGATGCGTGCGCCCTGAGCGATCGCGATGCCGATCCCTCCCCCGCCGACAATGAGGACGGTGGCGCCCGCCGGGACCCGCGCCGTGTTGAGCACGGCACCGACCCCGGTCTGTACCGCGCAGCCGATCACGCACACGATCTCGAGCGGCGTGTCGTCGGGGACCTTCACCGCGCCGGTCACTGGCGTGATCACATACTCGGCGAAGCCGGCGACACCGACGCCGCGCAACACGGGCGCACCGTGGCGTGAAAGCGGACTGTGGCCGTCGCTCAGCATTCCGGTCGAGACACTCGCGGTGTTGACACAACATCCGTATTCGCCGCGCACACACCAATAGCACGCGTTGCAGGCGGCGATCGGACAGAGCACGACCTTGTCGCCCGGCACGACGTCGGTGACGTCGGCACCGATGGCCTCGACCACGCCCGCGGCCTCGTGGCCGAGCACGGTCGGAGCGGTCAGCGGGAAGGTCCCGTTGGCGAGCGAAAGGTCGGAATGGCAGACCCCGCAGTGGCTGACCCGAACGAGCACCTCACCGGCACGCGGATCTTCGATGTCGACGTCGTCGACGACCTCGAGCGGCTTGCCTGCGGCTTCGAGCAAGGCGGCACGCATCTCCGGGACGCTAGCTTCACCGCGGTCGGAGCGACCAGGAGAGGAACGCCCATGGACGTCGTCGACATCTGGGTGAATCTGGTCACTGCGCAGACGTCGGCCGCGTTCCTCGGCCAGGCCGAGAACGCACACATCCCCGGCTATCTCGGCAGCAACCAAGGGCCGCTCGACGTCGACGGGTTGGTCGCGCTCATGGGCGAGCTCGGCGTCGCGACCGGCATCTTCACCGGCGGGCTCGACCGCCACACCGACACGCTGCTCGAAACGTGCGACGCACACCCGGGCCGGTTCCTCGTCGCGGGCGGCGTCGGCGACCCGGCCCGGCCCGGACGCGTCGTCCGCCGTATCCGGGAGCTGGCACGGCACCCACGTTTTTCGATGGTGCGCGTGATGCCGCTCTCGACCCAGGTGCCGATCAACGATGCACGTCACTATCCGGTGTATCAGGTATGCGAAGAGCTCGGCCTGCCGGTCGGTATCAACGCCGGCATTCCCGGACCGCGGGTGCGTTCACGGGTCCAGCATCCAGATCTGCTCGAAGACGTCCTCATCGACTTCCCCGACCTCGTGGTGATCGTCGCGCACATGGGTCATCCCTACGAAGAGCTCCTCATGAACTACATGCGCAAGTGGCCGAATCTCTACCTGTCGTGCACCGCGTACGTGCCGCGTTATTTGGATCCGAACCTCGTCGCGTTCATGTCCACCAAAACGTATCGAGGTCGCGTCATCTGGGGCAGCGACGAACCGTGGTTCCCGATGCGACGGTCGCTCACCGAAGCGCGCGAGCTTCCGCTCGACGAAGACGCGATGGCGCTGTTTCTCGGCGGCACCGCGCGCCGGCTCCTCGACCGCGCCGCGAACTGATCGACGGAAGGAACCCAGCCATGGCTGCGGTGTTCGTGCACGGCGTCCCCGAAACGCCGACCATCTGGGACGGGTTGCGGAGCTGCCTGCGTCGCGATGACGTGATCGCGCTGCAGCTCCCGGGCTTCGGTTGCGCGCGTCCGGACGGGTTCGACGCGACGAAGGAAGCGTACGTCGCATGGCTCGTTGGTGCGCTCGAACACATCAGCGCGCAGGGCCCGATCGACCTCGTCGGCCACGACTGGGGAGGCGGATTCGTCGTCCGGGTCGTCAGCACCCGAGCCGATCTGGTGCGTTCGTGGGTCTGCGATGCTGCCGGGATCGGCCACGTCGACTTCGAATGGCACGACTTCGCCAAGATCTGGCAGACACCCGGCGCCGGCGAGGAGTTCTACGCAGGCCAACTCGCAACCCCGGCCGAAGCACGGGCCGCGATCTTCGAAACGATGTTCGGAGTTCCGCACGACGCCGCGATCGCCCTGAACGTCCCGCTCGACCAGACGATGGCCGACTGCATCCTCGCGCTGTACCGATCCGCAATCGACGTCGGCAAGGAATGGGCGCCGGACTTCCACGACATCGCGACGACTGGCCGTGTCCTCATTCCGTCGCAGGACATGTTCTTGAACCCCGACACCAGCCGCGCCGGCGCACAGCGCGCCGGTGCGTCCGTCACCGAGCTCGACGGCCTCGGTCACTGGTGGATGCTGCAGGATCCGGCGCGGGGCGCAGCGGTGCTCGAGGAGTTCTGGAGCGGACGATAACGACGCAGCGCAGGTGTCCGACGGCACGCCGACCGTCCCGTCACGTCGGGCGTGCGGTCCGCCACCCGACGTTCGCCGTCACAGACGGCTCGTTTCTGTCCGAGGTGGCCGGCCACTGCCGCGCAGGCGGCCCCGATCGGACGCGGACAGCACCACCTTGCGCAACCGGACGTTGTGCGGCGTCACCTCCACACACTCGTCGTCGGTGATGAACTCGAGCGCCTGCTCCAACGACATCACGCGGGCTGGCACGAGCCGGACGAGATCGTCGGACCCGGAGGCCCGATGGTTCGTCAGCTGCTTTTCCTTGATGGGGTTCACGTCAATCTCGTCGGCGCGGGCGTTCTCACCGACGATCATGCCCTCGTACACCTCGACGCCGGGACCGATCAGCATCGCGCCGCGCTCTTGCAGATTCATCAACGCGTATGCAGTGGTGATCCCGCGGCGGTCGGCGACCAAGCTGCCGGTCGGGCGGGTCCGAAGCTCGCCGAACCAGGGAGCCCAACCGTCGAACACGTGGTGCAGCATTCCGGTGCCACGCGTCTCGGTCATGAACTCTGTGCGGAAGCCGATCAGACCGCGGGCCGGGACACGAAAGTCGATGCGTACCCAGCCGGTGCCGTGGTTGACCATCTGCTCCATGCGGCCCTTGCGCATCGCGAGCAGTTGGGTGACGACCCCGAGATAGTCCTCGGGGACGTCGACGGTGAGGAGCTCGACCGGCTCGTGGCGGTTGCCGTCGATCTCTCGGATCACGACCTGTGGCTTGCCGACGGTGAGCTCGAAACCCTCACGGCGCATGGTCTCGACGAGCACCGCGAGCTGCAGCTCGCCTCGGCCTTGGACTTCCCACGCGTCGGGACGCCCGGTCGACGTCACGCGCAGCGACACGTTGCCGATGAGCTCTTGCTGCAGCCGATTTTCGACCTGCCTCGCCGTGAGCTTCTTTCCGTCCTGGCCTGCGAGCACCGAGGTGTTGATCCCGACGGTCATCGACAGGCTCGGCTCGTCGACGATCAGGGGCGGCAGCGGGCGGGGGTCGTCGATGTCGGCAAGCGTCTCGCCGATCGTGATCTCCGGGAATCCGGCGACCGCGATGATGTCGCCCGGCCCGGCCTCTTCGGCCGGCACCCGGTCGAGCGCATCGGTGAGATACAGCTCTGCGATCTTCGCCCGTTCGATGGCTCCGTCGATGCGGCACCACGCGACCTGCTCGCCCTTGCGCACACGACCGTTGCGCACACGACATAACGCGAGGCGACCGAGGTACGGCGAGGCGTCGAGGTTCGTCACCAGAGCCTGGAACGGGTGACCGGCGTCGTACTCAGGCGCGGGGATGCGTTCGAGGATGAGTTCGCACAGCGGCTTGAGATCACTGCCTTCGACGTCGGGGTCGAGCGACGCCCAGCCCGCCCGGGCGTTGGCGTACACGATCGGGAACTCGATCTGGTGCTCGTCGGCGCCGAGATCGATGAACAGTTCGTAGACCTCGTCGACGACGTCGGCGATACGGGCGTCGGGCCGGTCGACCTTGTTGACGACGAGGATCACCGGAAGGTGCGCCTCGAGCGTTTTCCGCAGCACGAAACGCGTCTGGGGTAACGGTCCCTCGCTCGCGTCGACGAGCAGGAGCACACCGTCGACCATGGCGAGCGCGCGCTCAACTTCACCGCCGAAGTCCGCGTGGCCGGGTGTGTCGACGATGTTGAGGATCACGTCGCCGTAACGGACCGCGGTGTTCTTGGCGAGGATCGTGATGCCCTTCTCGCGTTCGAGGTCGTTCGAGTCCATGACCCGTTCGTTGACGTCCTGGTTGGCGCGGAACGCGCCGGACTGCCACAACAGGGCGTCGACGAGTGTGGTCTTGCCGTGGTCGACGTGAGCCACGATTGCGAGGTTGCGCAGATCCGAGCGCGCCGGCATGGAGACCTCCGAGGGGAAGCCTCCATGCTACCGGGCGCCGCGCGCGCCGCCGGTTCCGCGACGCACGACGTCGCATGCGCCTCCGTCACGGGTCGCGCACGCTCGTGTCGACGTGGCGGCTCGTCACGAGCGGACAATCGAGAACGGATCCGACGTGGGGTTCGAGCCGCCGTGACCGATCGTCACGCTGCTCGCCGGAAGCACGTTGCCGTCGGACACGAACGTAAACGCGATCGAGGGGGCGCAGTGCGTACGGAAGTTCAGGCCGTCAATCCCTCCGTAGTTCTCGAACCGGAACGTGATCCTGTGATGGTCGGGTGAGACGTGGCGCGAGTCGTGCCCTTCGAGGCGCACCGACGACACGCCGACGAAGCGCCCCGCGGTGACGAGCTCACCGCTGAAGGTCCGTCGCGTGTCCGTCGGATGGGTCACCCGCAGGTGCCATCCGGTGCCGTCGTGCCACATGTACACGCCTGGCACGCTTTTCGGGTCGACATGGGCCGGCCGTCCATCCGTCCACGACGGCCATGCGTCGTCGGTCGACGACAGACAGCTCGCCGTCCGGGTGTTCGTCGCGTCGGCCGCCGACGCGACGCTTCCCGTCCCGAGCACACCGCCAGCGGCGACCAGCGTGGCGACCATGCCCAGGGCTGCAATCTGTTTGCATCTCATCGTCATCCTCCAGATGGGTCGGCCGGTGAGGATCACCGGCGCACCTGGAACATCGCCAGCGAAGATGATGAGAACGTCAAGTCGCAGTGCGGGTCGCGCCAACGCTGGGCGGCTGACGCTGACGCTGGCGCTGAGCGGCTGACGCGGGCGCTGAGCGGCCTTACGCTGACCGCATGCCGGCAGATGTCGCGATCAATCCGGACGCCACGACCGAACGCCGCCAACTCGACGACGACTCCTGGGTCGACGTGACCCGCGGCTGGCTGCGTCACGCCGACCAGCTCTACGAGCTGTTGGTCGCGTCGGTTTCGTGGCGGCAGGGACGCGTCTTTCGTTACGAGCGTTACCTCGACGAACCCCGCATGGGGTGCTGGTTTTCACGCGAGACGCCGTACCCGCATCCGGCGCTGACGGCGGCGCAGCGCACGATCCAACATCAGTACCGTGTGAGGTTCGGCGGTGTCGGCCTCGCCTACTACCGGGACGGTCGCGACAGCGTCGCGCCGCACCGCGACACCGACTTGCGCTACTGCGAGAACACCGTGATCGCGATCCTCTCGCTCGGCGCGCGCCGGCCGTGGCTGTTGGCACCTCGGCACGGACCGCAGCGCCTGCGCGAGGATCGCGTCGCCGGCATCGATCTCGCCCCGGCGGGCGGCGACCTCCTGGTCATGGGCGGTCGTTGCCAGATCGACTGGCTGCATGCCGTCCCGAAAGTGCGTACCGTCGCGCCTCTCGGCCGGATCTCCGCGCAATGGCGTTGGACGTCGAGGACCGGCAAGCCGGAAACGCAACCGTCGTATTCGGCTCCCCGCCGCTTCAGCCGATGACGCCGCGCGAACGTGGCCGCTCGCCGGGCCTCGACTGCGCAGCATCATCCGGGCCGCCCGGATACGTCGGCCGGCCGCGGAGGTGCTCGCCCCGTTCGTAGGCCTGTTCGGCCATGCGCTTGCCGAACAGGACCTCGCCCGGACTCGATCCGTCGACGTGGCCCATGATGCCTTTGTAGAGGCGATAGCCCATCAGCTCGAGGAGCCGGTCGGAGAACGTCGCCGCGATCTCGGGCGGGACACCGAGATAGGGGTTCTGTTGTTGGCGCACGAACCCGGGGCAGTACTGCACGTTCACTCCGAGCCGGCGTTCGTGTCGGGTCACGTTGGCGCCGCCCGCATGCCACAGACTTCCGTGGAACACCATGACCGAACCGGCCGGCATCTCCAGCGCGCAGACATCGACGTTGATGGGCGCGTCGGGCGACTCCGGCGTGTGCGCGAAACGATGCGATCCGGGAACGAAACGGGTGCCGCCGTTGTCAGCGGTGAAGTCGGTGAGCGCCCACATGCTCGTGACCATCATCGGCACGTGCGGCAGCGGAAGGTGACGTGCCATCACGATGTCGTCGCCGTGCATCGGCTGGGGGCGTTCGCCGGGCCCGATGTCGATCGCGGTCATGCCCGACAGCAAACATCCGCGGTCGAGCATCCGCTCGGCGATCGGCAGCACATTCGGATGCACCGGCATCGCCTGGAACGCCTGATCCTTGGCGAGCAGGTTGTACATGCGCAACGTCGCGAACCCCTCGGCCGCGGTCTGGCGTGGGCGTATCTCGAGCTCGCGTTCGAGACGCCAAATCGTCTCGCGTAACAGCTCGACAAGATGGGGTTCGATCGCGTCCTCGACGATCGTGTAGCCGTCGGCGTCGATCCGGGCGAGATGCGCGTCGATCGCCGAGTCGTTGAGCGTGACGAGGGTCATGGCGAGCTCCTCGATGTCTGCAGGCCGCAAATCCAGTCGATGTCGACGCCCGCCCGTGGAAGGATCTCGTGCATGCATGTGCTCGACAATCCCGTCTGGCATGCACTCGCCGGGACGCACGCAACGCTAGCCGAGCGTGCCGGATCTGCGGCCAGATACGTTCCCGACGTCACGGTGTTCGCCGCGCTCGACGATGACACGACACCGGCAGCGTGGGACGGGCTGGCAGAGCTGATCGGCGCGGGCGGCGCGACGGTGCTCGCACGCCGTGCCGTGACGGTGCCCGACGCATGGACCGAGCATTTCACCGAACCGTGTCGCCAGATGTGGCTACGCGACACGGGCCGCGTCCGTCCACCAGCTCGACGACCAAAGCCCCGACGACCAAAGCCCCGACGGTTCGGGCCCCCACGACCAGGGCGCGGGGCTCGTCTCGCTCGGCGCCGCCGACGTCGACCAGATGCTGGCGTTGGTGAAACGCACGCGACCGGGACCGTTCGTGACCCGCACGATCGAGCTCGGCACCTATCTCGGCGTTCGGGACGGCGACCGGTTGATCGCGATGGCGGGCGAGCGCCTGCATCCGCCCGGTTTCACGGAGATCAGCGCAGTGTGCACCGATCCTGACTATCGGGGCCAGGGGCTGGCGTCGAGGCTCGTGGCGGCCGTCGTGCGCGGCATTCGGGCACGGGACGAAACGCCGTTTCTGCACCTCAGGGTCGACAACGATGCCGCCCACCGGGTGTACGCCGCGCTCGGATTCCAGACCCGGACCTTCGTGTCGGTCATGGGCGTCCGGGCCCCGGGATGACCGGGGACCGGACGGCCTTCATGGCGACTTTGACGACTGCCCGCCACTAGATTCTCTGCCCATGCGTGTCCCCCCGGCTCGAATCCTGTTCCCGCCCGAAGACCGGATCGCGATCCTCGAACGCATCGATGACGCACTCGCCTCCGGGCAGTTGACGCTCGGCCCGATCGGCGCCGAGCTCGAAGCCGCGTTCGCGTCCCGTCACGGCACTCGACATGCCGTCGCGGTGAGTTCCGGAACTGCGGCGCTCGAGATCATCCTGCGGGCGCTCGGGGTCGGCGGACATGAGGTTGTGGTGCCGGCCAACACGTTTTTCGCGACTGCGGCGGCGGCCGTGCACGCCGGTGCGCGCCTGCGGTTCGTCGACTGCGATCCTCAGACGATGGCGATCGACCCCGCCGACCTCGAGGCGTGCATCGGCCCCGAGACCGCGGCGGTCGTGATCGTGCACATCGGCGGGCTGATTACGCCCGCGATCGACGACATCGCACGTCTGTGCGCGGCGGCCGGCGTGGATCTCGTCGAGGACGCCGCGCACGCGCACGGCAGCGCCTACGCCGGCCGCTCGGCGGGCACGTTCGGCCGGGCCGCGAGCTTCTCGTTCTATCCGACCAAGGTCATCGCGGGCGGCGAGGGCGGGATGATCGTCACCGACGACGACGACATCGCCGAAGAGGCACGCGTCTACCGCGACCAGGGCAAAGGCTCGTTCCACGCGAATTTTCATACGCGCATGGGCGCGAACTGGCGTATGAGCGAGCCGCACGCTGCGATCGTCTTGTCGCAACTGCACCGCCTCGACGAGTTCATCGAGCGACGCCAGGTCCTGGCCGCGCGTTACGACGCCGAACTCGCCGCCATCGATCTCGACCCGCTCGTCATCCCGGACGCGGCGAGCAGCAACTACTACAAGTACGTCGCGTTCCTGCCCGAAGACATCGACCGCACACTGTTCAAACAGCATCTTCGTTCAGAATTCGATATCGGACTGTCGGGCGAGGTGTACGACACGCCGCTGCACCACCAGCCGATCTTCTCGGAGCTCGACGACCGCGCGTTGCCGGGCGCCGAGTGGCTGTGCGCGCATCACGTGTGCCTTCCGTTGTATCCGGCGCTGTCGGAGGCCGACGTCGACTACGTCGTGGAGTCGGTCGCGGCGACGCTCGAGCGGGGCGGGCTGCGCGACGTCAGCTCCGGTCGTGTCGACGACACAAGGCCGCGCCAACCGACCGGAATCACGAAACCTCGATGACCGACGAGACGCCTTGAGAAACGAAACGCCAGCGTCCGAGATCGTGGCCGTCACCGGCGGCTCGGGGTTCATCGGTTCTCACGTCGTCGACGCGCTGCTCGGCGCGGGCTACCGCGTGCGGATCCTCGATCAGCGTCCGCCGCTGCAGACCGAAGCCGACTGGGCCGAGATCGACCTGCTCGACCAGGACACGATCACCGATGCGCTCAAGGGGTGCGGCCCGGTGTTCCATCTGGCGGCGATGGCCGACGTCAACCAGGTGATCGCCGAACCGGCCGAAAGTGTCGCGGTCACCGCGCTCGGCGCCGCCCACGTGCTCGAATCCGCACGCCGCGCCGACGCCGGCCGCGTCATCTTGGCCAGCACGGTGTGGGTCTATGCGGCGACGCGAGGCGATGTCGTCGACGAAGACACGCCGTTTGATCTCACCCTCGATCGGCACATCTATGCGTCGGCCAAACTCGCGGCCGAGATGTTCTGCGCCGATTACGCGACGCTATTCGGCCGTCCGTACACCGTGTTGCGCTACGGCATCCCGTTCGGTCCGCGTATGCGAAGCGACCTCGTCGTCGCCGCGTTCCTCGAACGGGCGCTGCGCGGCGAAGCGCTGCGCATCGACGGTGACGGAGCGCAGGAACGGTCGTTCGTGTACGTCGAGGACCTCGCCGCCGCGCACGTGCTTGCGCTCGCCCCGATCGCACAGAATCGCACGTACAACCTCGAAGCCAACGAGCCGATCTCCATTCGCCAGCTCGCCGAGACGGTCGGCGCGCTGGTCGGCGACGTCGAGGTCACGTTCGGGCCGTCACGGCCGGGCGACTACCGTGCCAAGCGGGTCAGCAGCGAGCGGGCCCGCACCGAGCTCGGATGGTCGCCCCACTACGACTTCGCTGCCGGTCTGTCGCGCACACTCGAGTGGTACCGCCAACGATGACCGTGTCGTCGCCGGTACAGCCATGGGGCGCGATCGCCGGATACGGCGGCCGGCCGCCGCGCCGCATCGCGGTCGTCCCTGCGTACAACGAAGAGCCGATGGTCGCGCACGTGCTCGACGAGCTGTATCCGCTCGTCGACGAGCTCGTCGTCGTCGACGACGGCTCCACCGACGGAACCCGCAGCGAGATCGAACGGTGGCTGCCCGGCCATGACCGCTGCCATCTCCTGTGTCACGACGTCAACCAGGGCATGTCAGAGGCGTACATCCTGGCGCTCACGATGTTGCGGGCCCGCCTGGACCGCGGGGAACTGTCGCCGAACGATCTGGTGTTCACCGTCGACGCCGACGGACAGCACGACGTCGCAGTGTTGAACGAGCTCGTGGAGATCACGATCGCCGAGGGTCTCGACGCGATGCTGGCCCGGCGGGATCTCTCCTACCACGGACCGTACAAGAAGCTCGGCAACTCGTTGCTGAGCGGATGGGCGAGCCTGTGGGCGGGGAACCGGCTGCACGACGTCGAGTCGGGCTACCGCATCTTCCGGCTCGGCTCGCTCGCGCATGCCCTCGACTTCTACGCAGGCTACAAGTACAGCGAAACCGTCGAGGTCGCGGTGGTCATGTCGCGGCTCGGCTACCGGGTCCGCAACGACCATGTTGTGCCCGTCCCGGTCTCGCGATCACGCACTCGGCTGCGCGACGCCGTGATCGATCTCGCGGTGATTCCCGTCGCAGCCGCCCGCGTCTGGTTGCGAGAACCCCGCCCCGAAGACAGCTCGTTCGGTCGCGAGGTCGCCGGCCACATCGCGGCGTGTTCGGTGGTCGCGGTGCTGCTCGCCATCGCGCTTGATCGGGGCACCAGCGGCGTCACTGAGCTCATCTTCACGATGCTCGTGGCGCTCGCCGCCGCGGTGATCGTCCGGCGAGTTGCGCAACCTCCGGCGTTGGCGCTGCTCGGGCCGATCCTCGCCGGGGTCGCGGCGTGGCTCGTTCCGCAACGACCCGACATCGGGAGCGCAGCTGCGCTCATCGCGGTGTTCACTGCCGGCGCGTCACTCTCCGCGCCGGCGTTTCGGCGTCTTCACCCGTTCGTGCTCGGCGAAGCCACGACGGTCCTGGTCGTCCTGACCGTCTTCCACGAACGCAACGCGCTGCTGATCGTCGCGGTCCTCGGGGTCATCGGCGCAGCCATCGCTGCGCTCGCAGCACGCGCACCGCGACCGGTCCGCCGGATGCGTGCGGTGGCGCTCGGTGTCACCCTCACCGTCGTGACCTTCGGGATGACCGCATACTTCGGCGCCAGCACCGTGCAGGCCCAATGGTTCGGCGGAGGTGTGATACACGGCCCCCGCAACAGCGGCGAAGTGGCGATCACCTTCGACGACGAACCGAACGCGGTCGCGACCACGCAGATCATGAACATCCTCGATGCGGCTCATGTGCACGCGACGTTCTTCGTCGTCGGTGAAGCCCTCGAACGCCAGCGGCAGATCGTGCGGTCGCTGTACGAGCACGGACATCTCGTGGCCAACCACTCGTTCCATCACGACGGGTGGCGTTGGCTCGATCCCGCCTACCCCGAACTCGAACGCGCGCAACTCGTGTTCCAAAAAGAGATCGGCGTGTGCCCCGCATGGTTCCGTCCCCCCAACGGCGAACGGACGCCGTTCATGGCCCGTGTGGTGCACCGGCACGGGATGCGGATCGCGATGTGGGATGTGTCGGCAAGCGACAAGCCTGACCAGACCGCCAACGACATCGTCCAACGGGTGCTGCGCAGCGTACGGAGCGGGTCGATCATCGACCTGCGCGACGACGGCATCGACAGCGCCTCCGCTCCGGGCAAAGAGGTCCTCGTGGAGGCGCTCCCCGGCATTCTCGACGGGCTGCGCACGATGCACCTGAAGCCGGTACGACTCGACCAGCTCGTCGGCGGACCCGCCTACACGTCGTGTAGCGGACATACGTCCTGACCGGCGTCGTGGACGCAACCGTCGAAGCGTCCGACAACGTCGAAAGGCATTCCGAGCTACCGGGCGGCAAGTTCGTCGCGGTCATGCTCGCCGCCGCCTGGATCGCGGTCGGCGCGCTCTACCTCGACCATCGCGTCGTGTTGTCGTCCGACAGCATGAACAACTACGTGCACGTCTGGTGGATCGCCCGCGATCTGTGGCACCACGGACGGCTGCCGTGGCGGATGCCGGTCCTCGGCCACGGTGACGCGTACGCGTATCCGTATGGCTTTACCAACTGGACGGCGGCGGCACTGTTGTGGCCGCTGGCCGGCAACTGGGCGGTCACAATGTGCACGTTGGCCGGCGCGGTCGGCTGCATCGTCGCGACCTTCGTCGCATTTCCCGAGCTCCGCAGCGGCTGGTGGACCGCGGCGGTGCTCGCCAATCCTGCGATCATCGAATCGCTGCTGTTCGGTCAACAAGCCTTCGCGTGGGGTGCCGCGCTGCTCCTGTTCGGTATCGCATGCTGGCGACGCGGGCGGCGGTTCAGCGCCGCGCTGCTCGTGGGCGTCGGCCAAGCCACGCATGCCCCGATCGTGTTGCCGATCGGGATCCTCGTCGTGTTGGTCAGCCTGCGATTCGTCTCCGACCGCCACGCCCTGTTGCGCTACTACGCGATCTCGCTGGTCATCACCGTCCCGGGCGCGTTGTTGGTCTTCGCGTCTCCGGGATACGCCGACTCGAGCACCCGCGACCGACTCGTCAACTTCGTCGGCACGCTCGCGCCGCGACTGCTCCTGGTCGCGTTCCCGTTCATGTTCGTGTGGCTTCGCCGCACCGGCATCCGAGCCCTCGCACCGCTCGCGGTCGTCGCGATGCTCGCCACGAACGTCGCGCTGGAAGAACCGTTGAACGTGACGTTCCAGTGGCGGGCACTGACCCGAAGCCAAAATGTGAACACGGCCTCGCTCGACAACTTCTTACGGTCGGGACAGTTCGAACCGGGCGCGACCTATCGGGTGTTGCGCGGATCGAGTGACGGCAAGCTCGGCTTGTACCACGTGCTGCTCGCCGGCGGACGGCTCGATTCGGAGATGTTCCCGGAGAGCATGGCCATGTACAACTTCACCGCGGCCAGCTACGAGCAGTTGCTGTGCGCACGTCACGTCGACTTCGTGATCGCCTACGACAGCTACACCACGTCGCGACGCACCAACGAGATCGCGCTGCTGGCCCGGCTCGCCGCCAACTCCACCGCGCGCCACGGCAACGTCCCGGCCGTACGAGTGCGGCCGATCGAACGGGGCGCGGACCATGTCGTGTACCAGATCACCCGTACGGGCTGTCCGGCACGTCCGGCGGGGTCGTCGTGAGCTCGACGACACGACCGCTGCGTCCGTCGAGCCGACCGCCGTCCCGAGCCTGCGAGACCGGCCGACGTCGCGCCCGGCGGGACGGCCAACCTTGGAGCCGGGCGAGCTCGCCGGGCCGCGCACCCGTTCGTCGTGCGGCCGTTTCGTCGTGCGGCCGTTTCGTCGTGCGGCCCGCTCGTCGTGACGACCGTGCCCGAGGGGTGCGCCTCGGCCGGACAAGACCGACCCGCCCGGGGATCGGGATCCGAGCAGGTAGACGGCATTCGGCGGCCGTGATGAGACGCCGGTCAGCCGAACCCCTATTCTGGTGAGCGACGTGGTGCGCGATCAGTGCTCACCCAATGCGCAGAGAAGGTCAGTGAGTTGGCTACAGGAACAGTGAAATTTTTCAATGCCGAGAAGGGCTTCGGCTTTATCTCACTCGAGGGGCAAAAGGACGTCTTCGTCCACTACTCGAACATCCAAGGTGAGGGCTACAAGACCCTCGAAGAGGGCCAGCACGTCGAGTTCGACGTAGCCCCGGGCCGCAAGGGTGACGAAGCGCAGAACGTTCGCGTGATCTGACGTCGCACTCGCAATGCGTTCGAAGCCGCCGGCCCAGTGCCGGCGGCTTCGTCGTTAACATCGCGGTGTGACCGAAACCCACATGCCGGCCGCGGTCTATCTCGGCGAAGGCGACATCGCGGTGCGTGAGCTCGACGTTCCGAACCTGGCCGTCGACCAGGTGCTGGTCGAGGTGTCGCATTGCGGGATCTGCGGCACCGACCTGCACCTCGTGCTCGAACGTTACGCGCGTCCCAACAGCGTTCTCGGCCATGAGTGGGCCGGGACGATCGCCGCGGTCGGCGCCGACGTGCACGGCTGGGAAGTCGGTGCGCGCGTCGTCCAGAACCCCACTCCGGGCTGCGGCGAATGTCGTGCGTGCCGGCGAGGACGTTCGTCGGTCTGTCTGCGACGCGAGCCGCCCGACCTGCTTGCGTGGACGAGCGGCGCGTTCTGCCGCTACAAGGTTGTGCCGGCGGCGCGGCTCCTGCGCGTTCCTGACGGCCTGACGACCCGCGCCGCGGCGCTCACCGAACCGACCGCGATCGCGATCCACACCGTGAATCTGTCGGGCGTCACGTCCGACGATCGTGTGTTGGTCACGGGCGCAGGCCCTGTCGGGTTGCTCACCACCGCGGTGTTACGGGCGCGCGGCATCGACGACGTCACCGTCTCCGAACCTGCGCCCCGACGACGCGAACGCGCCGAGGCGGTCGGTGCCGCACGCGTGATCACGCCGGACGAACTGACTCGTCCGCCGATGGGCCGGCCGGTGCCAGAGCCGTACACGACAGCGTTCGAATGTTCGGGGAACGCTGCTGCGGCCGAAGCCGCGTTCGATCACCTCGACTACGCGGGGACGCTCGTGTTCGTCGGAACCGGCCACGACATGCCCCGCATCAACCACAACCGGGCCATCGTGCTCGAACTCTCGATCATTGCCGCCTACAACTACGACATTGAAGGGTTCGCGCCGGCGCTCGAACTGCTCGCGTCGGGCCGACTGCCGCTCGAGGCGCTGATCGAGCCCGACGACGTGCTGCTCGACGACCTGCTGGACACCATGCATCGCCTCGCCGCCGGCGAGCTGCCCGGCAAGGTGATGGTGCGACCCGAAACCAGATCATGAGACTGCCATGACCGAGCCCGAATTCGCTCCTCGCCTCAACCACGTCGCGATCAGCATGGATCCGACGTTGCTCGACGATCGAGGGCGCGCCGAGCTGTTGGACTTTTACGGTGACGTGTTCGGCTGGACCGAGGGTGACAACACCGGCGAGGTCGGCGATCCGCTCATCTTGTATACCGGCGCGTTCGGCCAGTTCGTGTATCTCCTGCCGGGCGACCCGTACCTGCAGGCGCCGACGATGGACCACTTCGGTGTCCAGGTGGCAACGCGGGACCAGCTCGAGCGGATCGTCGATCGGGCGAAACAACGTCGACAGACCGACGAACGCGTGACCGTGATCGACGTGCACGCACGAACGACGCATGGCCCGACGTACGACTACACGCTCACGAGCGCCTACATCGGGTTCGTGATACCGCTCCTCGTCGAACTCCAGCATCTCGAACGACACGACCGGCCCGCCGGCTGACGTCGACGTCGCCGTACACTGGCGGCGTGGCTCGCATCGACATCCCCGACGGTCCGGGTGGCGACGCCGCGATGGTGTGGTCGCTCCGCCCCGAGATGGCCGGCATGGTCGACCGCATGATCACCACCGCGTATCGGCGCTCCAAACTGCCCGCCAGCGAACGTGAGATGGCACGCATGCGGATCGCGGAGCTAAACGACTGCGCGGCATGCTCGACGTTCCGGGCGCCGTCGGTGCTCGAGGCCGGCGTCCCGGCCGAGCACTACGCCCATCTCGGCGAGTATGCGACATATCCCGGCTATTCCGACCGCCAACGACTCGCGATCGAGTACGCGGAACGGTTCGCGGCCGACCACCGCAACATCGACGACGAGTTGTTCACACGGCTGCGCCACCACTTCGCCGACGACGAGATCCTCGACCTGACGTTGTGCTGTGCGGTGTTCGTGGGCCTCGGCCGCACACTCGAAGTCCTCCAGATCACCGATCACTGCCCCGTCGACCTGTAGGACAGCCGCCCGACAGCCCACGCCACGCGCCCGGCGGCGACGGCGGCACGGCCGGAGGGTCGAACCCCGCGCCCGGCCGTGACGCGGCGCACCATGCCCGACGCATGCCCACCCGCGGTTCGGTTTGGCGGCACGGCCGCACCGACGACGGGGCGTGAGTACAGTTCGGCCATGGTCGATTCCCGTCTCGACGACCCGCTCGAGTTCGATCACTTCCACCGCGAACGTACTTCCAGCCCGGCTCGGGGCCGGCAACGGGGCGCTCGCCGTCGACGATGCCCGCAAGATCGGGTCGCTCGCGATCCGGACTCCGGCCGGCGCGTTCACGTACGTCCCGGCGGGCGACACGATCGACATCGTCGCAGGAGACGACGACGCCAAGACGGTGATCGTGCTCGACGACGAATCGTGGCACGGACTCGCCGGCGATCTCGATACGCCTCCCGGCTTGTTGTACGGCGGCCGGGTCGAGACGGTGCGCGGCAACCCGCTGCGGTTCGTGCGGTGGGAACCGGCACTGCGCGCCATGTACCACGGCCGCCCGGTGTACGACGCCGCCCGCGTCGACCTGCACGGGATCGACCCGACCGCGACGTTCGCGATGTCGCAGATCAACACACAACCCGACCTGGTCCGGGACTTCCTCGACACGTGCGGATACCTCGTCGTCCGTCAGGTGTTCACACCCGAAGAGATCGTCGGCTTCCTCGACGACGCCGACGTGTTGTCCGACGAAGCCGCCGAGGGCGACAAGATGTCGTGGTGGGGCCGCGACCGCCACGGCCGCACCGTGTTGTGCCGGGTGCTGCGCGCCGGGTCGCGCCCGCGTCTGCGGGCGTTGCACGACGATCACCGCGTGCTCGCCATCGCCGATCTGGCGCCGGTAGCCGTATCGGCGAAACGCAAGACCGACGACGACGGCGTCACCGTGTTGTGGAAACGTCCCGACGTGACCGAAGGTCTCGCCGATCTTCCCTGGCATCGCGACTGCGGGATGGGCGGTCACGCGTTGAACTGTCCAGGGTTCGTGATGACGATCTGTCTCACCGACGGATCCGCGGCGGCCGGCGAACTGCGTGCCCTTCCCGGATCGCACCACACGACGCATCCCACCATCGACGGCACGGAAGCGGACGCGCCACGCGGCGTGTCGTTCGCGGTGTCGGCCGGCGACGTCTCCTTCCACTATTCCGACGTGCTCCACGCGTCGATGCCGCCGACCGACGGCCAAGGCCGATACCGGATCAGCGTGCTGCTCGGGTTCTCGCCCGAGGGTGCCGGCCATCACCGAGGTGAACGCCACTACAACGACGTCCTGCTCTCCCGCGATGACGGGCTCGTCCCCCATCTCGTCGACCATGTCGGACGACGCCGCGAGCCGACGTAGAGCTGAGACGCAAGTCACGCATCATAAAAAAATGAGCCGTGCAGGCCGACGAGCGTTCGGCCACGGTCGCTGTCGGCACGTGCGATCGCCTCGGCGCTGAGTTGGTTGACGACGTCGGTCGTGCGGATACGTTGCGCGACATCGCGCCGTCCGTAGTGCACCTGGAGGAAGAATCGTCCGTGCCCGCCTTGTGCGGGCAGTCCACGGTGCCACGAGTCGGACACGAACAGCAACACGTCTCCGGCGGCGCCTTCGAGGATCACGGCCGGGCGACCGTCGTAGGACAGGTCCGCGTCGTTCATACGATCGAACGGTGCGAGCCGGCCCGAACGATGACTTCCCGGCACGACCGCGGTCGGACCGTCAGCGAGGGTGCAGTCTTGCAACAGGATGTGGGCGCCGATCGCGAACACCGGATATGGGATCCGGTCGTCCCACGGCACATGCTCCGGGCGGGGAACGTGCGGCCCGGCATCTGAATGCCAGAAACCGCCCGGGAACTCGGGTGGGTTCCGCCAGGCGGTGTTGGCGATCACATGGCAGTCGTCGCCGAGCAACGGTTCGATCGCCTCGAGGATTCGCGGATGTGCGAGCGCGCGCTGGCATGCCGCGCTCCGGTTGAGCATCTCGTAGCGGAACTCTTCTTTGTCGTCGCGTCCCCGCTCCGGCGGGACGGACTCGAACACTGCGTCGATCTCGACCCGCAGCTCGGCGACCTCGCGGTCGGTGAACACGCCGCCCAAGACCGTGTATCCGTCGCGTTCGAGCTGCTCGCTGGCTTTTGGTGCGTCGCCCGTGTACACGGTCAGGTTCTTACCGAGCCGTCGGATCACACACGCGACGCTAGAGCGTGCCGCGGGGGACGTCGACCCCGGCTCGAGTCTTCGGCCATGATCTGGGGATGGCGGATGACGAAACCATCGCGTTCGACCCGGGCTACGGGCCGTTGGTGCCGACCCGGGTGCGGATCGTTTCTTGGAACCTGTGGGGACGGTACGGACCGTGGGAACGGCGGCTGGCGGTGATCGTCGAGAACCTCGGCGCGATCAACGCCGACATCCTCGCGTTGCAAGAGGTGTGGGAGGACGACACGCGCAGCCAAGCGCACGAGATCGCCGCGGCGCTCGGCTGTACCGAGCCGGTGTTCGCGGCCAACCTCGAACGCGACGGCGCACGTTCGGGAAACGCCGTGCTGTCACGCTGGCCGATCACACGTCACGAGGTGCGCAAGCTGCCTCGCCGCGGCGCGTACGACGCGATCGACGAAGAGGGCGAAGAGCGGCTGTGCCTATTCGCTGACGTCGCAGGTCCGCGCGGTCCGATCCAAGTGTTCTGCGCGCATCTCAGCTGGTCCGATGACCACAGTGCGATCCGTCAAGCCCAGGTCGGTGAGATCTGTCGTTTTGTGCGCGAGACCCGACCTCGACCGTTTCCGGCGGTGCTGTGCGGCGACCTGAACGCCGATCCGTCCAGCGACGAGATCCGCATGCTGACCGGCCGCGCCGCGTCGCCTGTCCCCCGAGTCGTGTTCCGCGACGCATGGGAGGCGGCCGGCAACCGCGAACCGGGCTACACATGGTCGAACATCAACCCGTTCGCGGCGGCCGGGCTCGATCTCGACCGTCGCATCGATCATGTGATGGTCGGACATCCGAAACTCGGTGGGGTCGGACATGTGATCAGCGCGCACGTCGCCGGCGATGTGCCCGTCGACGGACTCTGGGGTTCCGACCATCTCGCGGTCGTCGCCGAACTGCGATATTGAACGCGGCTACGACGGGCGGCGTTGCGCCTGACTTTTCCTGACCGTCCGGTCCATCACTTTCGCGACGAGGCCGGGCGCGACACCGACGAGCTTCGCCAATCCTTTCGTCGACGCGTCGGGCACGATCGCGAAACGTTCGGCTTCGATACCGTCGACGATGCTCTTCGCGACCCGCTCCGCGGAGAGAGGTTTGATCGTGCCCGAAATTGCTTTCGTCTCGCGGGGCTTGAAACGATTCTCGTCGGCGAGCTGAGGTGTATCCGTGTCCGGCGGGAACGAGCAGCCGACATGGATGCCGTACGGCAACAGCTCCGCGCGCAGCGACTCGAGGAACCCGCGCACCGCGAACTTGGTCGGCGCGTACGCGGTGTAGCCGAATACGCCGACCAGTCCGGCCGCCGACGACACGCCGACGATGCTGCCGCGGCGACGTTCGATCATGGCCGGCACCACCGCGCGCACGACGTTCACTGTTCCGAAATAGTTGACGTCCATCATCTGGTGGAACAGGTCCGGATCGAGCTGTTCGAAGTAGCCGGGCCGAGCCTGGCCCGCGGAGCAGATCACCACGTCGACCGGACCGAGTGCCGCGGTGAGGGCCGTCGTTGCGATCCCGACCTGCGCTGCGTCGGCGACGTCCGCGGCCGCGACCGAGACGTGCCCGCCCGCGGCGCGCAGCGACTGTGCGGCCTCGTCGAGCACGTCAATCCGGCGGGCGATGAGCGAGACGCGCGCTCCTCGGTCGATCGCGAGGCGGGCGGTCGCGAGGCCGATGCCGCTCGATCCGCCCGTGACCAGCACGTGGGCACCTTGCACGGTCGCCATCGCGGGAGCGTACGCCGGGGCCGGACGATCGTGGGGTGGCGGCGGGGCCGAACGTTCGCCACGCCGTCGAGGGAACGATCTTCACGGTCCGGAGGTTTCGTACGGCCGGCCCCGGCGGGTCGGGCAGCTCACCGGTGGCGGACCCTCATCGGATGGGCCGGACGTCGCTGCGGCGGGACGCCGGGCCGGGTGCAACGCGGGCCGGTGGGGTCGGGTGTTCTGCGTCAGCCACGCTTGCAGCCCCGGACGCCTGTTCGAGCTGTGACACGATCCAACACCCGTCCGGGGCTGCGATCGACGGACGCGGGAGGTTACGGCTGGAGGAGACGTCCGATACGGCGCGCCGCGATCCGCAACCCGAATGCCCCCATGAGGGCGAGGTATGCGGCGTGGACGACGAGGGTCCATTGCAGGTCGCCGAGCACGAGTGACCGTTCGAGGACCACACCTTGGTAGAGCGGCGTGATCCGGATCACCGCCTGCAAACCTGCCGGGTACTGGCTGAGCGGAAAGAACGTCGCCGAGAACAAAAACAGGGGGACCAGCGCGAGGGTGACGTAGTCGAAGTCGACCCACGAACGCATGAATGTGGTGGCGGCCAGCCCGGCACCTGCGAACGCGAAGCCGATCAGGACGGCCACCGGAACGACGAGCAGCGCCCACCACGACGCAACGAGTCCGAACGCGACCATCGTCACCAAAAACGCGCTCGAGTAGATCGCGCCGCGCATGAGCGCCCATACCACTTCGCCGGTCGCGACGTCGCCGGTCCCGACCGGGGTCGCGAGGATGGCGTCGTAGGTATGCGAGTACTTGAACTTCACGAAGAAGTTGAAGGTGGTGTCGAGCAACGACCCGTTCATCGCCGCCGACGCGAGCAATCCTGGTGCGACGAACAGCTTGTAGTCGACGGTGTGGCCGTCGAAGGGCAGCTTGCCGACCAGTTTGCCAACGCCGATCCCGATCGACAACAAGAACAGGACCGGCTCGAGGAATCCGCTCAGGAACACCACCCAGGTACGCCGGTAGGCCAGCGCGTTGCGTTCGACCAGCCGCCACGGCCGTTGCCGGCCCGTGAGCGGAGGAACGACGCGAAACATGTCGAGACGGCCGTTCACGACGTGAGCCTCCGGGTGAACATCCGGCGCGCCCACACCAGTCCGGCGGCGACACATCCGACCAGCACCGCGAGGTGCACGAGGTCGGCGCCGACGTGCAAGGTGCCGGTCGTCGCGTCGCGGGCCAACTGCACGCCGTGCCACAGCGGCGACACCGCAGCCAGCGGACGCAGCCAAGCGGGCAGCTGCGAGATGGGAAAGAACGTACCCGAGAACAAGAACAACGGCAGGACCGCGACCCGCATGATCACCGGGAACGAGATGTCACTGTCGAGTCTCACCGAATATGCGGCCAGGGGCGCGCTGAACGCAGCCGCGGACAACGCCGCGGCCGGGATCGCGAGCAGCCCCCACACCGACGGCACCGCGCCCAGCAACGCGGCGACGGCCAAGAACACGGCCGAGGCTCCGATCGCCCGAATGACGATCCAAAGCAGATAGCCGACCGCGAGCTCACCGGGCGAGATCGACGTCGCTACCGTGGCGTGAAAGTTCTTCACCCATTTCACCGCACCGAGGACCGGCCACATCGCCTCATTGGCCGCGATCTGCATCGCGCTCGCGACCATCAGCCCGGGCGCGACGAAGTCGAGGTAGCTCAACCCTGCGACCTTGCCGGTATGGGCCTTGACCAGTCCGCCGATACCCAACCCCATCGCGGCGAGGAACAGGACCGGACTCACGACCGTCGAGAACACCATGCCGCGCCACAAACGTGCGAACACGCGCGCCTCATGTTCGACGACACGGATCACCGGCGGTGTCGACATGTGCCTATTCCTCCAGTGTGCGGCCGGTCAGGATGAGGAACACGTCTTCGAGACTGGCACGACGCACGAGCATCGACGCCGCGCCCACGCCGTCACCGGCCACCGCCGCCGCGGTGGCGTCACCGTCGTCGGTGTAGACGAGCAGCCGGTCAGCGACGGGCTCGACCCGCGGCGCCAGCTCCCGCACGCGTGCCAACGCGTCCGTTGGTCTGCGGCACGCGTGAAGCGCAGCTCGACCACCTCGCGTGTCGCGTGCCGTGGCGACCAGCTCGCGGGGTGATCCTTCGGCGACGATGCGGCCGCCGTCCATGATCACGAGCCGATCGCAGAGCTGTTCGGCTTCGTCCATGTAGTGCGTCGTCAGCACGAGCGTGACCCCGTCCTGTTTGAGACGATAGAGGCGTTCCCACAACATGTGGCGGGCTTGGGGATCGAGCCCGGTGGTCGGTTCGTCGAGCAGCAACACTTCCGGACGATTGATCAACGCGCGCGCGATCGTCAGCCGCCGCTTCATCCCACCCGAAAGCGGATCGACTCGCGAGTCGCGCCGGTCGGCCAGCTGCACGAACTCGAGGAGCTCCTGGGCCCGCCGTCGGATCTCCGGGCGCGCCAGATCGAAATAACGCCCGTAGATCATCAAGTTGTCCCAGACCGTCAGCTCAGTGTCCAGATTGTCTTCTTGGGGAACGACGCCGAGCCGGCTGCGGATCCGTGTCCCGTCGGACGCCGGATCCAGACCAAGGACCCGCAGCATGCCGCCCGTGGCTGGCGACACACAGCCGATCATCCGCATCGTCGAGCTCTTGCCCGCACCGTTGGGGCCGAGGAACCCGAACGCCTCGCCGGGATGGATGACGAAGTCGATGCCGTCGACCGCGACGAACGCGCCGAACCGCTTGGTGAGCGCCCGAGCTTCGATGAGCGGATCTGCCACGGCCGTCGACGCTAGCCAGACCTCCCGCGCCGGCCCGACAGTTTCGACGCCGGCCGGCCCCGGTCGGGCGGGCCGCGGCTCGTGTCGCCGACCGGACCACGACACGCAGCGCGTGACAACGAGACGTGGCTACCTTCCCAGGAAACGGTTCCCGGCGACGCTGACGTCGGTGGTGCAGCGCAGACAGAGCTCCAACTCGAGGTGGATCTCGCGGTCGATCGCGAATCGGAATGGCGGATCGCCGGGGCGGGGGTCTTCGAGATCGAGCTCGAAGCGGAGCGTGCCGCTCGGCATCGTTACCCGACGGGTCACGACGGCATGGAACACACCGTGCAGAGGCGTCGGGTCGTGATAGATGACCCGGTCCCCCACCTCGCAGTCGCTGCTCAACAGGCCCTCGCTCGATCGATCCCCCGGGGCCGGCCCTGCACAGAGTGTCGGACGCCGGCGGACCAAAGCTTGAGCGTTCGCATCAAGGCCCGCGGGGTTTCGCGCCGATCCTGTACGGGCAACGGACTGCGACCGCGATGCGAGGACGGCAATGAGCGAGCTCTCGACACGACTTCTCGACAGTGACGGCGAGGTGCAGGCCTCGCTGGTGATCGCGCAGCTCGAGCGCCGACGGCCCCACGCGTTCGCGCACTCGTGCCGGGTCGCGGAGCTCGCGGTCGAGGTCGCGGAGCTCGCACGGCTGCCCGGGCCCGAAGTCCGCCAGGTCTATTGGGGTGCGTTGGTGCACGACATCGGCGAGCTCGACGTCCCCGAGGCGATCTTCGCGATACCGGGCCCGCTCCCGACGGTCGAACGCGAGGTGGTGCACGAACATACGGCGATCGGCGCGCGTTGGCTGGCGTCGACGCCGGGCCTGTCGTCGCTGGTGCCGTACGCCCGCTGGCATCACGAACGCTTCGACGGCATGGGCTACCCCGACCGGCGCGGCGGCCATGAGGTGCCGCTCACCGTCGCGTTGGTGACGGTCTGCGACTGCTGGGACGCGATGACCGAACCTCGGCCGTACCGAAGCGTATGCTCGGCCGGCGACGCGGCCGAAGAGATGCGCAAAAGTGCGGGCCGTCAGTGGAGCCGGGTGCTGGTCGAGTGGTTGCTCGAAACGGTCGAGGCCCGGACCATCGACCAGGCCCAAACCGGGTAGTCGTCTCGCCGTTCAGTGCGACGTGTAGTCGATCGGCGGCGCGCCGTTGACCGCGACCCGCGAAGCAGAAGCAGTGGATCGCGCCACCACCGGTCGGCCGCAAGCTGTGGACCGTGTCGGGCGGAATGTAGACGAGATCTCCCGGGCCGACGGGCCGCTCCTCGTCGGCGACGATCATCACGCCTCGCCCGGACATCACGAAATAGAACTCGTGGGTCGGGTGCTCGTGCGGGTAGACGGCGCTCCCCGGCGCGACCTCGAACTCGTTCACCAGCTCGAGGGAGCCTCCGTCGGTGAGGTCGTGCATCTCCCGGGGCTTGACGAGATACCACACCGGTACCGTCCCGTTGTGCTCGACCTGGGGTTCGACGCTGACGATCGACCGCACGTCCATGACCACTCCTGTTTTCGTGAACCGTGTGGCCTCAACAGTACGCGAGCGCACCCGCGACGATCTTGCCGACGGTTTCGTGCTCGGTGAGGAAGGCATCGTGGCCTGACATCGAGTCGATGACATGCACGCCCGAGTTGTTGGGAATCAGTTCGGCCAGCTCTTCTTGGAGACGCAGCGGGTACAGCCGGTCCGAGGAGATGCCGGCCAGCGTGACCCGGGCTGCGATCCGTCCGAGCGCGGCCCGTACGCCGCTGCGGCCCCGGCCGACGTCGTGATGGTTCATCGCCTGAGAAGCACAACGTAGGTGTTGGCGTCGAAACGGCGGGCCAACTTCTCGCCGTGGTACTCGAGGTAGGACTCGACGGTGTACTGCCCGCCCGTCGAACGGATGTTCGTCGTTTTGATGGCCGCGGCCGAAGCGCTGCGCGAGTTCGAGCTCGGTCCGGTAGCTGATCTGGCCGATGCCGCGGGCGACGACAGGCCCCGCCACGGTCCGACGTCGGCGTCGTAGTAGTCGCCGCCCGAATAGTCGGGGTCGTTTTCGATGGCGCGGATCTGCAGGGCACACAAGCCGATCTGCTCGGCGGTCGCGGCTGCGCCGCACGCGATGATCACCGCGTGCGGGACCCGTTCGGGGTAGGTCACCGCCCACTCGAGCGCGCGCATGCCGCCCATCGAACCACCCGCGACCGAAGCCCAACGTTCGATGCCCGAGCTGGTCGGCGAGCAGCGCCTCGACCGCGACCTGATCGCGGATCGTGATCGTCGGAAAGCGCGAACCGTACGGTCGGCCCGTACTCGGATCGGTCGAAGCCGGCCCGGTCGTTCCCTGGCAGCCGCCCGAACACGTTTGGGCACACGACGAAGAACTGGTCGGTGTCGATCGGCGCGTCCCGGTCCGATCAGCGCGTCCCAGCATCCGGCGTCGCGATGGCCGGGTTCGGCACCGCCCGCCGCGTGGCTGTCGCCGGTCAGTGCGTGCAGCACCAACACTGCGTTGGCGTGGTCGGCGGCGAGCGTCCCCCACGTTTCGTACGCGACCGCGATGGGGCCGAGACGGCCGCCGGCCTCGAACGCGAGCGGCCGATCGGCCGCGAACGCGTCGGCGAACTGTCGCCGTCCGCGGCGGGTCGCCGGGACGCCACGCGCCCGTGACCGGCATCGGCGCCGAATCGGTCACGCCGACTTGGCGGCGCGGAATCCGGCGTCGAGGTCGGCGAGGATGTCGTCGAGGGTCTCGATCCCGATCGACAGACGTACGAGGTCCGGGCGTCACGCCGGTCGAAAGCTGCTCGCTCGGCGTCGAGCTGCAGTGGGTGGTGCGACGCGGGATGGATCGCGAGGCTGCGCACGTCACCGACGTTGGCGAGGTGGCTGAACAGTTCGAGACTGTCGATGAAGTTCCGGCCGGCGTCGAGGCCGCCGTCGAGCTCGAACGCCAGGATCGCACCCTGACCGCGGGGCGGGTACCGTTGGGCACGGTCGTACCACGGCTCGAACGCAGACCCGGGTAGGCGACCCATTCGACCTCGTCGCGCGCTTCGAGCCAGGTTGCGACCGCGACTGCGCGTTCTGGCGACGTGCCGCTCCATCCGGAGGCTCAACGTCTGCAGACCCTGCAGGAACAAGAACGCGTTGAACGGCGACGATGGCCGGACCGAGGTCGCGCTGGTACTGCAGGCGCGCCTTGAGGATGTACTGCGCCGGGCCGCAGCGCCTCGGGCAGCTGGGAGAACACCAGCCCGTGGTAGCTCGGGTCGGGTTCGGTGAAGCCGGGGAAGCGGCCGCTGGCGACGTAGTCGAAGGAACCGCCGTCGACGATGACGCCGCCGATCGAAGTGCCGTGCCCGCCGATGAACTTGGTCGCCGAATGCACCACGATGTCGGCGCCGTGGCGGAACGGCTGGATCAGGTACGGGCGTGGCCAACGTGTTGTCGATCACCAGCGGGATCCCGATGCTCGTGGGCGATCTCGGCGACGCCCTCGAAGTCGAGGACGTCACCTTTGGGGTTGCCGATGCGTCTCGCCGAAGAACGCCTTCGTGTTCGGGCGGACCGCGGCCTTCCACGCGGCGAGGTCGTCGGGATCGTCGACGAAGCTCACCTCGATGCCGAGCTTCGGGAACGTGTAGTGGAGCAGGTTGTAGGTGCCGCCGTAGAGCGACGTGCTCGAGGACACGATATGACCGCCGTTCTCGGCGAGGTTCAACAGCGCGACGGTCTCGCGCGGCCTGCCCGCTGGCGACGGCCAGCGCGCCGACGCCGCCTTCGAGCGCGGCGATCCGCTGCTCGAACACGGCCTGGGTGGGATTCATGATCCGCGTGTAGATGTTGCCCAACTCTGCGAGACCGAACAGTGCCGCGGCGTGATCGGTGTCACGGAACACGTAACGACGACGTCTGATAGATCGGGGTCACCCGGGCGCCGGTCGCGTCCGGTTCGGTCCCTGCGTGCACCTGACGGGTTTCGAAACCCCAGTCGGCCATAGCTCGCTCCTCACGCTGCTGGCAGTGCCCGAACGCTACGAACCAAAACCCGACCGGTCAAGTCGGGATTTCGGTTCGTCCATACTCGTGCCGTGCGACGTCCATTTCTTGGAGCTCCGCGCGTCGACACGCGCTCGCGTGCGGTGCGTACCAGCGCCGGCCACGACATCGGCGTCTACGAATACGGCGACCCGGACGGTCGGCCCGTGTTCGCGTTGCACGGGACGCCCTCGTGTGGGGCAGGGTTCGACTGGGCCGACGAACCAGCCCGTCGGCTCGGGCTGCGGGTCATCGCACCGGACCGGCCCGGATCGGCCACTCCAGTCCCGTCCCGCACGCGTCGGTCGCCGAATACGGCCTCGAAGTCGAACGTCTCGCCGACGCGCTGTCGGTCGACCGGTTCGTCGTCCTCGGCTACTCGGGCGGCGGTCCGTACGGTCTGGCGGTCGCGTCCCGGCTCGGCGATCGAGTCGTGTCCGCCGCGATCGTGTCCAGCGCCGGCGAGATCGGCGCGTGGGCGACGTGGAAAGACCTGTCGCGCAGCGACCGTCAGCTCACGTGGCTGTCGCTGCACGCGCCGCCGACCGCGCGGGTCCTGTTGCGCCTCGCCGATCTCGGTGTGCGGATCGTCCCGCGGGTCGTGCTGTGGTCAGCCGAAGCCGAAATGTCGAAATGTGACCGCCAAGTGATGCGACAGCTCGGCTCGCGCGCGCGCTCGCCCTGTTCAGCCAGGCGCTCGCCGGAAGCGCCGCCGGTGCCGTGAACGACTACGCGCTGTTGGCGCTCCCGTGGCACGTCCGGCTCGGCGATATCTCAGTGCCGGTCCATTGCTGGCACGGCACCGACGACACCCTCGTCCCGCTCGCGCACACCGAAGCGCTCATGGCGCGACTCTCCGACGCCCGGCTGACGACATGGCCCGGAGAAGGTCACCTGGCCCTGATCACTCATGTCGCCGAAGTACTCGACGATATCGCCGCCGGGTTCGCCTGATCGGTCCGGGTCGCGTCGATCTCAGCGATCACATCGCTCGGGACACGGGCGCCGGTCGTCAGCGCGAACGCGTTCGGTACCGGATACTGGCCGAGGACGAAGTTGAGGATGGCCGCGTGCTGGAGTTCGACCGGTTGGATCGACGCCGCGGTCTGGATGCCCGCCACGCCCTGGATCAAACCGATGCCGTTCAGGTAGGTCGCGGCTGCGACATTCTCGAGCGCGAGCGCCAGTTTCGCCAAGCCGGCAACGTCGGTGACGTTCGCGAACGCCGGGTCGACCACGCCGGTCTTGACGGTCTTATCAACACCGGTGACCGCAGGTTTGCCGGCCCGGACGAGCACCGCGTTCCATGCGGCCGCGTGCGCGGTGTGATGCGACTGGGCTGTCGTCGCGAAATTCACGACTGCCGGGGGGACCGTACCCAACTTGCCTGCTTTCGCCGCGGTGATACCGGCCTGGTAGGTGCCGACCGCGAGGTTTTCGAGACCGGCGGCGAGCGCCACGATCGCGAGGTCGCCAGTGAGCTTGCCCGCAGCGGAACTGACCACTGTCGTGGGCGCGTTCGTCGCCGTTGTCGTCGACGACGACTTCGAACTGCTGCCACAGGCCGCAAGCGCGAGTCCGCCGAGCACGACACCCGATCCGAACAGGAACTGGCGTCGGCTCGCAGCGGTCTTCGCGCCGTGACCCGCCTGGGAGCGCAGATCGTCGGCCAACTGCGTGAACTCGTCCACTGCGTCGCGCAACGCGGGGAGGCTCCCATGGTGCATCTCGTCCATGTCGGCCGTCATCGCGTTGAGCTCAGCTTCGCTGATCTGGATCGGTGTGCCGCTCGTGCGACGATCGTCGGTCATTTGAGCACCCCTTCGGTGGCCGGGCGAGCCATGTCGGTCTTGTAGAACGCGTTCGGGAAACCGACACTGCCCGCCGCCGCGGGCAACTGCGCAAGCGGCGGCGGCAACGTGATCAGGTCCGGGTGGCCGGCCGCGAGGAGCGCCTGCACGGCGAGGAGCACCGCGACGTGTTGCGCCTCGATACCCATGATGCTGGCTGTGACTTTGCGGGCGTTCAGGTTCGACAGTGCGCTCGTGTACGCGACGTAGGTTTCGGCCGCGCCGGTTTCGAGTTCGATCGCGAGCGCGACGACCGGTGCCGGGCCGGTGAGGCCGGGTTTCGCCTTGTTCACGACGGTCAACAACGTCGGGTCAGGATCGTTCTGTGCCTTGCCGCCCAGTGTGAGGCACGCCGCGTTGAACGCCTTGGCGTGATCGGCGTGTTGGCTCATCGTCGTCATGACGAAGGTCTTGACGACCGGCAACGCCGACGTACCTCCGATGAACGGGAGCGTCAACGCGACCTGGTATGTCGCGACGGCAAGGTTTTCGATCGCAGCCGATGTCTGCAACATCTGCACGTCGGTTGTCTGGCTCGCGAACGCGGGCGAGCCGAGCAGTGCGACCAGCGCCGCTCCGAATCCGGCGGCTGCGAGTGCGCCGCCGCCCATCACACCGCCGCAAAGCAACCGGCTCGTCTCGGACGCCAGCTGGTGTCCCTCGTCGGGATCTACACCGCCGGCGATCCGTTCATGGCCGAGTTCGACCATCTCGTCGAGCGCGACGTGCGTGTCGCGCATCGAGTCGCAGTGGAGGTCTTTCGACTCCTCGACACGTTCGGCAAGCGTCCGTTGATCGACAGACATAGGACTTCTCCGTGACGACGGGGGTGATGACGGGGGGTTAACAACGACGGGCTGGACCGGCCCGTGTGCGTCGATGTCGACGGAATCGGGCCGCGCGCAGTGTTCGGAGTCAACCGGTGACCTGGATGGTGCCCGTCATGTAATTGTGGATGTTGCAGTGATACGGGAACGTCCCTGCCTTCGGCACGGGAAAGGTCGCCGACTTGCCACCTGGGATCGGGCCGGTGTTGAACGAGCCGTCGAGCGCGGTCACGGTGTGGTCGGTATCGTCAGAATTTTTACGGTGATGGTCGTTCCGGCTTTGACCGTCAGCGTCGACGGATGGAACGAGAAGTTATGGATCGTGATGGTGGCCCTGGTGGCGGTGCTGGCCACCTTGGCGGGGCCGCTCGAACTGCACGCACCGAACGACACCGCGAACACGAAGATGGCCACTGCGACCGCGAAGTGTGTTGTGACGCGTTGCATCGAGTCTGCTTTCGTCGGCGAGGATCTCGACGTCTTCGGAGCGAACACTCGTGCGGATGACCGCCGACGAAAACCCCGCCCGACGGTCAGTATCTCGAGGCGACGAGGAGGGCCGCGACAACGACGGTGACCGCGAACAGGGTGAGCGCATCTCGCCAACCGAACGACCCGTCGTCGTTCGCGCTGATCGCGCCGATGCCACCACGTGCGGTTATCGCGTCGGCGAGGTCGTGCGCCCGACGGAGCGACACGATGATCGCCGTCGAAACCAGATCGTGCAGCTCGATCACCGATCGGCGCGCGTTGCGTCGCGTCTGCGAATCGCGATGTCGCAGCCGCCGTGCCGCGGCGAGGGTGCGCATCTCGTCAACGATGAGCGGAAGGCATCGCAACGAGAGCGCGAGGGCGACGATCCACTCGTCGACCGGGAGACGCAGTACGCGGCAGCGGGCGCGCGAGACGCAACAGGGCAGGCGCGACCGCTCCGAGCTCGGTCGTCCACCCGACGAGCGCGGCCGACACCACCAGCACGACCGCCAGCCCGAGGAAGCGTGCGGCCTCGGCGAGCGCGCCCAGGCTGATCGGCAGCGGGCCGAGATGCACGACGGTCGGGGTCGTGGAGATCGCGTCGAGCCCGACACCGAACAACAACAGCAGGTACAGGGCGCGCGGCAGGCGAGGAAACGCGCCGAGCGGTATCCGCGCGACGAGCAGACCGATGCCGACGACGCACGCGACGACCACGAGCGTCAGCCACGTCGGCGCGATCGACGCGACCAGGGCCAGCTCGGCGGCCGCTAACAGTTTCGTGCCCGGCCAGAGGCGGTGCACGGCCGAATCGCCGGGAACGAGCCGCAGGAACGTCAGTTCGGCTTCGCGTCGCTTTCGTACGCGGGCCTCGGCGACGGTCATGGCAGGTTCCCGCGCGCGACGTCGTGATCGTTCGCTCGGCCCGGTCCGTCGTAGGTGACCCGGCCGCCCGTGAGTTCGACCTCGCGATCGACGACTGCGACCGGCAGATCGCTGTCGTGCGACACGCACACCAACGTCATTCCCTGCTCGGCGCGAAGCCGAGTCAGTGCTGCGCTCAGCTCCGACCGGGCGCGTTCGTCGAGGCCGGCGAACGGCTCGTCGAGCACGAGCGCGCGGGGCCGACGTGCGAGCGCTCCGGCGAGCACGACCCGGCGCGCCTCTCCGCCGCTCAGCTCGTCGACTCGGCGCGGACCGATCTCACCCGGGTCGAAACCGACGTCGGTGAGCGAACGCCACACGACAAGCTGCGTCGCGCCGGACGCCGCGCCCACCTCGGCCGAGACGGTGGGCCGCAGCAGCTGCAGCCGTGGGTGTTGGAACGCGACGCCGACCTGCCCGACGACACGGCTGAGTGGCCGACCCTCGACCCGCGCGTCGCCTTCGCTCGGTTCGAGCAATCCTGCGAGTATCCACGCCAACGTCGACTTCCCCGACCCGTTGTGACCGACGACGAGGAGCGCCTCGCCGCGATCGATGCGCAGATTGACGTCGGCCAGCGCGCGGTGTGCCCACGGCGTTCGCCGCGAGTACACGTGCCCGACGTCGCGGAGAATGAACAGTGGATCGCCGCGGCGACGGGACGTCGTCACCGGCAGGTCCGCAGGGCTCGTCGGTGCCGGGGCCGGAACGACGTGTCCAGCCTCGAAGGCGATCGTACGATCCGCGGCCGAACTTTCCGACCGTTGGTGCGTGATGTGCACGACGGCCATCTGGTCTTCGGTGACCAGTCGGCGCAGCAACGCGACAAGTTGGGCGCGGCCGGCACCGTCGACCATGGCAGTCGACTCGTCCGAGATGAACAGTTGCGGCCGGCGCGCGAGCGCGGCCGCGACCGCGAGGCGCTGCAGCTCTCCTCCCGACAACGTCGAGGTTTCGCGGTTGGCGAACGCGCCCAGACCGACACCGCGAGGAGTGCGTCGACGTTCACGGCGGACGGTTCGGCCAATCCCCACACGACGTCGTCGCGGACGCGCACGCCGAGCACTTGCAGTTCGGGTCGCTGGAACACGATCGCAGTTCCGCCGATCGCGCCGAGACCGGTCGGGCCGGGACGGGTGACGGTGCCGGTGCTCGGACGTCGTCCGGCGAGGATGCGGGCGAGCGTCGACTTGCCGGACCCGTTGGGTCCGACGATCGCGACTAGCTCTTTGGCGCCGATCTCGAGCGACACGTCGCACAGCACGTCGGTGTCGCGTCCGGGGTAGCGGTACCCGACGTCGGACAGGACGACCGGGACCGGCGCCGGTTCGACCGCGCCGGGACGGCGACGGCCGACAACACGGTCGTCGGCGCTGTCGATCGCGGCCGAAGCATCGGCCGCGAACGCGGCTCTGACCCGACGCAACGTCGGCCCGGTGATGCGCTGGGCGAGCGCGGCCGCGACGACCACGACGACGAGCAGTCCGACCGGGACGGTCAGCCACCAGGCTCGCAGCAGCTGCGCGACGACGTCGTCACCTCGATTCGCGACGGCGGTGATCGGAGCGACGTGCAGGTTGTGTAACGCCCGGCTCAGTCCACTCCAGCCGTTGTGTATCTGCGCGAGGACCAGCTTGCGGTATGCGGAGAACACGAAGAGCCCGACGTCGATGCCGGTCGCGGCCAGGGGCCACAGCGCCGCCGCCGCGAAACCGATCGTGCGTCCGAGGCCGAACCCCCGTCGAGCCGCGTAGCCGACGACGGCGCCCAACGCGCCGCATGCGACAACCGACGTGACCACAGGCGTCCCGAGCACCAAGAAGCCGACCGTCGAGGCGGCAACGGTGCCGACGATCACGGCCCGCAGCCGGTTGCGGGCCGCGACCGCGGCCATCGGGACGACCGCGACCACGAGCAGGGCCCCACCGAACGGAAGGATCTGGCTCGCGACGGAAAGCACGAGCGTCAGGTCGGCGAGGACGGCCGTCTCGGCGAGCTCTGCGGCGCTCAGCGGACCTCGTCGCGACCTCCACGCGTGCATCGTTGCAGCCTCACGCGTGCCCATGTGACCGCCTTAGGGACCGCGGGGAGACGCGCGCAGCACGCTGAACCCGAGCAGCGCGGCGATGACGGGCGGCGCTACCCACCAGGCTGACCGGTTGGTGTGAGCCAGCCCGCCGGCGAGGCCGAGCGCGGCGAGCGCACCGGCGGCGAGACGCCAATCGTCGCCGATCACGAAGTCGTACCAGAACCGTCCGAACTGTCTCAGTTGGCTCATGGGTCTCCGTTCACACCGAACCGGGCGCGAGTGAGCGTCCCCGCCGCCGCAAGACTTCGACCAATCCGAACGCGAGCGCGGCGTAGAACGCGAGCACACCGAGGATCATCAGGTCCGAACCGGGCCAGTGCACGCCGGCACCTTCTGCGCCCCAGAAGGTCCCGAACGTCGTGAGCATCAGACCGACGCCGAGCTTCATGGTGTTTTCCGGGACGCGACTCAACGGACGGTGCACGACGACACCCGCGACCGCGACCACGACCACCGCCGCGGCCGCCGCGCCGATCGCGAGGGCGAAGTTGCCGTGGGCAGCTCCGATCGTGACGACGATGAACGCGACTTCGAGCCCTTCGAGGAAGACGCCTTTGAACGACAGCGTGAACGCGTAGGCGTCGAAGCCGGCCGTGACCGGCGCTTGCGACGCGGCGAAGTTGGCGACGTCTCGTTCGAAGATCTTGTCCTCGTCGTGCAGTGCGAGGATGCCCGCGGCGCGTAGCAGCGCCTTGCGCAGCCATTGCAGCCCGAGGCTCAACAGCAAAAATCCGACAACGACGCGTAACGCGTCGAGCGGGAGCAGCGTGAGCGCAGGCCCGAGGAGCGCGACGACGGCGGCGAGGACGACGAGCGCGGCGACGATCCCGAGCCGAACCGAATGCCACCCACGGGTCATGGCGGCCGCGAGCACGATGGTCAGCGCCTCGACCATCTCGACCGCACACGCCAAGAAGGTCGCGGCCACCAGGATCACGCTGCGCATCGGCTAAGGCTACGCAGGACCGGCACCTGGCCGTGGCAGATCAGGCCGCGACGTGGTTGGATCGTGTCATGGCCCGAAACGTGCTGGGTGGAGACCTCGAACCGTGCAGCTACGAACCTCTCACCGGGTTCTACCGCGACGGCTGCTGCGAAAGCGGCGGCGACGACGACGGCGTGCATTCCGTCTGCGTGGTCGTGACCGGCGAGTTCCTCCAGTTCTCACGTGCGCACGGCAACGATTTGAGCACCCCGATGCCGGATCACGGATTCCCCGGACTCGTACCCGGCGACCGGTGGTGCCTGTGTGCGTCGCGTTGGCAGGAGGCCTACGAGGCGGGAATGGCGCCGGCCGTGGTCCTCGAAGCAACGCACGCCCGGACGCTCGAGTGGTGCTCGCTGTCGGCGCTGCAAGCGCATGCGGCTCCGGCGTAACGCTCGACGTCCGGCCCCGACCGGCCGACATACGACGGCCTGACCGTACCGGTCGGCGCCACACGCAGCGTTCGAGCGCACGGTTCGGCTGACCGTCGGGGTCGCCTGGATAGCATCCGCGTTTCATGAGCGCGTCGGGCTCGACTCCCAACGAGACTGCGACCCGGGGTCTTGTCCGTGTGGAACCCGGACCCAAACGCGTCCGCGCGTATCTGGACGGCGTGGCGGTCGTCGACTCGACGCACGTCCAGCTGGTTTGGGAGCAGCCCAACTTTCCCGTCTACTACTTCCCGATGGCCGATGTCCGCAGCGACCTCCTGTACGCGACGGGACAGACACGGCGGTCGCCGAGTCGTGGTGACGCACATCTGTACGACGTGCGGGTCGGCGAGCGGGTCGCGGCGGCCGGCGCGTATCGTCACATCGGCTCGCCGCTCGAAGCGATACGCGATCTGATCGCCTTCACATGGAATGCCATGGACCACTGGTTCGAAGAAGACGAAGAGGTGTACGTCCATCCCCGCAGTCCCTATACGCGTGTCGACGTGCTGGCCAGCTCACGCGCGGTTCGGGTCGAGATCGACGGCGTGATCGTCGCCGAGTCGGACCATCCGACAATGCTGTTCGAGACTGGCCTGCCGACGCGTTACTACTTCGCCAAACCCGACGTTCGTCTCGATCTGCTTGTCGAGACCGACACCTCGAGCGGCTGTCCCTACAAGGGCAGGGCCCGGTACTGGTCGGTCGTGATCGGCGACACCGTCTACCCCGACTACGCGTGGGCGTACGACTACCCGTTGCCGGAGAGCGTCCGTATCGGCGGTCTCATCTGCTTCTACAACGAACGGGTCGACCTCTTCGTCGACGGCGAACACCAGGACCGCCCGAAAACCAAGTTCTCCTGAGACGCCGACATGCCCGACGTCCAATCGAGGTGAGACACTCCCACCATGCCCCTGACCAATCGCATCCTCGACCGTGAACCTGTCGTTTCGCTCGCCGCCTACCTCGACGGCGGCGGCGGGAAAGGTTTCGCCGCCGCCCGTGCGCTCGGAGCGCGAAGCACCATCGACGAAGTGTTGGCCGCGGGAATCCGCGGCCGCGGCGGCGCAGGTTTTCCGACCGGCATCAAGTGGCGGACCGTTGCCGCCAACGCGTCGCCGGCGGAACGTTCCACGGTCGTCGTAAACGCCGCCGAAGGCGAACCCGGTTCGTTCAAGGACCGTGAGCTCCTCGACCGCAATCCGTACCGGGTGCTCGAAGGTGCTTTGATCGGCGCGTTCGCAATCGGCGCCGATCAGGTCGTCGTCGGGATGAAACGCACCGCGACCCGACATATCGGCCGGGTCCGCGCCGCGATCGCCGAAGTGCAAGGGTCGGACCTCGCCGCTGGTGTGCAGCTCGATCTCGTCGAGGGCCCACCCGAATACCTGCTCGGCGAGGAGACCGCCCTCCTCGAAGCGATCGACGGTCGTTACCCCTTCCCGCGGATCGCGCCCCCGTACCGGCGCGGCGTCGACGAGATGGTCGAAACCCCGGCCGATCTCACCTCAGAGTCAGGACTGTCGGCCCACGTCGAGATGGCCGGCGCCGGTTCCGACACCGACGCGCCGCCGACACTGGTCGACAACGCGGAGACGCTCGCGCACGTCGCGGGTCGCGCTCGCCGAAGGCGCCGACTGGTTCCGCGAGGTCGGCACCGACGAGTCGCCCGGGACGGTGTTGTGCACGGTCAGCGGATGTGTCACCCACGCCGGCGTCGGCGAGTTCACGATGGGCACACCGCTGCGTGAGATCATCGAAACGCTCGGCGGCGGCGCCCGGCCGGGACGCACGATCCGCGCGGTGCTCCAAGGCGCCGCGGCGGCGATCATCACCGACGATCAGCTCGACACCCCCGCGAGCTGGGAGGCGATGGCGGCCATCGGCTCCGGGCTCGGAGCTGGCGCGTTCATCGTGCTCGACGACACGACCGACATCGCCGCGGTCGCCGCGAGCGTCTCACGATTCTTGGCGGTCGAGTCGTGTGGTCAATGCTTGCCGTGCAAGCAGGACGGCCTGCTGATCACCGACGCACTCACCCATGTCGCAACGTCCCAAGGCACCGAAGAGGACCTCGATGTGGTCCGCCGCCGGATCGACACGGTCGCGTTCGGTGCGCGCTGCTCGTTGGCGACCCAACAACAAGTTGTGGTGGCCAGCTTCCTCGCCGCGTTCGGCGATGAGCTCGAAGCGCGCGTCGAACATACCGCGCATCGGCAGACGGCACTTGCGATCGTGCCCATGATCGACCTCCGCGACGGGGTCGCCGTCCTCGACGACGAACACGCACGCAAACAGCCCGACTGGACCTTCGCCGAGCACTGGTCAGGCAAAGCGCCGGCCGACCGTCTCGACGACCACCGCTCCCATCACGAGGAGCTTTGACGCGTCGCAGGATGATCGAGCGGCTCGAAACCGACCGGCTTGTGCTCCGTGCGATCGCCGCCCACGACATCGACCATCTGGTCGCGCTCGACGCCGACCCGGCGGTGATGCGGTTCATCAACGGCGCCAAACCCAGACCCCGCGCCGAGGTCGAAGACACCCTTCGACGTGCGCTCGGCCACCGTTGGATTGCGTACGAGACGTCCAGCTCCGAATTCGTCGGATGGTTCGGTCTGCGCCCGTCCGACGCCCACGTCCGCGAGCTCGGATACCGGCTGCGAAGGCCGGCATGGGGCAACGGGTTCGCGACGGAAGGATCGAAGGCGTTGATCGTGGCCGCGTTCACATGTCTGGGCGCCGAACGGGTGTGGGCGCAGACGATGACGGTCAACACGGCGTCTCGGGCGGTGATGGAACGTTGCGGACTGCGATATGTGCGCACCTTCTTCGCCGATTGGGGAGATCCGATCGAAGGATCCGAGTTCGGCGACGTCGAGTACGAGCTGACCAAGCACGACTGGGCCCATCGCCGCCGTTGAGCGCGACCGCGACGTTCCGGGAACGTTGCGTTGTGGCGATCGTCTTGCGCCGCGCCGGCCTGGCTCGCCGCGCCGCACGGTCGCGGCGCGGCGTCGGGACATGTCCGCAACGCGACCCGACGCGTTCAACCGGCGCGAGACTGCAACGGTGACCGCTGTCGGTGTTCCGTTCGGCCCTGGTTCTGTCTCGCTGCGCCTGTACCCGCATCTCGAGCTCCCCGCGCCGCAGATCGTCGAAGAGCTGCGGGTGCAGGCCGCGCTCGCGGTCGGCCACGGGTTCGACGGGGTGATGACCAGCGAACACCATGGCGGATTCGCCGGCTACCTGCCCAATCCGTTGCAGGCCGCGGGGTTCGCCCTCGACGCGATGGCGGCCGGCTGGGCGGCGCCGTGTCCTTTGCTGTTGTTGTTACGTCCGACCGCGCTGGTGATCGAAGAGACGGCATGGCTCGCGGCCCGCCATCCCGGACGGGTCGGGCTCGGCGTCGCGGCCGGCGCACTCCTAGCCGACTTCGAGACGATGGACACGACGATGGACGACCTCGCGGCGCGTTACACGCGAGCGTTGGAACATGTCGGGGCGGTCCTCGCCGGCGGCGACGCGGGCCCGCTCGGTGGCGATCCGGCGATCGGACGCTGTCGTGAACATCCGGTACCGGTGGTGAGCGCGGTGGCCAGCCCCACCGCGGCTCGAACGCGCCGCCGCGGCCGGCGTCGGCGTCATGTTCGATTCGCTGACCGCTCCGCAACGTTGCCGCGAACTTGTCGACGTCTACCACGACGCGGGCGGTTCCGGCCCGTGTGTGCTGATCCGCCGGGCGTGGGTCGGAGCGGAGCCGCCGTTGCAACCCACCGAACGCCAGGTTGCCATCTACCGCAGCTACGCGCCCAGCGGCGCGGCGTCGCGCTGGGGTGCCGCCGAGATGATCGCCGCGTCCGACGCCACCGCGGTCGCGGCCCGACTCGCGGCCGCGCTGGCCGTGGCCGGCGCCGACGCCTTGAACCTGCGTGTGCACGTGCCCGGCGTGACGCCGGCCCAAGCGCGGGCTCAGATCGAGCGGCTCGCGGCCGACGTTGCACCCAGGGTTCGAGACGCGCTGTACCGTGACGGCGTCACCAGCACCTGAGGGGCATCTATGCAGCTCTCCGACATCGACCTGCTCGACCGTGACCGCTTCACGAAGGGCATCCCGCACGAATGGTTCACGTTCCTTCGGAACGAGGCACCGGTGTACAAGCATCCTGAGCCCGACGGGCCGGGCTTTTGGGTGGTCACCAAGTACGCCGACGTGGTCACCGTCGGCCGGGACGGAACGACCTACTCGTCCGACCAAAAACGCGGCGGCGTCGTGGTGTTGGAAGGCGGACCGGAGAACTACGAGTTCGAGCAGGGCGGCAACCTCATGCTCACGATGGACGCGCCGGAGCACACGCGTTACCGCAAACTCGTCAACCGTGGTTTCACGCCTCGTCAGATCGGCACGCTCGAGGTGCATATCCGCGAGATGACCAATCGGATCCTCGACACGGTGATCGAACGCGGCGAGTGCGACTTCGTCGTCGACGTTGCCGCCGAGCTACCCCTGCAGGTGATCGCCGAGATGCTCGGAGTGCCGCAAGAAGACCGGCACAAGCTGTTCGAGTGGAGCAACCGGATGATCGGCAGCGAAGACCCCGAGTACATCGTGTCGCTCGAAGAGGTCCAGACCGCGCAGATCGAGATGTTCATGTACGCCAACGAGCTCGGAGCCGAGCGCCGCGCCCATCCCCGCGACGACATCGTCACGACGTTGCTCGGCGCCGAGATCGACGGTGACACGCTGTCGGAGATGGACTTCAACCTGTTCTTCTTGTTGATCGCCGTTGCGGGCAACGAAACGACACGCAACTCGATCTCGCATGGCATCCGAGCGTTCTGCGACAACCCGGATCAATACCAGCTGCTCGTCGACGACCCGAAACTTGCGGTCCCGGCCACCGAAGAGATCGTCCGGTGGGCGTCGCCGGTCATGTACTTCCGGCGCAACGTCACCGTCGACACCGAACTCCGCGGCCAGCAGCTGCAAGCCGGCGACAAGGTGAGCATCTGGTACGTCAGCGCGAACCGCGACGAAGACGTCTTCGACGACCCGTTCACGTTCGACATCCAGCGTTCCCCCAACGAGCATGTCGGCTTCGGCGGCGGCGGACCCCACCACTGCCTCGGCGCCAATCTGGCCCGCATGGAGATCCGCGTCCTCCTCGAAGAGATGGCGCGCCGCATGCCGAACCTTGAGCTGAACGGCGACGTCCAGCCGTTGCGTTCGAACTTCATCGGCGGCATCAAGCACATGCCGGTCAATATTCGCGAAAGGCGTCCGCGAGGCCTGACACGGATATCTCATAAGGCAGCTGGTGAGGGACGTTCCTGGCTGTGGTGTGGTCGCGAGCGTGAGCGGTCGTCGAGGGCGGCGGCCTTGGCTTATCTCGACGGCGAGGCGACGGCACTTGGGGCGTCGCTGCCATTCGTGTTCGGAATGACCGGCTCATCGACGACAGCGCTTCCTGACCGCACAGGTCAATTACCGTCGCGACCGGGCCGGGTGCGTTCGCGGTCGACGGGGTCAACCGATTCACCGTCTCGTAACTCCTTGGGCACGTGACGCCACCTCCCGATGCGGTCGGTTGCCTGGACGAGCCTCCAGGATCTGACACTGACACCGACGCGACAACGGCACACAACGATGGCCGTCGCAACATCGCAGACGCCCCCGCCGGGCGAGCGTGACCCGCCCAGGGCGGCAGCCCAGAGGTAGATGTCCGCGCGGAATCGGAGAGTCGGTCGAAGGATCTTCGCCGAATCCTCTCTGCGCTGTGGCGCTTAGCCGTGGGAACTGATCACGAGGTCTACATGCTGAAGCTGATGTCGGAGGTGTTGGTCGATCCGACTGCGGAGAGGATGACGACGTCGCGGCCGTTGTCTTTCATGTAGGCCGCAAGGTCGTACGTCTTGGCCGGCCCGTTCTTGAGGTTGCCGAGCCGGATTCGGTGTCCGTTGACCCAGACGGTGACGCTGACCGATCCGTGTCCGTGGTTGCGTACCTTCAGGAGGAAGTGGTGCTTGGGTACGTGCCACCACTTGCACAGGCCCTGTCCGTGTGTGCCTTTGGTTTCGCACTGCGGTGCGGCATTGGTCACGGTGATGGATACCTGCGCGGGCGTGGAGTCCACGTTCCCGTCGTTGGCTGTGAAGGTGAACGAGTCGGGTCCGGTGTATCCCGCTGCCGGCGTGTAGGTCAGGTTGGGTGCGGTCCCCGAAAGCGTTCCGTGCGTCGGGCCGGTGACGATCGAGTAAGTCAGCGGGTCGCCGTCGGTGTCCGTTCCGGTCAGCGTGATCGGGACCGACGTATTCTTCGGGGTGGTGACACATTGCGGCTCGGCCGTCGGGGGCGACGCCGGCACCACGGTTATGGACACGGTCGCGATGTTCGAATCGGCGTGCCCGTCATTGACTTTGAACGTGAACGAATCCTGGCCCGAGTATCCCAACGACGGTGTGTAGGTCAGGTTCGGCGCCGTCCCCGACAACGTTCCGTGCGCCGGCATCCCGACCACGGTGTACGTCAGCGGGTAGCTGTTTGGATCGGACCCGGTCAGCGTGATGGCGACCGCAGCGTCTTGGTTCGTCGAGACGCTCTGATTGTTCGCGGTCGGGGGGCAGTTCGTGGTGACCGTTTCGACCTCACCGCTGTTCCCGCAGGTGCTTGTTGATGGTGCGTTGCTGACCGAGTCGCCCGAGTACGACGCTTGCCAGTAGTAGGTGCCGACGTTGGGAAGCGAGACTGGGTTGGACGCCGGGAGCATTCCGGGTGTGGTGATGGTCTGGGGAGTTCCGGTGCTGACTACATCGGTACAGCCACTGTCGGAGTACACGTCGTAGGTGATGGTTCCCGTCGCTGTCGCGGCGTTCGTCCCGGTGAGGGTGGCCGCGTCGGTTACGTCCGTGCTGGTGGGAACCGAGATGGTCGCGCCGGACTGGCCTCCTCCGGAGAGTGATGTCGTCAGCGACGTTTGCGCTACACCCCAGTTGATCGTTGCCGTGTTCGATGTCACCGCTCCGACGGCGGCGGTCTCGGTATCGGTCGGGCGGGCGTTTCCGGTGTAGCAGTACTGGGCGGTCCCGTCGGTCGCCGTGTAGGCGAATCCGGCGTTCGGGTTCGCCCCGGTCACGGTGAAGTCGACCCGGACACCTGACACCGGGTTGCTGTTCTGGTCGGTCACGGTGGCGGTTTCACACGCCGAGCTACCGATCGTGTAGCTGGATGTCGTTGGCGCCAACGACACGTTGGTCACCGTCGCGACGGGAGATAGGGTGAACCCGCCGGGATATCCGTAGCCGTCGTAGCCTCCATAGCCGTACACAGTGAGCCCGAACGGCAACGAGGCGCTGATGGTGTGGGAACCGAAGCCGACCGCGACCTGCGCACCCGAATATGACGAACCAGCGATGGGTGTGAAATCGGCCGCCGGCAGGAGGGAGCCGTCCAGGGTGATGCTCGCCACCTCCGAGGTCGGCGCAACAACATTGAGATAGTTCTGCGTGATATTCGGGTCCGCGCCGCTCGGCTCGGCCGACACCGTGTAACTGTTCAAGAACTGCTCGGTCGGCGGAATCGTGACATCGAACGGATCCGCACTCACGCCGTCGTACGACTCGCCATTCGAGTACTGCATCACCTGGATCGGATTGTTCGCAGTGATCGTCGACGCGGCCGACAGGATCGTCTCGTAAAACTGCCCGGCGTTCAACGTCGCCACAGATGAGCCATCGATGTCCACCGCGGTGGCATTCGTGCTCGCCATGACACGGAAGGTGTCACCTGAGCGAGTGGCAAACGGCTCGGTAAGGAAATCCGTTCCCCACGTATCGGTCGGCGTCATCTCCTCGGCAAGTGTGTTACACGCGGTATCGCTGGTCGGCACGTCTGCGCAGTCATTACCGGCGAAGACGGCGACCGGATTGTTCGAGGTGATCGTCGTGCCGGAGAGATCTCCGCCGCTGGTGTCGACGAGTTGGTACACATCACCTTGGTTCAGACTCACCGTGTAGGACACTCCCGCCGTGTAGGCACCGGTGGTGTCGCTCGGCGTGATCGTCGCCGTGGTGCCGTTCTGGGTGCCCACGACGGCGAACTGCGAACCTGCGCCGCCCTCGTAAGCCTCGACAAGGTAGGAAGTGCCGAGAATCGGTGTCGGCAGTCCCAAGAACCCGTCCGTTGTTTGGGAGAGAGTGTTGAGTCCGTAGGCGGACACCGGCGCACCCGCTGTGATGTGGAGCGCTCCACCAACGACGGCCGTGTCGTTCGTATCGATTTCAGCTGACGACGGGATCGAGATGCTCGTCGCCACGCCCGGAGTGACACTGAACGTCTGCGAGAACGAGATCGCGGTGTCGCTGACTGTGCCCGACGTTGCGGTACTCCCAGAGATGAACACATAAAGGTTGCCCGGCCCCGACGGTGTCCCGCACCCATTGAACGTGCAGTTGCTTTCGAAGCTGACGTAGAAGTCGGTCCCCTGCGATGAAGGGATCGTCACGGCGCCGGCTGAAGGAGCGATCGCCGTTAAGGCAGCGAACGGCACCACCAACAATGCGAGCGTCAGTGACACCCGCAGACCGATGCGAACCACCTTGTGAGTTCGCGTCGAACGAGGATTGCGGCCTCGAAACATGTTCATCCCCCGTCATGAAAACGCCCGGCCAGCAGTCGCAAGCGTCCAACGTCCATCGACTTGCGCGTGATTCACGCCAGGTGTGTTTGCTTTAAACCCCACACTGGCCGCCATATCAATAACACAGGATCGAAATATCACACAAAAACTGTCGAGTGCCAAACCGGCAAATGCGGACAAACACCGACTCTCTGCCACTGACAGGGGCTCCGGCGAACGCTTCCTACAACCCGCGCAGAATCTGACCGCTCACCACTGCAGCAACACCTGGGCGTCGGGAACTGGCCTTCGACAAGCACAATTTCCCTCACCGGGACGGCGTTTCGCGGACGGCGGCCACGACCGTTACTGAAACGTTCGAGCTAACGAAGGGCTATCGGGGGGCGGCGAGCTTGCGGGACGCTTCCCAGGTCAGGCCTTGTTCGACGTCGTGATCGTGCGGGAGGCCGAGGAGACGTTCGCCGATGATGTTGCGCAACACCTCGCTCGTGCCGCCGCCGATCGTGAGCGTGGGACTGAACAGAAAGCCGCGCATCCACGGTTGCCAGTCGGCGTCGACGTCGGCGCCGGCCAGCATTCCCTGCGCACCCATGAGGTCGCGGCCGAGGGTGAACACTTTTTTGCCGTGCGGGTCGGCGAGGGCCTTGCGTAGCGACGCATCCGGTCCGGGCCGCTTGTTCACCGCAGCCGAAATCATCCTCATGCGGTGGTAGCGCAGGATCTCGCCTTCGATGTAGGCGTCGACGACCCGCTGGCGGAAGACCGGATCGACAAGTCCGCCCCGATCGCGCATGAGCTGCACGAGGTCACGTGCGCTCGGCCCGTAACCCCATTGCAGGCCGCCGCCGGTCGACAGTGATACCCGCTCGTTGGCGAGCGTGGCTTTCGCCATCCCCCACCCGAGGTGTTCCTCGCCGATCAGGTTTTCGGCCGGGACGCGCACGTCGGTGAAGAACACCTCGTTGAACAATGCCTCGCCCGTCATCTCGCGGATCGGCCGTACCTCGATGCCGGGAAGGTCCATCGGCACGATGAAGTACGAGATCCCGCGGTGCTTGGTGACGTCGTTGCGCGTGCGGGCGATCAGGATGCCGAACTTGGCGTGCGCGGCAAGCGAGGTCCAGATCTTCTGGCCGTTCACGCGGTAGATGTCACCGTCACGCTCGGCGCGTGTGCTCAGATTGGCGAGATCTGAACCTGCGCCCGGCTCGCTGAACAGCTGGCACCACAGCTCGTCGCCGCGCAGCATCGGCATCAGGTACCGCTGCTTTTGCTCGTCGCTCGCGAGCGCAACGAGGATCGGGCCGCAATGCCCGATCCCGATCGGGTTGACAGGCTTCGACGCGCCGGCGCGCTTCATCTCGTCTTCGATGATGAGTTGGAGCTCGGGCTCGGCGTCGAGCCCGTACGGAGCCGGCCAGTGCGGCACGACGAACCCGGCGTCGACAAGCTCGCCAGGCGTCGGCGAGGGATGCGCGTCGAACCACGCCCGCACCTCGACCCGTCGGGGATCGTCTTCGGCAGGAAGGTCGAGATCCACAGTTCCTCTCATACCGGGCCGGACTCATCGTGCGTCGTGCGAGCCGCTCGCGCAGGTCAGCGCGTGCGTTCGCGGTTCACGATAGGGCGTTTCGGCCGCGACGACCCACATGGAGAAATGCTGTGTTCGACGTGCACGCGAAAGAACAGCTGCGCGTCACGGGGCAAGGGACGGGCGAGAGGCACGCGGACAGCGTTCAGGAGTGAGACCTCAGCACGGTGATTGTCTTGTCGCCGATCGCACCCACGAGGTATGCGCCCATTCCAACGACGACGAACATGACTGCGAGCAAGGCGACGGTATGCGGATGCGGCATGTGGAGCACAGACACCACTGAGCGCGGCGCGACCACGACGTCCCAGCTGTTGAGTCGCACGACTCGACCGAGGTACATGGCGATCACGGACAGGGCGTGCACTGCTACGAGAACCGGCAGGACGCATCGTCGCGGAGCCACTCGGTGCAAGAAGCTGCGCAGCAACTGCAGTGACGCCACGTACGAAATGAGACCGGCCGCGGCGTAGAGCGCGTAAGTCAGGAGGACCGCGAGCGTGTACGCATGGGAGGGCGAGGCCCGAAGATCGCCGCGCATGTGTACGACGTCGGTGAGGACGTATGGCGCGTTCGGGAGAAAGACCAACCATGCGCCGAAGGTCAGCGACCAGGCCACGCCGAGGTGCCTGGCTCGGCGGAAGAGTACGAATGACAAGGCAAGCGGGATCGCGGCCAGGAAGAGGTTCCACACCATGAACGGGTGCACAGTGCGTGGCACGAACTCAGCCTAGTTGTTCGCAAATTCGGGTTTCGAGCTGTGGCGCCAGCGTGCGATCGATTGGCGCGTCGTGCGCGCCGGTTGTTGCGCAGGTCAGCGCTCGTGTTCGCGGTTGACGCTAGGGTTTTTCGGCCGCGACGACCCACATGGAGAAATATTGGGCGGCGCCGCCGTAGGCGTGGCCGAGCGCGGCGACGTGCGTGGGCGATCTGATGGTCGCCGGCGAGCCCACGAACCTGTTGTGCCGCCTCCGCGAACCGCAACATTCCGGAGGCGCCGATCGGATTTGACGACAGCACGCCGCCCGAGCAGTTCACCGGGAGGTCGCCGTCCATCGATGTTGCGCCGCTCTCGGTGAGTTTCCAACCGTCGCCGACGTCGGCGAAGCCGAGATTCTCCATCCACATCGGCTCGTACCAGCTGAACGGGACGTAGCACTCGACGACGTCGAAGTCGGCGCGTGGATTGGTGACGCCGGCTTGGCGGTACACGTCCGCCGCGCAGTCTTGACCGCCCTTCGGGTTTACCGGATCGCGGCCGGGAAACCAGCCGAGTTCGGTGCGGACCGCGGTGCCGTGCACCCACGCCGGCGGTTTGGTCGCGCGGGTGCCGCCCGCCTCGTTGGTGAGCACCATGGCGCACGCGCCGTCCGACGTCGGGCACGACTCGAGCCGGTGGATCGGATCCCACACGAACGGCGACTCCATCACCATCTCGATGGTGATATCGGGTATCTGCAGATGGGCGTAGGGGTTCTTCAACGCGTTCTTGCGGTCCTTGACGGCCACCATCGGGCCGACATAGGCCGGCGCGCCCGACCGTTCGATGTAGGCACGAATGTGCGGCGCGAAGTATCCGCCGGCACCGACGCCGCCGCTGCGGCCGCTCGAGAACGCGAAGTTCGTGTCCCCTTCGCTTTGCTTTTCGAACGCGACAGTCGAGGACGCGTTCGTGCACCTGCGACTCGATCAGATGGGTCGCGACCACCGCGGTCGAGCCGCCGACGCTGCCGGCGGTATGTACCCGCATGATCGGCTTGCCGGTCGCGCCGAGCGCGTCGGCAAGGTACAGCTCGGGCATCATGACACCTTCGAAGATGTCGGGCGCGGTCCCGATGACGACGGCTTCCACGTCAGCCCACGTCATTTCGGCATCGTCGAGGGCGCGGATCGCGGCCTCGCGGACGAGTCCGGCCATCGACACGTCGTCGCGGCATTTCGACATCTTCGTCATGCCGACACCGACAACCGCGGCACCGTTCGGCCATCAGTCTCTCGCTTCCAGGACACAGACCAGGTTTTGTTGTAAACACGGACCTGACGATGCATGGCCGAGCACCCGTTGACGGCCGTGGTCGTGTACCTGTCGGAACGCTTCACCGATGCGTACCAGACCGGTGACCATCACCGGGTTGGCGACGAGCGCGCCACCCGACGGGTTGATCGTCACCGCGTCGCCGAGCCCCAACGCCTCGGTCAACACGAGCTCTTCGGTCGTGCAGACCGCGGACAGTTCGGCGACCTCGACCCCGCCGTTGCCGACTCCGGCACGGGCCGCGGCCAACGCCGCCGAATTCGACTGTGCGAGGTCGCGTACGCCGGGATAGTGCGGATCGGCCCGGTGGTCGATGCCGGCGATCCACGCGGGCCGGTCGCAGAGCTGGCGGCGCTTCCCCGCGACGAGCACGACCGCGGCGGCTCCGTCCACCGCCGGGCCGACATCGTGGGTGCGCAGCGGTTCGACGACGTAGTCGTTGCGCAAGAGTTCGTCGACGCTCACGTCGCCGGACACCGCCGCGTGCGGGTTGCCGATGGCGTCGTGGCGGCGCTGTGCGACGATCTGCGCGAGGTCCTTGTCGGTGCGGCCCGTACGTTGCAGCACCGCCTGGGCTTGCAGCGCGGCGAGCGACACGTAGTCGGCCCCGATCGGCGCAAGGCAGTAGGGGTCGAGCTGAAACGTCAGCGTTTCGCGCAGCGACGCACTTGCGGTCGCGCGGCCCGACGAGAACACGAGCGCGACGTCCACATCTCCGTGCTGCAGCCGCACCCATGCTTCGTACAGCGCCCACGCGCCGTCCATCTCGACGTGCGACTCCGAGATCGGCGGCCAGGCGCCCGCGGCTTCGAGCATCTGGACGAACGTGAACGTGCCGCCGGTGAGATAGTCGGCGCTCCCCGAGCAGGTGAACTCGACGTCGCGTCGGGAGAGGCCGACCGCGTTGAGCGCGTCGGTGATCGTGGGCAACAGCATGAGTGTCTCGGTCTGGCCGGGCGCCTGCGCGAGCGGCGCCTGCGCGAACGCGACGATCGCGACGTCACGCATCACAGCACGTGCTCTGCGAGTTGCTCACGGGGCAGATCGGGTTCGCCGGTTGGCCGCCAGCCCTTGACCGCGTCGCCCAGACCCATGCCGCGCACACCGACCGCGGCCGCGCCCCGTTCACCTTCGGGGGCCCAGACCGCCTCGACGCGCAGGCCGGTCCGCACGTCGGCGATCGCGATGCCCTCGACGCCGGTCACCATGATGGTGGTATCGCTGCCGTCGAGCAACAGCGTGGCCTGCACGTAATCTTCGGTTTCTTGTTGACCTTGGTATTGCAGCGGTGTGATCACCGAGAAGGTGGTGATCGTGCCCCGATCGGCGATCGGCACCTCGTCGGCGTCGGTCGTCTCGACCACGCATAACGGGCAGTAGCCGCGGGGCGGCACGTACACTTTGGCGCACTGCGGGCACCGGTGCCCGATGATCGTGCCGTGTCCGAGCTGCGCGGCGAAGTGGACACCGAGCCGCGACGGCTCGGGCAGCGTATATTCGACCGTGGTGTGATGCGACATGAACTGGACCGGGTCCGTCATGTCATTCCGGCTCGAAGCATTCGATGTCGCTCACATGTCCGACGGTTTGGGCGCGCCAACGGATACGGACGCGCCTGCCGGGCTCGGCAGCGTCGGCCGATCCGCAGTCGAGCGCATGCAACAGCGCCGTGTCGGCACCGTCGAGGCGCACCAACGCCCACGCGAAGGGGCGATCGAGCGGATGGGTGCGTAACGGTGCGCCGACCCACGCGGCATGTTCGATCACACCTGCGGATCCGACGTCGACAACGTCCGACGCGGGTTCGCCGGTGTCGGGGTCGTACTCGAACGGCGGGACTAGCACCCGGCCGCCGGCGGTGCGGACGCCCACGACCCGGCGATCGCGCAAGCCGGTGAGGAATGCGCCGATGACCGGTCCGACGCTGCGCCGGTACGGGAACTCGAGCTTCCACGTCGTGGCCACGCCGTCAGTCCTACCCCACGGCGGCGCGCCCGCGCCAGGTCAGGCGGATTGATCTTTCAGTTCCACGATGATCTCGTAGTACGGCTCGTCGCCGACGTTGACGGCGGTTTCGATTCCGCCCCTCGGGACGTGCGCGACCATGCCGGGGATCACGGGCGCCTCGAGGTAGTCGCGGTGTGGGCCCTGCGCGTCGGGTTCGGGTTCGACCGCGATGCGATCACCGCTGATCTGGATCAAGAGGTGGTCGAGATCGTGTTGATGCACCGCGCTGCGCTCTCCGGGCGCGAGTCGTAGCACCCACACGCGCACCTGGTCGTTTTCGAACACGACCTTTGTTCCAACGGACCCGAACTGTCGATCCCCAACCATGAGCTGAACCCTAAGATCCGGCTTTGCGGTTCGACAAGGCCGGAGGCGCGGGTGACAGGCGTGGTGGTCGTCGGCACCGGGTTCGGCTGCATCACCCACGTGCGTGCCCTGCGAGCCGCGGGTTTCGAGGTGCGTGCGCTCGTCGGACAGCGACCCGGACAAGACGAACGAACGAGCGCGACGCTTCGACGTGCCGTACGCGTTCACGAACCTGCCCGACGCGCTCGCACTGGGCGGAGTTGACGCGGTCGCGATCGCCACACCCCCTCACACGCATGCCTCGATCGCGCTCGACACGATCGCGGCGCGCAAACATGTGCTGTGCGAAAAACCGTTCACGCAGCGACGCGAACGAAGCGGCCTCAATGCTCGACGCCGCACAAGCCGCCGGCGTCGTGCACTTCCTGGGCACCGAGTTCCGTTGGTCATCGGGACAGGCGTCGATGGCGCGGGTCGTCGCCCGCGGCGAGATCGGCACGCCCAAGCTTGCGACGTTCCTGATGCATATCCCGATGCTGGCCGACCCCGCCGGTGAGGTGCCCTCATGGTGGGCGGACGCGTCCAAGGTGGAGGGTGGCTGGGCGCGCAGGCCGCGCATGTCATCGATCAGGTGCGCGTCATGCTCGGCGAATTCGAAGGGGTGAGCGCTTCGCTCACCCAGGTGTCGGCTCGCGACTGGGACGTCGAAGACAGCTTCACGGTGCGTTTCCGCACCTGTTCGGGTGTGGATGGGACGATGCAGAGCACGGTCGGGGCGTGGGGTCCGCCGGTGTTCTGCACGCGGGTCGCAGGCACCGTGGGCACCGTCTGGGCCGAGTTCGACACAGTGCGGGTCGCCGACGCGGCCGGGACGCGCGAGGTCCCGGTCCCGGCCGATCTGCCGCTGGCGCGGCCCGACCCTCCGCCGCCCGATCTCCTTTCGACCGCGTACGACAACCTCCATGCATTCGGCATCGACCTGGTGCCGTATACGCGTCTGTGCACGACGTTCCTCGATCGCATCGAAGGTCGCGCGCACGCTGACGATCCGCGGCCGGCAACGTTCGCCGACGGCTTCGCCGGGATGCAGGTGCTCGACGCCATCCGCCAGTCGGCCCGCACGCGTGCCTGGGTCACGATCTGACCGATCGGCCTAACCGAACAGTTCGACTGCGACGGCGACGTCGCCAGGTTCGACGCCGGGTGCGGGACCGTCACCGGTCGGGCGGGGCACGTCGGTCGGGATCAGCAGCGAGCAGCACGCGCCGACGGTCACGACGGCCGCCGCGAACAACAGCGCCGGCCGCGCTCCGTTCACCACCGACGTCTGCAACGCGTGGGTGAGCGCGTCGATTTGTTGGCGGGTCGCACCGTTTGCGGGCGCATAGTTGACGCCCTTCGCACGAATGGCGGCGATCGTGGACGTCTTCAGTGAGCCGGGCAGCGCCGGACGAGGCACGTACCGCTCGTACCGCGTGTCGGATCGATTGGGCGTTGAGCAACGAACCGATCACCGCGATGCCGAGCGCGGCGCCGACTTGGCGGACGGTGGTGTTGGTGCCGCTGGCCACGCCGGCCTTGTCGCGGTCGACTTCGGACAGGATCACGTTCGTGAGCTGCGAGCTCGCGAAGCCGACACCGATGCCGAACAGCGCCGAGCCGGGAAGCGACGCGAGCAAGGTCGTATGGGTCGAGATCATCGAGCGCGACGACGACCAGCCCGACCGCTTCGAACACGAGGCCGGTTCTGACCACGCGCGTCGTGCCGACGATCCGGGTCAGGCGGGCACCGATGGGAGCACCCAACGCGATGAGCGCGCCCATCGGGACCATGTACACGCCGGTGCGGAGCACGGTGAAGTGCTGACCGTCTTGGAGCAACACCGGGATGACGAGCAAGAACCCGAACTGGCCCATCGCCAGCACCATCGTGGTCTGCAGGCCGTAACGGAAGCTCTGATGCTCGAGCTGACTGAACTCGAACAGCGGATCGCGATTGCGTCGTTCCTTGGCACGTTCGAACTTGTAGAAGCCGACAAGGATCACGGCGGCAGCCACGACCGCAAGCGGCGCGATCGAGATCGGCCGCGTCGCCGGCCACAGGACATGTCCGTCGACCGAGAAGTCCTGCAGCGGACGAAACATCCCGTAGGTCGCGGCTTCGCTCAAGCCGAACACGAACGCGAACGATCCCGTCGCGATCAGCGCCGCGCCCGGCGTGTCAAATTCTGGCCGTCGTTCGGGTCGTTCGTCTCTGCGCATGAGGACCAACGCGCCGATGACGAACATCGGGGCGGCGATGACGTTGATGCGCAGCGCCCAACGCCACGAGTAGTCGGTGGTCAAGAACCCGCCGACCAGCGGTCCGAACGCCACCGACGCGCCCGCCACCGTTCCCCACGCCGCGAACACGATCGCACGTTCGGGGCCTTCGAATGTGGTCGACAGGATCGACAGCGTCGCGGGGATGAGCAGCGACGCACCGATTCCCTCGATGATCGCTTCGCCCACGACGAGCGTCGGGACCGAATGCGACACCGATGCGAGGAACGAACCGACCCCGAAGATTGCCGCGCCGAGCATGAACATGCGCCGATGCCCATACATGTCGCCGAGGCGGCCGCCGATGATCAACAGCGTGGCGAACGTCAGCGAATACCCGGTGATCACCCACTGCAGGCTGGGCAGGTCGGTGTGGAATTCGCGCAGGATCGTCGGAATCGCGACGTTGAGCACGGTGTTGTCGAGCACTGGGATGGCGACCGACACGATCACGACCGCTGCGGCGAACCACCGACGGGGGTCGAGTCGCTCACCGTCGGACATCTTCGGCATGCTTGCACACGCAAGGGTGAGGGCCCGTGGGCGCTTTGGGGACGCCGACCCGAGACGGGGCGCCAACATCCCCGCAATAGCCTCAGGCTGCTCGCAGGATGCTCACAAGATCAGCGGGCAAGGTGAAGACACCACATTGGCCCGGCTCCTCCGAGGCGATGCTCGATGACCGATCAGTCCCATGACGACCCGCCGATGAGCGACCAACCCGACGATCACCGAACTATGGACGAACCAACCCGCCAGTTCCCGGCCGGTCAACCCCCCGCCGGCACACCGACCGCCCCCACCCCGCCGGTCGGCCCGCCTCCCGCGAACCCGGGCCCCCCTATTTTCAGGCCCCCCAATGTGATGCCCCCCAATCCGTGGGCTCCCACCGGACAGACGCCGAACCTGCCCCCGCCGGCGCCGCCCGCGCCGAGTCCGCAGTTCCAAACCGACCCGCCCCCGGTCCAACGGCCGCCGGTCGGCGCAGCGCCCGGCCCGTCGGGTTGGCAGACACCAACGACGTGGGGATCGGCAGCGCAGGGCTGGCCACCTCCGCCGCCTCCCGGCGTCGGCGGAGCCGGCATGGGTGCACCACCTCCCGGTGACGGCAACTGGAACTACAGCTACGGGCCGGGGAGCTGGGGCCCACCTCCCGGCGCGGCTCGCCCGCCGGCCGCGGCGCGGCGAACGGTCGCGGCAGTTGCGGTCGTGCTGTTGGTGTTGGCGTCGGCGGGTGTCGGCGCGGCGATCAGCTCCGCCATGCACACGAACAACAACGCGACCGGCAACAACGCGACCGGACCGCTGTTCGGCGGCCTCGGATCGAACAGCGGTGGCGTCGGCTTCCCGAACGTCGGCGGCAACTCGTCCGGGACGGCCAGCGGCGGGCAGCCGTCGAGCGCGATCGTCACCAAGGTCGATCCGGCCGTCGTCGATATCTACACGACGATCGACTCGGCCGACAGCGAAGGCGAAGCTGCCGGGACCGGCATGATCCTCACTTCGTCCGGCGAGGTGCTCACGAACAACCACGTGATCGACGGTGCGTCGACGATCAGGGTGCAGATCGCAGGCATGAACGGTACCCGCTCGGCTGAGGTGCTCGGCTACGACGTCGTCGACGACGTCGCGCTGATCCAGGTGGAAGGCGTGTCCGGGCTGCCGACGGTCAGCTTCGCCAACGCGTCGAACGTCCAAATCGGCGATTCCGTCGTGGCGATCGGCAATGCCGGCGGGCGGGGCGGGACACCGGCGGCAACGGAGGGTTCGGTCACCGCACTCGACCAGAAGGTAACCGCGGGCGACGAAGGGACCGGCGATTCGGAAACCCTGCACGGGATGATCCAGATGTCGGCTCCGATCCAGCCCGGCGATTCTGGCGGTCCGCTCGTGAACGCCGACGGCAAGGTCGTCGGAATGGACACCGCCGCCGCGCAGAGCGACGACTTCTTCGGCCAGTCGGGGAGCTCGACTGCGTTCGCGATCCCGATCAACAACGCGAAACAGATCGTGGAGCAAATCCAATCCAAGAACGCCACCGACTCGGTACACATCGGCGATCGCGGCGTCCTCGGTGTCGACATCGGCCAGAGCGGACTCACGCCGGCCGCGAGCGGTGCCCCCGTCGCGCAGGTGGAGCCCAACTCACCGGCCGAGTCGGCCGGACTGGCCCGCGGAGACGTGATCACGTCGGTCGACGGCAAGTCGGTGTCGAACGCTTCGGATCTGACCAAACTGATGTTCCCGTATCACCCCAACGACCGGGTGGACGTCGTCTGGGTCGACCAATCGGGCAACCAGCATCAAGGCAAGCTGAAGCTCATCGCCGGACCGCCGACCTAATCGTCGGGCCAACTTCGGTCGGGCCAACTTCAGGTCGAGCCAACTTCGGGTCGGGGATGCTCGCTGGACGCGTCTGCGACGTCGGCTGAGGTCGCCGCTCAGATCTCGAGTGGGCCGTACTCGATCTGTTCGACCAGCGACGCGAGGCTGCCGGCCTCGACGCCGCGGCTCAGGCGACGAGTGAAGAACCAGGCCATCGCGGCCGCGCTGACCGCGGCACCGGCAATGGAGCCGATCTCGACCCGCAAGAAGAGCGCATGGCTCGAGAACTCGGTCGCGAGCAGGAACGCGACGAGCCCGATGAACCAGGCGGTCATGGCCTGACGATGCCCGGACAGCGCGATCAACGCTTGTGACAAGGTCAATGCGAGGATGAAGAGTCCGCTGCCGGCGGCGAGGAGCGCGACGTCGGCGTGGCCGAGATTGAACTTGTGGCCGAACAGGATGCGGCCGGCGAACGGGCCGACCGACCCGCCCGCGACGACGCCGACCACTCCGATGCCGGCGACGATGAACACGAGCGTACGGACGCCGTTGCGGAACTCGGAGTCTCGTCCGGCGCTGACGAGGGTCGACAGCTTCGGCAACAGCGCAGCCTGGACGGCCTGGAACAGCAGGATCGGAATCCGCGGAGGAACAGACCGACGATGAAATCGGCGACGATGGAGCGCTGGTCCGGTTTTGCGAGCACTTGGGCGCCGAGGAACGGGGCGTAGCTCAGCACCTGCGCGAGCAATGAGCCGCCGAGCAGGAACCCGAGGTTGGTGGACAGCTCCGACCAGGGTGCGGGCGGACCGGGGGTCGCGAGGCCTTTCTGTCCGTGCATCGCGATACCGGTCGCGAGCAGCGGCGGCACGGCCAGACACAGCCCATACCAGAGGGGGTTTGTGACATTCGCGATGGCGAGCGGGATGCACGGCAGGAGGCGGATGACGCCTTCGGCGGCCAGGCTCAGGCCGTACGCCCCGAATCGGCCGACTCCCGCGAACGCGCCCCGGGCGAGATATTCGACACCGAACGTGAACAGCGCGACGACGAGGCACACGACGAGTCCGAGGTGACCGTTGAATTTGTGCTGCACGATTTTGGTGGTGGAGGCGAGCAGGACGATCGCCGACGCGAGCAGGATCGAGAAGACGCCGCCGAGCAGCCCGGCGCGGCGGACCACCGGACCGCCCCCCACTCCGCGCACGATCCGTGCCGAAACGGCTCGCCCGACTTCTTGTTCGAGCGGCAGGAACACGCCCGGCGCGAGGACGAACACGAACACCCACAGCGCGTTCAGAGCCGCGTAGTCCGGTTTGCTCAACCCTCGGAAGGCGAGGATCTGGAAGCCGTAGGTGGTGACGCCGGAGATGGCGAGTCCGGCTCCGACCGCGAAGGTTCCTTCGGGAACCATGTGGCGGGCCCGATCGACGGCGGACGCGAGCCCGTCAGGGGGTTGCGAACTGTCGTCGTTCATGATTCGGGCGCAGGCACGTTCTGCCCGGCGGGGACTTGGGGCGTCGACACCGTTTCCTCTCGTGCGCTCCCGTCGGCCGACACAGTAGGCGCCCGCCGCTGTCTCCTACGAGCACAGTGCAAACAGTAGGGTCCGGGCCGGGTCGCGCGACGAGGGGAGCCACGCATGGAGCCACGTACGGAGCGACGTACGGAGCCGCATATGGAGCGGGCGACGCGGCGTCAACGGCCGGACCCGCACGGCGGCGCGGACCCACGTCGGGGCCGGACCAACGTCGCCGGGGCGACAGTCGCGGTGATCGCCGTGGTGGCGCTGGCCGCGTGCGGTTCGGGCGCGAAGTCGACCACGGCCACGACCGTCCAGACGACGCCGACGACCAGCGTCACCAGCCTGGACAAGACCCTCGGCAACGGCGTGACGGCGACGCAGATCAAGGTCGGGGTCGCGCTCGTCAATTTCGGGCCGATCGAGCAGTTCACGGACACGATCCGCACCGAAGCGGAACAACAGCAGATCTACAGCATCTTCATCAACAACATCAACGCCAATGGCGGCATCAACGGCCGCAAGATCGTGCCGATCTACAAGTTCTACACGCCGCTCGGGACGTCGCAGATCCTTCCCCTGTGCACGTCTTTCGCCCAGGACGACAACGTGTTCGCGGTGGTCGGCACGTTCATCGACTTCTCCGGCGACGCCCAGACGTGCATCGCGAATCAAGAAAAGCGTGTCCTGATGACGTTCAACTTGACCCAGGCGATCATCAACCAGTCGCCGCCGGGCTCATCGTCACGGCCGGCGACATTCCCGAACGTTCCGGGTCGATCCTGATCCAACTTCTCAAGAGCAAGGGCCTACTCGCGGGCAAGACGTTCGCGGTCCTCGGCGACACGACAGAGTCGAGTGACGTCAACGACTACATCGTTCCCGCCCTGAAGAAGGCCGGCGTGCCCATGGGCTCCACGGCCATCCTCGATGTCGGCACCACAGGCGACACGACTGCGGGCCAGGCGCAGCTCGACAGCTTCATCGAGAAGTGGAAAACCGAGCACGTCAACGCCATGATCCTGTCTGGAGATCTCGCATCGACGAAACAGTTCGTGGTGAAGGTGAAGCAGGCATTTCCAACCATGGCCCTCTATGCCGACACTCAGGACGTCCTCGACCAGGCGCAGCAGGTCCAGAAGTCGGGGCCGTTGCCCAACCCGTACGACGGCATCATCACCGCCGGCGGCCTCTCGCCGCAGGAGTACACCGACAGCATGAACTGGAAGTACTGCTCCGCCATCTACCAGAAAGCGACCGGCCACATCCCCGAGAACGCCCTGCAGATCAAAAAGACCGCCGACGGCAAGATCGACGACACCTACGGCACGATCAACGACGCGTGCCAGACGATGACGATGTTCCACGACATCGCGCAGCGAGTCGGCCCGTACCTCAACAACACGAACTGGGTCTACACGGTCGACCATTTCGGCCCTATCGCGAACCGCGGTTCGGGGCCGTACTCGTCGCTGCACACCGGCAAGTACTCAGCCGACGACAACTGGCGGCTCGAACAGTACGTACCGACCCTCGGTCCCGAAGGCAACTGGAATCCGATCACACCGCTCGAGGACATCACCGGCAGCTAACCCGCCGGGGCGGTCGGGAGCTACACACGCCGAAACAGCGGCAGGACGAGGTCGTCGCCGGCATCTGCGCCGGCGACGACCCGAGTGAGGGCGAGTTCGACGCGCATGCCGACCGCGAGCTCTCCAATCGGACAGTCGACCAGGTTGGCGACCAGGAACACCTTCTCGTCGTCGAGGCGTACCACGACCGCGCCGTAGGGCGTGCGATCGGCGAAGGCCGCCAAGGTCGGCGGGTGCACGACGGTGAACGACCACACTTCGCCGGCGCCGGAGACGGGCCGCCACTCACGTTCGGTCGCGCCGCATTGCGCGGAGATCGGCCGGGGCGGATGCCGGAACGTGCCGCACACCACGCACTGTTGGATGCACAGGTTGCCGTCGCGGAGCGCCGCCCAGAACTGTGCGTCGTCGTCGTCGGTCGGATCCGGGCGCGGCAGCTCGCTCACCGGTCCACTCCGAGCAGGGCTGCGCCTGACGGGTCGCTGATCGCGCCGGCACACGAACACGATCTGTGCGCCGGCGACCTGGTTGCAGGCGTTGCCCCGCAGCTGACGGACGGCTTCGGGCAGGTGGTTCACGCCGTGCACGAAGGCTTCGCCGTTCGACCCGCCGTGCGTGTTGACCGGCAACGCACCGTCGGGCCAGCGTGTCGCGCCGCTTTCGATGAACGGTCCGCCGTCGCCCATCGGACAGAACCCGTACTGTTCGAGCGCGAGCGGGACCGCGAGCGTGAATGGCTCGACGATCATGGCGACGTCGACGTCGGCCGGTGTGAGGCCGGCCGTGCCGAACAGACGCCGGCCGGCGACGATCGCGCCGCCGTCGCGTTCGCCGAACGCGGCGGTGGTCGCAAAGAACGCCGAAAGTTCGGTGTGGATCGGCGCGCCGTACTGCACCTGCGAAAGGACCGACACTGCCGGTTGCGCCAGGTCACGTGCCCGCTCGAGTGACGTCACGAGTATCGCGGCGGCGCCGTCGTTTTCGAGTGAACAGTCGAACAGGCGAATCGGATCGGCGATCGGACGGGACGCGGCCCAGTCGTCGAGGGTGATCTCGTCGCGGATGATCGCGTCGGGATTCCGACTGGCGTGGAAGCGTTGCGCGACCGCCTGCATCCCGAAATGTTCGGCGCGTGTGCCGAACACGTGCATGTGACGTCGAGCGATCAACGCCATCTCCTGGGCAGGTGACGCCACGCCGAACGGATGCTGGTACTGGCGGACGTCGCGCAGATGACGTGGGGCCTTCGCCCATGGTCGGCCGCCCTGGTTCGGATCGGCGCCGTAGGAGGCGGCCTTCGAACGGTTGCGGGCACGGAAGGCGATCACATACTGCGCGGTGCCGTTGGAGATTGCGAGTGCGGCCAGACCGATCAGCGATGCGGCACCGCCGCCACCGGATGGGGTGCGGGCCATGAACCGAAGTTCGGAGATACCGAGGGCCGTGAACAATTCGACCTCTGCGACTTGTTCCACGTGGTAGCTGACGAAACCGTCGATCGCGCTGACCGGCAGGCCAGCGTCGGCGCACGCACCGCGTATCGCGGCGCCGGCGAGATCGATCTCGCGGCGACCCATGTTCTTGGCGTATCGGGTCTGACCGATTCCCGCGACCGCCGCCTGCGTCATCGTGTGTCCGTCCCCGGCGTGTCAGTCGGTGAGCGCGGCCGCGACGTCCGACAGGCGCAGTCCCCGGACAGCTTCTTTCATCATGTCGCTGTCGATGCCGTTGGTGCAGTACGCGAACGAGATGCCGGTCGCAGGATCGCCCCAACCGACCTGCATGTGCGCGCCGGCATGGCCGATCGAGCGTGGCGAGTTCGCGACACCGAAGCTGCCGTAACGCATGAAGTGCTGGCCGTCGTCGCCGGCGACGACAAGTCCGAGTGTGCGATTGACGGGAACCTGAAGGAGATTGTCGGGAAGCACACACCGGATGTTGGACGTGGCGTCCGACAGCACGTCGGCATCCCAGACGGTGCCGTCGTCGTGCATGACCGCCTGGTAGAAGCGCGCGAGATCGGCGGCGCGCATGATCGCGCCGCCGCCGGGCACTCCCGCGACGCGCACCTCCGGTCGATCGAGCAACATGATGAGCTCGTCACGCGGTCCGTCGCCGATCGGTACGAGTGCTGCGATGTCGCCTTGTTCGGGTTCGGGGATTCCGAGCAGACGGGGAAGCCCGAGCGGTCGGGAGACCCGCTGTTCGACGAAGTCGCGAAAGTCGATGCCGCTGACCCGTTCGATGATGTCGGCGAGCACCCAGTGCGCCGACGTCGCGTGGTACTCGAATCGAGTGCCGGGCTCCCACTCCAACTCCCAGTTCGCGAAGTTGGTGCGGCGTCGGGCAGGGTCCGCGCCGTCGACTCCCGGCATCAACGCGTTCGGGAAACCGGAAATGTGGAGCATGACCTGCTCGACCGTGACCTGCTCTTTTCCGTTGGATGCGAACTCGGGGACGTACTCGGCGACCGGCCGGCTCACGTCGAGTGAGCCGTCGCCGATCAGGGACCACACGGCTGAGGCGACGATCGGCTTCGTGCACGAAAAGATGCAGTATCGGCTGTCGTTGGTCGCATCGCCGAAGGTCTCGAACACGATGAGCTTGCCGTGACGGGCAACCGCCAACTGGCATGACGGCAGCCACCCGCTGTCGACGTCGGCTCGGGCGAGGTCAACCAGCTCGCCGATGGTGCTCACGCGGGCGAGATTAGGCTCCGCGCGTCCACGAGGGGGAACATCAATGAGACTGCGTTCATCGGGTCCAGGACTGGCGTTGCTGGTCGCATGCGCGCTCGCCGCGACCGCATGTTCGAGCTCTGCGAAGGCGTCCGCACCGGCGACGACACCGGCAACGACACCGGCAACGTCGACGACGACCACTCATCCGGTCACCGTCGGGACGCGCGCGATATCGGTCGCATGTCAACGGCCCCACAAGGCCGGCCAGTTCTCGCAGGCCTTCACGTTCGAGGGCAAGACGCGCACCTACCAGCTGTACGTTCCGGCCGCGTACAGCGGAACGAGCCGGGTGCCGCTGGTCTTCAACTTCCACGGGTTCGGCTCCGACGCCGTCCAGCAGATGGCGTACGGCAACTTCAAACCCGAAGCGAACGAGCACGACTTCTTGATCGTCGCTCCCGACGGGCAGGTCACCGCCGCCGGCCGCCACTTCAACCTCACCGGCGAGAAGGGCCTGCAGAACGACGTCACGATGGTCGGATCGTTGTTGAATCATCTTGAGGCGACGTTATGCGTCGACACATCTCGCGTCTACGCGACCGGCATGTCCGACGGCGGCGCGATGACGTCCGTGCTCGCATGTGTCGACTCGGACAAGTTCGCGGCGTTCGCTCCCGTCGCGGTCATCGTCTACTGCGGGAACCCCAAGTCGCGACCGGTGGCGCTCGAGGCGTTCGACGGCACCGCCGATCCGATCGTGCCGTTCTACGGTGGCGCGGTGCACTGCTGCGGCGGCGCGGTACTCGGTTCGAAGCCGGTCGCGATGGCCAACTGGGCCGCGCACGACCACTGCAACAAACATTTCACGAACACGCGTCTGGGAACCCAAGTGGTGCGTCGCACCTGGTCGGGCTGCGCGTCGTCGAGCGCGACAGTGTTCTACATCATCGAGGGTGGCGGCCACACCTGGCCGGGCTCGATTCCGATACCGAGCCTCGGCCTCACCACGAAACAGATCAACGCGAGCGCGACGATCTGGAAGTTCTTCTCGGCGCACACCCTTTCGAGCTGATGCGCACGCTTCGATGACGAGCCACGACCTCGTCGTGCGCGGCGCGACCGTGATCGACGGGACCGGCGCGTCGGGTGTCGAGCGCGACGTCGCAGTGGACGGCGACCGCATCGTCGCGGTCGGCGACGTCTCCGGTGCCGGCTCGGCCGAACTCGACGGTCGAGGGTTGGCACTGGCACCCGGTTGGATCGATACGCACACGCATCTCGACGCGAACCAGTTCTGGGATCCGTTCCTGACCCCGTGTTCGCGCTACGGCGTGACCACCGTCGTCCTGGCAAACTGCGGATACGCGCTTGCGCCGATCACGACCGCCGAGCAACGCGAGTACGTGATTGACGCGTTGGTGACGGTCGAACAGGTGCCCCGCAACGCAATCGACGAGACCGTCCCGTTCGACTGGACCGACCAGGACAGCTACGTCGACGCGCTGACCCGGCGCGAGACTGCGCTCAATCGGGCCTTTCTCGTCGGTCATCTTCCGGTCCGGGCCGCGGTGATGGGCCCGAAAGCCGCGTGTACCCGGGCCGCGACCGCGACCGAGGTGCAGGCAATATGCGAACTCGTGGCCGGCGGGTTGCGGCTCGGCGCCGTCGGTTTCTCGACAGACCAGGTCGTCGGCAACGTCGGCCCCGACAACAGCGCGCTTCCCGGACAGGTCTGCGACGACACCGAACTGTTGGCGGTCGCTCGTACCCTGCGAGCTGGTCCTGGTCCCGGCTTGTTCACAATGGCTCCCCGCGCCCTGCTCCTCGACCGCGAGCAGCGCCGATCCGACCTCGGTTGGCATGTACAGCTCGCCGCCGCGAGCGCAAAGCCAGTGGTGATCGGTCCGGTGTTCGACACGTACGACGAGCCTGGTGTCGGCCGCGACCTCCTCGACGCGATGGGCGCGGCCCAAGCCCGCGGCCTGCAGGTGGTCGGTCAGGTTTCGCCGCGCCCGTTCGAGCTGTGGACGCGGCTCGACACTCCAGGTGTGTTGGTGCGCGTCCTGCCAACACTGAACCGGGCGGTGAAGGCGGGCGGCGCCGAAGAAGTCCGCCGCCTCGCCAACGACGTGACCGCAATGGATCAACTTCGTTCCGAGGGTGCGAGCATCCGGCCGAGTCTGATGTTCAGTGGACGGTGGGAGCACGTGCACGTCCGGTATTCACCCCGAAGCGGCGATCTGCGCGACCGTGACGTTGCGACCATCGCCGCCGCCCGCGGCACCGACCCGATCGATGTGCTGATCGACACCGCGATCGGCGACGACTTCGAAACCCAGTTCGCGATCGCGATGCGCAGTCCTGACGATGTCCGGCTGGGCGAACTTGTCGCGCATCCGGCGGCGCAACTCGGCGGCAGCGACGCCGGCGCACATACGCAGAGCAACACCGACAGCTGCTACGCGGTGTGGACGTTGCAACATTGGGTGCGCGAACGGGCCGTCTTGTCGCTCGAGGCAGCCGTCGCGATGCTCACCGGCCGTCAGGCCGCGCTGTTCGGGCTGACCGATCGTGGCCGGATCGTGCCCGGCGCGTACGCCGATCTCGTGCTGTTCGACCCCGACCGGGTCGGAATCGACGACGTCCGCTACGTGTCCGACCTGCCCGCCGGTGGAACGCGACTCGTCGCCGAACCGACCGGGATCGCGGCGAGCGTCGTCAACGGGACGGTCGTCACCCGCGACGGGGAACTGACCGGCGTCCGGCCGGGGATGCTGGTCAGGCCAGGCGGTCGATCGTGATCGCGAGCTGCGTCGCGTCGCAGCTGGCGACGTCGCCGCCACCCGGTTCGACGATGAAATACAACGATTGGCCGGTGGCGACCTGCACCTTCATCGGCGGCAGCGTCGCCGCATTGTTGTGGGTGAGCAGGACGGACGCGAGCTGACGGGTCCCGACGTCGACGAAGTATCCGACACCTTCGCCGCATGTGCCGTCGAGACTGGCGATGCCGTTGTAACTGATGTTGACGGTCCCGTCGAACGTACTGGTCCACGCGACGACGGCGCTGTGAGCCGGATCCGGATCGAGGAACGCTGCGTCGCCGGGGATCGATGCGGTGCACAGCGAGATCGGCGCGCCGACCGTGTTCACCCCGACCGCGGGCAGGTTGGGGCATCCTGCGCTCGCGTCGTGCCAGGCCGAGATGCCCTCGGAGCCGAACGTCGACGAGAACGATGGCAGCAACGGATAGAGGCCGTTGCGGCTGAGGGTCGAGCCTTCGCGCAGGCTCCACACCGGCGTCCCTCCGCGATAGCTGGAGAACGGGTTGTGTCCAGGATGGGTACGAAAGTCGAGCGCGAGCTCCCAACGCATCACGATGCCCGGCAAGTAGGTGGGAAGCGGTGCCGACGATGTCGTCGGAGTGGCCGACGTCGTCGCCGAACCGACCGTCGTGGTCGTCCCCGCGACCGGGGTCACACCGGTGCCGGACTTCGTCGTCGACGACGGTTTCGTTGTCGTCGACGAATGTGACGTCGTCGCCGATCCGGGCACCGTCGTCGGAATCGCGACGGTCGGGAACTCCGTGTTCGATGACTTGCCGGTCTTGTGGGACGAGGAACAGGCCGCCGTGAGCAAAGCCAGCGACATCACGAGTGCCGCGCCGCGTACGAGATGTTCCCTCATACGGGTCAATTTACGCGATCTGCGGCGGGTCCTTGAACGGCTTGGGTGTCGAGGACCGTCGCCGCGATGAGCTCTTCGAGTCGCCGGTCGTCCCACCACGAGATCTGAAGCTGTTTGGCCCGCCGGAAGTACAGCTGGATGTCGTATTCGACGGTGAAACCGACGCCGCCGAACACCTGCTGCGCCATTGCGGTGACGTCCCGGAAGGTCTTGCAGGCGAACAGTTTCGCCATCGGCGCCAGCCGGTCGATCGACCTGCCGGTTGCCGCGGCCCACGCCGCCTCGAACACCAACGTCTCGGCGCCGTCGACGGCAGTGACCGCGTCGGAAAGGTAGTGCGCGATCGCTTGGAACGCGCCGAGCGGCTTGCCGAACTGCTCCCGGTCTTTGGCGTACTGCACGGTGATGTCGAGTGCGTAGCGAGCGCCGCCGACGGCCTGCGCGGCGAGGAGCACGACACCGTCGAGCAGCGTGTCATGCCAGGTGTCCCAGCCCGAACCGGCGGCCCCGACCCGGGCCGACTCCGGCACGCGCACATTCGACAACGAGACTTCGTACTGGGCGTCTGACGCCACCGTCAGCTGCTGGGTCGTCGTCAGCCCGGACTGGCCCGCGTCCACGACGAACAGATCGATGTCGGTGTCGCCGGCGCCGGTGCGGGCCAGCACGATCATCGCGGTCGCGGCCGACGCGAACGGCACGTGGGACTTCACACCTTCGAGCACGACGTGATCGCCGTCTGGCCTCGCATGGGTCTGCACGCCACGCGCCGTGTACCCGTTGCCCGGTTCGAGCCATGCGGTCGTCACGATGGCGTCGCCGGCAACGATTCGCGGCAGCCACTCGTGCTTTTGGGCCTCGCTCCCCGATCGGAGCAACACGCCGGCGGCCATGACCGCGCTGACAAAGTGCGGTGTCGGTGCCAGCGCCCGACCGAGCTCCATGTAGACCACCGCGCCTTCGAGGGCGCTCATCGCCGAGCCGCCGTACTCGGCTGGGATCATCAGTCCGATCAGATCGAGCGCGGCCATCTGTTTCCACAGGTCGGTCGGGTAGCCGACCGGATCGTCCTCCATGGCGCGCACCGTCTCGACCGACGCGTACGAGCGGCAGACGCCGCGCACCATCTGTCGCAGCATCTCCTGCTCGGAGGTGAGATCGAGATCCATTCGCTAGCTCCTCGGATTCGTCGTCATGGCGACACGGTCACGGCTGCCACGAATCGCCACGACGTCTCCACGGGTTGTCGTCGTGATCGACGGGCAGCGCGAGACGCTGCGGTGCAGTCCGTCTTGAGGTCGTCGTTCACGGTGAGGCGCACCAACACAGTGACCCAGCCGCAACCCAGGTCGTCGGTTTCGACGTGTTCGACGGTGGCCGACAGCACCATCGTGTCGCCCGGGAACACCGACCCTTTCATACGAAATCTCATACGTCCGAGCCGCCCGTACGGTCCGGACCAGTCGGTGAGGTACCGCTCGAACCAGGCCGCCTGATTCGGTGTGTTCAAGAAAATGTCGCGTGTCCCGTTGCGTTGCACGGCGAAGTCGTGATCGTGATGCATCGGACGGGTGTCGCGGGTGGCGAGCGCGCCGAGCACGACAGTCGTCGCGCTCACGTCGTAGGCCAGTTCGGGCAGCACGTCACCTGGCCGTACCCCGTCGAGCGTGAGCCGGTCGGTCCTCACATTTCGTCCCGGCGGTAACCGAACCCGGTGTACGACTCGACACCGACGAGTTCGTCGCGCTGGTTGACGTATTCGACGTCGATCACCCAGAACCGGCCGGTGCCGAGCTTGGTGGTCTTCGGTTCACTGACCGAACGCAAGATCTGACGGGTGCGCAGCACATCGCCGGGACGTACCGGTTCGTAAAACACGATCGTGTTGTCGCTCATGATCGCTTCCGGCAGCCCGAAGATGTCCTTCAGGTCGAAATGCACCTGCAGCGGCAGTGCCGGTTCCGTGCGGCCGGGCGACCAATGGTGGGGACGGAACCACACCGACAGCATCGTCGGCGGCGAGATCGGACCGTCGGTGATCTGGTCGGCGGCCGTGTCATCCCAGAACAGTGGATTGCCGTTCTCCACCGACGCGCACGACGTCCAGATGTAGCCGCGTTCGACGGGGAACTCGCCGGTCTGTTCGTACTGCACTTGACCGATCGCGGCGGCGACATCGGCCGGCAGGGTCGTCTCGCTCACGCCGCGGCTCCTTCCTCGCGCAGCACCGCGATCTCACCGGCCGAGTAGCCGAACTCGGCCAGCAACGCGTCGGTGTCGGTGACGGTCGCGTCGCGCACGGTCGGGCTGGGCTGTTCGCGTTCCATGCCTGCGAGGATCCACCCGACCTGTTCGAAATCGTCGCGTCCGGGGGCGGAGGCGTGCGTGAACACGTGACGTTGCCGAAGTTGGGCTGCGTCGACGAGCTCGGGCACTGACGCAACCTCCGAGACGCAGGTGTTCGCAGGGCCGAGCTCAGCGACCCACTCGTCGCGTGTTCGACGCGCGAACGCGGCCGCGAAGTCGGCGCGCATGGCGTCTTGACTTTCGTCGTCGGTTTGGTGGCCGAGCCATTGGCGACAGCCGAGCGCGCCGCACAGATTCGCGAAGAACTGCGGCTCGATCGCCGCGACCGCGACCCACCGGTCATCGGCGCAGGCATACACGTCGTAACACGCGTACCGTCCGTTCAGGATGCTGTGTCTCGGCCCGGGAACCTGCCCGGTCGCGAGGTACTCGTCGACGGCGAGCGACATCAGCGCGACGACCCCATCGGCCGCCGACACGTCGAGGGTTGCTCCTTGGCCGGTCGTGGCCCGGTGGACGAGCGCGGCGAGGATGGCGATAACCGTGTGCATCCCTCCGCCGGCCGCGTCGCCGACCGTGGCGCCGGGAAGCGCCGGGCCACCGTTGGCCGCCCGTCCCGAACAGTCGAGGTATCCGCCGACCGCGAGGTAGTTGAGATCGTGCCCAGCCCATTGGGAGCGGGGCCCGGACTGGCCGTAGCCGCTCGTCGAGCAGTAGATGATGCCCGGGTTGACGGCGCGGACGTCGGCGTCGCCAACGCCGAGCCGGTCGACGACACCAGGACGGAAGCTTTCGATCACCACGTCGGCGCGGGCCGCGAGCCGCAAGAATGCGTCGCGGCCCGACGGCTGCTTCAGGTCGAGCAGCACACGTTCCATGCCCCGGTGGCCGCTGTAGGCATAGAACGGCGGGACGATCTGCACGCCCGACTGGCTGGGTGGCGGCCCGACCTTCACGACGCGGGCGCCGTAGTCGGCCAGCCACCGCGAGGTCCGCGCCGCGGGACCGACGCTGGCGAGGTCGAGGACCGTCACCCCGGACAACAACCCGCCAGACACGACAGTCAGAAATTCTTGGGGAGGCCGAGCAGACGCCGGGCGATGATGTTCTTCTGCACCTCTGACGTGCCGCCGCCGATCGTGTCGATCACGGTGTAGCGGTACGTCGACTCGGCCCGTCCTGCCATCGGCGCAGTCTTCGTCCGCACTCGGAGCTGACTGCCGGGCGCGGCGAGATCCATCGAAGCGTTCGCGAGCCGGCGTGAGAACTCCGTCGCGAACAGCTTGTACTCCGACGACTCGATCGTCGGTGGCGGCGTGTCCGGCACCTTTTCGCCTTTCATCGAAGCCGCGACGACTCGCAGGCCGAGCACACGGGCAACTTCGGCGTCGGTGACGAGCCGTGCGATCTCGCGGCGCACAACCGCGTCCTCGCGCAGGGATTCGCCGTCGCGTTCGGCGGTGCGTACATAGTCGATGAGCAGATCGAGACGCTGATTGATCGGAGAGAACGTGAACATCGTGAACCGCTCGAGGTCAAGCGCCTGAGAGATGTACTGGAAGCCGCGGTTGACTTCGCCGACCACGTACTCGTCGGGAACGAAGACGTCCTCGATGAACACCTCGTTGGTACGTTCGTCGCCCATCGTCCAGATGCAATTGATCGTGATGCCGGGCTGGTCGAGCGGCACGAGCATGAGGGTGATCCCGCGGTGTTTGTCGTCAGGATTCGTGCGGGTCCCCAACCAGTACCACTCGGCAAAGTGCGCGGAGGTCGTCCACGTCTTCTGACCGTTGAGGATCCAACCCGACTGGCCGTCGCGTCGGCCCCGTTCGGCCTTCAGACGCATCGACGCCGCGTCCGAACCGGCGTTCGGTTCGCTGTAGCCGACCGCGAACTCGACGTCGTTGCGCAAGATCTTCGGCAGGAACTCCTGTTTGAGGAAGTCGCTCGCTTCTTTGATGAGCGTCTTGCCGATGATGCTGACACCCTTGCCGATCTGGGGACCGCCCCGCGCCGCGAGCGCTTCGTTGAGGAGGTACTCGTAGACGCCTTCGCCTTCGGAGCCGCCGTACTGCTTGGGCCAGGTCAGTCCGAGCCAACCCCGTTCGCCGACCTCGCGCATGAACGCCCGACGTTTCGGTGTGTCGACAATCTGCGCCATGTTCTCGCGGGTGACGTCGAACACGTCGGGATCGTCGTGCTCGTCGAGGAACCGTTCGACCTCCGCCGCGAAGGCGCGCTGTTCGGGCGAAAACTCGAAGTCCATACATTCCCTCCCCGGCCCCGCCCCGGCGCGAGCCGCAACTGATGGGCCACACGCACGATATCGACCGCGGTCCGGCGGCATCGCCAGCGAACGCCAGATGTCGGGCCGACACCCTCGGTCGATCCGCGTCGGTTCGACGGAGCGAAGCGCCGTCTCGCCCACTGGCCCGGGGACCGCGGTCGGTGCGGCACTATGGCGCCCGGCGAGGAGGTCCCGATGGCGGTGGTTCTGATCACGGGCTGTAGCAGCGGGCTGGGCCTGACGACGGCGCTCGAGTTCGCGCGTCGCGGCGATCAGGTGTTCGCGAGCATGCGTGACACGACGAGAGCCGACCGGCTGCGCGGCTGCCACGGCGGCCGGCGTTGCGGTCGAGGTCGTCGAGCTCGACGTGACCGACGACGATTCGGTACGACGCGGGGTCGCGCAGGTACTCGGGGCGGCCGGCCAGATCGACGTCTTGGTGAACAACGCCGCGGTCAGCCATTACGGCACGGTCGAAATGATGCCGTGGGAGTGGCTGCGCGCGACGTTCGAGACGAACTTCTTCGGCGCGCTGCGCACGATCCGTGCAGTGTTGCCCTCGATGCGGGAGCGAACGTCGGGCACGATCGTGAACGTGTCGTCCGCGAACGGGCGGATGCGGGGACTCGGATTCGCCGGTATGTACGGCGCGTCCAAACATGCGCTCGGCACGATGAGTGAAGCGCTTGCGATGGAGCTCGACCCGTTCAATATTTCCGTCGTGGTGATCGAACCCGGAGCGTTCAGGAGCAACATCGTCGACAACGCCGGCGTGCAGCTCGACCCGAACTCGCCGTACGCGGCGCTCGAAGCTGCCGAGTACGCGGCCGGGAAGGCCGGCGACTCACGCGAGGAGGATCCGGCCGTTGTCGCCGCCGCGATCGTCAAGGCGGCCACCACGCCCGGACCGCTGCATGTGCTCGTCGGCGACGACGCCGAACTTTGGGTGGCCGCCGCCGAGTCGTCCACGTTCGAGGAGTGGGTTACGAAGGTTCGCCGTGTTCGCCTGTTCACGTCCCGGATGCGTTAGCGCGGTCGAAGACCGACCGGTCCCGGCTTGTCCGGTCCGCGCGTGAACTGCGGCGCGGGCCGCGCCGATGCCGGCGGGTTGGCCGTTGGGTTGGCCGGCGGTTGGCCGGTGGGTTGGAACGCGGGCGGCGGTCGTGTGCCGGATTTGTAAAACTCGCCGCTATGACGAACACTGCGCTGCCGGTCATGGACGTCCAAAACGGCATCGTCGAACGTTTCGCCGAACAGTCGGACCCGCTGCTCGCCGCGCTGGTCAAGGCGAGCGCCGCGGCGCATGCCGCCGGCGTGGCGGTGATCTACGTGCGGGTGGCGTTCCGCCCCGGGACACCGGAAATCAGTGCCCGGAACCGGGGCTTCGCGGCGATTGCCGGCTCGGGCGATCGCGGTGACGATGCCTCGGCCACTCAGATTCATCCGGCCGTCGCGCCCGCCGCCGACGACATTGTCGTGACCAAGAAGCGGATCAGTGCCTTCGCCGGCAGCGCCCTCGACGTGGTCCTCAGGTCGCTCGACGTCACGTCGTTGGTCCTGGCCGGCATCGCGTCGAGCGGGGTGGTGCTGTCGACGTTGCGTTACGCGGCGGATCTCGACTTCGAGCTCGCCGTCCTCGCCGACGGCTGCGCGGACAGCGACGCCGAGGTCCACCGAGTGTTGTTGGAGAAGGTGTTCCCCCGACAGGCGGTCGTGCTCAGCACCGACGAGTGGGTTGCACGCCTCCAGGCGGAGGCGGCCGGCAGCGGTTCGCTCCGATGACAGTCCCCCGGCCCGCGAGAATCTGGTACAGCCCGGGTCGCCTGCTGTTTCGAAGTGCAACCCGTCGCGGTGCGATCGCGGGGACGGCGCGGGACCGCTCGGCGGCGACGGTGGATGGGGCGTCATGGGAGCCGACGCGCCCGGCGGTGAGGCGAGCGGGTTGCGTCGTCGCGCGCACCGTCCCGTCGCGGTGCTGGCCATCGGCGACGGTGGCCGGTTGTGTCGTCGCGGCGTGGCGCCGGGACCGCGTCGAAATACTGTGCGTCGATCTCATCGCACGTCGACGGACGCCTGCTCGATGATCCGCAGGAAGAGGCCATGACGCACTCGTATGGACCCGACCCGCACCAGTACGCCGAGTTGTACCTGCCGGCGGGTGATCGGCGTCCGGGAGTCGTGGTTGTGATCCACGGTGGCTTTTGGCGGTCCGCGTTCGACGCGTCGGGCGGCCGCCCGTTGTGCGTCGACCTCGCCGAGCGGGGCTGGGTCGCCTGGAATCTCGAATACCGCCGGGTCGGCACAGGTGGCGGATGGCCGGCCACGCTGTCCGACGTCGCGGCTGCGATCGACCTGCTTGCCGGACTCGACGTCGACCGTTCCCAGGTCGTCGCGGTGGGACATTCTGCCGGAGGACAGCTCGCGGCCTGGGCGGCGGGACGTGCGCGTCTGCCGGCTGGGGCGCCGGGCACGTCGGTCCGGGTTCCGTTGACCGCGGTCGTCGCGCAGGCCGGTGTCCTCGATCTGGCGACGGCCGCGACGACAGGCGTCGGCGGGACGGCCGTCACCGACTTCCTCGGCGGAACGCCGAACGAGGTGCCGGTGCGGTACGCGTGGACAGATCCGATCGTCCAGGTGCCGTTGTCGGTGCCGGTCGTATGTGTGCATGGTCGCGCCGACGAGTCGGTGCCGTTCAGCCAAAGCGAACGGTACGTCGCTGCGGCACGCGCCGCGGGCGCGGAGGTCGAGCTGGTCGAGGTCGACGGTGATCACATGGCACACCGAGACCCGTCTTCGTCGGCGTGGGCTGCGGTGTTGGACACGCTGGACCGTGTGACGGCGGCCTGAGCGTCGGCGCCGGGCGCGCGATGCGCGCCACATCGGCTCCTTGTCCGGCTCGTTGTTACGTATAGGTGACCGTGACTTCCTCGTCGATGAACTGCTGCACGGCGAGTACGCCGTCGTAGTTGCACGCCGCGCCGAGCACAGAAAAGACGTATTCGTGACTGCCTTTGCGCCAGTCGACTTCGTCTCCCGGTTGCCGGCTGAGAAACACGGACGACACGCCAGGAAAGTCGGCGAGTCGGTCGAGTCCTTCGACGCCCGCGACTCGATGCGCCCACAGCGGTGGCTGTTCGACGACGACGTAGCCGACGCGATCGGTGGCGACCGGGTCGGCGAAGGTCAGCTGATCTCCCAACGCGACGCGTTGGGAGATCTCGTACAGGTCGACTCCGGGTGCGGCGAGCGCGAGCACTTCGGGAACGAAACCGCCGAGCCGACCATTGACCTCGATCACTCGGAGCCCGGTCGTCGTCAATTTGATCTCGGTGTGGAGGCAGCCGATACGCACTCCGAGCGACGAGATGGCTTGGGTGGCGACGTCGAGGATCGCTTCGACCAGGGACGGGGCGAAGTCGCTCGGGATGATGAGACCGGTTTCGGCGGAACGGCTCGACTTGAGGGAGACGTCCGGTCACGGCCACATGGTTGATGTTCCCGTCCACGACGACGCTTTCGACCGAGACGTAGTCGGCGAAGTGCGCGTCGGTGGCGGTGACGCACCGACCATGTACTCCTCGACGACCATCGACAAGTCGTCGCCGGCGCTGGGCGGCTGGGCGAGCAGCCGGCCGAGCTGGGTGGCGTCGCTGACCAGCACGGTGTCCCTGCTCGCGGCGCCGCGGCGGGGCTTGAGCACGACGGGGAAGTCGACGCCGGCCGTCAACGCGACGACATCATCGGGTGTCGGCGACGGTGGGACGTCAATGCAGCGCGGGACGGGCAGGCCGCCGTCGCGGAGTGCTCGGCGCTGGGTCAGCTTGTCGACGAGCCGTTCGGTGACGGCGCGGTCGTGGTAGTCGAGCCCGAGCCGGCCCGCGAGGGCTGACGCCATCGCCATGTGCGCATCGGCGTAGCCGACGATCCCGTCCGGTTTCAACGGTCGCAGTGCGGCGGCCGCTTCGTCGTCGGACATTCCTGCGATATCCAGGGTCGTGCCCAACTTGGCCAGCAGTCGGATGATCGCCGAGTTGTGGAGCGCGTTCGAATCGACGACCCACACCAGGTCGCACAGTGCGCCCGCCGGCTCGGACAACTTCATCGCCGAGACCGAACCGTCGCCGTACACGATCGCCAGGACCGGCCGGGCCGATGTGGTCATGCACCGTCTCCGGCACCCACCGACCCGGCTGGCGCGGCACGGCCGCCACACACGGACGGGAATGTGTACGTGGCAACGATGAGGATTGTGGATCGGCGAAGCTGCCGGATTGCCGACCGATGCTGGCTCGTCAACGCACACCCCGCGACCTGCGGGCGGACCACCTCGAGGCGCACGCCTCGCTGGCCGTCACTGCGAAGAACGAAAGTCGAGCAGACGCAGCAGTGCGTTCGGAAGCGGTGGAAGCGCGGGAGCGGGGCACGAGGTAGGTGGACACGTCGAAGAGGTCCTTGAACGCCTTGTAGCGTTTCGCGGTCTCGTCCAAGTACGCGTAGCCACTGCCGGCGGAGCCGGCTTGGCGGCCGAGCATCCGGTGAGCCATCAGTGCATGCCGTTGTCGCCAAATGGTGAATGTCTCATCGAGGTCTAACAGCGCGGTCAGAATCTGAAAAGGCAGTTGCAGGATCGGTTCGTCCCGGTATTGGTTGATGAAAAGCGCGGCCATAAACGCTTCGTACGAGATGCGCCGCTTGCCCTGGCGAACGTCCTCTTCCCAGTTCGCCTTGTCGAACACGGCATCGAACTTCTGCACGCCCCGTTCGAAAGATTCCAGCTGCTTTTTCCGGGTTGTCGCGTCGACGTCCTGGCGGCCGACGATTTCAGCTCGTTCGATCGCGTGCATCACCTCGGCGGCGTCCCGGTACCGTGCGACGAAGTCGAACGCTTCGGTATTCAAGAACGGGGTCCGAGCGAGCCAACGCTCGACGTGGTCGAACAACGAGGGTGCGTGCTCGGTTTCGCCGACGAGCTGCGCGTGATCATCTCGCAGCGTTGACGCGTACGAATACCCTTCGACCTTGAGGCGGTCGGTCGCGCGCAAGCCGAACTTATTCTCGATCAATCGGAACTGGACGCTTTGGAATCCAGAGGCAGGCACGAGGAACATCCGAAATTCAAGGAAATCGAGGGGTGTCATCGTCTCGAGCACGTCGATCTGGACGACCAGGAGGCGCAAGATCTCGTTGACGCGCCGGAGTCGAGCGGCGACGGTGCTCAGATCACGTTCGGCGATGCGTTCTGTCCCCGTGAGGGCCAGGACGGAATCGAGCTCAACGAGGATTTGTTTGAACCACAGTTCGCTCGTTTGATGCACACAAATGAACAAGAACTCGTCGTGTTGGACGACTCCTGCGTCCTGGCTCTTCGGCGCTTGAGCATTTAACAGACCGTCGAGCTGCAGGTAGTCCCAATAGTAAAGAGAGTCGGTACCACTCGCGTCCGGATCGGCCATCGGACAGCCGCCGACGGTCTGTCCATCCGTCTGAGGCGCCTCGCGCAGTGCGACGACGCGACCATCGGCATCGTCCGGCTCGACGTCCGAGTCGGCGACGTCGAACGCGCCCGCGCGTTGCGACAAGACTTCAGACTTGCTACTCGGCCTCACGGTGGCATCCTTTCTCCCGCGGGGACGTCCACAATTCAAGAAGGTCGATCAACCCGGTATACGCACCGCTCGCCGCGTGTGCAAGAAGATGTCCCCGTCGAAAAGCGCTACAACACCCGCCCGCCTACATGTTCCGTCACGAACAGTGTACTTATGATCACCGGGCGAGTTCAACGCTGGTGGCGTCGCTCGCGGAGGCGGCGAACGGGAACACATGTTCGGTATCCGTGTGCGGCGCGCCCGGACCCGCACCACCGTCGCCGACGCAGCCGCGGCCCGGCCGGACCGGCGCGTCCCCGTACGATGATCAGGAGTGCCTGCTTCGAGCCCTGTCACCCACGCCGACCTGATCGCCAAGAACCGGCGGACCAGCGTCATCATGCTCGTCTCCGAGTTCGTGCTGGTCGGATTGCTCGGAGCCGGCATCGGCTTCCTCGTCACCCGCTCAGCCGCGGGCGGCATCCTCGTCGGCGCGGCAGCGGCGATTGCGGTCGACCTGATCGCGTGGCTGTTCGCGGTGCGCGCCACGATCGCGCTCACCAAGGCGGTCGAGGTGACCCCGGAGCAGGCGCCCGTACTTCACAATGTGGTCGAAGGGCTCTGCATCGCAACCGGGCTGCCGAAGCCGAAGGTCTACATCGTCGACGATCCGGCACCCAATGCCTTCGCGTTCGGACGCTCGCCCGACCGTTCCGGTGTCGCGGTCACGAGCGGCATCCTCAACCTCATGTCACGCCGCGAACTCGAGGGGGTCCTCGCCCACGAACTTTCGCACGTGCGCAATCGTGACGTGCAGGTGACGACCTTGGCGGTCACGACGGTTGGGCTGCTCGTCGTGGTGGCCGACATCTCGGCGCGGGCGGGATTCTTCTCCGACTTTGGTGACCGGCGGGGCAACAATGACGGTGCGCTCCTGCTGTTCGCGGTCGCGGCCGTCGCCGGCGTGTTGGCGTTCGGCGCTCGGCTCCTGTCGTTGGCGATCTCCCGTCACCGAGAAGAGCTCGCCGACACGAGCGCGGCGGCGATCGTCAGTCCCGACGGTTTGCGACGCGCGTTGGAGAAGCTCGAGGCCGATCACACGGTTCTGCACCATGTGTCACGGGCGACCGCGCATCTCTGGCTTGTCGCGCCGCTGCACCAGGAAGGCAACGCCCGGCACGCCAAGACGAACCGGCTGTTCGACACCCATCCCCCGCTCGCCGACCGCATCGCGATTCTGCGCAAGCTTGAGGGCCTCGACCCGACCGGACGGGGACCGGTCGACGAGACCAGCACCGGCGTGCCGGTCGACCTCGCCAAGTTGACGGCTTCGACCCAGCGGCGCATGACTCCCGGATCTGCGGCCGGCGTGTCTGCGCTCGCCGCGACCGCGACGACGACGGCCGTCCCCGCCACCGCGACCGACCCGACCGGCCATCCGCCGGGCTGGTATCACGCCGACCAGCGCACCCTGCGCTACTGGGACGGAACGAACTGGACCGACTGGCGTGCGACCTGGAACGGCCGCCGTTGGGTCCAGCAACGACCGAACTGAGCGGCGTTCACGCGCCGAGCCGGCCGGCCAGGCCGGCCGGAGCTCCCTTTAGGAGACGACACCGCGGGCGCGCAGGCCGGCGATGTCGGCTGCGGAGAGGCCGAGCTCCGTTTCAAGTATCTCGGTCGTGTGTTCGCCCACCCATGGGACGCGGGTTTCGGGGCCTTCGGTCATTTTCGACAGCTTCACGGGGTTGCCGGGCACGAGGACGGACTCGGCGACGCCGTCGGTGCGTGGCATTTCCACGATCATGTGCCGTGCGCCGAGGTGGGGATCGGCGATCACGTCGTCAGCGCGGTTGCTCGGACCGGCGACAATGCCGGCCTCGGTGAGCTCCTGCGCGGCTGCCAGCTTCGTACGCGTCGCGGCCCAGGCGTCGACTGCAGGCCTGATCTCCGCTTCGAGCGCAGGTCCCCAACCGGCGCGAGTCGAAAAGCGGGGATCGTCGATCCATTCGGGGTGTCCGACCAGCTCAGCCAGCTTGAAGAACTGATGCTCGCGTACGACCTGCACGACGACATAGCCGTCTCGGGCGCGGAAACCCTCGCAGATCACTTCGAGCGCCTTGTCGGGCTCGGGCCGAACTCCCAACGACCAGAAGTTCATGACGATGTCGGTCATCGCGACGATCGCGTCGAACATCGCGATGTCGACGTACTGGCCTTCGCCGGTTCGGTCGCGGTGGCGGAGTGCAGCGAGGATGCCGATGACACCGAACAGGCCGGAGCTGATGTCGCCGAGCGCGCCGACCGGAATGGTGACGGGCGGTTCACCGGGATGGCGGTAGTCGTAGATGCCCGACATCGCCTCGACGATCGATGCGTACGCGGGCCAGTCCCGATATGGGGTGTCGACGGAGTTGCCGAAGCCTGAAATTGATACATAGACCGCGCGGGGATCACGGGCCGCGATGTCGGTGTATCCGAGGCCCATGCGGTCCATCGTTCCCGGTTTGAAGTTCTCGGCGATCACATCGAAGTGTGGGACGAGCGCCAGGAACAGCTCGCGGCCTTCCAACGTCTTGAGATCGATGCCGACGCTGCGCTTGCCGAAATTGTTGCGCAGGTAGGTTGCGCCGACCTTGCGGCCCTGCGGGTCGAGCATTGCTGGCGACGACGCCCGGCCCGACTCGCCGGAGACGGGATGTTCGACTTTGACGACGTCCGCACCCAGGCGCGCCAGCATCTGGGTCGCGTACGGCAGGGCCTGCATCTGCTCGGCCGCCAGGACGCGCACACCGTCGAGGGGTTTGCCGAAGCCTTGCGCTGCGGCGTTCGCCACGTCTCCCAACTGCACGGCGACACTGTACGGCCGGCCCCCAGACCGACCTCCCGCTCGGCCCGTGTCCGTACCGCCCACCTAGACTCCCGACCATGAGGGGAATCATCAGCGCGGCGGGCTACGTCCCGTTTCGCCGCCTCGACCGCGGCGACATCGCCAAGACGTTCGGCTCGGGTGGCGGCAAAGGAACCCGGTCGGTTGCCTCCTACGACGAGGACACGACCACCATGGCCGTCGAGGCAGCTCGTCTGGCTCGCCGGTCGGCCCCGCCGAACACGAATTTCGACGCATTGTGGTTCTCGACCGCGAATCCGGCCTACCTGGACAAGAACAACGCGTCGGCGATCCACGCCGCCCTCCGGCTCGACACCCAGGTGGGAGCGCTCGATTTCGGTGGGGCGCTGCGATCGGGAGTCGGCGCGTTACGCACCGCGCTCGACGGGAACAGCTGCGTGATGGTGATCGCCTCCGACCTGCGTGAGGGGTTGCCGACCAGCGCGGACGAGTCCCAGGGGGGCGACGGCGCCGCCGCGGTGGTCGTCGGATCCGACGCCGACGGCCCGATCGTCGCCGAATATCTCGGCGCCGCGAGCGCCACCGAGGAGTTCATCGAGCGTTGGCGCGCGCCAGGCTCGCATCGTTCGCGCGCCTGGGAAGAGCGTTTCGGGGAGGTGAAGTATGCGCCGCTCGCCGAGCAGGCCTGGAACGCCGCGCTGAAAGCGGCCGAACTTTCGCCCGATCAGATCGACCGTTTGCTCGTGACCGGTATGCACGCCCGAGCGGTACGCGCGATCGCGGCGCGCCTCGGTGCGTCGAAGGCTGCGACGGCCGACGACCTTGCCGCGACGGTCGGCAATACCGGCACCGCACATCCCGCGCTCGGCACTCACCAACGCCCTCGAGTCGGCCGACGCCGGCCAGGTCGTCGCGCTCGTCGTGCTCGCCGACGGAGTCGACGTGCTCGTGTTCCGGACAACGGCAGCCGTGTCGTCGTACCGGCCGGCTCGATCGGTCGCGACGCAGATCGCCAACGGCGGCACGCTCTCGTACGGCAAGTTCCTTTCGTGGCGAGGCAACGTGACCCTGGAACCACCGCGGCGGCCCGAACCTGAGCGGATCTCGGCGTCGGTTCTCGGGCCGGAGCGAGGAGTGGAAGTACGCCTTCGTCGGCTCCCGCGATCACGAAAGCGGCGAGCTGCATCTCCCGCCGGCCCGTGTCTCACGTGTCGGTGACGCCGTCGACGACATGGCCAAAGCGCCGATGTCGGAAGTCGAAGGCACGATCGCGCTGTTCACCGTCGACCGGATCGCGTTCTCGCTGAGCCCGCCGATCACCTTCGCGGTCGTCGATTTCGACGGTGGCGGCCGCCATCCCGTCGAGCTCGTCGATGTCGACGTCGACGAACTGAAGATCGGCGACCGTGTCGAGATGACGTTCCGCAAACTGTTCACCGCCGACGACATTCACAACTACTTCTGGAAAGCGCGTCCCGTACGCAGCTGAGTCAGGGAGCATCACCAATGAGTTCGCATGGGATCAAAGACCGGGTCGCCATCGTCGGGATGGGATGCACGCCGTTCGGCGAACACTGGAACAAAGGCACCGACGACCTGCTGATCGACGCGGCCGAAGAGACGTTCGCGTCGGCCGGCACGAACAAGGACGATGTCGACGCGTATTGGCTGGGCACCGCGATGTCGGGCATGAGCGGGATGGCGCTCGCCCGTCCGCTCCAACTGCACGACAAGCCGGTCACCCACGTCGAGAACTTCTGTGCGACCGCGTCGGAAGCGATCCGCAACGCGGCGTACGCAGTTGCGAGCGGCGCCTACGACAGCGTGATGGCGATCGGCGTCGAGAAGGTCAAAGACAGCGGCTACCAAGGTTCTCGTCGGCGCAGCCAAAACCCCGACCGACGGCACCGGCCGCACCCTCACCGCGGCGGCGATGTTCGCGATGTGCGCGCCCGGCTACGGCAAGAAATACGGCGTCGACGACGAGCAGATGCGTGAAGTGCTCGCCCGCATCGCCTGGAAGAACCACTACAACGGCGCGCGGAACTCCCGCGGCGCAGTTCAAAAAAGAAGTCTCGATGGAGACGATCTGCAACGCGCCGCTCATGGCGGGTGGTCTCGGCGTGTACGACTGTTCGGGGGTCGCCGACGGGTCGGCGGCGGCGATCATCGTGCGGGCCGAAGACGCCCACAAGTACACCGACAAGCCGATATACATCAAGGCGCTGTCACTCGTGGCCGGCAACTGTTCGGGGAACGCCGATCCCGCGTACGACTACACGACCTTCCCGGAGATCGCGGCGACCGGACGCGACGCATACGCGGAGGCTGGCGTCACGAATCCCCGCGAAGAGATCGCGATGGCTGAGGTACACGACTGCTTCACCCCGGCCGAGCTCCTCATCTACGAAGACTTGCAGTTCGCGGAGCGGGGCTCAGCATGGAAAGAGGTGCTCGCCGGCACGTTCGACCTCAAAGGCGACATGCCGGTCAATCCCGACGGCGGCTTGAAGAGCTTCGGCCATCCGGTCGGTGCGTCGGGGTTGCGCATGATGTTCGAAGCCTGGCTTCAGCTGCGCGGTGAAGCGCCCGAAGAACGACGGATCGGCAACGACCGCCCACTCGCGCTGACGCACAACCTCGGCGGATATCCCGGCGAGATGGTCTCGTTCGTCTCGATCCTCGGCCGCGAGCTCGGCTAGCGGGCGACGCGCCCGAAACAATGAGCGGGGCGGCGTCGGCGCTCATCGTCCTCGGCGCGCTCATCTTGATCGGATCGCCGATCGCGCTCGAGTATCCCCGGCACGCAACCCGAATGGATCGGGCTCGCGTTCGAGTCGGTCCTGATCGGGCTGGTCATCGAGCTGTTCGTCGCCGTGGTGCTCCTCCACGCCGGCTACTACTCGCCGCTCACCGCGCTCGCGTTCACAGCCGTCGTCACGTTCGGATCCGCGTTCGCGTTGCGCCGCCGCGGCCGGCGCGGCGACGGCGCTGCCGTCGACCTGTCGCGTTTGCGACAAGGCGAACCTGCGCTGTTCGGACTGCTCGCGATCGTGCTCGTCGTCGCCGCGGTGTGGATCCGCCAGGCCCCTTCGTACTTCATCTTCCAGACCGGCGACATGGGCGGCTACGTCAACTCGGCAAACATCTTGATCCGGACCGCGCGTTTTGGGACCGAACCGCACGGTTTCACGTTGTTTCTTCGGGAAACCAACCTTGTGCTCGGCCGGGCCAACACCGTCGCGGGCCTCCCCGCCCTCGGCGCGACCCTCCTCCTCGGTGTCATCGCGTTCGCCCGAGCCTTTCGGCTCCATGTCGTCGCGCTCGGCGGAATCGGATTCCTCGTCGTCGTGCACCCGGTGACCGTATGGTTCTCGCTGTTCCCCATCGCCGAGTCGCTCTACGCGCCGCTGCTCCTCGGGCTCGTGTACCTCGTCGTCCGGGCCCGCACCCAGACATCGGCGGTGTACGCGGTCCTGGCCGGCGTCGTCGCCGGTTCGCTGCTCCTCGTGCGCGGCGAGGCGATGCTCCTCGCGCCGATCATCGTGGTGGTGTTGTTCGCCTCGGCCGCAGTCGACGACGACGCGACCGTTGCCGTGCAACGCCAGTTCACGATCGTGTCCCTGGTCACGCTGGTCGCGTCGTACGGGTACGACGTGCACTACGTCCACGCCTACTTCGTGATGCAGCTCCATCACCTCCTGCCGGGCCCGGTGTACCGACTGGCCGCCGACGCACATCTGATCGAAGCGTCAGTGTTGCTCGTCATCGCGAGCGCGCTCGCGATTGCCGTGGTGCTCGTCGCCACCAAGGGAGTCACGCGGTACGTGCGCCCGCACGTCGTGGCCCGACCGCACATCTTTTGGTGGTGCGCGTACGCGGCGGTCGGCGCGATCACCGCGGCGGCGCTGCTGGCGCTTCGGATCTCAGGTCTGACCAACACGCTGGCGCGGTGGGGACCGGTGCTGCTCGTACTGTTCGTGATCGGTATCGCAGCCACGGTGCACCGGCCGGGAAGGTATCTCGATGCCACGTGCGGTCTGCTGGTCTTGTTGGTCATCGGCACGTACCTCGTGCTCTTCGCGCGCCGCGTTCCTGAACCGAAGGTCCAGACCTACTACCTGTACTTCGATCGTTACCTGTACAGCGAAGTGCTTCCCGCCGGGCTGGTGTTGGGCGCCGTCGGTCTGCACGTGGTGGTCGACGCAGCCAGCCGACTTTTGCGGTCGTCCCGCACGCAGATATCGGTCGCGGGACGTGTCGCGATCGCCGCAGTCGTCGCGATCGTGTTGATCGGGCTCGTCCCCCAGATCGGCGAAACCCGGCGCGCCACCCGGTACCGACTGTTCGGACATTCGTACGCGGTGCTGGCGAGCCTCGATCGGATCACACGCACCGACGGTGTCGGTCCGGTCATCTACTCGGGCGCCAGGACGCCGCCTCGCTCTTGGTTCTACCCGAACACCTACCGGGCCTTCGCGCTCCCGCTCGAACAGTCTTTCGGCCGCGAGGTGTTCGATCTTCCCCTCTCGGGATTGGGGCGCGACGTCGTGTACAACCCGACCCAAGCGCGACGGGTCCTCCAACACCACAACGTCGAATCGGGCTACCTCGTCGTGCTCGACGGGCCGGGCCGGCCCCGCTTTGCGGACAGCGAACACACCCATTTCGTCGGAATCGTGCGCTACAGCTGTCCGACGTTGGGCGAAACGCGCCACGGCCCGGCGAAGGGATGGACGATCGCGCACCTCAAGTTCACGGTGTACAAGATCACGTGACCAGCTCGTAGCATGCGGCGATGGCGAAGATCACGCTGATCGGTGCGGGCTCCACCGTCTTCGCCCGCAATCTCCTCGGCGACATCCTCGGATACGAGGAGCTCACCGAATCGGAGATCACCCTCTTCGACCTCGACGCCGAACGGCTCGACACCTCTGAGCTCGTCGCACGGCGCGTCGCGGCCACGCTCGGTTCCCCGGCCAAGATCCGCACCACGACCGATCGACGGGCCGCGCTCGACGGCGCCGACTACGCGATCAACATGATCCAAGTCGGCGGATACGAACCATGTACCGTCACCGACTTCGAGGTCCCCAAACGGTTCGGTCTGCGCCAGACGATCGCCGACACGGTCGGGATCGGTGGGATCATGCGCGGGCTGCGAACCATTCCGGTCCTCCTCGAGATCTGCGCCGACATGGCCGACGTCTGTCCCGAGGTGTTGTTCTGCAACTACTCGAATCCGATGGCGATCAACTGCCGTGCCATCTCACGGGCGACCAGCATCCGAACCGTCGGCCTGTGCCACAGCGTGCAGGGCACCGCGTTCGAGCTGTCGCACGACCTCCAGATCCCGTATCAGGAGATCGACTATCTCGCGGCCGGTATCAACCACATGGCGTTCTACCTTCGTTTCGAACGCGACGGTGAAGACCTCTACCCGCGTTTGCGTGCCCTGGCCGATTCGGGCGCAGTACCCGAAACGAACCGGGTCCGCTACGAAGTCCTGCGCCACTTCGGGTATTTCGTGACCGAATCGAGCGAACACTTCGCCGAATACGTGCCGTGGTTCATCAAACGTGATCGTCCTGATCTCATCGAGACGTTCCGTGTGCCGCTCGACGAGTACCCGCGCCGCTGCGTCGATCAGATCGCACGATGGGACAGCGAACGGGCCCAGCTCGAACGGGGCGAGACGATGGACGTGCAGCGGAGCTTCGAGTACGCGTCGACGATCATCCGCAGTGTCGAGACCGGCAAACCGCGCGTGATCTACGGCAACGTCCCGAACGACGGACTCATCGACGATCTTCCGGCGGGCTGCACGGTCGAGGTGCCGTGCCTCGTCGACGGCGCCGGTGTGCAGCCGACCCACGTCGGTGCGATGCCACCCCAGCTGAGCGCGCTCATCCGAACCAACGTCAACGTCGCCGAACTCACCGTCGAAGCTGCGCTCACCGGCCGCCGTGAGCACGTGTACCACGCGGCGATGCTCGACCCGCACACCGCGGCCGAACTCGACCTCGACCAGATTCATGGGCTCGTCGACGCGCTCCTCGATGCGCACGGATCTTGGATCCCGCCCCTGGAGTAGAACAGGTGCCGACCCGGGCTCGCCTGGCCTCGGGCAGCCGACCCGCGACGCACCATCCGTCGTCGCACGGTCAACGTCAGGACCCCAACGATGGACACCAACCAAGCCGAACGTCGACGCTGGAACAATCAGGACTGGGTTGCGGCGTGGCACAAACGGGAGGCGCTCACCGACGAGATCACACCGTTTCTCCTCGACGCGCTCGCGTTGCGGTCCGGCGAACGGGTCCTCGACGTCGGTTGCGGCGGCGGGAAGGCGACCATCGCGGCCGCGCGGGCTGTCAGCCCGTCGGGAATCGCGATCGGCGCCGACATCTCCGTGCCGCTCACCGACGCAGCCGCACGTCGGGCAGCAGACGCTCACCTCGACAACGTGTCGTTCTGCGTTGCCGACATGCAACACGAGCGTGTCGCCGGCGGCCCGTTCGACGTCGTCATGAGCCAGTTCGGCGTCATGTTCTTCGACGAGCCGCTCACCGCGTTCGCGAATCTCCGCGCCCAACTCGAACCCGGCGGGCGGATCGCGTTCGCATGCTGGCAGACCCTCGACCGCAACCCCTGGTTCATCGGTCCCGCACTCGCGGGTATTGCGCCACCGCCGCCTCCTCCGGCGCCGGGCAAAAGTCCGACCGGCCCGTTCGCGCTCGGCGACCACGTCCGCACGCAGAACCTGTTGGCGTCGGCGGGTTTCGCCAACGTGCGACGAAGCGCACACGACCTCGTCGTCGACCTCGCACAAGACGCCGTGGTCGACGACGCGGCAACTCACCTTCATGGGAGTCCCGGACGACAAGCTGGCCGAGGCGCTGCGCCTCGGTCAACGACCACCTCGCGCGATTCTGGTCGGAACCGGGACGTGCGAAGTTCCCGCTCGCATTCCAGGTGTTCCAGGCAACCGCCCGTTAGCCATCCGCTACAAGCTCGACACGAAAGGACCGCGCCGTGCAACACGTCCGTCTCGGCCGCACCGGACTCCAGGTTTCCAGGATCTGTCTCGGCACCATGACCTTCGGACTGCAAGTCGATGAGGACGGGTCGCGCGCCATCCTCGATCACGCCGACACGTTAGGCATCACGTTCGTCGACGCCGCCGACGTGTATCCCCTGGGCGGCGACCTCACAACCGCCGGGCGCACCGAAGAGATCCTCGGCCGCTGGCTTGCGGGCCGTCGCGACCAGTTCGTGGTCGCGACGAAATGCTTCGGACCGATGGGTTCGAAGCCGTGGGACGCGGGCAACAGCCGACGTCACATCATGGACGCAGTCGACGCGTCGCTGCGACGGCTCCAAACCGACTTCATCGACCTCTATCAGCTCCATTTCGACGACCGGAACGTGCCGCTCGAAGAGTCGCTGGGGGCGCTCGACGACCTCGTGCGCGTCGGCAAGGTCCGCTATGTGGGCTGCTCGAACTTTCTTGCCTACCGTCTCGCCCAGGCGCTCGGCAAGAGCGCTGCGCTCAGGCTTGCGCGCTTCGACTCGGTACAACCGCGATACAACCTCATCTTCCGTGAGTTCGAGCGTGAACTGCTCCCCCTGTGCCTCGACGAAGGTGTCGGGGTCATCCCGTACAACCCGATCGCGGGTGGTCTGCTCTCAGGCAAACATGACCGGTCGAAGCCACCCGAAGAGGGGACGCGCTTCACGCTCGGCACCGCGGGCGCCATGTATCAGGACCGCTACTGGCACGACAACGTGTTCGACACGGTCGACGCGCTCGCCAAGGTCGCCGAAAGCGCGGGGATTCCGTTGCCGACGCTGGCCGTGGCGTGGACGCTGCAGCATCCGGCGATCACGTCGCCGATCGTGGGGGCCAGCCGGCCTGACCAGCTCGACGCGACCTGCGCCGCGGTCGACACGCCGCTCGACGCCGACCTCGTCCAGACCCTCAACGAGCTGACCGCCGGCTACCGCCGAGGCGACGCGCCTCGTTGAACGTCGCTGTCCCGCGATCGACACGCCGGAAGCGAGGATCATGCGCGCCCGGTTGCCTCGCCCCATCGTGGCGGGCGGTGGGTCCGCGGCTGGGGAGCGACGTTCGACGCCGACACGCGGTTCGAGCGGTCCATCCGGACATGGTCTCGGCTCGGCCGATCGTTGTCGCACATCCCGCCCGCACAGCTCCCGACGGACGACGGCCACCAGCGCCATACCCGGCGCGGGGCGTCGCTCGTCGCTCCGAATGGTCGGTTCCGGGTCGGATAGCTTGCGCTCACATGGTCGACATCGCCGTCCCTTTCTTTACGTCGGTGCCGGCACAACCGCCGCCGTGGCCGGGTGTGGTGGTGGTCATGGAAGGCGGCGGCCTTTCGCCGCAGCTGTTGCGAGTGTCGCAGCGGCTCGCCCATGCGGGGTTCGCGACGATTGCCCCCGACCTGTTCTGGCGGTTCGGTGGCAGTGATCCAGCCAAAGCCGAAGCGCACTATCCGATGTTGCGTCACTCCGACGGCCGCGCCGACATCGTCGAATGCATCGGCTGGCTGCGCGCAATCGGAGCGGCGAAGGTCGGCATCACCGGCTTCTGCATGGGCGGCGGGTATGCCTATCTCGGCGCGGTGTCCGGCGACGTCGACGCGGCGGTACCGTTCTACGGAGGTGGCATCGCCCAGCATCTGAGCGCCTCGCAGTGCCCGTTGCTCGCGTTCTTCGGCGGCCGCGACGAGTGGATCTCCCGTGACGACATCGCGACCGTCGAAAGCCACCATCCGGGCGACGTCATCGTCTACGAAGATGCCGAACACGGCTTCATGCGCGACGGCTCCGACACATACCACGAAGCCGCCGCGACCGACGTGTGGACACGCATGCTCGCGTTTTTCGCGCAACACCTACAGGAGAAATGATGGAGACACGAACACTCGGCAAGACCGGCATCCAAGTATCGGTACAGTGCCTCGGAGCCATGATGTTCGGGTTGTGGGGCAACCGTGACCACGACGACAGCGTGCAGATCATCCACAGCGCGCTCGACAGTGGCATCAATTTCATCGACACGGCCGACGTGTACTCGCAGGGCGAGTCGGAAGAGATCGTCGGCAAGGCGCTCCAGGGCCGGCGCGACGACGTCGTGGTTGCTACCAAAGTGCACGGTCAGATGGGCGACGGCGTGAACCGGCAAGGCAACTCGCGCCGATGGATCCGCTACGAGGTCGAGCAGAGCTTGCGCCGCCTCGGGACCGACTACATCGACCTGTACCAGATACATCGGCCCGACCCGACCGTTGAAGTCGAAGAAACCTTGTCGGTGCTGACCGACTTGGTGCACGAAGGCAAAGTCCGCGCGATCGGCAGTTCGACCTTCCCGGCCGAAGAGATCGTCGAGGCGCAATGGGTTGCCGAGACACGCGGCTACGAGCGGTTCCGTTGCGAGCAGCCTCCGTATTCGATCTTGGCCCGGGGCATCGAACGTGGCGTGCTCCCCACCTGCCAGCGGTATGGGATGGGCGTGATCGTCTGGAGCCCCCTCAACGGCGGATGGCTCACCGGGAAGTACAAACGCGGCCAGGCCTACCCGAAGGGGACCCGCGCGTCGTGGGGTCTGATGGACCCGCCCGAAGCCAAGCACAACCAGCGGAAGTTCGACGCGCTCGAACAGCTCGAAAAGGTCGCGGCCGACGCGGGGATCTCCATGACCCATTTGGCGATCGTGTGGAGCGTCGCGCATCCTGGCGTCACGTCGACGATCATCGGCCCGAAGTCGATGGAACAACTCGACGGGCTCCTCGGAGCGGCCGACGTGACGCTCGATGCTGGGACTCTCGACCGTATCGACGAGATCGTCCCGCCCGGCCGCACCCTGCACACACCCGACGACGGCTACGAATCACCCAACCTTGTGGCTTCGGCCCGCCGGCGATAGCTCCCCGACCAGGAAGGCATGACATGGAACTCAAACGACTCGGACGTACCGCACTGCGTGTCAGCGAGCTGTGCCTCGGCACGATGAACTTCGGTCCGCTCACGACGCAAGAAGACTCGTTCGTGATCATGGATCGCGCGCTCGAGCTCGGCATCAATTTCTTCGACACGGCCAATCGTTACGGCGGACCGAAAGGAGCCGGCACGACCGAGACAATCATCGGGAACTGGTTCGCGTTGGGGGGCGGCCGGCGGGAAAAGGTGGTGCTCGCGACCAAAGTGTTCGGGCCGATGTCAGAATGGCCGAACGACGGGGGGCTTTCCGCCCGCCATATCCGCGACGCGTGTGAGGCCAGCCTGCGCCGACTGCAGACCGATCACATCGACCTCTATCAGATGCATCACGTCGACCGGAACGCGCCGTGGGACGAGGTGTGGCAGGCAATGGAGCATCTCGTCGCGCAGGGCAAAGTCGTGTACGTCGGCAGCAGCAATTTTGCGGGATGGCACATCGTGCAGGCCAACGAGGCGGCGGCCCGGCGTAACTTCCTCGGTCTGGTCAGCGAGCAGAGCCTGTACAACCTCGCGTCGCGCACCGTCGAACTTGAGGTCCTGCCAGCCTGTCGCCAGTACGGTCTTGCGGTCATCCCGTGGAGTCCCCTGGCGGGCGGAATGCTCGGCGGGATGCAGGGCTCGGGTGACACTGCCCGGCGTAAAAGCTTGAACCCGCGTTACGAGGCCATGCGTCCGCAGCTCGAAAAGTGGGAGAAGCTCTGCGCCGAACTCGGTGAGGAACCGGCCGCCGTCGCGCTCGCCTGGCTGTTGCAGCGGCGCGAAGTCACCGCGCCGATCATCGGGCCACGCACGCTCGCCCAGCTCGAAGGCGCGTCCTTGCGCGCGACCGACATCAACCTCGACGACGACGCACTCAAGCAGATCAACGAGATCTTCCCCGGACCGGGCAAAGCGCCGGAGGCATACGCCTGGTGACATGAAACGGTCGCCGGCATCTCGGTCGGTACTGGTGACCGGCCCGATCGCCGGAACCTCAACGCGACGGCAGCTCGTCGCCGACGGTCGCACGAACGCAGCCTGCGGCGTGCCGCAGACGCAGGTTCGGACGCGCCATGTCGACGAAACCGCGCGTCGCGTCCGGTCGTGTGATTACATCGCGCGCATGCGCTCCCAGCCGGGCGGCGGAGGCGCGAGCAGCCAGTGCTGTTCGGGGACGTTGGCGCCGATGCGCGCCCCGAGCGCATGGTCACGGTTCAGTGGTGGGAGCTGCGACACGTAGCACTCGATCGCGGCCTGCTTGCGGGCATGGTCGAGCTCGGCCGGCACGACCATCGGAGTCGGCCACAGGTCGGACGCGAACAGTTTCGAGATACGCCACACGAGCATGCCAGGGATGTGCTTGTACCCCGAATCTTCGTACGCGAAAAACGTGAGATCGTCGCGCCGGGCCGCGACCAACGCGCCGGCGTCGTGGGTCATCACATGGTCGGGATTCGCCAGACCCATCGGGATGAACACCGCGGTCGGTGCCACCTCGTCGATGACGGCTTCGATCGCGTCCGCGACGTCGTGGGAATCGGCACGGTCGGCTGGCGCGAGGTACTGGTGGTCGACGAAGTCGAGCCAGGCGGGCGTCGCTGCGAGCACGTCCATCGCGGCGCGGTCTTCCTCGCGCCGTAACGCGACCACGTCGTCGCCCGATCGGAACCCGCCGAGCGCATCCCATTCGGTCGGCGGTTCGGGATAACCCGCGGGGCGGCCGCCGCACACCGTCACGACCGTCGCGCCCGGATGTGCGAACAGCAGATACGCCGCGCCGAGGGCGGCGTCGTCGAAATGCGGCGAGCAGCACAACACACGATCGAGGCAACCTTCGGCGACGATGCCCCACGTGATCGTCGGGCGCGGTTCGGCGGTCACGTCGAAAGCACGACGAGCGGAATGCGCCGCGTCGTCAACGTCTGGTAGTGGTCGTACCGGCCACCGTCGTGATATCGGTTCACGTCGTTGACGATCTTCCAGCACCGGTCGTAGTCGGTCCCGTCGGTCAGGATCTCGGCCGTCGCGGCACGACGGGTGCGCCCGACCTGCACCTCGACGTGCGAGTCGGCGCGGATGTTGTGCAACCAACCCGGCGCCCGATCTGACCCGCCGTTCGATGCCACCACGACGTAACGTCCGTCGCCGTCACCTCCGTACACCAACGCCGCGACGCGGGTCTGGCCGGTACGTGCACCTTTGGTGCGTAACAGCAGCGTCGGCAACTTTCCGAGGTTCTGACCGACACGACCGTCGGTGCGTTCATACAGCCATTGGTGCGTCTTCAGAGCGAAACGTTCGAAACTTTCGGTCAGGCCAGCCATCGCTCGCACCTTACGCGCTCGAGGGCCGGCACAGCACAGACGACACAGCGCCGACGACGGCGGGCAGTGCCGACGACGACGGGCAGTGCCGCCGTCCGCTCCTTCCGGCGTCGGCCGTGGCTGGCGGTCGCGCCAACGTCGGCACTGCCTGCCGACGCCGCGCCCCGGCGGTCACGGCCCGGAAACGTTGGTGACGAACTCGACGATCGCCGCCGGAAACGCCGGGTCGGCGACCGCGCCCAGGTGGGTGCCCTTGATCAGCCGGGCAGTCGCGCCCGGGATCCGGTCGGCGAGGTCCTGGGGAGAACCGGCGAGGTCGTCCTTGTCGCCGGCGATCACCATCGTCGGCACGTTGATGCGGTCGAGCCGCGTCTTGGCGGCTGGCGTCGCGGCCCGTTGAATCGCGGCGAGGGCCAAGCGGTCGGCGCCGGTCGAATCGGCGAACGTCCGGAACGCCCGCGCGGAGGCATCGGCGATACCGTCGACGTCTTCGGTTTCGAGCGCGGCGGCGAGCAGCGCCCGCCGTTCGTCGGAGAAGCCGCGCGGCCCTCGCGCGTGGCCGCCGATCCCGCCGAGCACACACGACCGGGCGTGGGGCTCGTCGGGAACGAGCCGGGTCGACACCAACGACCCCATCGAATAGCCGACGACGTCGACGTGCTCGACGTCGAGGTGGTCGAGCAACGCGCGCGCGTCGCGAGCCATCGCATCGTCCTCGTAGGCCGACTGATCGTGCGGCTTGTCGGACTGACCGTGACCGCGGGCGTCGAGCGCGATCACTCGCCGCCCGGCGGCGACCAGCGCGTCGACGACTCCCGGCGCCACCCAGTTGAGCTGATGGTCGGCCGCGAAGCCGTGCAGGAGTAACACGTCGGGTCCGGCGCCGACATGAAGGTACGCGATCGTGGTCCCGTCGAAGGATGCGAAACGGTCCATGGCCAAACCCCTTTCCGTCTGATTAGGGTACGCGCCCATGACACTTCAAGTGGTGGGGGCCGGACTGGGCCGGACCGGCACACACTCACTCAAGATCGCGCTCGAGGCCCTGCTCGGAGCGCCGTGTTACCACATGCTCGAAACGTTCGGTCGTCCCGACGACATCCCGGTCTGGCACCGGGCCGTCAACGGGGACATGCCCGACTGGAACGACTTCCTCGACGAATACGCGGCTGCGGTCGACTGGCCGGCCGGAGGGTTCTGGCACGAGATCTGGGCCGCCAATCCCGACGCGGTCGTGCTCTTGTCGTCGCGTGACACCGACAGCTGGTGGACGAGCGCCAACAACACCATCTTCCAGATCGCCAACCTCGGGGTCGACGACGTCGTCGCGCGAGCGCAAATGGATATGGCCATCGACATGCTGTCGAAGCGCTTCACCGAGAACTGGCGCGACGAAACCGAGGCGAAGCGCGCGTTCGAGCAGCACAACGCCGACGTGCGCGCGGTCGGTCCCGGCCGATCGTCTGATCGACTACCGGCCCGGCGACGGCTGGGAGCCGATCTGCGACAAGCTCGGCTTGCCCGTCCCCGACGAGCGGTTCCCGCACGTCAACACGACCGACGAGTTCCGCGCCATGGTCGGCATGGAACCGCTCGCCTAGCCGGTTCAGTCGAGCGCGGGCGGACGGGGCGGATTCGCGCGCGGTCTGGTGATCTCGAAGAATCCGGGCTCGTTCGACAACACCTGGATCGCGTCCCACAGCCGAACGGCAGCCTCGCCGGTCGGGGCCGGTGCCATGACCGGACCTTTGAAGCCGTGCGGTGGATCGTCCCGCACCACGATCGTCGGTGTCTGGGTCTTGTGGCCGCCGTAGTGGTACGCGACGTCCATCGCCTCGACGATCGGCACGTCCCACTTCTCGTCGTCGGCAGCCGCGATCAGATCGGCGTCGAGCCGGCATGCGCGAAGACATTCGGCGAGCAGTGGTTCGTCACGCACCGCGCCGCGGGCGAAAAACCGCTGACCCCACGCGCTGAACAGGGCGTCGACGGCGTCTTCGCCCGATGCGGCTCGGGCCGCCTCGAGCATTCGCAGCATCCGGTGCGAAAGGGCGTGCGCGGCGATCGCGGCGTCGCGCCGGTCTTGCGGCATGGTGGAAACGACACCGTAGTCGTCGCGAATCTCGAGGCAGTACGACCGCCACGTGACCGCAAGCGTCCGGCGCGACGCCACCTCTTTGATCCAGCGCGACGTGATCCACGCCCACGGACAGCTCGGATCGACGAACACCTCGACGTCGGTCATGGGCATCAACCTCCGTTTCCGTACGGGCGAGTGATGATCTCGAGGAGGTGGCCGTCCGGATCCGGGAAGTACACTCCCCGGCCGCCGTGGTTGTGGTTGATCTCCCCGAGGCGGGAACACATCGGATCGGCCCAATAGTCGAGGCCACGGTCGACGATGCGGCCGAAACTCGTGTCGAAGTCGTCTTCGCCGATCAGGAACGCGTAATGCTGCGACGCGATGTCACCGCCGGTCTCGTGATAGTCGAGCGAGACGTCGTTGTCGACCGCGACAACGAGGAACGGACCGAAACGAACCGGGGCCGGACGCCCGAGGATGTCGGCGAGGAACGCGGCCGAGGTGCGTTGGTCTTTGCACCACACGATGGTGTGATTGAGGGAAACACTCATCTCGGAATCGTATGCCTGGCCGGTCCGGTGATGAGTAGGGTCCGGCGGTGCTCATCGTCACCGGCAGCATCGAGGCCCGCCCCGACAGTTTCGACCAGGTACTCGAGCTCAGCGTCGCGCACGTACGCCGCTCACGCTCCGAGCCGGGATGCATGCTGCATGCCGTCCACCGCGACGTCGAACGGCCCCTGCGGCTGGTGTTCCTCGAACATTGGGCCGACGCCGACACGCTCCGCGCCCACTTCCACGTGCCGGCCTCGAGCGCGTTCGTCACCGCGGTCGCGGCGTTGGCGGCCGCGCCGCCCGAGATGACGATCTACGACGCGCAGCCCGCCTCCATATAGATCGAGACCAGGGTTCGATGACGGCGACAGAGCGCGATGCGACCGACGCGACGAGCGTCGCCGGGATGCTCGAACACGACCGCGACTCCCCACCGCTGGCAACCGACCGACCGTGAGCGACGCCCCCGACATGTCGATCAGGAATCCGGACCACCTACACCCGGTCGAGCTCCAGCATTCTGATCGCGTTGCCGCGCAGCACCTTGTAGGCGACGTCGTCGTCGAAATCGGCGAGCATCTTCTCGATGTACTCTTTCGAGTTCGGCCATGTCGTGTCGGTGTGCGGGTAGTCGGTCTCGAAACAGATGTTGTCCTCGCCGACTTCCGACAGTGAGTGCAGCCCGTGATAATCGGCGGTGAAGCAGCCGAAGATACGGCCGTAATAGTACGTCGACGGCGGCTCGGGGATCATTGCCTTCGACTTCTGCCACGCGTCGTGCTTGTCCCACACCGTGTCGGCCCGCTCCAGCGCGTACGGGATCCAACCGATCTGACCCTCCGAATACGCGAGCTTCAACTTCGGGAACTGGATCAACTTCCCGGAGAACAGCCAATCCGCGAGCGACGACATCGAGTTGTTGAAGGCGAGGGTTCCGCCGACCCCGGCCGGTGCGTCGGGCGACGCGGCCGGGTTCGTCGACGACGACCCGATATGCATGCACAACGTCACGCCGGTGTCGTTGCAGACGGTGAATACCGGATCCCACCCGCCGCTGTGGATCGTCGGCAGTTTCAAATGGTGCGGCAGCTCCGTGAAACAGAAGGCGCGCACGCCCCGATCGGCGTTGCGTTGGATCTCGGCCGCGGCGAGCTCAACGTCCCACAGGGGCATGATGCACAGCGGAATGTTCACACCGCCTGACGGTGCACACCACTCCTCGACCATCCAGTCGTTGTAGGCCTGCACACACGCCAGCCCGAGTTCTTTGTCTTCGGTTTCGTAGAACGTCTGGCCGCAGAAACGAGGAAACGTCGGAAACGGCAGCGAACCGTCAGTCCAGTTCAGCGCGAAATCCTTCACGCGTTCGTCTCGGTCGTAGCATCCGGGCCGCATCTCGTCGTAGGTCACCGCGGTCATCACCATGACGCTCGGATCGAACTTCGACAGATCGCCGTCGGGGGTCGCTTCGAGCGGAATGGCGACGAACCGTTTCTGCACGTAGATGAGCTTGCCGTCGAGATACCACGCGTCGCCCCACATGCCATCGGGGTCTTCGTTCATCACATATTTCGCGCCGGGCGTGAGCTTGAAGTTGCCCCACTTCTTGCGCTCGACCCGCGGGCCCCGCTCCCGCCATTTTTGCGGCAGCCACGTTTGCCACACGTGCGGCGGCTCGATCACATGGTCGTCGACGCTGATGATCTTCGGCAGTTCACGCATGATCTTCTCCCGGTCGAGAACCTGACGTTAGCGTCAGTTTGGGATTCGGGTCAGGCGAGGAGGCGCGCCGCGAACTGTTCGACCAGGTCTCGGCCCTCGCTCGGCCAACCGCACACGAGATAGTCGAAGCCGGCCGCCTCCCACTCGTCGACGAGTCGTGCGACGCCGTCGAGGTCGGCTTCGATCGACAGGGACGCCGCCCGCCGGATCGCTTCGGGATCGCGTCCGGCGGTTTCGGCCAACGCGCTGAGCCGCTCCGACTTTTTGGCGAGGTAGCTCGGTGGACCAAAGCAGTGCCAGACGTCGGCGTAGCGGGCGGCGATCGGCATCATCCGCTTCTCGCCCGACGCACCGATCCATATCGGCGGGTGCGGTTGCTGGACCGGACGCGGCAACAGGGTCGCATCTTTGATCTGGAAATGTTTTCCGTCGAACGTGAACGCGTCAGTCGTGAGTAACCCGCGCACGATCTGTACTGCTTCTTCGAACGCGTCGATACGTTCCTTCAGCTCCGGGAACGGGATGCCGAGCTCGGTGTGTTCTTGGTCGAACCAGGCCGCGCCGTACGACAATTCGAGGCGCCCGCCTGAGGCGTGGTCGATGGTGATCGCTTCCGCCGCGAACACCGAAGGATGGCGGTACGTCATTCCCGTCACGAGCAACCCGAGCCGAACGTGATCAGTGATGCCGGTGAGGGCGGCGAGGGTGGTGTTGCCTTCGAAACATTCGCCTGGCCCGTCGCCGTACATCGGCTGGAAGTGATCGAAGCCCCAAATCCCGGTAAAGCCGAGTTGCTCGGCGAAACGAGCCCTCGACGCGACCTCGGACCAGGGAATACGTTGTTGGGCGACATCGAGTCCGAATCTCACGTCCCGCTGTCTACCAGGCGGGCCGCCTTGCGCCGCACCCCCCACGAACTATCAAGTCACGACACGTATTGAAGGGGGACAGGAGTTCGGCCGATGCATTCCTTTTGGGCTGCCGCATCCGTCCAAACTCTGGAGCGCGTATGAAAACCCTGAAGAGAATGCTGTGTGTGCTCGCGGCACTCGCGGTTATCGGCATTCCCTACGAGCTGGCCACTGCGTCAGCCGGAACGATCTGGCAGCCGACGTCCGATACCTCCATGACTTGGAACTGGCAGCTGCAAGGGACCGTCCCGACCAACACGAACGTGCAGATGTTCGACATTGACGGCTTCGACAACACGGCGGCGACGGTCGCCGCACTTCACGCGCACGGCACGATCGCCGTGTGTTACATCGACTTCGGCACGGCAGAAAACTGGCGCTCCGACTACTCCGAGTTCCCTGCTTCGGTCCTCGGCAACACCAACGGTTGGCCCGGCGAGCGTTGGCTCGACATTCGCGCCTCGTCCGGTGCACTCGCAATCATCGAGCCGATCATGACCGCCCGGATGGAGATGTGCGTCCAGAAAGGCTTCGACGCACTCGAACCGGACAACATCGACAGCTACGAAAACAACCCGGGCTTCCCGACCACGGCAGCCGACCAGTTGACCTACAACGAATGGATCGCGAACACGGCGCACAGCCTCGGCCTGTCCGTCGGGTTGAAGAACGACAACGACCAGACCGCACAGCTCGAACCGTATTTCGATTGGGCGCTCGACGAGCAGTGCAACCAGTACAGCGAATGTAACACCGAAAATGTGTTCACCCAGGCGAACAAAGCCGTGTTCAACGCCGAGTACCAAGGTGGAACGTCGTTCTGCGCTGCCGACATCGCCGCGCACATCAACGGTGCGCTCTTCAGCATCAACCTCGACGGCTCGAAATACGAGCCGTGCGGTGGGTGGACGTCGACCGGCGGCCCGACTTCGACGACGACGGGAAGCACGACGACGTCCAGTTCCACCAGCTCGACGTCCAGTTCCACCAGCTCGACGTCCAGTTCCACCAGCTCGACGTCCAGTTCCACCAGCTCGACGTCCAGTTCCACCAGCTCGACGTCCAGTTCCACCACGACCAGTTCCACGACGACCACCACCAGGCCGGTCACGACCACAACGACGCGCAAACATGGGGGTGGGGGGTCCACCACCACCTCCACGACCACGACGACGCTGCCGCGGCGACGGTCACACTTGACGCTCGATTCCTCGCAGCCAAACTTCACGGCGAACGTGGCGAGCGAGGCGTCGCAGGCCACGACGACGACGAGTTGGCAGGGCCAGCGCCGGTAGCGACAACACCGGCTTAGGCTGGTCGGGTGCCCGAGCAAGCCAAACCCGAAAAGAACAGGAGCGGCAAGGTTCGCGCGGTGCCGTCGGACATCGCCGACCGACAGGTTCGGATGAGCGCTCGGGACTTCTTGGTCGCACTGGGCCGAGCGACTGGACGGGTTGACGACTCGTTGTCGGCCCGTCGGGTAGCTCGGCCTCAACGTTCGCCTCGAACGGTCAGGTGACGGCATCGTCGTCGGCCAAGGCCGACGCGATGTGTTTCAACATGCGCTGCGCGGTCGGGTAGCTGACACCGATCTCGCGTTCGAGTTGCTTCGCCGAGATCTGACGTTGGGTCGACGACACGAGGTAGATCGCCCAGAACCACCGCTGCAAGCCGACCGTCGACTTGTGAAACATCGTGTGCGCGGTCGGGTACACCTGAGCGCCGCAGTACTGGCACGAATATGCGGCGCGCCGTTTGATGCGATGGAACTTCGTTTCCCGACCGCATTTGGCGCACACCGAGCCGTCGTGATGGTACCGGGCTTTCAAGAAGTTGAGGCACGCGTCGTCGTCGGGGAACAGCACCATGAAGAGGCCGTAGCTCATCGGTGTCTCGGAAACCGGGACCTGAGATGCAGACGACGGCGTACACGGTTCCAGACCGCCAACGATAACGCCGCCGGCCATGTCGGAGGTTGACGCGCGGTGGCGTGCACATAGCCTGACGTTGCATCGTCCGGCGGAAGGGACACGATGCGGGTTGCGCTGTTGTCCGATATTCACGGGAACTCGATTGCGCTCGATGCGGTGCTCTGCGATATCGAGCAATCGGGCGGCGTCGACGAGTACTGGGCGCTCGGCGATCTCGTCGCGCTCGGCCCCGATCCGGTCGGGGTCGTCGAGCGGCTCGATGCCCTCCCGACCGTGTCGGTGTTGCGGGGCAACACCGACCGTTACGTCGCGACCGGCGAGCGGCCTGCGCCTTCTGTCGCGGAGGCGATCGCCGATCCCTCCCTCGTTTCGGTCATCGCGGAGGTCGCAGGATCGTTCGGGTGGACCGCGGGGTACATGCAAGCCGCCGGACTGAGCGGATGGCTGGAGGCGTTGCCGTTGCAGCTGCGCAGAACACTCCCGGACGGCACCCGCGCGCTTGCGGTGCACGCCTCACCGATCGCCGACGACGGGCCGGGCATCGATCCGCAGCGCGACCGACGCCGCACAAGCGGCGTTGCTCGCCGGATGCGGCGCCGACATCGTCTTCGCCGGTCATACGCATCGGCCCGTCGACCGCCAGGTCGGGCCGATCCGGGCAGTCAACCTCGGAAGCGTGAGCAACCCGATCGCTCCTGACCTGCGTGCGTCCTATGTGATCCTCGACGCTGACACCGGCGGCTACCGCGTCGAGCACCGACGAGTCGACTACGACCGAGCGGCGGTGATCAGCGCGGTCGAACAGCTCAACCATCCCGGACGCGGTTACGTGATCAGACACCATCGCGGCGAAATGCGATGACGATGCAGATTTCTCCTTCACCTCCGCTCGCCCCGTTTGCGCTGCCGTGGGACGATCCCGACGTGACCGATCCGGTCACGGCACTCGCGCAGGCCCGCGCCGATCTCGGCGACACGTTCGAAGTTGCGTCGGGCCGTGATCGTTACCTGTTCGTCTTCTCACCTGACGCATTGCGGGCGTTCTACGCCCTTCCCGAACGCGACGCGAGCAAGGGCGTGGCCGACTACCGCATGCTCGCCCGCAAACTCCCGGAAGAATTGTTCGCCGGGGTACGCACGCTCGCGCACGATCTTTTCGGCGCCCAGGAAGTCGAAACGTATCTCGGGCACCTCGACTACGCGCTGGATCTCGAGATCGCCGCGCTCGGCGCCGAGGGAACGATCGACGCGTTCGGTTTCGCCCGCCGAGTCGGCCACCGGCTCGGCCTGGCGTGCTGGGTCGGCGACCGCGCGGCCGACCCGCCGTGGTTCGGCCCGCTCGTCGCCGAGCTCGACCTGCTCGACGCAGCCGACGCCTTCGTGCATCCGGCGCGTATGCGAGCCGTGAAGTCCGCAGACAAGCACATCGAACGGGAGGCGCTCGCACGCTTCGAAGCCGCGGTCGGTGCGCTGCTCGCCGACGCAGACGGCCGGCCCGGTCGGCCCGGCTTCCTCGACGAGATCGCGCATCGATGGTCGGACACCGAAGAGCCGTCGCGTACGCAGGGCATCGCACGCGACGTCGTGCTGTTGCACGTCGCCACGATGACGAACCTGTTCGCGGCGCTCGGATGGACGCTCGCGCAGCTGACCCTCGAACCCGACACGCTCGCCCGCGTCGTCGCCGGCGACGGTCCGCTCCTCGAACGTTGCGCACTGGAATCGACACGCATCGGTCAGTGTTCCCTCATGTCCCGTACGGTCATGACCGACCTCGAACTCGACGACGGAAACACCCGCTACCGGCTTTCGCGGGGAGTCACACTCGCCACCATGCTCGCGCTCACCAACACGAGCGCGGCGCCCGGCCTCGATCGTTACGAACCGAACCGTTGGGAAGGCCAACGTCTGCGCGACGAAGACTCGCTCCCGACTCGTGAAACGGTGACCACCTTCGGTCACGGTCCTCACCGCTGCCCGGCGCGACGGTTTTCCCTGTCGGCGATCACACGTACCGTACGCCGTCTGTGCACCGCCTACGAGCTCGACGCGCAGTTCACGTCGCTGCGCCCGATCGCCGAGCAGATCGGCGGGGTCGCGCGTGCGGCCGATCCGTGCCCGATCGCGTACCGGGCTCGCGCTACGAACGGCTGAGCTGGGCCGCGGATCGGAACGCGAGCGCCAGAATCGTCAGCGCCGGATTCACCGGCCCGTTCGTGACGTGCACCGAGCCGTCCATGACCCAAAGGTTGTCGTGACCGTGCACCCGTCCCCACGGATCGGTCACCGACGTCGTGGGATCGTCACCCATCCGACAGGTGCCCGCCTGATGCTGACCGGCCGTGAGCGCATCGGAGATCGGTGTCGACCACACCCGGCGGGCGCCACTGGCGTGCATCCATTCCTCGGCCCGGGCGCGGATGACCTCAGCCGTACGTAACGTTTCGACGTGCTGGCCGCCTGCGAGTCGCGCGACCGGGCGCCCGACGCTGTCGAAGACACCGTCGGCGAGGGTCACCCGCGAACTGCGGATCGGGATTTCCTGCACCGGGCCGAAGACCTGACTTGTGGTGCGGTACCCGTCGCGCATCGCGTGCTTGGCGGCCAGACCCCAACGGCGCGCGTCGGGCGTCTGGCTGGTCAGCCAGAACATCATCGGGAGCTTCACGAACTCGTTGGCGAGCATCCCACCGCCGATCACGTCCGGGTTGGCGTGCACGAACCCACACGTCGCGATCGCCGGTCCGGGCCCGAGGCCGTCCTGCACCGGATCGTCGAACAGGCCGAACGCACCGGTATAGAGGTGGCCCTGCAGATGCCGGCCGACCTGATCGTGGCCGTTTCCGATTCCGGCCGGGTGGGCGGCGCTGCGGCTGTCGAGCAGCAGCCGTGCGGTTTCGATCGCTCCCGCCGCGACGACGACGTGGCCGGCACGTATGGTCCGGCGACCGACCGTCGCATCGACCAACGCGACGCCGGTGACCCGGCCGTGGTGGTCGGTCTCGACGCGTTCGGCGACACATGACGTCACCAGTGCGCATCGGCCCGTCGCAAGCGCACGCGGGATCACCGTGTTGTGCGTGCCGTTCTTCGCGTCGGTCGGACATGCGAATCCGACACACTGGCCGCACTGCACGCAGTCGGACCGATCCTGGTACGGCACGGTGTTGATCAACAGCGGGACCGGTCCGGTCGCCCAGCCGAGCAGGTCGGCGCCGCGTCGGAGTACACCCGCCTCGACCGTCGGGACCGCGGGCGGCATCGGATAGTCCCGGGCGCGACGACCGCTCGCCGGATGCATGCGACCATCGCCGGCCACGCCGATCTCCCACTCGGCCTGCTCGTAGAACGGCGCGAGGTCGTCGTAGCTGATCGGCCAATCGGCGAGGCGCTGCCGTCGGGTATCCCGTACGTGGTGGCCATCCGGAAGTCGTCCGGGAAGAAACGCCATCCCTGGGCGCCGAACACCCGCGTCCCGCCTCCGACGGTCATCGCGTTCGCGTGCCATCCCGGCTCGTGCGACGCGCGTACGACGCGCTCCTCGCGGCCTGCCGCCAACACCCGGGGGCCGGCCGCGATCGTGACCGGCGTGTTGTCGCCGTAGACCGCGAGCCGGTGATTGCGGACGTGGTCGGCGCCGACTTCGTCGAAGGTGAGCCATGCACCGCGCTCGACGAGCAGCACCCGCGCGCCTGTCTCGGACAGGACGCATGCAGCTACGCCGCCGCCGGCACCGGCTCCGATCACGACGACGTCGTACGAATCGTCGGCGTCCGACAGTCCGAGCGTCGCCAGCCGTGCGGGTCGCGGCTCGAGGTCCGCGACTCGCGCCGGACCAGCCCGGTAGCCGACCATCTCCCAGCCCGGTCCCGGCCGGGCGTAGTAGCCCTCCGCCGCGAGCCATGTCGCCGCGCCGACAACCCGGGCGCCTTCGCCCGACTCGTAGGCCGCGCAGCAGTTCATCTTGGTCTTCGGTCGGCAGCGTCACGAACGAGCGCCCGAACCGAGCAACGGCTTGTCGCTCGAGCATGACGAACCCGGGTTCGAGCACCGCCCAGATGCGAGCGTGGTCGCCTTCGGCGTTCGCGTCGAGCCATTCGACGATCCCGGCTCCGCTCGCGCTCGGGTAGGCGTCGCCCGGCACGAGCCGGTCGAACACCGCACGCACCAGATCCCTTGCGACCGGCAGACCCACCGCGTTCGCCTCAGGAGGTCGGACGTTTCAGATACACCCGCGGTTGGCCGGGGTCGCCGATCGCGGTGACGAGCTCCCAGCCGTCAGCGCCGAGGCGGTTCAACAGGTCGATCAGGACGCTGGTGCCTTGCGTATCGTCCGATCCGGACACGATCCAACTGTCCATGCGCTTCGAGACCACGATGTATTCCCAACCCATGCGCCGAGCGTAGGCTCGGACCGTGCGATTCGTCGATGTACGCGGAACTCGGCTGTCTGCGATCGGGTTGGGCACGTGGCAGTTCGGCTCCAAGGATTGGGGCTACGGCTCCAGCTACACCGACACCGAGGCCGGCCGGATCCTGCACCGGGCGCTCGACCTCGGCGTGAACGTGATCGACACCGCGGAAGTCTACGGACGCGGCAACTCGGAACAGATTGTCGGCCGCGCCCTCGGCGACCGCCGCAAGGAAGCGTTCGTCGCAACCAAAGTACTTCCGATCGTGCCGACCGCCGGCTTCGTCGAACGTCACGGCCGTCACAGTCTCGCCCGCCTCGCCATCGAGACCATCGACCTCTACCAGATCCATTGGCCAAACCCGATCGTGCCGATCTCGCAGCAGATGGAAGGGATGCGCCGTCTGCAACGGACGGGGATCGTCACCGACGTCGGGGTCAGCAACTTCTCGCTCGCACGTTGGCGCGCCGCCGAGGAGGCGCTCGGCGCACCGGTGCTGTCGAACCAGGTTCAGTACAGCCTCGTCGCCCGCAAGCCCGACGCGCAGCTGGTGCCGTACGCCCAAGCGAACGACAGGCTGGTCATCGCGTACAGTCCCCTCGGCATGGGCATGCTGTCGGGCCGGTACACCTCGGCGCATGCGCCTTCGGGTTCGGCGCGGCTGAACAATCCGTTGTTCCTTCCCGACAGCCTCGACCGCGCCCAACCGCTCATCGACACGGTACGCGCGGTCGCCAACGCGCACGCCGCGACACCGGCACAGGTCGCGCTGGCGTGGGTGATCAGCCACGACAACGTGATCGCGATTCCTGGCGCTTCCAGCGTCGAACAGCTCGAGGCCAACGTGGCCGCCGCGGAGCTTGAACTGACGATCGACGAGATCGCAACGCTGACCCGCGCGTCCGACGCGTTCCAGCCGTCGAGCGGCATCGGCGCGTACGCCAAGGTGGCCCAACGACGCTTGACCGGTCGTTAACACACGAAGGTTGCGTCGTTCGCACGCCGGGCCGGTGGTATCGGACCGGCTCGACGACCGGTCCGGGCGACGCCAGGCTGCTCACACGAACTGCGGCAGCCAAGGCTTCGTCGCGGCGAGGAGTTCGTCGGTCATGCGAACCATGTCGTCGTAGTCGAGCTTGGCGGACAGCGGATCGGCGAGCATCGCCGCGATCACGTCGTCGTGCCTGCCGCTGATCGCGGCCTCCACGCACAGCTCGTCCACCGCGGTCATGCGACGCACGTACTCGCCGAGCACGCCGGGCGCAGACGCGGGCACGCCGCCTCGCGGTCCGTCAGCGTCGGCGACGCACATCGTTTCCACCACCACGTCGTTCGGGATGTCCGGTGCCTGACCGGTATTGGGAAGGTTGAGGGGGAACGTGCGGCGCCGGTCGCGAATCATCGAGTCGATCAGGGGGGCGACCATCTCGCCTGACGGCATCGTCGACACGTCTTGCGACGCGAGTCGTGCCTCGAGATCCGCCTTGTACCGCTCTTCGTACGCGATGCGCTCGGCGATGGTGGTGAGGTGCACATGCCAGCGTTCGCCCCAACCTGACGCCTGCGTGATGAAACCTGGGAAGAACTCGCACAGGTGCCGGTCGTTCGACGCGGGCAGGGCGCCGAACCGTTGGAACAACTCGATCTTCACGCGGTTTGCGTCGAGCAGGTCCTGCTTGGTCCATTCGGCGCGGTTGCGGGTGCTGGGCCCCATTCCGATCCCGTCGGGAATGACGAACGGGAGACGCTCCGCGGGCGGCGGCCGGACCTTCGATGAGCGCCCGGAGCCGGTCGAAGCCGTCGTCGGCGCCGCCGACCTTCAGGTTCGTCATGATCGGCAGGTGGTTCACACCGACGACGGTGGGTTCGAGGTCGACGAAGGGTTCGCCAAGCCACATCGACAGATAGAACCGACAGATCGTCACCTCGTGGCACAATCCGACAACCTTCACCGATGTCTCACGGGTCATCGCCCGTACGAGGTGCGTCATCGGATTGGTCAGGTTCAGCATCCACGCGTCGGGACAGATCTGTTCCATGTCACGTGCGATGCCGATCATGACCGGCGCAGCCCGAAGGGTGCGGCTCACACCGGCAGGTCCTTGGTCGCCGACCGACAGCTTGATGCCATACCGTGCGGGGATCTCGACGTCGTGGCGCATGCTGTCGAAGCCGCCGGTAGAGATCGCCACCACAACGAAGTCGGCGCCTTCGAGCGACGCGCGCTGGTCGGTCGTCGAGCTGACCTTCCACGGAAGGTTTCGTAGCCGCCCGAGGTGCTCCGCATACTCGACCATTCGTGGCAGTGGGTCGGGATTGATGTCCTCGAGCACGATTTCTGCCTCGTCCAGCGAGCTCGTGTTGGCCATGTCGTTCAGCAACGACGGCGCCCACTGATTGCTCGCTCCGCCGATGATGACGATACGTGGTGCCATCTGAACTCCTTCCCGTTCGAGTCAGTCGACGCCGGCTCGGCGCTCGACTTCGAGCCACAATGGCATGCCGACCGGCTGCGCTGCCTCCTCGACGAGATGTGCGACCAGACCTGCGGTGCGGGCGATCAGCACAACACCGCGGGCGCTCGACGCCGGAAGACCAAGATCGACGAGTGCCGCCCCGGCTGCTCCCGCACCGTTGACCGGAAGGTGTTTCCTGCTGCGCTCGTCGTGTACTGCGGCGACCTGTTCGAGCAACCGAAGGTTCGGGCCGAGCAGACCTTCGGCGGCCGCGATGGCGTACAGACGCGGCGTGCGCGGATCGACGTCTTTGTGTACGGGATGGCCGAGGCCCGGTACTCGCGTCCCGGCCGTGCGCCGCGCATCGACCGCGTCTTCGGCGATGCCGCGCAGCGTCGCGTCGTCGGGTTCGGCCGGCACGTCGGCCGCGTGCAACGCGTCGGACAGGAACTGCGCGGTGTCGCCGGCCGGTCCGAGCAGCACACTGCCGGCACCGAGGAGCCCGGCCGCGATCGCACCCTGGATCGCCTCCGGCGCACCTGTGTACGTGAGCCGCGCCGCGAGTGAACTGGGCGTGAAACCGTGATCGGCGATCGACACGAGCACCGCGTCGAGCAGGCGACGTTGGGGCGGTGTCGGCTCACGGCGCGTGACCAGCAAGTAGGTGAGTTCGGTGAGGGTGAACCGACCCATGATCTCGGAGGGGAGGTCGCGGCCGGCCACGGTGATGTGCTCGCGGGTCGCGCCGCCGATCCAGGTATGGGCCCAGTCGAGGTCCTGTCGAGGTGTCATGAACGTCGAGACTGCCGCGCGAGGCGTCGAAGTCCATTTCGACCGGTGTGCGTTGCTTCGGGAGCTTGTGTTTCGCGAGCCGGTCGGTGGCGGTGTGCGGCAAATCGGCGACGATTTCGATATAGCGCGGCACTTTGAACGCGGCGAGATGCTCGCGTACGAAGGCGTGTATTGCCGCGAGGTCGGGGATGCGATCGGGCGCGGCGACGACGAACGCCTTCACGTCCTCGTCGGTGAGGTCCGACGGAACTCCGATCACCGCAGCTTCGGCGACGTCGGGATGACGTTCCAGCGCGGCTTCGACTTCGACCGGGGAGAGGTTCTCGCCGCGGCGGCGTATGACCTCTTTCTTCCGGCCGACGAACGTGTACGTCTCGTCGTCGTTGACGCGTACCAGGTCGCCGGTACGCAACCAGCCGTCGACGATGACCGCCGCGGTTTCTTGCGGCATCTCGTAGTAGCCGCGCATGATCGCCGGATTGCGGAGTTCGAGTTCGCCCGTTTCGCCGGGCCCGACGACACGTCCGTCGTCTGTGGCGCGGGCATCGTTCACATGACCGAGCACCGGATGCTGCCGTGGCGACCCGAGTGAACCGTAGGGCCGTTCACCGTGACGCCAGATGAGCGCATACGGCGATTCGGACAGCGCGTAGCCGCACACGATCTCAAAGCCGAAGCGGGCCTCGATCTCGAGCTGATGTTCGCGGTCGGGTGACGGCCCGGTGTAGCAGCGACGGATCGGATTGTCGGCGTCGTCGGGTCGTGCCGGCTGACGTACAAGAATCTCGAGCATTGCGCCGATGCTGTTGAACTCTGTCGCACCGAAGGTGCGTGCGTCGTCGAGGAACGTGGTTGCCGAAAAGTTCGGTAGGAGCGCGAGGCTGGCCCGCGCCGAGATCGAGCCGAGCGTCGAATACGCGGGCGCGTTGATATGGAACAGCGGCAACGATGTCAGGAGCCGGTCGTCGGAACTGAGCTGCATCCAGAACGGGAATCCCTCTCCGGCCATCACGTACGCCCGGTGGGTTTGCATGACCAGCTTCGAACGGCCGGTCGTGCCAGACGTTGGGATCATCACGGCGACGTCGGACTCGTCAACGTCGGCCGGTCCTCGACCGTCGGGTTCGGTTGCGTACAGCGCGGCGACGTCGACACAGTCGACGCCCGCGTCGCGCGCCGCGACGTCGACACAGTCGACACCCGCGTCGCGCACCGCGGCGTCGACCGTCGCCGCGAGGTCCGGGTCGGTGATGATCAGAGTCGGCCGGATCTGGTTGACGAACCCGGCGAGCTCCGCGACGGAGCTTTTGGGGTTCACGGGCACCTGGATCGCGCCGACTTCCATCAGCGCCAGCCAACTCAACAGATAGTCGGCCGTATTGCGCGGCGTGACGAGGACTCGATCGCCGACACCGACCCCATGTACGCGCAACGCACTTGCGGCTCGCTCGACACGTCCCAAGGTTTGCGCGTAGGTCAACGTGCCCGCGGGCGTATGCAGCCACGTCTTGTCGCCGACGTCATCGACGGCGGCACGTACCAGAACAGGAATCGACCGTTTCACATCCGGATCGTACGGTCTGCGCGATGAGGGGCACGATGCCGGACCGACGTCGTGGTGACGACTCCGTACGTCGGCCCCTCATCGCCCCCCACTACGGTCCGCATCACCGTTCCGGTTGGCTCGCAAGTCGACGTCGAAAGACTGTACGGCACGCGCACCGAAAAAGTTCGGCCGAGCTCACAATCGCCGGACGAATTCTCTGGATTGACACGCGTCGGTGACGCACGCGTGTCGCGTCAGCTCGGACAGACCGTGGTGCCGATGTTGGGAAGCCCGGTCGGCATGTACGGATCGGGGTTCGAACCGCCCACGAACCGGTCGGCGATCCAGTGGATCATGTCGTCAGCTGATGGGCCGATCACCCCCGCGTGACTCTGACCTGGGTAGATCCACCGTTCGAGATCTTGACCAATGTTGCACAAGTGCTTGGCTAAGATCTGTGTTGACACGACCGGGATCTGTTCGTCATCGCCTCCCTGGATGATCAGCAACGGTGCGGCGCTCGGCGTGGTGAAGTTCTCCGGGTCGTTGGCCATGAGCAATTTCTTCCAGGCCGGCACCGTGAAGGGATCGGCCTTCACCAGGCTCGCGGTCGGGACATTCGAGAGTTGTTGGGACAGGTAGCCCGTGCAGCCCTTGCTGAGATCGCCGATGTAGTGCAAACCGAGCGGCGTGAGCACCTCGTCGAGCGGCGCGGCGACGTTGCCGTACGCCGCGTTGAATCCACCGGCTGCCATCAGCAGGTAATACCGGTACGGGCTGTTTTTCAAAAAGTCGTAGATCAGCGAGAACTGCGACGGCGGCGCGCCGGCGACGACCCCTTGTAGCTTCAGCGTCGGCGCGTACGCAGCACCGATGTGCAGCGCAAACATCGCGGTCTGGCCACCCTCTGAGTGACCCCACACGACGTAGCGGCTGCTGGCATGCGCAGCCGGCAGTTGCAGCGCGGCGCGCACGATGTCGATCGTGTTGCGGGCTGCGCTGACGCCAGCGAGATACGGCATCAACCCGGGCGTTCCTTCTCCTTGATAGTCGCTCGCGGTCACGACCCAACCCTGGTCGAGCAGCGCGTTGAGCTCCGGGACGGCGGACACCGGAGACAACGACGGCGCGCAGACATCGGCCATGCCGTTGGTGCCATGACCCCACGTCACGACGGGAAACCCGCCGGCAGGAGGTGTCCCGTTGGGGACTGCGATCAGGCCGGTGACCGGGACCGGATGTCCGCTTTCGCTTTCCGACACGTACATGACCCGGTACATCGTCCCGTCAACTCCCGAGACCGCGACCTTCTCGGACTTCACGAGCTTGCCGATCGTGGTGGGCAGCGGCTGCGGAACGGAGTAGAACGCGGGAAGTCCCGTCGGCGGCGGGATCACCGCGGCGCTCGACGCCGCCGCGCTCGATCCGAGGCCGACCATCGCGCCGATCAGCGCGACCGCGGTGCCCACGAGCGCCATCCGTCTCGGCGACATGCGACGCACCCTGTTCATGCTCCGGCTGTTCACGCTCGGCCTGTTCATACCCGTCCCCCCATGCATCATACGTCGAGTTCGGCGAGATCGACCGGCCGTCGGCCGCCAGCACTGCGGTACGCGGCTTCGACCAGTGCATGCGCGCGGCACGCGTCATCGACGTCGGGCTTGGGGGCGCGCCGTCGCGCAATGCTTGCGCGAACGCGTGATGGGCGAAGAACTGGTATACGAAGACAGTCCGGTCGGGATCGAAGCCGTCGGCGGCGAACGCCTCGCGGCGTAGGACGTCGACGTCATAACGCTGTGCGTGCTGGTCGTCGGCGCGGTGCACCAGGAACGAGTCTTCCGGGGCTCCCACGACGAAGTCGGTCGTGAGTTCCACCGACAGCGCGTTCGAAGAACACTTCGAGTCTGCGCTCCTCGCGATGTTGCACACCGTTGAAGACGGTCACGAGGTTGCCGACCACTCCGTTGCGATGCTCGATTGTGAGCGCGGCGACATCCTCGACGTTGAAGCCGAACATGTTCCGCGTCGAGGCGTAGACACGTTCGACGGGACCGAACAACCATATAAGAATGTCGCACGAATGGATGGAGTGCTCGAGCAACGCGCCGCCTCCCGCTTCGGCTCGATCTGACCGCCAGCTCGAATGGCCGGCGACGACCGCGCCGGTAGGCCAGAACTGGTCGTCGCGCAGCGTGTACGCCATCGGCACGCCCGACTCGGCCGTCTCGACCATCGTGCGCAGCCGACGGATCAGCGGATGGAACCGCGATTGGAAGCCGACCTGTACGGGGATGTGAGCGTCTCGCACGATCTGCACGATGTCGCGGACGACGTCGAAGGTCGGAGCGAGTGGCTTCTCCGTGAAGCAGGGCTTGCCGGCGCGGGCGACGGCGGCGACGTAGTCGTGGTGGAATCGGGTCGGGGTGGTGTTCACGACCGCGTCGACGTCCGGGTCGTCGATGACCGCGAAGCAATCGGGCCCGATGTGCTCGATCTCGCCGAGAATCCGGACGACGCGTTCGACGCCGCTCGGGTCGGGATCAGCGGCGGCGGTCACGCGCACGAGTCCGTCGTCGGTCAGGAACCGCAGCGCGGCGGCGTGCGCCTGCGCGATCGTGCCGCAACCGACCAGGCCGAGCCGAAGGGGCTGCCGGCTCGGACCGTTCACGGCGCGCGTGAGAAGCTGGGAGCGGCGTCCGAGGGGCCGTGCAGCGCTTCGAGGGGATCTCGGAGATCGCCGTAGTAGCCGAGCGCGTACGCGCCGCGTTGATAGCCGGCCAGTCGTGCCAACGGCTCGGGGAGCTCACGCGCCACTTCGGGCGGACATGCGAGATACTGGTTCTCTTCTTGGCGCAACCACGACAACGTGTAGCCGACGTTGATGCCGCGACGTGGATGCGCCGACCGGTTGGCGCCACCGCCGTGATAGACGGATCCGAGGTAGACCAGCACTGAGCCCTTCGGCATCTCGGCGGGAACTGTCGCGTCGTTCGCAGGCCGAAGCTTGTCTTCCCATGTGTGACTGCCGGGAATCAGGCGGGTTGCGCCGTTGCTGTCGGTGAAGTCGCTCATCGCCCACATCGTGTGGCACTCGACTTCGTATCCCGATGGAAAGGGAAAGAAGTCGAACGCCCACTGGTCTCGGTGTACGAGCTGGGCAGGCTCACCGGGACCGATCTCGATCACTTGGGTCAGATGCAGTTGGTAGCTCGTCGCGTGGTCGCCGAGCACACGGTCGAGGGCACCCAGCACCAGTGGATGCGCGGCCAGGTCGCGAAAGCTGGGCGAACGCGCGAGGAGTGCGCCTGTTCGACGCGTGTTGTGGCCGGTGAAGTCGTCGGCGCCGGGTTGTGTCGCCTGCAGGTACGGCTCGAGTTCCGATTCGATCCGATCGAGCTGCTCGGCGGCCGCGAGGCACTCGACAACGACGCATCCCTGTTCGCGCAGTGCGGCTTCGACGGCAGAAACGTCGGTGTCGGCGTCGAGACGGGGAAGCGCGTTCACGACGTCATGGTTTCCGGCTGGGTTCGTTCCCATTTCAACTCCGAATCGCTCCGTGCGGGCATCGGGTCACCTCGACCGCCAAGACCGCGGCGCGGGCGGACTGGAAGCCTTGGACGATGCCTGCCCCGAACGCGTCGCGAGCTCGCCACGACGGCACCAACCAACGCTCTCGAGCATCGGCTCGCCCGACCAGGCGTTGTCCATCGGTCATTGGCGCAGCCTACGCTGCGCCAATGACCGACACTTCAGACACCGAAACCGTCGAGCGGGTCATCCCCGCGCCAGCCGAAGCGATCTTCGCCCTCCTCGCCGACCCCAGCCGACATCATGACATCGACGGCTCGGGATCTGTGCGCGACGCCAAGAACAGTCCCCGACGAGTGAAACTCGGCGACACGTTCGGCATGTCGATGAAGCTCGGAATTCCCTATTCGATGGTCAGCGAGGTCGTCGACTTCGAAGACAACCGGTGTATCGCGTGGCAGTCGCGCCTGCCGGGCATCATGGGCAAGCTGAGCGGCGGACGGATCTGGCGTTACGACCTGGAGCCGGTCGAGGGCGGCACACACGTGCGCGAGACATGGGACATCTCGAAAGAGCAGGGCACGAAGATGTTTCTTCGCGGGGACAAGGTGCATCAGCACACACGCCAGGCCATGGAACGAACGCTCGAGAACATCGAGAAACTTCTGGCCGGCAGGTCGCTGCTATAACGGAAGGTCGAAGGCGTCGAGCGCTTCCAACACGTGCAGGCAACGACGGAACATCGCGCGCGTCAACTCGATATGGCGCGGATCTTCGATGGTGAGCGCGCCCGCCGCGATCACCGGGTAGACGAACCCGAGCGTCGTGCCGTACCGGTACATCTCGAACGCCCACTGTTCGTCGGGGTGGACGCCATGATCGGCGAGATCGGCGAGGTACGTCGCGAACGCGTCTTGGTACTCCGACGGATCGACAACGTCAATACTTTCGGTCACGAGGTACACGAGGTCGCGCGGGCCCACCGATCGGTCGATCAGCTGCCAATCGACCGCGATGACGTCGTCGTCGGGTGTGAAGAACAGATTGTCGAGCCGCCAGTCGCCGTGCGCGAGCACGAGCGGCGGTTCACACAACTTCTCGAACAGTGCGGGAATGTGTGCGGCGTATCCGTCGCCGAACGTCTTGACGCGGTCGGTGATCAGCTCGGGGAAGAACTCCTGCACTCGTGGCCACGCAGTGTCGTACGCGAAGGCGACTGCACCCGGATACGGGTCGTCGCACAGTCTGCGGAGCCAACCTGTGTCGTCGAGCGAGGTCTCGTCCCAGAAACATGCGTGCAGCCGGGCCAACGTGCGGATGGCGGGCCGCGCCTCGCGGATGGAACAGCCCGCGACCTGGTCGAGGAGACGGCCGCGGGGCGAGACATCTTCGAGCAACAGCGCCGTGTCCTGCGTCTTGGAGTCATGCACGGCAAGGTGGCACCTCGGATGGGACACGCTCGTGCGGGCGGACAGCTCGTTGTAGAAGCCGACCTCGCGGCCGTACATGTTGAGCACCGTCGCGACGAAGCGGCCTTCGTCGGTCGGCGCCGCCAGTTTGGCGACCACCGTCGACGCGCCGTCGGGCCCGTCGAGCTCGAGTCGGAAGAGTTGGCCGACCAGCCCGATCCCGACACCGAGGGCTGTGGCCGCGACGGTTGTGACCGTCCGGCCGAGTGCCTCGCTACACCATTCGGGTGTGAGGTCGTCAACGGTTCGAGGAATGGTCATCGGGCGCCTTTCGAGTCGTCCTGGACGCGTACGCCGGTGAGGAGCAGTTCGGTCATTCGGCGCGGCGCTTCGGTCAGGATCGGGAACATGGCGTTTCTTCGAGGGAGCCGCACATGCCGACGCTCGTGCTGGATCGCGCCGACCAGTGCCGCGACCACTTCGTCCATGTCGAGCTCGACCGCGAGACGCAGTGCCCGCAGACGGGCGAGCGCCCGTTCGGTGGCGGGATGGCCGTGCAGGCTCTGCATCATCGAGCTTTCGACCGGTCCGATCTCGGCGAGCGTGGTGGTGATCCCGGTGCCTTTGCACTCGGCGCGCAACGCGGCCGTGAAATGGCTGAGGCCGGCCTTCGACGTGGAATACGGCGCGAGGCCGGGAAGGGCGTTCGTGGCGGCGAGTGACGACACATTCATGATGTGCCCCGCGCCTCGCAGCCGCATGGTCGGGATCACCGCCCGGCACAGGAGCATCGGGGCGACCAGATTCACCGCGATCAGCTCGCGTATACGTTCGGGTTCGAGATCGACGAACGATCCAGTCAGGTCGATAGCGGCGTTGTTGACCAGCACGTTGATCGGACCGTCGGTCTCGATCGCACGGACCAGCGGCTCGATCGTCGACAGGTCGGCGAGGTCGGCCGGATAGGCGTCTCCGTCGAGTTGGATCGCGAGGTCCGCGATCGTGTCGCGAGATCGGGCGACGAGTGCGACCCGCGCACCTTTGGCGGCCAGTTCGGTTGCGAGGCGCGCACCGATCCCGCGTGACGCTCCCGTGACCACCACCCTGGCGCCGTTGAGGTTCATCGGCCACGAGCTCCGTTCATCGCCGCGATAACTGCATACGATCGGTCACGGGAGTCTCGGCCAGGCGACGTGTACCAGCCGATCGGCGAGATCGTCGAGCTCGGTGAGCGTGCGGCGGAAAACGCTGAGCGGCTGCCCGATCGGATCGGCAATGTCGTCGTCGGGGGAACTTCCGAGCAGCTCGTCGGGGCCTCGCTCGGACGCGAGCCGGTAGAGCCAGTCCTCGAACGGTTCCCGGTTCCGGGGGGAGGCTTCACCTCGGCGGACAAGTTCTTTGAGGGTAAAGGTGCGCCACACCGCGGCCGGCTCGATGACGATGATCTCACGCGCGTGGGCGCGGGTCACGCCGAGCGCCAGGTCTGCGTTCGCGACCGTTGTGGCGTCAAGCGGGGTGCTCTCGTGGCCTGCCAGGTCGAACCACAGCTCGCGTGCCGCGGTGACCGCTTCGGCAACCGCGGGTGAACGCTCGTCGACACTGGTGCCCGCCGACAGCAGCTGTCCGCGGACTCGGGCGACCGCCATGCGACGCGAGAGGGTCGCCGCGGCCATGGGCGAGCGGCACTGGTTCGCGGTGCAGACGACGAGAACACGGTAGGGCCGGTCGATGCCCCGCAGTGTACGGAGCAGCCTCGGCCGGTCATGGAAAGGGCTTCAAACCTTGATCGGCAGTGGAAAAGAGCCGATGAATACGGAAGTACAATGAGGGCGAAGGGCGGTCACGATGGCTGAATTGGTCGAGGAGGACGACGACGTTCGCGCCGCCGACCTGCGCGACTACGCCCGTACCGTCTGGCGGCACCGCAAGCTCGTCGCGATCACGACGATCGTCACAGTCGCGGCCGCGTTCGCACTTTCGCTCAGCGAGAGCGCGAAGTATCAGGCGACGGCCGAGCTCATCATCCAACCGACCGGATCGCAGAGCCTCCTCGGCGGGACGGAAACCTCCGATCAGGAAGCCCGCGACGTCGCCACCCAAACCGCGGAGCTCCAGAGCAACGCCATCCAGGAAGCGGCAACCAAGGCGCTCGGTCACGTCCCCGCCGTCAGCATCTCGAGCGACAGCGCGAACTCGAACGTTGTGAGCGTTGCCGCCCAGAGCTCGAGCGGCTCCAGCGCCGCCAATGACGCCAACGGCTACGCAAAGACGTACATCGCGTACAGCCGTCAACAGGGCGCCGCGAGTTTGGTCCGTGCCGGCCAGCAAATCCAGGACAGCCTCGACTCGCTGCAGCTGCAGATCGCGAAGCTCCCGTCCGGCTCGAACCAGCTGACGGCCGCGCTACAGCAACGATCGGCCCTCGAACAGCAGCTGAGCGACGTGGAAGTCTCCGAGAACCTGAACGACGTTGGCGGCGCGCAGATGCTCTCCGCGGCGACCGTGCCCGGCGGACCGGTCTCGCCCAAGCCGATCCGCAACGTCGCGATCGCACTCATCCTCGGAGTCCTGCTCGGACTCGGACTCGCGTTCGTGCGCGAGTTCCTCGACGACAAGATCACCTCCCGTGAGGATCTCGAGCGGGCGACCGGTCGACTTCCGGTGCTCGGCCAGATCCCGCGGGTCGCAGCCTGGCGCGAGGCAACGAATCGGCTCGTGACACTGGATGCCAGCGGGGAGGAGGAAATAGCAGCGGAGGCCTACCGGACGCTGCGCACGTCGATCCAGTTCCTCGGCGTCGACGAAGCGTTGAAGATCATCCAGGTGACAAGTACCGAGTCCGCCGAGGGCAAAACCGTCACCGTCTCCAACCTTGCCGTCGCCTTCGCCAGCGCGGGCCGCCATGTCGCACTCATCTGTTGCGACCTGCGCCGGCCACGGCTGCACGAGCTCTTCGGCCTCCCCAACGATGTCGGCTTCACATCGGTCGTGCTCGGCGAGGTACAGGCCTTCGATGCGCTGCAGGTCGTCGCCGGGCATCCCAACCTCGCAGTGCTGGCGGCGGGTCCGCCCGCTCCGAATCCGTCCGAATTGCTCGGAAGCAGCCGCGCTCGGGAAGCGATCTCAGCGCTTGCGGCGACCGCTGACTTGGTGCTCATTGACTGTCCGCCTGTCCTGCCGGTCAGCGACGCCCTGGTCGTGAGTGGCCTTGCCGACGCGACGATCCTCGTCGCGAGTGCCGGGTCCACGACCCGTCGATCGATCCGCCGGGCATTGGAGCTCCTGGGTCAGGTCGACGCTCCCCTGGTCGGTACCGTCCTCAACAACGCGGAGCCCCTGTCGAACACCGGATACGCGCCCTACGCGACCGTCAGCACGAATGGCCACAAGCCATCTGGCCGTCAGGCTCCGGTGTCGAGACGCGTTTCGTTCTAGGTGGCTGGTGTCGAACGGAGTGACTTCGACAGCGATGGCGGTGCGTTGAGCGGCAAGGGGCTCCTCAGTCTGGGCGTGTTGTGGTCGGCTGGATGCGATTGGGTCGATGGTGTCGGCGGGTAACCGGTGCGTGGCGGGGTTGTGGCGTTGGCTGGGGTGTTGGTTATGGGGTGATGGCCCATCCGGTGGGTGTGGAGTGCAGGCCAAGGACGGCGAAGCGGGCGAGGTTGGTTGCGGCGGCGAGGAGGTTGAAGTCGGCGTCGACTTTGGGTCGTCCTCGCACGCGGGCTTGTCGTCCCCCGTGTCGTCGGCGCATGAGATGCGCGAGTTTGCGTTCGACTTTGGGTCGGTTGGCGCGGTAGTCGGTCTGCCAGTCGGGATCGGCTTGTCGTACACGGGCGCGGGTGAGTGCCGCTTCGTGCACGGTGACGTGGATGGTGCGGCCACCGGCCGCGTTGGTGCATTGGTCGCGTAGCGGGCAGCGGGTGCAATGCTCAGCGAACGACGCGAGGCCGTCACCGTTCACACCGCGTCGGATCGATACGGTCAGTCCGGCCGGACACGTCACGGTGTCGTCGTCGAGATCGACGGTGAAACAGTCTTTGGTGAACATGCCGTCCGGTCGAGGTGCTGGTGGTTGGGTCCGACAACGCGACGTGATGTCATGGTCTTCGAGGTGGGCTTGGAACGGGCCGGTCCCATACGCGGAGTCGCCGAACACCGTCGCGTCGTCGCAGCTCCCAGCGTCGTCGCAGTTCCCGGTGTCGTCGCAGTTCCCGGTGTCGTCGCGGTTGGCGGTGTCGTCTGTGAGGTCTTCGATGAGATCGGTCGCGACGGATGCGTCGCCGGCGTTGCCGGGCGTGACGGTCGTGTCGGTGATGATCTCACTGTCGGGATCGACCGCGACATGGCCTTTGTACCCATCGAAACCGCGCGCTTGGGTCTTGTGACCATGACGGGCGTCGGGATCGACAGTGGAAATCACCCGATCCTTGGCGACCTTGCGGGCGATACGGAACCGGCCGTCGTCACCGGCCTCGAGGTCCTGACCGACGACCGTCGCCAACAGTTCGGCCGCCCGCGTGACCTCCGGTCCGGGATCGAGACCATCGAGGACGGCCAAGCACGCGAACGCGTCCGCCGCGAGTTCCGCGACGAGTTGTTCGCGGGCGACCGGATCGTCCCAATCACACGATGGTTTGCCACCCGAGGCGTAGTCATCATCACGACGCAACACCCGCCGCAAACCGGCTTCCAGTGCCGTATCGGCGGCGGCGAGGAGCTGACGGATCGCGGAACGGATCATCGTGACCGTGTCCTGAGTCGCGACCGCGTCATACAACGGTGTCGAATCCAACACCCGCTTCGCCGACACGACCCCCGCCCGACGGGCCGCTTCCAAACTCACCTCGAAAATGCGGCGCGGCCGATCCGAACGAGCAAGCCGGGCTCGCATATCAACCAACACCGTGTGCACAAACCCCGGATAATCGAAATCCAACCCGCCACACGCATACTTCCAACGCGCGTCGAACTCGAACGCCTCGACCGCCTCCCGATCCGTCAACCCCAACAGCCGTTGCAACACCATCACCGTCGCCACAATCCGCGGCGGCACCGACCGCCGGCCCGTCACCGTGAACAGATCAGCGAAAAGCTCATCCGGGAACAACACATGACACTCCCGATGCAACCACGCCCAGATCGAGTCATCCCCCACCCGACCACCCACAAAACCGGCTGTGCCCTTCATCAGACCAGCCTGCCTCGGAGCCAGACCCAACGTCACCGCAACCACCCAAAAAAGCTCATACCAGCGATTATCCCGGAACCCCACCCCAATCGCGAGCACTCACACCCACGAAAAACACCAGCCACCTAGGGGTTCCACTCATCGAACCCTGGGCACACTGCTGAGGCCATGTTCCTCATTGCACAGGCAGTGTGCGGGCGGCTACGTTGAGTAACCAAGGACGGAGTTGGGGATGGTCGAGACACGGACGCGGGCCAAAACAGGGGATGTACGCACGATCAGCTCGGACCTGGTCTCAGTTCCGCGCGGCTCGCGGCTCCTGCGCATCCTTCTCGTCGCGCTCGACGCGACCGCGGTGGCGACGTCGTGGATCGTGACGACGGCCATCTGGCCGCGAAATGACCGGACGCCGGCGGCCTCGATCCTCCTGATCGTCGCCCTCGTCGTTGTCCAAGTCGGGGTGTTCAATGCGCTCGGTCTGTATCGGGCACGCGTGTGCACCTTGCGTGCGGTCGAGTACGCACGGATCGCCCGCGGCTGTCTCATCCTCGCCCTCTGCGCGCTGGCGGTCGCCGCGTTCAAGCACACGATCGTGACACCGGGTGAGGTCGCGCGCTGGATCTCGGCCACGTTCGTGGTCCTGATCGTGTTTCGCAGTGGCTACCGTGCCTGGCTCACCGACTGCAGACGCGCAGGGCGATATCAGCGCCCGATACTCCTTGTCGGCACGGGCCATGAAGCCGCAGAGATGCTCGCGCTGCTCACGACGCATCCGGAGCTCGGCTATCGGACGGTCGCCGCCGCCGGGGAGACGCCGGAGACACCTGCGAACGGTCTCGGGAATCTTCCACGCGGCGACCTGAACCACGCGGTCGAGATGTTCGGTCAGTTCGCAGCGACCGGAGCACTGATCTGCGCCGGCGATCTGCCGTCGTTTCGGGTCAACCAGCTCGTACGGGACCTGCTCGACGCCGGCGCTCACGTACAGATGACCAGCGGCCTGCGCGGCGTGGACATCGGGCGTATCCGCCCGGCACCGCTCGCGCACGAGCCGCTCTTTTACGTCGAACCGGTCACGCTGGCGTCGTGGCAGCTCGCGGTGAAGCGCGCGTTGGACACGGCGGTCGCCTCGGTCATGCTCGTGTTGAGCGCACCGCTGCTGGCGCTCGCCGCGGTGGCCATCAAGTTGGAGGGCGGGGGGCCGGTGCTGTTCCGACAGGAACGGGTCGGCCGCCACGGCGCACCCTTCAGGTTGTACAAGCTTCGGACGATGCAGGTCGGCTCCGAGCGGGCGACCGACCTCATTCTCGATCTGAACGTTCGTGACGGTCCTCTGGTGAAGGTGCCGAACGATCCTCGAGTGACCAAGGTCGGCCGGATCCTTCGCGCGACGAGTATCGACGAGCTGCCCCAACTCTGGAACGTGCTGAACGGCACGATGAGTTTGGTCGGCCCGCGGCCGGCCCTCCCAGACGAGGTAGCCCGCTTCGACGCCGAGCTGAGAGCACGAGAATCGGTGCTCCCCGGACTCACAGGTCTTTGGCAGGTCGAAGGCCGCGAGAACCCGTCGTTCGCGGCCTACCGCCGTTTCGACTTGTTCTATCTGCAGAACTGGTCGGTTGCTCTCGACATCATCATCCTGCTAGGAACTGTCGAGTCGGTATTCCTACGCATCTTCCACGGCCTGCGCCACCTCGACCAAGACATTCGGCTCGCGCCGCCCGAAGTCGTCGACCCGGAGAGCGCGGCCGGACGCCAGGAAGCCCGGGTGGGTCCATGAGTACGCGCGATCGCTTCGCACGCGTCGATGTGCTCGGCGTCCCGGTAGACGCCGGCACGATGTCGAACGCGCTGGAGCTCGTAACGGGCTGGATCACCCGACGCGAGCCCTCGTTTTCGATTTTCCGCGATGTACATGGAATCATGCAGGCGCGACGTCACCGCGACGTTCTCGAAGCGCACCAGCGAGCCGGTCTCGTAGCGTGTGACGGGATGCCGCTGGTGTGGGCGGCTCGCCGGGCCGGAGTCGGTGACGCCGAGCGAGTGTGTGGACACGACTTCCTGTTGGCATTTTGCGCCAGAGCCGAAGCGGAAGGCTGGAAGTCGTTCCTCTACGGAGGCAACGACGGTGTTCCCGACCGGGTCTCGATCCGACTGCGGGAGACATTCCCCAACCTTCGGATCGCAGGAACCTTTTCGCCGCCGTTTCGATCACTCACACCGGCCGAGGATGAGGCGGTGGTCGAGATGATCGACCGCTCGGGTGCCGACGTCGTGTGGGTGGGCTTGAGTACGCCAAAACAGGAACTGTGGATGAACGACCACGTCGGAGTGCTGCAAGCACCGGTGCTCCTCGGCGTCGGAGCGGCCTTCGATTTCCTCGCCGGCGACATCCGACGGGCTCCCAAGTGGCTCCGGCGTACCGGATTCGAGTGGGTACACCGCGTTGTCAGCGAGCCACGGCGCCTTGGCGGTAGGTACCTTCGGAACAATCCCGCGTTTCTCAGAGCAATCCTTTTCAATCCCCCGCGACTGCTTTCGGACGTGCGGGGACCCAGCACGAGCACCACGGAAGGCAGCGTTTCTCATGCGTAAGTCTCAAGAGGTTCCCCCCGACGCCCGGATCTTCGTTGCCGGCCACCGCGGTCTGGTCGGTTCCGCGATCGTTCGCGAGCTGGAGACACGGGGATATCGCAACATCCTCACCGCGAGCCGAGACCAGCTCGACCTGCGCGACCAGGCGGCTGTGAACTACTGGTTCCGTGCCAACCGGCCCGAGTTCGTACATCTCGTCGCCGGGACCGTCGGCGGGATCCTCGCCAACAGCACCCGTCCCGCGGAATTCATCTACGACAATCTCATGATTCACGCCACCGTCGTGCACGCGAGCCATCTGTATGGCGTGCAGAAGCTGCTCTACCTCGGGAGCTCGTGTATCTACCCGCGCTTGGCGGAGCAGCCGATCAACGAGAGCGAACTGCTCGCCGGACCGTTAGAGCCAACCAACGAAGCGTACACGATCGCGAAGATATCCGGGATCAAGCTGTGTCAGTCGTACCGTCGCCAATACGGCTCCAACTTCATTTCGGCGATGCCAACAAACCTCTACGGTCCGCACGACAACTTCGACCTCACGTCTAGTCATGTGCTGCCGGCTCTGATTCGCAAGTTCCACGACGCGAAAGTCGAAGGTCGTCGCGAGGTGGAGATCTGGGGCACCGGCGATCCTCGACGCGAGTTCCTGCACGTCGACGATCTCGCGGCCGCGTGTGTATTTCTGATGGATCGCTACGACGGTGAGGATCACATCAACGTGGGTACCGGGATCGATCTATCGATTCGCGAGCTCGGTGAAATGGTCCGCGACGTTGTGCATCCGCACGTCAGGCTCGTGTTCGATACCTCAAAGCCCGACGGAACACCGCGGAAGGTACTCGACGTCACGCGGATTCGCGAATTGGGCTGGGCCCCCGAAGTCGATCTGCGCTCGGGGATCGCTGACACATATCAGTGGTTCCTGCAGAACGAAGAGGCCGGTGTGCGTGGTAAGCCCCTCGCTGCTGCTGTCGCCTGAAGCACCGAATCTCGTGTTACCGCGGGTCCTCGTCGTCCACAATCGGTACCGGTCTGAGCTCCCGTCGGGTGAGAACCAGGCCGTCGACGGACAGATCGCACTGCTGCGAAGCGCCGGTCTCGACGTGGAGACGTACTTTCGCTCGAGCGATGAGATCGCCGCCTTCTCGCGGGCAAAGCGCCTGGAGCTCGCCATACGACCGACGTTCTCTCGGGAGGATGTCGCGGCGATCGGCGGAGTCATCGGCCGATTCCGGCCGGATGTCGTGCACCTCCACAATGTGTATCCGCTGATTTCTCCCGCCGTCATCGCGCGGGCAAAGTCGAGCGACTGTCGGGTCGTACAAACAGTTCACAACTTCCGGCACATCTGCGCTTCTGGCAGCCTCTTTCGCGACGGCGCGACCTGTACCGACTGCCTTGGCAAGAGTCTGCCGTGGCCGGCGGTCTTGCACGGCTGCTACCGCGGCTCGCGCATGCAGAGCCTCGCACTCGGCACGGCCATCGCCCACCACCGATCGACCTGGGCTCAGGTCGATCGCTTCCTGGCCGTGAGCGAGTTCGTCGCCGAACTCCTGACGACGGCCGGCATTCCCAGAGAACCAGCTCTGCGTGGTGCCAAACTCGGTGCCTGATCCCGGCCCCCCGACTCCGCCTGGGCAAGGTCTGGTCTTTGTCGGGAGACTCGACCATCAAAAAGGAATCGGGCTGCTCCTACGAGCCTGGGAACGCTCGGGCCTCGACCAAGAGGCCGTCCTCACGATTGTCGGCGACGGTCCCGAGCGGGACGCCGTCGAGCGAGCCGCGGCGCGACTGCAAGGTATCCGCTATTTCGGGCCGGCGAGCCCCGAACAAGTCGTGCAACATATGCGCGCGAGCCGCGCGGTCATTGTTTCCCCTATCGGCTTCGAAGCGCTGCCGACTGTGGTGCTCGAAGCCTACGCGTGCGGGCGTCCGATCGTCGCGACGAAGGTCGGTCCATTGTCGTCGCTCGTACCGAGCGACGCTGGATGGCTCGCGTCTGCCGACCCCGAGAGTTTGGCGGGAGCTCTCAGGCAGAGCTGTCGAGACCCCAAGGCGGCGACCATGGCAACCCGCGCACGTGAGCTCTACCTGGCGCGGTACTCCCCAGACGCCGTACTGGACACGCTCGTGAGCGCCTATCGAAGTGTCATTTCCTTGCCGAAGGACGCATCGCCGCTCGGCTCGAGCCTGGGATGACGACACGAAATGGAAGCAATTCCGCGACCGCTCATGAACCGCGTCCCCATCCGTCTGGTCTCGGCTGCACAGTCGAGCCGGTCGAGCAGCGCGGCCAGTATGCGCGTAGAGGATGACGGTTGAGCAGTCTGCGCCGTCAGGGCGCGTGGGCGCTCGCAGATCAAGTTCTCTCATCGGGAACAAATTTCGTGCCGTCCCTGCTGATGGCTCGAGTTCTCGGACCACGCAACTACGGGACCTTCTCGCTCGCGTTCCTCGCCTGGTTCGGCGCGCTCGCGGTGGTCAGGGCAGCACTGATGCAGCCATTCACCCTCGCTGCCTCCGCCACCGAAGGCGAAGACTGGCGTGACGTCACCCGGTGCGCCAGCGGGGCCGTCGTCCTGGCGGGGACGGCGTGGGGTGTCGTGTTCCTTATCGTCGGAGCGGTCATCGGCCCGTCATCTGACCTCGGGCGATCGTTTCTCGTTATCGCCCTCCTCGCACCCGGCCTCGCGCTCCAGGAGTTCTGGCGGGTTGCGTCCTTCTCCGCGTCGCGGGCACGGACGGCGACCGCCAACGACGGGTACTGGGCGATCGGCCAGGTCATTGCATTCGGCATCCTGCTGCCAAGCGGTCGGGCGACCGCTCCTCTGTGCCTCCTGGCGTGGGGAGCTGGAGCTTGGCTAGCAGCTGCCCTGGGCGTCCTTCAGCTGTCGGTCATGCCGAAGATGAATCTTGCTGCGATCCGATGGGCTCGGAGATGGGCCCGTCTGGGCGCGTGGTTCACGCTGGCGAGCGGAAGCTTCTCGCTCAGTATGTACGGCATTGCCATCATTATCGCCGCCGAGTTCCAGCGCGCCGCGGTCGGCCTCTTCCGGATCGTCCAGCTGCTCTTCGGTCCGGTGCAGCTTCTCACCATTGCCGGCGAGAGCGTGTTCATGCCGCACCTTGTGCGGGTTGTCAAAACGACCAGTGCCACTGGATTGGGTCTGGTCGTGCGCTACTCACTCTTGATGGCCACTCTCGTCGCGGTGTATGGCCTAGCGTTGCTCGTCGTCGCGCACTTCGTGTTAGTCACGTTCTTCGGCGCTGCGTTCGCGGGGGCCGGCGCGCTCGTGCTGCCGATGCTCATTTCCTACGCCATCGACGCTGCCAGTTCCGGCGCAGACGCGCATCTGACGGTCCGAGAGATGGGACCTCGGATCGTGTTCGTCCAGCTCGTGGCGGGCGCGGCGCGGGTCGGAGCCGTTGTCGTGCTTGCCAGCGTCGACGGTCTGCGTGGCGCAGTCTGGGGACTCGTGGTCGGAAGCGTCGTCTGCGCGATCACCTACTGGGGCCAGGTCGCTCTAACGAGCCGCAATCCAGGCGAGAATCAGGGCCTCAGTCCCCCTCAGCCCGGGGAGGTCCTTCATGTCTACGACGCGGGCTGACCCGACGCAACTGTTCAAGCATGTCAACACGGAGACAGCGATGACGAGTGCAGATCGACCATCCGTTGCGCTCCTCACGAATGCACCCGCACCGTACCGAACACCCTTCCTCAACGAACTCGCGAAACGCTGCCGGTTGCTGGTGTCGTTCGAAACGAGAAGCGAGCCGAGTCGCGAATGGAATATCGATGAAGGAGAGTTCGAGTTTCGATGGGAGCTCACACGCGCGCTTTCGGTTTCTTCCAGGCGTGCGACTCAAAGTTCGGTTGAGCGACGAGTTCTCCACATCCCGCTGAATGTTGTGTCGTTGCTCAACCACTTTCAACCGGATGTCGTGGTCTCGGCCGAGTTGGGCGCGCGCACTGCGTCGGCCGCGACCTTCTGCCGACTTCGTAAGCGTCCGCTCATTGTCTGGTGGGAAGGGACACCTCACACGGAGAGCAACGCGACCGCGCTGAAGACCAGGTTCCGCAAGGTGCTGCTGCGCGAGGCGTCTCGAGCCTGGGGAAACGGCGAAGAGTCAGCCAAATCGCTGGCGGCGTACGGCATGCCGCACTCGCGCATCGATCTTGGCATGACCGGAGTAGATACGGCGAGATGGAGCAGGAGCGTCGACGATGCACGCGATACGGTACGTTCGGCGATTCGCGAACAACTCGGGCTGCGCGGAGTTACTCTCCTGTTCGTTGGACGCGTGACCGCGTTGAAAGGTGTGCGCGAACTGCTCGCAGCGCTGGACCTCCTTGGTGACGATCCTGACCTTCCGGCCTGGAGCGCACTGTTTGTGGGATCGGGGCCACTCACACAGGAAGTCGAGGAATGGGCTCACCTCCATCCGGCGGTGCCGGTCGCGCTCACGGGTTTCGTCCAACCTCGAGAGCTGGCTCAGTACTACGCAGCCGCGGACCTCTTCGTCATGCCCTCGCTCATCGATCGTTGGTCTCTCGTTTGCGCTGAGGCGTTGGCCGCCGGGCTCCCACAGGTCACGTCGACACTCGCGGGTGCTGCCGCGGATCTCGTCACATCGGCCGATATAGGTGCCGTGGTCGATCCTTCGGATGCCCGATCGGTGGCCCATCAGCTCGCGCTACGAATCCGGCTCGGTCCGAAACGGGTCCCTGAATCGCTCCGCGACGGCGCGATCGCCAAATGGTCACCGGTGGCGATGGCCGAACGTGCAATGTCTTCGATTGACTTGTCAGTGCATAACGGACGATGAGGTAACCGGTGGCTGAGATATCCGACTTGCAACTTGGCACTCGCCGGTCGTCGGATCGTCACGTGACGACTTTGAGCGGGTCGACGACCGTCCAGACCATGCGGCGAATACCGCTCGGGCTCGCCGGGAGCGTGGTTGCAGTCCTCCTCATCGCAGTTTCTCTGTCGGGAGGCGTCGGAAACCTCCGTGTCGCATCGATCTCGTTTTCGGAGATCGTCGCCGGCCTTGCGGGAGGTGCCAGTTGGTCTGTGCTGCTTCTCTCGGGTCGGGTCACGAGAGCGGCGGCGCGCGCCGCCGTCCCGTTCGTTGCCTTCACCGTGTCGATGTTGGTCTCGCTGACGTTCGGGCGGACGACTCGACAAGGTGTGCAGTTCCTCATGGTCCAGGTCGCGTTTCTCGGTGCACTACTCCTCGCGGCCACGGCTCGCCGCGCGGTTGGTGACCGTCTGGACATCGTGGCCGGTCGATGCTTTCGTGTGACCTCGATTGTGCTCGGCATCGCCACAGTCCTCAGCGCTGTTGGCGTCGGGGAGGCGCTCGGCGGCACTCGACCAACTGCGATCGTCGCCTTAGTCGGCATGGGATGGTTCCTCGCCGAGTACAGGTCCGGAAAACGCAGATCCCTTTGGTGGTCCCTGGCAATCCTCATCGGGATCGCGCTATCGCTCTCACGCACGGCTCTTCTCGCCGGCTTCGTATTGGTCGTGCTGACGCTCCTGTTCGGGTCTCGGACGCATAGAACCCGCAACACGATCCTGTGCCTCGTGTTGGTTGTCAGCGGTATGTGGGCTGTGACCTCTTGGGCGCCGCTTCACGATCGCTTTGTCCAGGGCGATGTCAGCCTTTCCGTCGGCGGAATCAGCGTCAACGCCGAGGGACGGACCAAAGTGTGGGAAGAACTGTGGTCCGAAGTGCCAAATGAACTGCTCATCGGGCATGGCCCCGGAATGGCGTCTGCTCGCGCTGCTGCGTTGTCACCTCTTGCTCAGCCGCACAACGACTACCTGCGCGTCCTTTACGACTTTGGCATCATCGGGTTGGGATTGTTCGCCTGGTTCGTGTTCAGATGCACGAGGTTGCTGCGGCGCGCCTTGAATACGTCAGGTGTCTCGATTCCTACGCTCGCGGCGCTGTACGCGGGACTCGCCATACTGATCATGATGACAACGGACAATCCACTCGACTATCCATTCGTCGTGATCCCTCTGGGCGCGTTGATCGGACTGGGCCTCGGCGCCTTCCGGTCTCATCCCCGACCGCGTGCGGAGCGTCTCACTACCTCTTAGCTGCGAGCACTGCGAGATGGTTTCGAAGGCTCGCTCCAACTGGGCTCGGCGACCCCGAGAAGTTGGTAATCAACCCAAAGTCTCCCTGGTCGGGACTACAACTCTCCTGTGGAGTCCAAGCCCACGCGAGATATGAGACGCCATTGGCATCGGCCCACGGCATGAAGCGATTTATGAAGCCATGGCCGCAGTCGTTCTCGCCGAGTTCACCTGTCACGATCGGATATCGCCGAGCAATTGGAAGGTACTCGTCGGTCCAGCATGTCGCGGTGACGCAAAACGCGTAGTTGTACATGTGAATCGAGGCGATGAGCTGCTTCGTGCTGTCTTTCGGCGTGTGATTGAGCCACCCTTCACAGGGGGCCGGCGGGTAGCAGGAGGTCAGATCATTGGCGTAGTTCAAACCCTCGAGCATCACCGGCTGCGTGGCACCGGTCCTTCGAACCGCGTTGACCAGCTGCTGCATGCCAGCGGCCCGCCAAGTCAGAGGTGATGGCTGTTGGCCGGGGCCGTAGACCGTGTTCAGGGTGCAGCCCGACAACCAACATCCCCAATAGTTCGAACCGGCAGGCATCACGTCTGTGAGATGAGGTTCATTGAAGAGATCGAAGATCACGGCATGGTCGTGCACGAACGTTGATGCGACAGAGGACCAAAAGGCCGGAGCGTGATCCGCGTCGGGCATTGCTTGCATTGCGGTCGAGCGAATATCACCTGGAGCCGACACGTGCAGGTCCAAGATTGCGTACAACCCGTACTTGTGCAGCTCGGCAACATAGCGGGAAACACCGGCCCTGTAGGCACGGACGCTCGCTTGGTCAAGGCCGTTGATGCCGAGCCAACAGTCTTCGTTGAGTGGAATTGAACGACGTTGATGTGCCACGAGGTCATCGCGGACACATCTGCGAAGGCCTCGGTCGTCAAACACGAGCCAGTCGCTCCGAGGGCCTCCATGCCGGGACGGTTCACTCCCAACAGACGAATCGCACGGCCGCTCCCGTTCACGAGGTGCGAGCCCACGACGCGGATGGAGAGTGGCACATGGGCGCCGGGCGAGGGATACGCGACCGTCAGTTCCAATGCCGCGGCGTGCCTTGCCAACGCGGTCGTTCCGGCGATCGTGATCTTCGCCCGCGTCGTCGGCGCCGACGGCGCGACGGTCAGCGCGAGAATCGAAGACTCTCCCGCGTTGACCACGGTCGGATTCCACGACGCGGTCACGCCAGAAGGAAGATCGGTAGCCGACAACTTGACGTGCGTCGCGGATCCCACCGTGGGGGATGTCGAGACTTTGATCGCGGCCGACGCTCCCGGGGCGATGACCTCCGTCCGCGCGGTCGTGAGAGAGAAGTTCGGTGGCTCGACCGCGAAGTCGTTATACAGGGCGTAGGGGGCGGCGCCGACTCGGTCGCCATCGTGGCTGCCGATAACCACCTTGACGCTATCGCCGGAATACGCAGCGAGGTTCAGACTGAGGCGCGTCCAGCGTGCCGAAACCGTACAGGTTCTCGGTAGGAGCGTTGCTCGAGCACCCGTATGGTTGTCTTTCAACGTCACCGTGGCCCAGTCGCGGGCGACGGATCCCAGGCACACGTCGCGATACCACAGGCGCAGCGCACCTCCTCCGCTCGGTACCGAGAAGGTCTTGGACAGCGACGAATTGCCAGAGTTCTGGGAGGCTCCACCTACCCTCGTGGACGGCTTGCCGTGGTACGTGACCTTGCTCAAGCCGACGGTGCCCGCTGATGACCACCCGCCGCCGAGCCCCGACTCGAAACTGCCGCTCGTCGCCTTTGGCGCAGGCGTGCTGGCCGCCGCTGAGACGCCGGCGACCGCGAACACGACCGCGAGCACCACCACGGTGTACGCGACGCCCACAAATGGACGCGTGGCGAGCGCGGAGCGTGACCGCCCCCGTCGACGTAGGTTCAGCAACCGGTCAGGTGCTTGCATTGTCCCCGTTAGGTCGGCGGCACGCCGCCGTCCATGAAACGCTTCTCATTTCCGCAGGTCAGAGCGGCGCAACGATACGCCTTAATGGCCGACCACGCCACGGGGCCGCTCGCGCCGTCGGCCCTCACGCGGAGGGGCCGAGACGGGCCTAGCATGAGGGGGGTGATTTCCGTCCAAATGCCGCGAGAGCGTTCATTTGATAACCGCTCTCTGTGGTCGTATTGTTGTGAGACGATTCGTGCGATCCGCGGATCCCACGGTTCTTGACCATTGCGGAGGCAACGGTGAGCACAACCACCCATCCGGCGCGCTTCGAAGGCACTCGTGCGTCGATTCGGGTCGGCGTCGATCTCTGCGCGGTGCAGGACGTAGCCGAGTCGGTCTCCGACGTTCGGAGATCGGTACCTGCGGCGTGTCTACACGGACGACGAGCTCGACTATTGCGTCCGAGACCCAAATCTTTCGGCCGAGAGGTTGGCGGCGCGTTTCGCCGCGAAGGAGGCCACCTTGAAAGTGTTGCGACCGCACGACTCGCGGCCAGACTGGCGGACGATCGAGGTGCGACGCGATCCCGAAGGGTGGTGCGAACTGGAACTCACGGGCAGCGCGGCACGCCTGGCGTCCGAGGCCGCGATCGGCTCGCTGTCGGTGAGTCTCAGCCATGAGGCCGGAATGGCGACCGCGTTCGTGGTCGCGACATTGCTCGAATAGCCAGATTCCTAGACGCGGGGCACAAGGCGGGGGACAATTGACCATGGACCGAATTCGAGACGTGATCGCGCAGCATGGCCGATTGGCCGTCGACATCGCGACCCTCTCCGACACCGACGATCTCTATCGCGCCGGGCTGACCTCGCACGCAAGCGTCAACCTGATGCTCGCACTCGAAGATGCCTTCGATATCGAGTTTCCGGAGCGACTCCTTCGACGCCAAACCTTCGAATCGGTCGCAGCGATTCGCAACGCGATCAACGAGCTGCATGCCGAGTTGAATGTCTGAGTCCGCTCTGAACGGACGATGGAATTCGGCGTCGACACTTGTCGTCGAGATCCTCGGCCAGGAGATGACGAGCTGGGGCATGGCGGACGACCGGGCCAACACGGAGAAATCGATCACCCGACCGCCGCGCGACGCATACGGCGCCGCGCTGTTGGTGCACGACGATCGGATCTCGAGAGCATCTGCTCAGAAGTTGCTGGCCCACGAGGGCGACTGATGACGCCGGTCGCAAGCGAGCGTCAGCTCGCCTTTCGAGATTCGCTCGTGGCGGCCGGGCTCCTCACCACCTGCAGCGTCAAGGGCGTCTTCGGCATGGGTTCTGTTTTCATCGCAGCGTTCCAAGGCGTCGATCGCTTCGTCACCGAGGCCGGACGCGGCGACCACCCGGAGGTCCACCGATTTCCGGCCGTGCTCCCGCGGGAGTCCCTGGTGCGCACCGACTATCTGCGCTCGTTCCCTCATCTCGTGGGGTCGATTCACGGGTTCGACGGTGGCGACGGCGAGCACGCCGCGCTGTTGCAGGTGGCGGACAGCGCGGATTGGGGAGCCCATCTCGGGCCGACGGATCTCGTCCTCATCCCGGCAGCTTGCTATCCGATCTATCCGATGGTGGCGGGTGAGCTGCCGGACGGCGGCCGGTTGTTCGACGTCCTCGGCACGTGCTTCCGCCACGAACCGTCCGACGATCCGGCGAGGATGCAGACGTTTCATCAGCATGAGTTCGTGCACATCGGCACCCCGGAGAGCTCGCTTGCGTTTCGCGATGATTGGGTCGGTAGGTCGCAGCAGATGATGGCCGATCTCGGATTGGAGGTCGTGGCCGATGCGGCGAACGACCCGTTCTTCGGACGAGCAGGTTCGATACTCGCCGCGAGCCAGCGCGAGCACGCGCTTAAGTTCGAACTGCTGGCGACGGTCTCCAGTGAGGAGCAGCCAACCGCGATCGCGTCGTGCAACTGTCACCTGGATCATTTGACAGCGCCGTTCGAGATCTCGGCTTCTGGTGGCGGCACGGCGCACTCCGCGTGCGTCGGCTTCGGTATCGAACGGATCGTGCTCGCACTCTTCGCCGAACATGGTCTGCAGCCCGATCACTGGCCGAATGACACGCGCAAGCGACTTTGGCTGTGATGGCGCTGCTCCCGATCGACTCGGCGAACTATCGACCGAGCAGACTGCACGATGAGCACCGCGTCTGGGGTGCGACGAACTGCTACGTCGATTTGTGGATCGAGCTGCTGAACGCACTCGGATTTGATTCGACGCCGGCCTTGGCGTTCACGCTGTCGGTTGACTTCGAGGGTGATCAATGGCAGACCTTCAAGTTTCCACTCGAGGACCTACGTCGGCTGTATGGGCTAGACGTCGCCGAGATGAACACATGGCGCGAAGTCGCGCATCACGTCGACGAACAACTGGCAATGGGACGATTCCTTATCGTCGAGGTCGACTCCTATTACCTTCCCGACACCGACCGGATGTCCTACCAGGTCGAGCACGTCAAGACTGTGATTGCACCGAACATGATCGACCGCGAGCACCAACTTCTTGGGTATTTTCACAACACGGGCTACTACGAACTTCAGGGCGACGACTTTACGGGTATCTTCGAGCGCGCACGAAATCAGCCCGAGGTGCTGCCGCCCTACGTGGAGCTCGTGAAACTCGACCGGATTCACCACCTCGACGAAGAACAGCTGTTGGACGCCGTGCTCGGTCTCGTACGGGTGCATCTGCAGCGCCGTCCGACGACCAACCCGGTACATCGATTCCGACAGCGCCTCGACCGTGACATCGAATGGCTGCGCTCCGACGATCTGGAGACCTTTCACTTATATTCGTACGCGACGCTGCGCCAGCTGGGAAGTTCCCGCGGAGCTCGCCGGCTCGCTTTGCGAATGGCTCGCCGCGCGGCGAGCCGACTAGCGAAGTCGCATCAGAGTTCCGCGAACTTGCGTTGGGTGCGAAGACGGCACAGTTCCAGCTCGCTCGACTGGTGAGCGGGCGAGCAATCGATGTCGGTCCGGTTCTCGACGGGATCGAGAGCCGATGGGACTCGACGATGCATCGACTCGCAGACCGCTATGCGTAAACCTCACGAGCCGGAGCCGCTGTGGTTCGGACGCGGGGGGCATCGCTGCTTCGGGATGTTGCATCAGCCGGCGATGCCGTCCAACCGTGGAGTAGTCCTGTGCAACACGTTTGGGTTCGACGGTCTGATCGCGTACCGGTCGTTGCGTCACCTCGCCGGCGCACTGACCGAGCGCGGGTTGTGGAGCGTGCGCCTCGACTACGACGGCGAAGGCGACTCCGGCAGGGGACCGTGGGCGCCCGACCAGCTGGATGCCTGGATCGCGAGCATCGACGCCGCGGTCGGCGTGCTGCGTTCACGCGGCGTGTCAGATATTCGGCTCGTCGGATTCCGAGCCGGTGCGCTCCTCGCGCACCGCTACGCAACGACACATCCCGGCATATCGGGCCTGGTGCTGTGGTGGCCTTGCGTGAGCGGGGCCACGTACGCACGGGAGCTTCGCCGCGCTCTCGAGGCTCTCAGTGGCTCCGCGTCCCGTCCAACGGGTCGCGGCTGATCGGTTCCCCGAAGACTCGCTGGAAGTGTGCGGCTTCGAGTTCGCCGCTGAGGCACTCGCCGACCTCGCCGCGATCGACCTGGTCGCAGCACCATGTCCTCTTCGACCCCCGTCGGTGCTGCTGATCGACCGGACCGATGCAGCGCCGAACGATCTTCTCGTTCGCAGGCTCGTGGACTTGGGCGTCAACGTCGACCACGAACGAATGCCCGGTTATGGCGACTTCATGACCGACAACGAAGTGAAGTCAGTGCCTCCACTGACCACCCTGCACCGCATCGTGGACTGGCTCGCGGTCACGAACCTCGAAGTGCCGAGCGCCGACAGTCCCGTCGTGCACGACGCGGTCGTCGTCGAGACTCACACGTTGTCGATTGACGATCCGGCGGCGGGACACTTCGCGCCGCCCGGTCCGGCACGGGGTTGTGTCGTCGAGGAGCCAGTGTGGATCGGAGATCCGGCTTTTCGCGATCATTTCGCGCCCAAACGGCCACGCGTCGATCCGAAGCGCCTCGATCGTGTTGTGCACCACCGGTGCGAACAATCGCGTCGGACCCGGGCGCTTGTACGTGCTCCTGGCCCGCTATTGGGCGAGCCTCGGGTTCACGGTCGTACGGGTCGACCTCGGCGGCGTGGGTGACAGTGTCGGCGTGGATCCGCTGACCCAGATCCAGCCCCATGCGCCGACTTGCATCGACGAAATCCGTGAGACGGTCGCGTGGGTGCGAAGTCGGACCGGTTTCGACTGCGTCGTCCTGTTCGGGCTGTGCTCGGGTGCGTTCAACGCGTTCCACGCGGCGGTCGACGGCGTCGCCATGAGCCACGCGATGCTCGTGAATCCCGGGATCTTTTACCTCGGAGCCGACGACACCGTCTCCACCTCGACCGAGACGAGCCTTTGGGCAGCCCACTCTTTGGGCCGAGGTCTGCTGAGCCCGCGGAAGTGGCGCCTCGTGCTCCGTGAACAAGGAATCACGCACGGTCTCGCCCATGTGGGAGATCTGCTGCGTGCGGGAGCTACGGACGGGTTCGGAGTCGCGTTGGCGCGATGGCCCGAAATGCAGCTCGTCGGATGGGGTTGCGCGTCGATGCGCCCAGCCCGCTCCCGACAGACCTCGAGAAGATCGCAGCGCGTGGCGTAAAGGTGCTGATGATCTTCTCGGCCGGAGAGTCAACTGCCCGCTACGTACGCATGTTCGGCGGTCGGGCGCTGGAGGCCCTCCTTCGATCCGACCGCGTGCAACTTGTGGAGATCGACGGAGGCGATCACGTCTTCTCCGCTCCGGGAGCGCGCCAGCGCCTGTTCGAGGAGTCCACGGCATTTCTTGAGCGTGAGTACCCACTCGCTTCGGTTCCGGATACCACGGCCGTGTTGGACACGCCCGCATGAGCGCGAACGGCGCTTGACGGGTCGGGCACCCGAAATCTCCTGTCCACTCAGTCATCCCGCGTGATCGCAGCTGCACCGCGCCTGCCCTCCAACGCGGCCATCCGTGTACCGAGCGACCGCGGCCGACCATCGCACGCACCGCGACGGTCACTTGCACCGCCCGCAAAAGCTGACGTCGGCCGACTCCTGTCGGCTTGACCGCCGCAGGTACGAACTGCGACCCAGTCCCAGGTAGGGTTCGGGCTGGGGAAAGGGGCTCTCATGGCCCGCGTCGTCGTGGTCGGTGGCGGTGTCGTCGGTTTGTGTGGAGCGCTCTTGCTCGGCCTCGATGGTCACGAGGTCACGGTGCTCGAGCGCGACCCCGCTCCGCCACCCGAGCCTGACGCAGCGTGGACCGGCTGGGAACGGCGAGGCGTGAACCAGTTCCACATGCTGCACATCTTTAAGCCGCGCTTTCGCCAGTTGCTGGCGGACAACGCTCCGGACGTCGTGCGTGCGCTGGTCGACGCGGGAGCGCTTCGTTTGAATCCGTTCCGTGATCTGCACCCTTTGCTCACGGGCGGTTTCCGCGACGGGGACGCGCGGTTCGACACGCTGACCGCGCGACGGCCCTTGGTGGAGGCGACGATCGCCAGAATTGTGGAGGCCACCGAGCATGTGACGGTGCGGCGCGGCGTCGTGGTTGTCGGCCTGGTCACCGGCGATCCGGTGAGCGACGGCATCCCGCACGTGATTGGTGTGCACACCGACCGCGGCGAGGTCGTGCTCGGCGACATCGTCATCGAGGCGGGCGGCCGTCGCTCGATGCTCCCGAGTTTTCTGGAAAAGATCGGCGCCCGGTCGCCCATCGAGGAGAAGGAAGACTGCGGGTTCGTCTACTACGCCCGCCACTTCCGCTCCGACGACGGGTCGGTGCCCCGACCGGCCGGTCCGTTCGAAATGGCCTACGACTCGGTGTCGCTGCTCACCTTGCCGGCCGACAACGGCACGTGGGGTGTCGGCGTGGTCGCGAGCGCGAAGGACGCAACCTTGCGTTCCCTCAAGGACGTCGATGTCTGGACGCGTGTCGTACGCAGCTATCCCCTCGCCGCGCACTGGCTCGACGGTGAGCCGTTCGAGGACGGCATCGCAATCATGGCGAAGATCGAAGACCGACACCGCACGTTCGTGATCGACGGTCAACCTGTCGCGACGGGCGTGCTCGCCCTGTCCGACTCCTGGGCGTGCTCGAACCCCTCGTTCGGGCACGGGATCACCCTCGGCGCGATCCACGCGGTCGCACTGCGCGATCTGTTACACGACGCCCCGGACGACGCGATGGAGCTCGCCGTGCCGCTGGCACGACGCAACGATGGCGACCGTCGAACCCTGGTATCGCGACACGCTCGCGTACGACGACGGACGCCTCGAACATATCCATGCCGAGATCGACGGACGGGAGTTCGAACCGAACCCCGAATACGACATCACCGAGGCATTGCAGATCGCGGCGAGCAAGGATCCGGAGATGCTGCGATGCGCGCTCGAGATCTCCGGCATCGTGACCCTTCGCGACGAAGTGCTGGCCCGGCCCGGCGTGCTCGAACACGTCCTCGAGCTGGGAAGCGGGTGGCGCGATCACCGCCTGCCCGGGCTGACGCGTCCCGAGCTCCTGTCAATCGTCGCCGCGTAGGCCGACCGATCGACAGGACCGGTCGAGCGCGCAAGACTCGCCATCAACACATTCCAGAGGAGACACGTTCATGCTCAGTTACCTCGTCATCGGTTCGTATACGCCCGAAGGTGTCAAGGGCCTGTTGAAGGATGGTGGGACCGCACGCGCCGACGCGGTGAAGAAGGCGGTGAAGGGGCTCGGCGGAAAGATGCAGAGCTTTCATTTCGCGTTCGGCAGCGACGACGTGTACGTGATCGTCGACTTGCCCGACAACACGGCCGCGGCCGCGCTCGGGCTCGCGGTGTCGTCGAGCGGCCTGGTGGGCGTGAAGACGGTCGTATTGCTCAGCCCCGCCGAGATCGACGAGGCCGCCACGCGCCAAGTTGGCTACACGCCGCCGGGCAAGTAGCCGCGCGGTTCTTCGACAGCTGCGACGTCGGCCCGGTTCACGGCGCGTCGTCCGGGCCGGCGGGTCTGCGCGTTACGGCTCGTTGTAGACGTCCTTGCCGAAGCACGAAAGGTCGGGGGCTCCGGCGAAGCCGAGGTGGGTGAGCCCGAACACGTTCTCCATGCTGCACAACAGGGAGTAGTGGTTGTACGGCGTGACAGTGGTCGTGTTCGGCTTCGTCAACGACGACAGCACGAGCGCGCCGACGCGGCCGCCGCCGGGACCGTTGAGTCCGGGCAACGGCGAGTTCGGCGACGGAGGCGTATGGCAGCATGCGGTCGAATCGCCGTCTTTGCCAACCGCTGCTTCGTCGAAGGTGATGATGAGCATGCCGCCGGACTTGTAGGCGGGCGACGCGAGAATCTTCGGTACCCAGAGCTTCAAGAACGCGTCGGCCGATACCAGCCCTCCCGGACGGCCGTCTTTGCAGGGCGAGTCGTGGCCGTCGTCACAGACGTTCGGCGTGATGTACGAGAGATTCGGGGTCGTCGACGCCTTCGCGAAGATCGGTTGTGAGCACGTTGAGGCCGACGACCTCCGTCTTGCAGGCCGGCGTATCGATGATGCTGTGGAAGTACACCCACGGGTCGTGGCGCGTCGCGTACATGTCGGTCTTGGTCGCGACGATCGTCGGATCCGCCGCACCGATCGGCGGGTGCCGACACGTCTTGGGCTCGGTCGTCGAGTTCGCGATGTCTTCCTCGTATGCCTTCCAGGTGAGACCTTTGGCGTCGAGCTGGTTCCCGATCGTTTTCACCGACGCCGGGTACACACAGCCCTGCCCGAGCGCCTGCCCGTACGCGCCGGTTCCGGTCGAGACGAAGTTGACGTAGTTCACACAATCGGTGTTGGTGTCGTGGTTGGGTGACTGCCCGCTGATTTGGGCGATGTAGTTGTCGAGGCTGACGTGACCGATCGCGAAGTACTGGGTCAGCAGCGCACCTTTCGGACGCAACGTGCCGTTGAGGTACTTCGCAGGCGACGACGGACCCCACGATGAGGTGAAGTCCTCGTTCTCGAGCATGATGAGGAAGATGTGAGTGATCTTCGTCGCCGCGGCTGGCGTCGCCGTCGACTTGGCGGTCAAGACGCCCGATGCGGCGGTCCTGCGCGTGGTCTTGGCGGCCGCCTGGCCCGCGCCCGACGACGAGCACGCGCCCGCCACGAGGACCAGAGCCGAGACAACAAGGACGGAGCGGTACACCCGGGACAGCATCCGGTCAGCTTCCCACGCGGCACCGGACATCGACAGTCCATCTTCTGGCCATGGTGTCGCCATGGTTCTGCTACCTTTCGGCCACTTTCGTGGCGATGGTCGGCGACGACGAATACCCCAAATCGAGTACCCGTCGAATGTCGGACCGCCCGTCGTCGCAGACGCGTGCGACGATGCGCCCCGTGTCGCCTCCGTCGGGGCCGGCCGCGCTCGGGCGCGGCGTCATCGTCGAGTCGGGCGCGCCCGCGCCCGAGTCGTGGGCGGATGCGCCGCGTGTCGTGGTCGACGACGCCGTGCTGGCGGATCCGCGCGGCACGGTCGACCGGTTGCATGAGCTGTGGTCGACCCGGACGCCGGTCACGATCGACCTGCGGGTCCCGCGGGAGGTGTTGAGCACACCCGAACGCGACGGCCGGTACGCCTACGAACTGACGCCCGCGTTCGACTTCACCCGCGAACGCTGTTATTTCCTCGTCCGCGCCAACAACTACGACGCACGTCACGGCCCCCCGCGTTGGGGAGCGGCGGCCGAAGCGGCCCGGCTCGGCGCCCGGGTCGGAGGATCGGCCGACGTCGTGTTGCCCGACGGAACGCCGGCGTGGTGCGACGGCGGCCCGCGCAGCTCCGGGATTGACGCGTCGGCGCGCATCGTGCATCGCTTCGCGATCGAGTCGGGCCAGCTGCGCGCCGACGTCGACGGATCGGAGAGCGCAGCCGCGGCCGGGCTCGCATCCGATCAGCGAGCGGCAGTGCTGCACGCGGGCGGTCCGGCTCGCATTCTCGCCCCGGCCGGGTCGGGGAAAACGACGGTCCTCGCCGCCCGTGTGCGCCACCTTGTCGTCGAGCGCGGCTACGGCGCGGCAACGGTGTGTGCACTCGCCTACAACCGGCGGGCCGGCGCCGACATGGCCGACCGGCTCGCCGACCTGCCGGCCGACGTCCGGCACAAGGTCCGCACACTCAATGCGTTCGGCTACGAGATCGTCCGTCGGGCCCGACCCAACACACGGGTGATCGACGAACGCGAGATCCGCGACCGGATCCAACCGCATCTGACGCTGCGATTCCGGGCGAATACCGATGCGCTCCGTCCCTACCTGGAGGCCCTCGAGGAGGTGTCGCTCGGGCTGCGGACACCGGAGCGGGTCGAACAGCTTCGCGGTGACGTGGACGGATTCGCGGTCATGTACCGCCACTACCGGGATGGTCTTGCCCGCGACGATGCCGTCGATTTTGACGGTCAGGTCACGGGCGCGATCGAGACATTGTTGCGCGAGCCGACACTTCGTCACACGGTCCAACGTGAGTGCCGTCATCTCCTCGTCGACGAATTCCAAGACTTGCGCCCCGCCCATCTCCTGCTCGTACGACTCGTTGCGGCGCCTGCCTACGACGTGTTCGGTGTCGGCGACGACGATCAGGTGATCTACGGCTATTCCGGTGCCGACCCGGACTTCCTCATCAACTTCGCCCGGTTCTTTCCCGGCGCCGCCGACCATCCGCTCGAGGTCAACTACCGTTGCCCGCCCGCGGTGGTCGACGGTGCACGCATGCTGTTGTCGCACAACACGCGACGGGTCGCCAAGGTCATACGCACCGGCCGGTCCGTTCCCGGCGAGGGCGCCGATGCGCTCAGGGTCGAGCGCCCGACCGCGGAAGCGATCGCGCCGCGTGCGACCGCGCTGATCGACGCATGGTTGGGCGACGGCATCGCGCCCGAGACGATCGCGGTGCTCTGCCGGGTGAACGCCGGATTGTTGGCAGCGCAGGTCCTGGCCCGCTACCGCGGCCTGCCGGTCACCGCAGCCGTCGGCGAACCGTTCCTGCGACGCACGGGCGTACGGAGCGCGTTGGCCTACCTGCGCCTGGCCTGCTCCGCCTCGGACTCCCACCAGCTGCGCGGCGTCGATCTCGCCGAGGTCGCCCGACGTCCGAACCGACGGATCACCGCACGTGCCGTCGACGCGCTCCGCAACCGGCGGACGTGGACGCTGTCGACGTTGCGCGCCCATGCCGACGCGCTGGCATCGGCCGACACCGCACGGCTGTACGACTTCGCCGACGATGTCGAGCACCTCAGCGCGATCGTCGCGTCGAACGACGCGGCGGCGGCGTTCCGCGCGGTCCGCGACGACATCGGGCTCGGCGCCGCGATGGGCACGCTGGACAACTCGGGCCGGGGCCGCGACGCGTCGCACCTCGACGACGTCACCGCGCTCCTCGCGATCGCGGCCGTGCATCCCGACCCGGCATCGTTCGAGGCGTGGCTGCGCGACCATCTCCAAGGCGTCACGGTCGGCGACGATCCGCGCGCGGCCGGCCAGGTGACGCTGTCGACCGTGCACCGCGTGAAAGGCCTCGAGTGGGACCGGGTGATCGTGCTCGGCGCGCATGACGGGCTCATGCCCCATCGGCTCGCCGACGACCGAGAGGAGGAGCGGCGCGTGTTCCACGTCGCGCTCACCCGGTGCCGAGCACAGGTCGTCTTGCTCGCCGACGCGGCCTTGGAGGCGCCGTTCGTCGATGAGCTGACCACGGCCGCTGCGCCGATCACCGCCGAAACCCGGCTGGAACGTTCGCGTCGGACAGCTCCAAGCGGTTTCGTCGACGGCGACACCAGCGTCGAGCACTCGAACCTGATCGACGCGTTACGGGCCTGGCGTCTCGAACGCTGCCGCGCCGACGCGGTCCCCGCGTACGTCGTGTTGCACGACGCGACACTCAACGATATCGCGGCTGCCCGGCCCGTCACAGCACGAGACCTGGCCCGCATCGCCGGGATCGGACCGACGAAGCTCGAACGCTACGGCGTCGACATCTTGACGATCGTCAACGCAGCCCAAGCTGGCGCAACAAAGTCCCGGAGTCGAAGTACACCCGCTCGCAGTTGATGCGGTCGCCGTCGAAGCCGAACAACGCGATCATGCGGCACCGGAACGCGCGTCCGGTCGCCGCCTTCCCCGCGAGCGGCCCGGTGTGGGTGCCGAGAAGATCGAACTCGACGATCACGCCGTCGTCGGTGTGGTGGAGGGCGATCACCTCGTTCCGTTGGTCGCCAAACGCGGCCCGCGTCTTGGTGTAGTACCCGCGTACCGCGGTTTCGCCGTCGTACACCTCGCCGGTCGCGACAAGTTCGTAGCGCGGATGCGAGAACGTGGCGATCGTGGCGTCGAAATCGTGTCGGTTCTCCGACTCCATGTGCGCTCGAACGACGGCCTCGCGCGCGTCGCGCACTTGGGTCAGCGGACGAGCCGCGGTCGGAGCTCGGCGTCCTGTACGAACACCGGCAGGTCCGTGTCGTCGAGGTACGCGGGCCGGACCGACGCGCCGCCGTCGACGGTGAGGGTATGCCCGGTCACGAAACTCGAAAGGTTGGAGAGCAGGTAAAGGGCGGCGCTTGCGACGTCGTCGGGCTCGGCGCGTCGACGTAACGGAATCCGATGATCTGCGCTCGCGTCGGGCGAGTACGTGTCGGCGCCAGGGGTTGCGACGCTGCCCGGCGCGATCGCGTTCACGCGGATGCCACGCGGGCCCCACTCGACCGCCTGGGTACGCATCAGCGCGAGCATCCCGGCCTTCGCGACCGAGTATGCGGCACCGTACGGAAGCGCTCCGAGCGCGGCGATCGACGCGACATGCACGATCGAACCGCGGGTTCCGTTCAACATCATCCGGGTCGCCACGGCACGTGAGGTGACGAGCGCCGATCGCAAGTTGTTTGCGATGACGTCGTCGAATGACGACAGCCGCAGATCTTCGGTGCGTTCCCACTGGTCGACCCGCAGCCCACCTGCGACATGGACGAGGCCGTCAACCGGCCCTTCGGTCGAGAGCACACGCTCGATCGCGGGGAGGTCGCGGGCGTCGGCGAGACGGGGCGTGACCCGCGACAGTCGAGCGACCATCTCGAGCCGGTCGAGGTTGTTGTCGATGGCGATGACGCGGCCGCCGGCGAGCACGATGGCCGCGCAGGTCGCGGTGCCGATCCCTCCTCCGCCCGCGCCAGCCACCACGATGGTGCGGTCGTCGAGCTCGAGCAGCCTCTCGGTCACGCCCCATCGTTACCATGCGCGGGGACGGTTGCGCCTGGGCCCGGCCGGGAAGTGCGCCGGAGGATGTTCGGCGCTCGACCCAACGACCACAACCCTGCTCGGTACGTTGTCAACCAACCACAGCACGCGCGAGCTCGGGCTGGGAAGCACGTCGGCGCCCCGATAGGGACGGGAGATGGCATGCTGCCGACGAAGGTGACCGAGATCTGAGACGGGTGATCGCGCTGCTGTCGTCGCTCGTGGAGACGGGGAACTGGACGGGCCGAACGGCGACGAACAGGGAGCAGCGATGACGACCGACCCGAGAATCGCGCTGCCCCGACCCGGCGAGCTGCGCGCCGACGCGGAAGATCTCGTCGCGGCGATTGCGCGTCCGGGACGCGAGCCCGCGAAAACGATGGCGGTCCTCGCCCGCCAGCCCGACCTGCTGGCGCCGTTCCTCGGCTGGGCGGCCGCGCTCGCCCTCAACGGCGTGCTGTCGAACCGCGACCACGAACTGTTGGCGTTGCGGGTCGCGTCGAACTGTCGGTCCGAGTTCGAATGGGTCGAACACGTCGAGTACGCCAAAGACGCGGGGCTGACGGACATCGAGATCGGATCGGTCCCGTACGCGATCGAGGCGGGAACCTGGACAGCCGCCGAACGGGCGCTCCTTCAGACCGCCGATGAAATGCATCTTGGCGACGACGTGACCGACGAGACGTGGGCCGACCTCGCGCGTCACTACGAACCGCCAGCACTGGTCGAGATCCTGTTCGTCGTCGGCCAGTACACCATGCTTTCGTGGGTCGCCAACGCGGCTGGCATCCCGGCGTAGGCGTCCCTCAGGTCGAGTGCTTTTCGGCCGGGCGGGTGTTGGGCCGCACGTGCGCGGGAGTGACCGCGACGAACAGCGCGAAGACGGCGAGCACCATCAGCCCGGTGGGACGACCGAAGACGCCCGAGACGGTACCGACGATCGGCGGCCCCGCGACCATGCCGAGATATCCGGCGGCGGTGACGCCGCCGATCGCAAGCGCAGGATGACGCGCCTCGTTGCTCACGTCCGCGATCAACAACGGCCACACGACCGAGATACCGAGACTTGCCGCGGCAAGACCCGCGGCGGCGAAGAACGTCACATGACACAAGACCTCCGACGCGACGCCGGCCGCGGTGATCGTCGCACCGAGCGCGACGGTGCGCCGCGTTCCGAGCGAGTCGACGATCGAGGTACTCCCGACCCGAGCCAGCGTCGCGAGCGCGTTTCCCGCCACGTACGCGCCGACACCGGCAAGCACGCCGAGACCATCGTGGGCACGCAGGTACAGCACACCCCACGTCGAGACACCACCTTCGACCATCGCCGATGCGGCGAACACGCACGCGAGGACGGTGAGGCCTTCGTGACGCAGGCCGATCAGCGCGCGCCACATTGACGGATGCTCAACACGGGCCGGCTCGGGAACGCGAGCCCGGTAGGTGACCAAACCGTCGATGATGACCACGACTGCGATACCGGCCCACACCCCACGCCATGACACGCCGAGACGTAAGGCGATGCCGGTCACGGTCGCGCCGAGCGCACACGCGAAGTTCCATAGCCCGTGGAATCGAACGAGCCGGCTCGGTTCGTGAGCGAGCGCGTCGGCGGCGATGACGTTGATCACCACGTCGACGAGTCCGCCGGAGGCGATCGCGAGTGTCATCGCCGGGGCGAACACTGCGAAGTGCGGAGCGAACGCCTCGACCGCGAGGAGGGAGCCCCAAATGATCAGCGCACGCGCGAGCGTGACGCCGGCACCCCATCGGTCGGTGAGGACGCCACCGATCGCGGCGATGGCGGTCGCGGCGATGATGCCTGTCGCGAGCAGGAACCCGAGCTCCGCATCCGAGAGGTGAAAGGTCCGTTCGATGTTGATCGCGGCGACCGCGAACGCGCCGGCGTAGAAGCCGAAGCCGATGAAGCCGGCGGCGACAGGCCGCAGCGAGGTTCGCACGCCGCAGTCTCGCGCGTGGCGATGCCGGTCCGATTAGAGAATCCGCACCGGGATCGTTCGGGGTCCGCGAACCTGGCCCGCTGACCACGTCACCGCGTCGGGGTCGGTCAGCTCGAAGTCGGGGTAGCGTTGCATCCAAGTTTCGAGCGCGACGCGCAACTCCATGCGTGCGAGATTCGAACCCAGGCAACGGTGGATGCCAAGCCCGAACGCTGCGTGGCGGTTCTCGACGCGGTCGAGCTGCACCTGGTCGGCGTCGGGGAACGCGTCCGGATCGCGGTTGGCGGCCGGAAACGGCAGGAGGAGCCAGTCGCCCTCTTTCATCGGACAACCGTGAAAGTCGAAGCCTTTGGCGACAAGACGTGCCATCGTCACCGGCGCGTACGCGCGCAGGAACTCCTCGACCGCGGTGTCCATGAGCGCGGGTTCGGCGGCCAGGCGCCGCCGGTCATCGGGGTTTCGTGCGAGATGCCACAACGATGCCCCGATCGCCGACCAGGTCGTGTCGATACCGGCGACCATGAGCAGCACCATCGTGCCCTGCACATGGTCGGGATGGAGCTTGTTGCCGTCGAGCTCCGCCTCGAGCAAGAAGGTCGTCAGATCGTCTTTCGGTTGGGCGAGATGCTCGGCGATGCGGGCGTGCAGATATTCGTCGAGTTCGCCGCCGCGGAAGGTCGCCTGCCGTTCCGGCGCCGACGCGTCGACGTCTTCGAGGATCAGTCGGATGAACCGCCGGAAGATGTCGGCATCGTCTTGGGGAAAGCCGAGCATCCGCACGATCACGCGCAGTGGAATGTCCTGCGCGTAGTCAACAGCCGCGTCGATGACGTCTTTGCCTGCGGTCGCGTCGAGCAACTCGGTACACAGGCTGCGAGTGAACGGTTCGAACGCGGCGATCGGCTTCGGCGCGAACGCCGGGAGCAGCAACCGCCGCGCCATCCCATGGAACGGCGGGTCCGACGTGATCGGCGGCGCGATCCCGATCGGAGCCGGCAGGTCGTCGTCGTCGGGCCGCACCTCGCTCACAACAACCGAACGCGACGTGAAATGCTCGGTGTCGTACGCCACCGCGACGACGTCGTCGCGGGTGACCGGCAACCAGACGCCGCCGTACCGGTCGGTATGGGCGACGGGACATTCGCGGCGCAGCTCATCCCAGATCGGGTACGGGTCGGCGACCCATCGCGGGTCGGTGTGGTCGAAATCGGTCGCGAAGTCGCGCACCGGCGGATGATGGGTCATCGACTATTCGGCGATCGAGATGGCGTACTCGGGACAGTTGGCGACGGCCAGACGCGCTTTGTCTTCGAGCTCGAACGGCACCGTGCCGTCGTCCAACTCGTGCGCGTTGCCGAGGTCGTCCACGTCGAAGAGTTCCGGCGCGATCGCGTAGCAGCGATTGTGGCCCTGACATTTGCCGGCATCGACATGGACGTGCATCGATCGGGCTCCTCACGACGGCAACCGCTTGCGAATACGCTAGAGCACCGAACCTGCGCGTGGGGCTGCCGGTCAGCTGGCGGGTGCGACGGCCCGAACCTCGTATGCGCAGTGCGGCGCACCGGCAACCATGTGCTGTACGCGTTCGACGGTCGCGTCGCCGAGCGCGGCGCGGATGAAGTCGAGTTCGCTGGTGCAGGCCTGGCCGTACCGCTGCGCGACCGCCCAAATCGCGCAGTTGTGCTCGACGATCCGGTACACACCGCCAGCGATCTCCTCGCAGGTTGCGAGGTAGCCGTCGTCGTCGAGGATGCGGGTGAGTTCGGCCACTTTCGCTTTGAGCGATCGCCGCCGCGCCAGCCGATCGGTCGCGTTTCGTATGCGCTGGTCGCGCCGACGGGCAAACAGCGTGTCGACCAATCCCGAGTCGGTTTCGGAGGCGTAGCCGAGCAGTTCGTTGGTGAGTTCGCCGTAGGCCTTCGGGAACAGGGCGTCGGCCCGGTCGGTGACCATGTAGGCCAGCTGGGCTCGTCCGCGCTGTCCGGGAGGTCGGGGCAGCTCGGCGGTCTCCGCGAATCCGTCGTCGACGAGCGCGGTGAGATGCTGACGCGCGCCGCTGACCGTCATGTCGAGCTGACGTGCGATGTCGTCGGCGGTTGCTTGGCCTCGGCGACGGAGGGCGTAGATCACCGCGCGTCGACCGTCGGGCAACGCGGGCGCAACCCGTTCGCCGGTCAACGCAGGGGTCCCGGACACAGCAGATGGCTGTCACCGAACTCGTGCCACAGATAGCCCGCGGCGTGCGCCTCGGCGTACGCGCGCTCGAGCGCTGGGCGTCCGGCGATCGCTTCGAGCATCAACAGGTGGGTGGCGTACGGCTCGTGCCAGCCGGTGAGCAGACCGTCGACGGCGGTCACGCCGCGTTCGGGAGTGACGACCAGTTCGGTCCAGCCGCTCGCCGGATGCACGACACCGTGGGCGTCGCTGGCAGTTTCGACGGCACGGACGGCGGTGGTACCCACCGCGATCACGCGGCCGCCGTTGTGGTGGACCGCGTTGAGGTGCGCGGCAGTCGCGTCGGGCACCCGGTACCGCTCGGGGTAGGGCATCTCGTGCGCTTCGAGCGACGAGACCCCGGCGTGCAAGACGATCGGCATGACCGAGATGCCGCGCCGCACCAGGTCGACGACGATGTCGGGTGTGAACGGCCGAGCTGCGCTCGGCATCTCCGCGCTTCCCGGTTCGCGGCCGAAGATCTGCTGATAGGCGTCGAGCGGCCACGCGTCGGGCGCGTGTTGGTACCGGATGGGTTCGCCGTGGCGGGCGAGATACTCCAACACGGTCGTGTCCATGTGTGGTGTCGCCAGCCACAGGCGGCGCGACTGGCGGAAGCGTTCGACGAGACGCACCGAACCACCGCCGGCGAGGGCAACCTCGACGTCGGTGAGGTCGTCGGCGAACGGTCGCGTCGTGTTGTCGAACGGGAGACGGCACTCGACGAGCCACAATCCGCCCGGCAGGTCGGTGGAGAAATGGACGCGCAGGACGATGCCGTCGGCGGTGACGCCCGAGATGGCTGCCGGGATGGTGGCCGACGTGTTCACGACCAGGGTGTCGCCGGCGTGCAGCAGGCACGGGAGGTCGCGGAACGTCGCGTGCGTGACGTCGCGCTCGCCGTTCGAGACGAGCAGCCGGACGTCGTCGCGGCCCGAGCCGCGCACTTCCGCCGGTTCGTGGGCCTCGAGTGCCGGCTCGAGCGGGATCGCGAGCGGGGAACGGTCGATGACGGCGGTCATGACACGAACTCCTGGGCACGAACGCGGCCGCTCGGATGATCCGAGCCGATCAGTGCGACGAGCGCGGGAACGACCGCGCTGGGAAGCGGACGGTCCGAGATGTCTTCGCCGGGAAACGCGTCCTGATGCATCTCGGTGCGCATGTCTCCGGGATCGACGGTCAGGACACGGAGCTCGGGATGCTCGGCTGCGAGCACCGCCGAACATTGCTCGAACGCAGCTTTCGACGATCCGTACCCTCCCCAACCCTCGTAGGCCTCGACCGCGGCGTCGGAGGTGATGTTCACGATCGTGCCGTGCGCCGCGCCGAGCGCGCCCAGCACCTGTTGGGTCAGCGCAAGGGGCGCGACGACGTTCACCTCGTAGACCTGTCGGAGCAGATCGAGGTCGATCCCGTCGAGTGCCGGGAGCGGACTCGCGCCGAGCGTGCTGGCGTTGTTGACGAGCAGATCGAGCCGACCGAACTCGTCGACCGCGGCGGTCAGTTGTTCGCGGTGCGCGGCGTCGGCGACGTCGCCGGGAATCGCGACGACCGCGGTGTTTGTCGCCAGTCGGGCCGCGGCGTCGGCGAGCCGGTCGGGCCGGCGGGCGTCGATGACGAGCGTCCAGCCCTGCTCGGCGAGTGCCTCGGCCAACGCGAGTCCGAGGCCCTGCGATGCCCCGGTGATGAGCGCCACCCGTTGGTTCATGACGAACCTCCTGATCTGTTGCCACCAACCTACCATAAAGAACAAGTAGTTACTACTTATATTCTGGGGTGAGTGGGCCCGCGACACCCACGGCACGACCGACGGACGAGCAACCGTTGCGGGTGGTGCACGCGGCGGACGCGGCTCGGTCCGAGATCGTCGCTGGCGACACGCACGCCGGGCGCTCGAGGTTCCGCGACGGCCGGCACACGCGTCGTCGTCGACTCCGAGACCCTCCCGGGAAGTCGACCTCGGGACCGGCCGGCATACTCGTTCACGTCATGACGGACGACATCGCCCGGGCCGGACTTGTTGTCGTGCCGCAGAGCCCGTAGGTCGCACGGGACGTCTGCGCAGACCCGAACGACGCGGGCGCGGCGACGACATAGCCTGAGCGCCTTCCATGGCCGAAAATGTTCTGTCCGACACCGCGACGGTCAGCCTCAGCGGAGCCGAATTGCGCGAGCTCGCGGCGTTCGGCTCCGAACGTGCCGTCGCGGCCGGCGAGGTGCTCTACCGTGCGGGTGACGCCGACTACGACTTCGTCGTCGTCCTCGAAGGCGAAGTGGAGATCGTCCGCAGCGAACCGGACGGCGACGTCCCGGTCGCGGTCCACGGCGCCGGCCGCTTCCTCGGCGAGCTCAACCTGCTGACCGGCCAGCGGGCGTATCTGACGGCTCGCGTCACGAAACCGGGCCGGATCCTGTCGATCGAACACGACGCGTTCCGCCAGATGCTGAGCTCAAAACCTCAACTGTCCGACGTGATCTTCCGGGCGTTTGTCGCGCGCCGCGAGTTCCTCCGGGCCGGCGAGGGTGCGGGAGCCGTCCGGATCATGGGTTCTCGGTACTCGCCCGCGGCGATGGCGCTGCGCGCCTTCGCGAACCGGGCACGACTCCCCCACACGTGGATCGATCTCGAAGACGTCGCCGACGCTGCCGGCCTGCTCGCCACTGTCGGCGCGACCGTCGACGACACGCCGGTCGTGCAGATGCCGACCGAGGTGTTGCGCCATCCGACACCCGGCGAGTTCGCCGAACGTCTCGGTCTCACGTTCCGACCGGCACCGGGATACCTGTGCGATCTGGTGGTCGTCGGCACCGGACCGGCCGGACTCGCCGCAGCCGTGTACGGCGCGTCGGAGGGCCTCGACACGATCTCGCTCGACGCGACCGGTATCGGCGGCCAGGCCGGCTCGAGCTCGCGGATCGAGAACTACGTCGGATTTCCGAACGGGATCTCCGGCGAAGATCTCGCGGCACGAGCCGCGATTCAGGCCCAACGGCTCGGAGCGCGGCTGAACGCGCCCTGCGCGGTCGCCGGGTTGCGGGTCGAACACGGATTCCATGTGATCGTCCTGGCCGACGGAAGCGAACTTCCCGCTCGGGCGGTGATCGTCGCGTCGGGCGCACGGTACCGACGGCTCGCGGTCGACGATCTCGAACGCTTCGAAGGCGCCGGCGTCTACTACGCCGCAACCGATCTCGAGGCGCGGATCTGTAGCCGTTTGGACGTGATCGTCGTCGGCGGCGGCAACTCGGCCGGACAGGCCGCGATCTATCTGGCCCAGCAGAAATGCGGAGTACGGCTCGTGGTCCGCCGCGACTCGCTCGTCGAGACGATGTCGCACTATCTGATCGAACGCATCGAGGCGGACCCCCGCATCGAGGTTGTGACGAACACCGAAGTGCGGGCCCTTGCCGGCGAAAGCCACCTCGGTCAGGTCACGCTCGAGCACACGCCGACCGGCGGGCGCAGCACCGTCGCCTGTTCGGGATTGTTCTGCTTCATCGGTGCCGAACCTGCCACCGGATGGCTGTCCGGTTGCGTCGCGTTGGATCGGGCCGGCTTCATCATCACCGACCGTTCGTTGTCCGACGCGGTCACGACCGGGACGGAGTACACCGCACGCGCTCCCCTGCCGTTCGAAACGTCACTTCCTGGCGTGTTCGCGGTCGGCGACGTGCGCCAAGGTTCACTGAAGCGTGTCGCGGCCGCGGTCGGCGAAGGTTCGAGCGCGGTGCGATCGGTCCACGAATACCTCACAACGAGCGCTTAACCGCGACGGAGGTGTCGACGATGGCGAAAATCACTCGGGGATTCGCAGGTCGACGACACACACGAGACCCTCGGCTGCCGCCCGGCCAGTACGACACCGGCGACCGCTGGCCGGTGTTGAGCGCGGAAGTCACGCCGAAACCTGACCTTTCGACGTGGACGTTCACCGTCGAAGGGCAGGTCGAACACCTGACGACCTGGACGTGGGACGAGATCCATACGTTGCCGGCGTCGACGTTCGCCGGCGACATCCACTGCGTGACGACCTGGTCGAAGTTGGGCGTCACCTTCGCAGGCGTGTCCGTCGACAGTCTGTTCGAGGTGGCCGGCGTGCTGCCGACCGCCACGCATGTCGTGGCGTTCTCGCACACCGGTTACACGACCAACCTTCCGCTCGCCGATGTCACCAACGGTCGAGCGTGGGTCGTGTGGGACTTCGACGCGCAGCCGCTCCCGGTCGAACACGGCGGCCCGGCCCGGCTGCTGGTCCCGCACCTGTACTTCTGGAAGAGCGCCAAGTGGGTTGCCGGCCTGCGCGTGCTCGATCACGACGAGCCTGGATTCTGGGAGCGCAACGGCTACCACGACCGCGGAGATCCGTGGCTCGAGCAGCGCTACCAAGGTGACTGATCGCGCAGCCGGTCGCACCAACGCGTGGCAGACCGCGACGGTCATCGACATCAGAATCGAAACCGCGCACGCCAAAACGTTCCGGCTTGGCCTCACGCAACCGTCACGACATCTCGCCGGTCAACATTTCGTCGTCCGTCTGACCGCACCCGACGGCTATACCTCCTCACGGTCGTATTCGGTGGCGTCGCCACCTGACGGGTCGAACGACGTCGAGCTGACCGTCGAACGACTCGCCGACGGTGAGGTGTCGACGTTCTTGTGCGACGAGGTGATCGTCGGCGACGAGCTCGAAGTCCGCGGACCGATCGGCGGTTTCTTCGTCTGGACCGGCGACCGACCGGCATTGTGCGTCGGCGGCGGTTCTGGGATCGTGCCTCTCATGGCGATGGTGCGTCTCGCGCGCCGCACCCAGCGTGCGCATCTCATGCATCTCGTCGTGTCGGTGCGTTCGCCGGCCGACCTGTTCTACGCCGACGAACTCCCCGGACCTGAGACCACCGTCGTGTATACACGTCAGAACCCGCCCGGTGTTCCCCGGCCGCCGGGTCGTCTCACGGTCGCCGACCTCACGGCCGCGGTCACACCGGAGGTGACCGGCTACGTGTGCGGATCGTCGGGTTTTGCCGAAGCCGCCAGCCAGCTGCTCATCGATGTCGGCCTGCCCGCCGATCACATCCGCGTCGAACGGTTCGGCCCGACCGCCTGACGTGCCGCAGGTGTGCCTCGCCGAACGCGCTTCATCCCGTCAACGACATCGGGCGTGCAACCGCGGCGTCGAGCGCGCTTCGGGCAGGGCGAGAACTTCTCGCCCGCGGTTTCATGCGGCCCGACCGGCTGCTGTCCCGCCGGCACCACGACGACCTCGTCGTTCGAGCAGGCCGGTACGCCGAGCTGAAACGCGGTCCAAGATGGCGCGTCTCGCTCGCCGCCGCGTCGGGGCGAGCCCGCACCGTCGGTTTGGCGCGTCCCGTCTTCGGCGGTGCAGCATCGCGCGGTGCCGACCGAATACGTGCGCGACCAGCCCGACTTCTTTGCCGTCGGTCCGGCGTCGGCGCCCGCGGCGATCGACATGGGTTCGGGCATCTGGTGCTCGCCCGGCATGTCGTCGACGTATCTGATCACGACCGACGACGGCAGGGTCGTCGTCAATACCGGCATGTGGTTCGAGGCCCGCACCCACAAACGCAACTACGACGCGGTGACGACCGCACCGACCCATTCGATCATCCTGACGCAAAGCCACACCGATCATGTCGGCGGTGTCGACACGTTCCGAGAACCCCAGACGCGCCTCATCGCGCAGGCCAACATCATCACCTGCCAAGCGGACGACGAACGGATTCACGGGTTTCGTATCCGCCGCTCGTTACCGTTCTTCGCGGCAGTGATGGGCCAGCCGGGATACGCCCGCGGCGACGACGCGACGATTCCGCCTGTACCGAAGGCGGCACAAGCCGACATCACCTTCGACGACTCGTACGGGTTCGACTGTGGCGGCCGGCGAATCGAGCTGATCAGCGTGCCCGGCGGCGAGAACCATCGATTCGCTCGTGGTTTGGCTTCCCGACGACCGCGTCGCGCTCGTCGGCAACATGTTCTCGGCATTGTTCGGCCATTTCCCCAACCTGGTGACCATGCGCGGCGACCGGATGCGCAGCGCGCCCGCGTTCGTCGATTCTGTGCAACGTGTCATCGATCTCGGCCCGGAACTGCTGCTGTTAGGGCATCACGGACCGGTACGCGGCGCGTCGACGATCCGCTCGGAGTGCGAACGGATCCGCGACGCTGTCCAATACGTCCATGACGCGACCGTCGACGCAATGAACAACGGACGCGACGTCTGGACCGCGATCCGCGAGATCCGCCTCCCCGACCATCTCGATCTCGGCGAGGGTTACGGCCGCGTCGACTGGAGTGTTCGCGCGATCTGGGAGACGTACACCGGCTGGTTCCATCAGCATTCGACGCTCGACCTGTACGGCGCGGGCCCGGAGGAGGGCGCAGTCGACATCGTCGCGCTGGCGGGCGGGACCGATGCTGTCGCCCGACGCGCCGCGGCGCTGATGGCGTCGAATCCACTCGCCGCGATTCGTCTGTGCGAACTGGCGCTCGCGGTCGACGCCGGACATCGGGGTGCGCTGGTCGCCTACCGCGGTGCCCACGAGCGGCTCCTCGCCGACCATGCGCACGCGAACTTTTGGCTGATCCGCTGGTTGGAAGGCGAAGTGCGCGGCGCCCAGAACCGTCTCGAGCGTCTCGACGTGCCGTGAACGACGCGATCGTCATTGCCGACCTCGCCTGCCCGCATCTGGATGCGGCCCAGCGCGCCGCACTCGAGTACGGAGCGACGCTCGACGTCCGTTTCGACACCGAGGCCATGCTCGCCGCCGCACGCGACCGTGCCCGCTGCGACGACTTCGGCGACCCGTCGTTCCGTCGGCGTCTCGACGCGCTGGTCGCCGCGGTCGACGCCGACGTCGGTCTCGGTCCGCTCGGCCGGCTCGCGATCCATCAGCGAACGGTCCGGCTTCTCACGTCACGGCTCCTCGTGGAAGACCTCGTGTGCCGCCACCCCGAGATCCTCGACGTCACGCTGCCGGCACCGATCGTCGTGATCGGCCTGCCACGTTCGGGCACGACACACCTCGTGAACCTCATCGCGGCCGATACACGTGTCTGCGTTCGCTTCCGTTTTGGGAGAGTCTCGAACCGTGCCCGCCGGCCGGCGTCGCCGACACCGACGGTCTCGAACGCGTCGCGCGCTGTCGGCGCGCCTACCAGGCACAGATCCAGATGGTGCCGCTGCTGCGCGCGATGCACGACCAGCATCCCACCGCGATCGAAGAAGAAATCGAGCTCGAAGACCTCGACTTCGCGTCGTACACGCTCGAATGGCTGGCGCGGGTGCCCGCGTGGCGCGATTTCTATCTGACGCTCGACCAGCACGAACACTACGCGTACATGAAGAAGGTGTTGCAGGTGCTGACCTTTTTGCGGGGACCGAACCGGTGGGTGTTGAAATCGCCGCAGCATCTCGAACAGATCCCGGCGTTGCTTGCGACGTTCCCGGACAGCGACGTTCGCGGTCACCCACCGCGATCCGGTCGCGGTGATCGGCTCGGCGGTCACGATGCTCGCCTACGGTGATCGGATGCGCCGGGAGACGATCGAACCGGAATCTCTCGCCGAATACTGGGTCGATCGTGTCGGGCGCCTGTTGCGCGCCTGTGTCCGCGACCGCGACCTCCTTCCGGTCGGACGCACCATCGACGTGATGTTCCACGAGTTCATGGCCGACGACGTCGGGATGGTCGAACGGATCTACGAACGCAACGACCGCGTCATGACACGCAAGGCCCGCACCCAACTCGACGGGTTCATGGCCGCGAATCCTCGAGGCAGGCACGGTCGGATCGCCTACGACCTGCACCGCGACTTCGGTCTCGATCCGGCCACGGTGCGCGCCGGCTTCGACTTCTACTTCGATCGCTTCGCCGTTGTTGTCGAACCGTCATGAGCGTCCGGACCGTTATGGTCGGATGCGGAGCGATCGCCCAATGGCATCTCGACGCGATCGAACGTGCCGGCATCCCGATCGACGTCACCGCCGCAGTCGATCCCGACCTCGGGCGGGCGCAGCGCACGGCCGACCGTGCGGGCGCGGTCCCGTACCTGTCGTTTCGGGCTGCGCTCGTCGACCGGTCGTTCGACGCTGCGCTCATCGCCGTCCCGCATCACCTCCACGAGACAGCCGCGGTCGAGGCGTTCGCCGCAGGTTTGCATGTGCTGCTCGAAAAGCCCCTCGCGGCGACGCTCGACGGCTGCGACCGTATCCTCGCCGCGGCACAGGCCGCGGGCACGGTGTTCATGGTCGCCGAGAACGCGCAGTATTGGCCCGAAGTCCTCACGGTGCGCGACCTCGTCGCGGACGGAGCGATCGGCGACATCGTGACGGCACGCGCCGCGACGTTCTTCCCCGCGCTTGGCGCGTTCTACGGCGGCGACCGTCCGTGGCGGTTCGATCGTGCCGCCGCGGGTGGCGGTGTCGTCATCGACACCGGCTCGCACTGGCTGCGCCCGTTGCGCATGTGGCTCGGCGAGGCCGACGAGGTCGTCGCCGCACTCGGCTATCCGTACTCCCAGATGGAAGGCGAGTCTCTTTGCCGTGCGCTGGTCCGTTTCGAGTCCGGCGTCGTCGCGACGTTCGATGCGATGCTCGCGACCGGCGCGGTCGCCAATCAGCCGCTGTTCACGGTGACCGGAACGCGGGGCGAACTGACGGTGGAACCGTCGGGCTGGGTCAAGCTGTGGGACGGGACCGACCCCAAAGGCACCAGGGTCGGCGAAGCGGGCGGCTATCTGCGTTCGTACGAGGGCGAACTCGCCGACTTCGCGAGCGCCGTACTGGACGGCACGGCGCCCGCCGCAACCGCGGAGCACGCACGCGGTGAGCTCCGACTGGCGCTCGCAATGTACCGATCGGCCGAAACGAAACGTTGGGAGAAGGTATGACCGGCGTCTCGTTCGACTTCGCGGGTGCGCACGTGCTCGTCACCGGCGGTACCGCGGGGATCGGCAACACGATCGCGCACGCGTTCGTCGACGCGAACGCGCGGGTCACGATCACCGGCACCAAAGCATCGGCCGACGAATACTCGGCCGATCTCGCCGAGTTTGTGTACCGCCAGTGCCGTATGACTGACACGACCGACATCGAAGCGGTCGCGGCGAGTCTCGACCGTCTGGACGTACTCGTGAACAACGCGGGGCAGAACCTTCCGGGCGGGCGAAGCGAATACGAACCGGACGTGTTCGAGGAAACCGTCAGTATCAACTTGTTCGGGGCGTTCCGCATGGCGAGCGCAACCCGCGATCTGCTCGCGTCCAGCGACCTCGACGGGGGCGCCAACGTGATCAACGCCGCTTCGATGGCCTCGTTCTTCGGCATCGAGATGGTCCCCGGCTATGGGGCGGCAAAAGCGGGGATCGTGCAGCTCACGAAAACACTCGCGGTGGCGTGGGCGACACGGGGCATTCGGGTCAACGCCGTCGCGCCCGGCGTCGTCGAAACGGCGATGACCGCACCGATGATGCCGGTCTCGCGCCTCACCGCTCCGCTGCTCGCCCGAACCCCGATGGGACGTTTCGCCGCCCCGGGCGAGATCGCCCCGGCAGTGTTGTTCCTCGCCAGTCCGGCCGCGGGCTACATCACCGGTCAAACCTTGGCGGTCGACGGCGGATTCTCGATCGCGGGTTGAGTCAGGTTCACGGCGACGACCTCCACGGCATGATGGCCATCAGCATCGCGTCGGGATCTTCCACCAGCTCGACGTACACACCGAGCGCATCGAACGTGTCGAGGTAACAAAAACGCAGGCTCCCGAACTGGCCGCCCATCACGTTCGCAAAGCCGTTCGCTTCGCCGAACGCGACGACCGCATCGATGTCGTCGACGAGGAAGCCGAGATGATGCGAACCCGGACCGTTCGATGCGAGGAACTCGACGTGCAAGCCCTCGCCGCGTACGGGCTGCAACAGTTCGATCTGCATGTTGCCACTGCGCGCGAAGCCGAGCGCCAACGCGCACGAGACCCGCTCGCCGCGCAGGTCGTAGTCGAGATCGTTGGCGGGCAGATTGACGAACTCGCCGCAGCCGAGCGTGTCGCGCATCGCCCGCTCTGCGCGCTCGAGATCAGCGACGACGAACGCCTGTTGGAACAGTCCGCCGCCGATACGAACGAGCAGGCCGCCGACGTCCACGGCCGCCATTGTCTCACGAGGCGACGGGGATCTTCGGGTTCGGGACTCGTCAGGCGACCGCTGACACGACACCGCGAGATGGGCTGACGCACGCGGCCGTGCGGCGCGGCCCGTTCCATGTTCGCGTCGCGGCCTGGGCGGACGGCCAGTCGTGCACGAATCGGGCGCCGGCGGCGTCACCGGACGTGCCGACGAAGATCGTCGCTTCGACGTCGGCGGGCCTCGCCGATCGGGCCGACAAGTTCGCAGCCGAACGTTGCCGTGAACGTCGTGTCGTCGAGCGTCTCGAGGATCAGTTCGTGCAGATCCTCCTGGCCGTTGGTTGTGCCGGTTCAGATCATGCCGGTTCGAACGGATCGCCCATGTCCAACAGTTCTGACGCGGCGGCGAGCGCCACCGCCAGCGATGCAGCCTTTTCGGCGACCGCGGCGAAGTAGTGCACCGCGACGGTTTCGCGTCCCGGCAGCGGAGGCGAGTTCAGTGAGCGGAGCATGACGGTGGGATCCTCGGCCGGGCTGATTTGTGCAACCGGAGATTCTGTCGTCGTGTCGCTCCCCCAGAAGTCGCGTTGCGGTGCGGTGCGCCGGCGGCCGTTCGCACGGTCCGGGGCTTTGCGGCGGCGGGGCGGGCTCACGTCGCCGCGACCGTGTCCGACGACAACAGGTCTTCGGTGAGGACCGATTCGGGCCGTATGCCAAGCGCGGCGCGGAGCTGGCCGCTGTCGAGATCCGCGAGCGAGCTCGACTTCGGCAAGACAAGATCGGCGATACGCCGTTTGCCGGCGACGACCTCCTCGACACGTTCGTCGACGGTGCCGGGACAGATGAGGCGATGGCAGATCACCGTGCGGGTCTGGCCGATACGCCACGCACCGATCGCGGGCCTGGTCCTCGACGGCCGGATTCCACCAGCGGTCGTAGAGCACGACGTGGCTGGCGGCGGTGAGGTTCAAGCCGGTGCCGCCGGCCTTGAGTGACAACACCAGGGCGCCGGGCCCAACGCCGGTCTGGAACTCGGCGACGAGTTGATCTCGGGCAGTGCGCGACAGACCTCCGTGGTAGCACGACACGGAAGTTCCGGTCCGTTCGCTGAGATGCTCCGCCAATCGCAGACCCCATTCGGCGAAGTGGGTGAAAACCAGCACACGTTCACCCGCGGCGAACACCGCATCGACGATCTCCTCGAGTCGTGCGAGTTTGCCGGAACGTCCGGCGAGCGGAAGATCGTCATGCTGGTACGCCGACGGATGGTTGCAGATCTGCTTGAGGGCGGTGATCGCCGCGAGGATCTGGCCTTGGCGAGGTTTTTCGCCTTCGGCGAGATTCGTCCCGGTGACCAGCGCGTCGAGGAGCGCTTGATACATGCCGATCTGTTCGGGCGTCATCGCGCAACGGTCGAGTTCGTCGATCTGGTCGGGAAGTTCCGCCGCGATCATCGGTTCCGCTTTCGTGCGGCGGAACACGAGGATGCCGTTGAGGGCATGCAACGCGTCTTCGGCTTCGACGCGTGTCGTCGTGCCGTCGCTCGACAAGCGTGCGATGAACTGCGGACGTGGGCCGACCAGGCCAGGATTGGCAAAGTCGAGGATCGCCCACAGGTCGCCGAGGCCGTTCTCGATCGGCGTGCCGGTGAGGGCGACCCGGCTCCGCGCCTGAATTCGGCGCAGCTGCTGTGAGGTGTCGTTGGCCGGGTTTTTGATCGCTTGCGCCTCGTCGAGCACGACCCGCGCCCAGGACACGCCGGCGAGCGCGTCGACGTCTCGAACGGCGGTGCCGTAGGTGGTCACGACCACGTCAGCGTCGGCGACCTCGGCGGCGATCTCGTCGGGCGCGGCCCGGCGCGCCCCGTGGTGGACGACGACCCGAAGGTCGGGTGTGAAACGGGCCGCTTCGGCGGTCCAGTTCCCGACGACCGCGGGCGGGGCGATGACCAGCGCAGGGCCGGCTCCCGCTCCGGCGAGCAGGTGCGCCAGCATCGTCGGCGTCTTGCCCAGACCCATGTCGAGCGCGAGGCAGCCACCGAGGCCGGCCTTGTCGAGGAATCCGAGCCACGCCAACGCTTCGGACTGATAGCTGCGCAGCTCACCGACAAAGCCAGAAGGCACGCCAGCCGGCGACGTCGCGACCTCGGCCGCCGCCGCGAGCAGATCCGCCGCCCATCCTCCACCGACGACGTCGACGCCACCGCGCAGCGGCGAACCCTCGATGCCGAGCGCGAGGCGCAGCATCGCGGCACCGGAAAGCTCAGTCGTGTTCGACCGTTCCGCTAACGCTTCGGCCGCGGCGGCGAGATCGGCACGGTCGATCGCGACCCACCGTTCACCGGATCGGATGAGCGGTCGAGCCTCCTTTGCGAGTCGCGCGATATCGGCCGCCGACAGCTCGACACCGTCGAACACGGCCGACCAGTGAACGTTGGCGAGTTGGTTGGCGCCGACCATCGACTCGGACGCGGCATCCACGAACACCCGCAACGACGGCGACGGTCGGCGCCGCGACAACGCCGGGACCCGCACGTCGAATCCGGCGGCGAGAAGTTGGGGCCCCATGACGGTCATGAGCTCCCACGCTTCGTCCTGACCGAGGATGACTTGTCCGCGCCGGGTTCCGCCCGGACGAGCCAATGCGGGCAGCATGCGTTCGAGGCGCGCGGTCTCATCTTCGAGACGAACACGGCCCGATCCGGCGTCGACGATGGCGTGCTCGATCGGGACGAGTTCACCTTTGACACCCGACGCGAACACGGCGAGATGCCATGCGTTGCCGCTGTCGGGAGGGTCGAGGCGTACGACCAGCCGTTCGCGTTCGCCGGTCACCGCGCGGGCCCACTGTTCGACTCGCGTCGCGATCTCGCCTGCGATGCGGACCGGTGCGTCGAACGCACTGCCGTCGAGGCGCGCGATGACGGCTTCGGAGACGTCGGCGACGGTCCGAACGCGGGGAGGCGGCGCGGGCAACTCGAGCCGGCGTGCACTGTCGCGACAGATGGCGTCGACCATGCCGGTGAGCGCCGATCGGATCAACGCCCGAGCGTCGATTTTGGGATCGAACGCGCAGACCACGCCCGGCATGCTCTCCGCGAGACGCGCGAGTCGCGCCGCGTCGATGAGGGCCGGCGTCCATCGCACCGAGTAGGAGCCGTTCGACTCGCGTGCGCTTCCGCTACTGCGCTTGCGTTGACGTAGGAGCGGAACCATCGCGCCGTGCGCAGTGAGTTCCACCGCCCAGATCGCGACCCGACCGAGCCAGCGAACGCTGGGCCCGATATCGTCGCCGACCTGATCGGCGCCCGCCGCGACGAGCCAGCCCAACACGTCACCGACCGGAATCGCCAGCGCGTCGGTGCGTGTCCCGCCCGGCACGGCGACCGGTTCGTGACGGGCCCAACCCGTCGAGGGTGCACTCGCGGCCGTCAACATCGCGACGAGGCGTGCGCCGTCGATGCTGCGTTCGCCGCCGCCGGCGGCCCAGGCGACCACCCGACCGGGAACCCACGACACCTGCAACTGGACCGTCGCCGGCGCGCGTGACAGCGCATCGCGGTCTCGTGCCTGACGGTCGTCGCGCGGCCCGACCCGGCGAGCGCCGCGCGGATCGCCTCGGAGGTCGGAACCTTCGTTGTCCGATCGATCCGGTCGATCCGGCCGTTGATTGGTGTGCCGAGCCCACGCAGCCGAGATCCGGCGTTGTTCCGACTCGAGGTCGGCGATCACCTGCTCGCGTTCGTCGCCACGCAGCGACCGGGCACTCGCCAAGTGTTCGTCGGCGTCGTGGCGCAAGCTGGCCAGTGCCGCCCGCCAGGCGACCCGGTCGGCCTCAAGCACCGCGAGCTGTTCGGCGGTGGCTTCGCCGTCGACTTCGGCCTGCACGTACTGCTCGAACTGCCAGTCGGACAGCGGCTTCAGCGTCGACGACGGACTCATCGGCTGAACCGATCGCCGGTCGGGGCAGCTGCGGCACGTCTCGGCCGCGCGCGACCGGCGTCCCAGTCACCTATGTCTGCGCGCATACATCTCCGCTGGACAACTCGGAGGACACCGTGTCCTCGAAGAAGTGTGGGGGCGTGGCCCCTTTTTTGGGGTTTCAGGTCCACGATCTTGCGTGGTGAACCGAACACCCGGCTTTTCCGCTTCGACAGTGCCCGTTCGACGATGGTCTCGCAGGACGGGGTTCAGCGGGACGGCCGGTAGCGTTCAGCATAGGCGATCGCCGGATCGGCCGGGACGCACCGCATCCGGGGCGCGCCCGGTCGTGCGCATCGTCTCCCCTGGCCGGGTGGGCGAGCCGTCCCGCCTGACCGAACCCGCGGCCGGCCACGAACCCGGCGAATCCGTGCCGGGCTCGTCGTCGTGCGTCGCGTCAGCTGCTGTCGCCGGCTCCGGCGAACAGGTCTGCGCTTTGCGCGACCGGCGCACCTCGATCGGTCACGTCGGGTCCGGCGAACCGGTCAATCAGGCCAGTTCAGACGGTTCGGCCGAGAAACGCCGCAGATGGTCGGCGTTGGTCGCGCCGGCCGGAGCCGGCTGTTGCGGACCGAACGGCGACGGCTCCGGACCACGGATCGCGTCGGAGATGGCCTGCTTCGCTCCGGCGAGCAGCTGGGCGGCCAACTCGGGCGCGAGGTCGGTCGACTGACCGGTTGCTTTCACCATGCCGATACAAATGGCACCTGATTCCGGTTCCGTGTTGTCGCTGCGATCGAGGGACCGAAATACCCGGGCGTTCATCCTTCGCGGCGCCAGGCAAAGTTCACACGGTCCCGATCTCCCCAGGTGACGCCGGTCGTGTGGTGCAAGTGTCGCGCTGGCCTGCTGCCCGGCGCGGCGCTCGGGGAACGACTACGGCATCGTTCGTCGTAGGCACTCGTCGAACAGCGGAACGGTGAACGCAGTGTCCCCGTGCGCCGGGCTGTACACCATGCCCTTTACGATCAGGCCGGAGCGGCGAGGAGCTACCGACTCGACCCGTACCCCCAACTCGGTTGCGATGTCACCTGAGCGGTGAGGCCCAGGTCCAAGCTCAGCCATCGCGCGCAGGTATTCCTTCTCTTTGGGAGTGAGACGATCGAATCTGACGAGAAAGAAATTCTTATCGAGCTGATCGATGACTAATGGCCGAATCGCAGTTGCGTCTGCTTCGGTGATCACGTTGCCCCTGGCGTGGTTCCATGCGTGGTAACCCCACTCCTGCAGGAAGTACGGATAACCGTGCGACTCTCTCACGAGTACTGACACCGCTTCCCGTTCAAACACCACATTTCGTTCGTGGGCCGGAATCAAGAGCGCGTCGGTACGCGTCGGTGCCGGCGAGAGAGCCGATCTCGGGAAAGTCGAACAGGCGCTCGGCATACGACTTTGCATCGCCGGCGAGTCCCGGGAGTTGGGGCAAGCCGGCGCCGACGAAGACGACTGGGAGTTCAAGCTGCGTTGTTCGGTGCACGGCGGTAATGAGCGCGCCGAGTTCTTGTTCCGATAGGTACTGAACCTCGTCGATCGCGAGGAGCAGACCGCGGCCCTGTTCGCGAGCTGCCTCCCCTACGGCCACCAGAAGATCGGTCAGGTCTTCGGTGAACAAGCCAGAGTCTGCGTATCCGGGGATGGCCGCGACGTCGATGCTCAACGACGGGCCGTTGGGAATTTGCACCGTGAACGCGTTCAACACGCCGAGCGCCTTCATAGCGAGGGTCTTGACCGGTCCGCGAGTGAACTCGAGCAGGACCTTCCGCAATCGCACGGCCAGCAACGAACGGAAATCGCCGGTTCGGGCGCTTCAATGAACGCGACCTCGCATCCGGTTTCGGCGCCGATCTCGGTGAACCTGTTCAGCAAGACGGTCTTCCCGACCCCGCGCAGCCCGATCGGCATAAGGCTCTTGCCCGGCCGCAGGGCCACGGCTCGTCCCACCGTCACTCGGAACCGGTCGACAAGCTCATCTCGGCCGATCAGGGCCGGTGGCGGCGTGCCAGCGCCCGGCCGATATGGGTTCTCGTGCTCCTCCATATCAACGGACCTTACCGCGACTTATCCGCTCTTATAGAGACCACGCGCTCCACTGGGCAGTGCCGGTGCTGGGTCGCGGCGTAGGTCGCACCGCGACCCAGCCGGCGAGCTACACCTTGCGCCCTAGGAACGCCGCGAGCTTGTCAGCGTTGCATGCATCGGCCGGCGCCTCCTGCTCCGGACCGAACGGCGCCGGCTCCGGACCGCGGAACGCAGGCGAGATCGCCTGCTTCGCTCCGGCGAGGAGCTGCGCGGCCAACTCGTCGTTCAGTCGAGTATTTTGACCGGTTGCTTTGGCGAGGTCCCACCCGTGCGTGAACGTGTCGGTGGCAGCCAGCCCGACGAACGCGGCTCCGGGCATCTGGCCGAACGGCAACGTCAAGGTCTTCGCCATGACACCGTCGCCTTGAAATGCGGCGACGCATTTTGCCGAACCCTCGTCGAATGCGGCGACGAAGTCGCCGGCACTGAAGTCTTCGCCGGTGCGGGTTTGGGGGGCGCCCTCGACGCCGGCGATGAAGAAGTACTGGCCACCGACGATGTGATTCACCAGTTCGCGTACCTTCCACGACGCGGACGGAGTCGAAGCGTCAAGTTGGTCGGGCTTCACGCCGGCCAGCACAGTTCGGGTCGACGTGATGGCCTGCTCCAACGGTGCTGTGCTCATGTCCAGTTCTCCTCATCGATATGGGCTCTGGGTCGGAACCTAGCGGAGTGAACGCCGCCACGGCTCGAGGTCAAGGTTGCGGTAGCGAACCTGCGTCGCCGCGATGAGGTCTTCGGTCCACACCGGGTGACCTGGGGGCGGGAACCCGAACAGTTCAAGATCGTGGGGCGTCGACCCTTCAACGAAACGTGTCCACCCCGGATGGGTCGACTTCGACTGCACCGAGTGGTAGCCGATCCAGTCGATATCGGCAGATTTGAAGGAGACGCCTAACAGAAACCGTGCTCCTCGCGGTCGCGTGATGTTGACCCCACGATGGAACACCTCGTTGCGGTACGCCAGCACCGAACCGCGCTTGGCGACCGCCCCCCGTTCAGCCTTGTACAGGTCGGGGTCCTGCGCCGGGAAGAACACGTCGTTCGTGGAACGTGCCCGCGAGTCGCCCAGCTTGGTTGCGTGGGTCGGTGCGCAATCCTCGTCGACGTCGGTGAGGTACAAGAACATCTCGACGTGCCACCACGGAGGTCCCGGCACCGCCGGAAGGAACGAGTGGTTCCGGTCCGTGTGCATGGGCTGTTCGTAGTCGGCATCGCCGGTGTAGCGGCCGCTGACGTGAGACTGATACACCCGGATGTCGCGCGTTTCGAGCGCACGTTCGGCGAAGTCGACCAGCGCCGGATGCACATACAAGCGGTTCAGCGCGCCGCTTCCCATGAACGGAAACTCGCGGCCCCAACGATGCTGTTCCGGCCGAAACCACGGACCGTGCTCAGGTATGTCGGGATACCCGTGCCGCAACGTCGCCGTGTCCTTGCCGGGCGGGACATACCGTGCCGGGTCGTCATGAAATTTGTCCGGTTCCGGAAACACGGTCCACAGGTCGGCGACAGCTGCGTCGATCTCGTCAGTGCCGACGAGGTCGTGCAGCACGACCCAACCGTCGTGCTTCCAGGTCGTCACGTCGTCGTCTGCAGCCTTGCGTCCGTTCATCACGTCATCGTGCATCATCGGCGGCGACACTCGCTAACGGCGTGGCACGATGACGGCCATGACCTCAACCTTGGTCGCCGGCCCACCGCTCGAAGCTCCCCGTCATCGGATCGGACGAACCACGTCGGTGCTCGTGGACCGGTCCCGCGGGGATCGTGTCATCCCGGTCGACGTGTGGTATCCGGCCGAGGAGGCCTGGCCCGGCGAACCGTCCCGGTACGAGCTGCTCCCGGGCGTCGGGTTCACCGCCGCCGCGGAGCAAGACGTGAAGGTGGCGCCCGGCCCACATCCGCTGCTGATCTGGTCCCACGGCCGAACCGCGACCAGGTCTTCGTACGGCCTTTTGTGCGAGGCGATCGCAGCCCGCGGATTCGTGGTGGTCGCGCCCGAACATGCCGGCGATGCGCTCGCCGACTGGCTGTCCGGCCGGTTCGCCGACGACGACACGAACGAACGCGACCGTGTCGCAGACACCCGTGTCGTCCTCGACGCGGTCTTCGAACCAGACGGGCCGCTCCAAACGGTCGCGGCCGGCGTCGATCCCGACCGGGTGGCCGCCGCCGGCCACTCCTACGGCGGCTTCACCGCGCTGTCGCTTGCCGGCGCACCGACGCCCGACCGACGCCTGCGCGCGGTGGCTGGGCTGCAGTCGCTCACCCGTACCATCCCGGACGCGGTGCTCGAACGCATCGAGATCCCAACGCTGCTGGTCGTCGGCGCCCGCGACGCCACCACTCCCCCACACACCGATGCCGACCGGGCCTGGGCGATGCTCGGCGCGCACCAGGCCTGGCGTGTCGACATCGAACGCGCGGGCCATCAGGGTTGCAGCGACGTCGGTCTGTATCTGGAACTCGCGCCAGGCGTCGACGGACTTGCCGACGTCGTGCACGAATATGTCCGCTCGATGGCCGCGGACGTCACCGGCACCGCCGGCGATCCGTGGCGCGACACCGTCGCGCTCCACGTGCGGATCCTGGCCGCCTTCCTCGACGGCGCGCTCGGCCTCGACGCCGACACCGCCACCCGAGAGCTCGACGCAGTGTCGACACTGCCCGGAGTGCGGGTCGTCCACCGCGGAACCTTCCGCACGTAGCGGCACGACCGTCGCGTCGGTCGACGGCGGCGCCGTGTTCGGCGCCGGTTCGGGCGTCGGACCCACCTCGTTGAGGTCAGACGGTGACGCCGTGGCGGTGTCGGTCCGTGCCGGTTCGTGACGTCGATCGTGGACGTGATGACCGGTTTACGTCGGCGGAGTTTGCGCGGCGCGGTCGGACTGATCCATTTCTTCTTGGCTTTCGAACTGTGTCGTGTAGAGATCTGCGTACAGACCGCCCGATTCGAGCAGCGAGTCGTGGGTGCCTTGTTCGACGACCCGTCCTTCGGAGATCACCAGGATCACGTCGGCCTGGCGGATCGTCGACAAGCGGTGCGCGATGACGATCGACGTACGGCCGGTCAGCGCGACCTTGAGCGCACGTTGGACCGCGACCTCGGACTCCGAGTCGAGATGCGCGGTCGCTTCGTCGAGCACGACCACTCCCGGAGCTTTGAGTAGCAGTCGCGCGATCGCGATGCGCTGCTTCTCGCCTCCCGACAGCCGATAGCCGCGATCACCGACGACGGTGTCGAGACCGTTCGGGAGGGTCGAGATGAGCGGCAAGATCTGCGCCGCGTCCAACGCCCGGCGCAGTTCCTCGTCGGTCGCGTCGGGCTTGGCGTACCGCAAGTTCTCGGCGATCGTCTCGTGAAAAAGATGGGCGTCTTGGGTGACGACGCCGACGGTGGCACGAAGTGACGCCATCGTCGCGTCGCGCACGTCGACGCCGTTGACCCGTACCGCGCCGGAACGCACGTCGTACAGCCGGGGCACCAGGTGGCTGATGGTGGTCTTTCCCGCCCCCGACGGCCCGACCAGCGCGACCAGCTGACCCGGCCGCGCGACGAAAGAAAGGTCGTAGAGCACCTGCTGGCTCGGCGTCTGTTCGAGCACCGCGACCGACTCGAGCGACGCCAGGGAGACTTCTTCTGCGGTCGGATAGCCGAAGTCGACATGATCGAACTCGACGGTCGCCGGGCCGTCCGGGATCACGGTCGCATCGGGCTTTTCGGCGATCATCGGTTCCAGGTCGAGCACTTCGAACACACGATCGAACGACACCAACGCGGTCATGACATCGACTTGCACGTTCGACAGCGCAGTGAGCGGTGCGTAGAGACGAGTCAGGTAGGCGGTGAGCGCGACGACCGTGCCGAGCGCCAAGGCGTGATGAATGGTCAGCACGCCGCCCCAGCCGTACACCATCGCGGTCGCGAGCGACGCGGTAAGCAACAAGGCGACCATGAAGACGCGTGTGTACATCGCAGTGGTGATCCCGATGTCGCGGACGCGGGACGCGCGTTGTTCGAACAGGCCCGATTCGGAACGCGGATCGCCAAAAAGTTTGACGAGCAGTGCCCCCGACACGTTGAACCGTTCGGTCATGGTCGTGTTCATCAGCGCGTTCAGTGCGTACGACTCACGGGTGAGTGCCGCCAAGCGTTTCCCGACCCAACGTGCCGGAAACAAGAAGATCGGCAGGAGCGCGAGCGCAACGAAGGAGATCTCCCATGACAAGATGAACATCGCGGTGAGCGTCGCGGCGACACCGATCGCGTTGCCGACCACCGAAGACAGCGTGTCGGTGAACGCCTGCTGCGCGCCGAGCACATCGTTGTTGAGTCGGGTCACCAGCGCGCCGGTCTGCGTGCGGGTGAAGAACGCGATCGGCATGTCTTGCACGTGGGTGTAGACGCGGGTACGCATGTCGAGGATGAGACCTTCACCCACTCGGGCTGAAACCCAGCGTTGCCAGAGCGACAACAGTGCGTCGATCACCGCGAGGAACCCGACAAGGAGCGCCAGATCGACGACGAGGCCGGTATTACCAACGCTGAGTGTACGGCCCGTCAGCGGCGAGATGTTTTTCTTGAGGATCCCGTCGTCGATGATCTTGCGGAAGATCAACGGGTTCGCGACGCCGAGCAGGGCGTCGGCAACGATCAACACGATGAACAGGCCGAGCAGCCCGCGGTAGGGGCGCGCGAAGTCGACGATGCGCTTGGTGATCCCGGCCGGCAGCTTGTACTCCGTGATGGACTCGTCGCGGCGGAACGACCGCATCAGTCCCCAGCCGGCGCCGCCGCGCCCGCCGCCTCCTCCGCCGCCCATGCCCATTCCCATTCCCATATGACGTCACCTCTCGCAGATCCGGCCGACCGGTCCATCCCACCACGTCGACCGCCCAAGATCGCAACAGGGACTGGCGGGAACGGCCAGACTGGCCCCACATGGCCGTCTGGTTGTCGCTCGGATGCCGCGGCGCTCACCGCGCTGAGCTACGGCGTCGGTTCGGTGATGCAGGCTTCGGCCGCGCGCCGCGCCGAGATGCGCCCGAACCTCGACCCGATGCTGCTGGTACGGCTCGCCCGGGACGCGACCTACGTGGCCAGCCTCGCCCTCGACCTGGTCGGGTTCGTCGCATCGGTCGTCGCGCTGCGCACGTTGCCCCTGTTCATGGTGCAGTCGGCGGTCGCCGGCAGTGTGGGCGTCACCGCGGTCGTCGCGTCGTTCGCGTTCGGTCTGCGTTTGCAACGATACGAACACGCCGCGCTGATCGGACTCCTTGTCGGATTTGCGTTCCTCGCGGTCTCAGCCCGGCCCGGTCATGCGACGTCGCCCGGCGACGGCGCGAACTGGCTGCTCGCCAGTGGGGTTGCGCTCGTCGTCGTGATCGGTGTGCTGAGCGCGAGGCTCGACGATCCCAAGGCCGGCGCCGGTCTCGCGCTCGGTGCCGGCCTCAGCTTTGCCGGAACCGGGATCGCGGCCCGTCAGCTCGAGGTGCCGCACGTGGCCTGGCATCTGGTGACCGATCCGGTCGTGTTGGCACTTGGCGCGTACGCGGTGCTCGGCGTCCTCCTGTTCGCGACCGCCTTGCAGCGCAGCTCGGTCACCTCCGTTGCCGCGTTGGTGTTCCTGGTCGAAACTGTCATTCCTTCCGCGATCGGGCTTTTCTTCCTCGGCGATCGTGCCCGCCCCCATTTGGCCGCGGCCGCGGCCGCGGGTTTCATCTTGACCGTCGGCTCGTCGCTTGCGCTCGCTCGCCGTTCCGAACCGCTCCCGCGCGAACCTGGCAGTTCGGGCTGAGCGCACGCGTTCACCTCTCGAAGTTCGGGACCGCCGGCCGAACGTGTTCGACGCGGCCTTTCGGCTCCTCCCATTCCTCCTGGCGGCCGAGCGCAGTCGTATCCAAGAAGGCGTAGGAACCGCCGAGCACTTCAGTGCCTCGCGCGTACATGGAGTACGTGTGAAACACTCGGTTGTCGTCGCGAAGGAACATGCTGTAGCCAGGTTGCTCCGAAGATCCCTCTCCGAGCCATCCCAAGCCGACCGCTTCGAGCTCGTCAAGCGTTCGAAAGTTGAACATGACCGGCGCGACCGACGGGTCGATCGTGACGTTGAAGTCGTAGTTGAAGTCGCTCCCGAACGACGAGTACCACGGAAACGTCCAGCCTCTTTTCGCCTGGTATCTCGCGATCTTGGCGAGCGGCGCCCGCGACACAACCACCAACGTCGTGTCGCGAGCGTGAAGATGTTCGAGCAAGCCGGCTGAGATTTCATCGGCCGCGGCGGTGCAGCTCGGGCAGCCGTCGTCCCAGGCGGGATCGAACATGAAATGCTGCACGACGAGCTGACGCCGACCGTCGAACAGGTCGGCCAGACCGGCCTTCCCGCCCGGACCTTCGAACCGGTAGTCCTTGTCGATTTCGACCATCGGCAGCATCCGACGCTTCACGTTCAGCGCATCACGTGCGCGTGTCATCGCCTTCTCTTCGACCAGCAGCTCCTTGCGCGCGGCGAGCCACACATCCTGCGAAACGATCTCGGGCAGACTCACGGCGGCGCCTCGTTCATGTTCGATTCATTTGACGGTCACGTCCGCACGAAACCTACCGGCCAGTCCCGAACGTCCTCACGGTCGGTACGGACAGACCGACGACACGGACCGTCGTCGCCGGCGATGCCTATACGCTCACCGAGGTCGACGAGGCTGCGTGCAACGGCCTGCGACGACCGGGATCATGTCCGGTCTCGAAGTCATCGACTCGGGACGACGGCAACATTCATCAGCGCAGCCGGAAATTCTTTGCGGATCGACCGATGAGTTGACACCCGTCGTACGGTCGGATCTGCGACATCTTCGAACGTACCGAAGGAGCATCCTGTGCCCAAGCGTGACGAAGCCCCGACCGGCGCCCCGTGCTGGGTCGACCTCATGACATCTGATCCCGACCGGAGTCGCGCGTTCTACGGCGAGCTGTTCGGCTGGACGTCCCAAGACGCAGGCCCCGACTACGGCGGGTACATCAACTTCGCCAAAGATGGACTTCGCGTCGCGGGCGCGATGCGCAACGACGGGACGTCGGGAATGCCCGACGTGTGGAACGTCTACCTCGCGTCACAAGACGCCCCCGTGACCGTCGACGACGCCGCGTCCAACGGCGGCCAGGTGATCGTGCCTGCGATGGCAGTCGGCCAGCTCGGCACGATGGCCGTCGTCACCGACGTCGGCCACGCCACGATCGGCGTGTGGGAGCCGCGCGAACACAAGGGTTTCGGCGTGTTCGGCGAGAGCGGCACACCGGCGTGGTTCGAGCTCCACACCCGCGACTACGACGCCGTCGTCGACTTCTACCGCAAGGTGTTCCATTGGGACGCGCACACGGTCAGCGACAGCCCCGAGTTCCGTTATACGACGCTCGGCCAGGGCGACAGCCAGCTGGCCGGGATCATGGACGCGAGCGCCTTCTTGCCCGACGATGTCCCCGCGCACTGGTCGATCTACTTCGGCGTCGACGACGCCGACGCCGCACTCGGCCAGATCGTCGAGCTCGGCGGTGCGGTGGTGATGGCCGCCGAGGACACGCCGTACGGGCGTCTGGCAACCGCGTCGGATCCGACCGGCACACGGTTCAAGCTCGTCGCGAACAACACCTGATCGGCGATCCTGACCGACGGGCCTCGCCGGTGCAGACCATCGTGGGTCGTCTGCGCCGGCAACGGTGATCGATCGCCGAGAGCTCGACGGCCGGTCGGGTCGACCACATCGGTGTCAACTGCCGTCGGGCCAGCCCCCGCGGTGCAGCACCGTCGGATAATGCGCAAGCACGTCTGGTCTCGGCACCGACGCCCGCCAACCCTGGGGGTACGGTTCCAAACCTGAAAACAGGGGCGACGGGCCGGCGTCCGGGTCGCCGACCAACCGTTGCAGCGCGTCGCGCAGGTCACCGACGTGGTCTTCGCCGAACCGTGCGCCCCAGCGTGCTTCCACTGCGCCGAGGAGCCTGCGGTAGGTGTCTTGGGCGTTTCGTCCCTGGGGTGTGAACCGAACCAACTTCGACCGGCCCTGTGCAGCATCGGCGCCGACGACGACGTCGCCGCGACGCTCCAAATAGCCGACCATCATGGCGATCGCTTCCTTCGACACCCCGGCCCGACGGGGAAGATCTCGTACCCGCACGCCGTCGGGGTCGACGATGCGCAAAAGATTGGCGCCGATCGCGATCGACAGTTTGGATTCGCGTTCGTACTCGAGCGCGAACGTCAACAAGACGTGCGACAACAGTGCCGGCAACTCGAGTTCCGATGGCCGGCCGCGACGAGGTCGACGCGACGCGGTGGCGTCGAAACGGGCAGGAACCATGCCGTGACCGAGCACCGGAAGATACGCGGGCAGTTCGATGTCGGTCTGGTCGACCAACGCGCAAAGCGACATCCGAAGCTGGCCGATCGCTTCGTCGCCAAACCGTGCACGCCAGCGTTCCTCGATGGTTGCCGCCAACGGGCGCCACACCTGTCGGGCCGCCCGACCTTTGCCGGTCGGGCGAACAATCCAGTCGGAGCGAGGCGGTCGCGTTCGACGCCCGACCGCACCCTCATCCTCATCCCCGTCGACGGCGACATACCCCCACCGTCGCATCCCAGCCAACGACGGGTGGGTTGCACCCTTCGCCACGCCGGCGCGACTCGAAAGTTCGCCAACCGTCAGCCCGTCGTCGTCGACGAACCGCATGAAGTTCGACCACATCACCAGCGAGACCAGAAATCGCAAACGGGTGCCGGCAACGACGATCTGTCGCTCGAACTCGTTATCGAGCTCGATCGTGAACGCGACGAGCACTTCGGACAGCAACGTCGGCAGCGGCAGTCGGTTCTCCACCGGCACGCATGATTAGGCATCGCGCGATCGAACGCAACGCGGTACCGTTCGGCGTTGATGCCCGCACGAATCGACGTGGACGCGTGCGTGGTCGGAGCCGGATACGCCGGGCTGACCGCCGCCCGCCGGCTCTCTCAACACGGCAAGTCGGTCGTCGTGCTCGAAGCGCGCGATCGCGTCGGCGGCCGGATCTGGACGCAGCCCCTGTCCGACGGCACGCCGGTCGATCGCGGCGGCGCCTGGCTGGCCCCAAAGCACGACGCGATGTTCGGCCTCGCTCGGGAGGTCGGCGTGTCCACATACAAGACATGGGTGAAGGGTGCACACCTCCTCGTCGACGGAGCACGCACGCACCGCTACACGGGACTCATCCCGAAGATCAGCCCTTCGGCAATTGTCACGATCGCACTGGCGCAATGGAAGATCGACCGGATGGCCAAGCGGGTGCCGATCGAAGCTCCGTGGACTGCGCAACACGCGCGTCGGAGTGGGATTCGCTGACGGTCGCGGCATGGCTCGAACGGTCCGGAGTTCGCACCACCATCGGCCGTGCGTTGTTCGAGATGGCAGTCCGCGGCCTGTTCACCGGCGACCTGCACGACGTGTCGTTGCTGAACTTGTTGTTCCTCGTGCGGGCGCACGGAAGCATCGAAACGCTCTTCTCGATCGAAGGCGGCTCCCAGGAGAACATGATCGAAGGCGGTGCCGGCTCGATCGCGCAACGTATGGCTGACGACTTGGGCGATGCGGTGCACTTGGGGGCGCCGGTCCGGTCCGTGACCCAACGCGACGACGACGTGATCGTCGAGACGGACGAGCTCGCCATCCGCGCCGGTCATGCGGTCGTCGCGGTCCCGCCCGCGCTGGCGCTCGAGATCTCGTTCGATCCCGTCCTTCCCGACGACCGTCTCACGCTGTACCGCAACGCGGTCGCCGGTCCGGAGTCGAAAACGCTCGTCGTCTACGACGAGCCGTTCTGGCGTGCCGACGGCTTCAGCGGACAGACCTCGGAGCCCGGCTCGGCATGTGAGGTGACCCTGGACGCGTCACCGTCGTGCGGAACTCCCGGAGTGATCGCGTCGTTCGCGTTCGGACCGGTTGCGTCCAGGTTCGACGCGCTCGACCCGACGGAACGTCGCCACGCGGTGCTCGACACGCTGACCGCGAGGCTGGGTCCGCGTGCGGCGTCACCCGCCGAGTTCATCGAGACTCCGTGGTGGGAGGAGAACTGGACACGCGGTTGCTCCATGGCGCATTTCCGACCCGGGATGCTCACGCGTTACGGGCCGCTGCTCCGCCAACCGTTCGGACGACTGCACTGGGCCGGGACCGAAACCGCGACGACGTCGTACGGCGCGATGGATGGCGCCGTCCGGTCGGGTGAACGGGCCGCGGCCGAGATCCTCGAACGGACCTAGCCGGCACAGGTCGCCGTTGGTGACAGTCGCCGACGACGCCGACTCCGAATTCTTTCGGCGCTCGTGCGACGCGGATTCGCAACCGACACCGAACTCACGAACTCACGAACTCACGAACTCACGAACTCACGAACTCACGAACTCACGAACTCACGAACTCGCGAACTCGCGAACTCGTCACCGTCGAAGCCCGGATCGAGATGCTCGGACAGCCGCTCACCGCAGCCGGCTACGCCCCTGTCGCCAGGTGCATCTCGTCGACCACGCCGACGGCGCAAACCGCTGAACGGTCGCGCACCGTCGAATCGCGAAGCTTCGCGGTCGCCGATCCTCGACGAACTGCAATGCGCGGCCGCGGGTTTCGGTATCGGTCGGACGTGCGACATGGGCGGTCAGTTCGGGTGAAGCCCACACGACTCGAGCACGCTGCGGTAGTGGGTCCCCAGCCAACGCCACGCCCGTGGCGCGTAGGGATGGATATGGTCGGCGGGTGGCTTCCGGCTTGCGAGCAGGCTCGGGTCTTCGTGCACCGCGGCGTTCCAGTCGACAATTTTCACGTTGCGATGCTGCGCCGCGAGCAGGCGGATCGCGGCGTTGATGTCAGCCGCGACGGTGTGTCCGCCCAGGTCGTCGGCATTGGTGCTGACGGTCACGTACACGACACAGGTCCGGGAACGCACGAGATCCCAGACCGTGTGGAAACCGGCGAGCCAGTCGGGGTGCGTCCGGGCCTGGATCGCGTCGTTGGTGCCGAGGTTGATCACGACCCCTTCGGGGTCCCGCCGAAGTTCCGCCTGAAGGGCTGGGATCATCTGGTCGATGCGTTTCCCGTCGACGGCGCGGATGTACAGCGCATATCCGCTGAGCTCGGCCTCCACGCCGGGTCCGCTCAGGACGGTGATCGAATCCCCGACCACCGCGACGACCGGAGGCTTGCCTGAGCCGCCGCAACCGGCGAGCAGCACCGCGCATGCAACGATGATCGTCACTGCGGCTCGCACAGCAGCGAATGGTACGGGGGACACCGTCACGCTTGCGGTCATGACGCTCTTGGCGTGTTCGCAGCGTGGACGCGAGACTCCCGGTGGGAATGGCGGCTGTTGGAAAGGTCGGCGAGCGGTGAACCTGCCGGCAAGACGATGTGCGCGGCGCACACGTCCGAAGTTGGGAACTGACCTCGTCGCCGCATACCCGCGCCGACGAACGCCCGCGCAGGTTCGACGAGACAGCCTCACGCCCTCGGGACGATGCCAACTGGGTGTGGCGAGGGTCCGGACGCCGGACCGCGGTCCGTCGAGCGCGGGAAACGCTGGGCCGGTGCAGCCTGGCGCCGGACACCGGCATGGCTGCGCGCGGACGGCGATCTCGAGGTGAGCGACGTGCGGATCGAAGCGACCTGTGGCGACATCACCGCGGAGCGGGTCGACGTGATCGTCAACGCGGCGAACGGGTCGCTTCGACGCGGCGGCGGCGTGTGCGGCGCGATCTTCGCGGCGGCCGGCCCCGACCTCGACTCGGCCTGCGCCGCGATCGGCGCCTGCGCGACCGGCGACGCGGTGATCACACCGGGCTTTCGGTTGGCGGCCGACTGGATCGTGCACACCGTCGGGCCGGTCTGGTACGGCGGCGACCGGGACGAGGCAACACTGCTCGGGTCGTGCTATCGACGATCAGTCGAAGTCGCCCGCACCGTGGACGCGACGTCCATCGCGTTTCCGGCCATCTCGACCGGCATCTTCGGGTACCCTGCCCGCGCCGCAGCCGAGATCGCGGTCGCGGCGGTGGTCGCGACCGCACGCGAGCACCCGGCACTCGAGGTCGTGCGCCTCGTCGCCTTCGACGACGCAACCCTGCGTACGTACCTGGAGCTGCTCGGCCCGGTCGGCTGAACACCCGAAGAACTATCGTCGGTGCCATGTCCGACATCGTCGAGGCACTCACCGAGATCGTCGGCGTCGCCGGCGTGTCGGTCGGTGACACGATCCACGACGACTACGCACATGACGAAGCGCTGACCGCAGTCGCGCAACGCCCGCTCGCGGTCGTGCGGCCCGCATCGACCGCCCAGGTCGCACGCGTCGTCGAGGTCGCGGGCCGCGCCGGCGTCTCGCTCACCGCGCGAGGTTCGGGCACCGGCCTTTCCGGCGCATGTATCCCACTCGAAGGAGGCGTCGTCGTCTCGTTCGAATGCATGCACGACATCATCGAGATCGATCTCGACAACCACGTCGCCGTCGTGCAACCGGGCGTGACGCTCGACCAGCTCGACGAGGCCATCCGGCCGACGGGCTGGTGTACCCGGTGTTTCCGGGCGAGAGCTCCGCAAGCGTTGGCGGCAACGTCGCGACCAACGCCGGCGGCATGCGGGCGGTGAAGTACGGCGTGACCCGCCACCACGTGCTCGGCCTGGAGGCCGTGCTCGGCACCGGCGAGGTGATCCGGACCGGCGGCAAGTTCGTGAAAGTCCACGACCGGCTACGACCTGGCCAGCTGATCATCGGTTCGGAGGGAACGCTCGCGCTCGTGACCGAAGCGACGCTCCGGCTCTAGCCGCGACTGGCGCACGCCGCACGGTGCTCGCGCCGTTCGCCGCGCCTGGAGGAGGTCATGGCGGCGGTGCCGACTGATCGTCGCGAGCGGAATCGGTCCGCTCGATCCTCGAGTACATCGACGTCATCACGATGGAGGCGATCGCCGCCAGTCGACGGCGTCGATCTCGGGGTCGCGGCCGACGGTCAAGAGCCAGGCGATGGCCTACCTCGTCGTCGTCCTCGAGAGACCTCGCGACGGACCGGCTCGACGAGGACGTCGAGGAGCTCGGCCGAACCTGCTCGCCGACCTCGGCGCGCTGGAGGTGTACGTGCTGCCGCCGTCGTCGGGCGCGCAGCTGATCGAGCCCGCGAGCGGGCTTTCTGGTCGCAAAGGCGCGCCGGCGCCGACGACATCGTCGACATGGTCGTGCCCCGCGCGTCGATATCCGGCGTACATGGGCGCGGTCGCCGAGCTCGCCGAGGCGAGCGCGGTCCTTCGTCGTCGGGCTGCGGCCACGCCGGCGACGGCAACGTGCACCTGTCGGTGTTCCAGCCCGACCCGGCCGTGCGCCACGAGACTCTGATCGAGATGTTCGCCGCGGGGATGGCTCTCGGCGGCGCGATCTCGGGCGAGCACGGGATCGGCGTCGACAAGAAGGCCGTACTTGCTCGAGCTCGAGGACCCGGTCAAGCTCGCATTGATGCGGCGGATCAAGGCCGCGTTCGACCCCGACGGAATCTTGAACCCGGGCACGATGTTCGATTGACCGGAGGCGGGATGCCGATGAAGGGCGCCCAGGCCCTGCTCGGGGCACTCGTCGGCCTGCGGGGTGGACATGTGCTTCGTGAACCCCGGCACGTCCGAGATGCACTTCGTCGCGGCGCTCGACGACGGTCCCGCGAGATGCGGGGCGTGCTGGCGCTGTTCGAAGGGGTCTGCCACCGGCGCCGCGGACGGCTACGGCCGCATGGCGGACCGGCCCGCGGCGACCCTGCTCCACCTCGGTCCCGGGTCTGGGCAACGGGCTCGCCAACCTCCACAACGCCAGACGGGCCGACTCGCCGGTCGTCAACATCGTCGGCGACCACGCCACCTATCACAAGCAGTACGACGCGCCGCTCGAGTGGGACATCGACACCGTCGCACGCAACGTCTCGTCGTTCATCCGCTGGTCGGCCAAAACTGCCGAGGTCGCACGCCGACGCCGCCGCCACGGTCGCCGCCGCGTTCGGGCCACCCGGACAGGTCGCGACGCTCGTGCTTGCCGGCGGACATCTCGTGGGGCGACGGCGGTGAGGTATGCGCACCGCAGACACCGGCCCGTCGTCGGACCGTCAGCGACGACGCGGTCCGCACGATCGCCGACGCGTTGCGGTCGGGTGAACCGGCCGCGCTGCTCGTCGGCGGAACCGCGTGCCGCGCACCCGCGTTGGCGCTGGCCGGCTCGATCGCCGATTCGACCGGCGCGAAGCTGCTATGCGAAACGTTCCCGGCGCGCATCGAGCGGGGCGCGGGACGGGTGGCGGTCGGATCGCATCGCCTACCTTGCCGAGTTCGCGGCGATGCAACTGGACGGGCTGGCCCACCTGGTGCTGATCGACGCCAAGGCGCCCGTGTCGTTCTTCGCCTATCCCGACCGGGCGAGCTGGCTGGCGCCCGACGGCTGCGAAATCCACACCCTGGCCGGACCCGCCGACGACGTCCCGTCGGCCCTGGCCGCGCTCGCCGACGCGGTCGGCGCGGCGCCCGAATCGGTCCAGCTTCGCCAGCCCGCGCGCCGGAGCTGCCGAGCGGGCCGCTCACCGCGCAGACGGTATGCGCCGCGCTCGGCGCGCTGTTGCCGGAAAGCGCGATCGTGTCCGACGAAGGAAACACGTCGGGCCTGTTCGCGGCCGGCTCGACCGCGGGCGCGCCACCCCACGATTGGCTTTGTCTGACGGGCGGAGCGATCGGCCAGGGTCTGCCCGTCGCGGTCGGCGCCGCGGTGGCGTGCCCCGACCGGCACGTCGTCGCGCTCGAATCTGACGGGAGCGCGATGTATACGTTGCAGGCGCTGTGGACGATGGTCCGCGAAGGCCTCGACGTCACGACGATTGTGTGCAACAACGGTTCGTACGCGGTGCTCAACATGGAGCTCGGCCGGGTCGGCGCCGACCGCGCAGGCCCACGCGCGAAGGCCATGCTCGACATCTCCCGGCCCGACCTAGATTTCGTGGCGCTCGCCGCTGGCATGGGCGTGCACGCGACCCGGGCGACGACAGCCGAAGAGTTCAACGAGCAGCTCGCGCGGGCGCTGTCGACCCCTGGACCGACGCTGGTCGAGGCGATCGTTCCGTCCATCGTGTGAGCGGTCTGCAAAGATGCGGACATGACGACGACGACGGAACGGATGGAGGTCCAGCGGACGATCGCGGCGGACCCGGCGACGATTTTCCGGCTGTTGTGCGACCCGAAAGGTCATGTGACGATCGACAGCTCCGGGATGCTGATGGACTCGACCGGTGAGCCGGTCGCGGCGGTCGGCGACAGCTTCGTGGTGCATATGGACCGCGAGTCGCTCAACGATTTCCCGATGGGTCGCTACGACGTGACGGTCACCATCACGACATTCGTTCCCGACCGCGAGATCGCGTGGACGATCGTCGGCACGATCCGTCCTCCGATCGGCCACATCTACGGTTACACGCTCGAACCGGTCGAAAACGGCACGCTCGTCACCTCCTACTACGACTGGTCGTCGATCGACCCGGTCTGGCGGGAGGCCGGGATCTTCCCGGTCATATCGGAGGGCGCGTTGCGCGCCACGCTCGGGATCCTCGCCCGCACCGTCGCGCCGGGCGGCGTCGCCTCGTAACCGGCCGCGTCAACGGTCGAAGATCGACACGACCTCCACGTGAAAGGTGTGGGGGAACATGTCGACGAGCGTCAGCGCCGTCAACGAGAAACCTGCCTGGCGGAGCAACGCGACGTCGCGTCCGAGGCTCGCCGCGTCACAGCTGACGAGGACGAAACGCCGGGCGCCGCTCCTGGTGACGGTCGCGACACCGTTGCGTCCGAGGCCGCTACGACTCGGGTCGGCGACGACGAAATCGGCAGCGGTCGGTGACCATTGTGTGACGTCGGCCGCGACGACGGTCGCGCCGAGCGTACGAAGATTCGTCCGGGCATCATGAACCGCACTGTTCGACGACTCCACCGCGCTGACCGACCATCCGCGACGGCAGAGCACTCCCGCGAACACACCGACACCGCTGTACAGGTCGAGGGCGGTCCCGACGGTCCCGAGCTCGTCGGCCGCGTCGCCGACGATCTTGGCGAGCTCGTCGGCTCCGTCCGCGCGAGTTTGAAAGAACGACGCCGCCGAGATCCGCCACCGCTGTCCGGCCGCGTCCTCGTGTATGAAGTCGTTTCGCACACCGTCGGGAACCGCGACCCGGACCCGTTTCGGCGTCGGAACCGCGAGTCGATCACCGGTTCGGCTGCCGCAACGCAGCAGCACTTCGTTCGCGCCGGGATAGCGCGCTTCGGTGATCAAAGGCAAAAGAAGCGGATGCGCGACCAGACAGTCGTCGACCGCAACCGACGAATGCGAACGCGCCCGACGGAACCCGGCGCGGCCGTTCGTGACTCCGGCGCGCACGGTGGTGCGGTAGGACCATGGCGGCAATGCGACGGTCGGCCGGGTCGCGCGGACGTCGAGGTGGCCGATGCGCCGGAGCGCATCCAACACGATGTCGCGTTTGAGCGACTGTTGCGCGCCGACGCTGACGTGTTGCCACTGGCACGCCCCGCATCCTCGAGCGAGTTCCGCACACGGGGGACCGACCCGATCGGCGGACGGTTCGAGCACCTCTGTGACATGAGCGGTCAGATACCCGCGATGTTCGGTGTCAACCGCGACGCGGACCCGCTCGCCGGGCAACGCGCCGGCGACGAAGACGACCCGACCGTCCGGTCCGTGTGCCATCGCGCTGGCCGCCGGCAACCATCGCGGTCGGGACAAGCTCGTGCTCGAATCCGTCGGACATAACGGTGCGGACGGTACTGCGCGACCAACCTCATCCCGGTCGGTTCTTGTTCGCCGACCGGGTCGACGTTGCACATCTCGGCGAGCGCGGGACCGTCGGCTAGGAGGCGACGGAGGTCCGGTAACCCTGAGGGTGGGTGGAGTGCCACGTCCATGCGCTGCGCACAATGTCGTCGAGTCCGTGTTTGGCTTCCCATCCGAGCAGGGCTCGAGCGCGACGGTTGTCGGCGTACACGGCGGTGGGATCGCCGGCTCGGCGCGGTTCGAGCCGCGTCGGGAGCTCGACGCCGCTCGCACGCTTCGTCGCGGCGACGACTTCCAGCACCGACGACCCTGCGCCGGTCCCGACGTTGATGACGGTTGTGTCGCCGCCCGCCTCGAGGTAGCCGAGCGCGCGCAGATGCGCATCAGCGAGATCTTCGACGTGCACGTAGTCGCGGATCGCGCTGCTGTTGGGGGTGGGATAGTCGGTGCCGTAGACCGGAAGCGCTGAGATCTGACCGAGCGCGGCTGTCATCGCGACGGGCACCAGATTCAAAGGCGTGTGCGAATCTTCGCCGAGACGGGCGTCGCTCGACGCTCCTGCCGCGTTGAAGTACCGCAACGCGACCGAGCGAAGTCCGTGACATGTGCTGAACCATCGCAGCATCTGCTCGACCATCAGTTTACTTTCGCCGTAGGGGCTTTCCGGTCCGGTCGGATGGTCTTCGTCGACGGGAAGTTTCTGCGGTGTCCCGTACACCGCGGCCGACGACGAGAACACGATCCGGGTCACGTCGGCGTCGCGCAGGGTGTTCAGGAGTTGCAACGAACGGGTGACGTTGTTGTCGAAGTACCGCTCCGGTATCACCATCGATTCGCCGGCCGCTTTGTAGCCGGCGAAATGTACGACCTGGTCGACGTGGTATTCCTCGATGACGCGCCGTACCAGCGCTCCGTCGGCGATGTCGCCGATCTCGAGCGGCGCGTCGAACAGCGCCTCGGGGTGGCCGTACTCCAACGTGTCGAGCACCACGACGTCGCGGCGGTCGTTGCGCAACGCACGGACGGTATGTGATCCGATGTATCCGGCACCGCCAGTCACCAGCACGCTCATCCGTCCAGTATGGATGACGCGCCGTCGCAGATTCGTGATAGCAGGTCCTGTCCGTACACTGAACGGATGATCGAGCATGTGATCGAGAAATGGCATACCTATCTGCGGGGCGGGCTGGCCGGAGGACTCGACGAACTCCTCGACGACGATGTCGTGTTCTACTCGCCGATCGTGTACACACCGCAGCACGGAAAGGCGATCACCACGCTGTATCTGCAAGCGGCCGGCCAGACCCTTCCGGGAGATCAGCCGGCTTCTTCACCAGACACCGACGTTCCGAGCGGCGGATTTCACTACACCAAGAGCGTCCTCGCCGGCGACACGGCTGTCCTCGAGTTCGAAACGACCGTCGAGGGCAAATATGTCAACGGTGTCGACATCATTCGCTGCAACGACGAAGGACGAATCGTCGAGTTCCGGGTGATGATCCGGCCGCTGCAAGCCGTGAACCTCGTGCACCGGCAGATGGCCGCAACGCTCGAACTGATGCAGCCACCAGCCTGACGTCCCTCGGCGGGATCGTTCATTGCGTCGCCAGCGCGGCCCGCGCCTCGCCTTCAGGGTCGCGGTAGGCCTTCCCGGCCGTTTCGATCACGACATGGTCGAGCACACCGTTCGGGATGGCCGCGTCGCCGCGCAGCTCCGGCGTGATGGGCGTCATGCGTTGCGCCCCAACGCAGAAGGGATCGACGCCGTAACTGAGCGGGGTCGTCATCGCGAGATGGCCGCGTCCGACCGCGACGTCTCCGTACCAGAGCTCGAGGTCACCTTCGAACCGTCCGGTTGGTGTGAACGTCGCGCGTGCGAGCACTGGTCCGGAAGGCAGCTCGACACTCGCGGAGACGGTCGTGTAGTGCGCGCCGAGCAGGTTGTTCACGTAGTGCAGGCGACGACCAGCGACGTAGAGGGCGTAGCCGCCGCTGTGGCCTCCGTGTCCGACGATCAACCCGTCGCAGGGACCGTCAGAGGGAACATCGAGCGTCGCGAGGATCTGGAAGCGACGGTTATGCAGGTTCGGGGCGACCGTTTCGGGAATGGAAGAGATGCCCGGGTAGAACACGTGACGTTCGCGCCGAAAACGTCGGTCGCCGAAACGGCCCGGTTGGTTGTTGAGCGGCAACACGAGATTCTGTTCGGCTTCCGACCACCACAACGCTTGCAGCTCGGCGAGCTTGTCGGGATGTTGGTCGGCGACGTCGTGACATTCGGAGAAGTCCGCCGCGACGTGGTACAGCTCCCATACGTCGTCGTCGAAGCTGCGTCGTGCGTCGCTGCCGTCGTAGGCCATCCGGGCCGGCGGATGGAACACAACTGCCTTCCACCCGTCGTGGTACAGCGCGCGGGATCCCAACATCTCGTAGTACTGGACGTGATGGCGCGTCGGCGCGTTCGGCTCGTCGAGGGTATGAGCGAAGCTGACACCGTGGAACAGCGTCTGGGTCACGCCGTCGATCTCCGACGGCGCTTGGAGTCCGAGGAGGTCGAGCAGCGTCGGGAGCACATCGATCGCATGGATGTACTGGTCACGGGTACGGTCGCCGGACGCGTCGGGCGCGATGCGGGCGGGCCACGACATCACGAGTGGGTCGCACACACCTCCTTCGTGGGTGTCGCGCTTGAACCGCTTGAGTGGGGTGTTCCCCGCCCACGCCCATCCCCACGGGTAGTGGTTGTTGGCCCTTGGGGTGCCGAGATCGTCGACGCGTCGCAGATTCTCTTCCAGGCTTTCCGGCACGAAGTTGAAGAAGTACTGCTCGTTGAAGGTTCCGCCGGGACCGCCTTCGGCGGACGCGCCGTTGTCGCTCATGACCAGGACGAGCGTGTTGTCGGTCTCACCCAACCGGTCGATGAACTCGAGCACCCGGCCGACCTGCGCGTCGGTGTGGGTGAGAAAGCCGGCGTAGACCTCCATCATGCGCGAGAACAGTCGCCGCTCACGATCTTCGAGTGACGCCCACGCCGGAACCCACGATGGCCGTTCGGAGAGCTCGGTTCCGGGGGGAAGCAGACCTGACTCGATCTGCCGTGCGTACACCGCGTCGCGCCACGCGTCCCAGCCTTGATCGAAGCGGCCACGATACGGCTCGATGAATGATGCCGGGGCTTGATGAGGTGCGTGGCAGGCGCCGGGAGCGAAATACATGAAGAACGGCTTGTTCGGGTCGTAGGCGCGCAGGTCCTTCACGTAGTCGATCGCGTGATCGGCGAGATCTTCGGTGAGGTGGTAGCCGTCGTCGGGTGTTCGTGGCGGACGCACCTGATGGTTGTCGTGCACGAGGTCGGGTTGATATTGATCGGTCTCGCCGGCGAGGAAACCGTAGAAACGTTCGAAGCCGCGTCGCAATGGCCAGTGCGTGCGTGGGCCGCCGCCGCTCATCTCGGTGGCGGGAGCCAGATGCCATTTGCCGAGCGCGAACGTCGCGTAGCCGTGGCCGAGCAAGATCTGGGAAAGGAATCCGTTGTCGGCAGGGATGGTGGCGTCGTAGCCAGGAAAGCCTGACGAGAACTCGACGACGCGAGCCATGCCATTCGCGTGGTGGTTTCGTCCGGTCATGAGACACGCGCGGGTCGGCGAGCACAACGCGGTGGTATGAAAGTTGGCGTACCGCAGACCACGACCGGCCAGTCGATCGAAGGTCGGGGTCGCGATGTCGGAGCCGTAGCATCCGAACTCCGCGTACCCGACGTCGTCGAGCAACACCATCACAACGTTCGGCGCACCGTCCGGTGCCCGTTCGAGCGGCGGCCACCACGCCACGGACTCGTCGAATGTCCGGCCGATCGTGCCTTCGAACTTCTTTCCCGTCACGCCCATCACACAACCCTTTGTGTTCGGTGAGGTCATCCCACCGGATTGGACCCGTGCACCGCAAACCTGTGCGGCCCCAACCGTCCGCGCTTGCGGATCGCCGAGCTGACGTCACTCACGGTGGATTCCCGCCGGGCCCCGGGACGCGGGACACGCCAGGGGTGCACGGCCGGATCGCCCGACCGGCGCGGACCGTTCGCCGCGCCCGGAGCGCAGCGGCGCCCGAGGAGTCCGCGGCCGGTCAAAGTGGTGTTGCGACATCGACACGGATCGACGCCGCCGCGTCCGGGCGACGGGCCCCGGCCTGGCTATGCGCCTGACCAGCAGCTCATGATCGTCGCGGCGATGTCCTCCGCGACGTCGGCACGGGTCGAGGCGGGAACAAAGTTTTGCGGTATTCCGGCCACGTCGACGAGGAGCACCTTGTAGTCCTTCCGGACGACGACGTCGTCGTTCGGGGCGAGGAACGCGCCCTGCGCGAGGTCATCGATGTGCTGGCGCACGCCGTACTTTTTCTCGAGGCTGTCGTAGTACGCGGTCGTGTCCGCCCAGTTCACGAGCTCCTTCACCGAGAGCACGATCGACCCGTTCGGATAGACGTAGGTGCACGAATAGAGGTGATTGATCCAGGTCGGGGCCGTGAGCCGCGTCGTGTTGACCTCGATCGCCGACGCGATCTCGGTGATGGCTTCCGGCTCACAGATCATCTTCGCCGATATCGACGGATTTGCGCCGGCCGGCGTGTAGGTGACGGAAGCGGGCTGCGCCGGCGTCCCAGCGGACGACGACGAAGAAGAGGGGCTTCCACCGCCACAGGCGCCGAGCGTGGCCACGGCAGCGAGACTCACAGCCACAAGCGATGTGCGGCGCATACCGCCGACGGTACCAACCACGTCAGCTGCCGTCTCGGCAGCACAGCGACCGGCGGACCGCGGCGCCCCGGTCCAGGTCAGCGCGGCCCGGTGGTGTTCCGCCGGGCTGGCGTTCGTCGTCGCCCCGGTTCTCGCTCGGCCACACACACGAGTCGGGCCCGCGCCGGCCCACGATCACCGAAACGGCCACGACGACGGTCGCGACGCAAGCCCGGTCGGGTCAGACCCTGATGATTGCGGACAGCGCGACAGGCCCGGTCAGGTCGGCTTGCGCCAGGCTCGTTCGAAGGGCAGACGCCACGCGTCGGGCGCGATCAGTTGATGGATCGCGTTCGGTCCCCACGATCCCGGCGGATAGGGCCGCACCGGTGGCGGGTTCTCGAGGAGCGGCTTCGATCGTTCCCACAACCGTTCGATGCCTTCCGCGCTCGTGAACAGCGTGTGATCGCCGCACATGGCGTCGTAGATCAAGCGTTCGTACGCTTCGAGCAGATCAGTCGTCCGGCCGGTCTCGTGCAACGAAAACTGCAAGCTCTGTTTGTCGAGTCGCATACCGGGGCCGGGACGTTTCCCGTAGAACGACAGCGACAGCCTCGACGCGTCGGCGAGGTCGAACGTGAGGTGGTCGGGTCCGTGCGCACCGACGCCCGAGTTGAGCGGGAACATGCTTTTGGGCGGCTCCCGGAACGCGATCGAAATGATGCGGGCGCCTTCGGCCATGCGCTTGCCGGTCCGCAGATAGAACGGAACGCCGGCCCAACGCCAATTGTCGATCTCGCAGCGAAGCGCGACGAACGTTTCGGTCTCTGAGTGTCCGCGCACGCCCGGCTCGTCGAGGTAGCCGTCGTACTGGCCGCGCACGACCTGTGACGGCTCGATCGGGCTCAGCGAGCGGAACACTTTGTTCTTTTCTTCACCGATGGATCGCGGTTCGAGCGCGGTCGGCGGTTCCATCGCCATGAACGCGAGCACTTGGAACAGATGGTTCACCACCATGTCGCGATATGCGCCGGTCTTCTCGTAGAACACGATGCGCTGTCCGATCGAAAGTGTTTCGGGGACGTCGATCTGCACGTGGGCGATGTGCTGGCGGTTCCAGATCGGTTCGAAGAGTCCGTTGGCGAAACGGAAGGCGAGGATGTTCAGCGCGGCTTCCTTGCCGAGGAAATGGTCGATCCGGAAGATCTGACGTTCGTCGAAGGTCGCGTGCAGCGCGTCGTTCAGCTTCACTGCGCTCGCGAGGTCCGTGCCGAACGGTTTTTCCATGATGATGCGGGCGCGCTCCGCCAAACCGACCGCGCCGAGACGCTGCACGACGTCTGGCGCGGCCGCGGGCGGGACGCTCAGATAGTGCAGACGTGCGACCTCACCGCCGAGCTCGTCTTCGAGCTCGTCGACGATCTTGGCGAGCGCTTCGTTGCCGGCAGATTGGCACACGTAAAACAGCCGGGAGGAGAAGTTGTCCCAGTCCTCGTCGGGGACGCCGTGGTGGGCGAATTCGTCGAGTGCCCCGCGGGCGTAACCGCGAAATCCGTCGTCGTCGAGGTCGTCGAGCGAGGTGCCGAGGATCCGGTACTCCGGGAGCAGTCCGGCCTGCGCGAGATGAAACAACCCGGGGAGAAGTTTGCGGCGGGCGAGGTCGCCGGTCGCGCCGAACAGCACCATCACATGCGGACGCAGCGGCGATGCCAACAGGCTCGAGCTGATGTCGATCGGATCGGACTGCATGCGCGACTGCCCCCTACGACGATGTCACGACCATGCGCCGGGCCCGTTTCGCCTGGGTTACACGGCAACGATGACCGCGTGAACGAACCTTTGCGACCTTCATCGTCGGGGGAGGGCCCGTTCTTAGCCTCGTCGGCTCAGCGCGTCCCGGCGATCGCGATCAGTTCGGCGTACAGCTCGTCCATTTCGATGGCTTCGCCGTGCCGGCCGAACCAGCGACAGACGTTGGTGAGATCTCGGTGCAGATAGTCGAACGCGTGAGGGTTGGTGGTCACGTCGACGGTCTGCGGGAAGTCGATCAGCCAGAGTTGATCGTCCCACCACAGGAGGTTGAACGCGGACAGATCGGCGTGGACGAATCCGGCGCCGACCAACAACCTGAGGTTGTCGACGAGTTGTATGCACGCGGAGTGGATCTGGCTCGGACCGAGCCTGGCCTCAGCTAAACGTGGCGCGGCCTGTCCGGCGTCACCGAGAAACTGCATCAGCAGGCCGTCTCCCCGCGCTCCGACCGGATACGGCGTACTCACGCCCGCGTGCCACGCCTGTTGCATCATGTCGAGTTCGTGGCCGGTCCAACGACCGGTCAACAGCTTCTTGCCGTATTTCGTCATCTGTTGCGCGGCGCGCTGGTCTCTCGACTTGGCGAACTTTCGGCCGTCTCGGTACGCGACGTCGTTCATGAACTGGTTGCCGCGCTGAAAGCCGAGCTCGGTGAGCTCGCCTTTGTGCGTCACCGTCCGAGGTCGATAGCGCTTGTCCGCGAGCAGCACTGATCGGCCCTCGTACGTACGTTCGACGAGGAAGATTTCGGCTTCTTTTCCGGATTTCAGGTTGCCGAGCTCGCGTTCGACATAGTCGACGTCGTCGGTGATGAGCCACTCGGGTACTGGGCGCACACACGCCTTCTTTCGGGCTTTGGAGGTTCGGGACGCGCCGGCGTCCTCCCTCGACCCGAGCTCAGCAGGCGGTCGGGACGCGACGGAGGACGCTCGTGACGAAGATGTTCATGCGGACACGCCCTCCTTCCCGGTCGGCGACCGATGAAGTTTCGCCGTCGTCTGTCCCGAGGTCAATCGAATAACTGTTTACGGGCTTCGGAGCGTGTACTTGTCGAAGAACGACAAAATCATCGTGCTCGCGTCGATGTCGGTGTTCACGAGCGAGATGGTGTCGGCGAACGCTTCGGGGGTGAGCCCGAGCGCGACCATCAGCGGGTACGGCTTGCCGGTCAACTTGCCCGAGAAGTAGTTGACGAGCGTCTGGAGGTTCAGGCCGAGCGGATGGCCGGGCCAGGTGTGTCCGTTGTGATGGACGCGGTAGAGAATGACCGGCGCTTTGCAACCCGAGTATGCGAGCTGCTCGACCGTTGCCTTGTACTGCGTTTGGGTCGGACCTCCGACGCAGCCGTCGCGCTTCGCCCAACTTTGGCCCCACTTCTCGAACGGGAGCTGATCCGAGCGCCCGCCACCGTTGTACGGCAGCAGGTGGTCCTCGACGCCGTGGAACGACATGATGGGAACGGGTCGGGCGGGTGTGCACGGGCGCGGCGGCAAGTACGCCGAGACTGGCGCGACCGCCGCGATCTGATCGGCCATCGTGCAGGCGAGCAGATCGGCCATCGCGCCGCCGTAGGAAAGTCCGGTCGCGTAGACGCGCGAACGGTCGACGCATTCGCGACGCTCGAGGTCGTCAAGCGTCGCCTTCACGTAGTCGACGTCGCCCGTTCCGGTCAGGTTCCACGCGGCGCCCAGCGCGCCGAGCGCACCTCCCGCCTGCGGGTAGACGACGATGAAGTTGTCCTTGTCGCTGATCGGCACGAACCCGTCGGTGGATCTCTGTTGGGCAGCGTTCGCGCCGAGGCCATGAAACGAGAGCACGACCGGCACGGCGGTGTCGCCGTCCCAATGGGCGGGAATGTGCACGAGCGCGTAGCGGTCCTGGCCGCCTATGTTCAGGTTGATGCGGGTCAGGTTGAGCTGCGACGCGACCGTACAACGGGGCAGCGTCGTGGAGGTGGTTGCGGTCGTGGCGGTCGTCGACGGCGAAGCGGCCGTGTGGCTGGCACTCGAGCATGCTGACAACACGCCGGCCAGGGCGAGCACGGCAACCAATCGGCGCATGCCACCACCCTACGGCCCTACGGCCCAGACGATGGCTGTTCGATGAGCTCGATCACTTCGTGGTCCGGACCGCGCAAGCACACGAACCGCAGATCGGGGAGTCCCGGACCCATCGACATCGATTGCGGCTCGGAGAGCAGCTCGATGTCGGCGTCGCGCAGCGCCGAAACCGCACGGTCGAGTTCGGGAAGGATCAGCGCGGTGCGCCATAGGCCGACCGCGTTCGCGGGCCGCGGCGCGCTTCGCCGCACGATGGGTTGGTCGAAGCCGACGAGCATCAGGTGCACATCGCTCGGACCGGGGGCACGCATCAGCACCTCGACCATCGAGACCGGCCCGTCGACGCGCAGATGCGGCGCGGACGCGTGCGTGCTCGGAAAGCGGGCGAGTTCGCGGAACCCGAGCGCGGTGTAGAACGCGATTGAACGCTGTAACACACTGCAGGTCACGCCGACGAACGAGACGCGGTTGGTGTCTCCGGCGATGAGCTCCACCGCAACACCGTCCGGATCGCTCATCAACACGAGGCGCACGAGCCCGCCATCGGGAAGTTCATGCGCGATCGGTTCGCTCCACACGACACCGCCGTATGCGCACGCGTTTACGATCGCAACGTCGAGATCGCAGACCTGCAGGCCGATCCGCTGAAGTCCCGCGTCGTACAAGACGCTTGGCGCCGCGCCCGACGGGAGCGGTACCTGCCATTCCAACAAGTCGACCGCTCCGCCGTCGAAGCCGGAGGAACCCACGAGAATCCAGGCATCCCAACGGACCTGATCGAGTCCGAACGCGATCCCCTTTTGGGCACGTTCGGGTGTCGTGCGGATACCGTCAGTCAGTCCGCAACCATCGACGTAGAACGCGTGCGACCGCGCCAGATCGGAACAGTTGATGTTGACGTGAAAGATGCGAGCGCCGCTCAGCATCGCCAGCTCTACTCTTCGACTCGGGCGCAGGCCGAGGGCAGCACCGAGGTGGGGCGACACAACCGCCGTTTCACTGAGACGTCGACCATTGAGCCTCTGCTGTCAGACGCCGACCGGGAGGTCGAGGTCTAGCGAAATCTAGCGTACTCTAGCGGTTTCACTAGAGTCGGCTAGCAAACGTTACACTGTGTCACTGTGGACCCGCGGGACAACCCGTATTCACCCGGCGCCGGGATTCGACCTCCGGAACTTGCAGGTCGCGAGGAAGAAGTCGAACGCTTCGAAATCCTCCGCGCACGTGTGAGACGTGGCCGTGGCAACCGGAGCGTTGTGATGCACGGTTTGCGCGGCGTAGGCAAGACGGTGCTTCTCAATGAGTTGGCGGGAGCAGCACGAGCGGACAACTGGCTCGTAGCGAAGGTCGAGGCAGACCTCAGTAACGCTCGTGTTCCATTTCGCAACCAGGTCGCTCAGGGTCTGAATTCATCGCTCCGCTCCGCCCAGGGCAAGAACCCCAATGGGAGCAGGCTCAAGGCAGCCCTCCGTACCTTCAAATCGTTCTCGCTCAGGGCCGCGCCCGACGGCTCGCTTTCAATGGGCATCGAACTCGACCCTGACCGTGGCCGCGGCGACACGGGCGCACTCCCCGCCGACCTCACGGACCTAGCGCTCGACCTTGGTGAAGGCGCGAGAGAGTTCGACACGGGCGCTGTGCTGTTCATCGATGAGATGCAGCACTTGACCAAGGATGAGCTCGCCGCCATCTGTCAGGCTTGCCACGAGGCCGGCCAGCAAGACAAGCCGTTCTATGTCATCGGTGCTGGCCTTCCCAACCTGCCCGGCCGACTCGCAGAAGCACGCTCCTACGCTGAGCGCCTATTCGAGTACATCCGTATAGACAGGTTGGATGACAGCGCTGCGATGCGGGCGCTCGTCAAACCTGCCGAAGAGCAAGACGTCAGTTGGGACCCCGCCGCAGTGAGCGTCGTGGTCGATGCGTCGATGGGCTATCCGTATTTCTTGCAGGAGTTTGGCAAGGGCGCGTGGGACGAAGCGTCGTCGTCTCCCATCGCTGTCGAAGACGCCGCGCGCGGCGTCGATGTCGGGAAGGCCAGTCTCGATATCGGATTCTTTGCAGCGCGTTGGGAGCGAGCAACGCCGGCCGAGCGCGATTACTTGGCTGCAATGGCACGCGATGGTGAAGGCCCAAGTTCGTCTGGCGCGATAGCACGCCGGCTAAAGAGACAGCCATCGCAGCTTGGCCCTGCCCGGGCGAACCTAATCTCGAAGGGCCTCGTGTACGCACCGGAACATGGCTTAATTGCGTACACCGTTCCGGGCATGGCTGACTTCATCGCTAGGCAGCCCACCCCATAGCGCTCAGCTTCGCACGAGCCAGGAGCTCTATGGTGCGTCGAAGTCGACCGTGCCGTTCACGACCAACTCGGCGACGTCCTCCAGCGGCGTGTCGGTCTGCTCGGCGGTGATGCGCATCAGCCTGCGGGCGTCGGCGTGTGACACGCCCGCTTGCACGGCGATGAGCATCGTGGCCCAGCTGACGAGCTCGCACTCTTCGATAGTCGTGCTCATGCGTGGCGCTTACCCACAAAGGACGTGCCGTAATCAGGCGGCGCCCGGTGGTTGCAGCTCGCCAGCCGGGTCGCGCCTGGTCAGTCCTCGTCGTTGAACTTGCGGCGCAGCGTCTCGCCGTTGGGGGTCCCGCCCATCGCGGCCGAGATGCGGTCCCACGACCAGCCTTCACCTCGTGCTTCGCGTACCGCGAGCGTCACCGCATGTTGCGCCACGCGTCGAGCATCGAGCGCCGCCTTGACGAGTTCGTCAACACTCGTCGTCATGCCACAAACAATGGCACAGGTTGTGGCACATGTCGAGGCATCACGGGTGCGCCGACCCGAACGTCTGGGCGAGGCCCTTGTTCTGCACAGGCAGTCGCTGCTGCGCCTGATCCGCTAGCTCGGGCGTTGTGCCGACATCTGGGTGAGGATCTCCGGCGGCACGAAGTTGTTCTCGGTTGTTGTGTCCGCTTCGGTGAGTTCGACCATTCGGGTCACGACTTCTGCCGGATCCATCTGTCCGGTGGTGACGAACTCGCGCATCATCTGGAACAGCGCAGTGGCGGGCGCGTTGAGTGATCCGTCACCGAACCACTCCCACATCGAGTCGGCCATCCGGTCGTTGAAGCCGGTGAGATACGGACCCGGGTTGAGGAGCGTGACGTCGATACCTTGTGGCGCCAACTCGGCGCGCATGGCCTTGCCCATCGCCTCCAAGGCGTGCTTCGTCATGGAGTACGGACCGAACGCCGGACCCGACACCACCCCCGCGATCGACGACACGATGATGATGCGCCCGGCACCGTTGGCCACCATGCGCGCCAGCACATGTTGCGTGACGGCGAGCGTGCCGAACACGTTCACCTCGAACAGGCGCCGCACCCGACCCAAAGGCACGTCGGCCATGGGTCCGGTCTGACCGACGCCGGCGTTGTTGATGAGCACGTCGACATCCCAGTCAGCCGCCTTGGCGACGTCGGACGAGGTGATGTCGAGCTTCTCGACGGTCAACTGCGGTGCCTCGGCGCGAAGTTCCGCCGCCTGGGAGTCAGTTTCGGTGGTCGCGATGACGCGGTGACCACGGGCCGCGAGCGCCAGGCTGGCCCCCTTGCCGAATCCGGAACCCGCACCGGTGATCATCACCGTCTTCGTCACGATGGCATCTCCGGGTCGTTGTGGCTCCGGTCGCGTTGATGATCGGAGGCGGCTGCGAGCCGTACCGTACCGGCTCGACTCTCCCCGCCTTGCGGGACGTCGCGTCGCGTCATGGCGCACCGCGGTCCCCGACGCTCACCCTCCGGAGGTCGGCCGCCCGGCGTGCGTTGTCTCGTGCGCGGCGACCACTCAGGCGGGAGCCGGCTCGGTGTCATGTTCTGCTTCCGGCTCGTCGGTGCCGGCCCACCAGTCTTGGACCGGCGGTTCTTCTTCGGCGGGAATGTTGGGGACGAGGAGCGAGATCAGCGCGCCGACGGTGACGACGACTCCCGCGAACGCGACGGCCGGCCGCGCGGCGTCGGCGACACTGGTCGACACGAGCGTCCCGATCCGACGTCCGGACGGGGTGTCAGACGCGCCGACGGGCGCACCCCCGCCGATGCCGTCGCCGACGTCTTTGACGACCTGCTCGCGAACCGCGGTTGGGATGTCGCGCGCCTGGGCCAGATCGTGGCGGACGTGGCTGGTGGCTTGCGACACGAAGATCGCGCCGATCAACGCAATCCCGAGCGCAGTTCCGACTTGGCGGACCATGCCGGCGGCGCCGCTCGCAGAGCCGGCCTTTTGCGGCGGGATGTCGCTCAACACGACATTGGTCAGCTGACTCGTCGCGAACCCGATACCGATCCCGTGCAACATCAACGCGGGAAGCAGGGCGTAGAACGTGGTCGACCGTGAGAACACCGCGACGTAGCCCCAGATGCCGAGCGCTTCGAACGTGAGGCCGACGGTGATGACGTATTTCGGTCCGTAGCGGCGACTGAGTTGACCGCCGATTCCACCGCCGACGAAGGCCATGATGCCGGCCGGCAACAACCACGTGCCGCTTCGAATCGCGGAGAGGTGAAGGCCGGCCTGCAAGAAGATCGGCAGGACGAAGAAGGCGCCGAACTCCCCCATTGCGAGGACGGTGGTGTTGATCAACCCGTAGCGGAAGCCGCGGTGGACCAAGTCGGTGAAATCGAACACCACGGGCTTGTCCGCCGCGACTCGACGGAGCTCGATCCGTACGAACGCGACCAACACCACGACCGAGATCGCCAACGAGACGGGCACGACCGACACGGCGTGCAGCGGCCAGCTCCAACCGCCGATCGACTGATTTCCGACCGGCTTCCACCATCCGTAGCGTGCCGCTTCGATGATGCCGAACACGAGTGCGAACAGTCCCGCGGTCACCGCGACGACGCCGGCCGGGTCGAGTCCCTTCCCGCGCTCGTCTTTCGATTCGTGCACGTAGAAGATGCCGGCGAGTATCGCGAGCGGTGCGATCACGACGTTCACCCGGAATGCCCACCGCCACGAGTAGTCGGTGGTGAGGATGCCACCGATCCACGGTCCGAGCCGCGCCGGCTCCGCCGGCAACCGATCCCCACACCGCGAACGCGACGCCGCGTTCACGTCCGCGGAATGTGGCCGACAGAATCGACAACGTGGCGGGCAGCATCATGGCTGCGCCGATACCTTCGATCAGTGATTCGCCGAGGAAGAGCTGCACGACCGATTGCGACAGCGACGCGATCAACGATCCGGTTGCGAACAACGCTGCGCCGACGAAGAACATCTTGCGCCGCCCGACGATGTCGCCGAGACGGCCGAAGCTGATCAGCAGCGACGCGAACACGAGCGAGTAACCGGAGATCACCCACTGCATCGACGAGAACCTGAGTGTGGAACTGCCGGATGATCGTCGGCACCGCGACGTTCAGGATCGTGTTGTCCAACACGATGATGAACAGCGTGCTGGACAGGATCACCAACGCGATCCAGCGTTTCGGATCGGCAGGGCCGGCCGGACTGCCCCATCCGCCCGCAACGGTCGGAGGGACTCCCGAACCCGCCGGAGGCTGAGCGGTCATCGGAACCTTTCGTTTCGGCCACCGTATATATACGGAACAGCGCTGCTCTGTATCTGTGGACCCTAACCTGCCCGGCTGCGGAACGCAACAGTCCTGTATCGTTGAAGGTATGGCCCGGTCGGCTGCCCCCATCCGCAGTGCAGGCCGCCAGCGTGACGGACGGACCGACGCTGCGCTCGTCGACGCGGTGCTCGACCTCGTCGGTCGTGGCGCGACGCTGTCGGGAATCTCGTTCGTCGCGATCGCCGAACACGCCGGCGTGTCCCGCAACTCGCTGTACCGACGCTGGAAGACGAAAGACGCGCTCTATCTCGACGTCCTGGCGTCGCTGAACCGTCCGCTGCCGGCGTTGGCCGGGAAGAGCGTGCTCGACGACGTCGCCGAGTTGTTGTCGGTGATCATCGAGCGTTCCGTCGACCCGCGTGCGAGCCAGATGCTCCACGCGTTGAACGCCGAAGCCTCGAAGTTCCCGCAGTTGCACCGCCGGTATTTCGAAGAGGTCGTCGCCCCGCGGCGCGCCGTGCTCGTTGGCCTCCTCGAACGCGGCGTCGAGCGGGGAGACATCGCCAACGACGTCGACGTCGACTTCGCCGCGAGTGTCCTCGTCGCGCCGATCCTCACCAGCGTGGCGTTCAACATGACCCAGGACCTCGATCCGAAGGTGACCAGCCGCCAGATCGCCGACCTCGTCTTCGCCGGGCTCGCCCCGCGCGACGGTCGACTAGCCCCCGGATGAGCGCCGCTCGGGCGGCCACTCGATCTACGGCGTCCCGATGTGCCAATGGTGGCCGAACGGATCTTCGATTCGCCCCAGCCGCGAGCGGTGCTCGGTCCGGACGGGACGGATCTGCGTCGCGCCCGCGGCGACGGCTCGCTCGACCGTCGATTCGGGGTCTTCGACGATGAGCAGCATCCCAACCGTAGATCCCGACAACGATTCCGGGCTGAAGTTCTGCTGGGCCGGCGACTCGTCGGCCACCCAGAACGAAGCTTCACCGACTGAAGGCTGGGCGACGACGGCCTCGTTGTCGTCGTCGCCGCCGACGCGATGCTGCTCGACGGCACCGAAGGCGGCCTTGTAGAACTCCAGGGCGGCGCGCCCGCGCCGGACCGACAGTTGGGCCAGGATCTGCGTCGGTCGCGGGACCGTCTTGGTTTCGTCGCTTGCTGTCATCACCGCTCCTCGTCTCGACGTCAGCCTCGACCCGACAACACCTGTCCGCGACTCAACCACGGGATCGAACTGCAAAGGAACCTGCCGTATGACCTTCGCTCCCTATGACCGACCGGTGCGCGCTGCGTTCGTCGGACTCGGCCGCATCTATGACCTGAACATGCGCGCGTACGTCGACAACCCCGACGTCGAGGTGGTCGCGTTGGTCGACCCGAGTCCCGAACGTTGCCGGCAACGTCAGGCCGACTGGCCGGGGGCGCAAACGTTCTCGTCCGCGGCGGAGCTCGCAGCGAGCGGACTCGAGGTTGACGCCGTTGAAAGCCTGTTACCGATTCCGTTGCATGTGGACGGGGTCCTCGAGCTTGTCGGCTTCGGGTGGCACGTCAATCTGCAAAAGCCGATGTGCAACGATCTCGCCAGCGCGCGACGGATGCTTGACGCGGCCGACGCGAACGGCTGTGTGTTGCGGGTCATGGAGAACTACCTGTTCTACGAGCCGCTCCGAAAGTTGAAAGAAACGGTTGCATCCGGCGCGCTCGGCGAGGTGAGCGGCTACCACATGAAGATGGTGGGCAGCGGCCGTGGCGGCTGGGATGTCCCCGCAAGCAGCTACCGGTGGCAGTTCCAGCAGATGCGAAGCGGCCGTGGGATCCTCGTCTTCGACGACGGGTGGCACAAGCTCGCGACCGCGATCTGGCTGTTCGGTCCGATCAAGGAGGTGCGCGCCTGGGTGGGAGGTACGGAGGTGTTCCCCGGCGTCGACATCGACGCGCCGACGACGATCCTGTGGGAACACGACAACGGGATCCGCGGAGTGTGGGATATCACCATCGCGACCGACATGTACTTGCGGTCCGACTATTACACGAACGACGAACGTTGGGAGGTCACCGGCCGTAAGGGTTTCGCCCGGGTGAACCGCTGTACCGGCCGCGGCATCCAACAGCCGAGCGTCGAGATCTACGTCGACGGGGAGATGCGCTCGTTCCACGCGCTCGACGACGACTGGGCCAGCAGCTTCCGCGACTCGGGCCGGCATTGGCTGCGATGGCTGCACACCGGCGAAGGTCCGCTCCTGTGGAGCGGTGAGGAAGCGGTCAACGTGTTGCGCTTCGCGCTCGCCGCGTACGCGAGTAGCGAGGCAGGCGGCGTCGGCGTCGACCCCGGATCGCTCGGGTGACGACGGTCGATCCGGAACTCCCGTTCGCCGAGCTGCACACGGTGTTTCAGACCGACGTCGTCGACCGTGCCCACGTCGACGTCGTGCATGTCTACGAACCGGTCGCGTCGGCGAGTTCGGGAATCTGGCGGGTACGTACGGGTGAACGTTCCGCGATCTTGAAGGTCGTCGCCCATTCCGACGACGGGCATCCGAACTGGCGCTCGGGTCGGAGCCCGACGCACTGGTACTACTGGCGTCGCGGATCCTCGCGTACGAACCGGGCTGCTGGCGTCTCTCACCGGCGGGCTGCGCGCTCCGGAGTGTTATCTCGTTTCGTCCCGCGACAACGGCAGCGTCGCGTTGTGGTTGGAGGATCTTCGGTCCCCACCCGCGACGATTTGGCCGCTCGAACGGTACGGGTCGGCGGCACGGCATCTCGGACAGATGCAAGGCGCGTTCGCCGGCGGGCGGCTGCTTCCCGATCACGACTGGCTGAGTCACGACTGGTTGCGCAGCTATCTTCATCAGCGCGACCGCGACACGCACCTCCTCGACCGGCCGCAACTTGGGGCCCATCCGCGTCTGGTGTCGTGGTTCCCGGATCCTCCGACCGAACCGCTCCAGGCCATGCGTCGGGACCGATCTCATTTCCTCGACGCGCTCGACGCCCTCCCGCGCACGCTGTGTCACCTCGACCTCCATCCCGCGAACCTGTTCGGCGACAACGACGGCTCGACCACCGCGGTCGACTGGGCTTTCATCGGTGTCGGCGCGATCGGCGAAGACGTCGGCAACCTCGTCCCCGACGCGGTGCTCGACTTCCACGTCGATCCGGTGCTCATCGACGACCTCTACGAAACCGTCTGGAACGGCTACACGGCCGGCCTGCGCGACGCCGGTTGGGGTGGCGCTGACTCGCAGGTGCGGCTGGGCATGGCCGCGACGATCGCCGCGAAATACGCATGGATCGCCCCCGCGATCTTGCGAGCTGTTGACGACAACGAAGGCCGACTCAATCGGCGGCCGATCGACGGAGACCCTGAAGTGGTGGGCGCCGACGGTCCGGTTCTTGGTCGAGCGGGCCGACGAGGCGCGCTCGCTCGCGCCGGACCCCTGATCGCGTGCGCTGTGGTGTCCGCCTCACACCCGAATGCTGTGCGCTGCTCGCATGAACCGACGTTCGTCGACGCGTCGCCCGTCGACGCGTCTGCGACCCGGATCGAAGCGCTCCTCGGCGAACCGTGCTGGGCTGTGCTCGCCGAACAGCGAGAACCGACGACAGACATGACCGGTCAGGCTCGGGACGGGCACGTCCGCGTCGTCCGGCCGGGATGCACGCCTCGGACGCGAGCGGCCGCGACCGGTGCGCCGCCAACGTCGACGGTCGTCCGAAGCACACAGCCGCGCAGGTCGGCGTCGCCGGAATGGCCGCCGGTGGTGACGTAGAGGTCGCGTCCGGCGAAGCACACACTGGTCGTGAACGCCGACGGCGGTTGCAGGGTCTTGTCGACGGTCCCGTCGGGTGTGAGACGAACGATGCCGCCACTGACGAGCGCCACCCACAGGCAGTCGAGCTCGTCGAGCGCCATCCCGTCCGGATGTCCGAGCGCCGAGAGGTCGAAGTCGCGGCGGGTGGCGCGCTCGACATCGAAGACGATGACGCGCTGTCTGCGCGCGTGTCGCTGAGGTAGATGGTCCGGCCGTCGGCCGTGCATGCAACCCCGTTCGCGTCCGCGACGTCGCCGAACATCACCGCCGGGTCACCGTCGGGCGCGACCCGCCACAACTCACCGGGAACGACCTCGGCGTCGGGATCGAAGACCGCGAAACGTAACGCGCCGGCATAGACCCGCCCGGCCGCGTCGGTGCAGAGATCGTTCCAGCCTGCAACTCCGTCGACGTGGAGCACGGTGCGGGACTCGTGGTCGATACCGACGTGGACGAGGTCGCGGCCGGAACACACGATCCCGCCCGCCTCATGGACCGCGATTCCACCGACCCCTCGCCGCTTGGGTACCACTGTCGGACCCGCGCCAGCGGCGTCGAGCCGGTAGACACCGCCGCCGAGCACGTCCGAGAACACGAGGGATCCGTCGACGTCGATCGTCGGCGCTTCCGCGAGTCCGTAGCCGTGTGCGAGTACCTCCCAGTCCATCGGGGACGAGATGCTAGAGCGCACCGGTCACGTGCAGCCCGACCGGGCTGACGTGCACCGGCAGGACCCGGGAGCGGCTCTCCGACGCCGCGATGCGACGCTCGAATGCGTCCTTGGCGCAAGGCGTCGCGCTCAAGATCGTGACCGAGCCGCCGTCTCCGCCGGCTCCGTTGACCTTCCATCCGACAGCCCGGTGCGAAGCGGCGAGTTCGATGACACGCCGGGCGTCGACGCCGACAAGGCCGGGGTGCAGAGCCTGTTGGGCGTCGGTGTTGGCGATCATCGAGCGGCCGAACGCGTCGAGATCCCGAACGACGACCGCGTCGCGCGCCGCGATCGCCGCGTCACGCAGCCGCGCGAACGCGGGCGATCCGTCGTCCGCGGCGCGCTCGATGACCTGACGGTGCACGTCCGAGGAGTGGTGCCGCGACCGAGGAAGACCAGCGTCAGTCGCGAGTTGAGTTCCTCCCAGGCCGGCAGTGTGTGCACCGTGGCCTGCGGGTACGGCTCGATCTCCAGGTAGCTGATCCCGCCGAACGCCGCGCTGAGTTGGTCTTGAATCCCGCTCTCGAGCCCGAGGATCTCGACCTCGAGTCGATGCGCGGCGTAGGCGACGTCGCGCGGTGATAGCTCCTCCGAACGCGCGGCCGTCAAGGCGCCCAACAGGGCGACCGCGACCGCCGCGGACGTCCCGGTGCCGCATCCGGGCGGCACGACGGAACGCACACCGATTTCGATTGCGACGTCCGCCGGAGGAGGCAACGCGTCGATCGCGGCTTCGAGCAGCGGATGGCGGGCGAGACGCGACCCTCCCGGGATGATGGTGTACCGGTCACCAAAGGTCTCTGCGTCGAGCACCACCCGGTGCGAGCCTCCGGTCGTGCGAATCGAGACCTCCGCGGCGGGGGTCACCGCAATGTTCAAGACCCGTCCGGGCCCCCCGAACCACGTGTCGGTCCAGCCACCATTGTCGCAAATGCGGACCGGCGCCGACGCTTCGATCACGCCGGAGTCTCCCGTGTTCGGTTCCGACCAGGAACGTCGCGAGGTGGAACCGATGACGAACGGGCGACGGATGCCGAATCGCGGGCTGCGCTCGACGCGATCGAGCGCAGCCCGCGACAGGTTATCGACGAGACAGATATGCGCCGCTGGTCTTGGTGGCGCGCCGACCGCATCCTCGATGCGTTCGTGGCCGAGCTGGGCGAAGGACCGCACCGGCGTTCGGTCATTTGTCGCGCCGGACTCGACACAGGTCGCGGTCTCACCCGACGCATCCTGTCATCCAACACCATCGCGGTCGTGCGCGCGTCGGGCTCGGTGACACCAGCTCGGAGCAGGGAACACGGGACGTGAAGTCGATCCGCGCGCCAACGGCCACCCGTCGGTGTACCCCGTCGTGGTCGGAGCTGCTGCCGGCGAGGCGGTCGGTGTTGTCAGCGAGTTGCACGCCGTCAGGCACGGCGCGGCGATCTCGAATGCGTGACGGTGGTCTTCACCCGTTCGCCGTCCGACGAGAAAGACGGGCTGCGGCGATCCACTCGTGCTGGAGCGGCGGACGCGATCGAGGATCGGAGCTCACGTCTGAGCCCGGCGCGCCCAGTATCCGAGGGCTGTCGTCGCATCGATCGTTGCGGCACAGCACGTCGGCGCCCGGGCCGGGCGGTCGAGCTGTCGGTCGGTTCCCATTGGCCGCCGATCCTCGCATGGTCGGGACCGGAGCCGCTGACGCCGACGCGAACTCCCTGCTCGAGGCGCCCGGACGAGGATTCGCATGCACAGGATCGACGTCCTTTCGTCCGGTCGACTGACGTGAGCGCAGCCGATGTCAGGGTCGTAGACGTCAGGTCGAAACTGGGCTGTGAGCGATTTTCGCCACGTTTGACGCACGCAAACGGGCATCGTTTCCCGTTCGCATGACACGTCGTCAGCGCCGACGAAGCCGTCGGTGCGCCGCGGCCCGTCGCCGTCGTACACGGCGGCGGTCACTCGTTTTGCGAAGTTTCGTGTGCGGCGACGGTGCGACTGCTGGCCGGTGTGCTGTGGGTAGGTTTGACGGTGGATGCACGCGCATTTCGGGCTTCGGTTGTTCGTCCAACGTTTTGTCGTGGCGTGCGTGGTCGTGAGTGTCTTGACCGCGGGTGTGTTGGTGGTCGTCGTGGAGGGCGGCAGCCGGTTCGCGAAACATGAGTTCACGAAACGGACGGTTGTGCATCTTGCGGGCGGGATCCTCGCACCGGACACTCCCGCGAAGCCGGCGAACTTCTTGTTGTTCGGGCACGATAACGACGGGAACTCGGACACGATGATGGTCGTACATGTCGACCCGGCCGTGCCTGTTCCGTTGGTGGTGTCGTTTCCGCGCGACCTGATGGTGAACATTCCCGGCTACGCCGGTGTACGTCAGCTCAACTCGGCGTTCGGTCTCGGCGGCGCGGGCCTGTTGGTCAAGACGTTGGAGACGGATTTTCATTTCCCGATTCAGCACTACCTCCAGGTCGACTTCGCGACCTTCCCGCAGATCGTCGACGCGATCGGTCATGTCGATATCTGGTTCCCGACCCCGGTGCACGACCCATACATCGGCTTGAACATTCCCCAGGCGGGCTGTGTGTCGATGGACGGTGTGATGGCATTGGCGTACGCGCTGATCGCGTCACTATTACGTGCCCGACAACGTCGCCGACCCGGCACCATGGTCGTGGAACTATCCGGCCCAGCAAGGCGGTCAGGGCTGGACCGCGATCGGCAGCGACATCGATCGCATCCCCCGCGAGCAGTACTTCCTGCGGACGCTCGCCCAGACTGCGATCGACAAGACGAACGATGATCCGCTGCGGATCTTTGGTCTCGTTGACGCGGTCATGAGCCACCTCACCACCGATCAGAACCTCACACTCAACGAGCTCAAAGCTCTCGTGCTGGACTTCCGGGGTGTGAAACCGGCCGACGTCGAGATGACGACGATTCCGTGGGCGCCCGATCCGGCCAACGCCAACCGTGTGATCGTGAAGTATCCCGACGCGACATCGGTGCTCGATCAACTCGCGAACTTCAAGCCACCCGCACCGTTCGTCACGAGCTTGTTAGACCCCCACACGATCACCATCCGAGTCGTCAACGGTTCCGGCATCCCGGGCCTCGCTACCCAAGCCCTCCACTCGCTCGTCGCAGCCGGCTTCCGTTCTGTCGGACCAGTCGAGGTTGCCGCGGGCGCCACCTACGCCCACACGCAGGTCCGTTGGGCACCTGGCCAAGACAACCCGGGCGTGACCGTCGTCTACGCGACCGGCGCCCAGCACTTCGGCCAATCACCCACCACAGCTGACACCCTCGGCGCCGACGTCTTAGTCATCGTGGGTCGAGACTGGACCACCATCGAACATCACCTCACCAATCTCCCACACACACCACCAACGACCAGGCCGCATCCAACGACGACCACGACCCACGTGCCGACCACGACGGCGACGACCCTCGACCCGCGGTTCATGCCCGTGAACCCCAAAACTGGCGGCATTCTTGTCGGTTGCCCAACGTCGTGAATCGCCGCCCATTCGGGTTGCGTGTGGGTGGGATCGCCGGTGTCGTTGAGTCTCGGTCGTTCAGGCAGGCGCGATCTTCGCGGGTCTTGGGATCCTGGCGTTGCGAGCGCGACAGACCTCGCGGCGCAACCAGATCCCACCCCTCAGCCCGCACGGCAACACGATCGACCGTCGCATGTTCTGGAGGCCGGGCGTCGTTCCATGATCGGTGTGCGTCATGACAACACGACGGACAACGTGCGACTGGAGCGTCACGACACGACCGCTCCCGTCTCGTCCGTGCGCCCCACCGTCGCCTTCGCGCTCGCTGGGTTGGTGCTCGCAGATGTCGCAGCGGAACAGGGACGGCCGCCCCGACCACGACCGGTGCCGCAACCACGACCCGTTCCGGCACGGCGTCATCGCCCGTAGACCAGATCGATCCCGCAGAAACGACCGTCGCTCCGAGCGTCACGGTGACTCCGAACAAAGAACTGGTTGACGGGCAGCGCATCACGGTGAGGGTGACCGGGTTCGGTGTTGACGCCAAGGTCTGGCTGTCCGAGTGTGCCTCAAACTCCGACCTGTCCGACGTTGGGTGCGGAGCTCGGCTCGCAGCGCAGCCATTCTTGATGACCGATGCGCATCGGGCTGGTTCGGCCATGTTCGTCGTTCACGATCGAGCACCCGTCATGGAGAACAACTCGACCGATGTCCGACTGTGCGTCTCAGCGTGTCTTGTGTTCGCGACCGGTAGCGGCGGTTCGGGTACACGCCGATCAGCTTCAAGGCGAAGTCCACGGTCATCTCGACGGGCCCGAGCGCACAAGCCTGACCCGGGTGACCGCAATCCTTTTGTCGGCTCGCCACGAGGAGGCGACCAAGGTGCTTGTGGCGACCGGACCGACGCTCGGGACCCAACGTGGCTCGTCGCCGTCCTCGTAACTGAGGTCGCGTCGTCGCTCCCTGACCGGGGCGATCGCCCTCATCATCGTCACGGCCCGATGTTCCTGCCACACGACTTCTCCCGCTGTCGGCACGACCCAACCGCGGCGCGGACCATCGACCAGCGTTGGTCATGTGTGTCGATCAGGGTCCGTCTCGGGCGCAGCCATCGCCGGGAGGTTGGCCAGGAACATCTCACGGGTGAAGGGTTCGTCCGTGTCCTGAGCCGTGGGTACCGCCGGCGCCACGCTTGTCGGCGTGGGCTTCGATCGTTCGTGGATTGCCTCGTCCACCAGGTATCTGCGATATGTGAGTGTGTGACCGAACAGCAACTCGACAATGCGTTCGGCTGGAAGTACCACTGCGATGCCGGTGTTCAGCGGCTCGGCGGTCTTGTCTCGGAGGTCGGGGTCGTCAGGTTGCGTTGGCCACAAGCCATGCATGATCCCGATGAGCCAGTTCGGCCCAGCGGAGTCTGGGCGGATCGCCGTGGTCGCGATCGTTGCGGTGCCGTCCTGCATGCGTGGGTCAGGGAGATGAAAGAACACTGGTGAACCGCTCAGACCGCCGATGGATCGGATCTCGATGAGCACCACGTCTTGCGGTGCCGTGCAGTGCTCCAACGTCACCTTTTCGTCTGGGAATGCCGCGATCGTGCCAACCCGAATGATGGGTTCGATCCTTGCTCTGCCCGGATGGCTGTGCAGCAGGCCTGTCATGAACACGTCATCGCCTGGCCCGACCTTGAATCGGCCGCGGAGGTCGTTGTCGACGGTGCCGGTGACGGGGAAGTGCAGGTAGTCGAACAGCCGCGTCTCGGGTGGAGGAACGAGCAGTGCCGCGGCGACATCTGCGGTCGGGTGAACGACCCAGTCGTCCGCTGAGACATCCACCGTGTCCGAGTCGGCGACGCGACGGTTCAGACGCAGCCTGATCCGGTCGTACACCGGAGCGGGCCATGGACCTGAGCCCGGCGACGGATCGGGAGGGACGAGCACGTGGTGACATGTCACCACGTGTACGTGATGACGATCGACGCCCTCGTTCGACAGGACCCCAAGGATCATCGCCGTTCCGACGACAGACAGCTCGTCACCCCACCCGGCCTCCACAAAGCCGACACATTTGCGAAGCACGCTCGGTACCTGCATCAGATTGGCCGCGGTCTCAGTTGCCACAGCGATCACGGCCCGAATTGGGTGTCGACTCATAACGCCCAGCCTGTCATGCCCGGCGATACGCGGGTCAGCGCGGCGACGGTCGCCGCCGTGTGCGGCCCCGCTTGGCACCCATCGATTCGGGCCGCCAGACATCGGGTTGCACCGCAACCCGCCGGGAACCTCGCACCGTGCCACCACGATGCCCATACGCCGGGTCGCCTCGACCACGCCCATCGGTGCGCCGATTGCAGCGCGTGGGCATCGCGTTCGGCCATGACGAAGCGACCGGCCTGTCAGTGTCGGCATGGGACGGCGAGATCAGGGCCGATGAACGTCAACGGCACATGGCGCTGCTCGCATCGGATCTCAATGACCGCAAGGTCGACGGCGAGGTGTCGGTCCCAAGCGTCGTCGCCACGCCCGACAGACTGGGCGCCGAACACCACCACCCGGTTCTCACCGAGGCCGGTGCAGACGACCGTGTTCGTCTCCTGACTGGAGGTGGGCGGCGAGTCACGCGCCAGACGACTCGCAAGGGCGATGAACCGAGCCGAGATCAGCTCTCGACATTGGTGGCGTCGGTGTGGTGCTCGATGACGACGTGCATGAGACGTTCGAAGATCGTGCGTTCGCGCGTGCCGAGGGGAGCCAGCACCGCGTCTTGAACCTCGAGCGCGACCACGTCGAGGCGATGCAGCGCGTCTCGACCGGCGGACGTGAGACTGAGCGAGTACCGGCGACGATCGTCGGGGTCGCGTCGGCGCGCGACGAACCCCGCTCGCTCGAGGATGTCGACGACGGTGACGATGTCGGAAGGGTCGTGCGCGATCTGATCGCTCACACGCTTTTGCGAGACGGGCTCGAGCCGGTCGATCCAGGTCAGGACGCTGTAACACGGCGCCCGCAGTCCAGCCTCGGCCGTCCACGGTTCGTGCGCGAGGCGCTCTTTGAACAGCCGGCGCGAGATCAGCGACAACGTGGTGATGGCGCTCGCGGAGCTGACCCGGACGCCGCGGCGCCTCGGGCGAAACCACAGAGCTGGCCACCACCCCACCCTAGCCTGGGTTTTCCCTATCGTTGGAAACTCCCATGATTTCTGGGATAGGCTTCGGCTCATGACGACTTCGGATACCGCCGGTTCGGCCGCGCCGGCGGTCGTAGTTCGCGATCTCGAGAAGCGCTACGGCGCGGTGCAGGCGGTCGCCGGCATCAACTTCGAAGTCGCACCCGGCGAGACGTTCGGCTTCCTCGGACCCAACGGCGCGGGGAAGTCGACGACGATCGGCATCCTGTGCACCCTCGTCGACCCGACCGGCGGGCACGCGACCGTGGCCGGCTACGACGTCGTCTCGCAACGCGGCATTGTGCGGCGCAACATCGGACTGGTCTTCCAAGACACGACCCTCGACACGTACCTGACCGCCGAGCAGAACCTCCGATTCCACGCCGAGCTCTACGGCGTACCCAAGCACACCGTCGCCGACCGGATGAAACAAGTGTTGGAGATGGTCGGGTTATGGGAGCGACGCACGAGCCGAGTCCTCACCTACTCCGGCGGCATGAAACGCAGGCTCGAAATCGCGCGCGGCTTGCTCCATTCACCGCGTGTGCTGTTCCTCGACGAACCGACCGTCGGTCTCGATCCGCAGACCCGGTCGTCGATCTGGGCGTACATCAACGAGCTCCGCCAGCGCGAGGACATCACGATCTTCCTCACGACGCACTACATGGACGAAGCCGAACACTGCGACCGCATCGGGATCATCGACCAGGGCAAGATCGTCGTGCTCGACACGCCCGAAGCGCTCAAGGAGGGCGTGGGCACCGACCGCGTCCAGATCCAGACCGCCGACGACGCGCAGGCCATCTCCCAGATCCGCGACAAGTTCGGGATCGAAGCCGCCGTGCATGACGGTGCCGTCACACTGTCAGTCCCCGGCGGTGAGGAGTTCGTACCCCGCCTGTTCCAGCAGCTCAGCGTTCCGATCAAATCGGTCAACATCGCTCGGCCCTCACTCGACGACGTGTTCCTCACCTATACCGGCCGCACGATCCGCGACGCCGAAGCCTCGGCTGGCGAACGGTTCCGAGCGAGCCCGATGGCCGCGGCCAGGAGATAGCCGATGACGACGACGGCAGCGACGCCCCGGCCAGCCACCGAGGTCGCTCAGGTACGCCTGCCCGCGGGCAACGCGACCCACGACCTGCGCGTGATCAAGGTTGTATGGCAACGCGAGTTAATCCGTTTCTCGCAGGACCGCATCCGGATCGGGACCGCGCTCGTGCAACCGATCCTGTACGTGTTCGTGCTCGGCACCGGCCTGTCGTCGCTGACGCACGGCCAAACCGGCAACGTGAGCCTACGCACCTTCATCTTCCCCGGCGTGCTCGCACTGTCGGTGCTTTTCACCGCGATGTTCTCCGCGGTGTCGATCGTGTGGGACCGCGAGTTCGGGTTCTTGCGAGAGATGCTCGTCGCGCCGGTGCGGCGCAGCGCGATCGTTGCCGGGAAGTGTCTCGGTGGCGCGACCGTCGCGACGATCCAAGGTGTGATCGTGCTCGCGTTGGCCGGCCTGGTGCACGTCCCGTACGCGCCGGTGATGCTCATCACGCTGTTCTTCGAGATGATGCTGCTCGGCTTCGCGGTCACGGCCTTCGGTCTTGTGGTCGCGGCGCGGGTCAAGCAGATGCAGTCGATGATGGGCCTGATGCAGGCGATCCTGATGCCGCTCATGTTCCTGTCGGGTGTGCTCTACCCGTTGTCGGGACTGCCGAGCTGGCTCAACGCGCTGGTGCACATCAACCCGATCACCTACGCGGTGCACCCCTTCCGCGAAGCGGTCTTCGCGCACATCAACGCGAGTCCGTTCGCGCGGGCCCGGCTCAATCCGCCGCTCACATGGTGGGGATGGCACGTCCCGATCCCGCTTCAGCTCGCGGTGGTGCTCGTGACGGGTTTGCTTCTCCTCTACGTCGCGATCCTCGAGTTCGACCGCGCCGACTAGGCCGCGTGAACGCCGCGGCTGTCGGCCTCGGTCGCGACGAGCGTGACGAAGTCGAAGACGGACATCGGATCGAGCTGACCGCCGTCTCGCAACCGGACCGCGACGCTGGCCTGCGCGGCTTCTCGTCGCCCGATGACGCCGACGTAGGGAACCTTGTCGCGCTGCGCGTCTCGGATCCGGGCCGCGAGGGTGCCATCACGATCGTCGACCTCGACTCGCACACCACGGTCTCGGAGACGATCCCGAACCGACAGCACATGATCGGCGACGCCGTCGACGATCGGGAGGATCCGTACTTGACAAGGGGCCAACCACACTGGGAGCGCACCGTTGTGTACCTCGAGCAGGTGGGCGACCATCCGTTCCATCGTCGACACGATGCTGCGGTGGACCATCACCGGCCGGATGCGCCGCTCGCCGTCGTAGGCGACGAGATCGAACTGGGCGGGCAGGTAGAAGTCGACCTGCACGGTCGACAGCGTCTCTTGTCGTCCCTGCGGGTCAACGACCTGAAGGTCGATCTTCGGTCCGTAGAACGCGGCCTCCCCCGACGCGTCGTCATAGTCCAGGCCGAGGTTGCGCAGCGCAGCGCGGAGCACCGCTTCGCTGCGGCGCCACAACTCGTCGTCGGCGACGTACTTCGGTCCCCGATCGGGAAGTGAGAGCCGGTACCTCGCAGCCGGGATATGCAAAGCCCGGTACGCGTCCTGCACCATGACGAGGATGTGTGCGATTTCAGCCTCCAGATGTTCGGGTAGACAAAAGACGTGGCCGTCGTTCAGCGTCATTTGGCGGACGCGAGACAACCCCCCAACGACGCCGGAGCGCTCGTAACGAAACATGGTTCCGAGTTCGGCAATCCGGACCGGCAGCTCTCGCACCGACCGGCGCTGCGCGGCGAACACCAGAATGTGATGCGGACAGTTCATCGGACGGAGCACGACCTGTTCGGCGCCGACCTGCATCGGCGGGTACATGTCGTCGTGGAAGTGCTCCCAGTGCCCTGACCGTACGTACAGCTCCTGCTTGGCGAGCTCCGGCGTGTAGACGTGCTGGTAGCCGTTGCGGCGTTCCAACTCGACAACGAAACGTTCGATTTCTGCTCGCACCGTCGCGCCGGCGGGAAGCCATAACGGCAGGCCCGACCCGCAAAGTTCGTCGTTGGCGAACATCTTCAACTCTCGGCCGAGGCGCCGATGGTCCGGGTACTCCATGGTTGTCTTCCTCCTCTTGGGGTCATCACCCCGAGGCAGGAAGCACCGCTCGCCCCGGGGATCGACCCCGGGCGGTTTCGCGTGCCGTTACACGCTCGCGCCGGGCAATCCCGGCGTCGTCGTGATCACGTGAAGGTGCAGCACCCCCAAACCGTACCTCGCGGTTCGGCGGACGCGCCCCGAATTTTGGTGCCCCACCTCGCTCTCGGAGCGTCGCACACATCGCGTCCGCGGATTTGAGGAACCGCACGGCGCACTAACTTCGCACGCCTATGTCGACGCTGGTCGCGATTCCGCTCGGTGTTGTCCTCCTTGCGTTCACATGGACGAGCGTGCTGTTCACCTTGGTCCTCCCGCGGGCGCAGTGGGGACCGGGCCGGCTGTCGGTCTCGGTCAACCGTGCGATCCGAGCGACACTCATGGCCGTCTCCCGGCTCACCAAGACCTACGAACGCAAGGACGCCGTCCTCGCGCTCGTCGGCCCGATCGCCGTCCTCGCGGAACTCGTGTTGTGGCTCGCGCTGTTCGGAGCCGCGTTCGTCATCATGCTCGTGCCGTATGCGCACAATTTCGGCCGCGCGACATCCCAAGTTGGAGCGGCGATGTTCACGCTCGGTCTGGCACGGTCGGCGTCACGAACGAACGACACGATCGTCACCTTCGCCGCCGCGTCTGGATTTGTGGTGATCGCATTGCAGATCGCCTACCTGCCGTCGCTGTACGCCGCATTCAACCGTCGAGAGGCGCTGATCACCATGCTCGTCAGCCGGGCCGGCGAACCGTCATGGGGTCCCGAGATCCTCATACGTCACCAGCTCGTCGGGATCGGCGACGCGTTACCGGACTTCTACGCTTCCTGGGAGCAATGGGCGGCCGAGTTTTCCGAGTCGCACTCGTCGTACCCAGTTCTGCTTCTCTTCCGGTCGCCGGACCCATGGTCATCGTGGGTGTTGGCACTGCTCTCGGTCCTCGACGCCGCGGCGATGCAGCTCGCGTTGAATCCGACGACAACTCCCTCCCAAGCGCGCCTGTGTTTACGCATGGGGTACACGGCTTTACGTCGAGTTTCGGACGCGCTCGGCTGGGACTTCGACCCTGACCCGCTCCCCGACGGTCCGCTGCAGCTGTCGGCCCAAGAGTTCGGGTCCGCGGTGGCGCTCCTCCGTGAGAGCGGGTACGAAATCGAGCGGGACAGCGACGCGGCGTGGCCTCATTTTCGAGGTTGCGCACGTGAACTACGAAGACCTTGCCTACCGGTGGGCAGACCGTGTGCTCGCCCCTCCCGCGCCCTGGTCCGGCACGCGCACTCGCCTGCATCGACAGGACGTCACGCCGGTGCGGCCACCGCACCGCTCACCCGACAACCAGCCCACCTACCGTCGTCCCGAATTCCCTCACGACGCCTAACCGTGTCGGCGGCGCCGTCCTCGTGGCTGTGCAAGGCGCGCGCCTGGTCGCGTCACAGAAACCTCACGAAGCGCTCGGCTGTCCGGGTTGGGATCGGGCGTTCGAAGCTGTACGACGTCGGCGACCTTCGTCAGCCGATCTGGGTCTTCGTGGGCGATGGCGCGAGCGCCGCGTCGCGCCTGACCGAACGTCCGACGTCCAAATGTCGACAGGCTTCGTCCGGGCCGGCCGGTGACGTTTCGTCGAGCCGTGACGCTGCTGTCAGCCGACGGTGGAGTGCGGAGTCACGGTGAGGTGAAGATGAGGCCGCGTGCGTGGGCGAATCGTGCGGCGACATCGGCCCAGTCGATGACGTTCCAGATCGCGTCGACGTAATCGGGTCGGCGATTCTCGTACTGCAGGTAGTACGCATGTTCCCACGCGTCGATGACGAGCAGCGGCACCCCACCTTGTCCGACGTTGCCCTGATGGTCGTAGATCTGTTCGACGAAGAGCCGCTCGCCGAGCGGCTCCCAGGTGAGCGCACCCCACCCCGAACCCTGCACCGACGCGGCCGACTTCGAAAGTTGGTTCTGCAATGCGTCGAACGAACCGAAATGTTCGTCGATCGCGTCGGCCAGCTCGCCGGTCGGACGGTCACCGCCGTCGGGGCTGAGGTTCTTCCACAACAACGTGTGCAGGACATGCCCGGACAGGTTGAACGCGAGCGTCTTTTCGAGACCGACGATCGTGGTCAGGTCGTCCGCGGCGCGGGCGGCCGCCAACTTGTCGAGCGTCGCGTTCACACCATCGACGTAGGCTTTGTGGTGCTTGTCGTGATGCAATTCCAGCATCCGGGCCGAGTAGTGCGGCTCGAGTGCCGAGTAGTCGTACCCGAGGTCAGGTAACACGTACGGCTTCATGATCCTCCTAGTAGTAGTGACGCCGGCCGCCGACCTCGCGGCCAGCGGCTCCGAGAACCCACAGGACTGCACCGACCAGGACGAACAACACGCCGACCGGCCACAAGACGGCGATGCCGGTCAGCATGGCGAGGACGAGCAAGACAAGGCCGAAAATAATCATGTCTTCACGCTCCCTGTTGTCAGACGGTCTTCACCGTGCGTCGCGTACGAATCATTCGCCCGAGGCTGCCGGCGACGATGGCGACGATGCCGCCGACCATGATCACCCATCCGGTCCGCTGGACCGTCCCGACGTCTCGCAAGATGGTGGGGCCGGCCGCACCGAGGAAGACGCCGCCGAGCACCATGACGACGCCGATCCCGACGATCAGACCCGCGCCGCGTCGCTCAACGCGCCCAGTATCAGCAGGAGGCCGACCCCCAATTCGATCGCGCCGAGCATCGCGCTCTGGTCGAGTCCGGCGACTCGAACCATCGGGACGTTCAACGTGCTGTCGATGCCACCACGAGACACGGTCATGACCGCGATGACGGCGACCACCAGGCCAAGAACGCCGGCGATCACTTGACCGGGGCTCACCACCAGCCGCGTGGTGGCGACTCTCGTGTCGGTGCGTTCATCGCCGGATTCGACGACCTCATGATGTTCGACAACGCTCATCAGCCCTCCTTGCGAGCAGTCGCCTGACCCGCGTGCTCCAGCCGTCGGTTACTTGTCTGACGGGTGGATCTTGTCCTTGACCTCATCGACGATCTCTTTGGCCTTCTCGCCGACAGTGTCGATGAAGTCTTTCGCTTTGCCGACGTTGCGGTCGGTGTGTCCGGCTCGCTTCAGGTCGTCATTGTCGGTGAGGTCGCCGACAGCTTCTTTCGCTCGGCCCTTGAGGTCGTCAGTGTTTGCCATGTCAATGTCCTGCCCTTCTAGGTGACGGATAAAACCGATCTTGAAAAAATCTGCGTTCAGGGCGCTCCCGACGACCACAAACGAGCCGCGATCGCGGATGAGATGAACCCGACGACAAGTCCGACGATCCAGCCGGCGACGTTCTCGCCGACAAGTACCGCACCGAGAATGGTTGCGATGCCGACGATTCCGACCATCGCCAACAGTCGGGTCGAGGCCCGTTCGTGCCACGCGCGGCGGCGGTGACGCCGGACTCGGTTCCGAAGCAGGTGCCGTCGGCGGACCGACAGAGGCAGGGGGCGCTGCGGACTCGTCGTCATGAACTTTCGGCGGAGATGCGTACGTCGACACGGCGTCCCTCCAGAGGTGAGGAGGCGTCGAGCCCGAAACGGGCGACAACCGTTTGCGGTCGTCCAGCCCGAACTAGGCGTCTCTCGGATCACTTCAGCGCTGGCGCTACCAGGGTCCGGAGCAACGCGGAACCATCATGCGGCACGTCTTCACGCCGCATCTGTGCCGAGGCTACACCCTCAGGCGAGCCACCCGGTCGGCGGCGTCAACGGAAGACCATGACTGCCATGAGGGCCACAACGGCGCAACCGACGAGCACCACGGCCACCACCGCGACCAAGCTTTTCACACCACGACCGGCGTGGCCGACACCCATCTGGTCGAGGACGGCATGTTGCTCGTCGTGCAACAAGCGTTCGTTCTCGGTCGCGGTGCCAACCTTCGGCAGATGCTGTGAGTGTTCAGGTTTGCGCGCCTTGGCGCCCTTGCTTCCCATCTCGGCCCGATCCGATCGCCGCAGTGATCGTTGGTAGATGTCGCACGTGTGGTCGATACGAAACGTTACCGTCGCCGCGCCGGCCGGACAAACATCGCACGTGAGCGCCTCGACTGGGACAGCCTGGCCGTCGCGATGTATGTGCTCGCGCGCCTCGCGCACCCGCGGATCGCGTCGCGTTGATGCACAACTTCGTCTTGGATCGCCAGACGGACCGACATCAGATGTTTGACTGCCGACATGCGCAGACAACGTTGAATTCTGGCCGTTCGGGCGACGACATGTCGTACGGGTCGAGCAGATGCGAGAATCCGAACGCGGCGACCACCATGACCGCCTGACGCGACGCCGACCCGATCGTCAGCTGCCTGGCGCACTCGGCCAGGCATTGATCGGCCCGACCTGTGACCCGGGCGCTGCCAGTGTCGAAGAACTCGGTCTGGGAGAGGCCGACGATCACCGCGCCGCGGTTCTCGGCGATGACGTGAGCGAGTGCGTTCACGAGAACCGGAACGGTCGCACGCGCTCCTTCGCCTCCAATCGCGACGACCGTGCTGTTCCTTCGCCGGACACGGCCACGACGCCTTGGTCGCGCCGCAGTGCGAGGAGTTCAGCCCCGAGTTGGCATACGCCGAGCCCGGACTGGGTAGAGCCAGACCGTAGGCAGATCCGGTCGAGATTGGATGCACAGCGGCGGGGCGCGTTCAGGGAGGAAGGCGAGCGATGTCGACCTTGGAGTACGGCATGCTGGTACATCAGGCGACGGGCATGGTTTCGGTCCAAGCCGGTTGCACCGTCGATGAGGCGCTCACAAGGCTGCAAGAGCGTGCCCGGTCGACAGGTCAGACCGTCGACGAAGTCGCGGCCGCGGTCGTCGAACGCCGAACTCGGTTCAGCGAAACGCTTAACCTCGAGGTGAATGGATCATGAATGCTGCGACGCGTGCGGTTTCCACGGTTCGCGCTATGACAACGCGTCGCTGATCGTGGCCTTGCGGCAGTTGGGACCCAGGTGGCGAACGGTCCTCAATGATGCCGGTTCCGAGCTCCGTGTGCGACCCGAACCGCACGTGTGGTCGGCGATCGAATATGCCGCACATAGTCGCGACATCGTCGCGTTGCACGCATTCGGGGTCGAGCAGGCCCTCACGGTCGACGAACCGGTATATCCCGCAATCATTGCCGACGACTTGATCGAAGCTGCCGCCGCGAGCTCCATCGGCGACGATCCCGAAGCCGTCGTCGAGACGCTCGACGCGCAGGCATGTCGGCTCGCGCAGGCCGCGATCGACGCCGGCGACGATGCCTGGCAACGCGGGCTCACGGTCGGCGAAGAGCGCAGCACGGTTCGGCGAATGCTCGAACACGCGTTGCATGACTCGCTCCATCACGTCGACGACGTGGAGCGCGGCCTCCTCCAGCTTCGCAGGTAACACTGCGAATGTGTTCGTCGTCGCCGACTTGATCGTCGCCGCGCCGCCGTGCGGGGTCGGTCGCCGAGAATCGTCGAGGGGTGAGACCGAGCTCGTCGAGTTCGATCTGATCGTGCTCCCGCAATGTCGTTTCGGCTGGCTCGTCCGTGTCTGCGCCATCGGCTCATCGTGCGGGGCGCCGATGAACTCCGCGGTTGGCTGATCGACGCCACCACCGCGCGCCAACGTGCGATCCTCGTTCAGCCGAACGCGCACGTCGTGGGCGCCGGTTTGCCGGACCGGACCCATGTCGAGAGTCTCGACCGTCGCGTTGGCGGTCCACTCGGTCGTCAACCTCCGCCGGTCGACGCGCACGACCCGACTCGAGATCCCGTTCCCATCGGCTGGACCATCCAGGTGAGCCGGATCGCGACGCCGGTCGGACGACGACGACGGCTCGTCTCGACGTCCAGGTCACGAAGGTGACGCGCTCGTCCTTCGCCAACGCGTGGCCTGGCCGGTCGGCGGGACGAAGCTAGCTTCGACGGCGACTCGCAGCGACGGAGGCCACTTGGACAACGGCTGGGCTTGGCTTGGTCTCAACCTCGGAAAACACTGGGTCGCGGTGCTCATCGTGGGCGGCATCGTCACGCTCGGTCTCGGTTTCGGCACAACGAAACTGAAGTTCTCGACCGATCAAAGCAACTACCTGAACAAGAGCGACCAGGTCTACAAGGACAACGTCGCATACCAGAAGCTGTTCGGTGGCGAAGCCATGATCACGCTCGTCACGATGGATCCCGGCCACACCGTCGCGGAGCTCTTCACGCCCGACGGGATCAAACAGTGGACGAACATCGCGAACCAGATCGACGCGTCGCATCAGGTGCTCGGCACCGTGACGCCGCTCACGGCGCTCCAGTGGAACGACAATCTCGTCAAGGGTCCGAACGGCGATGTCACCCGAAGCGTCGCCGGCAAGATCCTCGCGGGCGACCTCGGCCGTGCCACGTCCAAGGCAGGGCAGGCCGCTCGTAACGCGTCGGCACTTGCGACCATCGCCCGGATCGACGCGATTCCCGTCGCGCAGCGCACCATCGCCAATCCCAAGTATCTCGACTTCTTGCTGTACGACAACCCTCAGCCGCACGATCCGAAACCCATCCGAACGGCGCTGCTCCCGTTCTTCCCCGACGCCCGCCACGCGCAGATGGTTGTGCGGCTCCTCGGCAACGAATCGATCAAGGACGAAGGAGTGACCGCCGACTTGGTGAGCGCGGCCGCGAAGTCGCTCCGTTTCCCTCACACGCAGATCACCACGACCGGCGCGCCTGCGCTGCTCGAAAATCTCAACAACTATCTGACGGGCGGGATGACGACGCTCGCGCTGATCGCGGTCGCCATCATGGCGGTGATCTTGCTGTTGCTGTTCAACGTGCGGTGGAGGCTGCTGCCACTCGGGATCGTGCTGATCGGCGTCATCTGGGCCTTCGGCGCGGCGGGCTATCTCGGCATCCCGCTGACCATCGTCACCATCGCCGGTCTTCCGGTCATGCTCGGCATCGGGATCGACTATGCGATCCAGATGCACGCACGTATCGAGGAAGAGGTCGTGATCGAACGGGCCGCGCACCCGATCCAAGAGACGTCGCGCAACCTCGGCCCAGCACTCCTGGTCGTCACGTTCGACGCCATCTTTGCCTTCGCGGCACTGCACTTCGCCAAGGTGCCGATGCTTCGGGATTTCGGGCTGCTCCTGATCATCGGAGTGGCCGCGATCTGTCTCAACAGCATTCTCGGCACGCTGGCCATCCTCGGCATCCGCGAGTACCGCTCACCGACGAAGACCCGCGATTTCCGTGCCGGCCGGCTCGGCCGCATGACCGTCCGTCTCGGATCGCTGTCCGACCACGTCGCGCCGGCACTCGTCATCGCCAGCCTGGCTGTCTTCGCCGGCGGCATCCTCGTCGAAGGCCGGCTCGTCCTCCAGACCGACCCGACCCAGTGGGTCAACCAACATTCACAGGTCATCAAGAACCTGGACGTCCTCAACCGTGAGGTCCACTCATCGAGCGAACTCGGTGTCTACGTGCAGTCACCGAACGCCTTCAGCCAGCAGACGGTCACCTTCGTCGACAACTTCACCCGCAGCCAACTCGAGAAGTACCCCGACACCCTGCTGACCGCATCCGGGCTCGTCAGCACCGTTAGCGAACTGAGCGACGTCCCCGGCGCCGCGCACCTGACGCCCACCGCGGCCGACGTCCGCAACGCGTACGCGGTTGCACCGCGCGACATTCAACGCTCGACCGTCTCGCCGGGCGGCACCGCGATGAACATCATCTTCCGCACCGGGCCGAGCGGACTCGACGCGCGCGCCACCGTCGTGCGGGAGATCCGAGCGTCCGTACATCCACCCGCGAATGTGCGCGCGACGCCGTCGGGTCTCGCGGTGGTCGGAGTCGGGCTGCTCGACAACCTCAACGCGAACCGTGTCATCCTCACCTACGTCGCGATTCTTTTCGTCTTTCTGTTCCTGACGGTGCGGTTGCGGAGTGTCGTGCGCGCGTTGCTGTCACTGGTCCCGGTCTTGATCGCGGTCGGCGCGTCGTCGCTTTTCGCGTACGCGTTGCATCTCAAGCTGAGCCCGATGACCGCGGTCGGGGGCCCATTGGTCGTCGCGGCGTGCACCGAGTTCACGTCGTTGTTGCTCCTCCGTTTCGTCGAGGAACGCCGCCGCGGCTCGATACCCCGCCACGCGATGGACGACGCAGCTTCCCGCACCGGTCGCGCGTTCATCGTGTCGGCACTGACCGCGATCTCCGGTGTCGCCGTGATCGCAACCTCGTCGCTGCCGCTCCTGCACGACTTCGGCCAGGTCGTCGCGCTCAACGTCGCGATCGCGGCTCTTGAGCGCGTTGGTCGTTCTGCCACCGATGCTCGTGTGGGCCGACAAGCACAACTGGGTTTCGCGCGGGTCTGATCCCCGCCGACCGGCTCACCGAGATGGCGGGCGAAACAGTTCAGCGCTGACGAACGCGACCGGTGCAGTCGCAGACGACAGCTGGTTTCGGTCACCATCTCGTGCGGGCGTGTCAGCTTCGACGGTCGTTCGGCCTCGAGCCGAACGCGACGGTCAGAGCTCGGACCAACCGCTGTCGGTGTTCGAGCGACGGGCGCGGTGGTGTACACAATCCGAATGCGACGAGGTTCCGTGCGATGCCGTCCGTGACGTCTCGGGGCGGAGCGTTGGCGTCGACATGCACCAGCAGACCGCGACTCGCGTACCACTCCAGCACGGGTTTCGTCTCGCGGTCGTACGACAGCATGCGCGCGGCGACGACGTCCGGGTCCGCGTCGTCGGCCCGACTTCGGCTCGACAGTCGCTTGAGCACCGTTGCGAGCGGCACGACAAGGAGCACCACCAATCCGACTGCGCTCGGTCGAAGTCGTTCGAGCATCTTCGCTTGTCCCACCGTGCGCGGAAAACCGTCGAGCAGAATTGCCGAAGCTGCCCGATGGCGAGCGAGTCGCTCGGCGACGACCTCGGAAACGTCGCGGTCAGGAACGAGGCGGCCGGCTTCGAGCGAGGCACGTACCCGCGTGCCGAGCGGTGTGCCCGCCTCGATCTGTTGCCGCAAACAGTCACCGATCGAGACGTGCGCCATGCCGTGCTGCGCCACCAGTCGGTTGCATTGGGTGCCTTTGCCGGCTCCGGGCGGTCCGGCAAGCACCACGAGCGGCGGAGACGCGCCCCCGCGCGGCTCGGCGACAACCGCCAACCGCCGTGCCGGGTCGGAAAGTGCGCTGCTCATCGGCCGGCCCGCGTCAGGCTGAGGTTCGAAACCAATCCGATGGACATCGCATACCTCGTCGGGTCGAGGAACCGCGAGTGCCCAAGTCGGAACCGGGGTCTGGGGACCCGGCGTGAACCAAGCGCCGCTCCGAAGGGAAAGCTCGGCCAATCTATACCAGTTCGTGTGACAACACGGAGCGACGTCGTCAGAACATGGCGACGCCCCCGGCCAAGGCGGGGGCGTCGCATATTTGGATGACGAACAGCCTCGTCCGTACCCGGCTGCTTAGGTCAACATCCCGTCGCTCGGGCTGCGGTATCGGTAAAGCTGGTGCCGTTGAACATCCACGTGAGTCGCACGGTTCCCTTCGGGTTATGTGCGAGCGTGAGGCCGAGCGACGGCGAGACGAAGTGGTTCTTCTTCCCGCCACCGTCGGTCGTGAAGTGACCGGATGAAGCACGGGTCCCGCGTTGGGTCACCCGCCAGTCCACCACCGTGCCGGCGGGGAACTGGTTGTACCCGACGTGCAGGTTGGTGCATTGCCGCAGCTCCACTTGGAAGACCTTCGGCGGTACCGGCTGCGGGGTCGTCACCGGCGTGGTCGTCACCGGAGAGGTCGTCACCGGCATGGTCGTCACCGCGGGTGCGAGCCAGGTCATGTCCGCGGTTGCGGTGTGGATGGCCGGGTTGCACATGAAACTCGCGGTGATCGTGTCGTTCCCGGCCTGGGTACCGACGTACGTGAACGTCACCTGGCCGGCACTGTTCGACTTGCAGTCGGCCGGGACACAGGTGCCGGTTGCGCCGGCGTTCGCGCCACTGACGCTGAAGCTGACGAGCTGACCGACGAGCGGCGTTCCCGCCGCCACACTCCTGACCGTGGCCGTGATCGTATGGCTCGTATCGACCGGACCTGTTCCGGTCAACGGGCTCACCGAGATCTCGGAGTCCATCGCCATGACTTCCGGCCCGGCCGCGAGGAAGAACGCCTCGCCACATTCTGTCGCTTGCGTCGTCGTGTCCGTGCCGCATGTCGATGCGTCCGGCGAGTCGGTACTGATCGCGATCGGCACAAAGTCAGTCTCGAACGTCGGGAACGATTCGTGCACTGCGCAGGGCCAGCCGGTCAGGTCGCTGGTCTTGAGGTTGCTGAACGCCGGCGTGGTGCCGATGACCGAGACAGTGGTGCCGCAGGTCGGATGCGCGTCCTCGGTCCACGGCCGGGCCGTACCGACCGACAACATGTTCAGCGTGGCGACCAGCGCCGGGTTCGGGCCGAACGTCTGCGCGTCGCAGGATGCGTCGAAGTAGACGCCGGTCGCGTGGCCCGTCGTCGGTGCGAGCGCAGCCGCGTACACGATGCCGTCAGTGATCGCCTTGGCCGCACCCGGATGGGCGGCGCCGGCCAGGACCGGTGCAGACCCCCAGACGACCCGATTGCCGACCGCGGTGTTACCGCCGGCAGTCGCCATCACCGCGGATGTCCACGTCGAGTTGTTCGACGTCACCGACGGGGCGAGCGGCCCGCATGTCGGATCACCGATGATCAGCACGGTGTACTGGGCGAAGTCGGCGGCGGTCATCGAATCCCACGTGCTCCCGCTCACCACGGTGACGCTCAAACCCAAATTTGTTGCGATCGTCTGTTCGACGCTGGGGCTGCCGGTCACGGTGTCGCCGTTGATCAACGCCGTTCCGGACTGTGCGGAGGCTGGCGCCGCGAAACCCGTCATCAGCGCGGCGACGCCGACACCGCTCAACATCGCGACAATCAGAGCCACAACACCGAGCCTTTTCGTACGAACCGATCGATATATACCCGAAAAAGAGCGCGGCATTATCAGCCCTTCTAGTTGCTGTCGCAAAAAGGAATGTCAGTTCTAAAGTTGTGAACGCAGAACGCGAGAGAGGGCAATATTCGGGACGCGACAACCGACGCCTTCGACGTCGGTCACATCACGAATACGCTGGCTTCGCCCGCCGAACATCAGGTCCGAGCGGATCGGATCCGTTTGGGGGCGTGCGGCAGCGAGGTCCCGGCCTACGCACGTCAGAGAATTGGGGGGCGTGCGGCCGCGAGGTCCGGGCAATCGCACATAGGCGAGTTGAACCACCTCGCCTTGGCCATACTGGACCCGATGTCAAGAGCACGTTGCGTGGCGCAGGCGACACCTTCTGTACGTGAGAGACCCAAAATGGGCGATTTATGACGATCACTATCGGTCGCATTGTTCGGTTTCGAACTCCTTTTGACCATCGCTGTCGGCTCGGCCGTGTCCGCAAAAAGTTTTGCTGCACACTCGAACTTTTTCCGAAGGTCGGCGAGATCGACGCGAGCGAGTCGTTGCGCGAGCGCATGCGTCAATGACGCGAGACACCGCTCGGAGCGGGACGGACACGTTCAAGACGCGTTCGAGAGGCGTCCGAAAAAGCGCCGTTTTTGTCGACCTGGTCTGCCCGTGTGCGTCGAGGCCTACTGCATCGACGCGTGCTGCATCGACGTGTGCTGCATCGACGCGGCCTGCATTGAGATTGTGAGGGCACGCAGCGTCAGTTGACACGGGGTGGACGATGGGGATGGCCGACTCCCCCTGTCGCCGGTGCGTACGCCTAGACCTCGCATATCGCATGCCCCCTATGGGCCCGACCGTTCGGGAACCCTGGTACGGAGGCTGAACATGCGAGTGTCGATGTGTGTACGAGGATTGGCGCCTCCCCGCGTGTCGCGGTATCGCACGTTGGTCGATCACACGTCCCAACCGCGCGCAGGTGACGAACGCGCCGAACCTCGCGTGTCGACGATCGGACCGGTCTGTCGGCCGTCACCGTCGTCACTCGGGTTTTGCATTGGCAGGGAGCCGTGAGATTCTGCGCCGTCGCGCGGAACGCTCGCGTTCGCGCCTTGGTCGCGGTTGTTGTGACGGCGACGAGCGTTGGCGCGGTCGCGTCGGCGCCCGCGAGCGCCGTCGGGATCGCCGCACAGTTCGGCCGTGTGCAGGTCACGCCCGGACCCAGACCTGGGACCTACGCCCTCAGGTGGGCCGCGGCCGCGCCCCCGACGGGCGACGTGTTCGACGTCGAAATGAGAGACTCGGGCGCCACGACGTGGACGAACTTTGTCGCCGGCACGACTGCGCTCGGGCAGACCTTTGCGCCGGCAGTTCCAGGTCCGTACTCGCTGCGAGCACGGCTGCGTGAAGTGTCCAACGATCGCTCCTCGAGCTGGTCGCCGACGCTCACCCTGACCGGGAACTGGTCGATGTTCGAGGCCGATCAGCAGCACACGGGCGCCACGCAGGATCCGACGATCGGTGCGTCGACCGCGCCGGCCCTGACGGTGAAGTGGAAGACGCTCGTCGCTGCTGGTACGGGCCTGCTCGCGTCTCCGGTCGTGGCGTTCAACGCCCAGCTGCACAAACCGCTCGTGTATACGGCCACATCGACCGGCACGATCACCGCACACGTTCTCGCGACCGGCGCCGTCGTATGGACGAGCGCGGGCAACGGCCCGATCGTCGTGTCACCGGCCGTGAACGGCAACACGGTGTATGTCGGCACAGAAAGCCATTTTCTGTTCGCGCTCGACGCGGCGACGGGTGCGGTGCAGTGCACCTTCTCGCTCGGCGGCGCGGTCATCAGCTCGCCGGTGGTCGGGAACGTGGACGGGACGGGACCGGTCGTATTTTTTGGCGACGTCGGAGCCGACGTCGCCAACAGCGGAGGCCATGAGTGGGCCGTCAACGGGGTCGGAAACTCGGCGGGAGCGTGCACGCGAAAGTGGGACTTCGACGGGTGGACCAACCTTGGGTCCATCGCCAAACGGACAGGATCATGGTCTCCGCCCACGCTGACGACAGACTCGACGGGTCGACCGCTGCTGGTCTTCGGCAGCAGCGATCCGGACGATTCGGTCTACGCGCTCGACGCGCGCACCGGGACGCCGGTTTGGCATTTCAAGACCAGTGCGGCGATCGAACAAGACGTCGGCGCGGCACCCGCGATCAGCCGCCCAGGTCTGAACGGCTTCGCGCACGGCGTTGTGTACGTCGCCGGTAAAGACAACATCGAGTATGCGCTTGATCTGCTCACCGGCCACGAGATCTGGAAGTTCGACCTACAAACGCACGCCGGTGGAGCGAACGCGACCACCCAGTCGGCGGCCGCGCTGGTCGACAACCAGGTCATTGTCCCGTACGCGCAGTATGTCTTTTCTCTCGGTGCGGCCACGGGCGCACAGACCTGGCGGTCCGCGCCCACGTCCGGCGAATACTTCGCCTCCCCGTCAATTTCTGGCTCGCCGGGCGACCAGGTCGTCCTCATCGGCGACGACGTCGGCGTTGAACACGCCTACCGGGCGCGCGATGGATCCCAGGTCCTCAAGCTCAACAGCGCCGGTGCGATCTACAGCTCGGACGCCGTCGCCTTCGGCAGTGTCGTGTTCGGGACGACCAGCGGCAACCTCTACGCACTCGGGTGAGGATGGCCGCGCATGCGCAGTCGAAAACGACGGTCGGCGTCGTGCGCCTTCGAGCCGGCATCGGCATGTGCATGTTGAGCGTCTCCACGCGCCAAGGTTGAGCGGCGGACTGGCGGGCGCCGGGACACCAGACCCGGCTGATGACCGGAGTTACGCTCGCCGCCAGTGAGCGGACGATTGGTCGACAAGGTTGCGGTGATCACCGGCGCAGCACGCGGGACCGGTGCGGTGATCGCCAGGCGGGTTGCCGCAGAAGGCGGCCGTGTGATCGTCGCCGACGTGCTCGACGATCGCGGCGCCGCGGTCGCGACCGCGATCGGAGCGGCGGCAGGTTATGTGCACTGCGATGTGACCGGCGAACAGGACTGGACGCAGCTCATCACTCGAGCCGAAGACATGTTCGGCGGGCTCGACGTGCTCGTGAACAACGCCGCAGTGCTGCATCTCGCAGGTATCGCGGACACGACCGCTGCCGAGTACCGCCGCGTCTTCGAGGTCAACGAGCTCGGGACGTTCCTCGGCATTCGGGCCGCGATCGGGCCCATGCGCGCCGCGGGCGGCGGTTCGATCGTCAACATCTCGTCGATCGACGGTGTGTTCGTCACGCCTGGCACCGCCGCATACTCGGCATCGAAGTTCGCGGTTCGTGGACTCACCAAGACGGCCGCGCTCGAACTCGGCCGCTTCGGGATCCGTGTCAACGCGGTGTGTCCGGCGGCCGGCAACCCGGACATGGTGATCGAGGCGCTGCCCACCAACTTCGATTTCGACGAGCGGCGACCAGCGGACAACTCGCGCGGCCGCGACCGTCATCGTGCGCCGCTCGAGCGGCACGGGCGCATGGAAGACGTCGCCGACGCGGTCGTGTTCCTCGCGTCCGACGAGAGCGCGTTCGTGAGCGGCACCGATCTGATCGTTGACGGTGCGATGAGCGCCGGCATGATCATTCCCGGTCAGCGCGGCACGTAACCCTGCGCGCGGATCCAAGCCGTCCGGTGACGTTCGCCCAGACCCGAATCGTTGCCGTGGGTTCGAACCGCTCGGCGTTTCGTCGGCGTCCGTGCCCGTCGTGTGAGCCGACGTCACGCGCTGCGTCGAGGCACCCGGACAGGACGGAGATCCCGCTGCCTGATCGTGGCGTCGTCGAGCCGATCGGCAATCCACCCGTTCCCCACCGGCGATGCATTTGCCTTCCCCGACGCGGGTACGTTCCCGTACCAATGCGAGTTTCCCGATCTCATGCTGGGAACGCTCACGGTCCGTGCGAAGCGGAGCGCGTTGACGGCGACGCCCACGTCGACGGGATCGCGCGATCTGCCCGGTCGGTGCGCGCAACGTGTCTTTCGTCGTGACGTGCCGTCGCGCAGTCATGTCCCTCGTGGCTGTGGTCGCCCTCGCAGGGTGCAGCGGTGACCCGGCCGGCGCGAAGCGCGCGACGTCGTCGACGAACACCACGACGTCGTCGTCGACGACGACGACGACCCCTTCCGTGGCGGATACGACGACAACCACGACGTTGCCTGCCGACGAATCGCTCACGGCGCAAGCGATCGTGCCGCGGCTTTCAGTGTTCAACAGTCCGAACTCGCCGACACCGGCACGCGTGCTCGACAACCCATGGCTGGCGGACCCGTCGCAACTCGGATCCGCGGTACCGCAGGTCTTCCTCGTCGAATCCCACCGTCCCGACGGGTGGGTGCAGGTGCTCTTGCCCATTCGTCCGAACGGAAGTTCCGGCTGGGTGCGAGGGACCGACGTCCGGCTGAGCCCGGTGGCATTCAAGCTCCGGGTCGAACTCGCCGCCCATCGCCTGACCGTCTTCGACCGGGGGACGGCCGTCTACAGCGGTCCCGTCGCGGACGGCGCGCCGGACACGCCGACCCCGGTCGGGCAGTACTACATCCGAGTGTTGATCCAGGCACTGGATCCCAACACGGCGTACGGCCCCTACGCGTACGGTCTGTCCAGCTATTCGGACGCGCTGACGTCGTTCGACGGCGGTGACGCGGAGATCGGCCTCCACGGCAACGACGACGCGTCGGTGCTCGGCGAGAGCGTCACCCACGGCTGTGTACGTATCGACAATTCCGAAATCACTCGGCTTGCCGGCATGCTCCCGCTCGGGACACCGGTCGACATCGAGCCCTAGCGCGACGCGGCCGCACCGCAACGAGTTGGTGTCGTCGGTTCATTCCATCGGGACGCGGGGCGTGATCTGCGCGCCGACACGTTCGAAGATTTCGTCGAGGCTCGAACCGGTGATGGTGAGTCCGTGGTTGCGCAGGCCGACAACCGCCCGCGTCGGATCCGGGGCGTCGCGTACGAGTTCGGCGACCGCGGCCGCGAGGTTCACGGTGCCGCACGGATAGTTGACGTCGGTCGATACCGTCCCGGGGATCCAGCCGTGCACGTGGAGGATCGCACCGACTTCGGGATGTTCGCGGTAGATCATCCAGTGTTCGATCGCGTCGACCGAGACACGTTTCACCGGCACCTCGGGCGGGACGCTGAGGACCATGCTGTCGTGTGCCGCGTCGTAGCCACGGACCAACAGGATGTGTTCGCCGATGGTGCGCAGATCCGATTTGTCGACGCCGCTCGCGCTCATCCAGTAGACCGGCCCGGCCGAGTCGGGAACGGCATCGATGTCGGTCCCGCGGTAGCGGGCGCTCACGTTCCCGTAGGAGAGGCCACCGATCCCGTACAGCAGTTGCACATGTCGGAGCTCCCGTGGCGCCAAGATCTCTTGAAGCGGGAACGGCGCGGGAAGCAGATCGAGGTTGTCGAGGGCACGGCCGGCTTCGAGCATTTGGCGTGTCTGGTCGTCGCCGTTCCAGAGGTGCGACGGAAGATCGGTGACGATGTCGTTGGCGATGACGAGACGTGACGAGGCGAGCGGCGCGATGCGTTCGAACGCCCGCTCGCAGAGTTCAGCGTCCGCGAAGCCGGGCCCGACTCCGTAGGTGCCTTGTTCGAGCGTCACGAACCGCACGGCGATCCCGTCGGGCGTGTCGTTGACGAGCACACACATGTTGGCCAGCGCCCGGACGAGGAGCGGATATCCGATGCGCAAAAGCGCCGCGTTGTCGTCGGCCGATTCGGCCGTCTCGGCGATCGCGATCACGAACGTCGGCGCCGCCTTACGACGGTACGGTCTGGGAGCGTGCGCATCGATCGTGTGCAACACCACGTTCGTATCCGGACCCGGCGCAGCCGCGAGTTCGTAGCCGCGGTCGACCATGACCGCCGAGACGCCGTCGACGAAACGTCGAAGGGTGGGACTCGAGTACAACTCGTTACACGCGAACGACGACCGGACCGTGATGACGTCGTCGGGCTCGGCCATGACCGGCCTCAGATCAGACATGCGTGCGAATCGTACGCGCGCCAGACACATCATTGGCAGTCAAGCTCGTCGGCGATGGTTGGTCCAACGACGATCGCTGGCGACGATCGCTGGCGACGATCGGGGTGGCGACGTCGGGGTCGGTCTGGTTCGTTGCGTCAGCGCAGGTTCGTGGCGAGGATGAGCGCGACCGTCGCGATTGGATGGTGGCCCACGTGGCCGACTCGCCGATGCTGCCGTCGTGAATCCGGCGTCCAGACGCCACAGGCCTTGGACGCAACCGAGTCGGCGCAGGGAGTGGCGACCGGTCTCGGTCCCGAACGCGGCGGCGCGCAGGTCGAACGCACGTCCGTCGGGTGACGGCCCGATCTGGGCTCCGACCGCTTGGAGCGGGACGCGTCGGGCGTTGCGGACTCGTTGCTGGTAGGCGCCAGTGTTCGCGGCGGCGATTGTCGCCGACCGGCCGCGGTGGCGAACGCAGCCCGGCCGAAGGGAACAGTGCCGAGCATGAACAGCGGCGCGCGGCCAGCGCCAAGGCGCGGCGTCGTGCAATTCCCGAAAATCGAGTCGTGTGACCGTCGGCTCCGTTTCGGTTTCACTAGATGCGGGTGCCGATCGTGGCTTGCAGAACGACGAACACGATGATCGTGATGATGAGTGCGAGCGCGGTGAGGGTCGCGTAGCGGTGCGGGTGGGTGTAGAAGCGGTAGCCGTTCATCGCGCCCGGATGCGCATGTTGGAGTGCCACTGTGTCCGGGTGTGACTCTTCGCAGTACGACAGTCCTGCCGCGGTGCAGAGGGCTTGAAGCTCTTGCCGTGACCAGACCGACTCGAACTCGGCCGGGCTGTCGAAGGCGTCAGTGTGGGCCCGCAGCGCCGGGAAGCTCATGAGCGTCTCACCGGCCGCGTCGACGAGGAGCAGTTTGCGGTACGGCAGACGTTGCTGCCAGCCGGCGTGGAGCCACACGAACACGAAGACCACACCCCACACTGCGCCTGGTTCGAACCGCGAGGCAGCGGGAAGCGGCGGGTCCGGTTCCAGCGGGTCGTGACCTCGAGGTTGTCTGCGATGATCGCGATGCGGGAATGCTCGAAGTAGGGGCGATGCAACACCATGCGCTTGACGTGCGCGTCATGAGGACGGACTTCGAGATCGTCCATGCCGTATCCACTTTGTCCGTCAGGTCGCGTGCCGGTTCACGATCGCGAACCGGCACGCGACGCGGCGTGATGGGAGAGCGGGCGCATGGCCGGCCGCTCCCGGTTGGCGTTCCGGCGCTACACGGTCGGGACCGGATTGGGGTCGGCGAGTTTGTCTTCGTGGACTTGTAGGGCGTGACGTTTGTTGGGGTTCGCTGCGACCCAGATGACTCCGATGAGACACCACACCACGACGATGCCGATGGCTTTCGTCGCGTCGCCCGGAGCCGTGCCCGAGCCGGTGAGTGCGATGTAGAGCACTCCCAAGAGCTCGGCGATGTTCATGAACGCACCGAGACCGGGGATCAGGAAATGTTTGATCGGATGGCGATCGTGGCGGCTCGCGAACGCGACGAGCGCGATGATGCACGTCATGCCGTAGACGAGGAACGTCCCGGTGTTGGACGCCAAGGTGATCTGGGTCAGGTTGTCGACTTGATGGGGGTTGGCGCCGAAGATCCCGAGCGCGGCGGAGACCGCGACGAGGATCCAGATCCCGGCGTGGGGGGTCACGTACTCGCCGTGGAGGAGCCCGAGGATGCTCGGCATCTCCTTGTCTTTGGCCATCGAGTACGTCACACGTACGCCGGTGTTGAGACAGGCCAGGGTGGTGCCGATGAGCGCGATCAGCACCGTGATGGCAACGACGACCGAGATAGCGACGCCGCCGTGGTGGATGGTCTGTTGGAGCATCGTGCCGATCGGCGCTGAGTTGGCGCCCGCTGCGGTGAAGGCGGCTGTGCCTTTGGTGGCCGCGAGCGTGTGCGTGCTCGAAGCGAAGTCGGCGCCGAAGTACTCGAACAGGTAGCAGAATCCGCCCTGGATCAGCAGGCTGATCATCACACCCCGTTTGATGTTCTTTCCGGGGTCGATGGCCTCGGCCCCGAGGGCGGTGATCGACTCGAAGCCGACCAGCAACAGTATCGCGATCGTTGACTGGTACAGCATGTTCACGTAGTTGTGCGGAATGAGGACTCGCCCGGCGCTCGCGATTGCGTACACCTCGTGCGAGTGACCGATCCGGTAGGCGATGAACCAGATCGTGACACCGAGCAGCGAGATGGTCTGGATGACCAAGATCGCGATCGACGTCATGGTCGAGCCGTTGATCCCTCGGTACGCGATGTATCCCGTCGCGAACGCGAACACGACACAGATCGCCGCCAACGGCAGATACGAAAGCTCGTGATGGAACGCCGAGTCGTAGATGTACCCGAACAGGGTCGCGGTGAACGCGACCATGATGCCCGGATAGATCCAGTAGTACAGGTGGCTGATCCACCCGAAGGCCAACTTCGCGACCCGCGCCCGGCCGCGATGTTTGGGATCGGCCTTCGATAAGAGCGCGGCTTCGGCAAAGTAGTAACTCGAACCGGTCCCGGCCTCGGGGAACACACGCGCCAACTCGCTGTAGCTGTACGCAGTGAGCATCGCCAGCACCAGCGCGAACAGCAGGCCGGTCCACATCTCACCGCCCGTCGAAGCACCATGGCGCGTCAGCGCGGCTTGTTCTTCGAACGTGGTCCACAAGAACGCGCCCGGCGCGATCAACGCCATCGCGTTCACGGTGACCCCGGTCAGCGTCAGGGTCCGCTTCATCTCCCCTTGCGAGGCCATGGCTTCGGCCATTGAGTTCCCCCTCGTGTTGCCGATTTGCAGCTGTGGTCGCCGCCGACCGTTCGACCACCGTAGAAAAGAGCTATTTCCGGCGACGCGCGAGTTTGTAAACGGAGCATGAAGCACAACCGTGAAGCCGCCGGACCTTTGTCATTTGAATGTCGCAATTCCTTTATGAAACGGAGACCATCACGCGTGCAGTTTCAATTCTGTTATATATACGTTATAAACGCTTTATGTAAGGGAGGCGCTTGCGTCCGAAGCGCGGATCCGGTCATGACCTCGGCGCATGCAAAACGCTGAAATCTCGCCCGAGACGTTAAAACCGCGTAGTCAGAGTGCGATTCGTGTTTCACACTTCTGTATCAAGAGTCCATGGATTCCAAGCATCCGATGTTGACCGAACCGTCGACGAGGCCAGTCGGCGAAGACACGAGCCGGGATGTCGTGGCGCTGGGCTGGCCTGATCAGGCCGACGAGCGCGACCGCCTCGACCGAGCCGGAGTTCCCCGCCTGTGGTTTGTCGAACCTGGCGTCGAGCCGCCGATCAGCGAGAACTGCCTCGAGGACTGGTTGCGGCTCCCGGCCGACGACACCGATGTGCGCGCCCGCCTCGTCGCGCTGGCGCGCCGGGCTGCGTGCCATCCGGCGGTGCCGACCCTGGATGCGCACGGGCGATTCACCCACCGCGGCGCGGTGGTCTTCCTGTCGCCGGTCGAACAGCATCTGATGGAGCCGTTGGTCGCCAATTTCGGCGCCGCGGTGTCCGAACGCGACCTCATCGGGTCGGCGTGGCTCGAAGGTGGACGCGACGAAACGTTGCGGGTACATCTGTCTCGTCTGCGCCACCGACTTGCACCGATCGGGCTCGACATCGCCAATGTCCGCGGGTACGGGTACCTGCTGCGCACCCACGCCTGACCGGCCTGCTCCGAGCGCGGTCAGGCCCGCACTGCCACGAGGACGACGACTGCGCCGACGACGATGCAGATCGCGGCGACGCAGAGTACGAACAGCCAAAGGCGTTTGGCCGAGTCGATGGCGGCGATGCCACCCATGGGCGGTTCGGGAGTCAGATCGAACGACGCGACGTCGAGCGAGTCGAGCTGATCGAGATCGCACAGGAGTTGTCCGGCGTCTTGGTACCGCTGTTCGGGGTTCCGGCGCATGGCCTTCAGCACAACGGCTTCCAAGGTCGGTGGCACGTCGGGGTTGATTTCCCGGATCCGCACCGGATGCTTGGTGAGCGCGGCAGCCATCGCCGACAAGAAATCGTCTCCGGCGAACGGAACCCGCCCGGCGAGCATCTCGTACATCATGACGCCCCAGGCGTACACGTCACTTCGACGGTCTCCTCGGTTGCCTTGGATCTGTTCGGGGCTCATGTAGTCGGGCGTGCCGAGGCTGTCGGAGAAGTGCCGCCACGTGAGCCGGCGAGCGCCCGCGAGCTGCGCGGTACCGAAGTCGATGACTTTCAGGTGGCCGTCGGCGGTCAGGATGAGGTTCTCCGGCTTCAAATCGCGGTGCACGATGCCGTGTTCGCCGAGGTAGGCGATCACGGACGCGAGTTCTTTACCCCACGCCAGCGCGGTCGCGACCGGAACGGGCGGCTCGAGGGCATTCAGATGGCGTCGGAAGTTTTCGCCGTCGACATATTCGAGAACCAAGTACGGCTCGGACCGGTGTTCCGCCCCATCGAGACTGCGTACCAGCCCTGGATGGTCGAGCATCCGCGCGATCCTCGCTTCGCGCTGGAAACGAGCGAAGATCGCCGGGTCGGCGAGCAGCTGCGACCGCGGCGCTTTGAGGACGGCGCAGCCGCCAGTATCACGGTCAAGAACTTTGTAGATCTGCCGCGTATGCGCCCTCGCCGAGCGAGGAGATGATCTCGAAATGGTCGACGATGTCGCCGGGCGCGTACGTCATAACGGTCAAGAATCTATGCGCTGCATACGCCGGGCGAGGCCGTCGTGCGAAGAACGAAGTCCGACCAGCCGGGGAGGCGGTGCGGGCTCGCACCGACCGGGAGTTGCGTTCTCGTTCTCGCCGCCGCGGACGCTGTCGACGCACGCGTTGTTTCGCCGCTTCGGGAACCGGTGCGAGTCGTGGATTGCGCCCGGTCTGTGCAGGCTGGCAGGCCGGGCGGAAGGTTCACTCGTTGCGGGCGATTTCGGGTCCCGTGATCCGCTCGATGAGTGGGAGGGTGGTGGCGATGATCGCAAGGCAGGCGACGACGCCAGCGATGACGATGACGTAGTAGTCGAGGCCGGGAGCTCGTAGTGATTCGGCGAGTTGTGATCTGAGGAAGAGTCCGGCGGTGAGAAATCCCATTCCCGCCGAGAGCACGGCAACAACCAGAAGTGGGACTGCGGTTTCGAAGACGACGACGCGACGCAACTCGCGCACGGGGACGCCGGTGAGTCGCAACAGGCTGAACGGCCGTTTGCGGTCGTTCACGCCGGCGGTGACACTCACGGCGAGGCTGCAACCAGCGATGACCAAGCTGACGAGGATCACGATGCTGGTCAGCTGTTGCAGTTCGGTGACGCTGCGCTGGTGATTTGCGTTGATCTCACCGAGCGTGGAGGGCGGGCCGACGTTTGGGAGTGCGACTTCGAGCGTGGTGCGTGCTCGCTCGATCGCGGCGGTCGACCCGTTCGTTTCGACGACGATCGCTCCAACCGCCAGACGCGCCAGACGTTCGGGGGAGATCGAAGCCGTGGGCCACACCGTCGTGGCCAGGGTTGCCTTGGTGCTCGCCGGACTGTCGAGATTCCCGGTGATGGTCGCGACGCTGGCTCCGGGTGCGCAACGGCCCATCGTCGGGGTGTGAACGAGCTGCGCGCATGAGGCCAGGATCGTGAGGGCACCGGGCCCGTTCTGGCTCGGGCTGGACTGCGTGTGAAACACCGTGACGCCTTGGACGTCTCGGATGGATCTCAACTCGGCGAGCAGCCGGTCCGACACCGACGTGGTCGGGGTCGGCGGCTGGCCGAGCGGTCCCGCCTGCGGGCCGACGTTGTCGAGCGGTCCGAACTGATCGACCAGCGTCTCGCGGGCAACGGTGCCGCCGCCGGAGGTGCCCTGATCGTCGAGGATTGTCGAAATGATCCCGACCGAGACGCTGCCGACGAACAGCGCGAGGATGAGGCCGCTGATGGTGCGGAACGCGGCGCGGGGATTGTCCGACAGTCGTCGTCCGGCAATGAGCACGGCCGGTCGGCTCGTCCGTCGGGCGATGACCCGAGCGCCGACCATCGTCAGCCACGGACCGGCGAAGATCAGCCCCACCATGATCAACAGACATCCTGAGAAGTACGCGTCGATCTGGCCGCCCGTGCTCTTGGGACGTCCGACGTCGACGAAGTAGACAAGCTCGCCGATACCTGCAACGAGTGGCACAAGCCGCCACGCGCGGGGGGCAGCCGACGTGACCCGTCGACTGACCCCGAGCGGCGAGATCACGACGCCTCGCAACGCGACCCGTGCCGCGGCCGCAGCTGCGGCCGGGACACCGACCGCAACGAGGAGGATGTCGGCGAGGCTGAGCGAAAGGTCGCCGGCGGCGAACGGCTGACCGGTGAAGGGAACATTGGCCACGGCCGGACGGAACAACAAGAACATCCCGAAGCCGATCGCGACACCGGCGAGGGCGGCGACGGAAGCTTCGACCGCGGCGATCACCGAAACCTGCCGGGGTGTCGCGCCGACGAGGCGCATCGCGGCGAAGCGCTGCTCCCGGCGGGCCGCGGCGAGACGGGTCGCGGTGGCGATGAAGATGAGCACCGGGAACAGCAATGCCAGTGCACCGACGGCGAGGATGATCTGAAGTTTGTTGGCGTCCCAGCCGTTGGTTCCGCCGCTGTGGCCGGTACTGGTGTTGATGGCGGTGATCTGGGCTGCGCCCGGCAGGTTCGAAAGCTGGGGGGCGGTACGGCCGACGTCGATGATCAGCGAGTTCGGCGACGGCAGCGCAACCGGATCGATCGTGCCGATCTGGACGCCGGGGAAACGGTCGCCGAGCTCGTCGGCGGGGATGGTGCGAAGCAGTCGGGTCAGTGCCGGCGACGCGTCAAACTGGCCCGGCTTGGGTAGTGCTGAGATGCCGGGCGGGACCAGCGAATGGGCACCGGTGGCTGCGAGATCGACCCGATCGATGGTGCGGCCCGCGAAATGATCGACGGTGAACATCGCCCACAGCGGTTGTGACGTCGTCGCCGCGACGTCGGCGGGGGTGGCCGCCGACTTGGCTGGGAGGTTCGGCGTGACCACGTTCGGTCCGGGGCCCTGTCCGAATGCCGGCGTGTTCAGCCACGCGGTCCGGGCATTTTGTGCGTTGATGGCGTTCATGCCGGCCAAGGCAACCAACAGCAGCCCGACTCCGAGCGCGACCGCGCCCGCTGTGACGAGCAGTCGGACGGCTGCTTCTTTGCCGCCGTTGAGGGTGAGGCGAAGCCCGAGGCGGATCACGAAGCGACGCGATCGGGCGACAGCGAGGTCACCTTTCCGTCGCGGACCATGACTTCGCGGTCGGCGTAGGCGGCGACCCGCGGCTCGTGGGTGACCAGGACGACGGTGGTGCCCTGTTGGCGCGCGGCGGCGACCAGGAGCTCCATGACGTGCTCGCCGGTCAGTGAGTCGAGCGATCCGGTCGGTTCATCTGCGAACGGCACCTGAGAGGCTGTTGGGAAAGTTTGTGCTGGTGGGGGTCGGATTGCCACGTGTTGGGTGTCGGGTTGTCACATACTTAAATCATGCGAACGAAGCAGGATCGACAGACGATTACGTGGCGTACGACGCATGGTGATATGTCGGATGTGGAGTGGGAACTGATCGCGGATCTGGTCCGTCCGGCGTGGTCGCCGGGGAAGATGGGACGGCCGATCACCCATGATCGGCGCACGATCGTCGACGCGATCTTCTATGTGTGCGCGACGGGCTGTCAGTGGCGGGCGCTGCCGGACCGGTATCCGAACTGGAACACGGTGCACCGCTATCACCTGGAGTGGTCGAAGGACGGGACGTGGGAACGGGTCTGCGACCGGCTCCGGACGTTGGTGCGCGAGTCGGAAGGTCGCGATGGGGATCCGTCGGCGGGGATCATCGATGCTCGCAGTGTGCGGGGTGCGTCGACGGTGACGAGTGAAACGAGGGGTTTCGACGCTGGGAAGAAGATCTCGGGCCGGAAGGTGTTCGGGGTGGTCGACACGCTCGGTTTGTTGCTCGCAGTGTTGGTCGTCGCGGCGAACACGTCGGACAACGTGGGTGGGATCGCGGTGATCGACGAGGCCCGCCCCAAGTCGTCACGGTTGCGGAAGGTCTGGTGCGACGCCGGGTTCAAACGTGCGTTCGCGCAGCACTGCCCGCGCTCACCACCTCTCGGCAGAGGTCGTCGATCGGATCCACGCCCACCGTTTCGAGGTCCTGCCCAGACGATGGGTTGTGGAACGGACCTGGTCGTGGTTGACGAATCATCGCCGTCTACAAATCGACTATGAACGCGACCCGCAAGTCACCAAAGGATTCGTGTGGGCCGCGCACAGCCGACTGCTCCTCCGCCGACTCACCCAACCACACACACCATGATCCACCAGCACAAACAATCGCGACAGCCTCTGAGGGTGCGCGACCAGGCCTCGAGCGAGCGCAACACGTTGGGCTTCGCCACCGGAGAGCTCCCCGGATCTCCGTTGCTCCAACCCGTCGAGGCCGAGGGGCTCGAACCATGCGCGGGCGGCGTCTAACGCCACGGTTCGGCGGGCACCGCCGAGGAGCAACGGAAGCGCGACGTTTTCTTCGGCCGTCAGCTCGGGGACGAGCTGACCGAACTGGAACACGAAACCGAAGTGGTCGCGCCGCAAGACGCTGCGTTCCTGCTCGCGCAACGTGTCGACGCGACGCCCATTGCAGCTGATCTCACCGGAATCGGGGACGAGAATGCCGGCCAGACAGTGCAAGAGGGTCGACTTGCCCGAGCCGCTGGGGCCCATGACGGCGAGGATCTCGCCGGCGCCGAGCGCCACGGTGGCGCCTCGAAGTGCGGGCGTCTCACCGAATGACAAGAACACGTCGCGTGCGTCGATCACCCCGCGTTGCGGATCGGCGAGAACGACGGGAACGTCGGCGGCGCTCATGAGCGCACCTCCTCGGCCAGGGCCGAAAGTCGGGCTGTCGTCATGTCAATCCAGCGGAGATCGGCTTCGAGATGGAACAGGCCGTGATCGGCGAGGAGTGCATCAACCACACCGCCCCTTTGTCGCAGCAGCGTCAGTTCTCGCATGCGCTGGAGGTGAGCGCCCCGTTGGGTATCGAGGTAGCGCTCGGCCGAACGACCCAACATCAGTGCCAACACGACCTTCACGAAGAGGAGGGTCTGCAAGTGCGGCTCCGGTTCGATCGGATCGGTGAGCCAGGTCTCGAATTCTTGTTTTCCGGCGTCGGTGATGACGTACCGCTTGCGATCGGGTCCCTCGCCCGGTTCGATCTCACCGACCAATACCTTGCCGTCGCGGGCGAGGCGGCCGAGGGTTGCGTACACCTGGCCGAACGGCAGTGGTTTGCCCCGACCGAAATATGTGTCGTAGTCGCGCTTCAGGTCATAGCCGTGGCTCGGCTCTCGCTCGAGGAGGCCCAGCAGGGTCAACGGAACACTCATATCCGAGAGTATACACTACGAGTATACACTGCGTCGAGAGTGGGCGCTCGGGTCATGGTTCGGGTACGCGATGGTGGTCTGTGTCGCCGATCGACGGTCGCGCGCCGGCGGCTCGAACACTGCCCGGCTCGCGGATCGAGCGACGCCGGCTGATCCTCCCGAGCGACGGGCGGCCGGGCTCCTCGATGATGCAGCGGATGGCGCAAACACCGGAGCCAGCATCCGGTCCGGGCCGCGCTCCTGCGTCCCGACGGCATATCCGACGACCGACATCCAGTGAACGGCGGGGACGGGACGCCCCGCGCGTGACGTCCGTCGTGCCGCGCGCGTGACGACCGTCGTGTTGGCGCCGACACGTCAGGACGGTCCAATCAGGGACCGGGCACCGACCGCGGCAGGACGGACGGACTGGCCTGCGTGCAGGCGTCTCGGTACCCTTCGGGCGTGGGCACACGGCGTAGCGGGTGTCTTGCAGTCGGAATCCTGAGTCTCGTCTTGATCCTCGGGTCGACGGTCCCGGTGGGGGCGAGTGCGCGGTGCGGCACACGACGTCCCGACGCTGACCTGGCCGGATGCGACCTGAAAGGCGCCGACCTCGACGGCGCCGACCTCAGAGGGGCCGACCTGTCCGACGCGAACCTCGCCGACGCCACGTTGGCGGGCGCGACCCTCGCCAACGCCAGGCTCACGGGCGCGAACCTGTCGCACGCGACGCTCGCGAGCGCATCCCTGAGCGGTGTCATATCAGGCAAGGTCGCCGGGACGCCGGCGACGTTGCCGACGAACTGGCAGCTCGTCGACGGCTACCTCGTCGGTCCGGCCGCCAACCTTGGCGGCGCGGCCCTGACCGACGCGAACCTTGACGGCGCGGACCTCACCGGCGCCACCGTCACGGGTGCGCATCTCGGAGGCGCCGCTCTCGCCGGCGTCTCGTCGGGCAGGATCATTGGGACACCGGCCGCGTTGCCGACCAACTGGCGCCTCGTTCACGGTTACCTCGTCGGTCCGGCCGCCAACCTCAACGACGCGAACCTCAGGAGCGCGGACCTGACCAACGCCTCTTTGAGGGGCGCCCGTCTCAGCGGCGCGTTCCTGACCGCCGCGATCCTGACCGGCGTGTCGTCGGGCAAGATCGCCGGGACGCCCGCCTCGTTGCCGACGCATTGGCAGCTCGTCGACGGCTACCTCGTCGGCCCTCGTGCCAACCTCACGGGCGCGGCCCTCACCGGCGCCAACCTGAGCGGCGCCGACCTCACCGGCACCACTCTCAAGGGGGCCAACCTCAAAGGCGCGACCCTCACCGGTATCTCGTCGGGCAGCATCGTCGGGACGCCAGCCGCGTTGCCGACCGACTGGCAGCTGGTCCGCCGCTATCTGGTCGGCCCGGGCGCCAACCTCAAAGGCGCCACGCTCACCGGCGCCGACCTGACCGGCGCCGACCTGAAGGCCACCAACCTGACCGCCGCCACCCTAGAGGGCGCCACCCTGACCGGTGTCTCGTCGGGAGGGATCGTCGGGCGGCCGGCCTCGTTGCCGACCGACTGGCGACTCGTCAACGGCTTCCTCATCGGTCCCGGCGCCGACCTCAACCGCGCCGACCTCAAAGGCGCCGACCTGAGGGAAGTCACCCTCACCGGCGCCGACCTCACCGGCGCCGACCTCAAAGGCGCCGACCTGAGCGGCGCCAACCTGAACGGCGCCACCCTCGATGGTGCCACCCTGACCGGCGTCACCCTCACGGGCGTCTCGTCAGGCGGAATCAACGGGACGCCGGCCGCGTTGCCGACCGACTGGCAGCTCGTCAACGGCTACCTCATCGGTCCCGGCGCCGACCTGAACGGCGCCGACTTCAGCGGCGGCGTCGAGCTGGCCGGCGCCGACTTGACCGGCGCGAACCTGACCGGCGCTGACCTCACGGGCGCTGACCTGACCGGCGCCGACTTGACCGGCGCCGCCCTCACCAACAGCACACTCGACGGCACCACCCTGACAAGCGTGACGCTGACCGGCGTCTCGTCGGGTGGAATCAGCGGGACGCCGGCGGCGTTGCCGACCGCGTGGCGGCTCGTGACCGGCTACCTCATCGGTCCCGCCGCGAACCTCAACGGCGCCAACTTTGTCGGCGTCACGTTGAACGGCTCGAATCTCGTTGGCGCCACCTTGACCGGCGCCAACTTCACGGGCGCGACCCTCAACGGCTCCAACCTCACCGGCGCCAACTTCACCGACGCGAATCTCACCGACGCGACGTTCACGAACGCCACACTGACCAACGCGACCTGGGATAACACGACGTGCCCGGACGGGACGAACAGCGGCAGCGACGGGAGTACCTGCGCGAACAACCTCAGCGTTGGTTGAACCGACCCGGGAAACGTCCCGCGGTCCGATCTGTTGCCCCGGCCGCAAACCCGTCCGGCCGCTCGTCCGTGCGCGCTCGGGTCGGACGTGCCGAGGACTCGCGTGCGGCGATCCACAAAATTTTGGTGTCACGCCGCGTCGCGGTGTCGACGGCCGGTTTGCCCAGACCGGACACGGACCTGTGACGGATCTTTGCCGAACAGTCTGACGGTTCACCGCCCCGTCGAGCCGTCAGACATATGACGGGCTACAGGTTCTGGTCGACGAAGATGCGCAGCGCGGCTTCGAGTTGGGGTGAGAACGGAAGCGCCGCCGTGTAGTTCGACCCGGTCGGGTCGACCTTGAGGGCATGATCGACGCCGGTCAGGGTGACGAAGTCGGTGTCTGCGTGGGCTTTCGTCAGACCCTCGACGAGGTGGTCGACTTCCGCGCACGACACCTGAACGTCGGCGTTGCTGCATGTCACGAGCACCGGTGTGTGCGTCGGCAGCGTCGCGGCGAGCGCCGCAGGGTCGTGTTGATCGGCTTGGAACAAAAAATGCGCGGTTGACGCGTTCAAGATGTTCGCCAATCCGTATGGAAGTTTCGCCCGCACCGATCCGGTGTGACGAAGTTGAGTGACGGCATCGGCGAGGGTCTGGTCCACTCGGGCGGCCAGCCGGTTGGTGAGCTGCCCTGCCTTCAGTTGGGCGGCAACCGATGCGTCGACCTGTCGTGTGATCACGTCGAGATATCGAAGACTCAGCGGTTCGACAAGTCCGATGGCGTGGATCTGCGGGGTGGTCTTCGTCTGCGCGTTCGCCAACAAGAGCGCGAACAGTGCTCCTTCGCTGTGACCGATGACCGCGAGCCGCCGGTCGTTGATGCCGGCTTGCGCGGCGAGGAACTTCAGTGCCGCGAACGCTTCTTGTTCGTAGGGCGCGATCCCGATGCTGTCGACGTGCGCGGCGTACGGTCCTAGCCCGGTGCGGCCTGCTCCGAGCTTGTCGTAGCGAAGGCTGGCCACCCCGTCGGCGGAAAGCCAGTCGGCGAGCGTCGCGAGCGTGTTCACCGGACCCGATTCCAGCCGGCTGTTGCCATTCCGATCGGTTGGGCCACTGCCCACGATGAGCACGGCCGCGGGTACGTCAGTCGCGACGCCGACCGGATGGCGGAACGTCGCGTAGACGGTGAGGCGACCGGCCGGAAACGACACAGGCTCATCCACCCACGAGACCCTCTTCGCCCCGGCTGTCGCGTTCGCCGAAGCAACGCCGCCGGCTTCGCCGCGGTTGAAGACCCACCGCATGCGGTGACGAGCAGTGCGACGCCAACCACCACGCCCAACCCGGCCGCCCGTCTCACCGACTCGCGCTCCTCACGGTCTTGTTACATACCACCGACAGGCTGGACGAACGTCACCATCGCACGAGACTACGACCGGACGGTGCCGTCGCGGCGCGTTCCACCGTCGGACGCGAAGACGTCCCCGCGACGAAGCCACGACGAGTGGCACGCGGGCCGGGGCTGGTCATTGGCGCGAGTGGATGTGAGCGGTCGAGACTCCGTGTCGCTGACGTCGCGGGCCCGACCGCGGCGGACTCGTCGTACGCCCCCGCGCAAGATCTGCGAGCCGTCCGATTCACACGACGCATCTGACCGCAGCCGCGAGCACGGCTTCGGCACGCTGACGATGACGGCGCAGACTTTGCGGCGCGCACGCCCGAACGGCCGCAAGGTACTCGGTTGACACGTCGGCGATTCGCGACAACACGATGAGCCGAGCGTCATCGACGCGAAGCTTCTTGGTCCGCACGGCCTCGTCAACGAGATCGAGCAGCTCGTCAGTCGCCGACCGCGCAGCGGTATCCGCGGCGTGACGTCCAATATCGGCGGTCAAAAGTTCCGGGACACGGCGACGACAAAGCGCCCGGCTGACACCCTGGCGGGTGTCGATCAGGATGTTCGCGGCGATGCTGCGCGCCCGCCGTTCGATCGGGTACGTCCGGATGCGTGCGTACGCTTCGGCGATCACCACGCTCGCGGCTTCCTCGTCCGAACACGCCGCGGTGCGCAGATCGGATGTGATCCGCAACAGCCCGTTGAACACCACGTGGAGCAACGTTCTCGCCGCGAACGGATCGGAGGGTGCACGAGCCGCGAGGCAGGCGAGGATCTCATCGGCTCGGGATCCGGGGCCGGACCGCTGCACGAAGCGCACCAGGTCGTGCAGATCCTGGAAAGCGGCCAGGACGCTGTCGTGTTGCGCCCAGGTCTGCAGCACGTCCACCGCGGCTGCGGATCTCCCAAGCTGCGACCACTCGCCTGCGAGCTGCTCAAACAATGTCTTCAACGCGTTTTCCTCCTCAATCGGCGTGTCCGGGACGCCGACCATGAAGGAACCCACTGCGCCGAGTTCTGCGCAGAACATCTGCGCAACAGGTCTGCGCCAACAGGTCTGCGCAAGGTTCTGCACACCCCGACCTTTGTCCGGCACGCTGCGCAAGGGTTCTGATATGGCCATTCCGGCCTCGTGAGACTCGCCCGCCACGCCAGACCGCGTGGGGAATCGACGGCATGGACTCGCCCCCGAAACGTCGACGACGTTCGCCCCCGCGACGCGAGGCGGGCGACTTTGTCGGACTGGACATCCCTGGGCCAGGCGGACGTGTCGCGTGGACGATCGCAACCCAGGAGGTCGTCGCGATGCTCGGCGAAAATGGGTCCTCCCCGTCGTCCGTGAGCTCGAATCCGGCACCCTGCGCCTTTTCCAGCTCCGCAACGGCATCCGAGGTGTCACACCCAAAGTGCTGACCGACACGTTGCGATTCCTCGAACGGGACGGCGTGATCGAACGGGTCCTCCACGACGACGGCCGCGGCTCGAAGAGCGTCGCCTACCAGCTCACGGACCTCGGCCGATCGCTCGCCGGTCCCGTCAACGAGATTTACCGGTGGGGTCGAGAACCATCTCGACGAGGTCCACCGGTGCCGTCAGGACACCGACACGATGTGGGGAGGCGGAGCGGTACCTCAAGGTGCGCGCGGCAACGTTGAGGTTCCCAAAAACCCGTTGAAGTAGGCGGACGTCACCGCGTAGCTCTATCGCCCGTGGAATTCGCCGACCGTGCCTGGATGTCTGCGTCGGTGTTGTGTTCGCGCCCAGACGCTGATGATTTCTTCGCATTTGTTGTCGCGCGCGGCTCGGCCGATGCGCCTATACCGGTCATGTTTTCCACCTGCTCGGCAGTTGCCCGTAAGTCGCGTCTGGCGGCGGTCGGTGCCGCAGCACTTCTTGCGCTCGCGGCGTGTGCGGGAACGACGACCGAACGAGCCGTGTCGACCTCGTCGCCGCTTCGGTCTGCGACCGGGTCGACGGGCCCGATACCGCTTCTGCACACGAACACGTCAACGACGTCGGCCGTCGCGTCTCGACAGATTGTGTCCGCGGTGTCGTCGTTCTGGGACCTGTACCTTCAGCTCGGCGGCGCCCGCGGTCCGTTCAACGGTGTCGAAACTCGCGAGCGTCTTGGTCAACGCACCGCAGGCCCAGAGCTGCTCAGGCTCTACGACGTCTTCGAAGCCAACGCGGCGGCGGGTCTCGTGGTCAAAGGAACGGTCGCCATCGCGCCGAGCGTCGTGTCGATCGCCGGGACGACCGCGCGCGTCCGGGACTGTTTCGACGACAACACAGGCCTGTACCGCGTCAGCGATGGTCAGCGCCTCGACCGCAACGATCCACGCCGCCACCAGGTGCTCATCACCCTGACCGAAACGGCCGGCATGTGGAAAGTCTCGGCCATGCACAACGAAGGACTCGGATGCGCCGCATAGCAGCGCGGACGGCGATCGTGGTGACCGTCCTCGTGTGCTCAGTGCCGGCGGCACGAGCCGACACCACCGGATCGGCGATCACCGACGGCGGCGGGATCGGTGAACAAGCAGGCGTCGGCGGCGCTGGGGGCGGACGACATGGCGGTCCGGCGCAACGATGCATCGACGCGCCGGTGCTCGACATCCACGACGGGATCGGTTCGGTCACCTTCCCGTTAGGTGGTGCCGTCGCGGTCACCGTGACCCCACCGACCGGTCAGCGGCCGGGCACGTGGTACGCGAGATGGTGCGGCGCCGACGAGTTCGACGGGTTCTTCTTTGTCGCCAACGTCGACCCGGTCGCGTTGGCGGTCGAAGCCGAGAAGCGTTTGACTCTTCCGTTGCCGCACCCGCAGCTGAGCCCTGCCGGCGACCAGATCGTGAACCTGCCGAGCTGGTTGTGGCTCGTCGGACCGTGGGCACCGCTGTCGTCGACGGTGTCGGTCCCGGGCGTGCGCGTCACCGCGGTCGCAGTCCCCGAACAGGTGGTGTGGACGATGGGCGACGGCGGACAGGTCGTGTGCGACGGGCCGGGCGTCGCGTACAACTCGGCGATTGCGGCCGGCGCGCAGTGGCCGTCGTGTGCGTACACGTACGTGAACTCCTCCGCGGCGCAGCCCAACCTGCGCTACCAGGCGGCAGTGACCGTCCGATGGCAGGCGTCGTGGTCGGCATCGGGTGTTGCCGGCGGCGGCGACCTCGGAACGATCGAACGGACGACCCCGTTCACGGTACGGGTCGGCGAAGTGCAGGCACTCAACACGACCGTGCCGTGACCGGAGCGCCGACATGACCGCCACCCTCGCGTCGCATCAGCCAGCTTCACCGTCGAACGACAGCACATCGTTTCCGGCCCCGTCCGGTTTCGGTGGTCGACGGAACCGGACGCGGATCGCGTTCGGGCTCGTCGTGATGGTCGTATGCGCTCTCGCGACCGCGAGCCTGTTCTCGAGCGCCAACAGCCGTTCGGCGGTCTTGACCGTGCGGCGAACAGTTCCCGCCGGTCATGCAATCACCTCCGACGATCTCACCACGGTGCGGGTATCGGTCGGCGTTGATGTCCCCACGATGGCAGCCTCCGAACGCGACGTCGTCGTCGGACGGGTTGCCGCGGTGACGCTCATCGCCGGTTCGCTCCTCCTGCCAGCCGACGTCAGCGCGACAGCCGGCGTCCCGGCGGGCATGACGATCGTGGGCGCATCACTCAAACCTGGCCAGTATCCGGTGTCGCTCACAGCCGGCGACCACGTCGACCTCGTCGAGACCGCGTCGCTGTCCGCGACCGGGAACATGCCCGCACCGGTCAACCTGGGCGCGGCGAGCGTGCTCGACGTCGAACCATCGCAGGACGGCTCGGACACCCTGGCGTTGTCACTGCTCGTTCCGAACGGCGCGGCTGCCAACGTGGCCGGCGACGGCGCGGCCGGTCAGCTCTCGGTCATGGTCGTCGGCGGATGACGACGATCGCAGTGACCGGCACGAAAGGGTCGCCCGGAGCCACGACGCTCGCGCTCGCCCTCGGCGCGATCACCGCGACACGACGGCCGCTGCTCGTCGAAGCCGACCCGGCCGGCGGCGACATCGCCGTGCGATGTGGCCTCACCGTCGACGCCGGCCTGCTCACCTTCGCGGCGTCGGGACGGCGCGGGTTCGACCGGGCCACCGTCGATGCCCACGCCCAGCTTCTGCCGTCCGGCGCCGCGGCGCTCCTCGCGCCCACCTCGGCTGAGCAGGCGACTGGCGCGCTGACCAGCATCGGCACCGCGCTCGATGAGACACTTCGCAACGAGGCTTCGCTGGTGATCATCGACGGCGGCCGCTGGGACCCCCACTCCCCCGCCGCCGAGGTTCTCGCGGCAGCGTCGACCGCGCTGCTCGTGCTTCGTCCCACACTCGAAAGCGTCGAGCACGCACGCTGGCAACTGACCTCATTGGCGGCGTCGATCGACCGGGCGATCGCGGTGTGCGTCGGCGAACGTCCATACCCGAGCGACGAGGTGCAGGCCGCGCTGCACGTCGACGAGCTGTACGTCGTCGCCGCGGACGCCCGCGCCGCGCACGCGCTCGGTCGGTGCGCACGACCGGATCGTTGGCTGCGCCGATCGCCGCTGCTGCGCAGCGCATCGGCGCTGTGCGACCGGCTGCTCGGCGCGTACGACCAGACAGACGTCCGACAATGACCGCCGCGGACGTCGACGCCGTCGTCGTACAACAGCTCCGGACCGCCGTCGCCACCGAACTGACTCGACGGGCCCGGGCTGTGGAACTCGCAGGCAGTCGACGGTTGCAACGCGACGACGAGATCGCCTTAGCACGCCAGCTCGTCAACACCGAGTTGGAACAGCTTGCCCGCCACGCGATCGCGGCTGGCCAGTCCGGTCTCGATCCCGATCGGGAAGACGCACTCGCCCAAGCCGTGTTCGACCACCTGTACCAGTTCGGTCGTCTGCAGCCGTTGCTCGACAACGAACGCATCCAAAACATTGTCGCCAACGGCTGCGATCAGGTGTTCGTCGAATACGCCGACGGCACCAAGATCCCGGGACCGCCCATCGCCGACACCGACGCGGAGCTCATCGACACGTTGCGTGAGATCGGACGTCGTTACGGGCTGTCAGAACGCGAGTTCAACCCGAGTCATCCCGCACTCAACCTCCAACTTCCCGACGGGAGCCGCCTTTTCGCGGTCGCGTGGGTCTGCGATCGGCCGGCTCTGGCGATCCGACGTCACCGCTTCATGAAGGTCACCCTCACAGATCTCGTACGTCTCGGCGCGATCGACGTCACGTTGCAACATTTCCTCGCAGCCGCGGTCCGTGCCCACAAAACGATCATCGTCGCCGGCGCGACCGGCGCCGGAAAAACCACGATGCTGCGCGGCCTGGCCGCCGAGATCCCCCAACACGAACGCATCGTCACCATCGAAACCGAACTCGAACTCGGGCTGGACCGTTTCCCCGAATTGCATCCTGACGTCGTCGCGCTCGAAGCCCGCGAGGCCAACATGGAAGGCGTCGGCGAAGTCGCGGCCGCCGAACTGGTGCGGATGAGCCTGCGCATGAACCCCGATCGCGTGATCGTCGGCGAGGTACGGGGCGAAGAGATCGTCCCGATGCTGAACGCGATGAGTCAAGGCAATGACGGCTCTATGTGCACGGTCCACGCCGACTCGTCGGCAACCGTGTTCAACAAGCTTGCCCTCTACGCGATGCAAGCACCCGAACGGCTTTCGTTCGAAGCGACCAATCAGCTCGCGGCCGCGGCGATTGACCTCGTCGTGTTCATCGCCAAAACGAGAGGCGGCCGCTTCGTCGCGTCGATCCGTCACGTCGTCGACGCCGACGGCCGCCAGGTCGTCACGAACGAGTTATTCGCGCCCGGACCGAACGGACGGGCAGTCCCCGCCGTCGCACTCCCCCACGGTCTCGCCGACGACCTGATCGCCGAAGGGTACGACGTGCGCCGTCCCGAACGATCCGGACGTGTGTCGCGGTGAGGGCCCTCTCGGTCCTGTTGGGCGCCGGTTTCGCGTTCGGTGTCCTGCTCGTCGCATCGGGTTTCGAACCGCGCGAGCGCTCGGTGCGTCGTCTTCGTAGCGCAACGCAACTCGCTGCGTCGCGTACGAGACTTGCCCGAGCGTTCGCGTTGGGTGTTCCGGTGCTCGTCGCGACCCGGTGGCCGGTCGCCGCACTCGCGTGCGGACTGTTGGGCTGGGCGTCACCCGAACTGGCCGGCGGGCGTACCGAACGCGAGGCCGAAGTGGCGCGTACCGAAGCGATCGCGACATGGACTGAGATGCTGCGCGACACGATCGCAGCCGCGCACGGCCTGGAAGCTGCGATCGCGGCGACATCACCGGTCGCACCCGAACCGATCAGACGTGAGGTGCTCGCACTGTCGATCGCGGTCGAACGCGAACCGCTGCCGGCCGCGCTGCGACGGTTGGCCGACGATCTCGCCCATCCGATCGCCGACCTGGTCGTCGCGTCCCTGAGCGTCGCGGCCACCGAATCGGTGCGCGAACTGACCGACCTGCTCGGGACGCTCGCGGAAGCCGCCCGCGACGAAGCCGCGATGCAGCTGCGCGTCGAGGCGGCCCGGGTACGGATGCGCACCGCGGTGCAGGTGATTACCGGCTGCACTGCGTGCACCGCGGTCGGGCTCGTGGTCCTCAACCCGACCTACGTCACCGTCTATGCGAGCGCGCTCGGCCAGACCGTCCTCGCCTGCATCTCGATCTGCTGGGGGTTGGCGCTGTGGTGGCTGGCGCGGATGAGCCGCTTCCGCGCACCCGAACGGTTCCTGCTCGACAACACCGCGACCGTGGGAGCGAGGCGATGAACCTCGGGTTGGTGCTCGGCGTCGGCATCGCGGCCGGCGTGTTGATGGTCGTGTCGGGACTCGTGCCGGCCCGACCGGCACTCTCCGACGTGCTCGCGGATTTGCACCGGCCCCGCGACCGTCAGAGCGCGCAGCCCGAAGCGAACCTGTTCGTACGGGTCGTCGGCCGCCCGACCGCACGGTCCGCGGCCGGCCGCCACGTGGCCCGCCGCCTCGAACCTGACCTTCGGGTGGCAGGACAGTCGGCCGACGAGCTGTTCGCCCGGCAGGCGATCTGCGCGTTGGCCGGACTGTTGTGGGCGCCCGCCACCGCGGCGTTGATGATCGCCGGAGGCGTGCACGTGTCGTGGGTGTTCCCGGCGTGGATCTCGGTCCTGTTCGCCGGCGCCGGCGCGGCGACCCCGCTCGTCGGACTGAAGGTCGGGGCCGCCGAACGTCGACGCGCGTTCCGTCATGCGCTCGGCTGTTTCCTCGATCTTGTCGCGGTGCGGCTCGCGGGCGGTGCCGGCATCGACAGTGCGCTGCAGCTCAGCGCGGCGAGCGGTCACGGATGGGCGTTCGCCGAGCTGCGCCAAGCCCTCGCCGAAGCGCGGCTCATGGGTCAGGCGCCGTGGGCAGGACTCGACCGGCTCGGAACTCAGCTGCACGTCAGCGAACTCAATGAACTCGCGGCGAGCGTCGGCCTGGCCGGCGACGAAGGCGCGCGGGTTCGGCGCTCGATCGCCGCGAAGGCTCGCACGATCCGAATACGCGGCCCTCGCAGATGCCGAAAGCGCCGCCCAGGCCGCGAGCGAACGGATGTCGTTACCCATCGTCTTGTTGATGGTCGGCTTCGTCATCTTCCTCGGCTACCCGGCCGTCCATCAGGTTCTCACCGGCCTGTGAACAGGCGATCGGTTCATGAATTCGCAAGCACCGAACGCCTCCGACTCAACGAGACAAGCGACGTGACGGCCGGCCTTGGACCGTCGGGTTCGGCGAACCCGTCGGCATCGTCAGCTGGCTTTGCGTCGTGGAGGGGTCGGTTCGGGTGTGAGCAGCTGGTGGACGCGCTGGTGAGAGATGCCCAAGATGGCGGCGGCGTCTCTCATGCTGATCCCTCGGTTGGTCAGCGCGGCGACGGCTTTGCGGGTCTGTTCGAGGGCGCGACGGTCAGCGACCACGACGGCGAGGCTGCCCGGCCGGCTCGCTGGGGTTCACCGCGTCACCCAAGCGCGCCGTGTCGACCGGCACGCGTTGATCGGCAATCCCGACCATCTGTCGGTTTTTCAGGTCTGTCCGGCACCACCGCTGACCACGATCGCATCTCAGCGACCAGCCACCACCTCACACGAACCGAAGTCGTTGTCCCACCATGGTCTGAAAGGACTCACCGCACATGAACGAACTCGCCGCTCTGCAAGTCCTGATACCGATCCTGCGGGCCCGTTGGGAACGAACCTGGCGCGACGAACGGGGCGACGTCACCGAGAAAGTGATCATCGTCGCGATCTTCGCGGCGCTCGCGATCGTGGCCGGCGCCATCATCGTCACCAAGGTGACCGCCAAAGCCAACGCGATCCCGACCAACTCGCCGTGAGACTGCGACACGCACACGACGAACGAGGCGACGAGACCATCGAGGCCGTCCTCGTCACGCCGGTCCTGTTCCTGCTCATCATGGTCGTGATCCAGTTCGGACTCTGGTACCACGCGTCGCACGTCGCCGAAGCGGCCGCGCAACAAGGCGCCAGCGTCGCCCGGGTCGAAACCGCGACCGCCGCCGACGGTCGGGCGAGCGCCAAACAATTCATGGCCGACGCCGCGTCCGCGCTCGTCGACAACGTCACCGTCACCGCCACCCGCGACAACGAGACCGCGCAGGTACATGTCGACGGGACCCTGCACTCGATCGTCCCGGGACTGACCCTGCACGTCCACGGCGAGGCCCAAAGCCCCGTCGAACGGTTCCGGCCGGACCTGCCATGACATCCAGATCCGACATCCGCGAACGAGGCTCCGCGACGACTGAGCTGGTCCTGCTCACACCGGTGCTGCTGGTCATGTTGGTCTTCGTCGTCGCACTCGGCCGGATCGGATCGTCACGGGCCGAAGTCGACGCCGCGGCACGCGACGCAGCCCGAGACGCCGCGAACGCCCGATCCGTCGCGCAAGCCGTCACCGACAGCGACACCGCCGCACATGGCGACCTGACCGACGCTGGCGTCACCTGCCGGGCCCTGACCGTCGTGCTCGACACGACAAACTTCCGAGCTGGCGGCACCGTCACCGCGACGGTTTCGTGCACCGTCGCGTTGGCGGACCTCACCGGCCTCGGCCTGCCATCGTCGAAAACCATCACCGCGCGGTACACCGAACCGATCGACGTCTATCGAGCCATCTCATGACCGGTCCAGACGATCGAGGCACCGTGACCGTCTTCGTCGTGGTCTTCATCGCAGTCCTCATGCTCGTCGCCGGTCTCGTCTTCGACGGCGGCAACGTGCTCGCCGCCCGCCAGCAGGCCGCGAACGTCGCCGCATCGGCCGCGCGTGCCGGCGCGCAAGCGCTCAACATCACCGCGGCGCGTACCTCCGGTGGTGCGCCACTCGATGCCGCCGCCGCGATCGATCGTGGCGACAGCTATCTCGCCCAGACCGGGTATGCGGGCACGACAACGGTGCACGGCAACGAGGTGCTCGTCGAAGTCACGATCACCCAACCGACGTTCCTCCTCGGACTCGCCGGCCTGCCCAGCACGACGGTGCACGGGCGAGGAGCCGCACGTGGACTGCGCGCCGTCGAACAGGCAGGAAACTGACCTGATGAGGTCCAGGGCGCGACTGCGGAGCATCACGACGGGTGTCGTCTCGCTCGTCACGCTCGTCGTGCTCGCAGCCGGGGTACCGATCGCGCTCTGGACATTCGTCGGATGGCCGCTTCCGGCGTCGCTGCCGTCTCTTGGCGATATAGGACACGCCCTGTCCCGAAACCAGATCTCAGACGCGACCGTGTTCAAAGCGGTCGCGTTGCTCGGATGGATCGCATGGCTGCAGATCGCAGCCTCGACGCTGGTCGAAACCGTCGTGTGGGTGCGTGGACGTGCGGCGCCGCGCCTGCGGTTCGCGGGTGCCGCGCAGCCGACGATGGGCAAACTGATCGCGTCGGCCGCGCTCGTGCTCGCCACCGCTCACCTGCCGAACAGCACCTCGCCAATCCCGCCTCTCCAGACGCGACCGGCGCCGTATGTCCGGGTCGAGATGCCGACCGCGGCTCGTCGTGCGTACCGAAGCTGCCGTGCCCGAAAACGTCACGCGTGGGTCCGCGGGACAGACCAAGACCTACACGGTGGTCCGCTACGACACGCTGTGGGGAATCGCGCAGACCCATCTCGGTGACCCGCTGCGCTGGCGCGACATCTTCGAGCTCAACCGCGGCCGGCCCCAGCCCAACGGGCGGACCCTCGAAGATCCACAACTCATCATGCCGGGCTGGATCCTCACCTTGCCCGCGAACCCAACCGGCCTCGGTATGCCACCCGAACCGACCCCGCCGCGACGATCAACGCAACCGCACACTTCGCAACATGGTGTACGACCGGTCGCGGTCGAACACTCGCCGCCCGTCGCCAGTCCGCCAACCTCGGCGGTCATCGCCCGGCCGGCGGACGCTGCACCCGACGTCGCCGCCGCGCCCACCGACGTCCGCCACCACACACGCGAGCACCAAGCTCAACGCGACGTCGATCCTGCGCTGCTCATCGGAGGTGGCCTTTCGGCCGCGTCGCTCGTCGTTCTGGTCGACCGGCTCCGCCGCGTGCAACGCCGCAGACGCCGCGCGGGCCGACAGTTCGGCGAATCTGACCCCGCGTTGGATCACGTCGAAAGACGGTTGCGCCGCGCCGCCGATCTCGACGGCGCCGAGCTCCTCGATCTCTCGATGCGCGCGATTCGCGGCCGGAACAACTCGCAACAGTTCCGCGCCGGCCACGATTCTTGCGGTGCGGGTCGGCGGCGGTCAGGTCGAGATCCTGTCCGAACATCCACCCGAGCATTCGCCGCCAGGTTTCGTCGCGACCGACGATGCACGCGGCTGGATCACCGATCCCGAACTGAGCGTCGACGATCTGCGCGAGATCGGCGCCGGCGCGGCCGCGCCGGTGCCGGCTCTGGTCGCGCTCGGCGATATCGACGGTGACCGGCTGCTCATCGATGTCGAGTCGGCAGGCACGCTGACCGTTGACGGTGCCGCACACCAAGTCGGCGCGTTCATCCGGCATGTCGCCGTCGAACTCGCGACGAGCACCTGGGCGGATCACGTCGATGTCCTGTCGGTCGGCACGCTGGAACTCGACATGGCTGGGGCGCAACGCGTCCAACACTTCTCGGACCTCGACGCCGCGCTCGACGAGCTCGACGCCGCGGCGCGGAACATCGCCGAGGCACTCGACGCGGCACAATGTTCACGCACCCTCGAAGCGCGCATGGCCGAGTACCCCGACGACGGATGGATCCCGACCATCCTGGTCTGTACCGAACCGATCGGACTCGACGTACTCGCCCGCGTCCGGACGATCACCCGTGATGGTGGTCGCGGAACCGGTGCCGTCGTGTCCTGCGACGTCCCCGCGGTATGGCACGCGTCGCTCGGCGACACGGACCTCGTCCTGTCACCGTTGGGCCTCCATGTCGCGCCGGCGCTGCTCGATCTCCCGACAGCCGCAGCCGTTGACGAGCTGGTCACCGACCTCGCAGTCGGCGAACCAATCGCCGCCGCCGCGGTGGCGCCGACCGACGAGAGGTCAACCGACCCAGACATCACCGAGCCGTATGTCGACCCACCGTTCGAGGTCGAGGTCCGAGTGCTCGGACCCGTCGAGATCGTCGGGAGCAGAGTCGCACTCGGGCGGCGTGACTGTGTCGAACTCGCGACCTATCTCGCGCTGCACCCGAACGGTGCGAGCGACGAACGTCTCATCACGGCGCTGTGGCCCGACCGGACCCCGACGAGGTCGACGTTTAACACTGCGGTGTCGACAACACGCAGCCGGCTCGGCCGGGCGAGCGACGGCACACAGCATTTCCCGCGAAACGCCGCGACTGGCGGCACATATCAACTCGGACCGCTGGTCATCACAGATCTCGCCCGCTTCACTGCACGGGTCGCGCACGCTCGCCGCTGCGTCCCGTCCGCCGCGACCGAAACGCTCCGCTCCGCGATGGATCTCGTGCGAGGCAAGCCGTTCGACAACCCGCGCGGCTACGAATGGGCGTACAGCGAAAGCCTCATCGCGCATATCGAAGCGACGATCGCCGACGCAGCCCATCAGCTCGCGCAGCTCTGCCTCGACGCCGGCGACGCGGACCAAGCGATCGCGGTCGCAATTCGAGGGCTCGTCGCCGCACCCGGCGACGAGATCCTCTACCGCGACCGCATGCTCGCCTGCGATCTCGCGGGCAACCCGGCCGGCGTCGAAACGGTCATGGACGAGCTCTGCGAAGTCGTCGAGACCCTCGAACCCTACGACGAACTTCACGCCGAAACCCTCTCGCTCTATGAGCGCATCAGCCATCGGAAACGAACCCGAACGTTCGACATTCGGGACACACACCACCGTTGATCACGAACGCAGGCCCCGACGACCCGCGTGCGTGCCCGCAACGTCAGGGTGCGCGCATCACCGGCTTTGGGACCGACGTGGCTCGAACCGACCGACGAGTGCGTTCGAGTTCCGATGTCGTGACCGGCGGTGCTCCACGATCCTGGAGACGAACGACGCGAAGACCGGTCGGCGACGCCGTTCATCCCTATCCTCGACGACGTTGGGCGACCCTCGATGTGATCTTGCCGGCAGACCACAACCTGGAGTCGGCTCGGGTCGCGCGACGAAGGCGGCACATATCTCCAAGGCGCGACGTCGATGTCACCAACAAGAGCAACGAGCAGGATCCCGGCTGTCGACTGCGCCGGCGACCAACCCTTCACCGCACCGAAGTCGTCCGCCGGCCGGCACTGATCACGACGTACACCGAGCTCGACCGGCACCGGGCGGCGCTGCGGTTCGTCTCGGCTCTGGCGGTCACGCCGCGTGCCGTCCCGACCGCAGCCGCCACCATCGGCCGACCCGCGCCGCGCACAACGTCGCACCGGACACCCACGGTCACGACGTCGTCCGCCGGGAAGCCTCCCTCGCGAGCGCAGCCTCCTGGGGAGATATGTCCGGCCGAGCCCGCTTCGTGGTGGAACCCCGCAACCGTCCGACACCTTGCCCACGCCGGGAACGCCGGCTGGCCGCCATGCGAGATGCCGGCGAGACTCCGAACGACGACCGCGCCCGAGCCGAGTCGTCCCGACCGGCCTACGCTCATCCGCGGACGATCGAGGGGGTTGCCGTGAACCGGTCGAATATGCATGCCGCGTCCGCGGTCGGGTGTCTTGCCGTGCTCGTGCTCGTGGTCGGCGGTTGTTCGAGTTCGGCGGCGAAGACGAGCGCTGCGAAGTCGAAGCCCACGCCCCCGCCGACGACCGCGCCCGCGGTCGAACAGATCGATGGGCTGAAGGTGATCACCGCGACCGCGACGGGCACGTCGCCGTGCGAGCAAGCCGCGCCGACGCCCGCGTCGCCCGGCGAGATCGGGGCCGGAACCGGCGGATCCGAAAGCGATGTCAGTGTCCTCGTCGCCGAGCACGGCCCTCGCGGGATGGTCGAGCAATATCCCCTCACCCACGCCCAACGCCTCGAGTTGCAAATCCAGATGGGACAGGCACGCGCCGCGGCGGCGCGTTACCCGACGGTCGCGACTGCCCTCGCCGCCGGGTATGTCCAGTCGACGGTGTACGTCCCGTGCATCGGCGCGCACTACACCAACGTCAGCCTGGCCGGCTCGTTCAATCCGTCGACGCCAGCCGAGTTGCTCTACGACGGCACGACCCCCGAGTCGAAAATCGTCGGGTTGAGCTATCTCGTGTATCACCCGGGCGGCCCACCGCCCGGTTTCGCCGGACCGAACGCCCATTGGCATCAACACAACGCCAACGGCGGACTCTGCATGCGCGGCGACTTTGTCGTCGGCGGAGAGATCGACACGCCAGCCCAGTGCGCAGCGGCCGGCGGACACAAGGCCCTGCTCCTCGACGTGTGGATGTTGCACGCCTGGGTCGTACCCGGCTTCGAATGCTCGTGGGGTGTGTTCAACGGCGAATGCCCCGAACTGGGCGGCCGTCTCGGCGGCAACGCCTGGGAGACGCCGGCACCGACCAAGGCCTCGTCGAACGCAGCCAGCAACGGGTAACGGCAGACCGGTCGAGGTCAGCTGAACGTGTCGGGCACGGCCGGCACGCATGTCTCGCGAGCTCCAACAACGCGACGCCCGACCCGACCGCGCTGATATCGACTGTTCGCCCTCGACGACCGACGTCCCAGTTTCGACAATCGGTGCGACGAGACGCCAACTGCTGAAACCGGCACGACAAGACAAACCCGCATGCTGAGCTTCGGTCTTCACGAACTCGTTCAGCTAGCGTGCGTCTTGACCGCCCGATGTGGTGCACCCTCATACCGTGACGACACGACGATCTCGCCTGTATGTGAACGGACTGTCGTGTCCGACGTGTCGGAAACCGTCCGTGCACCGGCTCACACATTCGGAGCGTTTCGCGTCCGGCATCGTCGGCCGGCTTCTGTTCAGTCGCAGCACACGGGCGCAGTTTCATTGCAAGGCGTGCGGCCATCTCTGGTAATCACTGCCGGCCGTTCGTTCACAACCCGTCGTGCTGGTTGGGGTGTCGGCCACGAAGCGGCCGACACCGTCGGCGCGATCACCGTTCAGCGACAACCGCGGGTGCGCGCTCGGCCGGTCGTACGAACACAACGTCAGGATGCATCGTCGAACGGGAGGTCTGACCGAAAGCGAGAGACGGTCGCCACGCTCGACCCGACATCGGCGCACCTCCCGACATGATGCGAGTGGCTCGGCTGGCGATCCGCAACGACACCGACCCGTACTCGACGGGTCTGTGCGGATCAACGCGTCCGACCCCGACCGGCGTGGCCGGCGTCATCGTTGTGGGGAGCGCGACCGGCGAACCGTGGTCGGCAGCGTGTCCGATTGGAGCCGCCACGACGTTGCGGCGTGCACCGCGACGGATTGTCGGCAGCGCGGAGCCATGCTGAGCCTGTCTGCATGCTGCGAGGGCCGGTTCGGGCCGTTCGTCGGTCGGTACCGGACCGGACGTGACGCGTGCGGCGTCGTAGCGTCCCAGTGATGCGGGACGTGGCGGGCCTGACGATCGTCGCGGTCGGAGCGTTGATCCCCACCTGGCTCGCAGCGTTGGTGTTGGTCAACTTCGCGTATCCGGCGCTGACGATCAGCGCCGTGTTTGTCGCGTTCGTGGCGTTCGGATGGCGACGCAGTCGCGGTCGGGATCCCCGAACGGGTGCGCATGGTCGGTCGAGATGATCGAACCGACGTCGGCGGGCCGGTCTGAGCGCGTACGCGCAGACGGTCCACATGCGCGGATGGCAAGCCCGACGACCGATGTACGCGACAGTCCCGGCGACCGGAGCGGCCCGCGACGTGCGGCCGGTCGACTGAGATGGACGAGGTTCGGGACTGCCCCGGTTGCAGCGACCCTGGCGGGTCGGCATCGGAAACCTTGGGTGGCGCGGGTGCTGGCCCGTTGGGTGCTCAGGTCACGATTCGGCGAACATCTTGAGGGTTCCGCCTTGGCGGACGAGGCCGCCGGGGTTGAGGGTCGCGTCGTAGATGGTCGCGACGCCTTTGAAGGCCGGCACTGTGAACAGGTCGTGGTGGTCGTAGGGCGACACCGCAAGCAGGCCTAAGAACGCGATGTTAGTTCCGTCGCTGAGCACGAAGCCGCTGAGGCTGGCCGAGTCGCTACTCGACGCGAAGAACGTCGAGTTGGTCAGACCCGGAGCCGAGACCGAAGTTCGGTACGCGACGAGGTTGTGCTGCACGTCGAAGGAGTCGGCGCCGATCGATTGCAGCCGGTTGACGTTCCCGAGGGAGTAGGCGACGACGTGACTCGATGTGTAGCTGCGGATGGCGTCGAGCCCGTAGGAGTGGGGCGAGTTGCTGTAGCGGCTTTGATAGAGGTCGCCATAGGAGATGACGACCCGTTGAAGCCATCCGTGCTGAGTGTTGCCACCCGCGTTCACGCCGCTCAACAACGCGGTCGCCCAGAGATTGTTGACGACGAAGCCGTCGGACCGGTACGTCGCGAAGTCAGCGATCTGGTAGCCGTTGAGCACGTTGACATCGAGCATCCAGGTCCCGACGCCCAGTGATCGGACGGTGTATGGAAACGTCGTGACGGGATAGCCAGCCGAGCCGAAACCCTGGTTCGGGTAGCGGATCGTGATCCCGTGTATTCCGGCGTGCGCGGCGAGCGAAATGAACGCCGGGTCGGTGTTCGGTGTCAAGGTTCCCTGACCTTCGACGACGAGCAACGTCGTGCCGTCGACCGATTCGGCGGTGTGGCGAGCGCTGTACGAGCCACGAAGCTCCACCCCGGACGGCACGAACAGGTGCGTACTGACGAGATACGTGCCGGCCGGCAGGTAGACGGTTCCACCACCGTGACTTGCGGCGGTGTCGAGCGCGTCTTGGATTGGCCCGGTGTCGTCGGTGAGCCCATCGGCATGCGCGAAGAATGGTGCTGACCTGACGTTGTAGAAATCGGAGGCGGACGTGCGGGCCGGCAGCCGCGACGGTGCGAATTGATATGCGATCTTCTTGGCCGGGACGACGAGGTCGGTGTCCATGATGTGATCGGTACCCGGAGCGACCTTCGCGTTCGCGCCTTGATCGATGTTCGCCGAAATCTTGGAGAACGACCCGTAAGTGACGCACGCCGGAGTGCAGGCGTTCGGATTTGCGACGATGCTGTGCAGCGCCTCCGCGACCGTCACGCCGTACATCGTGAGGTTGTCGTTTCGGAACAGCTGTATGGCCGTCAGATGGGTCGCGGTCCAGTCGTGGAGGGCCCTCAGGTCATCCGGGCGGGTCGGTTTGTTGTTCACGGCCGGTGGTGCAGAAGCCCAAATTTGATTCGAGATCGTGACGTTCGTGATGAACGAGAATTCGGCGTCGTTCCCGTCGACGATGCAGGTGGTGAAACACGTCGCTTTCAGCGTGGAAATGTCCGACGAGCTGCCCTGGCGGTAGAAGACACCTTCGTCGGAGTCGAACAGGGTCACGTCAGCGACGGTCACCGACGCTGCGAAGGATCGAATGGTCGGCGGATACCGTCTCGGCCGTTCGAAGCTCTGATTCGGATACCAGATGCTCAGATGACTGACCCCGGCGTTGGTTCCGATCAGCGAAATGAACGGTTTCCCGAGGGAGCCGCCAGGAACGTCGGCCGCGAGGATCGTCTGGCCGTTCGCGGATGTGGTGGCGCTCCAATCGCCGCGCAGTGTCACGTTGGCCGGCACGGAAAGCGGACCTTTCACGGTGTAGACGCCTCCGGGAAGAAACACCGTGCCGCCGCCTTCGAATCGGACGACGTCGAGCGCGGCTTGGATCGCGGCCCGGTTGTCGACATGCGAGTTGTTCGGAACTGCGCCAAACGGCGAGTCGGTCGCGACGGCATCGGCGACCACGACCTCGTTTTTGGTCAAAGGAGCGGACACGACCCGCGGTAACGGAAACGTCATCGCGGTGGGTTCCATGTAGATGACGCTGAGATCGACGTCGAAGCTGAGCAACTCGACGGTGAGGACGTGGGTGACGCCCGCCGCGAGGTACACGGCCGGCGCCAGGAGCAGATTCGACCACGAAGAGCCAGCGGCCGGCGACAGACCTTTGTCGACATCGTCGACCAGTGTCGAGAACTGACCGTGGCGGGCCGCGGCGGTCAACCGGTACCAGCCGGTGGAGGTGACCGTGAACGAGTATTTCACGTAGTCGCCGAAAAACGACGACGGGTTCGGGCAGTTGTGCAGGGGATCGTTCGACGTGTACGGCGAGGAAGCCTGGATGTAGACGTTGTCGGCGGAAGTCCGAAACATGTCGATGTCGTGCGGATCGGCTCGGTAGTCCGCGTTGCCTTGATCGCCTGGCGTGCACGCATGGAATGCCTGCTGGGCTGGGCCGCTGTTGAAGTACGCAGCTTGGATCGTGCCGCCGCCGGCCGGGATCGAGACCGGCAAAGGCCCCGGATACGGCGACCCGTTGCCGAACGACGCCGTCGCCGGCGATGCGGAAACCGACGCAGTCAACCGCACCGACAGCGCCGGCCGGGCAGGAACTGGGACTGTGACTGTGACCGACGCATAGCCGGCGACCAGCGAAACCAGCACCATCAGCGCGCAGCATGGCCAGCCACGGCTCTCGCCACGCCGGAATCGGTTTCGCCGCGGCACGACACGTCGAGGACCCCACCACAGCCGGGAACCGACGCGCGCCGCGTCCAAAGCCCCCACCGCCCAAACGCATCGGTCACCCCCCCACGGGTCGCGACACACAAGGGTGGCCGATCGCCGTCGAAAACACAAGGAGGATCGTGCGTTTCGCACGCTCAGTCCGGAACGGCCGTCGCCGTCTGGCGCCGCCACCATCGGGTCATCGCGCACCGGCTGCGAGCGTCGGACGACCAGGCAGGCAGCGCCTTGCGCACTGCCACGACAAGATCAAAGAGTCGACCGGGCCACGCAGGCTGGGCGTGTCGGCGCCGACTGCAGCTTGGGCGCACACGAAGTCGCGGGCCGTCGTGGCGGCAGTCGTCAACGGTGCACGTTGACCTGTCGCCGGTCGACGTTGCGGTCGTGGTCGGCTCACCGACGGTGCCGCGCGTGGCGCAAACGCACGGATTCGGGCGGGAAATCCGTCGGGTGCGGACCGTCGCGTGCGACGATCCGCGCATGGACAAGCGAGGTTGGCAGACCTACTGGCATAAGCATCCGGGTGTCCGGTCGGGCGATCAGCTCACGCTCGGTGAACGGGCCGCGGATCGTATGCGCAACATGATGGGCTCGTGGCCGTTCGTGTTTGCGTTCTTCGCGATCATGATCGTGTGGGCGATCGCGAACTCGGTCTTCTATTTGGGTGGCCAGCACGGCAGGCATGGCTTCGACCCGTACCCGTACATTTTGTTGAACCTGTTCTTGTCGATGCTCGCCGGAGTGCAGGCCGCGGCGCTGTTGATCGCCGCGAAACGGTCGGATGCGATCTCGTCGGAGATCGCGGTGCATACCGAAAAGAACACCGACGACATCAAGACGTTGGTGGCGGAGAACACGGCACTCACCACGCAGGTGAAGAAGAACACGGACCTGCTTGAGGAGATCCACCGGCACGTGGCCGCCCTGACCCCGAACGCGGGCACGATGGAATCCGGCACCGATCCGCCGACCGTCCCGTAGCGGCGTCGTGCGCCGAAAGGCGTACCCGCCGGCCGTGGCGCTGACGTTCGGCATCCCGGGACGGACCTGGCGGCACGCAGTTGACGCCGTCCGACGAGCAAGGGTGAACCGCGCTGATCGGCGACGGGGGCAGGAGCTGACAGCCGGTTGCGACGACGCTCATGTGGGGGCGTCGATTCGGACGTCAGTCTCGCCTGGCCGCATCCTGTGTGTCGCGGTCCCGTTTCTCGAAGCGTTCGCTGGTCGATTGGGTCGTTCCCGCGACCGACGTGGCGTGCGACAGTACGACGTTCGACGTTCGGCCGGACAGTTCCGTCGCGCCGGGATGCCGCTGCGAGCAGGTCGCGTTCGTCGTTCGGGCGTCAGCTCCGGGCTCGGGTCGTCGACGTTGTGGGGACGGGAGCGCCGCCCGCGGCGCGCAGCACCTGCAATGCCTGGGCGAGGGTCGCGACGGTTTTCAGTTCGACGTTTTTGCCGACGCGTTTTCTGGCGGTCGCGAGATCCTGCCTGCATGGGTCGTCCGAACAGGCCGGAACGATGAAGATCTCCGCGTCCGCGGCCCGAGCCGCGATCGCCTTTTGCGGGAGGCCGCCGATCTCGCCGACCTGACCGTCGGGATCGATCGTGCCGGTCACCGCGACGCGCTTACCGCCGGTCAGGTCACCGGAGCTCAGCACGTCGATGATCGTCAACGCCATGGCCAGGCCGGCCGACGGCCCGCTGACATCGGCGGTGTTCAGGTCGATCTGCAGCGGGAGCTTGAAGCGGACGACGACGTCCACACCGATGATGTGTGTCTGCTGCTCGGCGACCACGGGCACATGGACGTTCAGGGTATGGCCGGCACGGACGATCGTGAGGGCGACCGTCGTCCCGACCCGATGGGCTCTGATGATCTTCGACAAGTCGTCGGGTTGTTTGATCTCGTGACCGTCGGCGGCGGTGATCAGATCGCACGGTTGGAGAACCTTGACCGCAGGGAGTCCGGCAGGAAGGTCGGCGACTTCGAGGCCCGGCAAGACCGAGACGTGGTAGCCGAGCGTTGTCAGCGCCGCGACCTGCGCCGAGACCTGAGACTGCGACATGTCGCAGACGTCTTGTTCGTCGGCTTCTTGTTGTGAGTTCCCTCCGGTGAATTCGACTTGCTTCACGAGATCGATGTCGGGATCGAGCTTGGCTTGCAACCAATCCCACAGGTTGATGTGCGCTCGTTCTTGCACGAACAACAACATGATGTCGCCGTTCGCAGGATAGGTCTTCGTGCCGAGGACCGAGACGCGGGTCTCGAGGTTGAGCGTGCCGCCCGGCGAGAGCGTGTCATACGGCAGGCGAATAACACTTCCCGCGATGCTCACCGCGATCGCAACCACAACCAGTCCGGTGAGCCATTTGGCCCACCTCGGGTAGCCACGGCGCGCCGATCCGTCGCCCGGATGCTCGGGCGGCCAACGCAACTCGGACGGCGGGCCGAGCGGAGGCAGGATCGGGTCGGACATGCGTTCAGATCTCGATGCCGCGCGTCGGCCGACAACAGAACCTGCCATGCCACGACCGAGGGGACAACCAACAAGCCAAGGTCCACCAGCTTTCCATACCGTCCGAGGAGTTCTCGGTCAGTCTGGCCGACGTCGCAACGTTGGCGACGCCGGGTCCGGCAGGCGCGTTGACGGCTGGTGTCGGCCCGTCCAGGTGTCGGCAAGCGGCGTGCACGCCTTCGCGGCCCGGTGGCGACTCGACGACACCATGACTGCGGACCTCGAGGCCGTGCAATGTCACGACCGTCATCACGGTGAACCCTCACGACGGTGCCTCAACGATGAGCGCAGGTGCCTGTCGCACCCCGGCCCTCGGCACGCGCGGCGGGTGCATCACCGACGCGCCCACAGTTCGAGCCCACCTTGAGTCTCGGCGTTTTGTCCGCCGATCGATGTGCTCCCATCGCGCCGACGCTCCTGTGCGCTGGACCGTTCGCCGGAACGGGCGGTGGTCGGTCAAGTTGGGTGACGACGGTGTCCGACCGCGGCCGCCGCTCGCCGGTGCAGCTCGTCGGTGCAGCTCGTCGGTGCGAGCTCGATGAACGCGCGACCGTCCAGTCAGGTCTGAGTCGAATCTGCGACGGGGCACAGCATCGCAACGCATGAGACCGCGGCGACGTTGGCCGCCGAAACCATGCCGTAGGCGGCTGCTTTGGCGAGCACCCAACGGACGTAGTCCTCGCTGTGGTCGTACGACAAGATCGCGTCTGCGAGATCGCCGAGAGACGGTCGACCTCCGCAGAGGTATGCGGCCGCCGTGTAAATCGAATCCCATGCGTTTTCCGCCGATGGTGTCGCGCCGAGCGGACGGTTCGGTGCGAGTCGTCCCCATCGTTGCCATGTCGAGGGGATGAACTGCATGGGTCCCATCGCGTGCGCCCAACCGTCACTGAAGGACGGATCGGGAATGCGGGCGTTGCCGTTCGTGCCGTCGAGCGGCGGTCCGAGGATGGGCGGAGCGACGTTGCCGGTCGATCGGATCGACGCGACCTTCGCCGTCGCCGGACTCGTGGAAGCCGATCGCGGCGAGCACCTGCCACGGCAACCCGGGACAGGTCGTCGCAGCAGCCATATAGACGGGGAGCAACGAGGCAGGAATCTCTCTCAGCGCGGGGACCGACGGCTCGGACGTTCCGTCAGGTCCGGCGACCACAGCCGCAACGCCGACCAGCGCGGCGACGATGCAGGCAACCAACGCGACAAACACTTTCATGGGACCTCCCAGGCAGGTAGCTGCTCAGGGAGGAATGGCGCGAGCGACGTCCGGAACGCGCTGAGAAATCGCGAGATTTGTTGTCGCGCGTGCCGAACTCTTCGCGCCTATGGGGAGGTGAAAAACACCGCCAGATTCCGTTCCGACGATCCGCGAGGCAGGCCGGATGATCCCGCCCGACCCGGAGGAGGTTCTCTCGATGCTGTGGTTGTCGTCCGTTGTGTTGGCCCAGGTGAACGTGACGCCATCGTCGAGCGGCCTGCCGGGCGCGCAGCTGATACAAGAGATGATCGACTGGCTCGGACAGATCGCGTTGTGGGGGTCGCTAGCGAGCATCCTGTTGGGGGCACCGATCTACGGCCTTTCGCAGCAGTCAGGCAACTACGCCGGTGGCTATCGCGGCAAACAACTCGCGCTCGGCGGTGTCGTCGGCGCGTGTCTCGCCGGCGTCGCGCCGACCGCGATCAACTTGTTGTTCAAGGCGGCGCACGGATGAGGAGGCGATCGCAAGGTCGTCCGTTCGTGCTTGTCTGCGCCGGCTGTCGCGGCGTTTCTCGCCGGGATGGCCGCCCGCGGACTGGTCAGCGTGACGGTGATCTCGAACGTGCAACACGCCGGCGGATCGAACCTGCGGTCGGCGCCCAACGATCCGACCAGTCCCGGACCCGAGAGCTACGCCGACGGGATACCGGCCGGGTTCGCACGATCACCGCAAGGCGCGACCGCGGCCGCAGCCGCGTACGTCCTGACCGGCCAAGTGTTGATCGGCCTTCCCACGTCGATGCTCGACGAAGCGGTCCGCGCGATTCTCCGCGACGGCCAGTGCGTCGGTGCAGGTTTCGACAACCGAAAAGCAACTCGACCAGCTGCGCGCCGTGCTCGCTCCTGGCACCGGTCCCACCCGGTACCTGCAGGCCGTGCTCGCGACGCGTCTCGACACCTTCGCACCGGACCGCGCGGCGGTGTCGGTATGGAGTGTCGGAGTCTTGTCCCGGATGGGAGTGGCGGCACCGCAGGCGGGCTGGTCGACATCGGTGTTCGATCTCGTGTGGGAACGCGGCGACTGGAAGGTGGCGGCCGAGACCATCACCGCCGGTCCGGCTCCCGCGCTCAACGACGGGACCGCACCAGCAACGAGCGAGGACCTCGCCGCCGCCCTCGACGGGTTCGTGCCGTGGGGACAGTCACGGTGACGTCACTCGTCGTCTCCGACCTCCCCAACCCGGTCGATGTCGTCACGAAAGTCATCAACGCGCCGGCGGGCTGGGCGTGGAGCGCGGTCGCTGCAAGGAATTACCAGCTGGGTTCTCGGTTCGGTCGCGTTCTTCGTCGATGGCGTCGTGAACTTCCTCGCCAGCCGCGGCACGGCCCGAATGTCGACGCGGCCTGGTTCTCGGGCGTCGGTTCGCCGTACGCGATGGTGCGGAACATCGCGGCGGCGCTGCTGGTTGGTTTCGTGTTTCTCGGTCTGATTCAGGGTCTCCTCGCTGGAAACATGGCGGCCATGACACGACGCGTCGCCGCGGACCTGCCGGCCGCGGTGGCGGGCATGGTCGCGACCACCGTTGTCGTCGGAAAGCTCCTCGAGCTCACCGACGCGTGTTCGGCGGCAGTGCTCGCCCATTCCGGCGGTCAAGCCGTGCATTTCCTCTCCGGCTTCGGTGCCAACGCGAACGGAGCAGCGGGAGGCTTCGCGGCGGTGTTGCTCGGATCGGTGGCTGTCGTGGCCGCATTGTTGTTATGGATCGAACTCATGGTGCGATCGGTGCTCGTCTACATCATCGTCGCGCTCGTCGCCGCTTTCGTTCGCCGCGATGGTGTGGCCTTCGGCCCGGGGAGTGCTTCGACGAACGATCGAGTTGTTGTTGTCGGTCATCGTCTCGAAGTTCGTCATCTGCGTCGCGATCTCGGTCGGCGTCGCGGCTCTCGCGGGAGCCGGTACCGGGACTCCGAACGCGACCGGGACGGACAGCGGGGTCGGCGCGAGCATGGGGGCGCTGTTCGTCGGTGCCGCCGTGCTCGTGATCGCGGCGTTCGCGCCGTTCCTCGTGTTGAAACTCATACCGTGGGCCGAGGCCGCGGTCGTCGCGCACGGCATGTCGCGCTCGCCGGTGCGGGCCGCGAACACGGCTGTCTGGACCGCGAACTCGGCAAGCTCGCTCGCACGGCTCGCGGGCGGAACGAGCTCGGCTGCCCTGGCGCTGCCGTCAGCGGCCGGTCACAGCGGGCGGGTGACCGGCGCGCCGACCTGCTGGCCGGCCGGCGGTGCCGCCGCGGTCGGGACGGTCGCAGGTCCGGCGGGAGTTGCGGCGCCCGCAGCCGCGGCGGCGGCGTCGGCGGGCACGAACGGCGCCGTGAGGTCTGTCGCAACGTCACCCGAAACGGTCGCCGTTGCCGACATCGGCGCGTCCGAACCGACGGGCGGCGCCGCGGGCCGGGACGCGTCGCGCCACGACGCGCAGCCGACGAGGGATGCTCCGGGCCGGGACGCTTCGCGCCACGACGCGCAGCCGCCGCCCACTAACACGACGGACGCGCCCCCGCCCGACGAGTCGTCGTGACCGGCGCCGGTCAGCGCCACTACCGATTCGGACCACACGGAAGCACCGGCTGGCTGCTCGGCCTTTCCGGCACGCAATGCATCGCGATCGGCGCCGGGATTCTTTTTTCGGGAATGTTGCTGAACGCGCACATGTCGGCCGCCCTCGTTCCGATACCGCTCCTCGCCAGTGCGACGTTTGCGTTCGGCCAATGGAACGGACGACCGCTGTACCAGACCGTACCGGTGGCGTTCGGGTGGGCGATGGCCCGCGCGACTCGCGGCGAAGCATGGTTCGCCGACCTGCCACGCCGCCGACCGCAGACGCAGACGAACGCACAAGCGCTGCAGCTCCCGCCGACGCTCGATGGACTGACCATCGCACAAGCACGCAACGCAGATTGGACGCGACGCGGCCGCACGGACGGTGCCGCCGTCGTGCATGACAAACCGGGCCGAACGTTGTCGGCGACATTGCGAGTTCGAGGCCGGGAGTTCGCGCTCTGCGAACGCGCCGCCCAGGAACGCCAACTCCACCTTTGGGGTGACGCGCTCGCTGCGTTCTGTACCGAACGCAGTCCTGTCGCACAGGTCCGATGGACCGAGTGGGCAGCCCCAGCCGGCCTCGACGAGTCGCTCGCCTATCTCGACGAGCATGCTGGCCAAACCGAAACGTCTGCGGCGGTCGCCTACTATCGCGACTTGCTCGCACAGGCTGGACCGATGTCGACCGAGCACGAGGTGCTCGTGACCGTGACCGTGGATCGTCGTCGTCTGCGATCACGTCGGCGTGGGCCGGCCGACCGAACCGCCGCAGCAGAGCTGGCGCTGCTCGACGAGGTGCAGCTGCTGGCGTCGCGGCTCGAATCGGCCGGGCTGATGGTGGACCTTCCGCTTTGTCCCGGCGAGCTCGCCGAAGTCCTACGGGTACGTCTCGATCCCTACGGCCGCACGCGAACCGGACGGCGAAGTTTGGCGCACCTCGCCGGTTTCGTTGACGTCGCGAACGCCGGTCCGCTCGCGGTGCGCGCCGCGTGGGATCACGTACGGGTCGATCGGGCGGTCCACGCGGCGTACGTCGTGGCCGATTGGCCGCGGCTCGAGGTTCCGCCCGACTGGATGGAACCGCTTGTCCTCCACGCGGGCGGTGTTCGCACCCTCGCGGTGCATTACGAGCCGGTCGCGCCGTCGCGTTCGCAACGGCACGTCGATCGGGAGACGGTGAAGCTCGCGTCGGACGAAGCGCAACGAACACGGTCCGGTTTTCGGATCGGCGCGCATCATCGCCGAGCGCGCAGTCGGAAGTCCTCGACCGAGAAGCGGAACTCGTCGCCGGATACGGCGAGTTCGAATTCGTCGGTTTCGTGATCATCACCGCGTGCGATCTCGACAGCTGGACCGTTCGTGCGCCGACTACGAGCAGGCGGCCGCCCAGTCTGGACTCGAACTCCGACGCCTCGACGGACGCCACGATCTGGCGCTCGCGTGCGGGCTGCCCATCGGACGGGGCGTCACGCCGAAACGGTTTCCATGATGGGCTCGCTCGTGTCTCCCCGAACGGTTGCGGGTGCACCGCCATCGTGCGACCACCGCGCACCTTTGTTCGGCGTATCCGTTCCTCGCCGAAGCCGGACTCGGTCCGCGAGGCGTGTACCTCGGAACGAACGTGCTGACCGGCGGTGGCGGCTTCGCGTTCGATCCTTTCGAGGCGTACGCGGCCGGGACGCTCACAAACCCGAACATGTTGTTCGCAGGTGAGGTCGGCGTCGGCAAGAGCGCAACCGCCAAAACGTTCATCTATCGGTCCGTCGGAGTGTTCGGACGTTGGGTCGCGATCGCAGATCCCAAAGGTGAGTATCTCCCGCTCGCACACGCACTCGGACTGGACGTCATCCGCCTCCATCCCGGCGGAGGGCGCGGATCAACCCACTCGATCCGGGACCGGCCGGACTTGACGACGGACCAGCCGAACTCGCACGCCGCCAAGCCGCGATGGTCGGCGCGCTCGTCGAGTCGGTGCTGCACCGCGACCTCACACCGGTCGAAGACGCCGTGCTCGGCTGGGCCATCGAGCTTCTTGGCCGTACCGCGCGCACGGACCTGACGCTCGTGGATGTCGCCGCCGCGATGTCGAACCCGACTGCCGAGATGGCTCGCACGCGCGCATACCGACGCGATCAGTCTCGCCAGGAGTGTCGAAGCCGCGATCTACGGACTCGGCAAGCTGCTCGACCGGTCGCTGCGCGGGATGTTCGACGGCCCGACGACCGTGCATGTCGACTGGGCCGGGCCCGGGATCGTGGTCGACCTCTCAGCAGTGCAGCACGATCCGGAGGCCCTCACGCTGGTGATGATCGCAACGACCGCGTGGCTGCAGGCCATCCTCGCACGTCCCGACGGGCCGCCACGCCTGCAAGTCCTCGACGAAGCCTGGACCCTGCTCGGTTCGGAGCGCACCACACGATATCTCCAGATCCTGTTGGAAACTGTCCCGTGCATACGGCGTCGCAAACCTTGCCATCGTGCATCGGCTTTCTGACCTCCGACGCGCAGGCTGACGACGGAACCGCGACGTCGAAGCTGTCGATGGGCCTGCTGGCCGATACCCAAACTCGGGTGCTGTTCCGCCAGTCCAGCGACCAGGTACACGACGCGGCGGGCCTGCTCGAACTCACCGGACCCGAAGCTCAGCTTCTTCCGAGACTCGCCAAGGGGCGGGCCCTGTGGAAGGTCGGCGACCGCACCGCCGTCGTCGCCCATGTGATCGGTGCCGCCGAGCACCGGTTCTGCGACACCGACGCGCGCATGACAGTCCGATGAGCGGCACGGCCGGCCGGGACGACCTTCCGGACGGTGCATCCCGCTCAGGCGACGTCCTCGCGCAAGCCGCGCTCATCGCGGGGCTGACCGTCGGATTTGCCGGCGTCGTCTGCTGGTCCGGCGCGCAACTCGCCGCGGTCGTCTCCGGACACAGATGGCTGCCGGTCGGTGTCGCCGGTGGAGGCGGCGCACTGGTCGGACTGTCGCATCACCTGTCGAATCCAGCCGCGGCGTGGCCGCACGACGCCCGACGGTCGCTTCCCGGAGCGGTCGTCTACTGGGCGTGCACGGCGCTCGTCGCGTGCGCGATGGCGTCGAGTGCCGCGTGGATCGCCCGCAGGTGGTTCCAGCACTCTCGGCGTCGCGGCTCCGCGTTGGGGATCGCACCCCACGCCGGCTTCGCGCAAACGGCCGACCTTCGACAGCTGAAAGTGCCCACACCGGAGCCGGGACGACTCACGCTCGGCTACAGCGGCCGTCACCTCATCGCAGCCGAACCTCGCGTCAGCCTCGCGGTGATCGGACCAACCGGATGCGGCAAGACGGCCGGGTTCGCGATCCCTGCGCTGCTCGAGTGGAAAGGTCCGATTATCGCCACGTCGGTGAAGGCCGATCTCATCGACGCCAGCATCGGACATCGAAGCCAGCGAGGCAAAGTCTGGATCTACGACCCAACCGAGTCCACGGGCCGCACGTCGGCGTCGTGGTCGCCGCTCGACGAATGCCGCACATGGCCGGGCGCGATGCGGATCGCGTCCTGGCTGTGCGAGGCCGCGCAGCCTCGCGTCGACACCGTCAGCGACGGCGACTACTGGTACACCCAAGCACGAAGAGCGCTCGCGCCCTACCTGTATGCCGCCGCGCTCTGCGGTCAAACGATGCGCGGCGTCGTGCGCTGGATCGACAGCCAAGAACAGAAGGAGATCGAGCACATTCTGGCCGACCAGCACATCGTCAAAGCCGCGATCGTCCGCCTCGCCGCGAGCGGCCACGCACGCGAGCAACGGCGCGAGCTGCACGACCGGACCTACACCGACGAACTCGCGCTCATGCGCGATCGTCGTACCCCGACCGACGACGCACCTCCCGACGCGACGATGCTGGACGTCAGCCGATGGTCCCAATCCGACCGCGACGAGCTCGACGCCCGGGTCGAACAACGGCTCGACCTCATGATCAACGCGGCGGTCGCTCCGCAAGCCATCGCAGAATGTCGCCAGTCGGGTGAGCTCGACGCCCTCGGCGTCGCCCAGTCGCTGTGGGCCAAAGAAGACCGCTTGCGTGGCGCCGTGTTCGCGACCGCCGAGAACGTGATCTCGGCGTTCGCCGATCCGGGGGTCGACCGCCCTGGCCCGTGCTGCATCAACTTCGATGAATGGCTCACCGGTGACAACACGATCTACGTCGTCGCAGCGTCGCACGAACAAGCACGACTGCGGCCGGCCTTGACCGTCCTCGTACAACAGGCACTCCGGCGCGCCTACGACCTCGCGAACAACCAACGCGGTGCGCTCGAACGTCCCTGCCTGGCACTCCTCGACGAAGCTGGCAACATCGCACCGCTGCGCGATCTCCCCGCCTACGCATCCACTGCCCGCAGCCACGGGATCACACTGGTGTCGGTCTGGCAGGACATCGCGCAACTGAAAACCCTCTACGGTCACCGCGCGCAAACTGTGCTCAACAACCACGGCGCCAAACTCTTCGGTACCGGCATCGCCGACGACGGAACCCTCGAGTACGTCAGTCGACTCATCGGCGACGAGCGCCGCACCGAACTCAACGTCACCGACGACGTGCGCGGCGGCCGCCGCACCATCAGCGAGCATGTCAACTACCGGCGTACGGCTCCGGCCGACATGCTTCGGCGCATCCGGCGCGACGAGGCCGTCCTCCTCTACGGCCGCGAACTGCCGGTGCGCGTCCGGCTGAGACCCTGGTACGCGCGATAGCCGCGCGTCCCGAACGCCGCCGCTCGGCGAGGACGCGACGCCATCGGTCAGGGATTCACCTCGCGTCCAGCGGATCGCAGTTCGCCAACGTCGGTGAGGTCGAACGTGTCTGCTCCACACGCGACGCGAAGTAGCCATCGCGTCGTCGTCGTCCTCGTCTTCGTCGCGCTCGCGGTATACGCGCCAGTATTGGCCGCAGGCACATCTCGCTTCGTACTGGTGCAGGGCCACACCCACACGATACGAACATATGTTCGCATATGTCAAGCGGCCCGCCCGCGAGCGCACCCGCGCTCGCCTCGAAGTGTTCGCGCCCGCAATGGGGAGCCTCCCGCCACCGAATGAGATTCCGCGTCGCGTTTTGGCATCTGCCCGCGCCAATAGGAGGTATGCACATCGATCTCGCGCAGTCAGGTTCGGACGGCGACGACCGCGCCGACCGGTGTGACGACTTGGCATGGAACGCGACCCAGATCGAAGGGCTCGCGGAGCTCGTGGAACTCGGCGCGCAGGGCGGGGGCCCGTTGCTGTTGGCCGAGGTCGGGGCATGGTACGCGGCTCGCGGCGCGGGCACCGAGCGACCCCTTGTCGCCACAACCGCCAAGGAGGTGGCAGCGGCCAACCGAGGGGCGCGGGCAATGCTGAAGCTCGACGGGACGCTGCGCGGCCCGCCCGTCAGTCCCGGCGGTCACGAGCTCGCCGTCGGTGAGTCGGTCACACTTCGAGATGCGGTCGGTGACCTGGTCGATGTCGACGGCTTCGCGCTGCCGCCGTACGCAGTGTTCGGCACCGTCGAGGACATTGACCGCACGCGCGTCGAGCTGACCGTCGACTTCGCAACCGCCGGCCGTTACACCCTCGCGCTCAACTCACCTGCGGCCGCAGCACTTGAGTACGGCTATGCCGAACCCGCGACGTTGGCGAACGAACCTCGCACCGCTCCTCAGACGGTCCCGCAACTGCCGCAACGTGAGCCGTACACGATCGAGCTTCGCCGATGACCGCCATCGACCGCGGCGGCGTGCGGGCCGCCGCGCTCGATTACGCCTCGCGGGGTTGGCCGGTTCTGCCATGCCACTCCGTCGGCCCGAACGGCTGCTCGTGTGGCCAACTCGATTGCTCGTCGCCCGGCAAACATCCGTGCACCGCGCGAGGGCTCCACGCGGCGAGCACCAATCGCGCGCAGATCATGGCGTGGTGGCGGAGGTGGCCATCCGCCAACGTCGCGGTGCGTACCGGAACCGAAAGCGGACTCGTCGTGATCGATATCGACCCGCCCCACGGCGGCACGACGATGCGCGCACGCATTGGCGACCACGGGCCCCTACCCCGAGGGCCCGTCGTGCGTACCGGTTCCGGCGGCTGGCACCTCCTGTTCGCGCATCCGGGCGAGCGGGTGCCGAACTCGACAGGAACCCTGCTCGGCCCCGGCGTCGACGTCCGAGGCGACGGCGGCTACGTCATCGCACCACCGAGCCGGCACGCGAACGGCAGCACGTACCGTTGGGACGTCGTGGCTGATGATCTCCCACGACTCCCCGACTGGATGCTCAATCTTTTGCGGACGCCGCAACGTTCGCGACCTTCGGACGTGCGCGATCCCGTTCGGATCGACGCGGCGACATCCGCGTGGGCTCGTGTCGCACTCGACCGCGAAGCTGACCGCGTCCGGTCGGCGCCGAACGGATCGCGCAACAGCACGCTGAATCGCGCCGCGTTCAGTCTCGGCCAAATCGTCGGCTCCGGCGTCCTCGACGCATCGACCGTCGAGCGCGTCCTAGCGGAAAGCGCGACCGCGTCGGGGCTCGGGACGCGCGAAGCGTTCTTTAAATTTAACCATCCGTTCCGGAGTCCGCGCCGGCCTCGACAGTCCGCGAGGACCGCGGACCCGAAGCCCCGACCGGTCGTCCGCCCCGACGCCGGCGACGACGAAAGACGTGGGCCTCGACGTCACCGATCTGCTTTGAGGGCCGGCGACCCCGCGCAAGCCGAAGAAACTCGGGGCGCCGCGGAAATCATCTGCAACTGTGCCGCTGCCCAGTGGCGGCGTCGGCGAGTGATGTTGGGTATCCGGAGTGCTGTGGGGCATGCCGCTACGGCTGCGCCGCGAGGAAGCCAAGCGCGGAGACGGACGGCTGGAAGTAGTAGTCACCTCCGGTCGTCTCGACGAAACGGGCGAGCAGCTCGACGTGATGGGCCGGGCTTCCTGGAATCGTGAAAGAGCCGGGCACCGTCGGCGGTGACGTGACCGGATCCTGGCCGGCTCCTTTGACCGGGAAGTTCGGATTGTTGACCCAGTTGCTTTGTATGAACTCGAACTGTCGGGCGATCGAGCTCTGGTAGGAGAGAAAGAACAGTCCTCGGTCGTTCGGGAATGGCGGGTTGGCGGCCGGGCTGCTGGCCGGTGTTCCCGGTCGGAGCGACGCACCGAACGGGATGCCTCGACGGATGATGCGGTGGGTGAGCGTGTCCGCCAGGCCTCCGGCGTTGGTCAGCTCACCGCGAGGGTTGGCCTTGCGGATATGCGCCGCCAACGGCACGACGGACCCCCCAAGGTCGCCGTAGTCGAAGTTGTTGATGTTCGCGGCGGTGAGCAACGATGGATAAAACGGACCGGGATCCTTGGACTGGTTTCCGGTCGCTTCGAGCGGCGCGCCGCTTTTGTACCGGCCGACAAGTTTCGCTCCGGCGAGGTCGTGACTGATGCCCGCCGTCCGGGCCGTGTTGGCCACGAACGTCCAGAAACCTTCGACGTCCTGACGGAGCCGTCGAAACACGAGGAACGACCCGTTCGTCGTCCAGGCTGGACCTGCCTGCGAGATCGGCCCCGGTGTCGTGATCGGCTGGCCCACGCCAGCTTGGGTCGGCTGGCCGATCACGAACTCGCCCGCCCATACCAGATCCTGTCCCGGTTCGCCCTGGTTCGGATTCGACGGGTCAGACACCGGGGTGTAGCCGCGAACGCCGGGTTGTGAGATGCCGTCCCGGTAGCCGAAATGTTCGAAACCGGGCTCGTCGGCGCGCACCGCAGCCTGTTGCACCCACAAGACGCTGACGCCGTGCGCGGCAGCCAACTGCTGTTGTTGCGTGACCGCGCGCGGCTGCTCGACCCGACGCCTGATCGGCGCCGATCATGACGAGGGCATGCGACTGCTGCTGTAAAGGTGCCGGCCAACGCGTCGGGGCGCTCTGTCCGACGTCGCCGAGCACACCCGCCCGCGCGACCATCCCGGCCGCGAACTCGGATGGGAACTGCGCCAGGTCCGTGCCCGCCACCCCCAACGCACCCAAACCCGCAAAGGTGAACGCCACGTTCACCCACGTCGCCGACAACGTCGACGGCGACACGCCAGCCCGGGCGGCGACACCCTTGAACGCCGCATTGAACGCCGAAACTTCCGTCACCGTCGCGATCTCGGGGATGAGGTCGGCAAGCCACGCCAGACCAACTTCCGCGGATGGAAACTGCACGCCGATGAAGGCCCCGAAGTCCTTGTTGAACCCGGCAAGAATGTTTCCTTGAATGTCGTTCAGGTCTAACGCGGTCGCCGCGGCCGGCGTGCGCGCCGCCGTGCCCGACACGGTGTCGGCACCAGCCGGCAACGTCTGCCCGACCAGCCCCGGCGCAACCGCAAGCGTCGCGGCTGTTGCCCCCAACCGGCCAAGAAAACCTCGCCGCGACAGCGGCGTCGGTGAATCGGTCACGACGGAACCACTTCGTTTCCCTCTATCAGCGTGTTCCGTCCGGTCGGCGAGGCATCCGAGCGAGGAAATCGCCGGTCGTCGTCCCAACACGGGTTTGCCGAGCGGGTTCCACTCACTCCGACGAGTTACCTCCGAGACCAGGTCGTGCAGGTTCTTGATCTACGACGACCGGTTCGTTGCTCCGCGGACGCCGGTGACCGCCGCTCGATGCTCGTGCATCACAGAAGCCAGGCGACCAGCGCCTGCACGACGACGAGCGGTGATGCAGCGTTCTCGACCATGACTGCACTCGAGGGGTTGGACTGCGGTCCGACGCCTCGGTGGTTCTTGGCGGCAACCCGGAACGTGTAGCGCTGGCCGGCCGTCAATCCGGTGATGCTCACGCTCGTCGTGTGCGCCGACAACCAGCGCTCAGGTTGAGCGACGCCGTCGCGGTAGGGAGTGACGACGTATCCCGTGATGGGTGAACCGTTCGTGGCCGTCGGTACCTTCCACCGCACCTCGGCCGTGCCTGCCCGTACCGCCGCGGTCACCGCGGTCGGCGCGGTTGGTACCCCGATTGTGACGCCGTTGGTCGGGCTGGAACGTGGGCCGGTGCCGTTCTCGGTTTGCGCTGCGACTCGGAATCGGTAGGTCAGCCCGTTCACCAACCCGGAGACGACATCGCTTGTTCTCGCCGGCCGGACCACCTGCGACGTGAGAGCAAACGAGCCGAGGTACGGCGTGACCACATAGCCAATGATCCGCGGCGCCGTGGCCTCCGTCGGGCGCCGTCCAACGCAACATCGCGCGACCGTTGCCGGGCGAGGCCACCAGATTTTGGCACATCTCAGCCGCCGGGTACGCCCCGGTCGTCGACGTCGGATACATGGTGGACGTCGGATACATCGTGGACGTCGGATACATGGTGGACGTCGGATACATGGTGGACGTCGGATACATGGTGGACGTCGGATACATCGTCGACGTCGGATACATCGTCGACGTCGGATACATCGTCGACGTCGGATAGGTCGTCGTCGGATAGGTCGTCGTCGGATAGGTCGTCGTCGGATAGGTCGTCGTCGGATAGGTCGTCGTCGGACACGTCGTCGTCGTGGTCGGATACATCGTGGACGTCGGATACATCGTGGACGTCGGATACATCGTGGACGTCGGATACATCGTCGACGTCGGATACATCGTGGACGTCGGATACATCGTCGACGTCGGATAGGTCGTGGTCGTCGGACACGTCGGCGCCGTCGTGGTGGTCGTGGTCGGCGTGGTGCACAAACTGAGGTCAGCCGTGCCGGTGGCGACGGTGGAGAAGTTGTCGTCAGGCCAGCTGACCTCGACCTGAAGTGTGATCGTGCCGGCGTTGTAGTTGGTCACGACAGACGACGCCATGGTCGTGCCATTCGGGGGAACGGTTGGGGCGAATCCGGTGGCGGCGTAGGTGCTCGTGCCGATCTGCGCGACTGCGGGACCGACCGACATCGTTCCGCCGACGGGTCCGTTGCTCAACGACCATTCGATGACGCGGTCGTGTGTCCGAACAGTAGGTCGTGCCTGTGATGGTCGCGACGCACGGCCATGCGGGAGCGGCGAGGCCTAAGACCACCGCGGTGACGAGACCGCACAGGAGCCCAACTTGAGCCGTGCGGCTGCGAGCGATCCTGAACACGCGTTTCATACGGGCCTCTCACCTTGACAGCTGAGGGGATCGTCGCGGAATCGTTCGGCGACGTCGTGATCGACGGTCTCATAAGTCAGGTGCGGCGCGCGTGTCAAGCCGGACTCGACAGCGTGACCGGGCGCATCTTCGTCCGATTGGGCCGCGCGCCGCGTGTCGGCCACGGCCGACGATTCCGCGCGTGCACGGCGTTCGTCACTGCGCCGGTCGCGGAGTCCCTCGCCTGGGTCCGCCGCTTCGAGGACAGCCCGCGACGGCGCCATTGGTTCGGTTCTGCTCATCGATCGATGTCCCTCCCAGCTCAGCACATGAGCTGGTTCTGGACCGGCGACGACGCGGGGGCTAGGCGCGAGGTCGGAGCAGAACCGTTTCGTTCACCTTACGCTGGCGACGCAAGCCACATGATGTGAGCGATTCGGGTGGTTGGCGTCACTGTCCGTTCTGGTTCGATACGGGGCTTCTTCCGGATCAGGATGCATCTCAGACACACAGCACCGAGTGGCCGGGAGCGCGCGCTAGATCGCCGTCGACAGGTTCCGCGCCGGGAATGAGGAGTGCGCCGGCCGAGTGCAGGCATGGTCGTCGGCTCGTCTGCTTGCAACTGGGTCGCGGACTGCCGGAGCGTGAGATCGCGCACACGCTGGCGGCATCCCGCATCCGGCATCCGGCCTGCCGCCGAGTCGGCAGGCCTCAGCGGACGGACATGCCGAGGCTCGCCTGTGTGGGGAGGCAAACACCGACAGCGGGCGCCCGACCGCCCGGCCGGGGAGCCGTCTGGAAGCGACCCATGCTGGTGACGCCTGCCGCGCAAGCGGCCGCGTCTCATCGCGGTCCGGGGGACGCCGCTGAGGAACGGCCCGTTCTTGGCGTGCGGTTCGACGGGGTCGTTGGGTCGCGTGTTGTGGATGTGGCAGCAGTCGAGGGGGATGAACTCGTCGCTGGTTGGGTCGATCTCGACGGTGGCGGCAGTGACGTCGTTGGCGAACGCGCCCGCGTCGCGCTCGTTGTGGTCGTCGGTCGCGGAGTCGGTGGCGTCGTGCCGGCGCGGGTCGTCTGGGTCGCCGTGGTCGGCGACGTGCGGGGCACCGTGTCGTGCGGCGACACCGACGCGGGCCGTACCAGGACGTAGACGACGAGGGTGACGATGAAGATTGCACTCAGCACAGATGTGGAACGCCGGATGCGCAGGCGCATCAGGTTGGGGGTGCTGCGACGGTCTCGAGGTCTGCGGAGAGCATGATGCCCTCTTCCCGCAGGGCGGTCGCAATGCGGGCACGTAGCTCCCTGCCGACGACGAACTGCTTGCCGGGAAGCGTGCGGGAGACCATGCGGATGCTGAATCCGCCGACGTCGATGCTCTCGACGCCCATGACGGTCGGGGCGTCGAGCATGAGCGGACGAAGAGACTCGTCCGCGTAGACCGCGTTGCCGACAGCTTGGAGCAACGCGTTGACTCGGTTGATGTCCGCGGTCGCCGGGAGTGGCACGTCAACGACGGCTCGAGCCCAGTCCCGTGACAGGTTGGTGACCTGGTTGATCTGTCCATTTGGGATGATGACAACTTCTCCGTTGACGGTACGCATGCGAGTGACTCGCAGTGTGACGTCCTCCACCGTGCCGGTCACTCCGGTTGTCGCGCCCAGGTTGGAGATACGGATGAGGTCACCGAACCCGTATTGGCGTTCAGTGATGATGAAGAAGCCGGCGAGGATGTCTTGGACCACCCGTTGTGCCCCGAAGCCCAGCGCGACTCCTGCGACGGTGGCCGGGGCGATCAGGCTGGCGAGTGGGACATCGAAGCGTGCGAGGACCAACACTCCGGCGATCGAATAGATGAGCACGAGCGCGGTTCCGGTGATGACCTGGGCGACCGAGTGGCGGTGCTTGGCCGCCTCGGAACGGACGAGCGCGTCGCTGCTCTCGTCGTGCGCATCGATCCGTGCGGTCAGGTTGGCGCCCAACCAGGCGACGAATCGTGTCAGAAGGACCGAACCGACAATGAGCAACACGATCTCGAGTCCGTTGCCGCGTGCCCATCGTCCGAAGTCCCCGAGCGAAGTGATTGCCAACACCATCGCAAACATCATGCACCGCCGTTCGCACCTCGGCCTTCCGCACAGCCCGGACTGGCCGCCGCGAAACATCGTCGCCGCTGCTCAGGGGCCGAACGACCAACCTAATTCGTCGGGTCGTCAAATTCTTCGGCTCCGCGGCGCCGACGCAGGCATCTTGGCGGTTGTGTGTTCGTCTCCACCGGATGGGCGTGCACCCCTCGCCGTGCACGGAAGGTGCCGGATCGCGAGCTGCCGGACCGGGGCGGCTGGCTCCGAAGGCCACGGTCAGCCCGGCGCGGATGTCGGCGACGGTCGGCGTCGAGCGACCGTCGCAGCGGGTGGGTGTTGATGTGTTGTCGAGGTGGCGGGCACGGCGCGAGGCTCGGATGTGGTGCACCGCCCAGGTCCGGCCGAACTTGAGGCGGCGGGACTGTACGAACCGGGCGCCGACGACGCCGCGTCACGACTGGCGTTGCTGGAGTATCTGGTTGGTCTGGGAGCAACGCTGGACGACCTCGCGGCCGCGAAGCCGGACGAGCTTCCGGGACTGGCGTCGACGATCGCGCTGTGGGCGAATCGCGAATCGCTCACGATCGATGATGTGGCGATCGCCGCCGAGGTTGAGCGGTCGTTCGTGGCGCGGGCGTGGCGAGCGGCGGGATTTCCCGACCCCGACGTCGATGCTGACGGTCCGGCGTTCTTGCAACGCGACGTCGAGCTGCTCCAGATCGTCGGTGCGGGCATCGAGTTGTTCGGAGAGGAGGTGGCAATCCAGCTGCTGCGCGTGATCGGCGCGGCCGCGGCGCGGGTCGCCGACGCCACCGTCAGCGCGTTCATCGTGAATGTCGCGTCGCCTGCCGTTGAGGCAGATCCGTCGGGTTTGCAGTTGGCTCAAGCGAGTGCGGAATCGATGCTGCTGCTTGACGGTCTCGCCCGCGGGTTCGACACGTTGTTGCGACACCACATCCAGCGCGGCTTCCGTCCCGACGTGTTGGAGGCAGTCTCAGGAGTTGATCTCGTCCGCCGGAGTGTCGGCTTCGCGGATCTCGTCGATTCGACGGCCTGGACGCAACAGCTCGACCTGTTCGGACTCGCGCACGCCCTGACTCGATTTGATGCGACCGCGTCAGAGATCGTCGTGGGACACGGCGGTCGGGTCGTCAAACTCATCGGCGACGAGGTGCTGTTCGTCGCTGACGATCCGGTCGCTGCGGTTGATATCGGCCTCGAGCTCATTCGAGCGTTCGAGTCCGAAGCGGTGTTGCCCCCGGTACGTGTCGGCATCGCGACCGGCGAGCTCCTCGCACGCGACGGCGACTATTCCGGCCCTGTCGTCAACCTCGCCGCACGCGCAGTCAAACTCGCGGCACCGTCGACGCTGCTCGTCGACGAACAGACCCGGGCTGCACTGCGCGACCTCCCCTCATGGTGGTGCGCCGACGCACGCCCCTACGTCCTCAGGGGCTTCGCCCAACGGATGCACCTCTCCCGAGTGACGCGCTCACCGAATTCGCAATGACAGGTTGCATTTCCGCAATCGCACGGCCGGGCGGCCACAACGTGACGTCTGTCCGGCAAACTCTTGCCGGCGTGGGACGGTCGTCGAGGCGTCGGCGTTGGCTTCGGTGTCAGGGATTGGACCAGGAGGCGGCGCCGAGGGCTTCGATCTCAGGGCCGTCAGCCGCGACGAGAAATCCACGGTCGATGGCGGCACGGGTCGCGTTGCGGAAACAGTCGAGGAAGTCGTCGCGGCCGTGCGGGTACCGCGCGGTCAGTGTCGTCGTGTCGAGCGGTCGTGTCGTGCCGAACAGGTCGGTCATGGGGCCGGGTTGGCCGAGGCCGGAGAGAATGTTGGTCGGTGCGTCAACCCAAGGGGTGCGCACGCCGCCGCGCACGATGCCGACGTCGTCGATGCCGAACGTGCCGTTCTCGTCGACTTCGAGCCACGGCGCCGACACGGGCGCCGAACCGTCGCGGGTCCACTGGTCGAGCGCGTCGAATGCGCGTTCGAGGACGTAATGCATCTGCGGTCCCGAATTGATCGGGAACGCGGTCGGCACGCCTGATCGGTCGGCACGTGCGATGAGCTTGGCGAGATCCGCGACGGGAAGCGAGCCAGAGTCGTGCGACGATGCGCACAGGAAGTAGGTGTCGCAGTGCGCCGCGCCTGCGACTTCCCAAAGCCGGAACCGTTGATTGTCGGCCTGTCGGGCCGGGAGAGAGGCGAGGGCACCCAAGACATCCGTTTCGCTCTGCACGACCATGACCGGGACGCGGACGTCTTCGCGGATGTGGTCGCTCCCGGCGAGCCGGGCCCGCCGCGTCGCGACGTCTGCGAGCGGCCCGACGGTCGTCGGATCCCAGCCTTCGATCGGAACCCCCGCGCCTGCCCGGCCCTGCAACAAGTAGCCGTCGAACACGGCGTCTCGGGCGTCGATCGCGTTTACATACGTCGTCAGATAGCAGGCGGACTGCGAAGCTCCCGTCGCGAGCACGCGGTCGACGCGCAACCCGTACCGGCTTGCCAGCTCGGCCCGGACCGCGCGCCCGACTTGCGTGAAGATGTCGAACGAGTAGACGTCGCCGGGATGGTCCAGCGCGTGGTATCGCTCGGGAGCCGTGTCGCGAAGCCCTAAACCGGGCATCACGCCACCTCCGGCGATCCCGACTTGCTGCACGCTCACACCCACCCACGTGTACCCATCGCGGACGAGGTGTCGGTGGGTCGCCATCCACAGGGCGGGAACGTCGAGACCGCCCGTCACGTTCAGCCACTCGACGATCACTGTGCCGTTCGAACGCGCCGGATCGGTCGGCCGGTATACGACAAGTCGCGTCGTGAACGCCGCCGTTCCTGACGGCTTGACCTGCCAGCGGCCGTCCGGTGCGCGCCGTCCCGCCGCGACGTACGCCGAAGCTGTCCCATGCGCGAAATGTTCGTGCACCGAGAAACCAACGGACGCAAGGTCGAACCCGACCGAGAACAGAGACGGCACGCCGTCCAGGGCCGGTCCGATCGTGACCACGGCGCATGATCCCACGCCATCAACCGTCACCGCAGCCCGACCGCATGCGCGAGGAGTTGCTGGCAGATCCGGACCGCTTCGGCGAAGTCCCCCGCGTTCTCGGCGTCGCGCCCGTGCTGGGCGAGTTGGCGGTACTGGCGCAGCGACTCCTCGAAGGTGATCACGGCCATCGTTCACCAGCCCTTGTGCTCCAAGACGACAATTAGGTTCGGCTTGCGTAGGTTCGTCGTGTCTCGCCGGTCGCAGAGCGCCGTTCCGTGTGTGGTCTTACGGGGCGAGGTAGATGTTCTTGCGACGGACGAACTCCTCGATGCCGGCGCGTGCGCCTTCTCGTCCGAAGCCGCTCTGCTTGTAGCCACCGAACGGGGTGCTCGGAGCCATCGCCGGGAATCCGTTGGCCGTGACGTTGCCAGCTTCGAGTGCGTGTGCGACGCGGTGGGTGCGTGACACGTCGCGGGTATGTACGTACGCGGCGAGACCATATCCACTGTCGTTGGCCTTGGTGACGACCTCGTCTTCGGTTGAGAACCGAAGTATCGCCAGGACCGGGCCGAAGATCTCATCGCGGGCGAGGCCGCTGTCGTGATCGACGTTGCCGAAGACGGTCGGCGCGACGAAATAGCCGGCTGCCAGTTCACCGCCGAGGCGGCAACCGCCGGTGAGCAGCTCGGCGCCGTCGCTCGCTGAGCGGTCAATCACACCGAGGATACGTTCGAGTGCCGATGCGGTGACCACCGGCCCGACGACGACGTCGGGATCGAACGGGTCGCCGACCCGCAGCGACCGGACGACGTCGAGCACCTTGGCTGCGACGTCGTCATAGACGTCGTTGTGGACGTACAGACGGGTCGGGAGGGCACACCCTTGCCCGCTGAGCACTGCCGTGCCGAGCAGCGCCGACATGGAAGCAGCGGCGTCAAGGTCGGCATCGGGAAAGATGATGTTGGCCGACTTGCCGCCGAGTTCGAGTGCGAGCGGCGTGAGATGTTCTGCCGCGCTGGCCATGATCCGATGCGCGACCGCGACGCTGCCGGTGAAGGTGATCTTGTCGATGCTCGGATGGCGAACGAGTGCTTCGCCGGCGGTCGCGTCGCCCGTCACGACGTTCAAGACGCCCGGCGGCAGTCCTGCTTCGAGGGCGAGTTCGGCGAATCGCAACATGCCGAACGGCGCGAGTTCGGGGGCCTTGACCACCACTGCGTTGCCGGCCGCGAGCGCGGGGGCGACCTTCTGGCCCATTCCCATCATCGAGCCGTTCCATGGCGGAATCGCGGCGATCACGCCGTAGGGTTCGGGTCGCACATAACACAGTCCAGGACCTCCCGCGGGGAGCACCTCGCCGTCGAGCTTGTCGCACCAGCCGGCGTAGTAGCGCACCCAGTTCGCGGTGTAGCTCCCGGGCCGCATCACGTTGATCGGCGTGCCGTTGTCGAGTGCGCCGATCGCGGCGGACTCTTCGGCGTGCTGTTCGACGAGGTCGGCGAGACGGAAAGGATTGCGGCTCGGCGCATCGGTGAGATCGCGTTCCAGTCGGGCTCGGCTTTGCGCGTGGCTGCGACTGCGGCGTTGACGTCGTCGGCGCCGCCGAGACCGATCTCGGCTTGCACGGTTCCGGTTGCCGCGTAATGGTGCTGGTAGGTGCCGGCTGCGCTGCTGGGTCGCCACTCACCGCCGATGAGGTGGCCTTGCGCGGCGATGCGTTCGACCGTTGCCGATACCGGTGTGGTTTTCATACGCGTTTCGGTCCGTGACGACGGCGAGTACCGTCGCTGCGATGGAACGCTTCACGGGGAAGACGGCCGCGGTGTCGGGAGCGGGCAGTGGGATCGGGTGCGCGGTCGCGCAACGCTTCGCCGCCGAGGGCGCGAACGTGATGTGTCTCGATCGGAACCTTGACGCAGCCGCACGGACCGCGGCGACGCTGGCGCGTGGCGCCGCGATCAGATGCGACGTGACCGACGCGGTGTCGTGTGCCGCGGCTGTCGCCCAGACCGTGGACCGGTTCGACACCCTCGATGTGCTGGTCAACGTGGCGGGTGTCGCGGCCTCGCATCCGATCGGTGAGTTCCCGACCGACGAGTGGCGCCAGATCATCGACGTGAACCTCACGGGCACGTTCTTGCTGAGCCAGGCGGCGTTGGCCCCGTTGTTGCACTCGACGGGAACGATCGTGAACATGGCGTCGGTGGCCGGCATGCGGGCCACGCCCTACAACGCCGCCTACTGCGCCTCGAAAGGTGGGGTGATCATGCTCACGAAGTCGATGGCGATCGAGCTGGCCAAGCGTGGCGTGCGGGTCAACGCCGTGTGCCCGAGCGTCGGTCGACACGCCCTTCCTGCGCAATTTCGCGTTGCCCGAGGGCGCGGACATGCCGCTTCTGGCCCGGGCGGCATCGCCGATGGGCCGCGTGCTCGAGGTCGACGAGGTCGCCGCGGCGGTCGCCTACCTGGCCTCGAGCGAGGCGAAACGATCACTGGCTCGGTCTTGACGATCGACGGCGGTGCCACCGCCTGACGCGGCGTTCGGTCGTCGGGCCGTCACGATCCGCGTGCCATCGCCAGCGACACCGTCTCGGTGTGCACGCCCGAGCGCAGGACAGTTCCGGGTCGTCGCATCCGTCGTCTCGCCGTCGACGACCACTTGACGCCCGCGACGAAGACGTGGTCGACACCGCGGCGGCAGGCGTAGAGCCGCTCGCCGCCGCCGGGAAGATCGTGACGGACGTTCGCTGGCTCAGTGGCGATCCTCGTCGGGGTCGAACACCACCAGATCGGCGATGCCAGCCTTCGGCCACTCGACCCCGGTGCCGCAGCCCGTAAGCCGGGCGGGAACGGTCGGTCATCATCTCGACGGCCTCCTCGAGCGACAGCAAGCCCCGGTCGCGGACGACCTCACCGAGCACGACGGTCGGGATAGTTGGCGTGGCACATCAGATCGACGTGGGCGCCGGCGTCGGAACCGCCGAGCATGACCCGCGGGTCCTTCCACACCTCGACCCGACGGACCCGCCAACCCTCGTCGGACCGCCCAAGCGAAGGGGTCAGCGACGGCAGGACGACGAACAGGGTGAGACGGTCGACCAGGACCACGTCGATGAGCACGTCGATGACGTCGGTTCCTCGCGCGGCGGCGATCGTCGGCGAGGCTCGACCGACCCACGGCTCGCCGCTTGACTCGCCGGTCCGGCGACCTCCATGAGTCCGAAGTCCGAGAGCACGCCCAACGCCTGGTCGAGCCGCGTTCGGCGCCGGCCCGCAAGCGGCGGCCCGGGTCGCGGGATCGGCGACGGCCGCCCGGCGGCCGTCGTGATCGAGACGCGACGACGTCGCGCCAACCGGGCAGCGAGCCAGCAGCGTGCTGGCTCGCATGCGCATCATGTCGGGAAGGGTCAGGGCGACCACGTGGGCGCCCCGAGCCGGCGGCGACGTCGGACGCCGACGAGCTGCTGCTCGTAGATCTCCTCGGAGGCCAGGCTGCCGAGCAGGTTCCAGTTGAGCGGCACGGTCGGCGGCCAGCGACATGTCGGCCATGAGCTCCATGCGCTCGTCGGGGATGGGCCCCACGGTGGGGATGAACTCGAGCGTGGTTCCCGGGTGGTCCCGCAACGCGCCGGCCAGGGCGACGAACTCCTCGAAGCTGGCCGAGCGCGACGGCACCGGCCGGCCGTCGCCGTCGATGTGGCCTTCGCCGAGCGACGACGAGAACCCGAGCGCGCCCGCCACGAGCGCCTCGTGCAGCAGCTGGACCATGGCGGCGAGCTGCTCGGGGCTCGCCGCGTCCCGGGTGGCGGCGTCGCCCATCACCGCCCGGCGGAGGTCGAGTGGCCGACCAGGAAGCCGGCATTGACGGCGAGGCCGTCGATCGAGCCGGGCCAGGTACTCGCCGAACGCCGCCAGTCCCACGTCGCCTCCGCCTGAGAGCGCCTCAGGGGGATGCCCTCGACCACGGCCATCATCTGCTGGATGTAGCCGGCGTCGCCCGGACCGAGCGGGGCGATCGAGAAGCCGCAGTTCCCGCCGATCACGGTCGTCACGCCGTGGAGCACCGACGGGCTGGCGGTGGGGTCCCACAGCAGCTGGGCGTCGTAGTGGGTGTGGATGTCGATGAAGCCGGGGCAGACGACCTTGCCCGCGCGCGTCGATGACCTCCGCGTGGCGAGGCTCGTCGGTCGCCGATGCGCGACGATGCGTCCCGTGGTCGATACCCGACGTCGGCGACGTAGCCGGGGCGCCGGTGCCGTCGACGACGGTCGCCGCCCTCGAGCACGCAGGTCGAGCACGTCAGGCCTCGGCCAGAAACCGGTCGACGGCCGTCCTCGACCACCGTGCCTTTGAAGAAGCGGGATTGGTCCCGGTGTAGAACCGCACCGGGTTGGCGAACGTGAACTCTTCGAAGGCGGCCTCGTCGATCCAGCCGTGGTCGACCATCTCCCACGCCTCCTCGAGTACCTCGGTCATGTCGGGCACGTCCCAGTGGGCGATGTCCGAGCCCATCATGGCGTTGAGCTCGGCGCCGAACGGGTTGACCGTCGGTGTTGAAGGCCATGCGAGGTCAGCGGATCGTCGGCCTCGCAGCCGAAGAAGAAGCGGTCGACGAACAGGTCTTGATGTCTTCGGCGCGCTCGATGCCGCACGCCGCCCATTCGTCGAGCATGTCGTCGGGCTCTGTCGGCGCCGACGCATCGGCCGCCCGGTGGCGTGCGCCGCGGAGCGTTGGATGTAGGCCATCATCGCCAGCAGTCGCGGTCGACGAGCGCGGGGTCGAGGCTGGGTCCGCAGCGCGGCGAGGTTGCGCTTCTCCCAGTGGCCGATGATGTCGCTGTAGAGCGACGCCGCCCACGCCACGCCGCCTTCGAGGAAGGCGAAGTTCATGTCCGGGAACCGGCGGGTGACCCCGCCGAGGAACAGCGACTTGGCCAGCGACTGCTGCCCTTCGGCCAGCATCGAGAGGTGGTTGTACACGTAGCTCGAGATCGAACGGTAGGGGCGTCATGCCCGATGAAGCCGGAGTGAAAGGCGACCGACACGCCGAGCTCCTGCGCGGCCTGGCCCACACCGGGTCGTAGTCGTAGGCGCGAGTCGATGCCGAACTGGTCGAGCCAGAAGGCGTATCGCGCGACCTCCGGGTCCTTGTCGGCCAGCGGCTTCGAACGGACGCTGCACGTACCCGGCGCACAGCACCGCCTTGAACCCGAGCTCGATCGACCGCGTAGTCGAGCTCGGCCACGGCCTCGTCGGGGGTGTGCATCGGGATGGCGGCCACCGGCGTGAGCCGATCGGCCAACGGTGCGAACGTCTCGGCGTTGCACCGGTTGAGGGCGCGGCACGTGCCCCGGCGGTAGCGTCTCGTCCCGCGTGTGCAGGAAGACCAGGCCGAGGCTCGGGTAGACGACACCGAAGTCGATGCCCAGCTCGTCGAGCCGCTCGTAGAGCAGGTCGGGGAACAGCGCGGTGGCGAGGTCGATGGTCTGCGCGCCGGCGAGCTCCACCACGGCCCTCGGGCGTCCGGGTGGCGGCCCGCTCGGCTGGGCGTCTGGTCGTGCCAGTCGCGGTCGGTGCCCGCCGTACGGCGGCAGCAGGCGCGCGCAGTGCAGGATGGTCGAGCGACAGACCCTCCTGCTCGAGGTAGGGCGCCAGGGTCGGGAGGTGCTCGGCCATGTGCCCGTCGATGTCGATGACGGGATGGCGCAGACGACCGTGGATCTCGGCTGAGGACTCGGCCATCGTGGGTCGTAATCTAAGCTCATTACAGCGGTCGCCCAAGGTCGTGCCGCGGCTCGCAATGCTCAGCGCTGAAATGCAAGGGTGACGTGATGCTACGACCTGGTGATCCGGAACGGGACCGTGGTCGACGGTTCGGGCCTCGGCTCCTTCCGGGCCGACGTCGGCATCGTGGACGGATCGCATCGCCTTCGTCGGCCGGATCCGACGAGCGCGGCGACCGAGGAGATCGACGCCGACGGCCATGTCGTCACCCCCGGCTTCATCGACGGTCACACCCACATGGACGCCCAGGTGTTCTGGGACGCCACCGGCAGCAGCTCGTGCTGGCACGGGGTGACCTCGGCGGTCATGGGCAACTGCGGCTTCACCCTGGCGCCGGTGCGATCCGACGAGCGGGCCCTCGTGGTGCGCAACCTCGAGCGGGCCGAGGACATCGATCCCGCCGCCCTGGCCGCAGGGATCGACTGGAGCTTCGAGACGTTTCCCGAGTACCTCGACGCCGTCGACCGGCTCGCCAAGGGCATCAACTTCGCCGCCAACATCGGGCACTCGGCCCTGCGCACCTGGGCCATGGGCGAGCGGGCCTTCGAGCAGGAGGCCGACCGACGACGACCTCGCCTCATGGAGCGCCAGCTCGCCGACGCGCTCCGGGCCGGGGCCATCGGCTTCTCGCACGTCGCGCAGCGAGCACCACGAGACCTCCGACAACCGCCCGGTCGCGTCGCGCCTGGCGTCGTGGGACGAGGTCGTCGCGCCTGGTCGGCGTGATGGGCGACCTGGGAGCCGGCATCTTCGAAGGCGCCGACGGCGCCATGTCGGCGCCCGACCCCGACGGTGCGTGCCGGCGCGCTCGACGCGCATGATCGACCTCGCCGCCGACCACTCGGGTGCCGATGACCTTCGGGCTGGTGGCCACCCGCGGAGCCGGCTATCTTGCTCGACTTCCTCGACGACGCCGCCGCCGCCGGCGGCCGGGTGATCGCCCAGACCCACTGCCGGGGCATCTCGGTGCTGCTGTCGCTCAAGACCCGGCTGCCGTTCGACCTGCTCCCGGCGTGGCACGAGCTCCGCGCACAGCCCCTCGGCTGAGCAGTTGCGCCGATCCTGCGCGATCCCGACCGGCGCCGCCCTGCGTCGACGCTGCCGTGCACGCCGACTACGCGACGCTGGACCGGGCGTCGGCGCCCAGGCGCGTCCGCCCGACTTCGAAGGCATCCGGGTCTACGAGCACGGGCTGCCGCCCAATCCGTCGGTGGCCGACGTCGCTCGGCAGCGAGGCGTCCATCCGGCCGAGGCCATGATCGACCTGTGCGTCGAGTCCGGACGGCGAACAGCTGTTCATCCAGCCGAGCCTGTACCCCCAGGACGAGGCGATGCTGCTCCGGGCGCTGCGCCACCCGCGCGCGGTGATGACGTTCTCCGACTCCGGCGCGCACCTCAGCCAGATCGCCGACTCGTCGATCCACACCCATCTGCTCGGCCACTGGGTGCGAGACCGCCACGAGTTCACGCTCGAGGAGGCGGTCGGATGATCACGCTCGCGCCCGCGCTGGCCTGGGGTTTCGCCGACCGCGGTCTGCTGCGTGCAGGCATGGCCGCCGATCTCAACATCTTCGATCCCGCCACGGTCGGCACCGGCCGTGCCCGAAACTCGTCGACGATCTACCCGGCGGCGGCCGACGGCTCGAGCAGCGGTCGGACGGGTTCCTGGCCACGATCGTCAACGGCCAGGTGACCATCAGCGACGGCGAGTCGACCGGCGCGACGCCCGGTCGGCTCTTGCGTCGCCGGATCGCCTGACCCGCGGTTCGAACGTGGTCGCTACCGCATCCAGAGCGTGCGGGCACGACGTTCTCGGACAACCCACCGGCCGTCGAGTGCACGACCGTCGTCGACATAGCGGATGCCCAGCGTGAGGTCGCGTTGACCGGATGGCGTATCGCCGAACTGGTACACGACGGCGTAGGTGTCGAGGTGTCGCGTTTCGGCGTCGTCTGCGACGTCGATGAGTGGGTCGCCGAGCACATGCATGCTGGTCGGGAACACGCGCGGTGCGCGCATGGTGTCGAGCCACTCGTCGAGACCGAGCGGTCCGCGTAGGCCTACGATCGACGCCTCCGGATGGAAGAGCGAACGGAGCGCTTCGATGTCGCGCTCGTCAGCGGCTCGGGCGTAGCGCTGCACGAGCGCCCGCAGCTCGTCGCATCGGGTTCACAGGACGGCCACCGGGTTCACCGGGCAGCCGGTCGCCGTTCGATCCGCAGCGGTGCCATCGAGAACAGGAACTCCCACCGACCGATTTCGGCGCAACGCTCGCCGAGCGCGCCGAGCGCCATGTTGTCGATCAGGTGAAGGCCCATGGCGGTGATGCCGATCTGGTGGACCGGGAAGGGCCACTGTCGGAGTGCCGAGGAACGGCATCGGGTCGGAGATCCCGTCACTGCCGAGCACCGCCACCTCGCGTTCGTGGAGCCAGGGCAGGCAATCGGGGTGCAGTCCGGCCAAGCCGTCGAACCCGCCTCGTCGGGCCCGTCGACGGGCGTCGCGGCCCCACGACACGAGCAGGACGTCACCGGTGCTCACGCGTAGATCGTGCGGCGATCTCGGCTGCTTCGAGGTCGCCGCGCGTGATCAGCGTCGCCGTTGTCGAGGAACTCGATACCACGCAGCCGCGGGACGTCGAGGAGGACGCCCCGCCCGACCACGCCGTCGGCCATCGACATGACCGTGTTGGAGCGGGCGCCGTCGCTGCGGACCTCGCTGGCCGGGCGGCCCCCGTACATCTCGCCGCGCACGAACATGTGCGAGAGGGCGTCGACGTGGGTCATGCCGAGGCCGTGCACGTCGAGGCCGACGTGGTCCCGTGCGGCCTCGTAACCGGGGATCCCGTTGGTGTGCCGCGCGTCGCCGGACGCCAGCATGTGGTGCTGCGCGGGATGCGGGTTCTCCGGCGGAGGGCTCGGTCGCGAGGTTGCGGGCCAAGCTGATCGACTCGCCGCCGCGTACCAACGTCGCGGCGGCCGCCCGATGCCGCGTCGGTGAGGTGGTGCAGGGCGCCCCGCTCGTCGTCGTCACCCCAACGGTCCCAGTTTGACAGCGACTCGAAGAGTCGCTGCAGGTCCCCTGTGTCATGAGCTCCCATGTCGTGAGCCTCGCGGCGTCGGCTAGTGGGAACGAATGGTCGTGGGCGCGGTCATCGCGCCCGCCAACATGTCGATGAGGTTGTCCACAAACAGGTCGTCGGAGAGCACCGGGTGCGGCGCTGCTCGATCCGACCGCGCCGGCGATCGAGGAGCGCGGCCCGATCGGCGGCCGCGCGGCCGATGAACGCAGTGCAGATCGCCATCCGCTCCAGCCAAATTTTCTGGTCAGACGCGGGCAACGCCTGCGCAGAAGATCCCATGCCTCGAACCCGGACGTCTCGTGCAGCCGGGCTTGCACGTCGGGCGCGACCCGCTCGATTTGTTGTCCCAGCTCACTGCCGTATTGGAGGTACGCGCGCTCGTGCCAGCCCTGCTGCGCGAACTCGGTGATCGGTCGGACAATGGCCTCCGCCGCAGCTCGCGCGTCGTCGTCGGCTCCTACCCTCGCAGCCTCGAGCAGTTCGAGGCGCCGGAGACGAATGTCTGGTACGTGGCGCTCCAACAGCGCGACGAGCACCGCGTCGCGGCTGCCGAAGTGGTAATGCAACGCGGACGAGTTGCGCTGACCGGCGCAACGCACGATTTCGGCGAGCGACACGTTGTCGATGCCGCGTTCGGCGAACAGGCGCGCCGCGGCGTCGAGCAACTTGTCGCGGGTGTTCGCCGCTTCGCGCATCGCGGGCGAGCGTAGCGAACGTCCGCGCGGCGGTTACGGCCGGAGGGACCATCCCGACAGGAGGCCGCGCTCGCTGCACAACTGCTGGGCTTGAATGCACGAACCGCTCATCGCGACTGCCTCCGGCGACTCGAGCAACCAACGGCACACCTTGCCCACGATCGCCGCGGGCGCTCCCGTGGACGCGTCAAAGCCGAACGGTGCCATGTCTTGACGGATCCGTTCGGTCGCGATGAACCCCGGTTGCACATTGAAGGCACGCACGTTGTTGTGACGTTGCTCAACCGCGACCACTCCTGCGATGCGATGCAGCGCCCCTTTGCTGAAGGCATAGCCGAGACCCCATCCCCCTTCACCCGCGGGTTGCGGAGGGTCTTCGTAGCCGGCAGACGACGTAATATTGATGATCGTTCCGTCTCGGCGCTGCATCATCTGCGGCAGCACTTCCTTGATGAGCACGACCGGCGCCAGCGCGTTGGCCTCGAGGTGATCGCGCAGCACCTGCACCGGCGTGTCGACGATGTAATCCATGTGGCCCGGCCCGATGTAGCGGCCGTTGTTGACCAGCACATCGACACGGCCCCACTGCGCGAGCACAGCCGCGACAGCACGCACCAGCGACGCGTGGTCGAGGAGGTCGGCTGGGATGGCGAGGCTCCGGCTGCCCGTCGCTTCTATGAGCTCGGTCGTGCTGTCGAGCGAACCGGGCAGCGGCGAGGTATCCGAATGCTTCAGCGTCGAACTGTGCTCGCGTGTCTCACCCTCGTGCACGGTGCGGGCGAGAATCGCCACGTCGTAGCCCGCGTCGGCGAGCTCGACCGCGATTGCCTTGCCGATACCGCGGCTCGCACCGGTGACGAGCGCGACCTTCGTCGTAGAACTCTGCGCCACGGCCCGCCCTCCCCCTCAGCCGCGCGACGATAACGATGGCTGCTGCAGCCCGGCAAGCCTTCGGACAAGTCGCTCGAGTCCCCACTGCGCGACGCTCCAGCACTCGATCGCGCCGGAAGCAGCGTCACCGACAAGATCGCCGGCATCGCATGCGGTCCGCCCGGGAACGAAGCCCATCAACGTCGACACGCCCTCGCGCGTCGGTGAGTCGTACGGCTCGGTCCGGGAGTGCCAACGTGCGGGAATTTCGCGCACCCATGTGTATGACGTCGGACGTGACCGCGGCTGAGACGCGGGTCGGCTCGACGCGTGGCAGCGATCAACGTGAGTTCGCGTCGCAAACCATCGGCGTGCGCGATCCGGCCTCTTGCACGTTGATCAGACTGCGATCACGCCGCGGTGCGACCCCTCGCGCTCAACAGGGGCGAGCGTTACCAGTGTGGCCACGTTTGCGGAAGGAGGCCGGTGGGCGGATTGTTCTGGAGTACGCCTCCCGGAGCACCAACCGACTGCAGAAGCTGGGAGAAGTTGTACCCGAACGCAGTCGAGTTCGACCCCGAAAACTGCTGGTAGATGCGGGCCATCGTGTCGCCCAACGCGGAACCGTCGGCCCAGCCGGTCTCGATGCCGTCTGGCCCTGCGTACATCTGACCGAGCACGGTGTTCGAGGTCACCGTCGCCCCAATCTGCACGGCCGGTTCGATGTCCTCAGCGGCATAGACGACAAGCCCGGCCGCGGGCCCGTCGGTCAGCTGGTAGGCGATGAACGTCCCACCTGGCCACCCGCCGTTGATGGTGCTGAGCACGACACCGTCGCCGACCGCGTAGATCGGACCGAAGCCGCTGTAGTCCACTCCCTGGTCGATCCGTTCAGGCGACAACGCGTTCACGGCTCGAAGCGGATTCGCGTAGCCGCCCGGCGACGACGGCGCGCCCGGATCAGGCGGCGAGGACACAGGCGGCGGCGACGATTGCAAGGACGACGGCGACGGTGAGGACGTCGACGACGGCTCCGGCGGCTCGGCCTCCTCCTCGGGTGCCAGTGCGGCCGACGCGAGCCGCGCGCTCCGCCGCGAGCTGCGCGGCCTGGCGTCGCGCGTTGGCAGCTGCCAACACGGAACGGAGGTTCCCGCTGAGACGGCTCAACGTCGTTTCGTCGGACGCGATCGCCGCGTTGGCAGCGTTATGGGCGCTGGCGAGCTGAGCGAGCGTCGCGTTTCGCGGGCCTGCTCCGACCGCAACGCGTTTCCGGTGTCCTGGGTACGGGCCTGATTCAGATGCAGTGAGGTGAGCGCCGCGTTCCATTTGTTGTTCACGTCACCGAGGTAGTCGTTCCGTTCGAACGTCGTCGTGATGCTCGACGTGCCATCGAAGAGCATCAGTGTCGACGAGTTCAATCCCACACTGACGTATGCGTCGATCGCGATCCGTTGCAGGACAAGCGACGCAGCCGTCTCCGCACGATGGTCGGCGGCGAGAAGCGCTTGGTCGGTCGCGATCTGCGCATCGAGCGCGCCGACTTGGGCCTGGACCTCGTCGTATCGACTGACGAGGGACTCGACATGCGCTCCTTGCGCCGAGATCTGCTGCTGCAACTGAGCGATCTGCGTCTGGTCCGAACTGACGCTCGCCGCGGCGGGCGCCGACGCCGCGACGAGTCCCGTCATGGCGAGGCAGAATGCGCTCAACGTCGCGGTGACTGCGTGAGCGTGCCGCCGCCAGAACAGCACCAACATGGCCCACGACGAGAGCACGGCGGACCAACTTAGCTGAGCAGCCGCGACACATCACGAATCGCGCTTCAAATCCGCATGCGCACGGTGTTGTGGCCGAGCTCCCGAAGCGATCCGCACGCAAGCCGACACCGACCGCTCCACGGTCGCACCCTGCCCGGCGACGCCAATCCGTCGTCATGACGACGACACGAAATTGATCTCACAACCCGCACAACCGCGGCGGTCCTCAGGTTGGCGCGACGAAACAGAACCACGGCGACGTGGCGAGATCCCAGACAGAAGCGGATGGATGTCGCACGTGTCCACGTGTCCGGACTTGCGGACATTTCGAGCAGGCGACGCGATCCGTTGACCGGCACATCTTGTGTGACGAAGGACCGGCGCGCCGCGTCGGGTTTCGGCTCCGACGAGCCTTCGTCAACATTCGATCGTCGCCAGGCCTCGGTCATCGACTCGGCGTCCAGAACGGCACGCGACAGCAACCACCGCGAAAGCTTGTTGTCGTCAGCCAGGCGCACCACCGATCTCGATGCGTCGTCGCACCGACGTTCTCCGACGTCGGGTCGCAGCTGGCCCCGCGCGGAATCGTCAGGGGTCGCTGCGACGTTCGAGACAACACGCTGCTACGTTCGATCCGTGGCCGATTACGTCATCCCAGAGCCGGAACCGAAAGAGATCGACGAGACAATGTCGATGGAACTGCGTCACCTCGCAGCGAACGCAGTACTCAAAGGCCATCCGTCAGGGGACGAGAAGTGCGAGAACTGCCGCTACTACCTCGAGCCGACCGCAGATCTCTCATATTGCTGGCATTCGAAGCTCCGCATCCTGGTCGGCGCCGAATGGTGGTGCCAGTGGTGGGACGCAATTCCTGACGAGTCCTGACGATGACGGTGAGATATCGGTCGTTGATGTCGGACAGTGCTCGATGGGACGACTTCGAGTTCCGGCCGTCGGACATCGTTATCAGCACGCCGTCGAAATGCGGGACGACATGGACCCAGATGCTGTGCGCGTTGCTGATCTTCGATGCTGCTGAGTTTCCGGCGCCGCTCGGCGATCTCTCGATCTGGTTGGATCAGTGTCTTCGCCCGATCGACGAGGTGTGTTCGATCTACGCGGCGCAAACGCACCGCCGCTTCATCAAGACCCACACTCCGCTCGACGGCCTCCCGATCCGGGACGAGGTCAGCTACGTCGTCGTCGGTCGCGATCCCCGCGACGTGATGATCTCGTTGGAACATCACTACGACAACATGGATCTCGATCGGGTACTCGCGTGGCGCGGCCAGGCCGTCGGCAACGACGACTTGGACACGCTGGCACCCCGGCCGGTGGCACACGACGATCCGACCGAGCGATTCCGGATGTTCGTGACGGAAACGCAGTACACGGGCGTTGACAATCTCGTCGGCGTGCTGCATCACTTGGATACAGCGTGGCAGCGCCGCCACACCGGAAATGTTGTCATGTGTCACTTCTCCGACTACACGACCGACCTCCCCGGCGAGATTGTGCGCCTCGGCGACGCGCTCGGCATCGACGTCACCAGACCGCGTGCGAGAGAACTCGCTCGGGAAGCGACGCTCGATCGGATGCGTGCCCGAGCCGACGATGTCATTCCGAACGCCAATATGATCTGGAACGATCACCGGGCGTTCTTCCGTGCGGGCAGCTCCGGAGAATGGCGCACCCGTGTGCATGACGAGGACCTCGTCGACTACGACGCCGCAGTGAAGGCAACGGTCGGTCCCGAGCTCGCCGCGTGGGTTCACGACGGTCGCCTCGCATCAGGGATCGATCCCGCCTCCGTCTGAGCGCAGACGCGCCAAGTCTTTGGGCCCTCGGCGATCTCCCGCGCCCATCTCGAAACCGCGCCGGGCGGTATCGGTGCATCGCACGGCCTCGGTGCGCGCTACGTCAGTGACCTCCCCGCGTGTGACGCGACATCGTGGTCACAGCCTCGACATCGGTACTCCGACCACACCAACGGTGTGGTTCGACCGGACGAGACGCGTGCGTCGGCGCCTTCGTCGGCGGCCCTGTCGGCTTGTCTGGCGCGAGATATGAGGCAGCCGGACGCAACTGCTAGCCGGAAAGCGAACCGTTGCGCCAGGGGCTCATGTCGAGCGACGGATACCGCGCCGAGACGCCCGTCAGTGTCTGTGGGGTCCAGTAGGCGTCGCCGGGCTTCGGGAAACCGAGTGCGGTGAGTTGGCGCACCGTCGCGTGTTGCATGAAGCGATGCCAGGCCATGTCTTCCGCGCGGGTCGGGAACGCGTGAAAGCCGATCCAGTCGGTGGCGGCTGGCTTAAACGCGACGGCAAGCATGAACCGCGCCGCTCGTCGTGCGGTGAGCGGCACGCCTCGATGGAACACGTCTGGCCGGTACACGAGAACCGAACCTGCAGGCCCTGACGCCGACTCTTCCAACGCGTACAGGTCAGCGTATTCCTCGACGTGAAGATAGGTCCGTTCGATGGGGACGTCGGCCGTGCGTTCACGCGACACGACACGCGTCGCCGCCGTTTCGGGGGTCACGTCGCTGAGGTAGATGAACATTGTCACGTGCTGGTAGCCGACATCCGTGCGTGGGACCACCAGCGTGTGATTTGCGTAGTCAACGTGGAGAAGCTGTTCGTAGTCCGGCGCAGCGTTCGAGTACTTGGCGGTCACCTCCGCCTGATACAGACGGAGGTCATCGATCTCCAACATGAGTTCAGCGAGATCAATGATCGCGTCGTGCAGCGCGATTCCGTTCAACGCGTCGGACTCGAACGGGAACTGCGGAGTCGGCGCACCCCGCTCAGTGAGAAACTGAGCGTTGCGGTCCGGGTCGACCCTGTCGGCGAACTCGTCAGCCGTCGGGAACACGTCAGGCAGTGCCTGCTGTGCGTCGGCGAGGAGATCGGGCGGGACGACATCCTCGACGACACACCAGCCGGCAGTGTCCCAACGCCGCTTGTACTTCGCAGGCGACGACCAATCCATGATCCCTCCTACACCCTCAGCCGCACCACATGTCCCAGCAGACATCACCCGTGCCCGAGACACCAGTGTCGCGGAATCTCGGTCTGGGATTGCTGGCGAGAAGGTCCGGCTCATCTCGCCAGATCAGCGCCCTGGTGCTGCACGACGACTCCGCCGTCGAGGTCGACGGTCGCCCCGTCGCCGTCTTGTCATACTCCCTCGAACAGATCATGGCTTCGCCCTCCTACGATCCCGACCGGTTTCGCATCGACCCAGCAACCGAAGCGCAACCGGCCGACGTGGCCTCCCTCGCGCAGCCTGCAGGTCGGTGACGATGACGGTCACGGTCACGGTCGGCACGGGGCCGCGCACCGACCTGGGCGCGAACCCGAACATCAAGGCTCACGTTCTGCGGCCGGGTACGTACGTGGCGACCGACCCAGGAAACACTCCCCGTCGATCCGAGGAGCGGCGCCGCCAGACGTTGGGAAGCGCACGCGTCGCCAGCACGTTCCCGGGTCTGACCTTCGCGGTCGGCGTCGCGGCGTTGGACGGAGCCGGCTGGCGTAGGGCGGACCTCCGTTGGGTATCTAGGCATCAGCAGCGGAGGAGGAGGAGGAGGAGGAGGAGGAGGAGCAATGGATCTTGACCTGCTTGATCTGTATCGGCGTGCGAGCGAATGGACCGCGGCCAAGGTGGCCGGCGCGGCAGGGAAACTCGACGCGGCGACAATATGCGACGGTTGGGATGTCGCGGCTCTGCTGGGCCACATGCTCGAAACGCAGAAGTTCTTCGCCGGAGTAGCGCGCGGCGAAGACGTGTCACCGCCCGGCCGCACGCCGACCGAATTCGTCACCGACAATCCACTCGATGACTTCACGTGCGCTCGCGCCGAGGTACTGGACGCGTTCGGAGCACCTGGAGCGATCGAGAAGACCGGCCCGTCACTGGGAATCGCGTTCAGCGATCAACTGCTCCACGGTTGGGATCTCGCCAAGTCCACGGCCCAGGACGCGACGATGCCCGACGGTCTACCCGAGGCGGCTTACGAGATGATCCACGGACGCTTCACCGAAGATCAACGCAAAGGCGTCTTCAAACCAGAGATTGCCGTCTCTGCAAACGCGTCTGCCCAAGACCGGCTCCTTGCATACACCGGCCGCGACCCGTCACTCTTGGGTGCTTCAAGTCGCTGACTCCTTCCCCCTCGCACCGCACGCGAGGGAGCGCCGGTGGCTGCTCACTTCGGTTGAACCCGCGGCTGCGTCGAGATCCGGATTCGGACGAACGGCGCTCAAGCCCGAGATCGGCGAGGTCACGTTCGGCGTACTGGTGGCGAGGCGAGTCCTCTCTTCGGACAACACTGCCCGCAGGGCCGCTGCGACGCGGCAGCGACCTGCTGTGGTGCGCACCGCCGAACGAGCTCGTCGCCGTGGTTTTGCGAGATCAGGTCTCGTGACATGTGTCATCACCGGTCGGCGGTCCTCGAAACGCCAGGGCACACCCGGCGGTGGTGGGTTCGCCACCCGGCGAACTCAAACGACAGTCACGCGGGCGCGGGCCGCACATCGTTACGGTTGAGGCCGGCGGAGTGCGTGCTTGGCGCTTTCGAGGTCTGGGTAGGCGGGCATCATTTCTGCGAGTCCTGCGAGCTGTATCGCACGCAGAGTGGGGGCCGCGGGCGGAACAACGACCACGATCGCGCAGTGGATCGCGGTGCGGTGCAGTGTTCGAAAACCGCTCGAATCGATGTAGCTGACGGCACTGAGATCGACGATGACCGGTACCGATCGACCGACGGCCTCAAGGAGCCGCCGTTCGAGGTGAGGTGCGGTTCCTTGGTCGATCTCGCCCTGCGCGGCGACGACCGTCATGTCGCTGCCGCGAGCGTCGATGCTGACTTCGAGTGGCGACTCAGGTTCGCGTTGCATCCCGTGCGCTCCGTGTTCGGATCTGGTAGCGGAGTTCGACGGTCGTGCCGTCTTGGGCAGTGTTGACGATCACGTCGTCGACGAGGTGCCGCATCAGGGCGAAGCCTCGACCTCGGGTCGGGTCGTCGTGCGGCGGTCGCCAGCGTCCGTAGTCACGTACACGTACACGTAGGGTGCCTTCGGTATTCGCTGCGTGTACCTCGATCGTTCCCGGCCCTTGCAGCGTATAGGCGTGTTCGACCGCGTTGGCGAGCGCTTCACCCAGCGCAAGACCGAGATCGGCTTCGACTTCCGAGCCAAGGTGGTAGTCGGCGATCCAATCGCCGAACTGATGTCGGAGCCAACGCGCCCTGGTGGCGTCGGCTGAGATATGCCGATCGAACTGGTCCGCATGCCTGTTCACAAGACGGGCGGCCAAGACTGCGAGGTCGTCTCGCTGGCGTTGCGCGGCGAGCAGTTGCTCGACGAGTTGCTCGCACATCTCCCGAACCGGGAGCTGGCCAGCTTCGGAGGCGGCGGCGGCAAAGCGGGCAAGGCCGACATCGATCGATTCGGTCCGACGTTCGATGAGACCATCGGTGAACAGCACCAGTGTCGATCCGACGGGAAATGCGTGTCGTCCGAAACGCCGGTTCCACTTCGTCCGAGTTGCGGCGAGGGGAGGATCTTGAATGTCATCCAGGTAGGTTGTGGTGCCGTCCGGGGCCAGCAGCAGCGGTGGCATGTGTCCGGCGACCGAGTAGGTGATCTCCTCGTTCGCGGCATCGAGAATGACGTACACACACGTCGCCGAGCGCGCGTCGGGGATGGTGGCCGCGAAGCTATCGACGGCCTCGAGAACGTCCGCTGCGCCGAGACCAGACAGCGCGAGCGCACTTAACGCGCTTCGAAGTTGCCCCATCGCGGTCGCGGCGCTGATGCCGCGGCCGACGGCGTCGCCGGCGACGAGTCCGATTGTGTCGTTCGGCAACCGGACGACGTCGTACCAATCTCCGCCGACCGCGAGTTCCTCGAGCGCCGGCTGATACAGCCCAGAGAGTTCGTATCGGGCGTCGTCGAGATCGGCGTTGCCGAGCATTGCTTCTTGGAGGGTTGCCGCCAGACGATGCTCGATTTGGTAGAGCCGCTCACGGTCGGCCTGTAAGCGGCGTTCTTCGGTGACGTCCCGAGCGACGCCAACGACGCCGATCCGATGGCCGCTCGAATCAGCCAACGGGTTTTTCGTCGTCAGAAAGACATGCGGACCGTCCGACAGTTCCAAGACCTCATCTGATCGAGACTCTTCACCGGTGTCCACCACCATCCGATCCTCGCGGGCCACCTGCGCAGCGATCTCGTCAGGAACGAAGTCGTCGACCGGACGTCCGATGATCTCCACGTTCGGATCGCCACCAGTCAGTGACGCGACGCGGGCACGATTGGCCAGAAGATGCCGTCCCTGTAGATCCTTCGCGAAGATGGGATCGGCTGATGCCTCGATCACAGACGACGTCAGTACCGCGAGGTCCGCCAACTCCTGTTCCCGCCGTGCGCCCTGGCGACCCCAGATGCGCCACCACATCCACAACGCGATCGCGACGACCAACCCGACCGAGAGCGCAACAAACAGCCCCAGGAGTGAGTGTTCGACGTCGCGCCGCAACGCCGTCCGGCTGATCGCGACATCCTCGTTTACGGCAGCTTCGAGGCGGGCTTGTTCAGCGCGGAACTGGTCGAAGAGTCGTTTGCCGTCCGCTGATTGCACGAGGGAGCGTGCCGACGCGACATCGCCGGCACGGACATCGGCAATCACTCGGTTCGCGAAGCCATCGTGCCATGTTCTGAGCGCCGCTTCGACAGCGACAATGTCGCTCCGCTCAACGACGTTTACATCGGCATGGACCAGCACCGCGGCTGCCGCCGTCACCTCGTCCGACCCGGCGGTGAATGGTTCCAAAAAACTCGGTTTCGCGGTGATCACATAGCCGCGAACTCCGGTCTCCTCGTTGAGGGCCCCCGTCAGGAGATGGTTCGTCGCGGCAGCGATCGGATCGGACTGGTGCTGCTGACGGTCGAGAGCCCGTTCCGTCGCGAGCAACGCCGGAGCAGTAGCCCCACCGAGACCCAACAAGACAACGAAGTATCCGATGATCAAGACGCGTGGTCCGCGAACTACCCAGGCTCCGCGCCGTTCGTCCGTATCGGCACCTCGCACAGAACGAGACTAGAGCCCCGCCGGTCCTCCACTCCACGGCCCGCGGTACGCCCAACTTCACCATCTGCTGGGCCGAGGGTGAAGACGATGCGAGGAAGACCGTGCGCGAGATCAGGCCGACGGCCGGCCTGAGCGGTCAGCTATCGAAAGACCTGCCGACCTGGTCACATTTCGAGGACGCGACCGAGCCGCTGACGATCGAACAAGTCACCGAAACGATCCCTTGCGGCCCCGACAGCGTCGAACGCCTTGCCGGAACCGTGCAGGAGTACATCGACACCGGATACGACCACGTCTACTTCCACCAAGTCGGTCACGACCAGGACGGCTTCTTTCGCTTCTGGGACCGGGAACTCCAATCCGCGGTCGCAGGACTTTGAACAGAGACTGCGCCCGTGACTGTCACCCGCAGCCTGTGCGCCGGCGCGCTCTCATCCGCGCTCATCCTCACCGCGACCGCGAAGAAAAAGACGCGGCGCAGGGAAAAGTCAGCTGACCCGCAGATGTCCAGTCCGGACACGAAACGACGAGCTCAGCAGGAACAGCGCTCCTTTCCATTTCTTCCGAAGATGTCCGCGCTCGGGTCGCAACCGCGTCCCCCGTTCGTGAGCGACCGCGTTGCGGGCTCTGCAAGCAACAACTGGTTCGAACGCCACGTCCTGGACTCGCATGGTTCGGCCCCAAGTTGGACTGAAGACGGGGTCGGCGAAATGCGTAGGCCTGGGTCCGCCCTCAGCCCAGGAGAGACCGATCAGCCCTCGTCGCCGGTTCGGTGTGCTTGCGCGTTCACCATCGCGGTACTGGAGGACAAGGAACCGAATGCCGACGCAGGTGGTCCCGGCGTCGCCTTCGGCGACTAGCGCCCGTCGGTTGGTTGCCGGCTTGCCCGCCGAGCCGCACCAGACGGGCCAATCCGCGCGATTGCTCCCTTCGCTCGGTGGGCACTCTTCAGGCAGGCAGAAACGGTCTCGTCGAAGGGAGATGTCATGGCGACGACGAAGCAGAAGTCTGCGGCTCGGCGCAACGTTGCCAAGGCGCGCGATGCTCGCAGCGCCCCGACAAAGGGCGCTCCGAAGAAGCGCTCGCCGGGCCTGAGCACAGCGGCCAAGAACGACCTTCCCGAGTCGTCGTTCGCATTTCCGAAGCCGCGCAAGGAGCCGCTCACCGATGCTCGCCATGTTCGCAACGCACTCGCGCGGTTCGATCAAGTGGAGGGCGTGAGCGACACCGAACACGATCGCACGTGGAAGCGGATCACGACCGCTGCAAAGAAATGCGACGTCGAAGTCTCAGAATCCGGATGGCGCGATTTGTCTCCCGGAGGCAAGGCGACGAAGAAGAAGGGCAGTCAGTATCGGCCGGAGGTTCACTGATGACCGACAACGCAGACTCGACGCATGGCGACGATGACGGCGTCGACGAAGCCGGGATCGAGTCCTTCCCCGCAAGCGATCCACCGGCATGGACCGCCGGGCACGCGTCGCCCGCAGAGTCCCAGGCTCTGCGCCGCGTCGCGCGCCGGGTTCATGTCCCATCTGCGGACGGTTCGTGCATATCGAAGCCGACCGCGCGCGCCGCGAGTGAAAAGTGGCGGCATTGCGCACAGCGCACAGGCGCGACGATCGTTGTTGACGTACACGAAGCCGTCGAGACCAGCTCCGAAGTGCTCACCGAGCCGATAATCCAGGAATGATGGCGCGCCGTCAGACGACGCGGTTCCGTCGTACATGCGAAGGAACGTGCACCACGCGCGGGTAGCCCACCGCCCCGCCAGTCGTCATGCCTTTCGAGATTCCGATACGGAGCCGCCGGAGCGGCACGCCTGCGACCTTCCCCGCTTCGGGCCGCGGCAGCGTCCGCGAACTTCCCCCCTTCGGGTCGGTGCAAACCCTCGGACGCTCGGGCGCCGGGTTTTGGTCGATCGCGCACGGGGGAATGCTCAATGGTGTTCGACTACGGAGGACGCCATGCCCAAGTCCGGCAGTTTGCTCACCCGCTTGAAGGGCAAGATCACACGACCGATAGCCGACGCCGCCGGCGACCGCCGCTCCGAGGCGAAGGCCCGCGTCGAGGCTGCGACCGGTACCAAACCCGACGACGCCACGCTCAAAGTCGTGGAGCACCGCGTTCGCGAACGTCATGGCGACGTCCAGCCGCACAGACGCGACGACGTATAGGCGGCGTTCCCCGGTCGGATGAACGGTGTCGAGGTGACGGACGCGTTCGGCCGGCTCCCGCGACTCGTGCACGGCGCCTTCGACGGGGTGCGCGACGACGAGTTGATGCACCGCCGCCCCGAGGCGAGCGTGACGCGTCCCCCAGCCTGGCCGACATGGCGCGCCCGGTGAGCGCCGTGCTCTGGGACATTCCGGCGGCGCCCGTGACGATCACGCGCCGAAGAGCAAGCCGTTCGCGTCGGCCGCCTCGAGGAGACGGCGGACGGTAGGAGCTGCGGACACGACGCCGAACGCCTTCCCGGCACGAGCGGCCAGCGCCTGCGCCGCGCAGGAGCTCACGGATCGCACAGGAATCGAGGATCCGAAGCTCGGTGAGGTCGAGACGCACGTCGTCACTCGCGTCGAGCGCGTCGCTGAGCGTGACACGCAACGCACGGATGCAGTTGAGGTCGAGCTCTCCGACCAACCGGATGACACGCGGTCGATCCGGGCCGTCGGGCGCGTCGACCGACGGCGGGTCCGTGGTGGACGCAGCGTGTCGAGGTGTCGGCTCTTGATCGGCGCAGACCACGGGTCGACCGTTCCCTGCTCCACCGCGGCTTCAATCCATAAACGTCAGTCGTGTGTGAGCCGGATCGCGGCTTGCGGCGTCAGCACTTCGAACGCGAGCGATTCCTCGAGGTATAGGCGCACCACGGAATCGTCGTGCGAGAGATAGCCGATCGCCGCGTCCTGACCGACGGTGAGACGCGCGTCGCCGCCGCGTGATGAGGTAACGATCGCGCCGTCGACAGTCGGCGACCACAACACCGGCCCTCCGGCAATGAGCCGGAGGTGCTCGAGCACGGGATATCCGCCCATCTCGGTCGTCTCCACCACTCCGGTGTAGGTATTCGAGCCGAGTGCGACCGCGTACGGACCGCCCACCCCGGCGTCGCGCAGGATCTGGATGGCGCCCGCGACCGCGCGCGGCACGTTGCGTGCGTCGCCGCCGAGAGAGATCGGCGAGTGCGGCGACGCGGCACCGAGAACCGGGCGCACCCCGAACTCGCCGTCGCCGAGGGCAATCGCGTCCTCCGCCTGCGCGAGGCGACGCGCCGCTTCCCGGACCGACTCGAGGTCTGCGTCGTCGGCGCCGCGGTCGAGCGCGTCGAGGGTCGCCCGCGCGACTTCGAAGCCCGCCGCGCAGCTCGACGAGGGGTTGCGGAACCCGCACGAGGGCGCGTACGCCCGCTTCCATTCCGGGCACCTCGGCGACCGGGCCGCGGGCGGTGGCGTCGTACTGCCAGCCGAGCGGTCCTTCGAAGTCAACGAGCCGCCCGCGGTGAGGAAGTGCACGAGCGAGCGGCGCGCTTCGTCCTCGATCTTCCGCCATGCCGCTTCCGGAACGGGCGCGCACTCCCGCAGAAGATGGTTCATCGCGCCGCAAACCCAGTGAGGTCGCCGAGGCCGAGGTCCGTGCCGACGAGTGCGGCGGGTCCGGACCCGGCCGTTGCCTCGCGGTCGACTTCTTCGATCTCGGTGATCGGCTCTTCGCGGAACAGGTAGGTGCGCAGGACCCGATCCCAGATGCGATCGTTGCGTCGCAGCCACTCGAGCGTCATGGCCGCGTGCTCGCGCTCCTCGTCGCGGTTGTGGGCGAGCACTGCGCGCAGCTCGGGGTCGGTCGTCGCGTCGACGCGCTGGTCGTACCAGTCGATCGCCTCGAGCTCCTCCATCAACGACACGATTCCGCGATGGCGCTCGATCGTCGCGGGTGCAAGCGCGTCGAGTGGCTCGTGGTATTGGGCGTGTTGTGCCAAAGGAAGGTCTCCCGCCTCGGTCGAAGCCTCCGGAGCCGGTACCCGCCCGCCTTCGGCGCCAAACCGTGCGCCGTTGTCGACCCGTTTGCCCCGCGCAATGACGAGCAAATGTGCGCCTGCGTCCCGCTCGGGAAGGTGTCGGCGGCCGGCTCGGACGGACGCTGCTCACGCCGATGTTCGTCTCAGGCGGTCTCGACGCCGTCCGTCACCCCGACCCGAAGGTGCCTCAGGCGCCAACCGTGACCGCGCCCGCCGCCACGTTCGGGCCGCCGGACGACCCGGCCGCGCTCGTCCGGGCGAACCGCGGGCTACCGGCGATCGGCGGTGTGCTGCTCGGATTGGGGTGTGCACCCGGCTTGCCACGTTCGCGCTCGCTGGCTCGCTCGTGCCGACGACTCTGCGAGGCGAGGGCCGCCTCCCCTCAGTCGCTTCGTGTCTGACTTCGATCCAGCGCAACCGACGCCCCGATGAATCGGTCGGTCGTAGCTGATGCACAGCCGCCCGAGCGAGGACGTACGGGACGATCTTTCGATGGACCGGCCCCATGGCGGCCCACTGCCAGCGTGACACTGGACGCGTGGAGGAGACATGCGTGGGCACGCGGACCGTCGTTTTCTCGACGTACACGACGAGCACGGCTGTCATGAGCACCGATCGCAACTCGAGACGGATCGCGTCGGGCTCCGTGGCGGCGATCTGCCAGCCGAGGACATGCTTTAAAGACCGGTGCGGTCCGGGGCGAAGACCGAGGACCGCACGCCGCCCGAACTGCACGAACCAGCGTACGGGCGACCGCACGCCCTCGAAGACGCGCGTGCCAACCTTCAGGCGAGAGCGCGACGGGGCCTGCCGTGTTCCTGTCCGACTCGAGCCGGTCCCCGCTTGACAATGCGGTGAGCGTGCTAAGACGGGCCCATGCGTCTGAGTGCAAGAAACCAGTTGCCCGGGACCGTCATCGCAATCGACGAAGGTGCCGTCACGACGACGGTCAAGGTCCGCCTCGACGGTGGCGCGACGATGACATCGTCCATCACGAAGGAAGAAGCCGACGAACTCGGCCTCGAGATCGACACATCGGTGATCGTGGTCGTGAAGGCCTCTGACGTGATGATCGCAGTGGACGAGCAATCCTGACGATGACGCGCGCCGACATGATCGGCATCGCTGACTCTCTCGTGCGTGGGCCGCGTCTGTCACTCGCCTCGGTCGCGGTCGATGGCGTCGCGGCATCGGGTACGAACGCGTTTCGCCCAGGAGTTCGTCGATGGCGAGCGAGCTGCCGGTCGACTGTGCCTGACCATTTCGACGGACACCTTTCACCAGCGGCGATCAGTGCGCCACCGACAAGGTCGCAAGTCGGCCGGGCGCTGCTTCGAGGACGGATACGACTTCGGTGCGATCGGCGGACCTTCGCGAGAGGGCCAGACGATCCGGTCAAGCCGAACCGACGGTTTCCCCTCCCCAAACCTCAGGGGCTACGTCATCGAGCGTTTCTGAGAACGTCCATTGGTGGCCCGCGGGATCCGCCGCGGTGTACTGCCGTTCGCCATACTCGAAGCTCATCGGCGGCGAGACGATACGCGCTCCGTTGGCTTCCGCTCGCTCGCAGTGCGAGTCCACGCTCGTGACCCGCACCATCACCGAGTGGGTGACTTCACCCGACCGCGGCGGTCGCCGATCGTGACGGACATCGCCGATGATGACCGCTCCATCGCCGACGCTGAGCTGCGAGCGATGATCCTCGCCAATGCGTACACGCTCGGCAAATCCGAACGCCGCCGTGAGCCAGTCGACCGCGGCGCGCACATCCGCGTAGATCAGAACAGGGATCACCGTGGTTGCGGGCATCGACCGATTGACCCTCAAGATCAACGCCTTTCAAGTTCGGCGCAGCAGTCGCTGCTCGAGAGTTCTTGTACGGGTCTGCCAACACACATCTCCGTATGCCATTCTCGCTGACGGGCGAGGTTGCCGGCCATCGTCCGACGCAAGCAACTGGGTACGAGCCAGCTCCCATCACCGCGCAGTCGAAACCGCGAACAAGAGCGATCGTGTCCGAGATCTACCGCGAATCTTCGCCGAATCCGGCTTCGACGCTGACCACGCCAAGGCTCCCGGGCAGGCAAGGCCGTCATGTCCGACGGGTACGGGCGCTTCGGAAATGAGGACCGGGTGGGTGAGTTCGGCGGCGCGAGACCAGGGCTTTCGTGAATGTGTCGATCTTCGCGTTCGGACAGAGCCCGCATGGCGTGGCGTAAGCATCGGATTGGGCGGTTTGCTCCATTACTTATCGTGGTCGGGAGAGCACTTGACGAAGACCGGCTCGGCGGAACGTCCGCTCGTTTCCTTTTGGCCTCCTGAACGATGACCTGACCTGAGGTATGGCTTTCTCGAGTAGTAGCAGTCAGGCTTTCACCTATTCGCAGTGACTCATCTGATGGGAGCATAAGGATGCGCAGGTTTGGTGGAGTGTTGTTGGCGGCAACGATGGTGCTGTCGGTCGGAATGCTCGCGGCGCCCGCGAGCGCCGCAGCCGGTCCGCAGTGCGCCGGGTTGACGACGAAGACCGTGGGGAGCAAGGTCACAGCCACAGTGTCGAAGTGCACCCCGACAACCGCGACCGGCGGCTCGGGAAGCGGGGTCTTCACGGCGTCGACGAAGACGTCCGGCACGTTCAACATCACGCTCACCTGGGCAACGAAACATGGCACGACCAAGGGGAACGTCAAGTTCGGCCCTGCGAAGGGTCTCGGGAAGTGTGCGAAGGGGACGTCGACTCGGATCGCGGTGACCGGCTCGGTCACTGGTGGGACCGGCACGGCGGTCAAGACAATCAAGGCGGGCCAGAAAGTCACCGCATCGGTGTGCATCGGCGCGAAGAGCGACACGCTCGAGCCGGGCACCGTTATGACGCTCTGACCGACGAGCACTGAGCTGAGAATGAAGGTCGGGGGTCGGCTTCGGTCGGCCCCCGAACCGCGTTCCCGAGGGTAGGAACCCGCACCACGCGAGCGGCATGCCGTGGAAACCGGTCACCCTGCCCGTCACGGCGCCGACCGCGGCCGAGCTGCTCGACCACCTCGACGAAGCGGTGCGCTGGGACCGCGCGATTCCGGCGCGACAGCCCGACCACCGACGGCGAGGCGAGGTTCGCCATCGAGAACCCGAACGATTCGCGGCAAGGGCGTCGGCGTCAACGAGGTCCCGGCGCGAATCCGGTTCAACACCTTCGAGCAGCTCTGCGCGCTGCTGGGCACCGGCGACGACGTCCGAACCCTCGACGCGATCATCGGCGAGACGCGCGAAACGATACCTGCGTTGCTCGCATGGGTGACACGCAACCCGCTCGCCGCGGTCGCTCATCGCGAGAGCTGGACGCGCCTGCTCTCGACCGTCAACTGGATCGCCGCGCACGACCCGTCCGAGCTCTACCTGCGCCACATCGACGTCGCAGGTGTCGACACCAAGTTCGTGGAACATCACCAAAAAATCCTGGGCGAGCTTCTCCAAGCCAGCCTCCCAGCCGAACGCGTCGACCTCACCCGTTCAGGATTCGAGCGACGTTTCGGGTTCCGAACGAAACCCGACGACACCGCGTGCGGCTGCTCTGCGCCGTGCCCTCGTTTCCTGCCGCCATCACCGAGCTACGGCTGCGCACCGACGAGCTCGCCACGATCGAGCTCCCCGTGCGGACGGTCTTCGTCGTGGAAAACGAGGTCAGCTACCTCGCGTTCCCTGATGTCCCGGACGCGATCGTCGTGTTCGGCGAAGGGTTGTTCGGACTCGCAACGTTGGAAGCCCTGCCGTGGCTACACCGCAAGGAGATCGTCTACTGGGGCGACATCGACACGCACGGCTTCGCGATCCTGAACCGCCTGCGCGAACGTTTCAGTTCGGTTCGATCAATCCTCATGGACCGCGAGACACTCCTCGCGCACGACGCCCAACGGGTCACCGAACCCAAGCCCACCACCGAGCCGCTCCTGCACCTCACCGAAGCGGAGCGATCGCTGTACGAAGACCTCATCGAAGACCGATTCGGGCCGGCCGTCCGCCTCGAGCAGGAACGCATCCGGTTCTCCATGGTGCGGCGCGCACTCGCTCCTTGGCAGTCCGCCCAACTCGACCATCCATGAGGTCTGGTCCCTCCGTCAAGCCCCCTGGGAAGCTGTAATCGGCGGCACGAGCTCGCCGGCCCACGACCCACCTGCTCATGCATATATGCATGAGCATCCTGCATATATCCCTAAGACGGTGCAGATTCGCGACATCGACGACGACGTCTACGCCGCGCTGGCCCGACGCGCCGCTGAGGCCGGATTGACCGTGCCCGATCTCCTCCGACGCGAGGTGGCACGCTTGGCGAGCCGTCCATCGGTTGACGAGTGGCTGGAGCGCACCCGCCGACGGCCCTCGAAGATCAGCCGGGCTGAAGTTGTCGAGGCGCTCGACGAGGTCCGCGGGGCATGGCCCGATGCTGATCGTTGACGCCAGCGTGCTGTTCGAGATTGTCGCCGATACTCCAGCATCAGAAGTGCTCCGGCAGCGGTTTGCTCGCGATCCAGATCAAGCCGCACCGCATCTCGTCGACGCGGAAGTGCTGTCCGTGATTCAGACCCAGCATCGCCAGGGTGCCCTGGATGCGACCGCGGCGAACCAGGCCGTCGACGACCTTCGGTCGTGGCCCGGCGAACGTTGGTCGCACCGCCCCCTGTTCGGGTCACGCGTGGGAGCTGCGCAACAACCTCCGCGGGGACGACGCGCTGTACGTCGCGCTCGCCGAAGTCCTCGAAGCGACCCTGCTCACCCTCGACCGACGGCTCGCCCCGCGTCGGGCGTTCGGTGCGCGGTTGAGGTGCCATCGTGACCGCACGGCGTTTCGAACGACGACACGGAGCTGGTCGCGACGGGCCACTGACGCCGCCTTCCCGAACAGTGGGAGCAGCGTTGCCGCCTTCGTAGACTGGTCGTGTGCTGACCTCGGACACGAAGCTGATCTCTGTCGATGACCACGTGATCGAACCGGCGGGAGTGTTCGTTGACCACATCGCGCCCCGCTATCGGGACCGGGCACCGCGGATCATCGAACCGGAACCTGGCGTTCAGGGTTGGGAATGGGAGGGCCGCTTCTATCCGCTTCTGTTCCAGGGGAACGTGCAGACGCGCCGGTTCCGTGCCGGCGAGGAGGGCAAGGGCGACGACCTGTTCGCCCGCCGCTACGACGACATGATCCCAGCCGCGTACGACGTCGACGAGCGCGTCCGTGCCATGGACGAGGACGGCGTGTGGGCCGAGTTGCTGTTCCCCACGTTTCCTCGCTTCGGCGGCAACCGCTTCCTCGAGGCGACCGATCGTGATCTCGCGTTGGCATGTGTGCGGGCATGGAACGACTGGATGATCGACGAGTGGTGCGCCGCCTACCCGGATCGGTTCATCCCCCAGACGCTGATCCCGTTATGGGACACGAAGCTCGCAGCGCAGCGAAATCGAACGGTGCGCGGCGAAGGGTGCCAAGGCAATCAGTTTCGTCGAAAACCCGTACCCGATTGGGTTGCCGTCGTTCCCGACCGGCCACTGGGATCCCGTCTTCTCGGCCGCGGCCGATACCGGACTGCCGTTGTCGATGCATATCGGCACCTCGTCAGGGCTGCTTTCACCGTCGCCGGACACGACGCGTTCGGTCGGCGTCGCGCTGTGTGGCGTGAACTCGATGAGCGCGCTCGGCGATCTCATCTTCTCCGGCGCGCTCGAATCGCACCCCACATGCAGAATCGCGCTGTCCGAAGGCGGCGCCGGTTGGGTGCCCTACGTGCTCGAACGCCTCGACTACACCTGGCAGCGCAGCCGCTACGAAGGCGTCAATTGCAGCCGCTTGCCTTCCGAAGTGTTCGCGCAACACTTCTGGGTCTGCATGGTCGCCGACCGGTACGCCGTCATCAACCGCGACCTCATCGGCCTCGACAAACTGATGTGGGAGTGCGACTTCCCCCACAACGACTCCAACTGGCCCGACAGCCGCAAAGTTCTCGCCGACGCGGTACACGACATCCCCGACGACGACGCCCGCCAGATCGCCGAACTCAACGCCCGCCGCCTCTACGACTTCTGGTAGCACCGGCACATGTCCGCCGAAAGTGTGTGGCATTCGAAGCGGGGGCACGATCCCATCCGTCGACGCATCCGATCGTCGCCGCGTGACCCCGCGCGAGGCGCTGACTGACGACGTCAGATGAACAGCGCCTTCACCTCGAGGAACTCTTCGAGCCCGTACTTGCCGTGCTCCCGTCCGAGGCCCGACTGCTTGTAGCCGCCGAACGGCGCGCCGCCCGACGAATCGTCCTGCGTTCACGCGCACCTGACCGGCTCGAATCTTGCGGGCGACGCGTTGGGCGCGCTCGTCACTGCCTGACACGCCGCGGCCAGCCCGTAGAGGTGTCGTTCGCGATGTCGACCGCCTCGTCTTCGGTGTCATACGGGATGATCGACAGCACCGGCCCGAAGATCTCTTCCTGCGCGATGGTCATGTCGCGGGTCACGTTCGAGAAGACGGTCGGCTTGACGAAATATCCGGTGTCGAGCGACTCGGGTGGCTCGGCCCCGCCGGTGACGAGCACCGCGCCTTCCTCGATGCCCTGGTTGATGTAGCCCCGCACCCGGTCGCGCTGCACCGAGGAGATCAGCGGGCCGAGGCGTTGTGCCGTCCGCGAAGGGATCGCCGACGGTATACGCCTCCGCCGCGTCCGTGCGAGCTGTTCCACCTCGGCGAGACGGGAGCGCGGCACGATCATGCGGGTCAGCGCGCTGCAGGTCTGGCCGGAGTTCGCGTACGCGGCGGCGACGCCATCGCGACGGCTTTCGGGAAATCAGCGTCGTCGAGGAGCACGTTCGGCGACTTCCCGCCGAGCTCCAACGCGACCCGCTTGATCGACTGGCAGGCGAGCTCGGCGACTCGCCTGCCGGCCCGCGGGTGGACCCGGTGAAAGACACCATGTCAACGTCGGGATGCGCGGCCAGCGCCTCACCGACGACGGACCCGACGCCCGGTGACCAGGTTGAACACGCCGGGTGGGAAACCGACGTCGTCGATGATCTCGGCCAGGATGAACGCGTTGACCGGCGCCACCTCGGACGGCTTCAAGACCACTGTGCACCCGGCCGCGAGCGCGTACGCGACCTTGGCGCCGATCTGATTGAGCGGATAGTTCCACGGCGTGATGCAGCCCACGACGCCGATGGGCTCTTTCACGACGAGCCCGTCGGTGGTGTCCTCGAACTCGAAAGTCGACGCGAGCTGCGACGCGGTCGAGAACGCGGCGATCCCGGTGCCGACCTGGATGGCGGCCGACTGGCCTTTGGGCATGCCGACTTCGTGCGTGATCACGTCGGCGATCTCGTCGCGTCGCGCTTCGAGCTCCTCCGCGACCCGGCGCAGCAACTTCCACCGCGGGTGCCGACTGGTCCGACCAGGCCGGGAACGCGGCCTTCGCGGCAACGACGGCACGGTCGATGTCGGCGGCGACACCGGCGGGAATGGTGGCGAAGACCTCCTCGGTGGTCGCATCGATCACGTCGAGGGTGTCGGTCCCCGTCGGGGAAACCCACGCGCCGTCGATGTACAGCGTGTCGAAGTTCCTCATGCCTGGCGTCTCCCTCGTTTTCGGACTGGTCACATCTTGACGACGTCGCGGGCCGCCAACAACGTTCGGTTTGTTCGCAATGTTCGGTCAGTTCGTTAGGTCACGAAGGTGGCTGTCCGACGGTGGAATCGCCACGTGCCGTCGTCGTGGTGGAGGGTGTCGTGGTATCGGCCCACGAGCTGGATCGTCCAGCCGGAGTCTGCCCTGCAGGAGGAAGATCACGTCGCTGATCGCGTTGGCCTCGTGGTCGTTCCAGTCGGTGACGAGCGTGTTGACGACGAGGTGGCGCTGGGGCCGCTGCGGCTTCCATCTGGAGTAGGCCTCGCGGAGGGCGTCGTGCCCTTCGTGGGTGCCCATGCCCGGGATCTCGCAGCGCGCCGTCGGGGCAGAAGGTGGCGACGACGTCGTCGGTCCGGCCGTCGTCCAGCGCCTGGGTGTAGGCGGCGATGGTGGCGCGAATGCCCTCGGCGACCTCCGCGTACGTCGTCTCGCGTGCTCATGTGGCCGTCGGCTCCGAGTCGACGTCGTCGCTTCGTTCACGATCGACGACCGCTCAGAAGCCGAGGTCGACGATCGGGATGCTCGAGCGGGATTCACGTTGACCGAGCTGCAGCGCCGGGAGCAGCTTCTCGTAGGGAAGGCCGGCGAGGAAGCCGTCGACGGTCCGCTCGAAGTTCGAGATGTCCCCCTCGAGCTCGCTCGGACAGGCGCATGTACTCGAAGCCCTTCGCGTGCAGGCCCTTCTGCTGCCTCGGCAGGTTCGAGAAGTCCTGCGCGGGGATCGGCGGCCACCGAGGGTCGTCGCACTCCCAGGGCTCGGGCGGCCGTCGGCTTCGCCGGCTCGCTGCCGCTCGGGGAAACGGGTGAGCGACCAGATCTCCATCAGCGTCTCCTCCGGCCCGAGCGGGCGGAACCGGTACGAGGAGGCGCTGCTGTACATGGGCAGCACGAAGTAGTGCGGGAAGCAGTAGCCCATCGGCTCGTTGAGCCCTTGCGCGTCGAGATCGTTGAGGTCGGGGATGTCAGCTGCCCGCGTCCCGATGCCAGCGCACGACCGCTTCGTTGAGCGTTCGATTCCAGGTCGAGATCGCGAGCGTCGGGTCGGCGGGCAGCTCGATGTCCCGCAGACCCTCGGCGATGCGCACGTCGTTCGCGTGCACCATCCCGGCCATGCCGTCGCTCATCGTGCGCAGGTAGTGGATCTCCGCATCGATGAACGCGCGCGGGTCGAAGCGCCGCACCGTTGCGTGGCGGGTACCGTGCCGGGGATGACGAGCTGGGGATGGGTCTCGACCACGTGGTACTGCTCCATGAACGCCTCTTCGGCGAGCTTCCAGTTCACGGGGAGACGGCACGCGTACCACCACTCGGTCCGCAGCGACTCCACCTTCCACGCGTCGAGGATGGTGGCGAACGGCTCGATGCACTGCCGCAACGGCGGCGCGTCGTCGTCGAGGTTGATCCACGCGCACCCGCCCCACACCTCGCACCGCACCGGCGTGAGGTTGAGGTCCTCGCGGCTGCAGGTTGTGCTCGGCGAACGTCTCGCCTGCGGGTGACGGCGGTGTTGGTGCCGTCCAGGCCGTAGCACCAGCCGTGGAACGGGCAGATGAACCCGCTCTCGCAGGTCCCGCGACCCTCGACGACCTTGACGCCACGATGGCGGCAGGCGTTCTGGAACGCCCGCACGCCCAGGTCGTCGGTGCGCACCACGATGATCGACTGATCGAGGATCTCGTACTCGACGAAGTCGTGCGGCTGTGGGATCTCCTCGAGCCGGCACGCCATCTGCCAGACCCGAGGCCACAGCAGCTCGGCCTCCATCTGGTAGAAGTCGGGGTCGAAGTAGCGCTCCTTGGGAGCCCGGTCCGGGAACTCCATCGCGTAGGGCACCGGGAGTGCCGACCGCTTCCGATCCACGATCGCCACGCGCGGCCCCTTTCCCTCTCGGAGTGCGTCTGGACACTCGTACTAACCGGTCGGTACTAACGCGTGCTCCGGAGTACATGACATCGACCCGACGCTCCGCGGGCTCAGCGCGCGGAGACGCTCATGACATCCTCCGAACCCGCACTCGGACAACAGCTCGCGGCGGCCTCGCTGCCGACGTCGACGTGCTGGTCGTCGGCGCAGGCATCACCGGCATCTACCAGCTGTACCGCGCTCGCGAAGCCGGGTTCTCGGCGCATGCTGCTCGAGGCCGGCGGCGGCGTCGGGGGGTACGTGGTACTGGAACCGCTACCCCGGAGCACGGTTCGACTCGGAGAGCTACACCTACGCCTACCTGTTCTCGAAGGAGCTGTTCGAAGAATGGGAGTGGCAAGAGCACTTCGCCGAACAGCCGGAGATCGAGCGCTACCTCAACCACGTGGTCGACCGGTTCGACCTTCGGCGCCACATCCGATTCGGCGCCATGGTCACCTCGGCCGTCTACGACGAGTCCTCAGGCACGCTGGACTGTGGTGTCGGACGACGGCACCGAGTTCCGGACGCGGTTCTTCGTCGCCGCCACCGGCGTCCTCTCGGTGCCGTACTTCCCGGACGTGCCGGGACGCGAGGACTTTCGAGGCGAGTCGTACCACACGGGGCGGTGGCCGGCGACACCGGTCGATTTCGCCGGCAAGCGCGTCGCGGTCATCGGCACCGGGTCGAGCGGCGTACAGCTCATCCCTGCCATCGCCGGCGAGGTCGGCTCCCTGACGGTCTACCAACGCACCGCCAACTGGTGCACGCCGCTCAACAACTCGCCGATCACGCCCGAAGAGCAGGCGCAACTCAGGGCTGATTTCGAAGCGATGCGCGAGACGCTGAACACGTCGCCGAGCGGGTTCCTCCACCCCGCGCACGATCGCGCCACCTTCGATGATTCGAAGGAGGAGCGGAGGGCGTTCTTCGAGAAGATGTGGAGCAGCCCCGGTTTCTCGAAGCTCACCAGCAACTACACCGACCTGCTGTTCGACCACGCCGCGAACGCCGAATGGTGCGAGTTCATCGCCGAGAAGATCCGCAGCATCGTCAACGATCCCGACACCGCAGCCAAGCTGATCCCGAAGGACCACCGTTTCGCCGAGAAGCGGCCTCCGTTCGTGACCGACTACTACGAGGTGTACAACAACCCGAACGTCTCGCTCGTCGATCTGCAACAGACGCCGATCGTGCGCATGACCGAGGACGGGATCGAGACGGCCGAAGGAGTGCGGCATTTCGACATCGTCGTGTGGGCGACCGGCTTCGATTTCGGGACCGGCGCGCTCACCCGCATGGGGATCCGCGGCCGAGACGGCCTCGCGCTCGCGGACGCACTGGGCCGATGGTCCCAGGACGTTCCTCGGCGTCCAGGCCACGGGCTTTCCCGAACTTCTTCTTCCCCGGTGGGCCGCACGCGGCGGCCGGCAACAATCCGCGCGTACAACGGCGACCAGGTGGACTTCATCACCGACACGCTCGTCTATGTGCGAGACCACGGCTACGACACATCGAAGTCGAGCCGCGCGGCCGAAGACGAGTGGACGAACATGGTCGACGCGGGCGCCGCGATGTCCTCCGTTCGGTGAGAGCAGCTACTTCTTCGGCAGCCAACATCCCGGGCAAGCCGCGCCGGTACCTCCTGAACTCGCGCGGGCGGCCGAAGCTGTTCTCGGAGATCGCCGAAGTTCGCGAGAACGACTACAAGGCGTTCAGACTGTCGCGATTGGGGTGAGCGGGCAGCCGACCGCTCCGGGCAGCCGCAGCGGTGGCGCGGTGAGCAGGAACCGGCTCCGGTTGTGGTCGCGCAGCCAGGATGCGAGCTCGTGCAGGTACCACATCTCGCCGAGGGGAACGCCGAGCCGGAACAGGCACAGGTGGTGGATCGGGAGCAGCGAGTGCCGGCTCGGGTTGCGGTCGCGTCCGACCAGCCCTTCGACCGCGTAGTTGTCTGCCACCAGCGCCGAGATCTGCGACTCGGTGATCCACTCCAGTAACGCTTCGTCCCGCGCGTCGAGGTAGGCGCACATCGTGTGGATCTTCACGGGGTCCGGGTCGCGGTTCCATTTGAGGACCTCGGTCGCGAAACCGGTGTGCACCAAGAGCATGTCGCCGGGCTCGACGACGACGTGGTCGGCCGCCATGATCTCCTCGAGGGTCTTGCGGTCGACGCCGCGCCAGTCGTGGCCCAAGTGGTGGGCCACGTCGACGAGGACGCCTCGCCCCTGCACGCCCTGGTAGGCCATGTGCTCCAAGCCGAGATGGTGCGCGAAGCACAGATGCTGGCCGCCGTCGCCCGCCGCGTCGGGTTTGGGTCCGACGAGGTCGACCCCGGCCCGGTAGCCGTTGTAGTAGACGGGCTCTTCGATCCCGTCGCCGTCGGCGTCGAACTCGGCACCGACGTGGGCGAGCGAGTCCCACTGCGTCGAGTACTGCAACGAGAGGGTGACCACGTCGTCGGCCCACACGTCGACGTACCGGGGGTCGCCCCACTCTTCCATCTCGCTCATGTGGACGTTGTAGAAGGTGTCGCGATTGCCGCGCATGTCCTCGGTCGGCGCGAGGACCGGCGGGTAGCGCCGCTGGTTCAAAGCGGTCCCACCGGGGAAATCGAGCGGCAGACTCAGACAGAAGCTGATGCCGGCCTCGACCTCGCGCACACCTTCGAGGACTTTGTCGGGGGTGAGCAAATTGATGCGACCGAGCTCGTCGTCGTCGCCCCAGTCGCCCCACGTCGAGCCGGACGGGCGTTGCGTCCACCGTTTCGTCACCGCTGCTCCCGTTGCCATCCCGCCGGCGTTGCGGGTTCCGACCGGTTGGCTTACCCTAGACGGAAACCTGGTTCAGCGTCTTCCGCGAAGATGTGTTCCCGGTTGCTCCTCCCCATCGGGTCCGGTGCGGAAAGGTCCCAGGCAATGGCAGACGCTCCGATCGCAGAGAAGGATTTCGTCGTCTCTGCCGACGGGCACCTCCTCGAGCCGACCGACCTGTTCGTCACCCGACTCCCGAAACATCTGCGGGATCGGGCCGTGTGGGAAGAGGACTTCGAGATCGAGCCGCTCGTCGAGGGCGGCGCCCGGATCTTTCGCCGATTGCACACACCCGGGTATCGAGGGTTGGACGATCTCCCGGTATCGCCAGACCGGCGGGCGGATGCCCGAAGGTGACGCCCGAACAGATCCTCGAGGACATGGAGCTCGACGGGGTCGATGTCCAGGTGATGCACCCGAACCTTTCGCTGTTCGGCCTCTACTCGGACGACCACGAGCTGTCGATGGCGCACGCTCGTGTGTACAACAGCTACGTCATCGAGCGGTTCTCCGCGTATTTCGAGCGGCTCGCTCCGACCGCGCCCGTTCCGATCACCGACATCGCCGACGCGGTCGGCGAGATCGAGCGGGTCGCGGCGGCCGGGTTCCGTGCGATCCTCCTGCCGGCGGTCCCGCCCAAGCCGTACTACTCCCGGGACTTCGACCCGGTGTGGGCGGCGGCCCAGGCGAACGGCGTGCACGTGTTCATCCACACCCAAACCGGTGGCGTGAAGGTCAACGACCCCGCTTCGACGACGCTCAAGGTCGTCATGGAGTCGGCAGCGCAGGTCAACCAGCCAATGACAGAGAAGTCGGCTTCGAAACGGATGATCACACAGTGCGTCTACAGCACGATCGTCCCGCAGCAGGTCATTTGCGAACTGATTGGCGGCGGCGTTCCCGAACGTTACCCCCACCTGCACTTCGCGCTGATCGAGTTCAACGCCCACTGGCTGGCATCGTTGGTGGGGTCGATGGACAAATGCTGGGTCACGGGGATCGGACAGGACGCCGACTGGTGGCTCGGACACTGGGACGAAACCCGTCCCGCCGACGACCAGCCCAACATGGCCCAGCTGTTCCGCCTGAACGAGAAATGGCCGTACCCGCTGAAGCCGAGCGAGTACGTGCACCGCCAGTTCCACGTCTCGTTTCAGGACGACCCGGTGGCCGTTGCCTGCCGGCACGTCACCGGATTGTCGACCATCGTGTGGGGCAACGACTACCCGCACGCGGAAGGGACGTTCGGCGCCAGCCAACAGCTGATCGCACGACAGTTCGCCGATGTTCCCGCGCCCGAGCGGGCGGCCATGGTCGGCGGCACCCTGGGTGGGCTTTTGGGTTTCCAAGCCCCGACCGCGGCGAGGCACTGACCACATGAGCGGACTCCTACGCGACCTCGCGTCTGTTGCGACGTTCGACTCCGTCGACGACGAACGACTGCATCGCAAGCAGCGTCTCGCCGCGTCGTTCCGACTGTTCGGCAAGTTCGGGTTCGACGAGGGCGTCGCCGGCCACATCACCGTACGCGACCCCGAACATGCAGACCGCTTCTGGGTGAACCCGTTCGGGATGAACTTCAAACACATCCGGGTCAGCGACCTGATCTGCGTCGACCACACCGGCACCGTCGTCGAAGGCGACGCGATGGTCAACGCGGCCGCGTTCGCGATCCATTCGCAGGTCCACGCGGCCCGACCCGACGTGATCGCCGCCGCCCACTCGCATTCGCTGCACGGCAAGGCCTGGTCGTCGTTGGGCCGGCGGCTTGACCCGATCACCCAAGACGCCTGCGCGTTCTTCGAAGATCACGGCCTGTTCGACGACTACACCGGCGTCGTCCTCGACCTCGAAGAAGGCAAACGGATCGCCGCCGCGCTCGGCGACACCAAAGCCGTGATCCTGCGCAACCACGGGCTGTTGACCGTCGGCCATTCGGTCGACGCCGCAGTGTGGACGTTCATCACGATGGACCGGTCATGTCAGGCGCAACTCCTCGCCGAAGCGGCCGGCACACCGGTCCTGATCGACGCCGACATGGCCCGCCAGACGTACGCGCGGGTCGGTAGCCCAGTCGCGTGTCACGTCTCGTTCGGGCCGCTGTGGGACATGATCACCCGCGAGCAGCCCGACCTGTTCGACTAGCAGGCTTGGGCCGGCCTCGCCGACGCCGGCTACCCGGCGACGTGAGCCGTCGAGCTAGCGATCCCGCGGATGAAAATGTCGGCGAACGGCTTCGCGACGTCGCGAGCCGACACGCGGCCACCCGCCTTGAGCCACAGGTAGGTGTAGTTGTGCATGCCGAGCCACGCGAGCGCCGTGAGCTTCGGGTCGAGATCACGGAACTCGCCGCAGTCGACACCGGCGGCCAGGATCGTCTCGACCCTTCGCTCGTACTTGCGTCGGCGCCCGCGGAACTGTTCGGCGCGTTCGCCCGTGAGTGCCGGGAACTCGTGCAGGAACACCCACACATGATCCGGATAACGGTGGATGACGCCGAGCAGCTCGTCGCCCAGCATCGTCAGCTGCTCGGACGGCAACCCGCCCGCTTGCGCGACGCGGTCAGCGCCGAGCATCACCTCGTCCATCACCCGATCGTGGATGGCGGCGAGCAGTTCCTCCTTCGACCCGATGTAGTAATAGAAGGCGCCCTTGCCGAACCCGTTGACCTCGCACAGCTCGGCGATGCCGGTGGCGTGGTAGCCGCCGCGGCGAAGACCCGGGCCGAGGTGTCGATGATGACGTCGCGACGGGCCTTCCACTGTTCGCTGCGTCCGGGGTCGTCGTCGTTCGCTGCGGTTCGCGGCATCGATTTCGACGGTACCTCGGCGCGCACGCGCATCAACCCTCTTCCCATTGCGGCGGGCGCTGGTCGGCGACGGCGGACAACGGACGCTCCCGCGTCCAGACTCGAGGCCAAAAGTATAGTGACTGGTCGGTACAACCACGGTGACGGCGGATTCTGTGAACACGTACAACTTCGAGGGACGCGTCGCCGTCGTCACCGGAGCGGGACGCGGCATCGGCCGAGCCCATGCGCTCCTGTTGGCCGACCGGGGCGCCCACGTCGTCGTCAACGACCTCGGCGGCTCGATGCAAGGCGTTGGAACCGACACCGAACCGGCGTCCACTGTCGCCGCTGAGATCGTCGCCGCGGGCGGAGCCGCCATCGCCGACCACAGCGACGTCGCCACGACCGCAGGCGCACAAACGCTCGTCGATGCGGCGGTCGGCCAGTTCGGACGCCTCGACATCCTCATCAACAATGCCGGCATCATCGGATGGGCGGGTTTTCCCGAAGCCGACGAGGACAATCTCGCGAGGCATCTCGCTGTACATGTCGGCGGTTCGTTCAACACCACGCGCGCCGCATGGCCACACATGGTCGGACAACGGTACGGCCGTATCGTCATGACGACGTCCGCGGGACTGTTCGGACTGCCTCAGAACCTGTCGTACGCCGCCGCGAAAGGTGCCGTCATCGGTCTGGCGCGCAGCCTCACGACCGCCGGCGCCGCGCACGGCATCAAGGTCAACCTCATCGCGCCCGCGGCGTTCACGCGTATGGCAGGCCAGCCCGCCGATGAGATGCCGGCCGATGAGATGTCGGCGCGGCGGAGCGCGGCCGCGGCGCCGATGTCGCCGGACCTCGTCGCACCGATAGTCGCGTTCCTCGCCCATGAGGACTGCCCGGTCAGCGGCGAGATCTACACGGCCGGCGCTGGCCGTTTCGCACGGCTGTTCATTGCCTCGACCGAGGGGTACGTCCATGCGACGTCCGAGCCGACGATGGAAGACGTCGCCCAGAACTGGGCAACCATCAACGACGAGACCGGCTACTACGTCCCTTCCGACCTCACCGCCTGGTCGAGCGCGTTCATGGCCCACCTGCTCCCGAGCGGCGCAGCACCTGCCGCGTCGTAAGGACCCGACCGCTGGACGTCAAGAGGTTCGGTTCCGCAGCTCCCGTTTCAGGATCTTTCCTGAAGGATTCCTCGGGAGCTCGTCCACGAACACGACGTGCGTCGGGACCTTGAAACGGGCGAGCTGGCGGCGGCAATGTTCGATGAGCTCCTCGGGTGTCGTCGCGGCGGCCGGCTGCACCACGACATACGCGACCGGGACCTCTCCCCATCGATCGTCGGGACGTCCGACGACGGCAGTTTCGACCACTGAGGGGTGCTCGTAGAGCACGCGTTCGACCTCGGAGCTGGCGATGTTCTCACCGCCGGACACGATCATGTCTTTGAGCCGATCGACGATGTACAGGTACCCGTCGTCGTCCTTCAGGCCGATGTCTCCCGTATGGAACCAGCCGCCGGCAAACGCCGCGCTCGTTGCGTCAGGATCCCGCCAGTAGCCCTTGAATACCTTCGGGCCGCGCAGGACAACTTCACCACGTTCACCCGCCGGGACTGAGGCTCCATGTTCGTCCCAGATGTCGACCGCGAGGTACTGACAGGGACGACCGACACTTCCCAACTTGGACAGTGTGTGTTCGCTGTCCAAGAACGTGTCGCCCGACACCGTCTCGGTCAGACCGTAGGCGTCGGCGAACCACGCGGACGGAAACGTTCTCTGCAGGCGCTCGATATACGGAACGGGCATCTTCTCGCCGCCGGCGATGAGCAGCCGCACCGACGACAGATCTCGCTGTGCGACTCCTGGGACGGCGAGGATCGCCCGAACCATCGCGGGAGCGGTCCACACGCTCGTGACTCGGGACCGTTCGATCTCGTCGACGACATGCGACGCGTCGAACGCACGATGGATGATGGTCGTTGCACCGACCGCGATCATCGTCGTGGTGATGAGGTCGAGCGCGCCGACGTGATACAGCGGCCCGCAGGCCAGACCGACGTCGGCGCTGGTGAATCCGAACTCGGTGATGTGCGCGTAGTTTTTCCACGCCAGGTTGGTGTGGGTGAGCATGACCCCCTTCGGGCGTCCGGTCGTCCCGGACGTGTACATCAGTCGGTGGATGTCATCTCCGAGCACGTGGGCGCGGGCGGGACGGGCAGACTCGGCCGCTAGATCACAGAAACGTTCCCACCGTGGGAAGAGCTCGGTCGAGATGCACACGCGGACGAGGTCGCCCCCCAGCGGGTTTGTCGCTTCGTCCGCGAGTGCGATGAGTGCGTCGTCGCACACGAGCGCGCGAGCTTGGGAATGTTCGATGATGAACTGCAACTCTGGCGCCGCGAGCCGCCAGTTGATCGGCATCGCGATCGCTCCGACATAGTTCGCGGCGAAGATCGTCGCCAAGAACTCGATGCGGTTGTAGGACAGCAACCCGACGACGTCGCCGACACCGACTCCGCGCTCGTGCAGTCCGCTGGCCAGGGCAGCTGCCCAATCCAACATCGCCTGGTAGGTGACGACGTCGTCCTCGAAGACGGCGAGCGGCTTTTCCGGCGTGCGCCTCGCATGATGCTCGAGCACTCCGAGCCAGCTCATGTCTGGATGCATCGTTGGCGCGTGCAGCTCTCGACTCATCCGTGCAATCCCCTACGGCGCGGCGTAGCCGCCGTCGACCACGATCGCAGAGCCTGTCGTCCAACGGGACGCGTCGCTCGCGAGGTACGAGTAGACGCCGACCAGGTCGGCGGCAGTTCCCAGCCCCAGCGGATGTTTGGCTGCGATCGCGTCGATCGCCTCCGGCGGAAGGTCGGCGTGGATCCCGGAACGGAACGTCCCTGGGCACACACAGTTGACCCGTATCCCGTCGCGGCGTATTCGACCGCTGCGACTTTCGCGAGTTGGATGACAGCCGCTTTCGTCGCGCAGTAGGGAGCGGCATGCGACCATGCGGTGAGACCGGACACGGATGCCGTGAGGACGATCGACCCGGACTGCTGCGAACGCATGACCGGCACCGCGGCCCGGATGCCATTGACGGCACCGAGGACGTTGACCCGGAACGCGCGCTCCCAGTCTTCGGTCGCCAGGTTGTGGATGCGACCATTCGCAGAGAGCACCCCGGCGTTGGAGATGAGCACGTCGAGCCGGCCGAAGCGTTCGACGGCCCGACCGACGACAGCTTCGACCTCCGCGACGTCGCCGACGTCGGCCAGCAACGTCTCGACCTCGCCGTGACGTGTCGGTAAACCGTTGACGGTCGCTTCGAGCGAGACTGCACTGAGGTCGCTGAGCACGACATCCGTCTCGGGCTCGCCCGCGAACCGGTGAGACAGCGCGGCGCCGAGCGTTCCGCCCGCTCCGGTGATCGCGATGACGCGTCGCGCTTCGCTCATACGAGCAGGTATCCGCCATCGACGTTGAGCACAGTGCCGGTCACGAACGCCGACGCGTCGGAGGCCAGGAACTGGTAGGCGCCGGCCAGGTCGGTGGCTGCTCCCCAGCGCCGTTGCGCAGTGTGCTCGAGTACGCCGTCGCCGAGCTCGGGGCTGTTCTTCCAGCGTTCGGCCAGCGGCGAGTCGAACCATCCGGGAGCGACGACGTTGACCGTGATGCCCGACGACGCGAGATCGAGCGCGAGACCTTTGGCCATGCCGACGAGACCGGCCTTCGAGGCGCTGTACGCGGTGAGCCCTTCCCGCGGCCGTTCACCGAGGACCGAGCCGGTGAAGATGAGCCGCCCGCCGTTGCGCATCACTCGGGCGGCGGCGCGGGCGCCAAGGAACGCTCCGGTGAGGTTCACGTCGAGAATCTCACGCCACACCGACGGATCCGTCTTGAGCGGCCCGGCCAAGATGGGCGAGATCCCCGCGTTGGCGATCCAAACGTCGACGCCACCCCATTCGGCCACGGCAGCATCGGCGACCGCGTCGTTGAACTCCGGGTCGGTCACTTCGCCGCTGCACACCAGGGACGGTCCCGGAAGCTCTTCGGCGACCGCTTTGAGGTCGGTCTCGGTCCGCGCCACCAACGCCACCCGCGCGCCGCACTGCGAGAACGTGTGCGCGAGCAGCCGACCGAGGCCCCGGCTGGCGCCGGTGATCACGACGCGCTTGCCGCTGACGTCGGCGACACCAGCGAACGACGCGGGGATGTCGATCTGCTCGGGCTGGTCGGGCATCGCCTTTCCCCTGTTTGTACCGGTCAGTACAATACACGGTTCATGTTCAGCGACGCCGACCTCGTCGAGATGTATCGGCGGATGCTCGTGATCCGCGGATTCGAAGAGCGTGTCGCGGCGCTGTACCGCGACGGCGACATCCCGGGCTTCGTACACCTGTCGATCGGGCAGGAGGCGTCGGCGGTGGGCGCGTGTTGGCCGCTCGGTCCGACGGACGTGATCACGTCCACCCACCGCGGCCACGGACATTGCCTCGCGAAGGGTCTCGGCCCGCTCGGGATGTTCGCCGAGCTGATGGGCAAGGACGAAGGCACAAACCGCGGCCGCGGCGGCTCGATGCATATCGCGGATCCGAACCTCGGGATTTTCGGCGCCAACGGGATCGTCGCCGCGGGCCTGCCGATCGCGGTGGGAGCAGCCACCGCGGCGCAGCTCCGAGCCGACGGCCGCGTCGCGGTCGCGTTCTTCGGTGACGGCGCGGTCGCCCACGGCACCTTCCACGAAGCGGTCAACCTCGCCGCGGTCTGGACGGTACCGGTGATCTTTTTCTGCGAGAACAACGGCTACGCCGAGTTCTCGCCCGCCTCGGCCCAGCATGGGGCGCCACTCAAGCGGCGCGCCGCCGGCTACGGCGTCGACTACGTCGCGGTCGACGGCAACGACGTCGTGGCGACCGCAGCCGCGATGAGCTCGGCGGTCGAGGCGACTCGCGCCGGACGGGGTCCCGTCGTCGTCGAGGCCGCCACCTACCGCTGGCACGGCCATTACGAAGGCGACCCCCAGCGGTACCGATCGCCCGACGAAGTGCACGAGTGGGAAGCACGCGACCCGCTCGTCGTCCACGCGCGCCGGCTCCGATCGGCGGGCATCACCGACGACACGCTCACATCCATGCAGTCATCGGTCGCGTACGACCTTGACGAAGCCGTTGCGGGCGCGCGGCGGTTGACGACCCCGGCGGCGGCCACACTGACCGACTTCGTGGCCCGCCCGCGCCCCGCACACGCCGAGCCGCCGGCACCGCCCGCCGATGCGCCGACGTTCCGGACGATGGACGCAATCCACGCCGCCCTCGAAGTCGAACTCGCCGGTGACGATCGCGTCTTCGTGGCGGGGATCGACGTCGCGGCGGGCGGCAACGTGTTCGGCCTGACACGCGGCCTGCACGATCGATTCGGTGACCGGGTCCGCGACACCCCCATCGTGGAAAGCGCGATCATCGGCCTCGGCGTCGGCGCCGCGATGGCCGGGATGCGCCCCGTGGTCGAGCTGATGTACCTCGACTTCGTCGGCGTCTGTTTCGACCAGCTGCTCAACCAGGCCGCGAAGCTCGGCTTCATGACCGGCGGCACCGCGCGGATGGCGCTGACCGTGCGGACCCAGTTCGGCGCGGGGCGGTCCTCGGGAAGCCAGCACTCCCAGAGCCTCGAGGCGCTGCTCGCGCACATCCCGGGCCTGACCGTCGTCATGCCGTCGACCCCGGCCGACACCTACGGGTTGCTGCGCGCCGCGATCCAGGACCCGAACCCGGTGGTGTTCATCGAGAACCGGTTGCTGTACGGCATGAAGGGACCCCAACCGCCGGCCGACTACGTCGCGGCGATCGGCGCGTCGGCAGTCGTGCATCCCGGCACCGACGTCACCGTCGTGTCGGTCTCCCGGATGGTCCACGAGGCGCTCGCCGCGGCCGAACGTCTGGCCGTCGAAGGCATCTCGGTCGAGGTCATCGACCTCAGAACTGTCGCTCCCCTCGACATGGCTTCGATCCTCGACTCGGTCCACAAGACGAGCCGGCTGCTGATCGCGGACGAGGCCGTCGTCCCGTTCGGCATCGGCGCCGAGATCGCCGCCACGGTCGCCCGCGACGGCTTTTGGGATCTCGACGCCCCGATACAACGTCTCGGCGCGGCGGCGACTCCCCCTCCGTACTCATCCGAGCTCGAACGTGCGTGGCTCCCCGACCGCGACGACATCGCCGAAGCCATCCGCCGCCTCGCCGCGGTGTGAGCTCAGCATCCCAACGTCGCGCGCGATGACGAGATGCTGGATCTCGTTGGTGCCCTCGCCGATCTCGAGCACCTTCGCGTCGCAATAGAAGCGGGCCACCGGCGACTCCAGCATGTAGCCGACGCCGCCGTGGATCTGGACGGCCTCCGATGCCGCCCACACCGCCACCCGACTTGCTTTCAGTTTCGCCATTGACGCTTCTTTGAGGAACGGCTGGCCCGTGTCGCGCAAGTACGCGGCACGGTAGGTGAGCCAACGCGCGGCCTCCAGCTCGGTGGCGATGTCGGCCAGCTTGAACTGCACCGCCTGGAACTTCGAGATCGGCTGTCCGAACTGAACCCGCTGGCGGGCGTAGTCGGTCGCCATGTCCAGCACCGCCTGGGTCAGGCTGAGCGACAACGCGGCGATCGAGATGCGGCCGACCTCGAGCGTGCCGAGAAACTGGCTGAGCCCCAAGTCCGGATCGCCGACGAGATGATCGTCGGGAACCCAGACATCATCGAAGTACAGCTCACGCGTGTCGAGACCTCGCCATCCGATGCCCCGCATCTTCGAACCCATCGTGAAGCCGGGCGTTTCCGTTTCGACGACAAAGCTCGCGAACCTCGGCTCGTGCCGCTCGGCCGAGCCGGTGCGGGCCAGCAGCGTCACGCCGAACGACATGTCGGTGCCGGCGTTGGAGATGAACGTCTTTCGACCGTTGATCAGCCAGCCGCCGTCGTGCCGTTGGGCCCGGGTGCGGATCCCCCGCGCGTCGGATCCGGCATCGGGTTCGGTCAGACCGAACGCACCGAGGACGCGCCCTTCGGCCAACGGTCGCAGCCAACGCTCCCGCTGGGTGTCATTCCCGAACAGGTACAACGGCAACGAACCGATCGTCACGTGCGCCTGCCACGCCGCAGCCACCGATTGGTCCGCCAAACCGATCTGTTCCATTGCCGCGACGAAGCCGATCGTGGACATGCCGATCCCACCCCAGCGCTCGGGGATCAGCATGCCGAGCAGACCCAACCCGCCCATCTCACGGAGCAGGTCGGTCGGACACCGCGCCTCCTCCCATGCCAGCGGTGCCCGCGGCGCGATCTCGTTCTGCGCGAATTCGCGACACAGCCCGACCAGCTCGCGTTCGGACTCGGTGAGCGCGAAATCCATACCCGAATCCTATTGGACCGATCGGTACACGGAAGCCCAAGAGCGAGAACGCCGCTATCAGTGGTGGAGAGCCAGCCTTACAGTTGTGGGAGCTCGGCCGTATCATGCGCGAACCGACCGGGACGGCCCATGCAGCACGAGCACGACTACCACCCGTTGGCCGTGATCGAGGTCATCGACGAGACCGCCGACACCCGCTCGTTCGTGCTCGACGTCCCGTCCGCCCTCGAGCAGACCTTTGCGTACACCGCCGGCCAGTTCTGCACATTCCGGGCGACGATCGACGGCGAAACGGTCGTCCGCTGCTACTCCATGTCGAGCTCACCCGACGTCGGCGAACCGCTCACCACCACCGTGAAGCGCGTCGCGAGGGGCTCGATGTCGAACTGGATGAACGACCACGTCCGCGCGGGCGACACGCTCGATGTGATGCGGCCGTCTGGGCTGTTCGCCCTGCGCGAGACCGACGTCCCGATCGTCGCCTTCGCCGGGGGAAGCGGCATCACCCCGGTCATCTCGATCGTCAAGAGCGCCCTCGCGAAGACGCAGCGCCCGATCGTGGTCGTGTACGCCAACCGGGACGCCGGCACGGTGATCTTCGCGGACGAACTCGCACGACTGGAGGCAGGCTCAGCAGGACGGCTGTCCGTTCATCATCATCTCGACACCGAACGGGGTTTCCTCGATGCCGCGGCCTGCACCGCCCTCGTCGGCGATCGTGCACACGCCGACTTCTATGTCTGCGGGCCCGGCGCCTACATGGACATCGTCGAGGAGGCGCTCTGCGGGTTTGGGGTCGCCCCAGCACAGGTGTTTGTCGAGCGTTTCGTGGTGCCCGAGGTCGGGGCCGCGGTCGGGGCCGCTTCGTCGACCGAAACGTTGACGATCACCCTGGAACGGCGGACACAGACCATCCCACACCAACTGGGCGACACGATCCTCGAAGGCGCGAGGCGCGGCGGACTGAACCCGCCGTTCTCGTGCGAGATGGGGAACTGCGCCACGTGCATGGCACGCCTCGACGGGGGATCGGCGACGATGCGCACCAACAATGCATTGACCACCGACGAGGTCGACAGCGGGTGGGTGTTGACGTGCCAGGCGATCCCGACGAGCCGCGAGGTCGTCGTCAACTATGACGCCTGACTGAGCTCCTGCCTCCACGCGGTCGAGTTCGGCCGTGCTGACCGCGTCCGCCCGCAACGCCCGGTACGCGACGTCGGGGCGCAGCTTGGCGATGCACTCCTTCGAGTGCGCGCCCACGAGCGGCGGCGCGTGACCGGGCGCCGATCGAGCGCGCCAGAGCCCGACCTGCCGTCAGTTCGCCCGACGGTGGTCCTTGCACGCGGGCCCGAACGAGGGGCGTGGTCCGGGTCGCGGGCAAGAGATCGAGCCTCGGCGGCAGATCCGTTGCGGGGAGGCGCACGGGACGCTTCCCTGTCCGCGTCAGGCACTGGGTTTCGATGGACGGTCGAGAGATCCCGTTCGAATTGTCAGGGGGCCAGCTCAACCTCACCATCTGAGAACGCTGTTTGCGAACAGAAAGATCTCAACTCTCGGACCTGCGGTGCCGGGACGGAAGCGTTCTTTCCAGATCTTCGGGGGCGCTATTCTCACCTTCGCCTCCCGAGTTCGTACCCCGGCAACGGTGCTCAGCAACTCGTGAGGCCGGATACTCGAATGGGAGCAGGATCTGACATGGTGGGAGTCGGAGCTCCTGACGCGAGCGAGCCGGCCTGGCGCGAGCGTGCGGTTTCCCGCAGCCTGAACGCCGCTCGTTCACGCGTGGAGCAGCGAGTGCAACGCTTCCTCGATGCCGCGTTCGAGCTGATCGACGAGAAAGGCTCGACGGAGTTCACGATCCAAGAGGTGGTCGAGCGGTCGAAGCAGTCACTACGCGGCTTCTACGAATACTTCGGCGGCAAGGACGAGCTCGTGCTCGCCCTGTTCGAGGAGTCGATCCGCGAGGCGGGCGAGGACATCGAGAGCGTTGTTGACGCCCAAAGCGACCCGCTCGAACGGCTGCGCGTCTTCACGATCCGACTCCACGAGTGGTGCGACCCCGGCGAAACGCCACGCAAACGCGGCACTCACAACCGTCGCGCGATCTCAGAGTTCTCGATGCGCCTGGCCGCAAACAATTCCGAGCGGATTCGCGCTGCCATTGCGCCGCTCTCGCACCTGCTGTTCGAGCTCCTCGACGCCGCCGCTGACGCGGGCGCGATCCGCGTCGACGACACCCGACGGGCCACGGCACTCGTCCAACAGACCGTGATGAACACCTGGTTCGGCAACCGCCTCGTGAACGACCCGAAGCTGCGGCTCACCGCCGAAGAGACCTGGGAGTTCTGTCTGCGCGGCCTCGGCAACTGACACACCACGGCACCTGCTCCTCGCGCACCTCGGCAGGCCTCCCCCTTCGAACGTGCCACGAGGCCGACTCCGCCGACGCCGACGGTCGCGAGGTGAGGCGCTCGGCTGCGTTCGTGTCGGACACGCCCCACGCACCGGCCGGTAGGGAGCGGATGCCCGAGCGATCGATCCCGACGGTCCGCGAACCGGTCGCGGCCGGGCAGGATCAGTAGCGACCGAGGAGGAAGTTCACGGCGGGAGTCGCGGCCGGGAACGTCTCGGTGACGCCGGCACTGAAGTAGCCGGAATCGGTGATCATCGTCGTGCCCGTGATCGCGCCTGCCGCATCGCTGCACAGGAAAACGAGCGGGTACGCCTGCTCGAGCGGCGTCGCGGCTTCGACACCGACCTCGGCGCGGTAGTCGGAACCAAACCCGAGCCACATCTCCTTGTTCGCCCGCGCGAGCGGCGTGTCGGTCGGGCCCGGGCAGATCGCGTTGATGCGAATCCCCCGCTTCAGCAACGGCATCGCCTCCCGAGCGACGTACGCGCAGATCGCCTGTTTGCTCCACATGTAGTCGGCCTTCCCGTGCTCCTGCGCCCACCGTGCCGCGGCGTCGAAGTCGGAGATGTCGAGGTACTCCTTCAACAGCGGGAGTTGGGACTCCCAGCCGAGCCCGGCCGCCGACGAGATGAACCCGATCGCGGCGCCCCGCGACAACAGGCCGCGGGTGAGGAGCAGGTCGATGAGGTACCGGTGACCGATGAAGTTGATCTTCTCGATGTTGGGGGTGCCGTCGGCGACACCGGCGCATGAGAACACCGCGTGCACGGGGCCGCCGCACTCGTCGACGGCGGCTTCGACCGACGCGGCATCGCCGAGATTGACGTGAATTGCCTTCGCCCCGGCGAGCGTGACCTCGGCGAAGTCCATCACGACGACCTCGGCTCCCGCGTCTTGCACGAGCCCCGCGACCGCGGCGCCCATTCCGGTGGCACCGCCGACGACGAGGGCTCGTTTGCCGTCGTAGCGAAACGCGTCGAACTGCGTCATCTTGTGTTCTCCTCAATCGTCTTGCGGCGTCCCCGCAGGTTGTGACGAGAGTCTCGCGTAGAGGGGCACAACCTGGTTCCGTCGACTCCAGGCAGGATATACGCTGCGCGAAAATTGCTCTCTCGACAAGGGCAGACGGGATTCTCGGATCGGGGAGCTATGGCGCAGCCGGATCTCGGGCAGTCCGTCGCCGAGTTTCGCTCCGCGCTCCATGCGTGGCTCGACGCGCACCACGACGAGCTCGCTCCGGCGTATCTGGCGCCCGGGACGCTCGACGAACAGATGGCGCAGATGCAACGGGTGAAGTCCAGTCTGTTCGACGCCGGCTGGATGCGGTACGGCTGGCCCGAACGGGTGGGAGGTCTCGGCGGGTCGCCGATGCTCAGGACCGAGCTCGGTGCCGCACTGGCGGCGCGAGACCTCACTGACCCGGGTCTGTTCTCGCTCATTGAGGTGCTCGCGCCGACGCTCATCGACTTCGCGACGCCTGCACTTGCCGCCCAAGTCGTCCCACGCTTGCTTTCAGGCGCCGAGATGTGGTGCCAGGGTTTCTCCGAACCATCCACCGGAAGCGATCTCGCGTCGCTCGGCTGCCGAGCCGTTCCCGACGGCGACGCCGCGACCGCGTCGACGTGGGTGATCAACGGCCAGAAGGTCTGGACCAGCCTCGCCCAGTACGCGGACCGTTGCGTGCTGTTGACGCGTACCGGGCCGGCGGAGTGGCGCCATCGGGGGATCACGGCGTTCTTCGTCGACATGGACACGCCCGGTATCACCGTCGCTCCGCTCGAGATGATCAACGGCGTGCGCGAGTTCGCCGAAGTGTTCTTCGACGAGGTCGTCGTTCCTGGCGACCGGATCCTCGGCGCGGTGAACGGCGGCTGGGCAGTCGCGATGAGCATCTTGCCGTACGAACGGTCGTCGTGCTTTTGGCAACGGATCGCGTATCTGTACCGGCGTCTGGAACAGGCTGTCGAAGCCGCGTCGGACAATGAACGCAACGCGGAGATCGCCGGCAACGCGTTCGTGCACCTCCACGCGCTGCGCGCCCGATCACGGGCGACCCAGTACCGGCTCGCGGCCGGAGAGACGCTCGGGGCGGAGACGTCGATCGACAAGGTTCTCGTCGCAGCCGCGGAGCACGCGACGTACGACGCGGTACGCCGGATACTGCCCGGAGTCGTCGAGATGGACGACACCGTACGTGGTGCCACCTGGCGTTCGGAGTACCTGTATTCGCGTGCGGCGACGATCTACGGCGGGACGGCCGAGGTGCAGCGCAACATCATCGCCCGCCGTCTGCTCGATCTCGGCGGCGACGAATGATGGATGCCGCGGAGCGGACGCTGCTCGACGAAACGGTCCGCGCTGCGCTCGCGGGGACGGACACCGACGCGGACGCCGTCCTCGGCGACGTCGGCTGGCTCGACATGTTGGAGGTCGAGCCGGACGACGCGGTCGGCATCGTGTTCGGCGCGCTCGGCGCACACAACGCGACGGCCACCGCACTGGACGACGTCGTCGTGTCGGCGCTCGGGTTGAAGCCGCGTGCCGACCTTGCCGTGCTGTTGCCGCAGTTCGGCGGCTGGGACGTGCCCGGCCGCATCGACGGTGCGACCGCTGACGCGCTCGGACTGATGACGGCTCGCGCGGTCAGCGCCCGCGACGTGCTCGTGGTGTGCACGAGCGGATCGGATGTTCGGACCCACACCGTCCCGGTGTCGTGCGCGCAGATCCGGGCTGTCGGCGGCATCGATCCGCACAGCGGGGTCCACGTCGCGCGCTTCGAGCGGGTCGCGGGCGTCGACGTCACGCCCGACGGGTCTCGGTGGGATGCTGCGGTTGCGTTCGGCCGGCGCGCCGTCGCGCACCAGATCGCAGGTGCGAGCCGAACGATGCTCACATTGGCCCGTGACCACGCGCTGGAACGTCGCCAGTTCGGTCGCCCGATCGCGTCGTTCCAGGCTGTCCGCCACCGACTCGCCGACGCACTCGTCGCGATCGAGGCGCTCGACGCGACGTTACGCGCCGCGAGCGACGAACCGAATGTCCTCACCGCCGCGCTCGCCAAAGCCACCGCCGGGCGGACCGCGCAGACCGTCGCGACCCATTGCCAGCAGGTGCTCGCCGGCGTCGGCTTCACCACCGACCATCCGTTTCACCGATTCCTCAAACGGACGATGCTGCTCGAAGGCTTCTTCGGATCTGCCGACGCCATCGCGGTGGACGTCGGACGGCAGCTCCTCGCGGCGCGTCGCGTGCCGACACTCATCGAGCTCTGACGCCGCAGTTCCGGGTCCGCCCCGACCGTCGATCCTACGTCTGTGCGCTGCGTTCGAGGAAACGATCGACGTTCGCGCGCAACTCGGGCGTCTCGAACGATGCGGACTCGGCCGCCATCGCGAAGTCGATGGTGGCGAGCACGGCGCGTTCGATATGCAGGTTCAGCACTCGCTTCGTCGCCTCCACCGCCTGACGTGGCAGCGCGGCGATCTTGTGGGCGGCGGCGCGCGCCGCGGACAGCACCTCGCCGTCGGGGCAGACGTGGTTGGCGAGCCCGATCTCGGCCGCACGCGTCGCGCTGATGCGGTCGCCGGTAAACGCGTATTCCTTGGCGAGCAGCAAGCTCGTGTGCAACGGCCATGTCAGCGGACCACCGTCGGCCGCGACGAGGCCGACCGTGACGTGGGGGTCGGACAGGTATGCCGACTCGGCCATGTAGACGACGTCGCAGAGCGCGATGACGCTGCAGCCGAGACCGACGGCGGGGCCGTTGACTGCGGCGACGACCGGGACACGGCAGCGTGCCATGTTGAGGACGAGCTCGCGGCCTTCGGCGATGACGTCGTGACGCAGTGCTTGGTCGTTCACCATGCGGTCGAGCAGATCGAAGTCGCCACCTGCCGAGAACGCGCGTCCTTCGCCGGTGATCACCGCGACGCGTGCGTCGGGATCGGCGCTGAGTTGCGGGAACACGCGCGTCAGCGCGAGATGGAGCTCGTCGTTGATCGCGTTGAGCTGCGCGGGTCGTGACAGCCGGATGATGCGTACCGGCCCGTCGGACTCGACGCGGACGACGTCAGGGAGGTCGTAGTTCACAGAAGATCCTTTGCCGTCAAGATGTGGGGAGCCCGAGGATGCGTGTCGCGATAATGTTCTTTTGGATCTGTGAGGTGCCGCCCATGACACTCTCGCGCGGCTGTACAGGTAGATCTTGAGGGCGGCGTCGTTGGAGTCGACCACGGCCTGCGATCCTGACACCGCGAGCGCCGCCTCGCCGACGGTCTGTTCGACCCACGTCATCAGCAGCTTGTCGATGGAGCCGCCCGGACCATGGTCGACACCGTCGAGCCGGTCGGAGAGCCGACGACACACATGGAGGCGCAGCATCTCGGTCTGCACATGTGCCCAGGAGACCAGATCGTGTTGGTCGCTGCGAAACGCGTCGGGATCGCCGCACACCATCTGTTCGAGTTCGGTGACGGTCTTGGCGTACCGAGCGACGTAGCCCAACTCGCCGGGCTCGCGTTCGTGGCTGACGATCGTCATCGCGACGCGCCAACCTTCGCCGGGCCCGCCGATCATGTTCTCGGCGGGGACGCGCGCGTCGTCGAACAGGACTTGGCCGAACTCGGTCGTGATCCCGTTGATCATCCGCAGCGGGCGCTGCACGATGCCCGGCTGGTGCATCGGGATGGCGAACGCCGACAGACCCTTGTGTTTCGGCCCGTCGGGTTCGGTACGTGCGAGCAACAAGCACCAGTCTGCGACGTCGGAGTAGCTCGTCCAGATCTTGTGACCGTTGATGACGTAGTCGTCGCCGTCGCGAACGGCGGTCGTGCGCAGCGACGCGAGGTCCGAACCGGCGTCGGGTTCGCTGAAACCCTGACACCAACGGTCACGTCCGCTGATCAGGCCGGCCAGGAAGCGGTCTTTGATCGTTTCGCTGCCGTGCGCGCTGATGCCCTGCACGAGGTATCCGAGGCTCGGGCGGGGCGGCGCCCCTGCCGCGGCGATCTCCTCGTCGAGGATCACGTCGAAGACGGTCGGCAGCGCGTGACCACCGAAGCGTGCCGGCCAGCTCAGCCCGAAGAAGCCGGCGTCGTACAGCGCGGTGTGCCATTCGCCCTGGCGGGCCCAGTACTCGTCGTCGGTCGACGATGCCGCCAATCCGGGATTGTGCTCGGCGAGCCAGACCCGCAGACGGCCGCGGAACTCGGCTTCGGCGGGCGAGTCACGAAAGTCCATCGGCCACCCGCAGACGTTCGTGCCCGAGGGCGCGCAGCTGGACGCGGTCGTCGCCGAACCATTGCGACGACAGCAGCGCTCGACGCAGGTACACGTGAGCCATGCACTCCCATGTGTTGCCGATCCCGCCGTGTACCTGGACCGCGGTCTCGCAGACCGTGCGCGCGGCACGTGCGCAGTAGGTCTTGGCGACCCGGCCGGCCGACCGGGCGTCGTTGGGCGCAAGGTTGTCGACTGCCCACGACGCGTGCAGTGCGACGCTGAGCGAACCTTCCAGCAGGCACTGCGCCTCGGCGAGCAGGTGCTGCACAGCCTGGAACGAACCGACCGGTACCCCGAACTGGCGACGTTGCGCCGCGTACGCGACCGTCATGTCGAGGACACCGCGCATCACACCGACGAGGTCGGCGCTCGTGAGCGCCAAACCGAGCGCGGTCCAGGCGGCGAGGTCATCTCCGGTGAGGAGCCGACGTTGGTCGGCGATCAGGCGCGCCGTCGACCCGGCGGGGATCGCATGCACCGCCCGGGTCAGGTCCGTCCCAACGCTTCGGTCCGGCCCGCCCTCGACGCGCACGTCGGCGAGCCGATAGCCGGACCGTTCGGGAATCAAGACGTATGCCGCGTGGATCTCATCTTCACTGTCGACGGCGTAGATGGGTGCCGAGGTCACTGCGTCGGACACGATCGCCGGGTCGATGAGCGCCGACGAGAACGCGACGACCGCGCCGGTGTCGCGCACGCCGGCGCGGCGCGCGAGGTCTGCTGCGAGGACGGGCCCGGCGAACGGAACGTCGGCGACAGCACCGCCGAGTGCGTCGGCGACGATGGCGGCCTCGACGCCACTGCCGAGTGGGGCGTTGTCGCCCTCGCCGCGCAGTTCGAGCCAGCCGGCATCGCGCGCCGTGGCACCGAGGCGCTTGCGGCGCGCGACGTCCTCGAGGTCGGCGACCGTCGACGGTCCGAGGTCGCGTGCGAGCTGGCGGGCCGAGCGCCGCAGCTCGGCCTGCTCCGGTGTGGCGCGCGTGTCCACCTCTCAGACCGACATGATGGATACCCCGGCGGTGCCGGGGGCGCCGTAGAGCTGGGTGTAGCCGACCTTCGGGCTTGCGGGTATCTGGCGGCCGCCGGCCTGGCCGCGGAGCTGGAGCACGACTTCGTGCACCTGACGGAGGCCGGACGCGCCGATCGGCTCGCCGTTGGCGATGAGGCCGCCGTCGGTGTTGACCGGCAGGGAGCCGCCAATCTCGAGCGCGCCGTCGGCGACGAGGGTCTCTTGGTCGCCGTCGGCGCAGAAGCCGTTCTCGGCGAGGTGGATGACTTCGGCGCCGGCGTCGGTGTCTTGGAGTTGGATCACGTCGACGTCTTCGGGACCGATGCCGGCTGTCTCGAACGCGGCGCGCGACGCGTCGACGGTCGCGCCGACGGTCTCGACGATCGGAAGCCAGGGACTGTGCACCTCGAACGCGCCGAGCCGGCGAGTCCGTACCGCGCTGGCGCGCAGGTAGATCGGTGTGTCGGTGTAACGGTGCGCGTGCTCGGCGCGGCACAGCACGACCGCGGCGGCACCCTCGTCGGGGCTGCAGAACATGTATTGCGTGAGCGGATAGTTCAGCATCGGCGATCCGAGGATCTCTGTTTCGGAGAGCGGCGTGCGCCGGAACACGTTCGGGTTCAACGCGCCGTTGCGGTAGTTCTTGGCCGCGACCTTGGCGAGGGTCGCCTGTGAGATTCCATGATCGTGCATGTACTTGTTGATCTTCATGCCAAAAAATTTGGTGGTCACGAACTGGCCGACCTCGCCGTACCACGACGGGCAGGCGTACAAGCGCGGATCGGCGCCGAACGCACCCGGGATGTGCTTGTCCATGCCGACCGCGACGCCGAGGTCGTAGTCGCCGAGGCGGATCGTGTTCGCCGCGAGGGTGAGGGCACTGGCCGCGGTTGCGCAGCCGTTGTACACGTCGGTGAATGGGATCCCGGTCAGACCCAACAGCGCGACGACCGCGTCTGGGTTGTCCACTTCGTAGCTTCCGCCGAACGCGAACTGGATCTCGCGCCATGCGACACCGGCGTCGGCGAGCGCCCGACGGATCGCGATGGCGCCCATCTCGATGCCTGACACGCCGGCGAAGCGGCCGAAGGGATGCAGCCCCACACCGACGATTGCAACGTCCATAGTCATATGGCGTGGTCCTTTCGGCTCACGGGCCGGAACGCGAACGTCACGACTTCGTCGCCGTCGTCGTTGGTGTGGAACGGCACCAGCACCAGTTCCATCTCCATGCCGGTGTGCAGCGCGTCGGGATCAGCGACGGTGAGGCGCGCCTCCACCTTCACCTCATCTGCGAGTTCGATGTAGCCGACGCCGTAGGGGACGAACTCGCGGCCCGCCGGTCCCGCGTACGGCGGCGACGGCGGCGGGAACGCCTGGATGGTCCACGCCCACAGGCGGCCCCGTCGGGGCAATCGATGTTCGGCCATCGCGGTCGATGCGCAGCGCGGACATGCGTCCTGCGCGGGGAACGTGACGATCCCGCAGTCGCCGCACCGGCCCCCGATCAGTTCCGGGTCGTCCGTCGGCCACGTGAAGATGCCCGGCGCGACGGGCACTCGGGCCATCAGTTCGTCCATTCGTCGGGTTCCCACCACGGAGACGTCGCAGGAAGATCGTCCGGGACCCGCATCTTGAAGTCGGGCCGACGGCGATCGCGAAACGCGGCGACGCCTTCTGTCGCGTCGGCGGCGTTCGCCGCGCCCAGGAGCAACGCGGCGTCGCGCACTCGTTGCGTCAGATTCGTGCATGCGTTGAGACGTTCCGGACGATGCAACGTCATGCGTGCCATGCCGTCGCCGTCGGTGGCGGCCCCCTTGTAGCGGATCGTTTCGTACGCCGTCGTCATCGTGTTTGCACCCACGCGGAGCTCGTCCTTGACCACCTTGCCGGTGGCGTTGACCGGGAGCGCGTCACAGAACTCCACGAAGCGTGGCGCCTTGAAATTGGCCATCTCGCTGCGTGCCCATTCGATGATCTCCGACGGCTCCAAGGCCGGGCCGGGTGTGAGGACGACGAACGCCATGCCGACCTCGCCGAGGCGCACGTCGGGGACACCGATCACGGCGGCTTGTGCGACGCCGCGTGACGGAGCAGGAGGTTTTCGATCTCGGCGGGATAGGCGTTGAACCCACCGACGATGAACATGTCTTTGATCCGTCCGACGATGTGCAGGTAGCCGTCGGCGTCGAAGGTGCCGAGGTCGCCGGTGTGCAGCCATCCGTCGGCGTCGATCGCGGCCGCGGTTGCCTCGGGGTCGTCGAGGTAGCGCGCGCATCACCGTCTCGCCGCGCACCGCCACCTCGCCCGGCTCGCCCACGCTAGTGTCGCCGCCTGCGTCGGTCATCGTGCGCACCTCGAAACCGGGCCACGGCACCCCGACCGTCGTCGCAGTGTGTTCGAAGTCGTCGTCGGGCCGGCTGCCAGTGACGGTGCCGGCTTCGGTGAGTCCGTATCCGGTGAGGATCCGTTCGAACGGCAGCTCTTGGCGGACTCGCCGGATGAGCTCGACGGGGATCTCCGCCGCGCCGGTCACCGCGACCCGCAAACTCGACAGGTCGCGCCCGGCCCGGTCGGGATGGTCGAGGAGCGAGAGGTAGATCGTCGGCGGCCCCGGCAGCACCGAGATCTGCTCGCGTTCGACCAGCTCGAGCACGACAGCCGGGTCGAACGACGGGAGCGGGAAGATGGTCGCGCCGCGCATCAGGCACGCCAGGCATCCGGCTTTGTAGCCGAAGATGTGGAAGAACGGATTCACGATGAGGTATCGATCTCGCGGACGCAGGTCGGCCCAGTCACACCAGTCGAGGTACGCGCGGAGCGTCTGACTGTGCGTCATCACGACGCCTTTGGGATTCCCGGTCGTGCCTGACGTGAAGACGACGTCGCTGGGATCGTCGGCGGCGATCGACTCGAGACGCACGTCAAGTTCGAGTTCGGTCACCGAACGTCCGCAGGTGAGGAACTCGTCCCAGCGGACTGATCGGCCGTCGACATCACCCGAGAGCAGGATCGTCTCCTCGAGTGCGGGCAGGTCGATCCCCACGCTGGTGAGCAGCGCCGGGTAGTCGGTGCCGAGGAACCCGCGCACCGTGAACAGCACCCGTGCGCTGCTGCGGGCGAGCACGAACGCCGCCTCGGCCCCGCGAAAGCGGGTGTTGACGGGGACGAGCACACCGCCCGCGGTCGTCACGCCGAGCGCCGCGACGATCCATTCGAGCGAGTTCGGCGCCCACAGCGCGACCCGGTCGCCGCGCTCGATGCCCGACGCCATGAGCGCTCGCGCCGCGTCGTCGACCATGCCCCGGAGCGTCGCGAAGTCGACCCGCCGGGTGCCATCCACCACCGCGCACGCGTCGCCGAAACGACCCGCGCTGTGTCGGACCATGGCGGGAATCGTCGGCCAGGTCACTTCGCTGCGCATCCGTCTCCCTATCCACCTCGAGAACAACACTAACGTAATATGAGAGTGTGCTTTCTACAAGTGGATATGTGCTTCTCGCAGGCTTCGTTCCGGGCGCACGGTCGCGCCCCGCGGCTCAGGAGGGCACGTCCCCGGCGAGCGTGATGCGATGCATGGTTCGGGTGTGACCGTGGTAGTCGTTGATCGGGTGGTGCATCGCGCACCGGTTGTCCCACAGCGCGAGGGAACCGACGCGCCACTGGAAGCGGCACGTGAACTCCGGCCGTATCGAGTGCTCGAACAGATACCGCAACAACGGCCGGCTCTCTGCCTCGGTCATGTCGGCGAACCGGAGCGTGTGGGCCTCGTTCACGTACAGCGCTTTGCGTCCGGTCTCCGGATGGGTCCGTACGACCGGGTGCTCGGCGAGGTACTCGGCTTCGCCGCCGTGGCCGTGGTCGCGAATCCGGTCTTCTCTGGTCTTGGAGACGTCGGCCAGGGCCGAGCTGTTCAGGGCTCTCACATTGGCGAGCACGTGTTGCATGCCGGGTGAGAGCGCGTCGTATGCCGCATACATGTTCGAAAACATCGTGTCGCCGCCGTACGACGGAACTTCGCGGGCGATCAGCATGGTGGCCATCGGCGGACGTTCGAGGTACGTCGTGTCGCTGTGCCAGATGCCGCCGAAGTTGACGGTCTCGTGCGGAAGCTTCGTGACCGAGATGATCTCCGGGTATCCGTCGAGAACCTTTCACGAACGGATACTCGACCGGCTCGCCGATTCGACGGGCGAACGCGAGGAACTCGACCGGACCGAGGAACTGGTCGCGGAAGAACACGACGAGGTGGTCGAGCCACGCCCGGCGGATCTCGCCGACGGTGTCGTCGACCAGGTCGGTCGCGAGATCGACTCCGGTGATCTCGGCACCGACGGCACCGGCGAGCGGCAACACTTTGATGGTCCGGTAGGCCCCGTCAGTCGTCATCGTCGTTCAGGGTGCCGCCACCGGGCTCGGCGGCGCAACTGGCCGCCGAGCCGACCGTTCGACGGTGCCCGAACACCGTCGTCGACCACCACGCCTGACACGGTGGGAGGCGCTGTGACCTCCGTCATCGCAGTCAAGGCCCAGCTGGAGGGGGCCGATAGCCGCGAAGGACAAGCCACCCTCGGAGGTGGGACCGGCATGACGCAACCGACCGACACGGTCTTGGAGGACGCCGAACGGGGCCGGCGGCTTTCGCGATCGGATGCTGGACCCGATCAACCTCATCTTGATCCCGAACCTGGTCCTCGTGGTGATCCTGCGTCGACACCACGTCATCGCCCCGGCACCGCTTTGGGAAATCTGTGGATCGTTGGTGCTGGCGCACGCGACGTCGACCGTGTTCGCGGCGCGGTTCGCTCCGGGAACGCCGCGAGCCAAGCCCAAGGTCTTCCTCGCCCTCACGATCGGGCTCGGCGGCGCGTTCTTCTACATCATCGGTTGGGGCGCGGTCTTGGCGGTCTCGTTCGTCGCCAGTGCGGCGGTCGTCATCCAGACCGACGGCTCGCGTTACAAGGCCGCGGCGATCGTCGCGGCCTTGGCGACGATTCTCGCCGGTGAGATCGCGGTGGCATTCGGTGTCGTGCAGTCGATGATCTCAGAGCCGACCGGTCACGGTCTCGCGGTGATCGAAGCGGCGGTGACCGCGTTCGTGATCGCGCTCGTCGCTCGCGGTCAGCGAGACAAGGAACTGGTCGAAGCGCGCGAACGCGAGTCGGAGGAGCGGTTCCGCGCGCTGGTGCAGTACGCGTCGGATGCGATCGTCGTGGTCGACGATACCGGCGCGGTGATGTACGCGAGCCCGGCCGCCGGGCATCTGTTCGGCTGCGACCCCGCCGAACTCGTCCGTTTCGATCTGACGTGCGTCGATCCGGACCACGCGGAGGCGATCAGCGAGGTCTTCCGCCGGCTGCGGGCGCGCCCGGGCGGCGTCGAAGCTGCCGACGTCCCAATCCGCCGGACTGACGGCACGTCGCGATGGGTCGAGGTTCGTCTCCACGAACCTCCTCGGGAACCCTGCCGTCCGCGGCCATGTGTGCAACCTGCGCGACATCGGCGAACGGCGGGTTGCCCACCAACAGCTCCTGCACGACGCGCAGCACGATGCTGTCACCCACCTCCCGAACCGTCGGCTCTTTCTCGAGCGGCTCGACGACGTGCTGCGCACAGCGTCACCCGACGACGTGGTCGCAGTGCTCTTCGTCGACGTCGACCACTTCAAGGAGATCAACGATCGACTGGGACACGGAACCGGCGACCACGTCCTGGTCGCGGTCGCCAACCGTCTGGCTGTCGTCGTGCGGCCGAACGACGTGGTCGCCCGGTACGGCGGCGACGAGTTCACCGTCTTGCTCAACGGTCTGGGCGCGGTCGACGGTGCGCTCGAGATCGCGGAGCGGATCACGGCAGAGCTCTCACACCCTTGGTGTGTCGACGGCCACCAGCTCATGTTTTCCGTGAGCGTCGGGGTCTCCGTTTCCGAAGGCACACATGAACATGCCGCGGACCTCCTGCGTCGAGCCGATCAGGCGATGTATCGGGCGAAACGCAATGGACGCTCGCGTTGGGAGTCGTTCGACGCGGCATGCGCCGATATCAGCTGACGAAACGTCGGATCAGCCGGGCTCATCCGAACCTGGGCGCAGAAGTGACCGACGTCGAGCACGCGGATGCGCCCGCGGCCGCGAAACGAGCGCCGATCACGAACGCCCGGATTCAGAGCTCGGGGCAAAGCGAGGCGACGAAGTCCTGCGTTCGTTGCCACGATTCGATGCGGGCGTCCCGATCGGTCCCGACCGGCAGCACCCGGACCGAGAGGTCGGTGACGCCCGCGTCACGGAAGCTGCGCAGTCGTTCGACGACCGCCGACTCGTCGCCTGCCGCGCAAATGTCGCCGACATCGGTGGCGTCCCCATGTTCGATCAGACGCTGGTAGTTCGGCGAGTACTCGGCGTGTCCGAGGACCTTGTTCGCGCGTCCGCGTGCGGCGTCGACGTCATCGTTTCGGCACAGCGCGACGGGGACGCCCGCCACGATCCGCGGCGGCGGCCTCCCGGCCGCGGTAGCGGCGCACGTGATCCGCGGGAGGACGTGTTCACCGATCGCTCGTTCGTCAGCCATCCACAGCATCGTTCCGGACGCCATTTCGCCTGCGATGCGAAGCATGACCGGCGCGAGCGCCGCGAGGAGGATGGGGGTGGGCGCGATGTCGGTCACGTCGAGCGGGTTGTGCACCTGGTATTCGTCGTTTTCGACGTCGACGGGACCTGGGCCGGCGAAGGCCGCATTCAGAACCTCCAGATAGTTGCGGACCTGGTGGGCGGGCCGCTCATAGGCAAGGCCGAGCATGTCGGCGACAATCCAGTGGTGCGACGGGCCGAGGCCGAGGGTGAACCGGCCTTCGCACACCGCTTGGTTCGACAGTGCCTGCTGCGCCATCGCGATCGGATGACGGGTCTGAATAGGCATGACCGCGGTCCCGAGCTCGACCTGGGTCGTCGCCCGGCCCATCAGCGCGATCGCGGTGAGGGCGTCGAATTCGTTCGGAACCTGGGGGACCCAGATCGACGTGAAGCCGGCCGTCTCGGCCGCTTCGGCCTCGCCGACGAGCCGCGCGACCTTGTCCGAGTATCGCCCCCGTTCGGGGCCGATCATGAGGCCGATCCGCACCTGGGCTCCCCTTCCGACCTGCGGCGTCCTCGGTCACCCTAATGACGGCCGGCGGAGGTGGCAATGGCATTCTCGTTTTTTGAGAGCCAATGTACGCTCGAGGCGCTCCTCGTCCGTTCGGACCGAACCTGCGGTGTCGAGGTCAGGCCCCGAGAACCGTGGAGGCAAAAGTCCCAGGTCTCCTCGGCCGTGACGCGCATGCGGGGGCTTTCGACCAGGCGGTTCCCGAACCAGCTGTACATCACGGTCTGTTGCATCGAGCGCGGCGGCACGCCGCGGGTCGACCACGTTGATCGCGCCGGCCGCGTGGGCGGCGTGGACGAGCTCGAGCATGATCCGTGAGATCGGGGCCATGGCGGCTTTCACACGATCGGGATGGTTGACCACGAGCTGAACCGAAAACTCCATGATCGGACGGCGGTTGTGTGCGCCGCGCTTGCGTGGACTCTCGGAAGGATCGCACCACTCGTGCAGACGAGTGCTGAAGGCGCGCAGACGCTCGAAGGGGTCGGACTCGGACTCGACCACGCTTTGGAGGTCCTCGGTCGCCTCGCGAATCGTCTCTTCGAACAGGGCGAGGAGCAACTCGTCCTTGCCGTTGAAGTATTGGTAGAACCCGCGCAGCGACTGCTTCGAGCGGTCGAGGACCTCTTGGATCGTGAACTCGGTGGTGCCCTTCTCGTCGATCAGCTCGAACGCCGCGTCGAGGAATCGCTGGATGCGCTGCTCGGCGCGCGACCGCGCCGCGTTCAGGCTGCGTGACACCGCCCGCTCGCGCCAAGCAGGTTCGTTCACGTCATCGGGGATCTGGACGTCCGCCATGTCAGGAATCCGCTTTCACTTTCTCTGAACGGTATCAGGGCACTCGCGCGAGAACGGATTTTCCAGCATTGATGCGGCCGGTTCTCCGGATTCACGACCCGTGCGGTCTTCACGCCGGCGCTGCCGCGTCGCGACCTCGACGCTGACCTCACCCACGGCGCAACCTCCGCTCGGGCTCGGCCATGATCAGTCTTCTCGTCGATGCTGCCCGATCGACGACACGAACGTCCCTGACGATAATATTGCTCTCATTCTCAGGTGTCATCTTTGCGCTTTCTTGCATAGCTGCTTTCCGTTACGCTCGGCCCGTGGACGACACCGCATACATTGAGGCCGGCATTCCGCCGGCGCTCAGCCACCGCCCGATCGACGCTGCCCGCGTCGACGTGCGGATCGGGCGCAGGATCGAAAGCGGGGCGACGGTCGACAGCTCCGGGGCCGGCTCGGGGCCCGCGTCCGCATCCGGATAGACGTCTGCGCCCCTCGCGCCAAGGAGCCCGATGCCGCGTCGTCGTACCCCCCAGCCGCCCACATTGCTGCGCAGCGCCCGGCTGCTCGACGTCGACACGGGCGAGGTCATGGAACCGGGCGAGCTGCTGATCGACGGTGAGCACATCGTCGAGCGTGGCGCCGAGCTCGGTGCCGAACGATGCGGTCGCGCTCGACGTCGGCGACCTCACGCTGCTCCCCGGGCTCATGGACATGGAGGTCAACCTGCTGCTCGGCGGCCCGGACCATGCCAGCCCGTTGAACCCGGTGCAGGACGACCCCGCGTTGCGCACCCTCCGCGCCGTCGCCAACGCGCGTCGAACGCTGCGCGCCGGTTTCACGACCGTACGCAACCTCGGTCTGTTCATCCAGACCGGTGGACTGCTCCTCGACGTCGCGTTGAGCAAGGCCATCGACTTCGGCTGGATCGACGGCCCACGCGTCGTGCCGGCCGGTCACGCCATCACGCCCACCGGCGGGCATCTCGACCCGACCATGTTCCAGGCGTTCGCGCCGCACATCATGCCCTTGACCGTCGAGGAGGGCATCGCCAACGGGATCAGCGAGGTACGCAAGGCGGTCCGTTACCAGATCAAGTACGGCGCGCAGTTGATCAAGGTGTGCGCGTCGGGAGGGGTCATGTCGCACACCGGTCCGGCCGGCGCGCAGCAGTATTCCGACGAGGAGCTGCGCGGCGATCGCCGACGAAGCGCACCGCGCCGGGCTCAAGGTCGCGGCGCACGCCCACGGTGACGACGGCATCCGGGCCGCGATCGAGGCCGGCTTCGATTGCATCGAGCACGGCTCGCTCGCCAGCGACGAGACGCTCGAGCTCATCGTCGAACGCGGGACCTTCCTGGTGGCGACCACCTATCTCGCCGACGGCATGGATGTCTCCCATGCCGCGCCTGCGTTGCAGGCCAAGGCGGCGGAGGTGTTCCCGCGTGCCCGGGCGACGATCAGCAAGGCGATCGAACGCGGCGTGCGGGTCGCGTGCGGTACCGACGCCCCCGCGATCCCCCACGGCCGGAACGCGAAGGAGCTGATCGCGCTCGTCGACCGCGGCATGACGCCACTGCAGGCGATCCGCGCCGCGACCGTCGTCTCCGCCGAGTTGATCGGCGTCGATGACCGAGGCCGCCTCGCGCCCGGTCTGCTCGCCGACGTGATCGGCGTCGCCCGGCGATCCGACATCGCCGACATCGCGCGCGACCGAGCAAGTCGGGTTCGTGATGAAAGGCGGAGACGTCTTCCGCCACGACGTCGCAGCTTCGTAACCCTCAGATCGCAGGCTCGACGACCGCGTCGAAACTCGACGGCGCCGCTGTCGGGCACGCGCGGCTGACGCCACACCTCGACGGGGAACGACACGGTGACGAGCGCGCAGTACAGCCACAGCAGATGCTTGGCGTCGTCGGCCAACGCGTCGATCGCGAACTGCTCGAGGTATGCGATGGCTGTCCTCCAGGCGCGGGAACGCAGCGTCGTAGAACGCCTGGAGCTCGTCCATCGAGCTGGCAGATGCGTTTGTCGTAGCGCTCGCCTTCGGTGGGCAGCGCCCACGCCGCGAAGGGCTCGAGGTCGGCGAACTCGGCGGGCAGCGGCGGCAGGGATTGGTCATCGGCAGGCTCCTCGGTCTCAGGCGCCGGCCGGCGTCGGGTGCGCCTGGCCTTCGAACGTCGGCGACGTAGCCGCGGCGCCGTGTGATGGAGATGGCGCAGCAGGATCTCCTGGTCGTTCAGCGGGAACGTCTTCACCGGCGTGCGCGACTCGAGCATCGTCTGGGTCGCTTCGAGCGTGTTGCCGTCCTGGAGTGCGTACTCCTTGAACGTGACGACCGCCAGCTCCTGCGCGAGGCGTTCGCGGGCGTTCTTGGGCGGCACGAAGTAGCAGCGTGCCCTCGAAGATGTGCGTGTTGTAGGACGTCGGCCAGTAGTGGTACGTGAGCACCCAGTTCGGCTTCCAGATCAGCAGCATGAAGTTCGGGAAGAACACGAACGAGTCCAGGCCCCACGCCTTGTGGCTCGACGGGTTGAGCCCGGGCGGCAGCTCGTCGAGCCCGATGTCGGGCGCGTCCCACGGACCGAACAGACCGCTGCGTAACACTCGCTCGATCGGCTTGACCATGTTCAGGTCCTTGGGCGGTGACATGCCGCCCCACGACGACACCATCCCGTGCGGGACCGTCGAGCTCGTAGGCGAGTGCCTCGTAGCCGTAGCCGATGAGCTTCGCCGATTCCTGGCGACCGACTGCTTCGCGTGGAGCACCGGTGCGTGGTAGAACTCGGTGAAGGCGTCGATGAAGAGCTTCCAGTTGTCGCCGACCTCGGCGCGGTACTTGTGCACCTGGGTCATCTCGTGGAACGGGTAGCCCTCGAGCCCTTTGCCGAGTTCGCCCAGGTACTCGCGTAGTGGAGTGGTGTTGGAGGGTCGAGGTTCACGAAGATGAACCCCTCCCAGACCTCGGCCTGCACCGACGCGAGCGGATAGTCGGCCTTGTCGAGGTCGAAGAACTCCGATTCCTGCTGCACGAACTTCAGCTCGCCCTCGAGGCAGTAGCGCCAGCCGTGGTACTTGCAGGTGAACTGGCGGCATGCGCCGCTCGTCTCCTCGCTCGGGATAGTCCTGCCAGACGAGCTTGTTGCCGCGGTGGCGGCAGATGTTGTGGAAGGCGCGCATCTCGTCCGTCGATGCGCGCACGACGACGATGGAGGTGCGGGCGGCGTCGAGCTCCTTGGTGAAGTAGCTCCCGGCCTTCGGCAACTGCTCGACCCGGCCGACGTTGAGCCACGTCCGGCCGAAGATCGCGTCGCGTTCGAGCTCGTAGAACTCGGGCGAGGTCGAGTCGGCGATACGACACCGGCTCGGTGCCGAGCTCGGGATAGTGCTCGGTCCAGATCCCTCGGCAGGCTTGGTGAAGTGCGGCATCCGGTCGAGTCCCTCCGACGCTGGGGTCAACACCGACGATAGCAACGATCTCCGAAAATGAGAAGATCATTTCCCCGAGGCGGGCGCCTGCGCATCCTCGTCCCGCCGCCCTGGTGAGCTCAGTCCGGCATCGCCGGGATCTCGCTCACGTCGATGTCGGGTTCGATCTCGAGCCCGAGGCTGTTGAACAACATGGCCAGGCACGTGTACGTCCCGACGACGAACGGCACCTCGACGAGCTGACGCTCGTCGAGGTGCTCGGCCAGACGGGCCCACGTCTCGTCGTCGATGCGAAAGCGGTCGATCAACTGATCGACCGCCGCGACGAGATCCCGTTCGAGCAGCGTCCAGGCGGCCGCGTCGGTACCGCGCGCGACGGCCTCGATGTCTTCGCGCCCGACGCCGAAGCGGGGGGCGAGCTGCACGTGTTGCACCCACTCGTAACGCGAGCGCGTCCGCCACGCCACCCGCAGCACCATCAGCTCGCGGGCGCGGTGTCCGAGCGCCGGGTCGCTGAGCAGCACCTGGTTGTAGGCGAGCCACGGACCGACGAGCGCCGGGTGGTACAGCATCGTCGCGAGCGCGTTCGGTACGCGACGAGCGTCGGGACTCGTCGAAAGGAACCCGTCGACGACGCGGTCCGAAAACGCGCCGCGCAGCGCTGCGATCCCGTCCTCGCTCCAGTGCTCGGTCGGCAGCGGTTCGAGCCGAGGCGAGCCGTCGGTCACAGGTACCAGCCACCGTTGACGTTGATCTGCTGGCCGGTGATGTAGCCCGCATCCTCGGAACATAAGAACGCGCAGGCCGCCGCGATGTCGTCCGGCGTGCCGGCGCGACGGACCGGCGTCTGCGCCGCGATGGCGTCGATGCTCGGTAAATCGCCTCTCGCTTCGGCGCGGCGTGCCATCGGGGTATCGATGAAACCCGGTGGGATCGTGTTCACCGTGATCCCGTGCGGCGCGAACTCGACCGCGAGCGCCTTGGTGAGACCGATGATCGCGCCTTTCGACGCGACATAGTGCGCCATCCGACGCGACCCCGACTGCGCGCTCGACGAGGAGATCGTCACGACGCGTCCCCAGCTCGCGGCGAGCATGTCGGGAACTGCCGACTGGATGCAGTGGAACGTACCGGTGAGGTTGACCGCGAGCATCCGGTCCCACGATTCGAGAGAAATATCGGTGAAGGACTCGAAGCGGTCGATGCCGGCGCTCGTGACCATGATCTCGACCGGGCCGAGCTCGGCCCTCACCCGGGCCAGCGTCGCATCGACCGCACCGCGGTCGCTGACGTCGACCGTCGCCGCGATCGGGTCGCGTCGGCCGACTGCAGGTCCTTCGCGGTCTGGTCGGCGGCGTCGCCGTCCACGTCGAGCACCGCGACGCGACAACCCTGGCGGGCGAGGCGCCCGCAGATCGCCGCGCCCATCCCCGACGCGCCTCCGGTGACCACGGCAACCCGGCTCATCGCCCTCCTCGACGTGACAGCCCGCACACTGCAAGCCTGCTCTCGCCATGCGAAAATACCATTGTCATCTCGGCCGCCGCCGAGACGCCGAAGGCCGAGACGCGGAAGGGACGTGAAACCGGTGACCGACGAAGGCGTGCTCGACCCCTGGGTCGCCGACTGGTTCGCGGACAACCAAATGGTGGCCCGGCCGTTCGACGATTTCTCCCCCGAGATGCTGGCGCTGGCTCGTGGCCCGGTTGGCGCACCGCCGACCCGTGAGATCGCACACGTGACCGACGACGTCGTGGCCGGAGTACCGGTCCGCATCTACGAACACGATCATCCCCCCACGGGCCTCGTCGTGTATCTCCACGGTGGCGGCTTTTGCATCGGCAGCATCGGGTTGATGGACAACGTCGCACGCGAGCTCGCGTCCTGCGCCGACGCGGCAGTCGTGTCGGCGCAATATCGCCTTGCGCCCGAGCATCCGTATCCTGCTGGTCTCGACGACTGCGAAGCGGTGACCCGCTGGGCTGTGACCAATGCGGCGCGCTTCGGCGTGACGCCGGGGCGAGTCGCGATCGCCGGCGAAAGCGCGGGAGGCAACCTCGCGACGGTGGTGGCGCTGCGACTCCGCGGCGACATCGACCCGCCGCTCGCCGGACAGGTCCTGATCTATCCCGTCGTCGACAGCGACTCGTCGTCCTACCCGTCGCGCGACCAGTTCGACGGCATCGTGATCACCGCCAAACCGGGCAACCCGTTCCGGACCGCGTACCTGGGCGGCCAAGATGTCGACCGCGATCCGTTCGTTGCGCCACTGCACGCCGAGAGCCTGGCCGGTCTGCCGCCCGCCATCGTCGTCGTCGGCGGCTGCGACCCGTTGCGCGACGAAGGACGACGTTACGCGCGCCGATTGCACGACGAAGGGGTGGTGGTCGAAGAGCTCTGCTGCGCGGGCCAGCCGCACGGGTTCGTGAACTTCGGTTTCCCGGCCGCGGCCGACGCGTTCGCGCATATCGGGCCGTTCCTCCGGTCGGTGTTCGAGTCGGACCAGGCGCCGTAGCTGGTGCGCGGCGACGACGACACGACCTGGCCGGTGCGTCAGGTACCAGCCGAGCTGCGCGCCCGCTACCTCGAGCGCGGCTGGTGGAACGACGACACGCTCGGTCGGCTCGTCGATCGATCGCTCGTCGCCGCACCCGACGCCCGGGTGAACATCTGGTCGGAGTCGCGGCCGTGGCACGGCACCTACGCCGAGATCCGGACCGAAGCGTTGCAGCTCGTCACCGTCCTCACCGACGCCGGCGTCGAGCGTGGAGACACGGTCGCGTTTCAACTTCCGAACTGGCGCGAGGCCGTCGTCGCGTTCTACGGACTCGCGATGGGTGGCTTTGTCCTCGTGCCCATCGTCCATATCTACGGCCCCAAAGAGGTGCGCTTCGTCCTCGCCGAGAGCCGCGCCCGCGCGTACATTTCCGCCGACCGGTACGGCCACGTCGACTACCTCGACATCGTCGACGGCTCCCCGCCCGGCACGTTGCAATCTCTCCAGCTGCACCTCGTCGTCGGATCTACCGGCGACGTCTCGAGCCGCCGGGTGAGCCGAGCCGGATGGGACATCGTGGAAGGTGCTGCGCCCGCCGTGACCGCCGTGGCGAGCGATCCCGACGACGTGTGCGTGCTCGCGTACACGTCGGGAACGACGCGCGATCCGAAAGGTGTGATGCACACGCACCGCACGTTGCTCGCCGAGCTGTTACACATGCGGTCGTGGATCACGCCCGGCTCCGCGAACCTGATGGGCTCCCCCGTCACGCACGCCACCGGCATGCTCGGCGCGGTCTTGGGGCCGATGCAGATCGGCGAAAACATCCACCTCATCGACCGTTGGGATCCGGCCCGCGTTCTGGACATCATGGCCGAGGCCCGCATCGGTGCGGGCACGGGCGCGTCGGTGTTCCTCGCGAGCATCATCGACCATCCGGACTTCACAGCCGAACACGCGCGCCACATGCACCGCGTCGGTCTCGGCGGCGCGCCGGTCCCCCCGGCGCTGGCCGAACGTGCGGCCGCGCACGGCATTGCGATCATCCGCGCCTACGGCTCCACCGAACATCCCTCGGTGACCGGCGGCTCGTACGACGAACCGGCCGACAAACGTCACGGGACCGATGGTCGCCCGATGCTCGGCGTGGAGATACGCCTCGTCGACGACGACGGTGCGCCGGTCGCAGCCGGGCAGGCAGGCGAGATCTGGTCACGTGGTCCCGACCTGTGCGTCGGCTACACCGATCCTGCGCTCGGTGTCGACGCGTTCGACGACGACGGCTGGTACCGCACTGGCGACATGGGTGTGCTCGACGAGGACGGCTTCCTCACGATCACCGACCGGCTGCAAGACGTCATCATCCGCGGCGGCGAGAACCTTTCCGCCGCCGAGATCGAAGAAGCGATCGCGAGGCTGCCCCAGGTCGCCGAGGTCGCGGTCGTCGCCGCGCCGGACGCGCGGCTCGGCGAACATGCGTGCGCGGTCGTCCGCCTCGCTGCCGACGTGACCTCAATCGAGTTGCGTGACATCACCGAGCAGCTCGCGTCCATCGGGCTCGCGCGCCAGAAGTGGCCCGAAGACCTGCGCGTCGTCTCGGACTTCCCGCGCACAACGTCGGGCAAGATCCGCAAGGTCGACCTCCGTCGTGAGCTACGCGCCGTGGCCGAGCCCGAGGCGGGCTGAGCGGGACGAATCTCAGCCGGATTGGCGTCCGTGCGGGTGCGGCGGTGGTACCGCGCCGTGGACGGCGCGTTGGTCGGTACCGAGGCAGGAGGCGACGACCGCGAGGTGTTCGGGACGTGCGACGCTGGTTGCAACGGAAATGTCACTCTCGTATACTGTGAACGTGGTAATCGAAGCAACGTTCTTGGACCGGCGACGACCGGAGATCGTGCGTTGACCGACTTCGAGGCGGTCGATTTCTTCCGCGACGACTCCGTGGTCATCGATCCCTATCCGTACTACGAATACCTGCGCGGACAATGTCCTGTGCACCGCGAGGCACATCAACGCGTGGTCATGGTGACCGGCTACGAGGAAGCGATCGCGGTCTACAACGACACCGCAACGTTCTCGTCGTGCAACGCGGTCACGGGCCCGTTCCCCGGGTTCCCCGTCCCCCTCGAAGGCGACGACGTGAGCGCGCTCATCGACGAGCACCGCGACGAGATGCCGATGAGCGACCAGCTCCCAACGCTCGATCCGCCGAACCACACCGCGCAGCGAGCGTTGCTCATGCGCCTCATCACGCCGAAGCGCCTGAAAGAGAACGAGGAGTTCATGTGGCGCCTGGCGGACCGTCAGCTCGACGAGCTCACCGCCAACGGCGAATGCGAGTTCATTTCCGAGTACGCCGGCCCATTCGCCATGCTCGTCGTCGCCGACCTGCTCGGCGTGCCCGAGAGCGATCACGAGATGTTCCGCGGGCGCCTCGCCGGCGGCGGCAGTCGCACGGTCGGAAGCACCGGCGACGACGCCCTCATGCACTCCCCGCTCGAGTTCCTCTACGAACAGTTCTCGACCTACGTCGAAGATCGTCGCCGGGAACCCGCGGCGACGTGCTGACCGGCCTGGCGACGGCCACGTTTCCCGACGGCTCGATGCCCGACGTCATCGACGTCGTCCGCATCGCCGCCAACTTGTTCGCGGCCGGACAGGAGACGACCGTCCGGCTGCTCGCCGCCGCCGTGCAGCTGCTCGGCGAAGACCTCGAGCTCCAGCAGCTGCTCCGTGACCAACGCGATCGCATTCCGAACTTCATCGAGGAAACCCTCCGGATCGAGGGTCCGATCAAGGGCGACTTCCGGCTCTCACGCGTCCCGACGACGATCGGCGGCGTCGACATCCCCGCGGGCACAACGGTCATGGTGGTCAACGGGGCGGCCAACCGCGACCCGCGCCGTTTCGATGGCCCGGCCGAGTTCCGGGTCGAGCGCACCAACGCCCGCCAGCACATCGCGTTCGGGCACGGCGCGCACACCTGCCCCGGTGCGCCGCTCGCACGGGCTGAAGCCCGCGTCAGCATCGAGCGTCTCCTCGATCGCGTCGACAACATCAGGATCTCGGAACCGGCACACGGCCCGGCCGGCGCGCGGCGTTACGAGTACGCGCCGACCTACATCCTGCGCGGGCTACAACGCCTACACGTCGAGTTCGATCGACGCGACGGTGCGTGAGCTACCGAAGATCATCAGCGTCGACGACCACATCGTCGAGCCTGCGCACCTGTGGCAGAAGCGGCTCCCGACGCGCTTGCGCGAGCGTGGCCCGCGCATCGAGCAGGCACGGTGGGGCGATTTCTCACTCGACGCGGGCGCGTCGTACAAGCAGGAGATGACCGACGACGGCCGGCCCGGCGACTACTGGGTGTACGAGGATCGCCTCATCTACGTGCACAAGCGGCACGTCGCGATCCCCCTCGACGCGACGCCCGACGGCGTCATCGAGCGTTTCGATCGCACCAAGATGTACATCGCCGCGATGACGTACGACGAGATGCGGCCCGGTTGCTACGACCCGGCCGCGCGCGTCGCCGACCTCGCCCTCGCCGGTGTCGACGGCTCGATCGCGTTCCCTACCTTCCCGCGCTTTTGCGGACAGACGTTCTTGGAGGGAACCGATCTCGAGCTGGGTTTGGAATGCGTGCGCGCCTACAACGACTTCATGATCGAAGAATGGTGCGGCGACTCGGACGGACACCTGCTGCCGCTGTGCCTGATCCCACTGTGGGAGGTGGATCTCGCGGTCGCCGAGATCAACCGCAACGCCGCGCGCGGCGCACGCGCGATGTGCTTCAGCGAGATCCCGACGCACCTCGGGCTGCCGAGTATCCACACCGGCTACTGGGACCCGATGTTCGCGGTGTGCGAGGAGAGCCGCACCGTCGTGTGCATGCACATCGGATCGTCTTCGAAGATGCCCGCGGCGTCGCCCGACTCGCCGCCCTCGACCGAGATCGTCCTCGGCTTCAACAACGCGATGGCGTCACTGACCGACTTCCTCTTCTCGGGCGTGCTCGTGCGGTTCCCCGCGCTGAAGCTCGCGTACTCCGAGGGTCAGATCGGCTGGATCCCCTACGCGCTCGAGCGGGCCGACAACGTGTGGGAGGACCACGCGAGCTGGACCCGTGTGAAAGAAACGATCCCCGAACCGCCCTCGACGTACTACCGCGGACGCGTCTTCGGATGCTTCACGAAGGACGTGCACGGGATCGAATCGATCGCGCAGGTCGGCGAGGACAACATCTGTTTCGAGACCGACTACCCGCACACCGACACGACGTGGCCGTTCGTGTCTGAGGAGGTCGAGCGGATGTCGGCGACGCTCAGCGACGACCAGCGCTACAAGATCTTGCGCGGCAACGCGATCCGCATGCTCGATCTCGACGACCCGTCGTTGCGGGCGTGACCGCCTCTCATTCATACTGACCAAATTCTGCGTTCCGGTCGAACTCTGGCGCGATCAACCGTGATCGCGGAGATCGTCCGACGGCGGCTCCTTTCGGCGCCTTGAACGATCACAAGGCAACGGAGCATCTCGGCCGGATGCCCGCGCGGTGCAATCGCCTTCACCCCGGACGCAGGAGCACGTGTTCGACCACACGGCCTCCCGGGGGAGCCGCGATAGATGAGCGAGCAAAGCAGCTGCCGCTCCGCTCTCGCGCGGCGTCACGCGATGCGGCCCCCTCGTGACGAGGGGGCCGCATCCAGTTTCGTCGAGGCAGTTGGCTACAGCTTGAACGTCGTGCCCTTCAGGAGGCTGGACACATATTTGGTGGAGCTCGGAGCCGTCGTGCAGACCGTCGCGGAGATCGTCTCGCCTTTCTTGATGATCTTGGCCGCGGCACCGGTTGAACTCCCGGTGGTTCCCGTGATGAGCGTCCGGTACTTGGTGCCTTTGGGGCACGGAGCGAGAACCTTCTGCGATGCGTACTTCTCGGTCGCGACGGTTGTGCCTTTCCCGCCCTTCCACGTGATCTTCGACGTGAGGCTGCCGGTGATCTTGGCGATGGGAACGGTGACCGAGGATGACCCACCCGCGGCCAAACCACCGGTGCCGCAGTCGAGGAAACTGGACGCGACCGTTCCCGTACCCGCCTTCAGGTTGAGCGACGTCGTCGACGCAAGCTTCGAGCACGCCGTGCTCGAAGCTGCTAACGCAGGACTGGCGAACGGCACTGCGAGCCCCGCCGCTGTGGCTATCGCGAAAATGAGCGCGCTGGCGCGCATTGAAGTTCTCACTCGGACACCCTCCCCCTTCGTCGCAATGGTCTTTCCGTTTAATCAGAACGATACTTCCGAGAAGTAGTTGCGTCCAGGTAAACGTGGTTTCACTCTCCGCGCCGCTCTCCCCGAGAGGATTCGTTGCGCTTGTCATCGTTCGAGCCTCCCGAAAGGAAACGTCCGGGATGACCTCCGTGGCCATCGGACCAACCGCCCGGATCCCGACACGCGCAGCTTGTCGCGAATACACCAAATCGCCGTTTCGCGGGAGGCGGTCGCGATCGAGCATGCGGATCGCGTCGGCGCGCAGGACGTTGGGGCTCTGAATGCCGCTCAGTGTGGCGCTCATCAGCCTCGACGTCTTCCCGGCACGATAGGCCGGGTCGTGCCCGGTGGGCGCCGAGTAGGAACCATCCCAACCGAGAACGCGAGCTTCCTGATGCAGGACACTATGTGCGACTTGTCGAGAAGCCAATTCTCAAATAGCTTCAAGCGTCCTATCGAACGAGTGCTGCGAGGACGAGGGGGACCCACGTGCTACGCCGGAATCTGGTTTGCGTAGGTATTGCCAGCACGCTGTTGTTGGTCGGCTGCACCTCGGGAGCAAGCAGCAAAGGGTCGGCCAATACGACGTCGCCCACGACGGCGGCTCCGTCGGCGACTGGGCCCGCGCCGGGCGTGACTGCCGACAGCATCAAAATCGGCGTGACCTACGTCGACACGGCGGCTCTCGTGAAGTCCGGCCTCAACTACAACCTCGGCGATTGGAAGGGCACGTGGGAGGCGCTCATCAACCAGGTCAACGCGGCCGGCGGCATCAACGGCCGCAAGCTCGTGCCGGACATCGTGACGATCGACCCGACGGATCCCAAGTACGCGCAAGCGGCCTGCGTCAAGTTCACCGAGGACGACAAGGATTTCCTCGTCGCCGGCTTCTTCGTCGCCGACGCAGTCAACTGCGTGGTCGACACCCACAAGACGGCAGTGGTCGGAGGCACACAGACGAACCAACGTGTCGCGAACGCCAGAGCTCCGTGGCTGACCCCGCTGCCCGGCGACGAGCAGACGAACCGCGTCATCCAGGCCCTCAAGGCCAACGGTTCGTTGTCCGGCAAGGTCGGTGTCTTCGTCGGTCAGGCTGAGGACACCGCCACGTTGAACGACGACCTCGTGCCCGCGCTCAAGGCGGTCGACGTGACCCCGGTCCAGACTGCGGTGATGGACGCACCGGTCAGCGACACCGCGGCGATCCAGACGAAGGTCAATCTCATCGCCCAGAAGTTCCAGGCATCCGGTGTCGACACCGTCGTGCTCGGCGGCCTGGCCGCCCAGAACTGGCCCGCGTACATGGAAGGCAACCCGTACCACCCGAAGCTGCTGTTTATCGACATCACCGGCGCCCAGGCGTTCACGACAAACAAGGCGACGACCGACACGTCGCTGCTCGCGGGGTCGATCGCGGGTGGCCCGTACGGACCGAATCAGCAGATTTTCGAGGAATCCCAGATGCAGGCCTGCATCAAGACGCTCGCCGCGGCGGGTGTCCAGACGCCGGCGCCGGACACGTTGGGGAGCGACATGTCGGACCAGCCGTTCCAGGCAGCGTTCAATGTCTGCCCCGTCTTCGATATCTTGAAGGCCTGGCTCGAGGCGGCGGGCAAGAACTTGAACTACGGCACGCTGCAAGCCGCGATCAACGGTCTGACTGTCCATGTTTCGGGGGATCCGACCCCGCGCGTCTTCAGCCCCACAGCGCTCGACGGTAACCCCAAGGCGTACCTCTACAGCTGGGATCCGACGCAGAAGATGTACGTGCTCGCAGGCAAGTGATCGGAGTCACGAATCTGCTCGGCGAAGGCGAGCCAGGGTTGAAACTGGCGTAGAAATGGCGCAGTTGCTGCGCGCAGTTCCCGAACCGGCGTCCGAGTAGTGGTCGCGTTTCGAGGGGGAGAGTTCGTGCCGAGCGCCGAGTCTGATCACGGCGGGCCGGCGACAGCCGGCCTCGTGCAGGCTGTGCTGGACGCCGAAGCCGAGCGCCGGTCCGAGCAGGCCGAAGCGGCGCAAGAGGTTCTCTTCGCCGACGACCTGCTGCCCGGCGTCGGCGACCCGGCGATCAGCCTGCGCGAGGGTGTCGTGCGCGGCGGAGTGTTCACCGTCGTCATGCTCGCGTTGCTCCAGGGGTTCGCCGAGCTCGAGAACGCGACCCTGTCGGTGCTGGCGCCGAACATACGCGACACGTTCCACGTCAGTGACGGCGTCATCGTCTTCATCACTGCGGCGTCGGGCGCGTTCGTCGCCCTCGGCGTGCTGCCGATGGGTTGGCTCGCCGACCGTTTCCGGCGCGCCCCGATCATCGGTTGGGCCACGGCGCTGTTCTCGGTGATGGTGTTCGCGTGCGGCTTCGCGGCGAATGCCTTCGTCCTGTTCGTCGCCCGCTTCGGTGTCGGCGCCACGAAATCGAACACGTACCCGGTGCAGGGCTCGCTGATCGCCGATACGTATCCGGTTGCCGTTCGCGGGCGCGTGAACGCGACCGCCGCCGGTGCGGCCCGCATGGCCGCGGTGGGTAGCCCCACGATCGTGGGCGGCATCGCCGCGCTCGCCGGGGGCAGGGACGGTTGGCGCTGGGCGTATCTCGCGCTGGCCGTTCCGACGATCCCTCTCGCGATCTTCGCCTTCCGCATGCCCGAGCCGTCCCGGGGCCGGCACGAGATGCTCGACGTGCTCGGAGGAGTCGTCGGTGACAACGGCTCGATTCCCATCCCGCTCGCGGCCGCGCTCGCGATGCAACCGGATTCGCACGTTCAGAACGATGCTGGTCGGCTTCGCGGCGCTGGGCTTCGGTCTGATCACCGGACCGGTGCTGCAAAACCTCTACCTTGATCGCCATTTTCACCTCGGTACGTTCGGACGCGGTGTCGTCATGACCGTCACGGGGTTCGGCGTGCTCGTCGCGCTGCCGTTCGTCGCGAAACGCTACGACGCCCGATACCGACGCGACCCGGCGGCCGCGCTGCGGATGATCGGCATCTTGATCATGCCGGTCGCGGTGATCCTTCCGATCCAGTACTTCATGCCCAACGCGACGTTGTTCGCAATCGTCGGGATCCTGCCGGGCGTGCTGCTCCTGAGCGCTTTCATCATGATCGGTCCGATCATCCAGTCGGTCGTGCCCTACGGGCTGCGCGGTCTGGGCATCGCGCTCGGCTCGATCTACGTGTTCTTCGGCGGCGGCACCGTCGCAGCCATCCTCGGGGCGTTTTGCACCAACGCGTTCGGACCGCGGGGAGCGATGCTGGCGGTCGGCATTCCTTCGACGCTCCTGGGCGGGCTGTTGATCCTGCGCGGCTCGTCGAGCATCAAGCACGATTTGTCGATGGTCGTGTCGGAACTCCGCAGCGAGCTCGACGAGCAACGTCGCCACGACGTGGAGCCGGACATGGTGCCGGCAATTCAGGTCAGCTCCATCGACTTCGCCTACGGCCACGTGCAGGTCCTCTTCGACGTCAGCTTCGAGGTCCGCCGCGGTGAGGTTCTCGCCTTGCTGGGAACGAACGGCGCCGGCAAGTCGACGATCCTCCGGTTGATCGCCGGGCTCGGCACGCCGTCTCGCGGGGTGGTGCGGTTGCACGGCACGCCGATCACCTACGTCGCGCCGGAGGCGCGGGAGACACGGCATTCGGCTCCTGCCCGGCGGCAAGGGTGTGTTCCCGTACATGACGATCCGCGAGAACCTCGAGATGGGCGCGTACATCTATCGTGGCAATCGAGGCGACCGCGACCGGCGAATCGCGGGCGTCCTCGACCTGTTCGACGTGCTCGCCGACCGCCAGCACGAGATCGGCCGTCGCGCTGTCCGGCGGGCAGCAGCAAATGCTGGCCCTGGCGATCACGCTCCTACACGACCCCGACGTGTTGCTCATCGACGAGCTGTCGCTGGGCTTGGCGCCGATCGTCGTGGAACAACTCCTGACCGTCGTGGAGCAGTTGAAACGCGACGGCCTGACCATCGTGATCGTCGAGCAGTCGCTGAACGTCGCACTCTCGATCGCGGATCGCGCCGTGTTCCTCGAGAAAGGGACGCGTGCGCTTCGAAGGATCCGCCCGGGAGCTGGCAGAACGGGACGATCTGGCGCGGGCCGTCTTCTTGGGCCGCGAGGGCGGCTGAGCCGATGCTCGCCACGTTCGTGACCCGCCAGCTCATCTCCGACGGATTCATCACCGGTCTGGTCTACGGGATGCTGGCTCTCGGCATCGTGCTCGTCTACCGGGCCACCCGGGTCATCAACTTCGCGGTGGGCGGAATGGGATTGGTTGGCGCCGGCCTCCTCGTCTTGCTGACCCTCCAGTACGGAGTGCCGTACTGGGTGGCCGTGCCCGCCGCGCTCGTTGTCGGCACGGTCTACGGCGCGCTGCTCGAGCTCACGATCATCCGCCGGCTCTTCGACGCACCGCGGGTCATCGTGCTCGTCGCGACGATCGGCATTGCCCAACTCTCCCAGGCCGTCCTCATCGCCTACCCGAGCATCGATGCGTCCGTCACGCGGTTCCCCCTCGCGATCGGCTCCGCGGCACACGATCGAGGCGATCCGGATCACGGGCGCGCGACTCTCGATACTGATAGTCGTGCCGCTGGTGGCGGTGTTCCTCTCGTGGTTCCTGACACGCACCACGTTTGGAAAGACCGTGAAAGCATCAGCCGAGAACCGTGACCTCGCGCGCCTCAACGGCATCAGCCCGACGCGAGTGTCGATGTGCGTGTGGGCCGTCGCCGGAGCACTTGCGACGCTGTCGATCGCGCTCGATCGCCGGCCAAACGGGGTCCGCGACCGACCTCGTGACCCTCGGGCCGAGCACGCTCGTGCGTGCGCTCGCGGCCGCGGTGATCGGCGGCATGGTGTCGTTTCGCCGGGCGTTCCTCGCCGGCATCGTGATCGGCATCGTCGAAGCCGTCGTCGGGTTCAACTGGCTCACCCAAGCCGGGCTGACCGAGTTCCTCATCTTCATCGCCGTCCTCGTCGCGGTGTACTTCCAGAGTCGCCGGGGCGCCGCCGAGACGCAAGCGTTCTCGTTCACGTCGAAGCGCCGGCCGGTCCCGGAACGGCTCCGCAGCATCTGGTGGGTCCGCAATCTCGACCGCGGCGCGCTGCTCGCGCTGGCCGCAGTCGCGATCGTGCTGCCGCTGATCATCACGCAGCCGTCGCGGCACCTGCTGTACACCATCATCCTCGCATACGCCCTGTGCGGCTTGTCGCTCACCATCCTCACCGGCTGGGCCGGACAACTCTCACTGGGACAGATGGCGTTCGCCGGAATCGGCGCGCTCCTCGCCGCCGCGTTCGATCGCGGCATCACCGTCGACATCGGCTGGCATCACACACGCCTGATCCGGGGCGGCATCGTGAGCCTCGGCTTCGGGCCGTCGATCTTGGTCGCCACAGTCCTCACCGCGGCCCTCGCGGCCCTCATCGGCGTCGGTGCCCTGCGCGTCCGGGGGCTGCTCCTCGCGGTGAGCACCTTTGCGTTCGGCGTCGCGGCGAGCCAGTACTTCTACTACCGGCCGATCCTCAGTGCCGGCCAGGTCGAGTCCGTGCCGTTCCTACGGACGAACTTCTTCGGCATGGGCGTGCAGTCGCAACGCGTCTTCTATTACGTCGCGCTGGTCGCCCTCGTCGTCGCAGTCATGATCGCGGCGCGGCTCCGGCGGACCGGCATCGGCCGGACGACGATCGGCGTGCGGGACAATCCCGAGAGCGTGTCGGGATACACCGTCGACCCGACCTGGGTGAAGCTGCGGACGTTCGCGCTCGCGGGCGGGATCGCCGGCCTCGCAGGCGCGCTGCTCGCCGGTGCGTTGCAGAGCGTGCCGCTGGGCCAGTTCTTCGGAGTCAACGACTCGCTGCAACTTGTGGCGGTCGTGGTGATCGGCGGCCTCGGTTCCATCGTCGGACCGATCCTCGGCGCGCTGTGGGTCGTCGGGCTCCCCGCGTTCTTCCCCACGAGCACCCTGGTACCGCTCCTCACGTCGAGCATCGGTCTGCTCGTACTCCTCCTGTACTTCCCGGGCGGCCTGGTACAGATCGCGTACTCGGCTCGCGACGCGCTCCTCGGCATCGTCGAGCGCCGCATGGACCGGCACCGGCAGTCGAGAAGAAGACGCTGGCGCACTCGATCAGAGCAACAGAACGTACGCCGACACCGGCTGGTGTCCCCGCGCTCGCGGTCAGGAACATCACCGTGCGGTTCGGTGGCAACACCGCCGTCCAGGAGGTCTCCTTCGACGTCGGAGCGGATGAGATCGTCGGGTTGATCGGCACCAACGGCGCCGGCAAGACCACGCTGATGAACGCGATCGGCGGCTATGTCAAGAGCACGGGCAACGTCGACATCTTCGGTGAGCGCATGTCGTCGCTGTCACCGTCTGGGCACCGGCGCGGCCTGGGCCGGACGTTCCAGGCCGCGAGGCTCTTCCCCGAGCTCACCGTCCGCGAAACGATCGAGCTTGCACTCGAGGCCCGGCACCGAACTGGACTGCTCGCCACCGCGCTCTGCCTGCCGCGGTCGGTCCGGATGGAACGGTCGCGACACGCGGAGGCGGACGACCTTGTCGCGTTCTTGGGTCTCGGCCATTATGTGGACGCGTACATCTCTGATCTGTCGACGGGGACGCGCCGAGTCGTGGAGCTCGCCGGTCTGCTCGCGCTCGACGCGCGGGTGCTCTGCCTCGACGAACCCACGGCCGGCCTCGCCCAACGCGAGACCGAAGCGTTCGCGCCCGTCATCATCGACATTCGCCGAGAGTTGAGCGCCGCGGTGATCGTCATCGAGCACGACATGCCGCTCATCTTGGGTATCAGCGACCGCGTCTACTGCCTCGAACTCGGCAGGATCATCGCCGCCGGCACACCGCGCGAGGTACACGATGACCCGGCGGTCGTCGCCTCCTACCTCGGCGCCGACGAACGCGCCATCGCCCGAAGCGGCGCCGCGCACGACACCGCAGCACCGGACTCCACGCCCGTCTGACTGGAAGCGCCACTGCGACACCCGAGTCAGAACACAATCCGCTCACATCACCGGAATGCGGTGGTCTCGCGCCCGGTGCCGGGACACCCCGAGTGGCCGTCCATCATGCATGCCTTCGGTCACGAGCGGTGTACATAGAACGTTGCCTCGATCCTCGCGATGGGTGAAAGAGTTGTCGCCGAAGGACGAGGTGGCGGAACCGTTCGGCGTCCCGGCATGATCGCGACGACAAAGTAGGAAGGCGACGGGTCATGAGCTACGAGCAGGTTTCTCTCCGCACCCAGGATGGCAATTGTCCGGCGTACGCGTTCACGCCGTCGGAGTCCGGCCAGCATCCGGCCGTGATCTTCTACATGGACGGGCTCGGGGTCCGGCCGACGATCTTTGAGATGGGCCAGCGGCTGGCCGGTCACGGCTACGTCGTGCTGGTGCCCGATCTGTTCTACCGAGCCGGCCCCTACGAGCCGTTAGATCCGAAGCAGGTCTTCGCGTCCGGTGACGCGAGGGCTGCGATCGGTCACCTGTTCGGTTCGACCGACAATCGTCGGGCAGGCGAGGACACAGCAGCGTTCCTCGCCTACCTCGACAGCCGCGAGGACGTCGCCGGAACCAAGGTCGGCACGACCGGCTACTGCATGGGCGGAGCGATATCGCTGACCGCGGCGGGAACCTATCCCGACCGTATCGCCGCGGCGGCCAGCTTCCACGGCGGCAACCTGGCCACCGACTCCGAGCTGAGCCCCCACAGGCTGGCGCCTACGATCGCCGCCCGGGTCTATGTCGCTGGGGCGGACCAGGACAACTCGTACCCGCCCGAGATGGCAGAACGACTCGACCAGGCGCTCAGCGACGCGGGCGTGGATCACCGCTGCGAGATCTATCCCGGGGCGCTGCACGGCTGGACGATGGCGGACTTCCCGGTCTACAACGAGCCCGCGGCCGAACGCCACTGGGATGAGTTGGTGGCCCTGTTCGCAGACACGCTCACCTGAGGCGCAACGCGCAGCGCGGTCTGCGAATGGTCCCAGATGCAGCGGGCTGCGAGAACACGGCGTCGATCGGCACCGCCACAGTCGGTCGTCGCGAACGCGTCGATCGGGCCCCCGCCACCAATCAACTGCGATCCGGTCAGCCGTTCAGCGCGTACTCGTCGGGCCGGCCTTCGAGGATCACGGTCTTGGTCTCGAGGAACGGGAGCAGGCCGTCCTTACCGCCCTCACGGCCGATGCCCGACTGCTTGAACCCACCGAACGCCATGCCGAAGTCGGTGCGGAACGCGTTGTGGCCGACGGTGCCCGACCGGAGCTCGACCGGCCACGGCACGAGCCCGCTCGACATCGTTCGTGAACACCGAAGCGTTGAGCCCGTAGATCGAGTCGTTCGCGATCCTGACAGCGTCCTGCTCATCGGCCGCCACGATCACGGCGAGGACCGGCCCGAAGATCTCCTCACTGCCGATCGCAGATCCGTTGTCGACATTGCCGAAGACCGTCGGCTCCACGTAGTAGCCGCGGTCGAGACCCACGGGGCGGCCACCGCCGGTCACAAGCGTCGCACCGTCGTCGACGCCCTTGGCGATGTAGCCCAGGACACGGTCGCGCTGACGTTCGGAGACAAGCGGGCCGAGCTGGGACGCCTCGTCGAATGGGTCGCCGACACGAGTCTGGCCGAAGCTGGCCGCCAACGCCTCGACGAGCTCGTCGTGGCGTCCCTGCGTCACGATCACGCGGTGAGCGACGAGCACACCTGGCCGTTCAGTCCGCACTCGGCGCGCGGCGAGGGTGGTGGCGGCGGTCCCGAGATCCATGTCGTCGAGGACGACCGCCGCCGACTTCCCGCCGAGCTCGAGCGTGCACCGCGCGATCCGCTCGCCGCACAGCGACGCGATGCGCCGGCCGGCCGCGGTCGATCCCGTGAACGTGATCTTGTCCACCCCGCTGTCGCGGACGAGCAGCTCCGAAACCTCGCGGTCGGCGGTGACGACGTTGAGTACTCCCGGCGGCAGGCCGATCTGTTCGGCCGACCTCGGCGAACACGTAGCCCTCGCCGGGCGCTTCGGGCGCCGACTTGAGCACGACGGTGCATCCGGCGAGGAGCGCGGGGCCGATCTTGTGACAGATGAGCGCCACCGGCGCGTTCCACGGGATGATCGCCCCGACCACGCCGACCGGCTCGCGTACGAGCAGGCCGAACTCACCGCCGCCGGTCGGCGGACATTCCTCCTCGAACGGGAACGTGTCGGCCAGCGCGGCATACGACGCGAGCGCGCCTGAGCCGATCCGCCCGGCGTACTGCGATGTCTTGTACAGCACCCCCGACTCGCGCGGCCACAGCTGGGAGAGCACGTCGTTGCGCTCCGCCAGCGCGGCGCCCAACGCGCGGATGTACTCGGCGCGCGCAGCGTGCGTCAGTCGTGCCCATGGGCCGTCGTCGAAAGCGTGGCGCGCCGCTGCTACCGCCCGAGACATGTCGTCGGGCGCGGCTGCCGCGATCGTGTAGTACACCTCTTCGGTACCTGAGTCGATCACGTCGACGGTCGCGTCGGACGAGGGTTCGACCCAGTCTCCACCGATGAAGAACCGGTCCGCGTGACGCAGCGGTGTGGTCGTTGCCCTGGCAGCGTTCATCTCTGATCTCTCCGTCCTGAACCACCACGATGTGATGACCGACCAACCGAAAACTTTCAGTCGTGCCGAGCTGACCGTAGTCCCGTCCCACCGTTCGGTTACCCGTGATCGCTACGCCATGCGAGATCGGAGCGGGAAATGCTTGATGCTCCCGTTGACGATGGAGCTCAGTCGCTCCACCGGGCCTGACACTTCGAACGACTCGAGACGCTCGAGGAGCAGTCGGAAGATCACCTCGATTTCGACGCGCGCGATCTGCGCGCCCATGCAAAAGTGCTCTCCAAAACCGAACGCGAGATGCGGGTTCGGTCGGCGATCGACGCGGAACTCGAACGGTTGCTCGAACACGTCCTCGTCGCGGTTCGCCGACGCGAAGTACAACGCCACCTGTTCGCCGGCACGGACCTTCTCGCCGCGTACCATGCAGTCTTCGGTGGCGGTGCGAGTGAAGTGGCTGATGGGGCTGACCCAGCGAAGAATCTCTTCCACCCCGTCGGACAGGAGTTCCGGACGGTCACGTATTTTCTCCCACTCGCCGCGGTGCTCGCAGAACGCCAACAGACCTCCAGTGATCGCGTTGCGCGTGGTCTCGTTTCCCGCTTCGACAAGCAACTCGCAATACAGGACGAGCTGCTCGTCCGTGAGCGGTGTTCCTTCGATCTCGCCCCGGGTCAACTCGGTCACCAGATCGTCGTCGGGGCTCGGTCCGGCGCTGGTCGATCAGGTGTCGGAAGTAGGCGTGCACCTCGCCCCGCGAGCACGCTTTGCGGTCTGGCCGGGCGTCTCCCCGGGCTGTCGGTACTCCGGATCCTCTTTGCCGATGACCTCGTTGGTCCAGCGCAACAGCCGCGGCCAGTCGCCGTGGGGCACGCCGAGTACCGAGGCGATCACCGCGAGCGGAAACGGGGCGGCGATCCGCTCGACGAAATCGAAGTCTCCCGAGGCGCCTGTGGGCGCGGCTCGTCGACGATCTCGGCAGCGATCCGCTCGATCTCGGCGCGCCGCTCCCGCACCGCACGGGGCGTGAAGCCTGGGTTCGCGACACGCCGTACCGGGCCATGCCGCGGCGGGTCGAGCATGACAACGATCTCCGACGGCGGGATCGCCGCACCGGCGGCGACGCAGCGTGATGCCCTGCTCACTCGAGAAACGAAGCGGCTGCCTTCGAGATCTCCAAGATGTCGGCGTGCTTGGTGATCGCCCAGAACGGCTCGTAACCGTCCGGCGCGAAGTGGGCGACGGGCGCCTCGGACGCGCAGCCGTGTCCAGATCTCGTGTGGATATCCGTCACGCGCGTAGCGGGCCGGGTCGACAAGGTCGAGCGCATCGCGTTGCTCGCCCATCTACTCGCGGTTCCTGCGGCAGGCCGAGGATGTGCTCGGCGACGATGTTGCGCTGGATCTCACTCGTGCCGCCCATGATCGAGTTGGCGCGCGATCGACAGCAGGGCGCGTCGCCCACGTTCCGCCGTCGACGGCGTCGTCGTCGCCTGCCATGAGCAGAGCGCCCGGACCGAGCACTGCTACGGCCGTCTCCGACAGTCGCTGGCTCGTGTGCGCCCAGAACAACTTCACCAGGCTCGACTCCGCGCCGATTTCCTCGCCGCGTGCGACGCGGCTGAGCGTGCCGCGCGTTGTGCAGGCGGAAGATCTCGACATCGATCCACGACCGCGAAGCTGCTGGCGCACGAGCGGATCACCGAGGCGCCCCGCCGGGTGGAGGCGTTCGAGAGCAACTCGACTGCGAGCTGTTGCAGGACCTGCTCGCGCCAGATGAACGAAGCGCCCCGCTCGTTGGCGAGTGTCGTGTTGGCCACTCGCCAGCCCGCATGCTCGGGCCCAATGAGGTTCTCGACGGGCACGACGACATCGTCGAGGAACACCTCATTGAACTCGCTCCCGCCGGTCATCTGGCGCAGCGGTCGAACGTCGACACCTTCGGCGTCCATCGGGATCGCAAGCATCGAGATTCCCTTGTGCGGCCGCGCGTCGGAATCGGTGCGTACGAGCGCGATGCCCATGTCGGCGAACGTCGCATACGACGACCAGACCTTCTGACCGGTCACCCGATAGACCCCGCCGGTCTTGTCGGCCCGCGTCGTGAGGCTCGCGAGATCGCTGCCGGCACCGGGCTCGCTGAACAGCTGACACCAGACGTCGTCGCCGGCGAGGATCCGCGGCATCCACCGTCGCGCGCTGGTCCTCGGTGCCGTGCACCATCAAGGTCGGCCCGACGAGCGTGACCCCAACTCGCCCCAAGACGCGGCGGTGCACCGGCGCGGGCGAGCTCCTGGTTGTACATCGCGACCTGGGTCACCGACGCTGCGCGTCCGCCGTACTCGAGCGGCCAGTGGATCCCGACCCAACGTCCGGCGTGCAGTGTCCGCTGCCACGCTCGGAGCGTCTCGGCCTGCTCGGCCGTCGTCGCGACCTGGACATCCGGACGCGGGTGCGCCGCGAGCCATGCGCGCAACTCGTCGCGGAGCTCGTCGTCAGGTGACGTCGTGACGTCGGAGACGGTCAGGGTCGTCCCGCCGACCCGGAAACGGTCTTGAGCTGCGCATACTCGTCCAGTCCGTCATCGCCAAACTCGCGCTCAATGCCCGACTGCTTGTCGCCGCCGAACGGACCCCAAAGCTGCGGTCCGCCACCTGTGCCGTTGAGGCTCACCGACGCGGCGAGCCCGTCGCGGGTGTCGTTCGCGATCGCGACCGCGTCGTCTTCGCCGTCGAACGGGATCACGACGCCGACCGGGCCGAAGATCTCCTCTTTCGTGACCTCGTCGGTGGCCGGGTTGATGACCGCGACCGCTTCGTCGCCGGTCGCGTCGACCCATGCACCGCCGGAGTCGAGCCGCTGGTGGATGAGCTGCGCGGTCATGTGTCTTCCCTCCGAATGTTCAGCCGATCAACATGTTCAGACAACGGGGGTGAAATCCAGGTGCAGGCTCTCCAGACCGCGGAGCATGTAAGTGGGTGAGTACGCGTAGCCGCGAGCTCCGACTGGGCCGTGCTCGCTCGCCGCGATCTTGATGTCGGACATCCGGTCGAGGAGCCGCTCAAGGCTGACGCGTGCTTCGGCGCGGGCGAGCGGTGCGCCGACGCAGGTGTGGATACCGAACCCGAACCCGAGATGAAGTCGACCCTCGGCGCGGTCGAGGCGGAACTCGGCCGGCGCATCGAATTGGCGCGGATCACGGTTCGCGGCGCCGTTGTGCACCATCACGGTCGTGCCCGCGGGAATGTCGACGCCACCGACCTTCGTAGCGACGCGTGACAGTCGGAACTCACCCTGGATGGGACTTTCGAGGCGCAACATCTCCTCGATGAAGTTCGGGATGCGCTCGCGCTCTTCTCGCAGCAGCTGCTGGACGTCGGGTTGCTCGGCGATCAGGGCCAGCGCCGAGCCGAGGAGGCGAGCAGTTGTCTCTCCACCCGCCGAGAAGAGATTGGCGGCGATCAGCGCCACGTCCCGAACGTCGGGCAACGACCCGTCGGGAAACGTTGCCGTCGCCAGACCAGTCATGACATCGGGACGCGGCTCGCGGCGACACTCCTCGATGTAGGTCGTGAACCGGTCGTAGAGGAACTCCAACGGCTTGTGCGCGACCACGCCGGTCCCGTCGCTGCCGGGCTTGCGGTTGGGGCGCCGGTTGCCCGCAAGCTCGGTTCGAAACGCCTCGTGATCGACCTCTGGGACACCGAGCAGATCGGCGACGACGACCAGCGTGAACGGGTTCGCGTACTCGGAGATGAACTCGCACGCCGCCCGGGCGTGGAACTCGTCGATCTGACGATCCGCGAGCCGCCACATGAACTCCTCGTTCTCCTTGAGACGCTTCGGTGTGATCAGCCGAAGCAGGAGCCCCCGGTGCGCGGTGTGCTTCGGCGGGTCGAACGACGGCAGCTGATCGCTGAACGGCAACACGTCGCGATACTCCTCGATGATGACGCTCACGTCGTCACCTTCGAGCGGTACCGGGAACTTCGTATACGGCCCACTGACCGTGTTGCACGACGAGAACACCGCCGGATCGTTGTACACCTCCATCGCCTCGACGAAGCCGGTGACCATGACGACACCTCGATGCGGCTCACGCCAGACCGGACCGTGCTCGCGGAGGTACTCGTAGTAGGGGTACGGATCCTGGAACAGGGACGGGGTACGGAAAAAGTCGATCTCGTCGAAGTCGGAGTTGGTCACACGTGCTCCAATCTCGGATGAGTGCCGAGAAAACCTCGCTCGATGATCTGCGCTGCGGCCTCGACCTCGGTTGCCGAACGGGGCCGCGCGCCGAAGACGCCGAACAGCGCCACCATGACGACCGCGTCCATGTCGACGTCGCCGAAACCGCGTGGTCGCAGGTAGCGCGACATCCGCCGGCGACCCCAATCGAGCGGCGGCGCGTACTCGGCCCGGATCTCCGGGTCTCCGAGCGCGGCATCGACCCACACGTGGAGCATCGCCGCTTCTTTGACGTGTTCGGCGTTGTAGCGCCGGAGCCACTTCCGCACCGCAGGCCGGCCTGCGGACGGGTCGAGCGCGAAGACATCGGGGATCTCCATGAGCGGCCTGCCGACCGCTCGCATCGCGCGCGCCGCGAGGGCGCGGGCGAGGTCACCCTTGTTCCGAAAATATCGGTAGAAGACGCCGTGGGAAACGCCGGCCGCAGCGACGAGATCATCGACGCGAGTGTCGTGGTAGCCGCGCGTCGACGAACACGTCGCGTCCCGACGACAACAGCGCGAACAGTGCAGGCTTGTTGGATGCGTTCGGTCCGATCGCCTCGTCGTCGTCGCGGAGCATGTGCCGCATCGCGGGACTGAACTCGAGCGCGGGGAGCGACGGACCGCTGGGCGGGCGCTGATTCACGTCGGGGCGCGCACCGAACAACGTGCGGTGCGCGACGTCGGTGACGGCATCCCGGACGCGCTCGTGCGGGTATGCCGTCGAGGCTGCGGACCTGAGCACGCCGGCGACACCGAGAGAGTGGTTCAGGCACTCCAAGAGCATTCTGATGACCGGGTCGAGCTGTCGGGGCGGAAGCGTCGCGGCCACCAACCGGGAGTGGATCCGCGTGATCGCCTCGTCGCCGACGTTGGCGGCGACGCCGGCCAGGTCTTGGTCGGTCTCGTAGGCGACGAAGACCGGCTCGTGCCGCGCGTGGATCTCGTCGTAGCGGGCGACCCACGCGCGGATGGCGGACCAGCCTTCGAGATCCGCCAGGAGCGGGTCGAGCGCTTCGGTCGAGGCGCTCACCTGGCGTGCCACTCCCAATGCGAGCTGGCGGAAGAGGTCGTCCTTGCTCGCGAAGTACTGGTAGAAGGACACTCGCGAGCAACCGCAACGCTTCGCGATCTGGTCGATGCTGCCGCGGTGGTATCCCACGTCGGAGAACACGACCAGCGCCGCGTCGAGGATCCGTTGGCGCGTGAGCTGGCCCCGCGTCCCGACCGTCGGATTCTCCGAGAACGGGGCGCGGCGAATGGCGGCGCCTGGGCGAGCGGCGGACTCGAGCTCGGTCGTCGTCGGAGGAGCAGCCATCTTTGCGTGACCTATCGTTAGGTATGCAGCCGTGGAACGGCGCCGAGGTCTGGCCTTTGCAGCCATTCAGAGCGATGTTCAATGACAGTGTGTTAGTTTACATGGGTCTGAGCCGAGCGACGGGGGAACGAAGATGGAACATCGACCGTTCGGGCAGACCGGCCTCGAGGTCTCGGCCGTCGGCTTCGGCTGCTGGGAGATCGGCGGCGGCTACGGCGACATCGAGGAGGCAGAATTCGTGCGCGCGGTCGGGCAGTCGCTCGACCTCGGCGTCAACTGCTTCGATACCGCCGAGGGCTACGGCATGGGCGCCTCCGAGCGCGCGCTCGGAAGCGCACTCGGCCGGCGTCGCGACGAGGCGATCGTCGTCACCAAGTTCGGGATGAACTACCGGGACAAGCCGAATCTGCGCGACAGCAGCCGTGAGCGCGTCATCGCGTCGATCGACAAGAGCCTGAAGAATCTCGGTACCGACTATGTCGACGTCTATCTCGTGCACTGGCCGGACCGGCTCACTCCGTTCGAAGAGACGATGCAAGCGCTCGACGACATCGTCCGTGACGGCAAGGTCCGATTCGTCGGACTGTCGAACTTCAAACCGGACGAGATCGAAGCGTGCATGGCGGTGCGACGCGTCGACGTCGTCCAGTACGGCTGGAACATGTTCGACCGCCGTATGCAACGCGACATCTTGCCGTACTGCGCTGCGCAAGGCATCGGCTTCATGGCCTACGGGTCGCTCGCCTTCGGTCTGTTGACCGGCACGTTCACCGAGGACATGGACTTCGGAGGCGCCGACTGGCGCGCCCGGCGGGGCAACATGGGCTCGATCAAGATGTTCGCCGCCCTGTTCGGCCCAGAAAAGTTCAAGGACAACGTTCGGGCGGTCAACGAGCTCCGGGATATCGCGGCTCGCTACGGCCGCAGCCTCCCCCAGCTCGCGCTCCGCTGGGCGATGTCGCATCCGGCGGTGAGCACCGCGCTCGTCGGCTGCCGCACGGTTGGCGAAGTGCAGGACAATGTCGGCGCGGTCGGCTGGACGATCAGCGACGCCGACCTCGCCGAAATCGACGCGATCTTCGCCCGCTACGGCATCGACACGACTCCCAGCTACTGGATCGAAGACGACGCATGAACGCACCGGCGACGGTCGGAGCCGCATTCCGGAGGCCAAGCGGTGACGGAGTGGAGGCCGCCTCGGTTGTCGCCACCCGGAGTCGCCGGCGACCAGTCGGCGCCGACGCGGAAGGCCGCAGCCCGTCCCCGTTTCGCCGCCGCTGGGCATGAGCGCAGGTCCCGAGTTCGCGGGCAAGGTCGCCGTCGTCACCGGTGGCGCGAGCGGCTTGGGACGCGGCATCGTCGAGCGGTTCGTCGAGGAGGGTGCCGCGGTCGTCATCGCCGACGTGGACCGGGAGGCTGGACAAGCTTTCGCGTCGCACCTCGGACCCGCAAGCGCGTTCAAGCAGACCGACGTCGCACAACAGGATCAGATTCAGGCCGTCGTCGATTTCGCCGTCGAGCGGTTCGGCGGTCTGGACGTCATGTGCAACAACGCCGGCGTCGGCGGCACGTTCACGCGGTTCCTTGACGACGACTTCGCCGACTTCGATCGTGTGATGGCCGTGAACATCTTCGGCGTGATGGTGGGAAGCCAGCGTGCGGCGCGGTACATGGTGGAGCACGGTGGCGGAGTCATCGTCAACATCACGTCGATCGGCGGGATCAACGCGGGTGCCGGGGTGATGGCCTATCGGGCCACGAAAGCCGCGGTCATTCACGTCAGCCGGTCGATCGCGGTCGAGCTGGCCGCCAACGGCATCCGGGTGAACTGCGTCGCGCCCGCACACATCCCTACCGCGATCAACGCCGCGTTGGACCAGGCGGCGATCGTGCGTGCGATGCAGCCGCTGCAGCGCGTCGGCTCGCCGCGCGACGTTGCGGAGGCGGTGCTGTTTCTGGCGAGCGACCGGGCCGCGCAGATCACCGGCATCGTGTTCCCGGTGGACGGAGGCACGACCGCCGGGTCTCCGCCCCGCTCGATCAAAGGTTTCATGGCCGCGCCCCCGAGCGTGCCGTAGTGGACAGCACACCGGACCTGTACTCCTGCGACGACCACCTCGACCTCCACGCGGTGCCGCCAGACCTGTGGGCCTCGCGTCTCACGGGCGCGCAGGCCGAGCGCGGACCGCATGTGGTCGTACAGAACGGCAGACCGTGCTGGGTGTGCGAAGACCGCGTCCTGGGCCGCAGCGGCGCGGGGAAGAGCGCGGTGGCGAAGAGTCTCAGCGCGATCGGACGTGCGGGAATCGAGGACGACGGCTTTCGAGCCGGCACGCCCGGGCCACGGCTGCAGGACATGGACCGCGACGGCTTACGCGTGTCGGTGATCTACGGGCCGCTCTCGCTCGGCTTGCGGATCGACGACCCCGCGTTGGAGCACGCGTCGTACGCGGCGTGGAACGACTGGGCAGTCGAGGAGTTCAACGCGACTGCGCCCGATCGTCTGTGCGTGCTCGCGTTCCTGCCCGGACGCTCACCGGAGGCCGCCGCCGCCGAGCTCGAACGTTGCGCGGGGCTCGGCCACCGCGGCGCGATCATCGGCGTGTTCGACATCGACGTCGCCGACCGGGCCTGGGACCGGCTGTGGGACGCCGCCGCGCAGACCGGCCTGCCGATCAGCTTTCACATCAGGGGCGGCACGTCGTCGAATCTCAGCTATCAGATCGGAATGTGGCAGTCGGCGGCGTACGCCAGCGTCCTGCCGTTGCAGCTCGACGAGCCCCTCGCCACCATGATGTTCAGTGGTGCGCTGGAGCGCCACCCTGGCCTCACCCTGGTGCTGGCCGAATCGGGCGTCGGTTGGCTGCCGTACTTCTTGGCGCGGATGGACCTCGAGTGGGAGAGCTTGCGCGACAAGCTCGACTACGCGCCGAGCACGCCGCCGAGCGACTTGTTCCGTCGCCAGGTGGTCGCCACGTTCGAGGAGGAGCCGCTCGCCGCCGAGCTCATCCCGCTCCTCGGTGCCGACTCGTGCATGTGGGCTTCCGACTATCCACACACCGACAGCACGTTCCCGAACTCGAGGGCCGCGGTCGGCGAAACGCTCCGCCCGCTGTCTGATGGCGACCGCCGGAAGATCACCGCGACCAACTGTGCCCGGCTGTATGGATTCGGGCTCGAGTCGTACGAAAAAAAGCGTGCAGATGCCGGCTGACATCGTGCTTCGTGGGGGAACCGTGTACGACGGCAGCGGCGCGCCGGGTCGCGTCGCCGACGTCGCGATCGCCGGCGGCGTGATCGCCGAGATCGGGCCGAACCTGCGCGGCGAGCGCGAACTCGACGCGTCAGGATGCGCGGTCACGCCCGGCTTCATCGACATCCACACGCATTACGACGCGCAGGTCTTCTGGGATCCGGCGCTGCGACCGTCGTCGTACCACGGTGTGACGACGGTCGTCGCGGGAAACTGCGGATTCTCGATCGCGCCGACTCGCCCTGAACATCGCGACGCGATCGTGCGCACGCTCGAGAACGTCGAAGACATGGACCCCGCGACCCTGACGGCGGGCATCGCCTGGGAGTTCGAGACCTTCCCCGAATATCTCGACGCGGTCCGTCGGCGCGGGACATCGATCAACTTCACGGCCTACATCGGGCATTCGGCACTGCGGCTCTACGTGATGGGCGACTCGGCCTACGAACGCGCCGCGACGGCCGAAGAGATCGACCAGATGTGCGAGCTGGTGCGTGAGGCGATCGGGGCGGGCGCCGCCGGATTTTCGACCAGCTTCTCGTTCGCCCACCGCGGCGTCGACGGCAAGCCGGTCCCGAGCCGCTTCGCCGCGGCCGACGAGGTCGAAGCGTTGTTCGTCGCGACCGGCCAGACCGGCAAGGGTGTGGTACTCATCACTCCGGGCGAGCAGTGCAGCTACGCCGACGTCTACGACTGGCAGCCGCGGATCGGCCGGCCGTTCACCTACCCGCTGTTCGCCGAGCCCGGGCGGCAAGCACCTCGTGCCCGTCGCATTGCACGAAGCGGGCCTCGCACGCGGCGCGGACGTCTGGCCGCAGGTCACACCGCGGCCGCTCACGATGCAGTTCACGATGGCCGACGCGTACAGCCTCAACACGGGCAAGGTCTTCGGCGAGCTGCTGAAGGTGAGCCGGGAGGTGCGCATCGCGGCGTACCGCGATCCGTGCATGGCGGGCACTGGCGGCAGCCGACCTCGAGGAGTCGCCCATGAAGCCGCGCTGGGAGACGTTCGAGGTGTCAGAGTCGGCGCGCTTCGCCGATCTGCAAGGCCGCCGGGTGATCGACCTCGCGCGACGAGCGCGGCTGCAGCCCCCTCGACGTAATGTGCGAAATTGCGCTCGAGGAGGATCTCACGACCCGTTTCCGTGCCTACATCGCCAACGACGACGTCGAAGCCGTCGGGCGCCTCCTCACCCACGACAGCGTCGTGCTCGGCCTCTCCGACGCCGGCGCGCACGTCGATCAGCTCTGCGACGCGCCGCTGCCGACCGACCTGCTGGGCACGTGGGTGCGAGACCGTGGAGTCATGCCGCTCGACGGCCGCGGTGCGCAAACTGACCGGCGAGCCGGCCGACATCTTCGGCTTCGAGCGCCGCGGCTACCTGCGCGAGGGTTACTGGGCGGACGTGTGCGTGTTCGATCCGCGGACGGTCGGCCCGGGCCGCACGACCCGCGTCCGCGATTTCCCGGCCGACGGCGAACGCCTCACCGCCGAGGAACCGACCGGGGTGCGGCACGTGCTGGTCAACGGCACGCCGATCCGGGTCGACGGAACGCAGCTCGACCCGCTCGAGCGGCGGCCCGGGACGCAGCCCGACATCGGCTGAGCGCGAGATCACCTGGCCGCGTTGAAGCGTCGCGCGGTTCAGCGCACGGTCCGGAAGAAACGCTGCACGTCATCGACGAACAGCGCAGGTTGTTCCATCGCAGCGAAGTGACCGCCGCGCGGCATGTCCGTCCAGTGCGTCACGTTGTACGAGCGTTCGACCCACGTACGCGGGACACGCACAACCTCTTTGGGGTAGCGCGCAACACCGGTCGGCACTTCGACGAACTGCGACACCTCCGCGCTGTTCGCATGCTCCCAGTACAGGCGCACCGACGACGTGATCGTCTGTGTCACCCAGTAGACCATCACGTTGGTGATCATCTGATCCCGCGGTGAAGATGTTCTCCGGGTCGCCGTCGCAGTCGCTCCAGGCGCGGAACTTCTCGACGATCCACGCGAGCAGCCCGGCCGGTGAGTCGCCGAGTGCGACGCCCAACGACTGCGGCTTGGTGCCCTGCTCGAGCGCGTAGCCGGATTCCTGGCGCGAGAACTGCTGCATGGCCGAAAGGTCGGCCTTGTCCGCCTCGGTGAGTGCGACGTCGTCCTTCGGACGATTGGCAATCGGCATGTTGAGATGGATCGCCGCGCAGCGTGCCGGGTCGAGCCCGCCAATTCCTGGTCGCGACCTGCGCGCCCCAGTCGCCACCCTGCGCGCCGTAACGGATGTACTCGAGGTCTGTCATCAGTTCCATGAACGCCCGCGCGATGCGCGGCACGTTCCAGCCGCGCGTGTGTGTCGGCTCCGAGAAGCCGTAGCCCGGCAGCGACGGGGCGACGACGTGGAAGGCGTCGCCGGCGTCGCCCCCGTAGGCGTCGGGCTCGGTCAACCTTGGGATCACCTCGAGGAACTCGACCACCGAGCCCGGCCAACCGTGCACGAGCAGAAGTGGGAAGGCATCCGCGTGAGGCGAGCGCGCGTGGACGAAATGGATCGACTGGCCGTCGATGCGGGTACGGAAGTGCGCAAACTCGTTGAGCCGGGCTTCTTGCGCGCGCCAGTCGTACTCGTCGCGCCAGTACTGCACCAACGTCCGCAGATAGTCGGTCGGGATCCCATACTCCCAGCCCGTGTCCGCGATCTGATCGGGCAGGCGCGCCCGAACGAGACGGCTGCGCAGATCGTCGAGGACCGAGTCGTCGACCGCGATGCGGAACCGCTCGATCGCCTGACTCATCGGGTTCACGTCTCGCCTGCGATATCGATGACGACCTTCCCGACCGCCTTTCGGTCGGCGACGTAGGCCAGCGCGGCCGCGGCGTCGTCGAGCGAGAACGTGGCGCCGATGTGAGGGGCGACCCGCCCCGAGGCGAACAGATCGAAGAGCTCCTGCTCGTTGCGTTCGAACTGCTCGGGTGCGTGGGCTGCGAAGGTGAGAAACTGAAAGCCGAGCACCTCCGCGCCCTTCAGCATGAGCAGGTTGAGCGGGATCTTGGGGATGACGCCGGACGCATAGCCCACGGTCACGAAACGGCCGCCGTAGCGCAGGGCACGAAGCGCCGGCTCGGAGCACTCACCACCGACCGGGTCGACCACCGCGTCGCCGCCGTCGGGGAGCACCTCGCTGCAACGCCTGGCGCAGGTCGCGCGACCGATGATCGATCAGGTCGGCGGGCGCCGCACGCCGACGCCGACCTCGAGCTTCGCTGCGGGGACGACGCGACCGCCGTGACGATGGCGCCCAGGACCGCGCCGAGCTGCACCGCGGCCAGGCCGACCCCGCCCGCCGCGCCGAGCACGATCACTTCGTCGCCCGGCTGCCGACGGGCGCAACTGATCGCAGCACGTGGTAGGCGGTGCGATGGGCCACACCGAAGGCGGCGGCGTGCCGGTCGTCGACGCCGTCCGGCGTGCGAGCGAGAACGTCGGCCGCGACCGCCACTTCTTCGGCGAAGGCACCGACCAGTGCCGGGCCGAAGACACGGGTCGCCGACCGACGAGGCTCGGTGACGCCGTCGGCGACCTCGATGACCTCGCCGGCGAACTCGCTGCCGGGCACGAACGGCGGCGGCACCGAGAGCTGGTAGCGGTCCGCGACGAGCAGCACGTCGGGGAAGTTGACCGCCGCCGCCGCGCACCCGATCCGCACCTGTCCCGTGGCCGAGCGACGGGCGGCGGGATGTCCTCGACAGCTGCACGACTGCCGGGCTGCGCCGTAGGTCGGGCAGACGGCGGCGCGCACCCTCAGCTCACCGCCCCTGCCAGACCGGTGTGCGCTTCTCGATGAAGGCCAGCGGCGCCTTCCTTGGCGTCCTCGCTGCCGAACACGACCGGCTGCAGTTCGCGCAGCCGCTCCCGGGCGCGGGCGGTGTCGGACGACACCGAGCCGGACGAGCTCTTTGACCGCCGCGACCGCCGAGCGGCCCGTTGCGCGGCGATGCGCTCCGCGAACGTCGACCGCGGTCGCCAGCACCTCGTCGGGAGGGACGACGGCGTTGACCAGCCCCAGCTGGTAGGCCGCGCTCGGCGTCGATCGCTGTCTCCGGTGAGCGTCATCTCCAGCGCGATGCCCAGCGGGATCCGGGTCCCGAGGAAGGTGCCCCCACCGGCCGGGAACAGCCCCCGCTTCACCTCGGGCAGCCCGAACTCGCGCCGTCCGTGGACGCCACGATGACGTCGCAGCCGAGCAACAGCTCGAAGCCCCCGGCGACCGCGGTGGCGTTGGCGGCGCCGACGACTGGCAACGCGGGTTCGTCCCTCGATCAAGGCGGAAGAACGCCCATGTCGCCTCGTCGTCGCCGACGGCCACTCGTCGCCGGTCGCGAAGGCCCGCAGGTCCATGCCGGCGCAGAAGGCCCGGTCGCCGGTGCCGGTCAGCACGACGGCACGGATGGCCGGGTCGAAGTTTCGGCGTCGACGATCGCAGCGCCGATCGGCTCGGATCAGCGGCGGCGTTCAGCGCGTTGCGCGCCTCGGGCCGGTTGAGCCGGAGCGATCAACGACCGGTCCGCGCTGCTCTTGCACGAGCTCGGCGGCTGCGTCGCTCTCACGAGCCGTAGTCGGTGGTCTCGGCCAGCTCCGCGGCCGCCTGCATGAGATCGAGGACGATCGGACCGAATGCCAGCAGCTTGTCGTCGTCGCCGGCGCGCTGGAAGCCCTGCTCGAGCACGATCGCCAGCTTCCACTTGGCCAGCACGATGTAGTAGTCGATGTCGTCGACCTGCCGACCCGAGACCTCGGCGTAGTGGGCGAGCACCTCGGAACGGTTCGGCATGCCGACCATGTCGACGTAGCTCGAATCGGCCGCCTCGGGCGCCATGGTGTCGCTCGGGCCAGCTCTGGACCATCCAGCCGAGGTCGAGCTTCGGATCGCCGACCGTGCCCATCTCCCAGTCGACGATGGCGGCGAGCTGCGCCGGCGCGCCGTGGCTTGTACATGACGTTGGCGAACTGGTAGTCGCCGTGCATGATGCCCGGGATGTAGTCGAGTCGGCCGTGCGCGCCGCAGCCAGGCGGAGGCCACGTCGAAGCCGGGCAGCTCACGGCCTTTGATCGCGCTCGAGGAACGCGGTCCACCGGTCGACCTGGCGCTCGTGGAAACCGTCGGGGCGGCCGAGGTCCCGCCAGGCCCTGCGCCCGCCAGTCGACCTTGGAGAGCAGGGCGATGCCCTCGACCAGCTGGTAGCGCGAGGCCCGGCGTGCCTCGAGATCGGTGTCGAACGGGGCCGGCCAGGTGCCGGCGGTCCCATCGGCGACCACCCGTCGACGAATCCCATCAGGTAGAACGGTGCGGCCCAGCACCGAGGCGTCGGTGCACACGGCGATGGCTGGGGTGTGGGGCACGTCGCTGCCGTCGAGGGCCTCGATGATCCGCCACTCGCGCAGGATGCCCTCGTCGCGGTCGAGCCGGGCGCGGTCGGCGGCGGGATGCGACACGCGCCGTGGAACTCGCCGCGGCGGATCTCGTAGATCTCGTTCTGGGTCCCGCCCGAGAGGAAGCGCTGCTCGATCGGCTCGCCCTTGCCGGACAGACCGTTGTCGTCCATCCACGTCGCGAGCCGCTCGAAGTCGATCACAGGTTCCCCACTTCGTAGCTCGAGGTACTCGGCGAACTTGGCTCGTGCTGCGTCGCGCAGCTTCGGGAGGTGCTGGGTCGGCCACAGGTCGTCGCTCGGCCGGTAGTCGCGCAGCACCTGGCGGGCCACGGTGACCTTGTGGACCTCGGTCGGCCCGTCGGCGAGACCCATCACGCCGGCACCCATGATCATGGCGAAGAACGGCATCTCGTTGCTGACACCGAGCGCGCCGTGAACCTGCATCGCCCGCCAGGCGATGTCGTGCAGCACCGTCGGCATGACCACCTTCGCGGTGGCGATGTCCTTGCGGACCTCGCGGTAATCGTTGTACTTGTCGATCTCCCATGCGGTGTAGAGCACGAACAGTCGGAACTGGATGAGCTGCGCGTAGGAGTCGGCGATGTAGCCCTGCACGAACTGTTTGTCGGCCAGGAGGCTGCCCTGCGTCTCGCGGCTAGAGCCGCGCTCGCACATCATGTCGAGGGCCTTCTGGGCCAGGCCGATGGTGCGCATGGCGTGGTGGATGCGGCCGCCCCCCAGCCGGGTCTGCGCGATGGCGAAGGCTTGGCCTTCGCCGCCCGAGAGCGCGTCGGCCGGCACCCGGACGTCTGTCGTAGTGGATGAGCGCGTGCGACGCCCTCGTCACGTGACTCGCCGGCGAGGCCGACGTTGCGCACGATGTTGATGCCCGGCGTATCGCGTCGGCACCAGGAACATCGACATACCCTTGTACGCGGCTGATCTCGGGGTTCGTCACCGCCATGACGATCAGGAACGACGCCGTCTTGGCATTCGAGGAGAAGAACTTCCACCCGTTGATGACCCACTCGTCGCCGTCGCTGGTCGGCCCGGGTCTTGAACATGGTCGGGTCGGCGCCGGCGTGCGGCTCGGTCATCGAGTAGCACGAGAAGAGCTCACCGTCGAGCAGCGGCTGCAGGTAGCGCTCCTTCTGTTCCGGCGTGCCGTAGTGGGCGATGATCTCGGCGTTGCCGGTATCGGGCGCCTGGCGTCCGAAGACGATCGGCGCCCACGGTGACCGGCCGAGGATCTCGTTGAGCAACGCAAGCTTCAACTGTCCGTAGCCCTGGCCACCGAGCTCGGGGCCGAGGTGGGTCGGCCCACAGGCCCTGTCGGCGCACCTCGTCCTTCAACGGATCCATGATCTTGCGGCGCGTCGTCGTCGAGCGGGATGAACTGCTGGTGCCGGAACAGACGAGTCGAGCGGCTCGACCTCGTCCCGCACGAACGTGTCGCCCAATCCAGCTTCTCTTGGAACTCGGGCTCGGTCTCGAAATCCCATGCCATTGCGCCCCCTTCCGGCGGGATGGCAGAATATGGTTCTCGAGACGGCAGAATACGGTTCTAATGTTAAAGAATGCAATTCTGACGAACGCACGCGACGTCGCCGGCACGATCGCGCAACACACCCTCGCGACGCGAAGCACGGGACGCGAGCGAAGTGCGGCGGCTCGTCGACGCGGGACTCGAAGTCATGCGTAAGTGCGGCACCGCGGCGAGCCCACGAGTGGCCGACATCGTCGCCGCCGCGGGCCTCTCGAACGACGCGTTCTACCGCCACTTCGCCTCCAAGGAAGCTCTCGTCGCCGCGATCCTCGAAGACGGCTCGGCCCGCCTGGCGAGCTACCTGGACCACCAGATGGCGAAAGTCTCGACGCCCGCGGACAAGGTCCGGCGTTTCGTCGAGGGCGTCATGTCGCAGGCGGCCGACGAAGACATCGCCGCGACCACCACGCGGTGCTGTGGAACGGCGGAACCCTCAGCGTTCGTCTGGGGTCGCGCCGAACTTCGCCGGCCGCGGCGCTCGCGCCGCTGCTGCGCGAACCGTTCGCGGAGCTCGGCAGTACCAGCCCGGACGCCGACGCCATGCTCGTCGCCCACGCCGCGGTCGCCACGTTGTCGGACTTGTTGTGGCAGCGCGTCCGGCCGACGCGGGCGGCGATCGACCACTTCGCCGAGTTCTGCCTCGCGGCAGTCACGTCGCGGCTGCGGTCCGTCTCGACGACGAAACCGGCGAAGCAGCACCGGGAGAACATGTGACGAGCATCCCCGCACCAAACGACGTCGTCGTCGTCACCGGCGCGGGCGGCATGGGCGAAGCCGTCGCTCGCCGTCTCGGCAGTGGCTGCTCGATCGTCCTCGCCGACGTCGGCGACACCCAACTCGCACGCGTCGCGGACACGTTGACCCGCGACGGATACACGATTCACGCCGTCCGTACCGACATCGCGGCGGCAGCCGACGTCGTGGCGCTCGCCCGCAGCGCGGCGGACCTCGGTCCGATCCGATGCGTCGTGCACACCGCGGGCGTCTCGCCGGTGCAAGCGACATCGCACCAAATCGTCGACGTCGACGTGATCGGCACCGCGCGTGGTGCTCGACGCGTTCGAGGCGTACGTCCGGCCCGGGACCGTGGCCGTGTGCATCGCCAGCATGGCCGGCACGATGACGCAGCTCGACCCCCACACGTTGGAGCTGCTCGCGACAACCCGACCAGACGAGCTGCACACGCTCGCCGTGCTCGACCCGAACACGATGGAACCGGGCGTTGCCTACGGCGTCGCCAAACGCGCCAACCACGTGCGCGTCGAATCCGCTTCGATCGCATGGGGCCGCCGCGGCGGACGGGTCGTGTCGATCAGTCCCGGCATCATCGCGACGCCCATGGGCCAACAAGAGCTCGCCGGCCCGTACGGCGGCGCCATGCGCGCCATGATCGAGATGTCCGCGTGCCGCCGGCTCGGCACGCCCGACGATATCGCGGCCGCGGTCGAGTTCCTCGTCAGCCCCGCCGCGTCCTTCATCACCGGGACGGACCTGCTCGTCGACGGCGGCGTCGTCGCTGCCGTACGACACCCGACGACGGATCTGGCCGGCTGATGTCGGACGCCTTCGAGCCCGAGCTCGCTCCGTTGGTAGCGCTTGTCTCCGACAGAGACCTCACCGATCCCGTCGCGGGCGCCGACCTCGCTGTCCTGGCGCCCGCGTGCATCAGCGCGACGACGTTCGATCTGCGGCGTGACGAAACGATTGACGGCGCGAGCCGCCTGCTCCAAGCCGGGGTGCCGACCGAGCTGCACGGGTTTCCCGGCACCTTCCCTGGTTCCGGTTTCGTTGGGCCAGCCGCGATCGCGCGACGCGCCGACGAACACGCGCAGGTCGCGCTGCGGCGCGGGCTGCGGTTGGACGGCACCGACTGACGCTGCGGACATCCATCTCACGAACGCGTCACATTCGAATCGAAGGAGGAAATCTTGCGAACTGTCGTCGTCGGCGCCTCGAGCGGCCTCGGGCGGTGCATCGGGATCGGCCTCGCGCAGCGCGGCGCACGGGTGGCGTTACTCGCTCGTCGCCGCGAACGGCTCGAAGCAGCGGCGCGCGAGGCTGGCTCCGGGGCCCTGGCGATCGCGTGCGACGTCACTGACGAAACGTCGTGCCGATCAGGCATCGTCGAAGCCGCGACTGAGCTCGGCGGCATCGACGCGCTGGTGTACGCACCGGCGGTTGGTCCGTTGGCTCGACTTGTCGACACCGACGCCCAGACGTGGCGGCGGGTGTTCGACACCAATGTGACCGGCGCGGCGGTTGTGACGGCAGCCGCGATCCCCTTTCTCACCGAAACCGCCGGCGTCGCCGTGTACCTGTCGTCGGTCAGTGCGTCCCTCACGCCGCCGTGGCCTGGCCTGGGCGCGTACATCGTCAGCAAAGCCGCGCTCGACAAGCTCGTGGACGTGTGGCGGGCCGAACACCCGGACGTCGCGTTCACGCGGCTCGTCGTCGGCGACTGCGCGGGCGGCGAAGGCGACGCACAGACCGGGTTCACGACGGGGTGGGACCCCGACCTTGCGGCGGAACTCGCGCCGATCTGGGTGGAACGTCGCTACATCAGCGGTTCGCTGATCGCGGTCGAGCATCTCGTCGACGTCGTCGACGCGGTGCTGCACAGCGGCGCAACCCTGTCGATGCCGTCCGTCACGGTGGCGCCCCGGCCCCCATCGTGTTGAGGAGCAGCAAAGATGGCGACGACGAACGTCGAGTTCGACCCATTCTCGGACGAGTACTTCAACGACCCGAGCGAGGTGTATCGGCGCCTGCGTGACGAGGCGTCCGTCTACTACAGCGAGAAGTACGGGTTCTACGCGCTGTCACGCTTCGCTGACGTCGTGGCCGCCCATCGTGACTGGCAGGCGTTCTCCAGCGTGTATGGCATCGAACTGTTCACGCTGGCGAAGCATGACCCCGATCTCGTCGCCAGCTACCGCAGCATCATCATGATGGACCCACCCGAACACGACCGCCTCCGCGGCTCGTGAGCCGCGTGTTCACGCCACGCGCGATCGCTTCGTTGGAGCCGATGATCCGCGACGTGATCCGCAGCTTTCTCGACCCGCTTGACGACGCGGAGGAGTTCGACGCCGTCGCCGATCTCGCCGGCCCGTTCCCCATCGAGGTCATCTCACGAATGCTCGGAGTCCCGGAAGGACAGCGCCAACAGATCCGCCACTGGATCGATATCAGTCTGCGTCGCGAACCGGGCCAGCTGGAGCCAAGTGACGAAAACCAACAGGCCATCATGCAGGCCGGCGCGTACTTCTACGAGCTCGTGACCAACAAGCGCGCACATCCCGGTGACGACATGTTGTCGCGGCTCACACAAGTCACCGTTGACCGCGGCGACGGGACCGTGAGCGGCCTTGACGATGCGGAGATCGCCGGCTTCGCGACCCTGCTCGGTGGCGCCGGAGCCGAAACCGTGACCAAGCTGGTCGGCAACGCGGTGGTTGTGTTCTCGGAGCACCGCGACCAGTGGGACAAGGTCGCCGACGACCGCGAGGCCATCCCTCAGGCAGTCGACGAGATTCTCCGCTTCCTGCCGCCGTCGCAGTACCAGGGCCGGTTCTCGGTGGAGCAACGCGACTTCGAAGGCGGGACGATCCCTGCCGGCCACCCGGTCCTGCTCATCACGGGCGCCGCGACTCGCGACCCGCGCGTTCGAACGCCCGGACGAGTTCGACATCGCACGCCCCGCGAATGTTGCGATCGGCTTCGGCCACGGCGTGCACAGCTGTCTCGGCGCCGCGCTCGGCGCGCATGGAAAGTCGCGTCGCGATCGAAGAGCTGGCAGCACGCTGGAAGCGTCTCGAGGTCGACCCCTCGGGGCTGCGACGCGTGCAGATGTCCAACGTCGCCGGCTATGCGAATGTCCCCGTGCGTGCCGTCCATTGAGCAGTTGACGGAGGAAATGGTGCGACCGCTTCCCCAGCTCACGCCGACGAACGACTGGTTCTGGACGTCCGGCGCGGACGGCCACATCAGGATCCAGGGATGCAACGACTGCGGAAAGCTCGTACATCCACCCGTGCCGGTGTGCCCGGCATGCCGCAGCCGGTCCTGGTCGCCGACCGCGCTTTCGGGCCGGGGCACGGTCGTCGCATTCACTGTCAACTACCACCAGTGGCTTGCCGAGTTCACGCCGCCGTATGCAATTGCGAACGTCGCGCTCGCCGAGGACCCGACGGTGCACCTCACGACCAACGTCGTCGGCTGCGACCCCGACGAAGTTCACGTCGGTCAACAGGTCGTGGTTCGTTTCGAGCAGCACGAAGACGTGTGGCTCCCCCTCTTCGAGCCGACCGGCGCAACGACAACCGAAGATCTGGTCGGCGAACCTCGGCGTGTGGCCCCCCGACCGCCTGTCCGCTCCGACCGCTTCGAGCATCGCGCGGTGCTGTCCGGTGTCGGTCGTTCGGCTCTCGGGCGTCGGCTGATGGTCGATCCACTCTCGCTCACCGTCGACGCAAGCCTGGCCGCGATTGAGGACGCGGGGCTACACCGTCGACGACATCGACGGGTTATCGACCTATCCGGGTGCGGCCGGGATGGGCATGAGCGAGGGTGGCATCACGGCGGTCGAAGAGGCACTTCGGCTCCGACCGACGTGGATAAACGGGGGCGGTGATCTTCCCGGGCGCGGGGGCTCGGTGATCGCGGCGATGCTTGCGGTGGCGGGCGGCTTGTGCCGGCACGTCCTGTGCTTCCGCACCGTTTGGGAGTCGACTTCGCGACGCTCGGCCTCGGCTGGATGCGGCGGCCGGCGAGTGTCTGGGCCGCTGCACGAATGGCGCGCGCCGTTCGGCGCAATGTCTGCAGCCAACTGGATCGCGATGAACGCGAATCAGTATCTCGCCGTTACGGCGCGACACGCGAGATGCTGGGTTGGATCGCGCTCAACGGTCGCGCCAACGCGGCACGTAACCCGGCCGCGATCTACCGCGACCCTATGACGATGGACGACTACCTGTCGGCTCGCCGGATCACGAGCCCCTTCGGTCTGTACGACTGCGACGTTCCCTGCGACGCGTCGATCGCGGTCGTCGTGTCGGACGCGTCCGTGGCGGCCGATCTCCCGAAGCGGGCGATCAGAATCGAAGCAGTCGGAACCCAGATCACCGAGCGGGTCTCCTGGGACCAGGACACCATTACCCACGAGCCGCAGGTTCTCGGTCAGTCCGCGCACCTGTGGACGAGGACGACCCTGCGACCAGATGACATCGACCTCGCGCTCGTCTACGACGGGTTCACCTTCAACGCGATCTCGTGGATCGAAGCGCTCGGGTTCTGCGGCATCGGCGAAGCGAACGACTGGATCGACGGTGGGCGCCGCATCGCGCTCGACGGCGAACTTCCCGTCAACCCGCACGGCGGCCAGCTGTCGGAGGGCCGCACCCACGGCTTCGGGTTCATCTACGAGGCGATGGCGCAACTACGAGGCGAGGCCGGCGACCGCCAAGTCGGGGGTGCCAGGACCGCGGTGGTCACGTCGGGCGGCGGCACGCCCTCGGGAGTGCTGCTCTTGCGGGCCGACGGGACTTAGAGGTTGCGACCACCGGTTATCGGACGTCACGTGCGTGCGGCGTGTGAGGTCCTGCCGGCGTGATGGCAGGAAGATCGGCGGTGGCCAGGATCCCCGGTGGCGCGGCGCACACGTACGGGATCGCGTTGACGGGCCGGTTCGCGGTGTACGCGGGCGTGTACGACCCGAGATCGTCGAGCGCGATCGGGAACGACAGCTCGACATCGAAGGGCGCGTCGCCGCGCACACGGACCCGCCACCCGGTGGCGAGCAGGTCCCAGGCAGGCTCGAGATCCGCGGTGCAATACCAGTTCGCGGTGAAGCGCAAAACCTCGGCACCGTTGCTCCGCCCGACAATGGTGGTCCGCTGCGCGCCAACCGTTCCGGCTGCGAGGTCACCGGCGACAATCGACGTGTCCCGGCGCACCGCCGCGACCTCTCCCGAGCATGTCCATTCGTCGACGGGACAAGCCGCGGCGGCGGCGAGGGCGCCAAGCGCGGGTGCGAATTCGCCGAGGAGGTACGACGATCGCCTCGTGTCGAACGAATCGAGGGGCTGGCCGAAACCCATCTGCATGAACAGCAGATGCGGCGAGTCGCGGCGCGACAAGTTCGCGAACTCCTCGATCTGCACAGACTCGACGAAGCGCTGCATCGACAACAGCGCGAACGGCAGCGCGTCGGTGATGAATCCGGGGCTGCTCCCGGTCGAGTAGATCGACGAACCGCCACGCGTGCACGCATCCAGGACGCTCAAGCGGCGCTCGTCGCCCAGCGTGTGCCCGCCCGCGAAGAACTCTCCGCGCGTCGTGACGATGTTCTTCCCGGATCCGAGCAGCGTCACGACGTCGACAGTGTCGAGCGTGCGCGGCATGTAGAGCGCGCAGTCTGCCTCCAGGACGTGGATAGCCGCCGTGTCGGTTGTCGCCTCGACGCCGACCGGTTCCTCGCCGCACAACAGCCCGGCGTCGACACCGTTCTTGGCCGGGTCGTAGACCAGCACTCCGACGAGGTCGAGCGCGGGATGGCGGATCACTTCGCGCAGGGCACGAAGGCCGATGTTGCCGGTCGCCCACTGGACGACTCGGTACGGCGTGTTCATCGATGCCGCGTCCTCAACCGGCCGGCTCCGCGAGTGTCTTACGTTCCAGGAACTCGTCGAGGCCGGCGACGCCCATCTCGCGTCCGATGCCCGATTGCTTGTAACCACCGAACGGCGCGTCGGGCCCGTAGTAGACGCCTCCGTTGACGCTCATCGTGCCCGTGCGGATCCGTCGAGCGACCGCGAGGGCGCGCTCGCGGTCGCCGCTCATCACGGCGCCCGAAAGACCGAAGATCGAGTTGTTGGCGAGACGGATCGCATCGTCGTCGCCGTCGTGCGCCAACACGACCAGGACCGGGCCGAAGAGTTCGTCTTGGGCGACGGCCGAGTTCTCGTGGGCACCGACGAGCAACGTCGGCTCGTAGAAATAGCCGCGCGGGAGATGCTCGGGTGCCCGGCCGCCCACGACCGCCTTGGCGCCGTCGCCAACCGCGGGTTTACGTAGCCGGCGACCTTCTCGCGCTGACGTGCGTTGATCAGCGGCCCCATCATCGTCGCGGGGTCGGTCGGATCGCCGTACGGGATGCCGGCGAAGGTCGCTCGCGCCTGGTCGACGACGTCGTCGAAGCGGTCGCGCGGCACCAGAAGACGTGAGGTGATCGCGCAGCCTTGACCTGAGTGCGACGTCGTCGCGTAGCACGCCATCAGCGCACCGATCGCCGGGTCGCCGTCGTCGAGCAGCACGAGCGCCGACTTCCCGCCGAGCTCGAGGAACACCCGTTTCACGGTCGCGCTTGCCGCGGCCATGATCTGACGGCCGACCGGTGTCGAGCCGGTGAAGGAGACAACGTCGACGTCGGGATGTGTCGTGAGCTCGGCGCCCACTGCGCTGTCGGACGACGAGAGGACGTTCACGACGCCCGGAGGGATTTCCGTCGCTTCGGCGACGAGCTTGCCGAGGGCGAGGGTCGCCCACGGTGTGTCGGGCGCGCCTTTGAGCACAACCGTGCAGCCTGCCGCGAGCGCAGGCGCGAGCTTCGCGAGCGCAAGCTGGATCGGGTAGTTGTACGCGGCGATCGCTCCGACGACACCGGCGGCTTCCTTTTCGACCCAACGGTGATGGCGGCCCGCGAACGTCTCGCGTTCGCCGAGGTCCTCTGTGAAGTCGTAGCCGTCGAGCAGATCGGCGTACCACTGCACGACGTCGATCGGGCCGGCGAGCTGGGGACCTCCGGTGCTCGACACTGGCGCGCCGACCTCCTGTACGAGGATGTCGCGCAGATGGTCGAAGTTGTCGTGCAGCGCCTGATGCAGTTGGCGCAGGCACCGTTGGCGGAACGCGTGGTCGTGCGACCATCCGGTGCTCTCGAACGCGCGTCGTGCCGCGGCGATTGCGCGGACGGCGTCGCCGATGGTTGCATCCGCCGCGGTGCCGAGCGTCTCCTCCGTCGCAGGGTTGATGGTCTCGTAGGTTGCGCCACCGTCGGCGGGTGTGAGCTCCCCGTCGATGAGCAGCCGGTCCTCGTGCCAGTCCATGTGTCCTCCGAGGTATCGACGTCGGCGTCTGGTCGGATGCAGCACAGGATTCATAGCAACGAATGCAGCTTCCCGCCAGGTGCATACGTCGTTCTCTCAGCGGAGCGGCCGTGATCGAGGGCTATCGATCTTGGGCCGGCCCGTCGACCACTCCGTCGGCGAACAGGGCGCTGATCTCGTTGTCTGTGTAGCCGAGCTCGGTCAGAACCTCGACGGTGTGCTCGCCGCGTGTTGGAGCCGGGCGCCGTACCGCAAGAAGCTGGTCGTCGAACTGAACCGGCGCGGCGACAAGCCGCAGGTTCGGGTGCGCGGGATCCGCCATCGCGTAGCCGTTGTCGATGACGGCGCGATCGGCGAGCACCTCGGGCGGCGACGCGAAGAACGAGAAGATGCAGCCCTCGGCCTCAAGGCGCGGTTCGAGCGCTGCCCGGGTCACGCTGGCGATCTGGGCGGCGAACCTGGGAACGAACTCGGCCCAGTGCGGTCTGCGGTCGTCTGGTGTGGGATAACGGTCGATCAGTTCCGGAAGGTCCAACGCGCGACACGTCGGCGCCCAGTAGCGCTGCTCGTCGAGCATGCTCAACATGAGCCAACGCGAGTCTTTCGTGCGATGGATGCCGACGAGGGGCGACATCGTTCCCGCGGCGAGATTGGCGCGCGGCATCTCGTGACCGGTGATCGAGCTGTAGGCCATGTCGGGTCCGAGGGTCCACATCGCGGAGTTCAGCAGCGACGTGTCGACCACGCATCCCTTCCCGGTGCGCAACGTCTGCACGAGCGCGGCGCAGACGCCTCCGGCGAGGAACATGCCGGACGGAACATCACCGAGCGCCGGTCGTTGGCCAACGAGTTTGTGCGCGTCGGGATCGGTGAGCATGTGACCCATCCCACCCCGCGACCAGAACGACACCGAGTCGAAGCCACCTGCTTCGGCATCTACACCTCGTTGGCCCTGGCCGTGACCCTTGGCGAACACGAGCTTCGCGTTCAGAGCGAAGAGGTCGTCCGGCTCGGTACGGAGCTTGCGCCGCACCCGTGGGAGTTGATTCGTGATGTAGACGTCGGCCCAACGAATGAGTCGTTCGAACACGTCTCGGCCTACCGGGGTGGTGACGTCGAGCGCGATGGCGCGCTTGTTTCGATTGGCCATCTCGAAGAGGTAGTCGACGCCATCGGCTGGCGGTGACAGGCCGTTGCGGATGACCGAGCGCATCGGGTCGCCTTCGAGTCGTTCGATCTTGACGACGTCGGCGCCCCAATCGCCGAGCGCCGCCGCGCCCGACGGAACGAACCCGTGCTCGGAGAAGTCGACGACCTTGATGCCCGCCAGCGGAAGGCTCATCGGGCGACCGGCGGCTGCGTCGCGACGGTGCAAGCACGGCGTTGTGAAATCATTGTTTTCATTCTACAAATGTTAGCTTTTCCTTGAACGGGAGTGGCATTACCGTTAGGGTGCGCCCCGTCATCACAGCCGCCGGACGACGCTGGGGCCAGCCGTTTCGTGAGACCATGATGCGGCGTCATCGGGTTTGATAGGGCTCTGGGTGCTGCGACGGCACAACAACCGCTCGCAGACACCGGAACCCTCACGACGACTGCCGGCGGGCATGGGCACCCGCGGCCGACAAGGCGCGCACAGACCGTCAGCGGCACCGGCGGGGCGGGCGCACACATCGCAAAAGGTGTGGTTCACCGGAACGAGTACAGGAGTCCCCTGGATGACCGACGACACGGACCGAACGTCCGACCTCGTGGAGATCCACGAGCTATGTGCGCGGTACATGGCGTACACGAGCCAGTTCGTGCAGGACCGCTGGCTCGAGGTGTTCACACCTGACGTCGAGTACCGCGCGTTCGGCACGCCGTACACGCTCGAGCGGTTCCCGGCCCTGCTCGACGCCGCGCCGCGCGGGCAGTTCATCGGCAACATGCCAGTTGTCGAATTCGACGGCGATCAGGCCGGCGGCGTTCAGCACTTCCTGTTCATCGATCAGCAGACGCATGCCATGCGACTCGGTTGGTACCGAGACGAGTACGTGCGTACATCCGACGGTTGGCGCATCCGACGACGCGCCACGACATTCATGCGCAAGCACGGCGGCTTCGATTCCGGACGCCAGCACGATCCCCTCGCTGACGCCGATTGAACGGTCAACGCGGCGACCCGCTGAAGATCATCGGCGTCAACGACCCGGTCCCGGCGTTGCCCTCCGAGCGGAATTGGTGTCATAGTATGTGGCACCAAATTCGGCGCACGACATCGCAGAGCGAGGACCAGGTCATGGGGCTTTTGGACGGCAAGGTCGCGGTGATCTCAGGCGCCGGCTCGGGGATGGCCAAGGCGTCCGTGAAGGTGTTCGTCCGCGAGGGCGCGAGCGTCGTCGCCGGTGACATCAGTGGCGCGGAGAACGACACCGCAGCCGAGGTGGGCGCCGGTGTGCTGCCCGTCCACTGCGACGTCACCAAGGAGGCAGATGTCGAAGCGATGATGCGTGCCGCGGTCGAGCAATTCGGTCGGCTCGACGCGGTGCTCAACGTCGCCGGTATCGCCGACGCGGCGATGCTGACCGACGTGACGATGGAGCACTACGACCGCACGATGAACATCGACCTGCGCGGCGTGCTCCTCGGAATGAAGCACGGCATCCGCGCGATGCTCGCGGCCGGCAACGGCGGCTGCGTCGTCAACTGGTCATCGATCGGCGGGCTCAACGCAGCGATCGCGACGAGCGTGTACTCGGCAGCCAAGGCGGGCGTCATCTCCCTCACGAAGTCGGCGGCGGTCGAGTTCGCACGCGGAGGCATCCGGGTCAACGCGGTCTGCCCCGGCTACATCAAGACCGAGATCATGGGCGCCGCACTCGAGCAGTTCCCCGGCGCCGTGCAGAACACTCCGCTCAAGCGTCTCGGCCAGCCGCACGAGGTCGCCGAGGTCGCCGCCTTCCTGGCCTCGGACCGCGCCTCGTTCGTCACCGGCGCCATCATCCCGGTCGACGGCGGACGCTCCGTACAGCTCGCGTCGAGCGCGGCTCGCTACGTCGGCGCGCGCGTCGCTCGCGTCGAGGACGCACGACTGCTCACCGGTCACGGCACGTTCGTTGACGACATCGTGCTTCCGCGGATGCTGCACGCATACTTCGTCCGTAGCCAACACGCGCGCGCGGCGATTCGCGGGATCGACACGTCGGCCGCGCTCGCGGCGCCGGGCGTGCGATTCGTGTTCACCGCGGCGGATCTCAACCCGGACGTCAGGGAGCAGTGGCACACGTCTATGGGCCCGGCAAGCCCCGAGACGCCGCGACCGCCCCTCGCCGAGCGCGAGGTGCGCTTCGTCGGAGACCCCGTCGCGCTCGGTGGTGGCCGAAAGTCGCCGCGCTCGCATTGGACGCGGCGGAGGTCGTCGATGTCGAGTACGACGCGCTGACCGCCGTCGTCGACTACACCACCGCAGAGCACGCCGATGAGCTCGTCCACGCCAGTCACGGCTCCAACGTGATCGGCGAGATCGCGGGTCGGCCAGCGTCTGCGCTCGATGCGGTGTTCGAGGCGGCCGCACACGTCGTGGGTGAGACGATCCACCAGCACGCGTGCGCACCGGCGCCGATGGAATGCCGCGCTTTGATCGTCGACTACACACGCGCAACCGGCGAATTGACCATCTACGCCTCGACCCAGGCACCACACGAGGTGCGGCTGTTCTGCTCACGACTGCTCGGCGTCCCTGAGCACCGGATCCGCGTCGTGGCCCGCGACACCGGCGGCGGATTCGGGCAAAAGGTGATGGTGCAACGCGACGAGATGTGCCTGATGCTCGCCGCGCCCAAGGTTGGCGCGCCGTTGAAATGGGTCGAGGACCGCCGAGAGAACCTGGTCGCCGCGGGCAAGTCACGCCAGGAGCACGGCGACGCGCATATGGCGTTCGCGGCCGACGGCGCGATCCAAGGCGTGTTCATCGATTTCGTCCAGGACTGCGGCGCGTACCCGACGCCGTGGCCGGTCAGCACGGCGGCGGCAGTCGGCATGCTGTTCCCCGGGCCGTATCGCGTGCCACGCGCCGGCTTCACCGCGAAGACGATCTACACGAACACGGTCGGGCGTGCCGCGTACCGCGGGCCTTGGCAATTCGAGAACCCTGGCGCGCGAGGTACTGCTCGACATCGCCGCACGCCGCATGGCCATCGATCCGGCCGAGCTGAGACGGCGCAACCTCCTTCGACCCGACGAACTCCCGTACCGCAATCCCAACGGCATGACCTACGACAACATCTCTCCGCTCGAGACGTTCGAGCAAGCACTGGAGATCCTCGACTACAAGGCGTTCCGGGCTGAGCAGACCGAGGCCCGCAACGTCGGCCGCTACCTCGGCGTTGGGATGTCGAACTACGTCGAGCCGTCGACGCCCGGCTACGGCTCGTACGCAACTGAAGCGGCGACAATACGCGTCGAGCCATCCGGGACGGTGAACGTGTACATCGCCGGCGGCTCGACGGGCAACAGCATCGAGACGACCGTCATTCAGCTCGCCGCCGACGCGCTGGGTGTGCGTATCGACGATGTCCACACGATCCAGGGCGACACCGCAGTGACCGGCTTCGGCGCGGGTACGGCCGGCAGCCGAAGCGCGTCGATGACCGCGGGCGCGATACGCGAGGCGGCCACGATCCTGCGCGACCGCATCTGCGAGATCGCCGCGGACCGGCTCGAGGCCGCGGTCGCCGACATCGAGCTCGCCGACAGTCATGCGCATGTGCGCGGCACCCCGGCGATCGGGATCTCGCTCGCCGAACTCGCCGCGCTCGCCTACTTCGAACCGCAGACGCTGCCGCCGGGCGTCCCAGCCGGTCTCGAAGCGAGCGCGCGCTATGCCGCGGCCGCGCCGTCGATCTGGGTGAACGCTTCACACGTCTGTACCTGCGACGTCGACATCGAGACCGGTGGCGTGACGCTCTTGCGCTACATCGTGAGTGAAGACTGCGGCCCGATGATCAACCCCAGCGTGGTCGAAGGTCAGATCGCCGGCGGCGTCGCACAGGGCATCGGCGGCGTGCTGTACGAGCATCTCGCGTACGACGACGACGGCAACCCGCTTGCGACGACGTTGATGGACTATCTCGTGCCGAGCGCCGCGGAGCTACCAGCGATGGAGTACGGGCACATCGAAACGCCGAGCCCCGGACCCGGTGGCTACAAAGGCGTCGGCGAGGGCGGCGCGATCGGCGCACCGCCCGCCGTCGTCAACGCGGTCGCCGACGCGCTCGCGCCGTTCGGCGTGACGGTCACCCGTCTGCCGCTGACGCCCTCCCGAATCGTTGCGCTTCTGAACGAAGGATCCCGTGACTGACATCTATTACGACCCGTATGACGTCGACATCGATGCTGACCCGTATCCGGTTTTCCGCCGTCTGCGCGACGAGGCGCCGCTTTACTACAACGACCGGTACGACTTCTACGCGGTCAGTCGATTCGAGGACGTCGAACGCGGACTCGTCGACGCGAAGCGCTACATCTCGGGGCGGGGCGGTGTCCTCGAGATCATCAAGGCGAATATCGACATGCCGCCGGGAACGCTGATCTTCGAGGACCCGCCGGTACACACCATCCACCGGAGTTTGCTCTCACGCGTGTTCACCCCGAGACGGGTCGCGGCGCTCGAACCGAAGATCCGCCAGTTCTGCGCGCAGAGCCTCGATCCACTCGTCGGCGCCGGAGCATTCGACTTCGTCGCCGACCTCGGCGCGCAGATGCCGATGCGTGTGATCGGCATGCTGTTCGGCATCCCCGAGGAGGACCAGACGGCAATCCGTCAGGCGACCGACGCGAACCTTCGGACCCAGGCGGGCCAGCCGATGCAGGTCTCGGCGGAAGCCACATTCGGCAGCGAGATGTTCACCGAATACATCGACTGGCGCATCGAGCACCCGTCGGACGACCTCATGACCGAGCTGTTGCAGTCCGAGTTCGAGGACGAGACCGGCACGATCCGGCGCCTCTCCCGCGACGAAGCCCTCTTGTATACGACAGTGGTCGCCGGCGCCGGCAACGAGACGACGACCCGCCTGATCGGCTGGGCGGGAAAGGTGCTGGCCGAGCATCCCGATCAGCGGCGCGAGCTCGTTGAAGACCGTTCCCTCCTCCCCGATGCGATCGAGGAGCTCCTTCGTTACGAGCCGCCCGCCCCGCACGTCGGCCGGTATGTGCCCGAGGACGTCGAGGTGTACGGCCGCACCGTTCCCGCCGGCAGCACGATGCTGTTCCTCGTCGGCGCCGCGAACCGCGACGACTGTCGCTACCAAAATCCGGATCGCTTCGACATTCACCGGGAGATCGACAAGCACCTCACCTTCGGCTACGGCATCCACTTCTGCCTCGGCGCGGCACTTGCCCGTCTCGAAGGTCGCATCGCGCTCGACGAGGTCCTCACGCGTTTCCCGCAGTGGGAGGTCGACTTCGACCGAGCCAAGCTCGCCCCGACCTCGACGGTACGCGGCTGGGAGACGCTCCCCGTCGTGACGCGGTAAGGCGATGACTGCGGCTGAGCACGCCGGACCACGGCGCCGCTACGACAGTCCCGTGCGTCGCCAGCGCGCGGCGGAGACCCGCGAGCGCATCATCGCCGCCGGCACCGCGATCCTGCACGACCACGCGGTCTGGAACTTCGACGCACTGACCGTGCGAGGCGTCGCGCAAGGGGCCGGCGTGAACGAGCGGACCGTCTATCGATATTTCGCGACTGAGCGCGAGCTACGCGACGCGGTGATGACCCGGCTCGAAGACGAAGCCGTTGTCGACCTCAACGGCCTCACGCTTGAAGGCGTCCGAACCCTGACCGCGCAGATCCTCGGGTATGCGTCGACGTTCCCGCTGGAGCCGCGCGGGCCTCACGACGCGACGCTCCTCGCGGCCCATCAGCGACAGCAGGAGGCGCTTCGCGCCACGGTCGTCGCATCAACTGACGGCTGGACCGACCTTGAGCGCATGACCGCCGCGGCGATGCTCGACGTGTTGTGGAGCGTCACGTCGTACGAACGTCTGGTGGCTGACTGGCACCTCGACCCCGACGATGCGATCCGGGGCGCCACGTGGGTCATCGGTCTCGTCGAAGACGCGATCCGCGCTGGTCGTCGACCTCACGCCTGACCGGAGATCGAGCAACGACGTCGACCTACGCGCCGTCCTCCGCTGGCGTGAACTCGACGTGGAGCGCGTGGAGGCCACGCAGGACCCACGTCGGCTCGTAGTCGAACCGGCGGGCGCCCGCGGGCCCGTGGTGCTCGTCCGACAGGCGGATGTCCCGCATGCGGTCGAGGATGCGCTCGATGCTGACGCGAGCCTCGGCGCGCGCGAGCGGCCCACCAGGACAGGAATGGGCGCCCCGGCCGAACGCGATGTGCTCCCGGGTGTTCGGGCGGTCGAGGCGGAACTCCGCCGGGCACTCGAAGCGCATCGGATCGCGGTTGGCGGCGCCGTTCAGGAGCATGACGGGCGTCCCGGGCGCGATCTCGACGCCGCCGATCGTCGTCGCGCGGCGGGCGAGACGGAAGTCGGCTTTCACCGGGCTCTCGATGCGCAGCGCCTCTTCGACGAACTCCGGGATGCGCTCGTGGTGCGCACGGAGCTCGTCCTGGAGCTCCGGATACTCCGAGAGGTACTTCAGCGACGTGGCGAGCAGGCGCGCCGTCGTCTCCTGACCGGCGGCGAACAGGAATGTCGCAGTCCGCACGACAGCGGTCACGTCGGGCGTCGATCCGTCGGGGTACTTCGCGAGCGCCAAGTCGGTGAGTACGTCGCCGCGCGGCTCGACGCGGCGTTCTTGAACGTATGTGGCGAAATAGTTGTCTAGCCATCCGAGGGCGTTCGTCGCCATCTCGCTCTGATCGTTGCCGAGCTCGCCGGGATTGGCGCTGAGGCCGAAACCGTCACGGAAGCGTTGGTGCTCCGCTTCGGGGACGCCGAGGAGGTCGGCAACGACGAGCATCGCGAAGGGTTGGGCGTACGCGCCAATGAACTCGCAAGGGCCTCGGGCGATCAACTCGTCGACCTGTCGATCGGCAAGGCGCCACATGAACGCTTCGTTCTCCTTGAGACGCTTCGGCGTGATCAGGCGCATGAGCAGCGCCCGCTCACGGGTGTGATCCGGTGCGTCCATCGTGACCATGTGCTCGTTCATCGGGAGCTGATCCCGGTAACGCTCGATGATCCCACCGACGTCGTCGCCCTCGAGCGGAACCGGGAAGCTCGCGAAGGGGCCGACCACCGAATTGCACGATGAGAACGTGTCGGGATCGCGGTAGACGTCCGTCGCCTCGACCCACCCGGAGACTGCCACGACGCCGTGATGCGGGAGCGGCGTCACCGGACACTTCGAGCGCAGGAACTCGAAGTACGGGTACGGGTCTTCCAGCAACGACGCGTCGGAAAAAAAGTCGACCTGTTCGAAGTCAGCCGTCATGAAGCCTCCCGGCGAGTGTGTAGCCGCACACTTCGATGTACATCGCGCCGTCGACGCCCAAGACCTGCCCGGTGATATCGCTGGCACGGGCGGAACATCAGAACGCAGGCCGCAGCGCGGCCATCGGTGCCGGCACGACGCGGCCGGGACACCCACGGGCCCGAGCTCTGGCGGACACGCTCGAAGGCAGCGCCCAACGCCGACCAGCCCGAGATGTCGACCTCATCGGTCATCGCCGTGACGCCCTGATCGCGCAGTTCGGCCCCGGCATCCTGGGCGGCGTCGTCGCGAACGACCAGCGCAACCCGGTCGCCTTCGGGCACCAACCGTTAGGCGACGCTGCCCCGGTCGAGACCGCCGATCGGTTCACGGTCGAGGTCCCACTCCCCTGCTCGCTGCTGCTGAGCGATCGCTCAGCATTTCGAGGCAGATGCTTAGTACGGCTCCCCGAGGGCTGACAAGCTGACAGCATGACAGCGCCCAGACGGCTCGGGGCGGCGGACTCGAAGACCCGAGCGCTCGTCCTCGACGCCGTCGAGCAGCTGCTGCTCCGGGACGGGTACGCCGCAGTGACCTCGCGGCGCGTCGCTGCGGAAGCGGGCATCAAGCCGCAGCTGATCCACTACTACTTCCGCACGATGGATGAGCTTTTCCTTGAGGTCTACCGCCGCCGAGCCGAAGCGGGCGTCGCCCGCTTCGGCGCCGCGATGCACGAGGAGCGCACCCTGCGAACGGTCTGGCGGTTCGCCACTGACCTACGCGGCGCGGCGTTCAACATCGAGTTCGTCGCGCTGGCGAACCACCGCAAGGCGATTCGGAACGAAATCGCGCGGTACGCCAAACAGTTTCGCGAGATGCAGCTCGACGCCATCACGGCCGTCCTCGGCGATCTCGGCGTCTCCCTCGAGTCGTTCCCGCCGATCGTCGTGCTGCTCGCAATGACCGGCGTCACTCAGGTGATGACCCTCGAGGAGGCTCTCGGCGTGACTGAAGGCCACCGCGAGATGATGACGTTCGTCGACGCCTGGCTCGACGAGGCCGAACGCGACCGGGCCAATCGAACACCATGACGAGCTGCGAAGGGGTCCGCGCATGACAAGCAGGTTCAATCCGTTCGACGCCGAGCAGGCCCACCAGGCGTGGCCCTTGCTGGCGGAGTTGCGCGAGGAGGCGGCGGTCGTCGATATCGGCGACGACATGGCGTACGTCACTCGCCACGCCGTCTGCCGGGAGCTGCTGCGCGACACCGACGGCTTCTCCAGCTCGCAGGGCTTCAAAGCGCCCGGTGTGGTCGTGCCGATGGAAGACCGGACTCTCGGCGAGATGGACCCACCGAACCACACGATCGTTCGCCGTGTCATGGTCACCGCACTGACGCCCAAGTCCGTGAAGGCAACGGAGCCTTACATCGCGTCGACCGCCGCATCACTCCTCGAGGCACTCCCGAACGTGGGAGAAGCGGACCTCGTCCCGACCTTCACGTCTCCGTTGCCCAATGCCTCAACCGTGCACCTGCTCGGCTTCCCAGAAAACGACGCGCCGCAGATCATGGCCTGGGCCAAAGATCTCATCGAGAGCGGGTTTCCTGGGACGCACCGCAACCGAGAAGGCGTCGAAGGTTTCGCGGACGGGTTCCCAGACTTCGCTCGCTACATCGACGATCGCATCGAGGATCGCCGCAAGGACCCGCGCGACGACGTCACGACGAAGCTGCTCGAACTCGAAGTTGACGGCGAACCGCTCACGCCCCGACAACTCCGGGCGATGGTCCGCAACCTCATCACCGGAGGTCTCACGACGACGAGCCAACTCCTCGGGAACCTCCTGTTTCAACTTTTCACCGTCCCAGGACTCGAGGATCGCCTTCGCTCAGAACGGCAGTCGTTGCCGAAAGCCATCGAGGAGAGCCTCAGAACCGCGCCGCCGGTCATGTTGATACCTCGAGGTTGCACCCACGCCGCCGAGGTCGCCGGCACCGTTGTCCATCAGGGCCAGCGGGTCGTGATCGGCACTGCGTGCGCGAATCGCGACGAGGCTGTCTTCGAACACGGTGAAGACTTCGACATCGACCGCGCCAATCTCTCCGACCATCTGACATTTGGGTACGGCGCGCACTTCTGCCCCGGCGCGCCTCTCGCACGCACGGTCGCGCGGATCGGCGTCGACGCGTTCCTCAGCCACTTTCCTCCCGGCACGGTCCGACTGACCGACGGTTTCGCCTACGAGAACGTCCCCGCCTTTTTCGAGACGGGCCCGAAACGAATAACAATCCGCATCGAACGCTAAAGCTCCCGATCAAGTCGCGTCGTCGTGGACCATCGCAAACGCAACGGGCACAACGCGATCTCGTAAACTCGCACAGGTCTCAGTCGACGTCGCGCACGATGTTCTTCTGGTTCCGCCACGACTGCTGGCCAAGACGTCATCGCCTCGGTGCGTCGCAGCAGCTGTTCAACTGACCCGAGGATGCCGGCCCAACCAGGAATCGGCCTGAACTCGCTGCGGCTGCGGCGATCGAAGGCACAGCCTGAACAATCACGTCTGTTGATCGAAAGCGCCCATGACGAGTAACCAAGCCGCCGTAATCATATAACAAGTGTTGATTACAATAGCTAGTGCCGCAATATAAAGACCGGATATGTACCCGAAGAAAAAAAGTGTCGCACCGATCATCTCGGCCAAGTGTACGAGGCTTCCGCCAACGATCCGAGAGAGTCTGAGACCGTTGCTCATTCTAATAGCTCTCGTGTAGCCCCTGACAAAAATGGCTGCCGAAACACCAGAGACCACGAAGAGTTCTGCACCTATTGACCGATGGTTTTGAGCTCCCATCAGCACAAGCGCACAACGCATAAAAACGAGAGCCAGCCCGGTAAGCGTGTTTATGGCTCGATAACGATGTGTTGCGTCGACAGCAATCGCTTTGAGATTGAGTGACATCGCTACGAAAACTAAACCGGTGAGCGTAACTGCGCCTGTTCCGACCAGAAGAAAGAAATCAGTCCACTGCCCACGCCTAAAAATATCGGCTGAAATCATGACCTAAATCGTAACAAGTGGATTCGAGAACGACGCGCCGTGCACGGCGTCAGTGCGGCTCTTCGGAGTAGATCCACTTGGGCGGCCCGGTGTCGAAGACGGCCGAGATGGCGAGTGCGCGAACGCGGCGGCCGAACGCGCGCTTGGCCTGCCCATCAATGCGACGATGACGGAGTCTTGGGGAGTACCGGCGCCGAGCGGCCGGTCCCGGTCGGGGTGCCGGTCTTTTCATCGGCTCTGACCTGTTCGTGGTAGTCGGCCTCGACGTTGACCGACCAGATGTCGTGGTCCTCGCCGTTCGAAATGTTGTCGACCGTGAGCATGGCCGTGTACATCGAGTGATCCTGATTGTTGTACCGGTGCATGCCGTTGCGGCCCACGGGATGAATGTTGGGGGCGACCTGTTCGACCCAGACCCGCAGCGTGTTGAGGTTCCGCTGGTAATCATCGTCGTAGATCGGGTACGCCTTGGGCATACGTACGACGTAGCCAGCTTCAACGTCGGCCGCGTTCATCAGCCCCAGGAGTTCAAGTTCCTCGGCGCCGCGGCGGATCAGGTCCTCGTCTGGAGCGCTCCACCACTCGTCGCCCTCGACGACGGTGTACTCGAGTCCGAGCACGTTGCGGCCGTCGTTGACCAGGTACGGCGACCACGAGCCGAAGTTCTGGACCCGCATCGTCTTGACCTCGGGCGCGTGGATGTAGATCCAGTTGTCGGTCCAGGCAACCTTGTCGGCCGGGACAACGAGCGCGATCGACAAGAAATCTCGGAACTCAAGCCCGTCCGCCGCGTAGCGGACCGGCTCAGGTGCCGGCGGGTCCATCGCTTTGACCAGATCAGTGAACGGCATCGAGGAGATAACGTGGTCGGCGGCGTATTCGGTGGTGGCGCCGTTGACGTCGCGTGTGGTGACGCTGACCGCTCGGCCGTCCTCGTGGTGGATCCTCACGACCGGCGAGCTCATGACGACCTTGGTGCCGGCGTTCTCGACGAGGTCCCGGCAACGCTCCCACATCATCCCGGGCCCATACTTCGGGTACTCGAAGGTCTCGATGAGGCTCGTCACCTGCTTGGTCTTGTCCTTGCGTCCGCCGGCGATGCGTCCGCGGATCGGCTCCCACACCGCGGTCCACAACGTCATGCCCTTGATGCGCTGCGCCCCCCAGTCGGCCGAGATCTGCGACGGCGGAAGCGCCCACAGTTTTTCGCTGTAGGTCTTGAAGAAGTGCTGGTAAAGGCGCCAGCCGTAGTTGGCGACGACATAGCCCTCGAGTGTGTTCTGGTTCTTCGGCGGCCGGACGCGGACCCACAAAAAAGACAGGACGCATCGGACAGCTTCGACGAACCCGAGGCTCCGCAGCGCGTTGAACGGCTTGAGCGGGTAGTCGATGAACTTGCCTCGATAGTAGATGCGGCTGAGTCGGGGCCGCTGCAGGAAATTCTCGGCGGCAAGATTTCTCTCCACAGGTCCTGCACGGCACCGACCTTCGTGAAGAAGCGGTGCCCGCCGATGTCGAACCGCCAACCGTCGCGTACGACCGTGCGACTGATACCACCGACGACGTCGTCCCCCTCGAGGACCGTGCTGACGATCCCCTTCTTCGTGAGTTCGTACGCAGCGGTCAGTCCAGCTGGTCCCGCACCGATGATCACGACCTCGCCGACATCGCCGGGAGCACGCCCCTCGGTCGGCCGGACAGCGTTCTGGTCATCCACGGGGGTCACCTTTATGTCCTCGAGGCACAAGCGCACGCGACGGTCCCGTGACGCAGATTCCAAGCATGGGGCCGACGGGCGGCGACCAGATCGTAGACAGCGCGACGAAACGACCGCGCGACCGCGGCGTCTGCCCAGCCCAGCAGGCAGCCACGCGGCACTGGGCGACCGTGGTGAACGCGGTCGCGCGCGTCGTTGTGAGGTCGTGCTCAGCCCGCAGGGACGTGTGTGCTCGCGGCAGCGACGTGGCTGGTGCGAAACGCTGCGAGACGATGCGACGGTCCGCCCCGACACGTTGACGGTTGAGGAGAACGTCCCCGATCTGTGGGGGCTCAACCAGTTGAGAGCACCTCGAGCTGCTCAAGCGCCGACGCGTGCATTTGCTGCGTGAACACGCGCCGACAATTCTTCCCTTGTGCTTTCGCGTCGTACATGGCGAGGTCGGCGTTGCGCAGCAGTTCGTCGGTATCGGATGCTTTGTCGCCGTACGCGATGCCGATGCTGGCGGTGAGTGTGAGGTGTCGAGCGCCGATGGTGACCGGTTCGCGCAGCGCATCGATGATGCGCTGCGCGATGACGAGCGCGTCGTTGCTGTCGGTGAGGTCATCGATCAGCACAGCGAACTCGTCGCCACCGACACGGGCGGCGGTATCGGCGACACGAAGTTGGCTGCCGAGACGTTCGCTGAACTGAGCGAGGAGCGAGTCTCCTGCCCAGTGGCCGAGCGTGTCGTTGACATATTTGAAGTCGTCGAGATCGACGAACAACACCGCGACCTGATGTTCGGTCCGATCCAGCCGCGCGACGGCATGATCGATCCGATCCCGGAACAAGGTTTGGTTGGCCAGACCGGTCAACGGGTCATGTTGGGCCTGATGGACGAGCTGTTGCTTGAGCCGTTCGGGTTCGGTGATGTCGCGGAAGCTCCAGACCCGTCCGACGACCACGTCGGCGAGTCTCCGAGGGCGAGAGTCACGTTCGAACACCCGTCCGTCTTTGAACTTGAGGACGTCACGGCTTTGGACGTCGGCAGCGTCGGACCGCGTGTGCTCCTTGGTCACGAACGCGTCGGGATCGACAAGCTGTTCGAGGACGAAGGCCCAGGTCTGGTTGTCGTCTCGTGATGCCAGCACTCGGTCCGGTATCCGCCACATCTCCGCGAATCTGCGGTTGTAACTCGAGATCTGGCCGGTCTGGTCGACGACGAGGATCGCATCCGCGGTGGATTCCAGCGTCGTTGCCAGGAGCGAGTTCGACTCGCGAAGTTTTTCTTCGGCGACGACACGATCGGAAATGTCATGGCCGGTCGCCACGATCCCCAAAAGGGTCGGGTCATCGAGCAGATTCGTGAACGTCAACGCGAAAGGAACGACACCACCGCCGCGACGCAACAATCGCAGATCGACGGTCACGGGACGTGCCCCGCGCGCGTTTGCCGCACGCCATGCGGTTGCGAGCGCCGCCTGATCGTCGCGATCCACGAGGCTCGCGAACGGCTCGCCTTCCAGCCGTTCCTGATCATGACCGAGCAGTCTTGTGACCACCGCGGACGACGATCGGATCTCGCCGCCGCGTTCGAGCACCATCGTGATCGACGCCCCGTATTGGATCAGCGTCCGAAACCCGGCGAGCCCATCGTTGGCGACCTCCCAACGGCGCCGATCCGTGATGTCACGAACAGTCAGCAGAAGGTCGTCGCCGAACGACGTACCTCGCGCTTCGACGAGTCGCCAGCCGTCGACGCCACGGACCCGAACTTCCAACAGCGTCCCGACTTCTTTGCGCTCCATCGCCATGACAGAGACCAAAGCCAACTCCGCGTCGTCGGGGTGCAAGAACTCCAACATGTTCCGGCCAACCCCGTCGGCGAGCGCGATGCCGAACAACCGCTCGGCGGCAGCGTTGCCCCACCGCAACTCGCCGCGCACGTTCATCAAGATGACCGGGTCCGCCAACGCGGCCGCGAGGTCGCCCAGATCACCCGCGAACCGACACGGGACGCTCGCGTTCATCACGCGCGGAACATCGACTCATCCCGACCCGGGATTAACACCCAACCGAGCCTCGACACGTTGGCTTCGACCGGCCCAACGGCCAGGGTGCAGCGTCGGGCCGACCGTGCCGTCGAACAGCCCGGCAGGAGTGCATCCGAGCGCGTGGGACAACGGTCGGTGTGCGCCGCGATCCACCCGGAGATTCCAGCGTGCCGCCTCGAGACCGTGGCCCCGCCCGGCTCGGGCGGGATGAGCGGGGGTACTTCGCGGCGCATGCTTCGTGATCGCACGGGGTTCGGCGACGTCGCGGTCGGTCACCCGGTCGCGAGGAGCACGCCGACGAAGGTTGCGCCGAGCGCGCCAAGCAACGCGATCCCCGCGAGCATGCCGCCGAGCGCAGGTCGTCGCCGCACGAAGAGGATGTGTCCGAGTGCGCCCAGGCCCGAGACCGCGACGAAGACTAACTTGACCACGACAGTCCTGAGGATACGCGCTCGACCGATCACCGACGTTGACCGCGAAGAGGTTCCAGATGCCGGTCCCGACGAGCAACGCGAATGCAGGCCACGCGATGAGCTGGACGCGACGGGCCGCGGCCCGCACGGTCTCGATCCCGCCGACCCGACGTATGACGGGAACGACGCCTGCGAACGCGACCTGCCTGCCGATCCACACCGTTGCGCCGAGGACGTGCAAGAAGAGCCGCATCGTGGCGACATTGATGTGCAGCACCACTGCAAGCTAGGCCGCGTGGCCTCGTCCGACTCCGGGCGGACTCAGCTCATCACCGCATCGCACGGCTCGAGCGACGAAGCCGAAGCGAACACTCGGTGGATCACCAAGACCATCCAGGCCAACGTCGACGCGCACGGCGATCCGGCTTCCTTCGGCGCGGCCGTCGACAACGGCCGCTCGCTCGATCACCGGGCGATACCGGCGGGCGTCGCCGCTCCGACCGCGTCGCGAAGGGACGGCCCGTGAACCCGTACCGGACGTTGCGGTCGGTCGTGAGGTTCGGCCACGTCGAGACCGATCGCATCGAACGGCGTCTGGCGCGCGCCGCATCGGTCGAGGACCTCCGGCGCATCGCCAAGCGGCACCTGCCCGGCGGCGTGTTCGACTACATCGACGGCGGCGCCGAAGACGAACGCACCCTTGTCGCGAACCAAGCTGCGTACGCGGCGACAACGTTCCGGCCGCGCGTCCTGCGGGGCCTCGAGAAAGTCGGGACCGCGAGCACCATCCTCGGCCGGCCCATGGCCTATCCGCTCGTGCTCGCACCGACCGGTTTCACCCGCATCGCGGATCCCGACGGCGAGCTCGCGGTGGCCCGAGCCGCCGAACGCGCCGGACTCCCGTACACGCTGTCGACGCTCAGTACACGCTCGATCGAAGAGGTGCGCGCCGTCACCGGCGGTCGCCTCTGGTTCCAGGTGTACGCCTGGCGCGACCGTGCCCTTGTCAAAGAGATGATCGACCGTGCCGCGGCGGCCGAATATGAGGCGCTCGTCCTCACCGTCGACACCGCAGTGTTCGGCCGGCGCGAACGCGACGTCCGCCGCGGGTTCTCGCTTCCGCCGACCATCGGGCCCGGCACGATCATCGACGGCGCGTTACATCCGCGCTGGACATGGTCGTTTATGCGCAGCGAACCGATCCGGTTCGCGAATGTCATCGGACGTGACGTCGGCGACGGCGCCTCGCCGGTCACGTTGTCCGACTACATCAACACGCAGTTCGACCCGGGCCTGTCGTGGGGTGACGTCGACTGGCTGCGCTCGGTGTGGAACGGCGCGATCATCCTCAAGGGCGTGCAAACCGTCGAGGACGCCGTCCTCGCAGCCGACGCCGGAGTGGACGCCATCGCCCTGTCGAACCACGGTGGCCGTCAACTCGACGGCGCGCCCGCAACGTTCTCGCTCGTCGCCCCGGTCGCCGATGCGATCGGCGGACGCACCGAGGTCATCTGCGACGGCGGCGTCCGCCGCGGCAGCGACATCGTCAAGGCAGTCGCCGCCGGTGCAACCGCCGCGATGGCGGGCCGCGCGTACTTGTACGCGCTCGGCGCAGCCGGCGAACGTGGCGTCGACCGCGTCCTCGAATGGTTCCGGGCCGACATGATCCGGACGATGAGCCTGCTCGGCGTCGGGGCCGTCGCCGACCTCAACCGCGCGCTGCTCAACATCCCGAAGGAAGTTCCGTAACCGCGCCGAGCCGTCCGTCGGCCTGCGCGTCGACTTCCGGTCAGCCCGCTCGGAATCGGCCGCAGCACCGCGTCTGTCGAACTGTCGTGATCTTGCCAGCCCCATCGGGGGCCAAGCCGCGCGAAGACCTGATTCGCGCGACGAACCGATCGATCCCAGGCACCGCCGCCTGAGCACTGGAGGTGTGCGCGGACCGACGACTCCGATCGCCCGGTCATCGCGCGCGGCATTCCGCGCGGTCAAGCGGTCAGCCGGGCACGGCGTCGACCGCGACGTCGACGGCCCTATCGTGCGCCCTCCGCGCGGGCGATGATGGCCTTCAGGATCGCGACCTCCGAAGCGAGTGCCTTGCGCCCGGCCTTCGTCGCGGTCACCCAGGTGCGCGGGCGTTTACCGGCGAATGTCTTGTCGATCTTGACGTAGCCGGCGTCCTGCAACACCTGCAGGTTGCTGGACAGGTTGCCGTCGGTGATACCGAGCGCGTCGCGGAGATACACGAAGTCGGCACGCTCGGCCTCGTTCAGCACGGTGAGGATCCCGAGCCGGGCACGCTGATGCACAGTGTTGTCCAGTTCAGCGGTCGGATGGGTGGTCGTGACCGCGGGATCGGTCATTGTGTGTCGACCCGGGGACGCGTGACGAGCCCGACCACAATGAAGCTGGCGCCGTATACGACCGCGAGGACCGCTCCCGGACTCGACAGGCCGCGTCCGAGGACCACGAGGCAGCACGCGCCGAGGCACGCGGCCAGCGTCGCCAACAGCGCGCTGCGCTCAATCCACGCCAGGACGAGATAGCCGATCGCGATCGCAACCGGCGGACCGACTTCGGAGATTGCGACGGAGCCCGCGACGCCGCCCCCGAACCCCAACCCGAAGCACGCGACGACCAGGCCTGCGCCGAGCCAGAAGTACGGCCGGGAGGACCGCGTCACCCCCTGCACCACGCACCGGTCACGGGATCGGCGGACGATCAGCGCCGTCCCCACCGGGGCTGCGACCAGCCAATAGAGCGCGGTCCCGGCACCGTGGAACAGGCGGAAGAACGGCGCGCTCGCGGCGAGCAATGTCCCGAAGACCAAGAGCGCAAACCAATACGTCTGCAACTGCCTGAGGGTCTGACGGCGGAGCACGCGGACTTCGGCGAGCCGTCCCGCCGCTTCGTCCTCGTCCAGCATCTGGGGCGCCATGCCGACTCCAATTCTCGAACTACTTTGAAAATCAAAGTACTATGAAGTGGCCGACTGGTCAACCCCAGTCGACCACCGCTGCGACGCCAGCCCGCCCGACCTGGAGCTTCGGTTCAAGATCTCGCGGGCAGTACCCGTCGCCGACGACCTCGATGGCCTGCGTCGAATGGTGTCGTCTTCCGGTCGACACGGCAACGGACCGTTGTTACGTTCCAGATCTGGCTTCCCGCGCAACAGGTCAGGACCGTGCTCGGCGGCGTCGGATCACGCGGAGATCGAAAGGTTCCGGAGATGCGCATCGGTGTACCCGGATTCGGCGCAAGCGTCGATCAGATTGTTCGCCAAGCCGAACGCGCCGAGGCGGACGGATTCACCAGCCTGTGGTACACCAGTGCGGTCCTCGGTGATCCACTCGTGGCGATCGCGATTGCCGGTCGCGCGACGTCGAGGATTGAGCTGGGCACTGCGGTGTTGCAGACCTATGCGTGCCACCCGACCTTGCAGGCGAGCAGAGCCGCGGCGGTGGCGTCGGCTCTGGGCGTCCCGGGTCGGTTCACGCTCGGGGTCGGCCCGTCGCATCGGCCTGTCGTCGAAGGCGGCCTCGGGTTGTCCTACGACAAGGCCGGACGCCACACAGATGAGTATGTCCAGATCCTCGCATCTCTCCTGCGCGGGGAGTCGGTGAGCTTCACGGGCGAAGAGTTTCGGGTGAGGGCCGGCCCACTTGCCCTCGCCGACGGTGGCGAGGTGCCCGTCCTTGTCGCGGCGCTCGCTCCGCGGTTGCTGCGTGTGGCGGGACAGCATGCAGCTGGCTCGATTCTGTGGATGGCCAACGCCGCTGCGATCACGCAGCATGTCGCTCCCCGAATTCGCGAAGCCGCGGCCGAGGCCGCCCGTTCCGAGCCGCGAATCGTGGCCGGGCTGCCCGTTGCCGTGCACGATGACGTCGGCGTGGCCCGTTCGGTGGCCGCCGAACAGTTCGCCGTCTACGGCACGCTTCCGAACTATCAGCGCATCCTCGAGCGAGGGGGCGTGAGCGGGCCGGCCGATGCGGCCATTGTGGGAAGCGAGGCCTGTGTCAAAGCCCAGATCGAGGCCTTGTTCGAGGCCGGCGCCACCGACGTGTGGGCAGCGCCGTTCGCCGTCGGCGACGACAAGTCGGCGTCGCGAGCTCGGACCCGCGAACTACTGATGGAGCTGGCCCGCAACTGAGCCGCTCGCTTCGAGTCGCGGTCGTCGGACCTGATCAGGTCAACGCGGCTGGAATCAGCGTCGCCGTCGCGCGGATCGCGTCGCTGACGGCGTCGGCCTTCGGCGGACACGCCCGATCGTTCATCAAGCGCGATGGGAGCGGACACGATCGCGAACACCGCACGCGACGCAGCCAGTGTGGTGTGCGCCGCGATCGGCGCCGCCGGCCCAACGCAGCGCGGCTGCGTCCGGCCGGCCATGGCGTCTCACGACGCACTGATCTGGCGTCTAACGTCGGCGGCGTTTGGCGACATCGACGATGGCGCGGAACTCGGTGTCGCGGAGCGGCAGGACCGACAGTCGGTTCCCCTTCGCCAGCAGCCGGCAGTCCGCAAGCTCGGGCACCGTGCGCAACTCGTCGAGGGAAACGAACGGCAGCGTGCGCACGGGTGCGACCGTCACCCAATCCCAACGAGGATCTTCGGGCTTGCTCGCCGGGTCGTAGTACTTGCTGTTCGGATCGAATTGCGTCGGATCCGCCTCGGCGGTCTTGACGATCTTGCATATGCCGGCGACGCCGGGCGGCTTGGCATTCGAGTGGTAGAAGATCGCCTGCTCGCCCTGGCGCATCTCCCGCATGAAGTTGCGCGCCTGATAGCTCCGGATCCCATCCCAGCCTTCGCGTCCGACGCGGACGAGGTCGTCGTACGAGAACACGTCAGGCTCGGATTTGAGCAGCCACCACGCCATACCTCGACGCTACGCGTCGAGCCTCGAACGTCACCACACGATCGTGACGGTCGGTCCACAGCCGACAGAAAAAGGCACGCCCGTGCGGCGGCGAGCATCGCTCCGCCCGAGAAGTCGAGTCGCATGTTGGCGCCGGCCGTCTGGTGCGGCGCCCAGCCGAGGGTCAGCACGACTGGGTGGGCGACGCGACTCGTGTGCACCGCAGACGGTGAACCGCGCGAAGTTCGTGACGTCGAGTCCCGCCTGTTGTCGTGCAGCACGGAGGCATACGACAGACATGACGGCATTGCCCGTCAGGCACAGCGATGTCCCGCGCTTCGTGAGAGGGACCGCGACCCACGCCGCATGAGTTCCGTGTCGTCGCGCTACCCCAACCGCGTCAGCACGTTCCGGGTGATCTGTTCAATCTGCGGGTCTCGCCCGGCCAGCCCGTGAGCCCAGTCGGTCGACCCCGACGTCAACACTGTCGCGCCCGCCTCGTTGGTGTACGCACCCAGCACCGCGTGGCCGTGACGGATGCGTTCCATCGCCTCGGGCTCACGCGTCCCGAACACGCGTGACGCGATGTACTCCAACTCGCTGGGCTCGCCCGGCTTGGGCGGACGCGGCGCGGTCTCACGTGTGAAATGCTGCGTCGGACACGTGCCGAGGATCTCGAAGGTCGACGGCGTGCCGTCCTCGCCGGTCGGGTACGGCAGCCCGTCGCGGTAAGTGAACACGCATCCGTCGCATTCGTAGCCGACGACCGTCGCGCCGGCACCGAGCACGTCGCCGTAGCCAAGTCCGGTGCCGTCGAAGATCCAGTGACCGGCGCGGTGCACGGTGTAGCCGCCGACGCCGGCGGTCACATTGCGACCGATGCGGTGATAGCCCCCACGGGTGAACGTCACGCCGGTCATGTGGTTCTCGGGACGACCGACGATCACATCGGACCAGAACGTCGTCACTTCTGCCTCGCGGTCGGTTTCTATCAAGGGGTCGTTCTTGAAGAAGCCCTTGTACCCGACCATCACGTCGTGATCGTCGCCCTCGATGCGCACCTGCCACAACGACGTGTTGCCCGACAAGAACGCCGCGTTGTGGCCCCGCGCGATGAATGCTTCGACCGTGTCGCGCATTCCGCGCGACCAGTACTCGTCGTGGCCGACCGACAGATACAACCTCGCGCCGTCCAAGACCTCGGGGTGTTCTTCGAGATCGGCGTTCGTGCACACACCGATCTCGAACCCTTCGCGTTCGGCCCAGCGGATGAACGGCAGCTCCCAGTCAGGCCAACCCGCCGACCCGGCATATTCCGACAGATGGTTGAGCTGGATGTAGCCGACGTGCGCGGCGTTCTGTGGATCGGGCGCACCCGTCCCCGTCACGCGACGGCCCTTGCCTGGCGGCTTGTAGAGGTAACCCGCCGACATCGGCCGCTGCATGGCGACGTGGGTGCCACCGGTGTACAGGTTCGGTCCGCCAAAGTCGTTGTAGGCGTTCCACGTATTGGTCGCGAGCGCGACCACGATGCGCGCACCAGGGGACGGACGCACGACGAAGAACGCGTAGTCGCGTCGCGTCTTGTCGCCAACGTCGATCTCCATGACGACCTCGTAATAGCCCGACCGCCAAGTCGGGTCGACGTCGAGCGTGAGGGCGACGGGCCAGCCGCATCCGTTCGAGGACGCGTCCCGCGGTGTCGCGTGGTCGTCGGTCGCGACCGCGTCAGAACTGAACACGACCTCCCGTCGCCCGCCGACCCGTGCCACCTCGACGCGCACCGGCCTCCGAGCGGACGACGACATGTGCAGTCCGACCTGTTCGCCTGGGCACACTGACTGCGGCCAGCAGTACCCCGTCACCACCTCGCGCCCCATTGCCGGACCCTAACTGAGCCAGATCTCCGAGAACCAACGCGTGCGCGGACCGCGCTCATGCGGGATGCGCGTCGTCCCCTCCGGCGGCCTGCCAACGTTGGTCTCACGTGACGACACGGCGGGGACCCCTCGACGTGCGCACGATCACGACGAGGCGAAATCCCGACGGGTTGGAACCGGCTACCGCAGGTGCGATAAATAGGCATGCACGCAGCGGACACAACCGCGAAGCAATCGGAGGATCGGACCTCAGGATGGACACCGAACGCCTCGTGGTACGGCGCGATCTCAGTTTCGAAGCCCGTCGGGAGTTCATCGCCGCCGCGCGCCTCGCGATGAACTCTACGGATCAGGACGTGGAGCTGGACTGCTCGGCTGTCGACTCGTTCGAGGCCGTCGACGACCCGGTTATCGGCATGCTGGTCACGCTCGCACGCGCCGCCCAACGGCAGGGGACGCGCGTGGCGTTGGTTCGGGCCCCAAGACCAATGCGCACACAGCTCGAGACCGCCGGAGTCGCTCAGATGTTCAGTTGGGAACGGTAGGCGTCTTGTCAGACCTGCGCTGACGATTTCGGCGCACGACACGACGAAGTGTGCGGAGCCGGTCGAGGGCCGCGTCGTCAAGCACCGTGTCGGGTCTCGGGTCGCTCACGGGTCGGACGGCGTCGATCCTGTCGAAGCTGTCGGTGTGATCCTGACGCGTCGGTGCCGCCTCGATGCTCCGGCACAACCAAGCGTGGCGAACTCGATTTCGGTGCCGCGTTGGGAGCATCGGCACCGGTGAGACGCCAACCCCACCTCGCCCTGTCAACGGGAACGTTCGGTCGTCGCGCTGACGACATCCCTGAGCGGGTTGACATCGAACGTCGTGACCTCAACACTCACTGACTTGTGACGGGGAGCGCAACGTCGTGGTCCCGTCGTTTTGCGGGTCACGCCTGGCCTGACGCGTGGTGTGTCGCATCGCGTGCCCGGGCACAGTTCGCCGGTTTTGCTCCTCGGTCAGGGTCGTTCTACCCTTCGGCGGGTCCACGGTTGGCGGGTTGATCATGGTCGGTGGGGGGAGTGCACGTTTCGTGTCGTCACGTGTCGGCGCGCGTCGACGCGGCCATCGACGGTTGCCGCCGGTTCGAGTGGCGCTCGCGCTGGCTGTCGTGGTGAGCACGGCTGTCGCGACAATGTCGGTCGGAACCGCGGCTATCGCGGTGTCGCGTCGTGTCTCGCTCCTGAACCTGAACGGTCCCTCGGCCGCGGTGTCGTCAGCTGGTGATTGGCCGATGTTCGAAGATAACCCGTTGCACACTGGGATACAGCCGGATGATCCGACGATCGGCGCGTCGAGCGCGGCGCAGCTCCAAGTGAAGTGGAAGTCGCATGCGACCGCCTTCGACGACGTCTGGTCTTCGTCGGCCGTCGCGTTCAACACGCAATTAGACGAGCCGTTGGTGTACACGGCGACATCGGCAGGCACGATCGCGGCCCGTGATCTGAACACGGGCACAGTGGTATGGAGTGACTCGGGCAACGGTGCGATCGTTGCGTCACCGGCCGTGTCCGGGAATACCGTCTATGTCGGTTCGGAAGGACATCAGCTCCTCGCGCTCGACGCGGCGACCGGCGCGCGGCAGTGTTCCTTCCCGCTGGAAGGTGCGATCTTTAGTTCGCCGGTCGTCGGATTCGTCGACGACACGGGTCCGGTCGTGTTCTTCGGAGACACCGGCACGAGCGAGAACAGCGCCGGACATGAATGGGCGGTCAACGGGGTCGGGAACGCCAACGGTGCCTGCACACGAAGGTGGGTCTTTAACAACTGGACGATCAAGGGTTCTGGCACGCTCAGCACCGGCTCGTGGTCTTCGCCTGCGCTGACGACCGATTCGACCGGCCAGCCGTTGTTGATCTTCGGAAGCGCCAATCCCGACGATGCCGTGTACGCGCTCGACGCACAGGACGGGACCCTGGTGTGGCGGTTCCAGTCCACGGTCACAGGCTCCGATCAAGACGTCGGCGCGGCACCCACGATCAGCCCACCAGGCGTCAACGGCTTCCGTGACGGCGTCGTGTACGTCGACGGCAAGGACATGATCGAATATGCCCTTGACCTGGGGACCGGAACCAAGATCTGGTCGTTCAACCTCAAGAAGGCCACAGGTGGGGAAAACGCGAACTGCCAGTCGGCCACCGCGTTGATCGGGAACCGGATCGTGGTCCCCTACGCCCACTACGTCTTCAAACTCGACGCCGACACCGGACGCCAGATCTGGCGTTCACCCCCAGCACCGAGCATCTACTACGCGTCACCCGCCATTTCAGGAGCGTCCAGCAATCAGGTCATCTTCATCGGCGACGCCGACGGCATCGAACACGCCTACCGCCTACGCGACGGCGCCCAGATGTTCCAACTCAAGACCGGTGGCTCCATCTACGCCACCGCCGCGATCGCCGACGGGACCGTCATCTTCGGCGCCGATACCGGCTACCTCTACGCCCTCAGCGAACCAACAACCTGAACGAGTGCCGCGAGGGTTGGCGCCGTCATCGCGGTCGGATCTCTCCCGTACCGCGCCCTATTGCGTGGCTTGTTCGCGCAGGATGCGGCGCAGGATCTTGCCCGACGCGGACTTCGGGATCGCGTCGACGAATGTGAGCGTGCGGACTTGCTTGTAGCTCGCGACGTTCTCCGCGACGAAAGCTTGAATGTCTGCGGCCGTGACTTCTTGGCCCTCTTTGAGGACGACGTACGCCGCGGGGATCTCACCCGCGTCGTCGTCCGGAAGTCCGATCACGGCAGCGTCCGCGATCTGGGGGTGCGTGAGCAGCAGGGCCTCGAGCTCTGCGGGCGCGACCTGGAAGCCCTTGTACTTGATGAGCTCCTTCAACCGGTCGACGATGAAGAGGTGCCCGTCGCCGTCGATGTGGCCGATGTCGCCGGTGTGCAGCCAGCCGTCGTCGTCGATCGTGTTCTTCGTTGCCGTCTCGTTGTTGAGGTAGCCCTTCATCACCTGCGGGCCTCGCACCCATACCTCACCGTCCTGGTCGACCCCGAGCGATGCCTGCGTCGCGGGATCGACGACGCTGACCTCCGTGTTCGGAATGGTGACGCCGACCGACCCCGGCTTGAACATGCCGGACGGGGTCGCGTGACTCACGGGTGACAGCTCGGTCATGCCGTAGCCCTGGACGACCTCGCAGCCGATCCGTTCGCCGCACTCGATCGCCAGCTCGGCCGACAACGGTGCCGCTCCCGAATTGATCTGCCGAAGCGACGAGAGGTCGTAGTTGTCGACGACCGGATGCTTGGCCAACGCGACGACCATCGGCGGCGCGACGAACGCCCGCGTGAGGTGATGTTCCTGATGCAGCGAGAGGAACTGCTCGAGATCGAAACGTGGCATCGTCACGATCGTGGCGCCGCAGCGCAGACCGACGTTCATGAGCACTTGCATGCCGTAGATGTGGAAGAACGGCAGCACCGCGACGAATGCGTCGTCCTCGTTGATCGTGACTGTCCCTAGCGTCTGCTCGATGTTCGAGACGAGGTTGCGGTGGGTGAGCATGACGCCCTTCGACAGACCCGTCGTGCCCGAGGAGTACGGCAGCACGACGACGTCATCGAGATCGACCGGGACCTGTTCGGCGAGCGGCGCGCCGGCGAGCGAGGCGATCGACGCGTAGCCGTCGGTGTCGCCGATGACATACACGTCGGTAGTTCCGGTGTCCGCGATCGCGGCTGCCGCCGTGTCGAGGAACATCGCAACGGTCACCAGACGCGTCGCCCCCGCGTCGACGAGCTGATGGTGGACCTCGCCCGGGGTGTATGTCGGGTTGATCGTTGTGATGACACCGCCCGCCAGCGCGACGGCGTGGAACACCACTCCGTACTCCGGGCAGTTCGGCGCCATCACGGCAACCACCTCGCCTTTTGCGAGCCCATGCTCCAACCAGCCACCGGCCAGCCGGCGCACCGCGTCGTCGAAGTCGCCGTACGTCATTGTCCGGCCGGTGGCGCTGTCGATGAAGGCGACCTTGTCGGCGATCTGGCCGACGCGTTCCAGCGTGTACGGCGTCAACGCCGCGGTGGGAAGACTGACCGACGGCAGTGGACTCGTGAAGATCATCGCCCCGCCCCTGTTCTCACGCCTCGAGTATGCACCGCATCCGTCGTCCCGTTCGCCGTGACCCGTGCTCACTGGAGCCTGAGGCATCCGGGCATCGACGTCGACCCTAGGCGAGCGAACGCGGGGCGATCATCCTCGAATAGGGCCGGCCGCACGACGTTCGCGATCTTCATTTCGGTGCCCCGAAATGAATGGCCGCTGCGGGTTCGGCACGACTCGACCGCACGACGGGGAACGCACAAGGCCGGTGCCTCGCCGGCGTTCGTCTACCCCGCCGTCGCGACGGAGAATCCGCCAACCCCTTGACCCGACGTGTCGCCGGGAGCCGAGTCGCTGGCAAAGGAATAGAGGGGTTTGCCGTTGTAGGCGAGCTGTGTCGTTCCGTCTGATCGGGTGATCGTCGTGAACTTCGAAGCGGTCAGCCCCGTCCCGTAAGTCGCCGTTCCCGAGACTGCGAGCGGCGGCCACACCGCGGCACACTGGCCTGTGCACGAGCTTGTACCGGGCGACGTGTCACCCGCAGATGTGTACAGCGTCATACCGTTGCGATCGACGAGCACCTTGCCGAGCTTTGTGGTCGCGATCGCCACCGTCACGTTCGCGTCAGTCACACCCGACGATGGCGTCGACGCGGACGCAGTCGTCGGCGCGGTCGCGATGGTGGTCGGCGCGGCAGCCGGCTGCGTCGTCGGCGAACTGGACTTGGAGCTACTCGAACAGGCGGCACACGCGATTGCGGCCAACGCGGCAACGACGACGCATCGAAGACCGGACCGGTACATCCATACCTCTTTTCGGCGACGTACCCCCGCACTCGTTGGATACGTCACACACCAACGTCGAGTTCACTGGGTATGAGAACCGTGGTCGTGTCGCGGGACCTGCGAGTGGCGATGAACCTTCGAGGTCCGCCATCCGTACTCGTTTCGCATCGGGGTGTCGGGGCAACCTCGAGGAGCGAGCGTTTTTGCTCAGACCGTTTCGAGTGACGTCCGTCGTCGCGATGCGAACGTTGTTCGCACCTGCCCCAGGGGTGTGCTCTTCGATCGAAGTCGGCGGGCCTCGTCGCCTGTCGGACCTGTTCGCCCCGGCGCGACGACGTCCGCGACCGACAGACCTGCACCGATCGTCAAGGCACGCTCGCGTCCAGCGGCCCGTTCGCCGGCATGTTCGCCTCGCCGCCGAACGCGACGTGTGCGCGGGCGTGGCGGCCGATCTCGTTCGGAGTGCAACACCGACCCCTCGATGAGGTGTTGTCCAGGTCCAAGCACGCGGCGTGGCTCATGGCCGGGTGGATGTCCGAGTCGGAGCCCTCGCGCCGGCTATGAATCGTTCGTGACCGGCCTGTCGCCGGCTGACGAGGAGGCGCGCACGGTTCGCTCAAGGATGCCGAGGGTTGCTTTCAGCGCAGACTCGGGGATGATCGGCCAGGCGCCGGTTGCCTTCCAGTTCTCACCGACATTGGACCAGTCATAGATCGACGTCACGACCGTCCCGTCGGCGACCGGTTCGAGCCGGTACCCGTAGTAATGCCCGATGGAGGGGAACCCCTCGCCCGACACCTCCCACGTGATGAACCGGTCCTGTTCGTAACCGGTGATCGTGACCGTCACGTCGTACTTGCCCATCGGAAGGTCACCCAACGACTCGCGGTCCATGTGGATCACGAACGTGTCGCCGACGGCTCCGGCGGGCTCGCCAGTCGCGCTCTGCAACATGCCGGAGGCGTCGATCGCGACATGGCCCTGCGGATCGCACACGACCTCGAAAATGGTCCCGGCGTCGGCGGGGATGGTCCGCTGGACCTCGAAACGTTCGCTCATGCTGGCATCATGACACGACGCGGGCGCAACGCGGGTCGGCTCGAACCAAACCGACTGGGCGAACACGTCGTCCTGTCCGAACAGCCCCGCCGCTGACACTGCGACGACCACGACCGCGATCGGGTGTCATGGACGCCGCGGCACCGACGGCGACGGTGGGGATGATCGCGTGCCGCCGACAGGACTGGCCGGGCGGCGCGCCAGATCCGTGAAGGCATGCACGATGATCGCGGACCGTCAGCGTGGACCGGCCAGACAGTTTCGGGTTCAGTCGGCGGCGATTGCGGCCAGCACATCGAGTTTGGCGGCTCGCCGCGCCGGCCAGCTCGCCGCGCCGAGGCCCAACAACGCCGCGATGAGCAAAAAGATGACCAGGCTGGGGAAGGGGACCGCCACGACGGTGATTTCCTGCGACCGTTTCAGTGACGACGTCAAGGCGAAGCCGAGACCGGTGCCGACCGCGATCCCGATGATTGCCCCGAAGAGCGAGAGGATCACGGCCTCGGAGCGAATCATGGCCCGGATCTGGCGCCGTTTCATGCCGACCGCCCGGAGCAGTCCGATCTCGTGCGTTCGCTCGAAGACGGACAGCAGGAGCGTATTGACGATGCCGATGAGGGCGATCAGCACCGCGAGGGCGAGGAGGGCGTAGACGATGCCGAGAAACTGGTTGACCTTCGCGACTTGGGACGCCTCGTACTGTGACCGCGTCTGGACCCCGACGTTCGGATAGGGAGTCGTAGCGCGTCGTTGACGGCGTTGAAGATGCCTGCTCTGCCGTCGGTCTTCAACAGCACGCCGATCGGTAGCGGGTTGGTGAAGTGGGCCAGGAAGAACTCGCTGCCGACCAGGTAGTGGCCGATCAGTGCGTTGGGCTGGAAGATGCCCCCGACGCGCATCGTGGAGGTCCCGCCCAGGGCGAACTTCACGGGTGCTGTCGAGCCGACCGAGAGGTGATCGTCCTTCGCGGTGGTCGTATCGATGAGGATGTGGCCGGCCGCCACGCGGCAGCGGATGTTCCGGCATGCATATGCAAGATGACCGTGTCGGCCAGATGATCGGTTGATACCCCGACCACTGTCGACAGCGAGTTCTTGAACTCGAACTGTCCCTGATAGACGGTCGCGGACGCGGTGATCCCTGGCACGCCCGACACGGCCGACACCACCGAGTTTCGGGAACCCGCTGCTCGGGCCGGTGACGATGAGGTCGGCACTGATCGCGTGGTCGATGCTGCTGGTCGCCGACTTCGACAGCGACGCCCCGAACACCGACATGGCCGACACGAGCGCCAACCCGACCATCAGCGCTGCCGCGGTCTCGCGGTCCGCCGCGGACTCCGCATCGAGTTCTCACGGCCCAGCCGACCTGGGACGCCGACCAGCCGCCAACGGGCCGACCGATGACGCTTGCCATGGGTCGCGCCACGATCGGCGCCAACATGCCGACCCCGACGAAGATCGCCACGGCACCCAGGCCCACAAGAGCAATACGTACTGTTATGTCGTTAACTGACTACTCGTCGTCTGCTACAATCGCGACAAAACCCGGAACTTTGCGCGTGCTGACGATGACAAAGCGACCGCAGTGCCGTAAAACTTTAACCAATTGTTAAGTGCCCAGTTTTGGGGGAAAGGGGTAACAAATGTCGTCAGCCGAACACACCATGCCGGACCACCGAATCGCCTTTATATCGGCGAGGGCGTGACCATTAAGGGCGAAATCTCCGTCCCGGATACCCTGGTGGTATGCGGCGTGCTCGAGGGCGATGTCACGGTGGGCAATTTGATCGTCGGCGAGACCGGCGCGATCAAGGGCAGAATTACCGTGGCCGAAAACGCCGAAATCTCCGGCAAGGTCTACGAAAAACTCGACGTCAAGTGCCTGCTGATCCTGCGATCGACCGGCCGCGTCGACGGCAATATCAGCTACGGCCTGCTCCAGATCGAACAGGGCGCCAGCATCGCCGGCGGCCTTTCCTCCACCGATTATCGGCCCGACCAGAAGCCGCCGAAGGTCGAGCTCTATCCGCGCGATACAAAGTCGCAGAAGGATGGTGCACGAACCAGCAAGCCGGGTCTGTCTGCGCTGGAGCCGCTGCCGAGCCCGGCCTCGCCATCCGGCAGTTGACCGGTCCGCATCCACAGGCGACCAATTCCCTGACCGGCGTGGCATCGCTCAAGCGGTGCCACGCCTAAACATTCGTCCGGTCGTCGCGGCTCTACCAAGCCGCTTGTGCACGTGCACCATCAGCGCCATGGCGAACAGCGGCGTCGCCAGATTGACGATCGGGATCGAGACGAAGGCGGCGATCAGCAGGCCGCCGACATAGACGGTCGCGCGTTGCGCTTGCGCAGCGCCTTGGCCTCGGCCGGCGGCCGAAAGCGCATGGCGGCGAGCTCGAAATATTCGCGGCCGAGCAGCCAAGCGGTGGCGAGGAAGAAAATACAACGGCGCCGAAGCCGGCGAACAGCAGGAACGGCACCGCGCAGAGATAGACCACGACCGCGAGCAGCGCCGTCTTGCCGCCTTCGACGAAGCGCGAGCCACAGCGGCAGCGCCGTGCCGGGCGGATCGGCCGGATAGTGCTCGCGCTCGACCTCGTCGGCGATCTGATCGGCGAAGAAGCTGCCGACAAAGGCGGTCACGGCCGGCATCAGCAAGACGCTGCCGACGAGGATGCCGAGACCGGCGGCGATCGACAGCAGCCAGGCGATCGCCGATCACCGGCAGTATGCGCCTGCGGCCCGAGCGCTGGTCTCGACCGACGCGCTGCCGGCGCCGAGCAGCCAGACGATCAGCCGCTCGAGCGCGATGCCGACGACGATGATGAGCGCCAGCGCAAGCCCGATCGATCTTCCACAGCACCGCGCGCAGCGGCGGCGAGAGAATCTGCGTGAGCGCTTTGACTGCGTCGTCGAGCATGCGAACCTCCGCGTGCGAGGCAGAGGTAGCGACCGCGGCCGGCAGGCACAAGGGCGTCAGGCGGCGATCGCGCCGGCGTCTTCGGCCGGCCGCCGGCCGCGGCGCGAGCGCCAGCTCGGCGCTCGTCGGCATCGGGGACTGCGGGCAGATCGGCCCAGTGCAGCGCCTTGTAGTCGAAGCCCTGGCGATCGTCGGCTTGACGACGTTGAAATACGGCGAAATGTCGAAGTCGCGCGGGCAGTACAGCGAGGAGTGGCGGATTTCCAGAATCTCCTCGCAGCGCCTGCCGGCTGCGCGCGAGCGTGATCTTGGGCAGGATCGGATAGCGCACCGCGCGGAACGCATCGGCGATCAGCGCCGAGCAGATGAGCCGCGACGGATCGCCCGAGCCGAGCGCGATCATGCGCCGGCGCCAGCGCTGCGGCATCGGCAGCGGAAACAGATAGCGCATCAGGTCGATGATGTTCTTCAGGTCGTAGGCGAAGCCGATCCGCTCGATCGCGTAGGCGCACACCGTCGCGCAGTCCGCCTCGGTCAGCCCGACCGGCCGGCAGATGCGGGTGTGAAAGCGGAAATATTTCGACAGCGGCGCCGACACGACGCCTTCGCCGACATTGGCCTCGATCAGCACGTGCGGCTCGCCGTCTGCCGTGCAGCGGCCGTCGATCGGTCCGACATAAAGCGCCGAATGCGACCAGGTCGATTGCGTGAGATATTTGATGACGCCGGAGATGTGGTTGTTGCCTTCGACCAGCAGCACGTCGCCGGGCTGCAGCGATTGGCGCAACGCCTCGGGATCGCTCGGCGTGAACGGCTCGTAGCCGCGCACCGGCTTCTGCAGATAGCGGGCGATCAGCCGCCCGATGCCATCGAGCATCTGCTCATGCGGGCCTCCCGAGCCGGTCGCGCGGTTTGGCCGCGTCTTTCTTTGCCGCAATTTTATGCGAGGTCCGTTGCAATTTGGTTCACGCCGCCGGCGGCGCTATTGACTGAACTTAAGCTTACCGTTTGCCCGCGCGCCGCGCTTCCTGTTGCGGGCAAGGTCTGCGGCGCGCCGCAAGCATTTGGAAACCATGCCGCGACTGAGCCGCCGCTCGTTTCTCGCCGCCTCGGCCGCGCTCGCGGCGCGCCCGGCCATCGCGCGCGCCGGCGCCGGCGGCGGCCGACGTCGATGTCGTCATCGTCGGGGCCGGCGCGGCCGGCATCGCCGCGGCGCGCCGGATCGCCGCCGCCGGCCGGCGATTCGTGCTGATCGAAGCGGCCGATCACATCGGCGGCCGCTGCATCACCGACACGCGCACCTTCGGCGTGCCCTTCGACCGCGGCGCGCACTGGATCCACACTGCCCGACCTCAATCCGTTGACCAAGCTCACGCCGCGCCGCGGCCTCGAAATCTATCCGGCGCCGGCGAGCCAGAAGGTGCGCATCGGCCGGCGCTATGCGCGCGAGGGCGAGCTGGAGGATTTTCTGGCCGCTGCAGGTGCGCGCCAACGCGCGCCATCGCCGACGCCGCGCGCAAGGCCGATGTCGCCTGCGAGCAGGCGCTGCCGAACGATCTCGGCGACTGGCGGCCGACCGTCGAATTCGTGCTCGGCCCGTTCGGCTGCGGCAAGGATCTGGCGCAGGTCTCGGCCGTCGATTTCGCCAGATCGCGCCGAGCGCAACGCCGATGCGTTCTGCCGGCAGGGCTTCGGCGCGCTGCTCGCCGCGCTCGCCGAAGGCATCCCGGTCCAGCTTTCGACGCCGGCGACAGCGATCGAACGCGGCCGCGACGTCGCGGTGGAGACGCCGAAGGGCACGATCACCGCCCGCGCCGCCATCGTCACCGTGTCGACCAACGTGATCGCGTCCGGCGCGCATCAGATTCACGCCCGAACTGCCGCGGCGTCAGCTCGACGCCTTCGCGCAGGCTCTCGCTCGGCAGCTACGATCACATCGCGCTCGAACTCGCCGGCAATCCGCTCGGCCTCGAGAGCGACGATCTGGTGTTCGAGAAATCGACCGACACGCACACCGCCGCGATTCTCGCCAACGTGTCGGGGACGCCGCTGTGCCTGATCGAAGTCGGCGGCGCGTTCGGCCGCGATCTGTCGGCGCAGGGCGAAGCCGCGATGGTCGATTTCGCCGCCGAATGGCTGGCGCGGCTTTACGGCGCCGAGGTGAAGAAGGCGATCGGGCGCGCGCACGCCACGCGCTGGAACGCCGAGCCGTGGACGCTCGGCGCCGTCTCGGCCGCCGCGCCGGGCGGGCAGGGCGCGCGCCGCATCCTGCATGGAGCCGGTGCGCGACGCGCTCTGGTTCGCCGGCGAAGCGGCGCACGAGACGTTGTGGGGCACGGTCGGCGGCGCCTGGGAATCCGGCGAGCGCGCCGCCGACGCGGTGCTGCGTCGGCTCCGGCCGAGCGTCAAGGAGCCGCCCCGGCGCAAGCCGAACCGCGCCGCGCCAAGCGCAAAGCGAAGCGCGAGCGCGCCGAGCCGCGAGCGCCAGTCGCGATTACGACGGCACGCCGAGCATCATGCGCGACGAGCGCGCTGATCGTCACGCCCGCAGCACGCCGCCGGTGCGCTTGCCGACCTCGGCGACGATTTTTGCCGCCAGCGCCTCGATCTCCTGCGTCGGTCATGGTCTTGTCGCGCGGCTGCATGGTGACGGCGATGGCGATCGACTTCTTGCCCGGCTCGATGCCGGGGCCCTCATAAACGTCGAACACGCTGACGCCGGCGATGAGCTTGCGGTCGACGGCTTGCGCCGCGCGCACGATATCGGCGGCCTTGACGTTGCGCTCGACGACGAAGGCGAAGTCGCGCTCGACCGGCTGGAACGGCGACAGCTCGAGCGCCGGCTTGGCGCGCGTCGGCTTCGCCTTCGGCTCGGGAATGCGCTCGAGGATGACCTCGAAGGCGACCAGCGGGCCTTCGGCGTCGAGCGCTTCGAGCGCGCGCGGATGCAGCTCGCCGAAATGGCCGAGCACGTTCTGCGGGCCGATCTGGATCGTGCCGGAGCGGCCGGGATGGAACCAGGCCGGGCCGCCCGGCACGACTTGCAGCGCCTGCGCCGGCGCGCCGGCCGCCGCCAGCACGGCGAGCGCGTCGGCCTTGGCGTCGAACGCATCGACTTCGCCGTCGCGCTTCGCCCAATGGCGGCCGATGCCCGAAGGCTTGGCCAGCGCGCGCCGCACGCCGGCGGCGGCGGTGAGCTGGTCCTGCGGCCGGTCGCCGCGAAACACCTGGCCGACTTCGAACAGCGCCGACATCGGGGAAGCCGCGGTCGGCATTCTTCTGCGCCGCCGCGACCAGGCCCGGGATCGAGGCTCGGCCGCATGTCGGAAAGGTCGGCCGCAATCGGATTGGCGAGCGCCAGCTCCGGCTTGCCGCCGCCGAACAGCTCGGCCTGCGGCTTGGCGATGAACGACCAGGTGACGGCCTCGACCAGATTGCGCGCGCGCGAGCGCGCGCTTGGCCTTGCGCGTGCGCAACTGGATCGGGGTGAGCACCGGCTTGCGCGGCGCCTCGCCGCGATCGAACGGCGTCGACGGCACGCGATCGACGCCGAGGATGCGCACGACCTCCTCGACCACGTCGGCCTTGCCCTGCACGTCGGCGCCGCCACGACGGCACCGCGACCTTCACCCGCTCGCCCTGGCCGGCGACGAAGAAGCCGAGCCGCTCGAGCACGCGGCGCATTTCCGGCAGCGGCACGGCGAGGCCGGCGAGGCGCTTGAGCTCGGACAGCGGAAAATCGATGACGCGCTCGGGCGCTTCGGCGCTGCCGGCGACGGTGATCTCCGACGGCGTGCCGCCGCACAGGTCGAGCACCATGCGGGTCGCGAGTTCGAGCCCCGGCAGCATGAAGGCCGGATCGACGCCGCGCTCGAAGCGATAGCGCGCGTCGGAATTGATGCCGAGCTTGCGGCCGGTCTGGGCGATGTTGATCTCGGTTCCCACAGCGCCGACTCGATCAGCACGTCGGTGGTCGCCTCCGAGCAGCCGGTCTTTTCGCCGCCCATGATGCCGGCAAGCGACTCGACGCCGTCGTCGTCGGCGATGACGCACATGGTGTCGTCGAGCGCGTAGGTCTTGCCGTCGAGCGCCAGCAGCGTTTCGCCGGCGCTGCGCGCGCCGCACCGTGAGATTGCCGTGGACTTTGGCGGCGTCGAACACATGCAGCGGCCGGCCGCGGTCATAGGTGATGAAGTTGGTGATGTCGACCAGCGCATTGATCGGCCGCAGCCCGATCGCGGTGAGCCGCCGCTGCAGCCAATCCGGCGACGGGCCGTTCTTCACGCCGCGGACCAGGCGCAGCGCAAAGGCCGGGCACAGCGCGGCGTGCGCCGAATCGATCTCGACCGCGACCGGGCACGGGAACTCGCCCTTCGACCGGCTTGATGGCCGGATCCTTGAACTTGCCCATGTCGGCGGCGGCGAGATCGCGCGCGATGCCGTGCACGCCGGTGCAGTCGGCGCGGTTCGGCGTC
>CAVSNP010000002.1:0-649935 GCA_963729375.1 uncultured Actinomycetes bacterium
CTTCACAGCATGGCGGATCACCGTGAACGAGTAGATCTCGCCGGCACCGTCGTGGTCGACCCAATCGACGTATTCGGCGCGGCCGTTGAAGCAGAACGACGAAGGCGGGAACCGGAACGTTCCGCACGTCGTGCATCGGGGCACGACGAGCCGGTGGCTGGCCACGGCACGCCAGAACGGCTCGGTCGCCGGACTCGTGCTGAGCCCGATCACGTCGGCCGGCAACGCTCCCGCATCGTGTCCCCCGATCGTTAGTTGTGCAACAGCAGTGACGACACGGGAATCGACGCCGGTCCGCCGGTCACGAGCGCCACCTCCGCGCCGTCGACCTGATTGATCGCGCTCCCACGGAGCTGCTCGACCGCTTCCATCACGTGCGTCATGCCGATGATGTACGCCTCCGACAGGTTGCCGCCGTGCGTATTGACTGGCAGCGCACCGCCGGGCCAACGGATGTTGCCGTCAGCGACGAACGGACCTCCTTCGCCGATGCCGCAAAAGCCGAGTCCTCGAGCTGCATGATGACCATGGGAGTGAAATGGTCGTACAGCAACGCGACCTGGACGTCTGCGGGCCCGACGCCGGCCATGTCGTAGAGCCGCCGCGCCACGGGGCGATGACCGGACGACGCGAAGTACTCGTCGGGCATGCCCAGCCACGTGATGGCCTGACCCCACCGCCCGTGTCCGCCGTGCGCCGATGCCGCCACGTAGACCGGCCGGTGACGCAAGTCGCACGGCCGCTCGGCGGAGGTGGTGACCGCCACGACCGCGCCGTCGCACTCCATGCAGAAGTCGTACAGACACAACGGATCGGAGATCATGCGAGCGCCGAAGTATTGCTCTTCGGTAAACGGCTCGCGCATCAATGCGCTCGGGCGCCGGATCACGTTGTCGCACGTCGACATCGCGACCTCGCAGAACTGCTCGCGGGTGGTGCCGTAGGGTGCATGTGCCGCTCCGCGAGCACCGCGAACATCTGACCCGGTCCCATCGGGCCTGCCGGCTGGATGAAGCTCCCTCGGTGAAGGCGGCGCGGCGGACCCCGCGCCCGGATTGCCACACAGCGGAACAACGCGCCGAAGCGGCTCGCAGCCTGCTGAAGCGTCATGACCGACACGACACTCTCGGCCATGCCGCTGACGATCGCGGCCGAGGCCAACCAACCGAGCCGGCCGAACCACCCCCGCCGCCGCTGAGCAATCCGGTGAAGCGCACCTCGGGGACGCCGAGCCACTCCGCGAGCAACGACGTGTCGAAACCCATGCTGTACAGCCCGAAGCCGTCGAGGTCGTCGACCGTGAGCCCAGCATCGGCGAGCGCGGCCAACACCGCCTTCCCCGCGAGTTCCATCGGCGTCTGCGGAAGCGACCGTCCCCGCTTGTAGTACGGCGTCACGCCCACACCAACGATCGCGGCCGTGTCCTTGAGGGTGTTCGCGCGGGCACCGCGACCCGGTACAGGGCGGCCGCGTTGCCGCTCACGATCGCGGTGAGTTCGACGTCGGGAACTCCGGCGAAAATACGCTCGACGACCTGTTGCGACTCGGGGAAGGTCCCTTCAGGATGGGGATAGTCACTCGCCCACATGAGCGGACCGACGCCGGTGATCTCCCGTGTGAGCAGCGGCGCCCGATCGGCGCCGAGCGTCACATGACATTGCCGTTTCACCGACGCCGACGGCGGCTCGGCCAACTTCGGGTTCACCCACCGCTCATGTTCGGAGAACGCTTCGTCCATCCGTTCGCAGCAGTACGCGAACCAGCCCGCGCCGGTTTCGACGAAGACCAGATGCAGCGCCGGAAACCGTTCGAGCACACCCGACGCCGCGAAATAGCACAACGTTTCCGCCGACACCAGCCCGACCTTGGCGTAGTTGATGACCGCGCCGCCCGGACCACGTTCGAACTGCGGCAGTGCACCGGTTCCCGTGTGCAACGACAGCGGCAGCTTCGCGTCGCTCGCGATCTGCCAGAGCGGATCGTAGGCGGGTTGGTTGTAGCGCATTCCCTCGGGAGCAGAGGTCGGGATCATCGCCGCTTTGAAACCGAGCTCCGCGACCCGTTCGAGCTCCACGGTCGCCGACCGACGTCGCGCGCGGGGACAACCGCGGCGGGAATGAACACGTCAGGGCGCGCGAGGAACGACTCCGCAAGCCAGTCGTTGTAGACCTCCGCGCACGCCATTGGAGAACTGACGCCGGAACCATATCGATGAACAGCCCGAACGTCGGGTAGATCACCTCGGCGACGACACCGTCGAGCTCCATGTCTCGCAGCCGCCCGTCGACGTCGAATCCGCCCGCACCCGCTGCGGCTTCGAGCGATGCGCTCGCCTCGCCGGAACCCGATTCGCCGTTGACGCATGTGAGCTTGCGATCGGGCATACCCTCGATCGCCATCACGACCCAGCCGTCATGCTGTTCGACCCGCGGGCCACGGTCACGAAACGCCTGCGGGAGCCGTTCCTGCCAAAGCGTGACCGGCTCGAACACATGATTGTCGGCGCTGATCAACCGCGTTTGGGCATGCCTACTCCTTGTTCGTCGCTGCGCTGAGGCCAGACGCAGCGTCGGGAACGATTCCGCCATCGACCATCGTGCCACGAACCGGGATCGGGGTGCAACGAAACGACTCGGCACACGGCCGCAGGTTCGTGATCCCGATCCCGTCCCCGTCGTCGACGAGGTCCCACTCGTCGGCGAGCACGAACGCGGGCCCGTCGGGTTCGTGCCCGACGGCGAGCGCAGGCCCGCACAACACGACCCGTACCGGCGAGAGCCCGGCCTCGACGAGCCGTTCGTATGCGCCTGGATCCGCGCCGAGCAGAACAACGCCGGCGAACACCTCGGCGGGCGGACGGGCGGTGGCGGCCAGACCGTCGAGCAGCGCTTCGGTCACGCCGAACACAGCGTCGTAGTCCATGGGTCGCAAGAACATCGCGACCCGCATCGCTTCGCCGTACGAGGCGTCAGCGCACGAAAGGCGGCGCCGGCCATCACCGTGCCGCGCGCGCCCGGCCAGAACTGTCCAGCCTGCGACAGCATCGAACACCACAGCACACGCCGACCGTCGACGCCGAGCTCAGCGAGCAGCACGGTCGCCGCCACGACGTCGCGTCCGATCTCGCCATGCGAGATCCACCACGGAACTCGTCGGCCGCGCCCGTCCTCGTAGGTGCCGACCACCCCAGCGGTTCGGTTGTGGTCATCCCCGGCTGACCCGCAGGATGTTGTGCGGCCGACCGAGCCGCAACAACGTGTCGTTCGGCACGAGCTCGACATCGGGTCGGTCTCCGTCACGGCCGCCACCGCGGCACGTACGTCGTCGCCGCACCCGGTCGAGGCCGGTCGACCGGTGGAGGCGCGTACCCAACCCGCAGCCGCAGCCGGTCGACGTCTCGTGCCGGTCGGATCACTTCGAACAGGCCCATGGCCGCGCATCGGCCGACTCGACCGCACCCCACACGTCGAGAGGTAACACAGTCCGGCCTTCGACGACTACCTCGTCGCTTTTGCGTCCGACCGGCCACATCGGGCATGAGTGCGGCCGCACGCGCACCGTTCGGTCGTGAGCCGCACAATGTCGTCGGACCGGAACCTGATGAGCCGGACGATGTGGTTGTTCAGCGCGGTCGCGACCAGCTCGCGGCGGCCGTCGTCGTCGTCGATGCCCTCGACCAGCACGGTGTCTTCCCCCGCGTGCAGGCCGTCGTACGCGACGCATTCGAACGAGCCGGTGACGTCACCGACATTGCCGTGCTCGAAGAGCTCGATGCCCCAGCTCTGCGCCAATGTTCACGCCCACGGTGAGAGCGGTTGCCGGAAGTGATGCCTTGTACGACGGAACACGTCGCGTGGGTCGAGCCCGCGCCGGTCGCATACCTCTTTCACGGCGTTGATCAGGACAGATCCGAAGTGTACAGCGGCTGTCGGCCGGTATCGAGCGACAACTCGCGAACCGTTCCATCTCGGCCAGGTCGAAGCGAACAGGATCGGTGTAGTCCGAGCGAGTGCTGGAACAGGCCGTAGGTCGGTGCGCGGAAGGTGAACAGCACGAGCATCACGTAGTCGCCGGGACGTACGCGGCCAACCCCAAAGATCGCGGGTGATGATCGGCGACGTGAGGCCGCCCGCCCATTGCTCGGGCACCAGGGGGGATCGCCGGTAGTGCCCGACGTCGAGCCGACCCGGGTCAGGTCGTTCGGTCGACGCACAACAGGCCGCCGTACGGATCGCCGCGCTCGTCGCGGAAACCGCGGACCATGTCTTTGTCGATGAACGGGACCCGCTCCCGAAAGTCGTCGAGCGTGCGAATATCGCTGGGGATGTACCCCGGCGGCCTGCCAGGTTTCTGCCGATCAGCGGCGCTCGCTCGTACACGGATCGGCAACACTTCGAGCAGCCGTTCGAGCTGCAACGCCTCGAGGTCGGAGCGCGCCCCATGGTCTCGATTGCGGCATCGAAATCGACCGAATGGGACGGGGTCGAATCGGTCACGTCACCGGCCGATCTGCGACCGGCCCCGCTCCGCAAGACCTTCATCCGACGCGGCTTCGATCTCAGCTGGATCGAATCCTGCTCCCTCCCAATCGTGGCTCGCGGGAGCCTGGATGTTCCATCCTTCGTCGACGGTCGTGTTGGTGACCTCGTTGTAGGTCTGGAGCATTCGACGTATGCCGCGCGTGATCGTTCGAGACGGTATCGGCGCCGAGCTGCCGACAGAACTCGAGCAGTTGTTCGTGAGGGACGACTGGGTGGGCGAGGAAACCCGCACGACCGCGGTCTGTGCGTCGACAGTGATTGCCGGTGATGCTCATCTCCTTGGCGCGGCCGGATGCCGGACCCGTTGCGCGAGCAGCACCGTGAGTCCCCATCCCGGCATCACGCCGACGCGGGCAGTGCGTGTCGGCGAAACGGGCACGGTCGAGACAGGACGAGGAAGTCGCAGTTCAACGCGAGCCTCGAATCCGCCCGTGACGGCGACGCCGTTCACCGCGCCGATGAGCGGCTTTGCGTGCGGCGGCAGAGCGCCACGGAATCGGGGGCAGCCGTCGCGGCGTTCGCCCACCTCGGCGAATCCCTCTCCTGGCGCACCGCACCGCGCCGAACTCCTTCAGGTCGACACCTGCGCAAAACGCCGGATCAGTTCCAGTGAGGATCATCACGTCGACGTCATCGTCGGCATCGCACCGCTCGATCGCGGCTGGAAGCGCCTGACGCACGGAGCGGTTCAACGCGTTGCGGGCCTCGGGCCGGTTGATCGTGATCAGCGCGGACGCGCTCGGCGACGTCGACGAGGACGGTGTTCGGTTCAGCCACAGGAAGTCGGAACGCGACCTTGATCGCGCCGGTCTTGTCCTGCGTGGCGATCGTCTCGAACGCCGCACGCCATTCTCGGGCTCGAACCGGTGGGTGAGCATGCCGGTCAGGTCGGACGCGGACGGTTCGAGACGAGCTCGAGGTAGTGATCGATGCCGTGGCGACGGACGCCGTCGACCTCCTCGAACCCGAACACATTCGGACGGTGTCGGTGGATTCGACGCGTTCGGTTTCGAGGAGGTCGACGGCGTCCGTACCAGAGCATCGATCACTACCTCGAGCTCGTCTCGAACCGTTCACGTCCGACCTGACCGGCATGCTCACCCACGGTTCGAGCTCGAGAACTGGCGTGCGGCGTTCGAGACGATCGCCACGCAGGGGACCGGCACAATAAAGGTCGCATTTCGACTTCCAGTAAGCTAAACCGAACACATCCTCGTCAACATCGCCGAGCACGTTCACGCTGATCACGATCAACCAGCCCGAGGCCCGCAACGCGTTGAACCGCTCCGTGCGTCAGGCGCTTCCAGTGGCAATCAAGCGGTGCGATGCCGACGATGACGTCGACGTGATGATCCTCACTGGAACTGATCCGGCGTTTTGCGCGGGGGTCAACCTGAAGGAGTTCGGCACGGTGGAGTGGGGGAGGAGAGGGATTCGCCGAGATAGAAAACGCCGCGACGGCCGCCCCGAGATTCCGTGGCGTTCTGCCGCCGCACGCAAAGCCTGCCGTCGGCACGGTGGACCGGCGTCGCGACCACGGGCGGATTCGAGGGTCGCGGGGAACTGCGACTTCCTCGTCACGTCCCGACCGTGCCGGTTTCGCCGACACGCACTGCCCGCGTCGGCGTGATGCCGGGATGGGGACTCGCGGTACAAACGCGCAACGGGTCGGGCGTCAGGCGGCGGGGGAGCGATGAGCGTGGCCGGCAATTCCTGTCGACGCACGGACCGGCGGGCGGGCAGGTTGCTGCGTCGACCCATGTCGTCCCTCACGAACAACTGCTCGAGTTCTGTCGGCGGCTTGGCGCCGATACCGTCTCGAACGATCAAGCACGGCATACGTCGAATGCTCCAGACCTACAACGAGGTCGCAGGGCGAGAGGCGCGAAGGATGCGACGTCGAGGCTGGCGTGAGCACGGATTGGGAGGGAAAACGATTCGATCCAGCTGAGATCGAACAAAGCAATAAAGGTGCCGTGGAGCGGGGCGGGTCGCAGATCGGCCGGTGACGTGACCGATTCGAGCCCGTCCCATTCGGTCTATTTCGATGCCGCGATCAAACCAGTGGGGCACGCGGGGACCTCGAGGCGTTGCAGCTCGAACGGCTGCTCGAAGTGTTGCCGAATAAGCATACGAGCGAGCGCCGCTGATCAGCAAAAATCTGGCAGGCCGCCGGGGTACATCCCCCCACGATATTCGCACGCTCGACAATTGCGGGAGCGGGTCCCGTTCATCGACAAAGACATGGTCCACGGGTGGGCACAAGCGCGGCGATCCGTACGGCGGCCTGTTGTGCGTCGACCCGAACGACCTGACCGGGGTCGGCTCCGACGTCGGGCACGACCGGCAATCCCCCCTGGTGCCCGAGCAATGGGGTGGGGGCGGCCTCACGTCGCCGTCAGGAGCGGTGACTTTGGGGTTGGGGGCGTACGTCCCCGGCGACTACGTGATGCTCGTGCTGTTCACCAACCTACGGCCTGTTCCAGCACTCGCTCGGGACGACACCGATCTTTGTTCGACTTCGACCCGGCCGAGATGGAACGGTTCTGGGAGCTGTCGCTCGAGTACCGGCCGACAGCCGCGTACAACTTCGGATCTGTCCTGATCAACGCCGTGAAAGAGGTATGCGACCGGCGGGCTCGACCCACGCGACGTGTTCTCGTCGTACAAGGGCGTCACGTTCGCGGGGGGAGCCGCTCTCACCGTGGGCGCGAACATTGGCGCAGAGCTGGGGCATCGAGCTCTTCGAGCACGGCAATGTCGGTGACGTCACCGGCTCGTTCGAATGCGTCGCGCACGACGGCCTGCACGTGTGGGAAGACACCGTGCTGGTCGAGGGCATCGACGACGACGACGGCCGCTGCGAGCTGGTCGCGACCGCGCTGAACAACCACATCGCGCCGCTCATCAGGTTCCGGTCCGACGACATTGTGCGGCTCACGACCGAACGGTGCGCGTGCGGCCGCACTCATGCCCGCATGTGGCCGGTCGGACGCAAAAGCGACGAGGTAGTCGTCGAAGGCCAGTCTGTGTTACCTCTCGACGTGTGGGGTGCGGTCGAGTCGGTCGATGCGTGCGCCATGGGCCTGTTCCAGGTGATCCGACCGGCACGAGACGTCGACCGGCTGCGGCTGCGGGTCGGGTACGCGCCTCCATGGTCGACCCGCCTCGACCGGGTGCGCGACAACGTACGCGCCGCGGTGGCGGCCGCGACCGGGACCGAACCCGATGTCGAGCTCGTGCCGAACGAAACGTTGTTGCGGCTCGGTCCGCCGCACAAGATCCCGCGGGTCAGCCGGACATGATCACAACCGAACCGCTGTGGGCGGTCGGCACCTACGAGGACGGGCGCGGCCGACGAGTTCCGTGGCGGATCTCGCACGCCGAGATCGGACGCGACGTCGCGGCGGCGACCGCGCTGCTCGCTGAGCTCGGCGTCGACGGTCGGCGCGTGCTGTGGTGTTCGATGCTGTCGCAGGCCGGACAGTTCTGGCCGTACGTGTGCGGCACGGTGATGGCCGGCGCCCGCCTTTCGTGCGCTGACGCCTCGTACGGCGAAGCGATGCGGGTCGCGATGTTCTTGCGACTCATGGACTACGACGCGGTGTTCGGCGTGACCGAAGCGCTGCTCGACGGTCTGGCCGCCACCGCCCGTCCGCCCGCCGAGGTGTTCGCCGGCGTTCGTCTGCTCGGCGCGCATCCAGGCGCATACGAACGGCTCGTCGAGGCCGGGCTCTCGCCGGTACGGGTCGTGTTGTGCGGGCCTGCGCTCGCCGTCGGGCACGAACCCGACGGGCCCGCGTTCGTGCTCGCCGACGAGTGGGACCTCGTCGACGACGGGGACGGGATCGGGATCACGAACCTGCGGCCGCGTGCCCAGTCGTTTCGTCGCACCCCGATCCCGGTTCGCGGCACGATGGTCGATGGCGGAATCGTTCCCGACGCTGCGTCTGGCCTCAGCGCAGCGACGAACAAGGAGTAGGCATGCCCAAACACGCGTTGATCAGCGCCGACAATCATGTGTTCGAGCCGGTCACGCTTTGGCAGGAACGGCTCCCGCAGGCGTTCCGCGACCGTGGCCCGCGCGTCGAACAGCATGACGGCTGGGTCGTGATGGCGATCGAGGGTATGCCCGATCGCAAGCTCACATGCGTCAACGGCGAATCGGGTTCCGGCGAGGCGAGCGCATCGCTCGAAGCCGCAGCGGGTGCGGGCGGATTCGACGTCGACGGGCGGCTGCGAGACATGGAGCTCGACGGTGTCGTCGCCGAGGTGATCTACCCGACGTTCGGGCTGTTCATCGATATGGTTCCGGCGTCAGATCTCCAGATGGCGTGCGCGCAGGTCTACAACGACTGGCTTGCGGAGTCGTTCCTCCGCGTCCTGACGTGTTCATTCCCGCCGCGGTTGTCCCCGTGCGCGACGTCGCGTCGGCGACCGCGGAGCTCGAACGGGTCGCGCAGCTCGGTTTCAAAGCGGCGATGATCCCGACCTCTGCTCCCGAGGGAATGCGCTACAACCAACCCGCCTACGATCCGCTCTGGCAGATCGCGAGCGACGCGAAGCTGCCGCTGTCGTTGCACACGGGAACCGGTGCACTGCCGCAGTTCGAACGTGGTCCGGGCGGCGCGGTCATCAACTACGCCAAGGTCGGGCTGGTGTCGGCGGAAACGTTGTGCTATTTCGCGGCGTCGGGTGTGCTCGAACGGTTTCCGGCGCTGCATCTGGTCTTCGTCGAAACCGGCGCGGGCTGGTTCGCGTACTGCTGCGAACGGATGGACGAAGCGTTCTCCGAACATGAGCGGTGGGTGAACCCGAAGTTGGCCGAGCCGCCGTCGGCGTCGGTGAAACGGCAATGTCATGTGACGCTCGGCGCCGATCGGGCGCCGCTGCTCACACGGGAGATCACCGGCGTCGGTCCGCTCATGTGGGCGAGTGACTATCCCCATCCTGAAGGGACCTTCCCCGAGTCGCAACAGGTCGTCGAGCGTATTTTCGCCGGAGTTCCCGACGTCGAACTCACCGCGATCGTGAGCGGCAACGCGGCCGCCCTGTACCGGGTCGCGGTGCCTGCGTGAACACCCTCAAGGACACGGCCGCGATCGTTGGTGTGGGCGCGACGCCGTACTACAAGCGGGGACGGTCGCTTCCGCAGACGCCGATGGAACTCGCGGGGAAGGCGGTGTTGGCCGCGCTCGCCGATGCTGGGCTCACGGTCGACGACCTCGACGGCTTCGCGCTGTACAGCATGGGTTTCGACACGTCGTTGCTCGCGCAGTGGCTCGGCGTCCCCGAGGTGCGCTTCACCGCGTTGCTCAGCGGCGGCGGGGGTGGTTCGGCCGGCTCGGTCGGGTTGGCCTCGGCCGCGATCGTCAGCGGCATGGCCGAATGTGTCGTGTCGGTCATGACGCTTCAGCAGGCTGCGAGCCGCTTCGGCGCGTCGTTCTGCGCCGCGCGGCAATCCGGGCGCGGGGTACGCCGCGCCGCCTTCACCTGAGGGCAGCTTCATCCAGCCGGCAGGCCTGATGGGACCGGGTCAGATGTTCGCGGTGCTCGCGCAGCGGCACATGCACCGCTACGGCACCACCCGCGAGCAGTTCTGCGAGGTCGCGATGTCGACGCGCGACAACGCGATCCGGCGCCCGAGCGCATTGATGCGCGAGCCGTTGACCCAAGAGCAATACTTCGGCGCTCGCATGATCTCCGATCCGTTGTGTCTGTACGACTTCTGCATGGAGTGCGACGGCGCGGTCGCGGTGGTCACCACCTCCGCCGAGCGGGCGCGCGATCTGCGTCACCGGCCGGTCTACGTGGCGGCATCGGCGCACGGCGGACACGGGCGGTGGGGTCAGGCCATCACGTGGCTGGGCATGCCCGACGAGTACTTCGCGTCGTCCGGTCATCGCCCCGTGGCGCGGCGGCTCTACGACATGGCCGGCGTCGGGCCCGCAGACGTCGACGTCGCGTTGCTGTACGACCATTTCACTCCCATGGTCATCATGCAGCTCGAGGACTACGGCTTTTGCGGCATCGGCGAAGGAGGTCCGTTCGTCGCTGACGGCAACATCCGTTGGCCCGGCGGTGCGCTGCCAGTCAATACGCACGGCGGCAACCTGTCGGAGGCGTACATCATCGGCATGACGCACGTGATGGAAGCGGTCGAGCAGCTCCGCGGGAGCGCGATCAATCAGGTCGACGGCGCGCAGGTGGCGCTCGTGACCGGCGGACCGGCGTCGATTCCCGTGTCGTCACTGCTGTTGCACAACTAACGATCGGGGGACACGATGCGCGGAGTGTTGCCGGCCGACGTGATCGGGCTCAGCACGAGTCCGGCGACCGAGCCGTTCTGGCGTGCCGCGGCCAGCCACCGGCTCGTCGTGCCCCGATGCACGACGTGCGGAACGTTCCGGTTCCCGCCTTCGTCGTTCTGCTTCAACTGCCGCGCCCAGGACGTCGATTGGGTCGACCACGACGGTGCCGGCGAGATCTACTCGTTCACGGTGATCCGCCATGCTGTGATTGCGTCGGTGGCCGACGCGCTGCCGTTGATCGCCGCGGTCGTTGAGCTTCCTCGCACGAACGGCTGCCGGCTGGTCGGCAACGTCGTCGACTGCGACCCGGCCGACGTGCGTATCGGTCTGGCGGTCACGCTCGACTGGTACGACGTGCGCGCCGGCGAGTCAGTGCCGGTCTTTCGGGTCGCGGCCTAGCGCAGGAAACTCGACCTAGGACGGCGCTGCGGTGGCGTCGGCGGTGAGGATCCGCGGACCGTCGTCGGTGACGTGCACCACATCCTGGTGGAGACGTCGGCCCCGGTGCAGCTCCAATGCGAGCACCATGCCGGCTTCCAGGGCGAGGTCGTCGTCGTACGGTTCGACCCCGCGCCCGAGGCCGTAGACGACGGCGTCGAGGTCCCGGAGATGGCCGACGCGAGTTCCGGGGAGGCACAACGCGACGAGGTCCGACCATCCGTCGGGCGGTGGCAGCGCGACCGAGGGCGCGTCGACGACGTACGTGCGTGCGAGCGACGCCTCCCAGCCGTGGCGGAGCGCGCCGGCCCGCAGGGCGACGTGCTCGCCCGCGCCGATGAGCCGCTCGGGCGCCAGCCAGCTGGAGGCGCCACCGTCGATCGGTGCGGCGACCGCCTCGAACGCCGGTGTCGTCACCCCGAGCGCGGCGAACCGTTCCGCGGACACGCCTCGCAGGACACGCGCCCGAACGCCGTCGCGGAAAACGCGGCCATCGCCGCGAGCCCGTCGCACGCGACGCGCGGCGTCAGCGACAGCCTGGATCTTGTCCGCGGACGGCACTCGCCACATCCCGGCGAAGATCGGTCCGGCGTCGGCGAAGTCGGCGCGCGGGACCAGCTCGCCGAGCAGCGCGTACATCGCGGGTGACATTCCGTCGACACCGACCGTGGCGACATCGGTCAATCCTGGAATCGCCCGCAACTCGCCGAGCAGTTTTGCTGGACTCCACGTGAGCGGGAAGCAGCGTTCGATGGGGAAGTGCTCGAAGCCTTCGTTGCTGTTGGCGAGCAGGTGCACGCCGGCCGTTTTGCGTACGACCACGCAGCCGGTCGCGAACGGGCGTGTCCCGGACAGCCACAATCGGTCGGCGCCCGAAACCGCTCGCGCGTTCGCTTCCCGGCCGAGGACAAGCGCATCGATCCCGCGGCGTTGCATCTCGGTGAGGCAGTAGTCGAGCTCCGCTGTGCTCATGGGGCTCCGTCGAGCTCGGCCCGATTGGAGAGCCACAGATATCCGTCCTCGGTGATCGCGACGACTTCTTCGCTGCGATGACCGCAATGGCCGTCGTCCCACACGACAGGTTCGAACACGACGACCATGCCCGGTTGCAGAACGATCGACGCGTCGAACTCGTCGCCACGGTCGGTGCCGATGAGAGGCATTTCGGCGCTGTCGGTGCCGATCCCATGCGCGAGGTAGAAGTACGACAGCCAGGGTCGCCGGCCGGTCCGTTCGGTGGCGACCCGCACCAGGTCGGCTCCGGTGGCGCCCGGTTTCGTCGCCTCGAGCACGCGGTCGACGGTTGCCCGCCAGTCGCCGAACTGTGTACGCGCGTGATGGTCGGGCTCGCCGCCGACGATCCACGTCGCGCCGAAGTCGGAGGCGTAGCCGTTGAGGTTGATGCCCGTGTCGACCCACAGCACGTCGCCGTCGGCCAGCTTGCGTGGACGCGTCGGGAGCGGGAACACCGGCTCGCCGGTGACGCTGGCCGGCCCGACCGCGACCGAGCGGGGCATCACCTGGAACACAGGATCGACCGTGTTCGACGTGGCACCGAGTTCGGCAATCGCGCGCAGGAAGGCTCCGGACAGATCGGTGGCGAGCGCGCCCGACCGGGCTTCGGCCCGTGCCGCGCGTATCGCGCGTTCGTTGATCGCTTGGGCCTGGCGGATGCATTCGAGCTCGTCGATCGTTTTTGTCAGCTTGGCCGGCGCGAGCGCCTGATTGGCATCCACCACGTCGTGGGCGCGAAGTGCCTGCCACAGCGGAAAGGGTGCGTCGTCGAGGCCGAGCCGACCGCCCGGCAGGGAGGCGACGAGCTCCGCGGCACCTTGGGCGGATTCGACTTCGACGGCGGGGTGGAGATGGTCGTTCGGGAGATCCGACGCCGATCCTTCAGGAAACTCGGTGTACAGATGCGGCGACGGGTCGGTGCGGTCGACCACAGCTACCGCCCGCCACCACGACGCTCGCACGTGATCGGAGGCGGGAACGCGGGCGCCGGTCGCGTACGACACGTTCGACTGGTTGCACAACACGAGGGTGTCGATGCCGGCCGCGGCCATGGCCGTGCGCAGCTTGTCGGTCCGGGCCCGCCGCATGCGCGCCAGGTCGAGCGTGCACACCGGGGTGGTCATAGCGGCAAAGCTACTCAGGCTTTTGGTCGCGGGTGGCGTTGGGAGGTTTGCAGGTACACGGCAATGTGGGTAATGAGGCCGGTGAGGGTGTCGAACACGACCGCTTCGGAGGTTTCGAGGCGGGCGTCGCCGTCGTCGACGGTTTCGCGCAGCTCGACGATCACCGCCGGACCGGCGTCGAACACGCGGTCGATGTCGAGTTGGTAGCCGCCGAGCGTGTCGATCGTGTCGGCTAGGAACCTGGCGTAGGTGTCCCGGCCTTGATAGCGGTCGCGGTACGGGCCGATGCGCTCGACGTCGGGAGCGAGCGTCGCCGCGACCGCGTCCCAATCGTGTGCGGCGAGGCCGGCGAGGTAACGGTCCACGACGTCACGCGCGAGCGCGGCGGCCAGGATCGCGCCCGACTGCGGGTCGAGGGGCACCTCGGCGATCGTGGCGCGACCGGATTCGCTCATCTTGTGCGCGGTCCGCACGAGCACGCGCGCCAAGGTTGTCGGATCGAGGCGCGCGACGACGTCGGCGAGCTGCGTCTCGAGGAACACGAGGCACAGCGCGTCTTCGAGGGTCTGCACGTCGGCGTCGTGGGCGAGGTCGACCTTCTGGACGATCGTCTGCACCCGTGCGATGGTGGCGGGGTCGTAGCCGGCGCCGCTGAGGAGGTCGCCGAGCTCGGCGGCGTGCTGGGCTTGCAGCGACTTGCGCCAGCGTAAGTAGCCGGCGCGGCCGGGCGGGGCCGACGTGCGAGGAACCGTCCAGCGCCGGTAATGATGGCCCCGCGCCGCGAGCAGGAGCGCTTCGGTCGCGTCGGGGTCGAGTCGTCTGACCCACTCGGTCACAAGTTCGGCGTGGAGGATCTCCTTCGGTCCGGTACGTGCACGCACCGTCACGATGTTGGGATCGTCGCTATTTCCCACGTCGATCGCCGCGATCCGCGCGCTGGAAGCGTTCGGGGTTGGCCACCGCGTGTGGGTGCTCGTGGCGATGTCAGTGGGCGGCGAGATGTCGTCCGAACCAGTCGAGGGTTCGGGTCCAGCCGTCGGCTGCGGCGTCAGCGTTGTACGACGGGCGCGCGTCGCAGTGGAAGCCGTGTTCGGCGTCGGGGTAGCGGACCACTTCGGCGTCGACCGACGCCGCGCCGAGCGCGTCGCGCAGCTGTTCGACGTCGTCGACGGGGATCGACTCGTCGCGGTCGCCGAACAGTCCGAGCCACGGTGCCTGCATGGTCTGTGCGCGGTCGACGAGCGCCGGGAACTGCGGGAACCGGGCGGTCACGATGCCGCCGCCGTAGAAACCCACCGCGGCTCCGATGGCTCGCCGCGAACGCGACCAGGAACGTCACGCTGTCCGCCGAAGCAGAATCCGACGATGCCGATCTGCTGGTCGGCGAAGCCGATGCTGTGCAGATAGTCGATCGTCGCGTCGACATCGGCGAGGATGGCGTCGTCGCTGCCGATGCCGGCGAAGTGTTCCATCACCGGACCGAAGTCGCCGTAGTCGACGATGGCGTCGGGTCCGGTGCGGTGGAACATGTCGGGCGCGACGGCGTGATAGCCCGCGTCGGCGAACCGGCGGGTTACGTCTTCGATGTGCGGATTCACCCCGAACGCTTCTTGGATGACGACGACCGCGCCGCGCGCGTCGCCGTCGGGAACGGCTTCGTACAGCCGCATCGGCCCGTCAGCGGTGGTGAGTTCCTGGTCTTTCGTCGGCATGCCTGGAGACTAACGAGTCAGTCCGCAACGGTCACGACGTGTTGTCTAGGTGCGATGACGTCGTCGACCATGCCGTATTCGAGGGCTTCGGCCGCGGTGAACCAGCGATCACGATCGCCGTCCGCGATGATCCGCTGCACCGGCTGGCCGGTGTGGGCTGCGGTGAGCTCGGCCATGAGCCGGCGAGCGAGCGAGAACTGTTCGGCCTGGATCGCGACGTCGACCGCGTAGCCTTCGACGGCTCCGAGCGGCTGGTGCATGAGAATGCGACTGTGCGCGTGCGCGTACCGTTGCCCCGCGCGCGCCGGCGCACAGCAGGAACTGCGCCATCGATGCCGCGAAACCGAGACAGACCGTCGCGACGTCGCAGCGCAGCGCCTGCATCGTGTCGTAGATCGCGAAGCCCGCGTCGACCTCGCCGCCGGGGGAATGCAGATACAGCGTGGCCGGCGTGTCGGCGTCGTCGGCCTCCAGGACCAGTAGCTGTGCGCAGACGCGGGCTGCGACGTCGGCGTCGATCGCGCCGGTGAGCATGACCCGCCGTTGGTCGAGCAAGCGCCGGAAGATGGCGTCGCTGACCGGCAACTCCTTATGCAACTCCATGGTTGCATATCGTACTCGATGAGGTGGACTAAGGTGCAACTCATGAGTTGCATCGATGGGGTTCCGAGTGTCGAACGTGAAGTCGAGGTGGCGGCGCCGCCCGACCGGGTGTGGGAGTCGCTGGCGTCACTGCTCGGCGATGACGTCGAGCTGACGGCCGAACCCGGCGGCCGGCTCCACGCCCGAGGTCCCGACGGTGACCACGTCGGCGTGGTCGAGGAGGTCGACGCGCCGCGGCGGCTGAGTTTCTGGTGGGTTCCCGCACGCGGCGACGAACTGCCGTCGTGGGTCGAACTGGAGTTGACACCGACCGCATCCGACACCGTCGCGGTCGGCACGTTGGTGCGGGTACGCGAGACCAGATTCGACGCGGCCGGCGTCGTCGACGACCTGCTCCGAGGTCCGCGTGCCCGCGCGGCGCTGAGCGCGCGTGTTCGCCGCGCTCGCTGATCCGACCCGCTGTCGTGTCATCGAGCGTCTCGGGCTCTCGCCGGCGACGGCCGGCGAGATCGCAGCGCAGTTGCCGGTTTCGCGCCAAGCGGTCGTCAAACACCTCGCGATGCTCGAAGCCGCCGGGTTGGCTGAAGGTGCGCGTGACGGACGCCGGGTCGTGTACCGCCTCACGCCCGGCGAGTTCGCCGCCGCGGCCCGCTGGATGGGCGACGTCGGTGCCGCGTGGGACCGCCGCCTCGCGGCCCTCGCCGCGGACGTCGCCGCTCCCGCCGAGTGACGGTTGCTACGGTGCGGGCCGCTTCCACAGGAGGGCGCCATGGGCTTCAAAGTGATTGTCGACTTCGACAAATGTGAGAGCAACGTGTTGTGCATGGGGGTCGCACCCGAGGTCTTCGAGGTGCGCGACGACGACTTCTTGTACGTGCTGCAGGAACAGCCGCCCGACGAGCTGCGCGCCCGCTGCGCAGAAGCCGTCCGCGTCTGTCCCAAGCAGGCCATCACCATCGAGGACCTCTGAGCGTCTTGGATTTCGAGGAGACCCCCGAGGAACAGACCTTCCGTGGCGAAGCGCGGGCGTGGCTCGAAGCGCGTGCGAAGCGACGTCAGCCGGGAACAGATCCAGAGCACTTCTACTCGTCGAACGACACCAGCGCCCAAGCGGACGCCACGCACGTACGGGCGTGCAAAACCTGGCAACGGACACTGTACGAAGCCGGTTGGGCGGGCATCGCGCTGGCCGAAGGACTTCGGCGGGCGAGGTGGGGCCGGCTGGCAACAACGGATCTTCAACGAAGAGCAGTCGCGATTCGATGTCGCCGCCGGTGTGTTCGCGGTCGGGATCGTGATGGCAGGACCGACGATCATCGTGTGGGGAACCGACGAGCAACGCCAACGGTTCCTGACACCGATGCTCAGCGGCGAGCACGTCTGGTGTCAGCTCTTCTCCGAACCGGGCGCCGGTTCGGATCTCGCCGGGCTCCGCACCCGCCGTACGCGACGGTGAGCAGTGGATCGTGAACGGACAGAAGGTGTGGACCTCGGGTGCGCATCACAGCGACTGGGGTTTGCTGCTGACCCGCACCGATCTGGACGCCCCGAAACACAAAGGCATCACCGCCTTCTTGCTCGACATGCACGCGCCCGGCATCGAGGTGCGGCCTCTCCGCCAGATCAACGGGATGGCACATTTCAACGAGGTGTTCTTCACCGACGTCGCCGTCGCCGACTCGTGCCGGCTCGGACCGGTCAACGAAGGCTGGCGCGTCGCGAACACGATGCTGTCGAACGAACGGGCGATGATCGGCGGCGGCGGACGCGTCGGCTGGCGCGAACATCGTGACCCTCGCGGAGCGGCTGGGTGCGACCTCCGACCCGGTGTTGCGCCAACAGCTGGCCCAGAGCTTCACGCGGCTGCAGCTCATCAAGTGGTTGGGTTGGAGGGCGCGGAGCCGCAAAGACCAGGGTTTGGGGCCGGAAGCGTCGGTGGTGAAGCTGGCCGCATCACGGCGACAGGAACTCGACGGCAGCCTCGTGCTCGCACTTCAGGGTGCCGCCGGGATGCTGTCCGACACCGACGCGGTCGCCAACGGCTACTGGCAACAGCAGTTCCTGATGCAATGGTCGAGCCGCATCGGCGGCGGCACCGAACAGATTCAACGCAACGTCATCGGCGAACGGGTCCTCGGCCTGCCCGGCGAACCCCGGATCGACAAAGACGTCGCGTTCCGAGAACTGGCGGGATCCTGACCCGACGACGCACGGTCCGGGGAACTCGCGAACCGGTCGTTGCGTCATATCCGTCATGACAACCCGGCTCCGGTGCATGGTCGGCTTCGCCGTCGCGGCGGCGTTGGCCGCGAGTTGCGCGTCCGGTCCGACCAGCCGCTCCGCGGGCCCGGCCCCGGCAGGCGTGAAGCTGATTGGCGCGCCGCACCCGCATACTGGGGCGAGTCCGGCCTCGCTGCGAGCCGCCGGACACGGTGAGGAGGCGTTCGCGGTTGCGCTGTACCAACAGCTCGCCGCCGGGACCGGAAACTTCGCCATCGCGCCGTCGAGCATCGCGACGGTGCTCGCCATGATCGCGGCCGGCGCACGCGGCGCGACCGTGCACCAGATCGTCGATGCGCTCGGCGTACCGGTGCCGGCCGGCGACCTCTCACGCGGCGATCGGCGGGTCCGCACAGTCGTTCGGGGACCGTCGCGACCCGGGAGTAACGCTCGACGAAGTCGACCAGGCCTGGCTGAGCCAGGGCCGATCTGTCCTGGCCAGCTACGCCAACGTGCTCGCCGGACCGTTCGGTGCGCCGCTCGCGACGATCGACTTCGGTCATCCCGCCGCGGCCGCGGCCGCGATCAACAGCTGGTTCGCCGACCACACCGACGGGAACATCACACAGCTGCTCGACGCATCCGACCTCGCAGGCCCGGCTGTGTTGGTCCTCACCGACGCGGTGTACCTGCACGCGGAATGGGCGTACGGTTTCGACCCCAAACTCACCGCACCCGCGCCGTTCCACCGAGCAGATGGCGGAGTCGAAAACGTCCCGACCATGCATCTCGACGGCGCATTGATACGCAGCGGACCCGGACTCGGCTACGCGACCGGCCCGGGATGGAAGGCCGTGGCACTCCCATACCGAGGCGATCAGCTCGAGATGGACGTGATCGTCCCTGACGACCTGGCGACGTTCGAGACGTCACTCGGCGCCGAGCTGGCCACGATCGTCAGTGCCTTGCGTCCGGCCCACGTCGTGCTGTCGATGCCGAAGTTCGATGCGAACACCGAAACCGACTTGGTTCCCGCGCTCGAGCACCTCGGTATCCACGACGTCTTCGAGCAGCCCGTCGCCGACCTGTCGGGCATCGATGGGCATCACGACCTGTACGTGAGCGCCGTGCGGCACGAAGTCGTCGTGCACGTCGACGAGCAGGGCACCGTCGCCGCGGCCGCGACGGGCGGCGTCGTGGTGCCCGAGGAGGTCCCGGTCGCGACGGTCGTGCAGGTCGACGAGCCGTTCGTCTATCTCGTGCGCGATCGCGCGACCGGCGCGATCCTGTTCCTCGGTCGTGTCACCGATCCGCAGGCGTAGCAGCCGAACTGTTCGGTGCGAGCAGACGGTCGGTTTGGGCTTTCTGTTCGTAGATCAGACCGCGCCAGCCAAAACCGTCAGGAACGACGCGACCGAAAACCGCAAGAACAGCGCGGCACCGACCACCGCGCACACGATCCCCGCGAGCGCGGAGCGTGATCGCGTCGCTTTGGGTGAGCGGGTTGTTCGTGTTGTGTGACATCGGGTACACGATCCCGCCGAGCACGAGGCCCACGACCATCAGCGCAACGCCGAGACCGAGCCAGAGGCGCTCGCGCACGTCGCCGGGTCGCGCAGCTTCATGTCGGCGATCTCCTGGCGGAACTGTTCCACTCGGTCCTGGCTCTCGATCATCCCAAGTTCCTCTCAGGCCCCCAAATAGGCGGTCGACAGCTCGGCTTCCAGTTCACTCGGACGTCCGACCTTCGCGATGCGGCCGTGCACCATGATGGCCGCGTAGTCGGCCACACCCAAGACGGTCCGGGCAAACTGCTCGACCACAAGGATCGACACGCCCAGCGCGGGCGACCTGGGCGACGATCTCGTACAGCTCCTCCACGATGATCGGCGCCAAACCCATCGACAGTTCGTCGAGGAGCAGCAACGCCGGCCGAGTGGCGAGACCAGAGCCATGGCCAGCATCTGTTGCTCGCCGCCCGACAACGTCCCCGCAACTTCCACGCGGCGGTCGCGCAGGCGAGGGAACCGCTCGAACGTAATTTCTTCGACGGCGCGCATCGACTGGCCCGAGTAGGTCATCATCCGAAGGTTCTCACGCACCGACAGGTTCGGGAAGATGCCACGTCCCTCGGGCACGAGACACAGGCCGTGGCGGGCGAGCTCTTCGGGCCGGGCGCCGTTGACGCGTCGGCCCGCGACCAGCACGTCGCCGCCGGTGGGGGAATGCAACGCCGACGCGACCCGCAACGTCGTGGTCTTGCCCGCACCGTTGGGTCCCGACAACGCGACGACCGACCCCCGCGGCACCGACAGGTCGACGCCGTACAGCACATCGATCCCGTCGTAGGCGGACGCGAATGTCGCGCAGCTCGAGCAGGTTGTCGGCCGCGACGACCCCCACGTCGGTCATCGGTTTCGTCCCAAGGTACGCGGCGAGCACGGCTTCGTCCTGTTGCACCTCGTGGGGAGTCCCCGCACTGATGATGCGCCCGAAGTCGAGGACGTGGATCACGTCGCAGACTTCCATCACCAGCTGCACATCGTGCTCGACGAGCACCACGGCCAGGCCTTCGCTGGCCAGCTCGCGCAACAAGAGGCCGAACTCGTGGGTTTCTTGTTCGTCTTGGCCCGACCGCGGGCTCGTCGAGCAGCACGATCTTGGGCATGGTGGCGAGCGCTCGGCCCAGTTCGATGACCGCGCCCGGCCCGTCGACAGCGTGTCGACGCGAGCGTCGGCGACGTCGGTGAGAACCGACCCGCTCGAGGATGCCGTCGATGAACGCAGCGCGGTTGTGCCCTCCGGTGCGGCGGATGTCGGCGGCGACCAGCACGTTTTCGCGCACCGAAAGCTGGTTGAAGAGCTCGAGACGTTGGAACGTCGCCGCGAGGCCGAGCCGGGCACGCCGAGACGGCCGAAGTTTCGAGACGTCGCGCCCTTCGATGTACACGTCACCTCGACTGGGCGCGAGCAGGCCGGTGATCACGTTGAACAACGTCGTCTTGCCCGCGCCGTTCGGTCCGATCAATCCGGTCACCAGCCCGCGCTGGGCGGACAGGCCAACGCCGTCGAGGGCGATGTTTCCGCCGAAGCGGACCGTGACCGCGCGTACTTCGAGGGCCGGCGTGCCGTCGTCGGCGGCCGAATCAGACGGGAGCATGCGGCTGGTCCTCCTCAGTCCACGCGAGCCGGCGATCCAACTCGACGACGTCGGCCGGATCCCACGGCTCGGTGATGCCCACCCACTCGAGCGCCCCGCGCTTCGATCGAGGTGGCGCCCCGGCCCGCATGAGCGCGATCCGATCGACCGCGGCGACACTCAACAGCCACGCCAACGCCCAGACGATCGCGACGATCACGAACGGCCAGTTGCGGTACGCGTCGGCAAGACGCAACACCCAGATCACGACCTCGCCGCCGGCGAGCAATCCGAACACCCGCTTGTCCCGCCACGCGCCCGCGAACGCGTCGCGCATTTCCGCCAGCGCACCGTTCGGATTCCGGCCGAGCCCAATGCCGGCAAGGCCGGGCAACACGCCCGACAGGTTGGTGAAGAACGTGCCGAGCGTGCCCAACAGCGGCAGTCCGCCGCCGAGCGACAGGCCGGAGAACAAGCCGGTACCGACGAATGCGATCCCGCCAATCACCGCGAGGGTGAAGACGGGCAGGCCAGTGATGAAACTGAAACGGTCGTCGATGATCGACTGGAGCACACTGGCGTACAGCGCGCCGGCCAGTCCGGCCATGCCGGCCGAGATCGCAAAAATCGCGGTCTTGGTGCCGATGAGACGCATGCCGAGCGTCACGCACGCGGCCTCACTGTCTTTCATCGCAAGCAGGCGACGACCGAACGAGCTGCGGCGAATCCACACCACGGCGAGCGTCATCAACGCGAGCACGACCGACAGCAAGATCATCTCTCGGTCGGCGGTGTCGAACGTGTACCCGAACAGCTTGAGCGCTGCCGCGCTGGTCTGACCGGTATCGAACAAGTTGAGGGTGAACAGGCCGAACACCTTGATCGGCGGAATCGTCCAGATCCAGTTGTCAAGCGCGACCGCGAAACCAGCAGTCGCGAGCGCGAGGTAGATGCCGGAAAGGCGTAACGCCGGGAGCGCGATCAGTGCCCCGACCACCGCCGCGACCAGCGCGGCAGCCACCATCACCAGCGGGTTTCCATGGTTTCCCCACTGCGCCCACACGACCGCGCCGATCGCCGCGAACGAAAGTTGGCACAGCGATATCTGCCCGGCGAAACCGGTCAACGGCACCAGGGTCAACGCGAAAATCGCCAGCGGGAAGATGTTCACGTAGATGGTCGCGTCGGCGTTGCTGAGTGTGCTTGCGAGCACCACCCCGAAGATCAGCGTGATGGCGGCGAAGGTCAGCGCACCCCGCCATGACGGGGCCGGGAAATACTCGCGGGCGCGAACCCGTCCCCGCAGACGCGGGTTCGGGATCACGAGCAACACCAAGAACAACAAGATGGCCGGAGCGGCAAGGCGAAGGCCGGCAAGGTAGATGCTGTTCGGCGTGTAACCGGCGAGGTAGCCGTCGGCGAGTCCGAGCACGATCGCGCCGACGAACGTGAGCGGCAGGCTCCGTAACCGGCCGAAGATGGCAGCCGCGTACACGTTGACGATCAGCAACGACAGCGTCGACGCGCTCAAGCCGCTGTCGGGTGCGATGAGGATGCCACCAATGGCGGCCAGCACCGCGCCGATCGCCCAGGCGAGCATCACGACACGCGCAGGGCGCGCTCCGTTCAAGGTTGCCAGTGCGCGGTCGTCGACCGACGCCCGCATCGCGACGCCGATGCGGGTCCGGTACAAGAGTGTGCGGAGCCCGAGCGCGACCAGAATTGCGACCAGAATCGTGATCAGCTCATGCCACGTGACCGCGGTCGAGAAGATCTTGATCGGCCGGCTGTTCGCGTAGAACTCGTTCAAGGTCCGGTCGGCCGGCGGCCATACCCAGTCCGCGACCACGATCATGCCCGCGAGCAAGCTGATCGACACGACGAGCTTGGTTGCTTCGCTCGTTCCGTACAGGCCGCGCATCACGACCGCTTCGAGCAGCACCCCGAACAGCGGCGCCATCACGAATATGACCGCGAAGAGGGCGACGGGGGTCGACCAACCCCAACTGATGTGCGCTTCCCAGTACATGAACGCGGCGAGCATCCCGACTGCGCCGTGGGCGAAGTTGAACACGCCGGTTGTCGTGTAGGTGAGGACGAGGCCGCTTGCGATCACCGCGTAGACGGCTGAGGTGGTCAAGCCGATGACGGTGAAGGTGAGGAACTTCTCCACAGGGGCCTCGGAGGAGCCGGGCGGGAGGGTCCCGCCCGGCGCCGGACTCTTTGCGACTACTTGAGGTCGCTGAGCGATTTGCCGACTTCGGCCAGGGTGTCGCCTGCGCCGTAGTTGCCGTGCAAGGTGAGCACGCTGGACGGGTCACAGTCGTAGGGGCCGTTGTTGGCTGTGAACCCAGGTGCGATCTCGAAGCCGTCGTTCGGGAGCGTCGAGCCGGCTTCGAGCACGATCCCGCAGTCGCTGGCCGCTTGGTCGAGGACGTTTTGGGGGGCGTGCAGACCACCGCCGGTCCAGGCGGTACCGCCGACCGTCGTGGCGTTGTCGTACACGCATTTGCGCGTGAGGTCAGCGCCGCACTTGTCGGCGGCGAGCGCAAAGAGCAGCCACGCCGAAAAGCCCTGCGGGCCGAGCACCGCGTGCGACTTGCCCGTCGGCTTGTACTTGGCGAACAGGTTCAGGTACTGCTGGGTCGCCGGGTTCATGCTCGCATCGAAGAACGGTACGAATCCGATCTGGATGAACGTGTTCGCGACCGCGCCGTCACCCGATGAGATCAGCTGCGGGTCGTAGTGGTTCGCCGCCGCGAGGATGAAGTCGAGCTTGTACCCGATCTGCTGGAGCGCCTTCTCCAACAAACCCAGGTCTTGCGGCTCGCCGGTCCAAATCAGGCCCGTGGCACCGGCGTCTTTGATCTGTTGTGCGTTCGGGACCCACGACTGTTCGCCGAGCGCCGGGTACTGCAAGGTCGTGCCTTTGAGGGTCCAGCCGAGCTGCTTCGCGGCCTCGCGCAGCTGGGCGTCGACGAGGATTGTCGCCGGCGTGTTACCGGTCATGGTCACGACCGAGTGCACCGCGTTGGGGAACTGCTTTTGCACGTAGTCCATCGACAGGACGCCCATGGTGTTGGTGCGGTTCGGGATCGGTTGGATCGACAGGTCGGCGTCCCGTGCGTTCGAGCTCACGACGTACGCCGGGATCTGCGGGAGCAGGCACGCCAGCCGGTCCTTTTGGCCGGGATCGTTGTCGAACACGTTGCCGTTGCCGACGAAGAAGAACGCGGTCGGGCAGATCTTTTTGATGACCGCATCGAAGTTGAAGAGCTTGGCGTCCTCTTCGTCGAGTTTGATCTTGCGGCCGTTGATACCGCCGGCCGCATTGCACCACTTCGTGAAGACTTCCGACGCGTCGAAGAGTTCCTGATCGAGTCCGGGGTCGGCACTGAAACCCGGGTCTGCGCTCGTGGCGACGTCGATCGAGTCCGGTGTCACACCTTGATCAGGTGACGTGGTCTGCGTGCCGGGTCCGCACACATCCTTGAGGGTGCCGAAGTCGCCTGGGCCCGGCCCAGCCGCGGTGGTCGTCGCCGTGGTCCCCGGCGTCGTTGTGGTCGTCGCAGTGGAGCTGCTCCGACCGCACGCCGCCGCGATGAGCACCACTGCGAGCAGCGCGGCGACCAAGCCGAATCGCTTCACGATGTCCCCTCTCTCGAAGCCGGACAGGCCGCTGCCCGAACCGACTCCTCACAGCTCCGATGTTGACATCCCGACGCTACGCCCATCGTGATCTGATGGGTCGTCAGATTCGGTGGCGGCAGCCTGCCTGGTCGGGACCCCGCGCGCAAGCTTCTCCCAGGCGCTTCGCCGACCATCGGTTCGATCGCCGATCGCGTGATCAAACCGTCGCCGAGGGTGAAGAGATCGTTGACAAGCGAAGTATCGCCGGTCGTCCGCAGTCGGATCTCGGCGACCAACGTCGTCCGACGACCGAACACGGACCTCAGTCCCGCCCAGACGCTCGAAGCAGAAACCCCACATCTCGGTCGGAGGTCACGGCCGCGAGCTCGCCGTCGGAGCTGACGGCGCGGGGCGACCACATCGCGGTGGGCGCGCCGGTCCGTCGAAGGTGGCGTCGACGAGCTCGAACGTCATGCGGCGACCGCCGCGGTCCTCACGCCGCCCGCGATCTTCGGCGGCGGGCCATGCCAGACCGCGACACGCCACCCGCGTCAGGTACGACCGTCGGGCCACGCCAGATACGCTCGACCGCATGGTGACCGTTCGCGTCGATGCCGATCTGTGTGTCGGTCACGGTCGCTGCTATGTACTCGCGCCCGATGTGTTCGGCACCGACGAGTTCGGCCACTGCGTCGTCCTAGAGGACCAGGTCGCGGATGCGCTCGCCGCCGACGCCCGGATCGGCGCCGACAACTGTCCCGAGCAGGCGATCACCATCGAATAGCCGTCCACGAATAGCCGTCCAGGAGGCGACCCCGTGAAGGACGTACTCGGATACGAAGGCAAGCGGGTCATCGTCAGCGGCGCGGCCTCCGGAATGGGTGCGGCGACCGCCGAGCTGCTCGTGGAGCTCGGAGCCGAGGTGCACGCGGTCGACATCAAGAAACCCGACGTGACCGGCCTTGCCAGTTTTACCGAAACCGACTTGCGCGAACCCGCACAGATCGACGCGGCCGTCGCCAAGATCGGCAAGGTCGTGAACGGGCTGTTCAACTGTGCGGGCCTTCCCAACACGTTCTCGAATCTCGACGTGATGCTCGTGAACTTCTGCGGGCTGCGTCACCTGACCGAAGCGGTCGTCCCCAACCTCGTTGAGGGAGGCGCGATCGCCTGCATCGCGTCGTCGGCGGGCATCGGATGGCTGATGAACATGGAGACGCTCGGCACGCTCCTCGCCACTGCAGACTTCGCAGCCGCCAAAGCGTGGTGCGAGGCCGACCCGGCGCGCATTGCCAACGGCTACGGCCTGTCGAAGGAGGCCATCAACGCCTATACCGCCGTCCGGTCGTTCACCCTGGCGCCGCTCGGGATTCGCCTCAACTGTCTGAACCCCGGTCCGACGGACACGCCGATGATGCCGCACTTCGAAGAGGCGGTCGGCAAGGACTTCATGGCGAACTTCCCCAAACCGCTGTGGGGTCGCAACGCCCGGCCCGAAGAGCAGGCGTGGCCGCTGTTGTTTTTGAACAGCCCACGCTCGTCGTATGTCACCGGCGTCCAGCTCGAAGCCGACGCCGGCTTCAAAGCCGGCATTTTCACCGGCCAGATCGACCCGTCGACGCTGATGCCAGAAGGTATGGGGTAGCCAACGGCGCGCAGGCGTAGCCAGTCCCGTCGGACGTCACCGCGTCGGCGCGCCAGCCGACAAATCGTCGCGCCGCGTTAGATGGCCGCGAGGAACTTCGCGGCGAGCGGAGCTGCGACAGTGCCGCCCACGCCGCCGCCCTCGACGATGACCGCGAACGCGAGGTTGGCCCGGTATCCGATGAACCACGCGTGCGTCTTCGGCGGATTCGCAGATCCGTATTCGGCGGTGCCGGTCTTGCCGAACACGCCGGACGGCAGCCCCGCGTTCGCTGCGGTTCCGCCGGCCTGTTCGACGCCGGCCATGAACCCGCGCAGGGTCGCCAAAACGGCCGGATTGAGCGGCGGTGCGGTCGTCGTCGTCGGCGCGGGATTGGTCGTCAGGACGGGCGCGCGCCACTGTCCGGACGCGACCGCGGCGGCGACCGACGCCATCTGCAGCGGGCTTGCCACGATGGCGGCCTGACCGATCGCCGACGCGGCGCGGTCGGCGCGATCGGTCGGGGTGGGGTAGGAGCCGTCGAAGGTCGGGACCGGAAGCGACCAGCGTGTATTGAACCCGTACGACGCGGCGGCCCGACCGAGCGCGCCCGCAGGCAGCTGGTCGGCGAGGTCGATGAACGCGTTGTTGCATGAAATCTTGAACGCTTGCGCGAGGTCGATGTCGCCCGACGCTTCGCCCTCGAAGTTCCGGAATGTTTCGCCGTCGACGGTCAACGTGACCGGGCACGGAGCTGGCGTCGAGCCGGTACGGCCAGCTGCGAGCAGCGCGGTCGCCGTGATGACCTTGAACGTCGAGCCAGGCGGATACTTGCCGTCGACCGCCCGGTCGAACTGGATGTTGTCCGGCTTCGAGACGATCCGCGGATCTGACCGGTCGGGACGTCGATCGCGACAAGCGCGGCGGGCAGGGTTTCGTCGGCCAGCGCCGCGTCGGCAGCCTGCTGCATGACAGGGTCGATGGTCACGTCGACCGGCCCGGGGTCGCGGCCCGCGAATCGCTGCACCGTTCGGACGACCTTGTCGGTCGACGTACCGGCGCCCGATTCGATGATGACGGCCGCGGCCGGACGTCCGGCGAGGCGGGATTCGAACACCTGCTGAAGTCCGGTCAGACCGACAAGGTCCCCGTCCCGGTACGGCGGTCCGAGCTGGTCGAGACGCTCGGCGGTGATCGGGCCGACCGTCCCTACGAGCTGCGCGTCAAGCGCGTCGCGCGGTGCGAGCACCGCCTGAGCCGCGTGGAAGAACACGCCGGGAATGGGTGCGAGCTGGGGCCGCAGTACCGAGTGGTACCGCGCGTCCTCCGGGACGGTCGCGATCTGGACGAAGTAGTTCGGCTCCACGCCCGGTCCCCGCAGCGCAGCGTCGATCGAGGCGGGATCGGTTCCGACGAGCGCCTTCATGCGCTGCTTGATCGTCGGGAGACTCTTGGCGATGAGATCGGGTTCGAGCCCGATCTCCACGACCGATTGCGATCCGGCAAGGACAGCTCCGTTGTCCGCGACGATCGGCGCGCGGGTCGGCCAAGGCGATTGGCGCAGCGTCAGATGCTGACCGGATTCGAGTCCGGGGAACAGGTCGCCGGGCTGCCACTGGATCTGCCAGACGGTCCGGGTCTGGCGTTTGACCCGCACGAACGTCAACGTGCCGTTCCATGCGAACGACCCGAACCCGCCGAGGTTCACGTCAGCGCGATACGTCGCGGTCGCTCCGTTCTTGGTGCGGATCAGACCAGTCGGGAGGTAGCGGGCGGTACTTCCCGGCGCCGACCGCACCAGCGACGTCGACGTCGTCGCCAGATCGGACGGCGGCGTCTCGACGAATGCTGCCATCGCGGTCGCATCACCAGCTGTCCACGCGTGCAGGAACCCGTCGAGCTCTGAGGTCGGCAACGCCGAAGAGGCATGGCCGCCACGGAGCTCGAACGCCGCGCCGCCGGCGAGCCCGACCACCACGACGACCACCACCAGTGTCCGGGGCCGCCAAAACCGGTGTCGGGGCCTGGTCGCGAACGTGAAACCCATGATCCGTATTGTGCGCCTCCCGCGGCGCCCGCGGCCGGACAACCCCAATTGCCGGCCCGACGGTCAGCGCGCCAAACTGGAACACGTTCTACTCATCGGTGAGAGGTCCGCTATGTACGTCGGCTTGTCGAAAGAGCACGAGGCGTTGCGTGACGAGCTGCGCGCCTACTACGACGAGCTCCTCACACCCGAAGTCGAAGACGACCTACGCAAAGGCGAAGGCGTCGGCCAGGTTTCGAAAGACACGTGGAAGAAGATGGCGTCCGACGGCTACGCGGGGGTCGGCTGGCCGAAGGAATGGGGTGGCCGGGGGCTGACGCCCATCGAGCAGTTCGTGTTCTTCGACGAATCGATGCGAGCGGGCGCGCCGGTCCCGATGCTGACGATCAACTCGGTCGCGCCGACGATCATGCGCTTCGGCAGCGAGGAACAAAAACAGTTCTACGTTCCGAAGATCCTGAAGGGCGAAATCCATTTCGCCATCGGGTACACCGAACCCGATGCCGGCACCGACCTCGCGGCACTGAAACACGCGCCGTTCGTGACGGCGACGAGTATGTGATCAACGGCCAGAAGGTGTTCACAAGTCTGGCAAGCGGCGCCGACTACATCTGGCTCGCGGTGCGTACCGACCAACAGGTGAAGAAGCACAAGGGCATCTCGATCATCATCGTGCCTACCGACACGCCCGGCTTCCGTTACGTGCCGATCGACAACTTCGGCGCGACGAACACGAACATCACGTACTACGAAGACGTGCGAGTTCCGGTCGGCAACCTCGTCGGTGAAGAGAACGGCGGCTGGGGCCTCATCACCAATCAGCTCAACCACGAGCGCGTCACGTTGTGTTCGTCGGGCGTCGTCGAGCGCATGCTCGACGACGTGCGCGGTTGGGCGCAGCAGACCAAGTTGGCCGACGGCCGCCGTGTGATCGACCAGGAGTGGGTACAGATCAACCTTGCACGAGTGCACGCCAAGCTCGAGTTCCTTCGGCTCGCCAACTGGCGGGTCGCGTGGCTCGCGCAGAGCGGCGCCGCGCTGAACCCGGCCGATGCGTCGACGATCAAGGTGTACGGCACAGAGTTCTACATGGAAGCCGCTCGGCTGTTGATGGAAGTCATGCGCGACCAGGCGTCGCTGCAAGGCGAATCGCCCGGCGCGGTGCTGCACGGCAGGGTGGAACGGATGCTGCGCTCTATGCACATCCTCACCTTCGGCGGCGGCACCAACGAGATGCAACGAGACCTGATCGCGATCTTCGGGCTGAACATGCCCGGCAGCCCGCGCTGACCACGACGACCGACCACGACGACCGACCACGGCGACTGACCGGAGCTCGCGAGATGGACTTTGCCCTCACCGAAACGCAAGAGGAGCTGCGCGGCCTCGCGGCACGCATCCTCGAGGACCGCTCCGGACTTGCGCACCTCAAAGAACGCGACCGTTCCGACGACTGGTACGACCTTGGGACCTGGCAGGAGTTCGCCAAGGCGAACCTGCTCGGCGTCGCGTTGCCCGAATCGGCGGGCGGTCTCGGCTTCGGTTTCCTCGACCTGTGCACCGTGTTGCGCGAGGTCGGCCGCAACGTGTCGCCGTTGCCCGCCATTGCGACCCTCGTCTGCGGTGCGTTGCCGATCGCGAAGTTCGGCTCCGACGCGCAGCAGTCGATCCTCGCCAAGGTCGTCAGCGGTGACGTGTTGTTGACCGCCGCGTTGGTGGAGCTCGGCGCCGAACCCGACGCGCCGAGCACGACCGCGACCCGCGACGGTGACGCCTGGCGTCTCAGCGGCACGAAATCGAACGTTGCGGGCGTCACCGCGGCCGAGCTCGTGCTCGTCCCCGCCACGGTCGACGGCCGGGTCGCGATGTTCATCGTGCCCACCAGCTCGTCGGGGCTGACCGCGACCCGTCAGCAGTCAATGAATCACGAACCGTTGTTCGAGATCGAACTCGACAATGTCCACGTCGGCGACGACGCACTTGTCGGCTCGACCGAACACGGTCCTGAGATCTTGGCGTGGACGCTCAACCGTACGACGATCGCGATGTGCGCGGTGGTGTCGGGCGTCGCCGAACAAGCCGTGCGGATCACAGCTCAGTACACCTGCGACCGCAAACAGTTCGACCGTGCCATCGGCACGTTCCAAGCGGTCGGTCAGCGGATGGCCGACTGCTTCATCGACATGCAGGGCATCGAGCTCACGATGCTGCAGGCCGCGACCCATCTCGACGAAGGCCGCGACGACCCGGTCGAGGTCGCAACCGCGAAGTTCTGGGCCGCCGACGGCGGCAATCGCATCGCGCACGCTGCGCTGCACGTGCACGGTGGCATCAGCATCGACGTCGACTACGCGATCCACCGATACTTCTTGTGGCTGAAACAGTACGAGTTCACGCTCGGCTCGGCGACCCCCGAACTGCTGCGCATCGGCAAAGTCCTCGCCGACACGCCCGTGTGAGCTCACCCGGAGCTAACCCGATTCGGTGCGGGCGATGTCCAACAGGCGGCGGACGGGATCGAGGTCGAACGGCGGTCCAGTCATCACGATGAGGTGTTCGGAACCGGCGTCGAGGTAGGCCTGCCAATCGTCGATCTCGGTGGGCTGAATACCGACCGTGCGTTCGATTTGGCGTGGATCACGATCGACCCGTACGCACCACTCGTCGAGGGTGCGGTTCTTGTCGGCGTAGGCGGCAGGCGGGCCGAACGCATTCCACGCGTCGGCATGTTCGGCGGTGAGGCGCAACGTCACCTTCGAACCGGACCCGCCCACCAGGATCGGTACCGCACCCCGAGGCGGCGGGTTGAGCTCGTCGAAACGCTCCATGATCTTCGGCAACGAGTCGCGCAGGTGGCGCAGCCGGTCGGGCGCGGTCCCGAAGTCGTAGCCGTATTCGTTGTAGTCACGCTCGAACCATCCTGCGCCGATGCCGAGCACGAACCGGCCGTCGCTCAGGTGGTCGATCGTGCGGGCCATGTCGGCGAGAAGATTCGGATTGCGGTACGAGTTGCAGGTCACGAGAGCGCCGATGTGGGCGTACCTTGTCTCGACCGCCATCGCGGCCAGCAACGCGTAGGCCTCGAAGTGCGCAGCGTCAGGATCTCCGTAGAGCGGGAAGAAGTGATCCCACACCCAGATGCTGTCGACCTCCAGCGCGTCGGCGGCACGCCACGCGGCGCGCAGATCGTCGGTGGTTGTCGCCTGCGGATGGAGTTGCACGCCGACTTTGAACTTGGGCATGCGCGCAGGCTACTGATCCCGTAGCTCGACCCGGCGACCTCCGTCGCGCAGCACGATGGTCGCTTCGCCGGCGAGCAGCCGTTTGATTGGCGCGCCCACAAGGTCGGCGCGCCGAACTGGTCGCGATTCGGCTCGGAGCGCCGGTGAGGAGCTGTGTGAGGTCGGCGCGGGTGGCGAGTACGGCCGGGTCGAGGTCGAGTTCGGAGGCGCGCTGGGCGAGCCAGGCGCCAATCACGGTGACGGCCGGCGCCAGCGCGCGATCGATGTGATCTGATTCCGGCATTGCCACCGACGACGGCTCGAGCTCGAGCCCGGCCGTCACCGCCGCCAGGAGTTTCTCCGTCGCACCGTCGCGCAGTGCTCGACCGTCGACACCGCGTATGGCAGTCAGTTCCTCGCGTGTGCGGCGGACGGCTCACAATTCCGATCAGCGCAAGGTCGGAAAGCACGAAACGGGGTGGGACGTCGAGCTCGGCCGCGGTGCGTTCCCGCCACGCGCCGACCTGTTGGGCGACGCCGCGGGAGCGGCCGCGCAGCTGGCGAGCGCCTTTCATTCGCCACCACGCGACGTCGGGTTCCGGCCGTGTGCGTATGCGTAAGCGCCGCTCCTCGCATTCGTCGGTCGCCCAGTGAAGCCGGCCCATCGGCTCGAGACGCGCCACCAGCACGTCTTGCAGTTCGAGGAGATGCTCGACGTCGGCGGCGGCGTAGGTCCGCTGGTCGGGATACAACGGGCGACGTGTCCAGTCGGTGAGCCGGTCACCTTTGGTGAGCCGCACGTCGAGGAGGCGCTCCACCAGCGACGCGAGGGAAGGTGCGCCCATGCCGATGAATCCGGCCGCGATCTGCGTGTCGAACAGCCGTGTCGGCAGTCGTCCGCACGCTCGGGCGAGGATCGCCAGGTCCTGTTCGGCGGCGTGCGCGACCATGACGCCCGGCCCAGCCAGAATCTCGGCGAAGGGCGCGATGTCGACGGCGAACGGGTCGATGAGCGCGATACCGGCCGACCAGGCCACCTGCACGAGGGCCAGGCGCGGCCAGTAGGTACGTTCGCCGTGGAATTCGGTGTCGAGCGCGTAGCGAGGCTCGGCCCGAAGCTGGCCGATCAGGTCTGCGAGCGCGGTGCCGCTGTCGACCCAACTCGATTCCATCGTCCCAGCATGGCGCGGTTCGGCCATCTCGGCGCGGTTCGGCCGCCGTTCGCGGTGCAGGCCCGGGCTCAGATGTGCGCGACCGAGGCGCGCACTGGGCCCAGCCGTTCGAACGAGGCGAGCACCTCGTCGTGGTCGTCGGACAGGTGGCGGATGATCACGTCGGTGCAGCCCAGCGTCGCGAGCTGGGCGAACGCCGCCGCGACCTCGTCCGGTCCGCCCACCACGGGCGCGGCGGGGTCGAAGCCGCGGTAGCCGCCGCGACGATCGGGCCCGCGACCCGCCGGGCGTCGGCGTCGTCGGCGCCCACATGCACGTCGCGCCGGACCGCGATCTTGGTTGCGGGACGGCCGTGGCGGGCGCACGCTTGGCGGTAGGTCCCGACGAGGTCGCCTACCTCGCTGGGCGTCGCTTCGGGTCCGATCAGAAAGGCGTCGCCGAGGCGGGCGGCCCGGTCGACCGCGGCTGGCGCGGCCCCACCGATCCACACCTCGAGCGGCTCGGGCGGGATCGGAGCGATACGTGCCCGCACAATCGAAAACGGAGCGTCGGTGTTCACCTCTTCACCGGCGCACAGCCGGCGCACGATCTCGAGGGTGGCCTCGAATCGTGACGGACGCGTGCGGATCGGCACACCGAGAGCGTCGAATTGTTCGGCGCCGCCGCCGACCGCACACTGCATCACGAACGGACCGGACGCGATCGACGCGAGCGTTCCGATCTGTTCGGCGAGCAACACCGGATGCCATAACGGCAGCAGGAACAGTGCGCCCGCCGGGCGTTCGTCCCATTCGGCGAGGAGGCGGCCGAGCATCGGGACGTTCTGGTAGTAGGGGACAGGCACGTTGTGGTGGTCGCCGATGAACAGGCTGTCCAGTGACGCGTCGTTGGCGGCGCGGGCGCGCTCGACCAGCCAGCGTGCCCCCGTGCGGGCATCCATGGGTGCGTAGCCGCTGCGGAGGGAGGCGCCGACCTTCATGTCCCGGTAGCTTCGCGCGATGCTTTCGCGATGGTGAACTCAGACACGACGGCTCCCGATCTGGCGGCGCTGGACGCTCGACGACGAGCGTTGCGCGACCGTTACCTGCTTGGGGACACCGAACGTCCGGTTTCGAACGGCGGCGGCGTCCATCACGTCGCGTTGATCTGCGCCGATCCTGAGCGAACGATCCGCTTCTATCAGGAACTGCTCGGCTTCCCGCTCGTCGAGCTGTTCGAGAATCGCGACTATTCGGGCTCGTCGCATTTCTTCTTCGACATTGGCAACCGCAACCTTCTCGCCTTCTTCGATTTTCCGGGGCTGGGTTTGGCGGCCGTGCCCGAAGGACTCGGAGGCATACAGCACCTCGCGATCTCGGTCACGGTCGACGTGTTCGAGGCTGTCAAAGTGCGTCTCGCCGCGGCTGGCGTCGACTATCGCGGGCCCGACCTCGGTGTCGAGGAGTCGATCTACTTCAAGGATCCCGACAACATCCAAATCGAGTTGATCAGACAACCGTTGTTCGAGATGCCCGAGAGCGCCCCCCAAGACGACTCGGCTCGCCGGGTCGAGCGCTGAAGACGCGCACTTTCCGGAACCCGACCCGCGCCGCGACCAGCACCGTGGCGCAGCGGCGGTTGCCGTCGTCGCGGACCGCCACGGCAATGTCGGCCCGGGACGCAGAGCGTCGGCGTCAGGTCTGACGCTCGTCGCCTGCCTGCGCACACCAACGGCGTGGCTACTCGGAGATCCAGCCGTGGTCGAGCGCGTCGTCGATGAGGGTCCGTGCCGCGGTCCACAGGTCCGGTGCCCCGTCGGCGATGTGCGCGTTGTAGCCGCGGGCGCGTGCGGCGGTGATCCCATGCTCAGCCCAGACGTTGCCGCGATTCGCATGGTTGAACAGCAATGGCGCCAGACGGTCGACCGCGTGGGCAAACCGGGCCTCCGGTGTCGCGCTCGCTTCGAACTCGTCCCAGCGGGCGCGCAGGCGAGTCCCTATATCTCCTGGAATAAGCGCGAAGAGGCGGTCGGCGGCGCGCGTTTCGAGCTCCACTTTGCCGGCCCGGGCCAAGTCGTCGTACACGAAGGTGTCGCCGGCGTCGATTTCGACGAGATCATGCACGAGTAGTATCTCGACGACGCGTGCGACGTCGAGCGGGGCTGCGCTGTACGGCGCGAGCACGAGAGCCATCAGTGCCAGATGCCACGAATGCTCGCCGCTGTTCTCGCGGCGCGAGCCGTCGGTGATCGAGTTGCGCCGAAGCACCGACTTCAACGAGTCAGCCTCGAGCACGAATCGCAACCGCGCCGCGAGGTCGGAGTCGAGCGTTTCGAGCGCCGCGGCCGTATGTTCAGGAATCACCCGTTCAGCCTAAGTTGACCAGCCACTCGAGATGCACGTCCGTCAGCAGATGTTCGAGGTCGACGGTCAGCCGGCTGAGCTCGTCGAACATGAGCAGCAGACCGAACGCACCGAGCACGAGCGCCGACGTGACGACGACGAACGCGAAGTGGCGTTTGACCCAGCCGATCGCGCCGCCGACCCGATGCAGCGCGAGGCCGGTGACGAGGAACGGCAGTCCGAGGCCGACCGAGTACGCCGCCAGCAGCGTGGCGCCTGCCCAGACACGCCGTTGGGTGGCGGCGATCCCGAGAATTGATCCGAGGATTGGGCCCAGACATGGCGACCAGCCAAAGCCGAACGCGGCGCCGGCCACCAGGGGTGCGGCCGCGCCGAATCGGCCGAGCGCGGGATGGAACCGCTTCTCTTGGTACAGCCACGGCGCACGCAAGAACATCGATCCGAGGAGGAACAACGCCATCGCGAGCATGACTGCGCCGGAGATGCGCGTGAGGATGTCCTGATGGGTGCGCAGCGGCTGACCGATCCCCGACGCGGTGAGTCCGAGGAGGACGAACACCGTTCCGAATCCAGCGATGAACAGGGCCGTGGTCCCGACGATTCTGCGGGTATGCGCCGACGGGCCTTCCTCGAGTGTCGCGATGTCGAGCCCGGTCACGACCGACAGGTAGCCCGGCACCAACGGCAGCACACACGGCGACAAGAACGACACGACGCCGCCGCCAACCGCGGCGAGGTAGGCCAGCACGTTGACGTCGCTGATTCGCGATCCGAGTGCCAGGAGCGCAGCCACGCCCCATTCTGTGCGATCGGCCCCGGCAGCCCTTCATCAGTAGGCTCCGAGCGGACAGTTGTTGCAGCCGAAGGGACGGGTTCGTGAGCCGCGTACAGGATCTGTTCGACCTTTCCGACCGGGTTGCGGTACTCACGGGCGTCGGAAGTGGGATCGGGAAGGCGACCGCGTCGCTGCTGTCGGCGGCCGGCGCCACGATCGTCGGCGGCGACATCGACGAGGCCGGCGCCCAAGCCACAGCCGACGAGATCAAGGCCGACGGCGGGAGCGCGATCGTTCGTCGCATCGACGTGACGACACGAGCCGACGTCGATGCGCTCGTCGACCTCGCCGTGTCGGAACACGGACGCATCGACATCGTCGGCAACATCGCTGGCGTCCCGCACAACAAGCTCGTCGCGGAGTGCACCGACGAGGAGTTCGAACGGATCCTTGCGATCAACTTGAAGAGCGTCTTCTACGGCTGTCAGGCTGCGATCAGACACATGATTCCGCAGGGTTCGGGCTGCATCGTCAACATCGCGTCGGGCGCGATCGACACTCCGGCACCGACCCTGGCGTGCTACGGCATGACCAAAGCCGCGGTGACGATGCTCACCAAGACGCTGGCCACCGAGGTCGGACGCCACGGCATCCGGGTCAATGCCATCGCGCCCGGAATGATCCTCACGAACTTCTCCCGTCACAACTTCGTCGACGAGCAGGGTAACGTGATCCCCGAGAAGTTGGAGCAGTACCACAAACGCGCCGGGGCGATGGCGCCGCTGGGCCGCTCGGGTGAAGCGCAAGATGTGGCACGGTCGTTCCTCTACCTCGTCTCTGACGCCGCCGCGTTCATCACCGGCCAGATCGAACGCCCCAACGGCGGCGTATCCATGCCTTGGTGACGGGAGCACCCACGCCTGGTGACGAACCCCTACACGAGTGATTCCAAGAGTCCGCGTCTGACGCGGCGAGAGCTTGCGATCGGCGTTGATTTCCCGTTCGACCATGGAGGTCTCATGGACGCCGATCTGAACACTCTCGCGACTGCGCTGTGCGTCCGCATCGATGACGCGGTGAAGGACGACGAGCCTCGCTCCGTAGCGGCCGTCGGCGGGGATCGAAGCGAAACTCTCCACGGCCGAACTTGTGATCGTGGCGGGTGATGCAAGCCTCCCTGTCCACATTGGAGTCTCGGGGTCCGCAGGCGGCTGGTTCGCAGCGGTAACGCAGTTGGTATGGCTGAACGGGCGCGTGTTCGTCGGTTGTCGGACGAGGAGGGCCGCAGGTTGCAGCGGCGTCGTGGCAGGGTGAGGGGCGGGCGAGTGTGGTGCGGTGTCGGGGGGCGTTGATCGTGTTGGCGTCGGGTGGGGGAACACGGTGCTGGTGATCGCCCAGTTGGTGCAGATGTCTGAGATCGGGTCCGGGCGGTGATCCATAACTTCAACCGGCAGGGGTGTAGGCGTTGGACTCTCAGCGGGCGGGTGCCGGCCGCGTGATCTGATGTCGCGTTCATCGACGAGACGGCCAAGACAAGGCCCGGCAAGCGGGGTCGACCGTTCACGCCTTCGAGTGTCCGCAAGCTCGTACCGTACCTGCGGGGGCTGTTGGTCCGCGTTGTGAAGATCGGCCGGAACGGCTGCGTCAGATCCTCGAACGTGAGGAGATCACGTTGCGGGATCGGATCGAGTGCTGTGGAGCATCATCCCGATCGGTGCTTCGCGTTCGACCAGTTCGGTCCGCTGGCTAGCCATCCTGTTGGAGGTTGCTGCTGGGCGTCGAGGATCCGCCGGTAGCGGTTGCGGGCGAACTACCACGACCATTGTGGGGTGCGGTAGTTGCGTCGGTCGGTGACGACACCCTGGGATGTCGTGCGGTCGCAGAAATGCATTGCGAACAGCCTCGCGGCGATCAAGAGGTGCCGGGCTTCCCGTCCCGACGGCGAACCGATCTACGTGATTCTTGACAACCTGTCCGCCCACAAGGCAGCCAAAATCAAAGGCGTGCTACGCCAAGAACAACGTCGAGTTGTGTTTCACGCCGACCTACGCGTCGTGGGCGAACCCGATCGAGTGTCACTTCGGCGTTGCGGACTTCGTGCTCAACAGACAAAGACGACACCAACCACACCGAGTTGACCCGCCGCGTGCACACCTACCTCCGGTGGCGCAGCGTCAACGCACGCGCACCTGAGGTCCTTGCCGTGCTCCGCAATCGGCGAGCTGTGATCCGCGCCGAAGAGCAACGACGCTGGGGACGACCCCGCATCCGAGCCAGCTGAACACGGCGCGCCACCCGGACGCGTCCATAACGTCTGACTGAACGAGGTCCCGCATCTCCGCCGGACGCCACGACCACACTCACCGCTCCCACGCAAGCCACCATACGCCCGCTGGACACTCCCCGGACCTCCGAACGTGTGCTTGCAAAATCGCGCAGCGTGCAAACCTACGTGTTTACGGCACTAGCGTCTTCCCCGACGAGGTCTTCGCACCGGTAGCGGCTGTCGACTTTCGGTTTCGCGCGGGCGGGTAACGACGAGAAACGAAATCGCACGAGCGCCACAATCCATGTCAATGGATCGCGGATCATTCTTACTTTCTTGCCCTCGTCAAAACCACGCGATTCGTAATGGATCGGAATCTCAATCGGCATATAACCTCGACGAACAAGCTTCGCGACTAGCTCGAAATCAAAATCGAACCTATCTGCTACGAAATCGAGACCATCGATGCAGTCGGTTCGAAACACCTTGTACATCGTGAATGGATCGCGGAGATTCGTCTGATAGAGCACGTTGAACAGGCTCGCGAATGTCCAGTGGGCGACATTGAGCAGTGCGCTCGTGCGTCGTGCTCCTTCGAACTCGCGCATGGGCCGCCCAGGCTCGTGCCGACTGCCGAGTACGAAATCGGCAGTGCCGGAAATGATCGGATCTAGCAGGACGGCGTAGTCGTCGACCGAGTACTCGAGATCGCCATCCTGAATCAGCACGACGTCACCCTGAACGTGATGCAACCCAGCGCGGACCGCGTTGCCCTTGCCGCGGCGACGTCCTGCAGCACGAGCGACACCCGCGGGTCAGCCTCATACTGCTGGACGACCGAACGAGTTCGATCGTTCGAGTTGCTCTCGACCACGATGAGCTCAAGTCGTACGCCAGGCGGGAGCGACACGCCCAGAACGTTCCGGAGCACCTTGTCGATGGTTTCTTCCTCGTTGTAGACCGGCAGCACGACGGAAAGCATTCGAACCGCACGTGGCGACGCGGCGCCGTCCGCTCGATTCCACTTCGTTGCGCGACGGAGCGCGCCATCTAGCTCCCGCGACCTCGCGGGGTCGCCTGAGAGACGGCGCGATGTCATCGACATGAACTGATCCGCGCTTCGACCGCGCACGCCCCGTCCCCCAACGTCGCATACTCTGCACACTCTCCACCACTCGTGTCCCATGACCCCCGTCAGAGAACCGAGCTGCCCCGCCTGAGAATTAGGATCGCATCCTACACATGCCCTCCTGCGGCAACAACAGGGCCGCGACGCGAGGACCCGAGGTCGGCTTCGACGTACCATCTCCAGCCGTAGGGCCGTGTCGCCGAGTCCACGGCGTCCTCTCAGCACTACGGCCGCTCAATCGGAGCCGAGGGTGGAAGCGGGTACCCATATCGATCAGTGTCCGGCGTGTCGTAGCCGCGACCTCCGGGTCGGGCGCGCGGCGGTATGGGGTACGTGCGACCTGATCGCTTGCGCGACCTGTCGCACTGAGTTCCAGTCACCTCAACCCAGTGATGTCCGACTCGGCGACATCTACGGCAGCGGTTACTACGAGCCATGGGGTTTCGAGGCCGCCGACAGGGTCGACGCAATGAAACGCGCGACTTTCGAGCCGATGCTTCACGCGTGCCAGCTGGGTCGCGGCCGTTCGATACTAGACCTCGGCTGCGCTACCGGCTCGTTCCTCGCCGAGGCTGCTCGACGGGGGGCGAAAACCTACGGTATCGATCTGAATACGGTGGCAATCGAACGCGCTCACGAACGCGCGCCGGGTGCGGTGCTCCATACCGGCGTGCTCGCCGACCGACCCTTTCCCGGCGTTTGTTTCGACGCAGTGGTGATGATCGACTTCATCGAGCACGTCCGGGATCCCGAAGCGGAGCTCTCCGTAGTACGCGAGGTGACCCGTCCAGGCTCTCGGCTCGTGATCTCCACCCCGCGCGTTGATTCGCTGGTCCACGCAGCCGCGCTGACGCACTGGCCGCAGTATCGCGAGGAGCACCTCACCTACCTGTCGCGGGCCGGGATTGGCGCCCTGTTGCGGCGCACTGGGTTCTCGATCATCGATGTCGCTTCCACGCGCAAGGCCATCACGTTGGCCTACGCCTACGGGCAGGCCGTTGCCTATCCAGTGCCGTTGCTTTCGCTGGCGACGACGCTGGCGTATCGAGCCCTTCCGCCGCTGCGACACCGAGCCTTCCGAATCGGGATGGGAGAGATGACAGTCGTCGCCGAGCGCGACGCTGACTGACGCCGCAAACGTGGATATTCTCATCGGCTACCGTCTCGTGCACCCGAACGGTCTGTGACGAGAACCGCAAACTCCCGACGCGCGCTGCTCGGCACCGAAGTGGATATCATTGCGTAAATGGCATTGGTTCCGGGCGATGAGGCGCGGCCTACGTGACGGACGTTCCGGTCAATATCCTCGATCCTACTGATCGATCCGCCGAGCCCGAGCGAAGCACCACACCCCCGGTCGACGGTCGCAGAAAGCGACGCCGAAGGGTAATGGTTCTTGCGCCGATCTTCTTCCTCTCTGTCATCTTCTACTTCTGGACCGGCACAACAGAGGGGAATCCGACCACGTTTGGAACGCAAACCGACCCGTACAACTTGCTCGCCAACGCCTTCCTCAAAGGGCATTTGGGTCTTCTCGAGCCTGTCCCCCCCGGTCTTTTGGCGCTAAAGGATCCCTACGACCCGGCCCAGAACGCCTACTGGCAAGAGGGCATTTATCATGATCTGGCCCTCTACAAGGGACACTTCTTCCTGACGTGGGGACCGACGCCCGTCGTCACTCTTCTCATACCCTGGCGACTGCTCGGTGTTGGCGACATGCCGATGGATCTGGGCGTAATCATCTATTGCTCGTTCGGTCTTCTCTTCGCATTCCTGCTTCTTTGCCTCCTGGTAGATCGCTACCTGCCTGATACCAAGGTGTGGCAGATCGGGTTCGCATCGGCCGCGCTCGCGCTGAGTAGCGTCGCTCCATATCTACTCAGGCGACCCTCCACTTACGAACTCGCGATATCGAGCGCTTATTGCTTTGGCATGATGGGTGCATATTTTCTTGCATCCGGCGGACTGTCACCTTCACTCCGGCTCTGGAAGCTCGCCGTTGGCAGCGCGAGCATCGGGTTAGCGGTCGGCGGTCGACCGGACCTCGTCTTTGAGGCTCTGTTGCTCATAGTGCTATTCGCTTACATCGTCCGCAAACGTGACATACGCACTCGCGCTGAGTTCGTTCGATACGCTAATGTCCTCCTTGTACCATTCCTAATTCTTTTTGTGCTTGATCTCGCTTACAACTACGCCCGCTTCGGCTCGCTACTCCAGAACGGCACGACTTATGCACTCGTCGGTGGCGTCGAAGTGTCGAAACTTCCGATGTTCAGTCTGTCGTCCCTCCTTCCCAATCTCTACTACTACGCGATCGCGCCCGTACGCTGGACTCTGGCATTTCCCTATTTCACGTTGCCGCCACCGCCATATGGCCCTGGCAATCTATCCTTGTATTACGGAGTAAATACAGGCGGTTTGGTGACCACGACACCGATCGTAGTTGCTTGTATTCCCGCCCTTGTCTCTCTCGCGAGACAGCGACGACGCGAACTATTAGTTCTAATACTCACAGTGTTAGCATTCGGAACACTTATCCTTTTCTTCCTCTCTGTCGTACTTCCCAGCTCAACGGAGAGATACGAGGTTGACTATGCGACCTTCTTCGTTATCTCCGGCCTTATTGGCTGGTTCGTCCTCAGCTCCGGACGGAAGCGACGGGTTGTGGCAGCCGTAGGCGCCTTACTCATTCTCTACGGATGTGCCGTTGGTACGGCGATCTCGATCTACGGCTACTTCGACGCACTCAGAACGAGCCATCCGGCGACCTATTGGACCATCGATCGGCTGACGAGCCCTTTCCCCACCGCGTGGACGATGATCACCGGCCATCCGGAGATAGTGCGGGCCTTTCCTGCCGGCCAAGGCACGCCTGGAAACGGCGGCACCTACGATCTGAGCAAGCTGGCCTTCGAATTATCGGGCGATCAGTTGGAAGTCGACATCATCTCGCCCAGCTCTGGGCAGTGGGCGCTCGCGCCCACATTCATACGGGCGCGGAACGCGGGAAGCGGCCCGATCTCGATCGTGGTTCAAGAGGACAACGGTTCGGTGCACTATGTCCCCCTGGGATCGGGACCAACAGCCATCCCACTGACTCTGCGGCGTGGGCTCAACCGGGTCGAGCTGAACGCTACCGCCGCGTCTCCGGCTCCAACCTCGGACACCTTGGCGTACGCGAACGGGCTGCGGCTTACCCGAAACTGAGTAGACCCTCGCATCGACTTTCGCAATTCTGATCTGAGGGGCAGACGCTCGGTGCCATCCGCGGCAACTGTGTCCGCCAGGTCGCTAGTGCCCGATCGGCATGGTTTGTGGGCTCGCGTCCACCCGTTGCCCTCTGGGTCGCGCAGACTGCTTGTAGGGCTGAGCGGGTCCGGGTTCGTCGGCCAGGAGACGATGAGGGTCGGGAGCTGCAGCGGATTGTTCGTCGCGGTGGCCGGTCAGACAAATCGATCGTGAAGTGGTGAATCTCCGACGCGAGACTCGCCGCCGCCGCATGAAAACTCGTCACAAGATTCGCGGTCTAGTTGAGGCCGTAGAAGTCGGTTTTCTTTCCACGGTCGGTATCGGCCGGACTGTCTTGGCTTGTGAGGTCGATGTAGTTGCGTTTGACCCGCACACGCGACTCGACCGGCGGACCGACACGGGTGCCGGTGCGGTAGCGGCCGTCGACCACGGGCAGGCTCCCGCTCCGCATCGCTTTCGCGCGCCCCGCTGACGTGCGTTGCGTTGCGCGCGCCGCCGTTTGACCGCTCGCCGTCGGAACCAGATGCATCCGACGACTGCCAGCACGACGACGAGCGCGACTCGGGTCGGCGTGAGCAGGCCGCCGCCGGAATGACGTGCGGTATGCCGTGCCGCGATGTTCGTGGTGGCGGCGATGGACGCCGGGATTCCCGACGCCGACCTCCCCCGCTTCGCGCTTGGGGTTTTGGCGGCTGGATGCGTCGGGGTCGTGGTCCCCGCAAGCTTCGTGAAGGCTGCCCGTGCCGTCACCCGGGTTCTCGTACGGCGAGACCCGCACCGGTGGGAGAACGATGCCGGTCGTCGCGACCGGCGGCTTCTGCCAGCATTGGTTGAGGAGCGACGCGGCCCACGTGTAGCCGCTGTCGACCGATCCGAGGATCACCGCGATGCATTGGCGGCCGTTGCGCTTGGCGGTCGTGACCAGGGTGTGATCGGCGATCTCGGTGTAGCCGGTCTTAAACCCGTTCGCGTCTTCGTAGCCGAAGCCGTTGTCGGGCAGGAACTTGTCGTGGTTGGTGAGCTCGTGATGCACGCCGGCCGGGTCGGTGAAATCGAACGTTTTGGTGTCGGCCCAGTGTGCGATCGCGGGCACGGTCAGCGCGTTACGAGTCGCGATCGCGAGGTCGTACGTGCTCGTTCTCGGTCCGCCCTCGTAGGAGGTGCTGTCTGTGAGTCCGGCCGGGTCGCCCCAGATGCTGTCTCGCATGCCGTACCGCTTTGCGGTCGAGTTCAGATCGGCGGCGAATCCGCTGATGCTCCCTCCGACGGTCTCGGCGATCGCGTACGCAGCGTCGTTGGCCGACACCATCATCATCGACGCCATCATCTCGCGGAACGGCCAGCGCGAACCGGCCGGCATCCCGATCTTCATCGCCTCGCGGTCGGCGGCGTTGGCACTGACGGTGATGGTGGCGTTCGGCGCCAGCCGTTCGACCGCCACGAGTGCTGTCATGATCTTGGCCGTGCTCGCCGGCGGCAGAGCCTCGTGTATGTTCCGGCCGGTGATCACGGCGCCGGTGCCGGCGTCGACCAGGATGTACGCCTCCGGCGGCGGGGTTCCGGTGTCGGCGTGGGCGGGGATTTCGACGACGCCGGCCACGCCCGCGACCATGATCGCGATCGTCGAGCAGCGCGCCGGTGAGCCGGGGTATCCGGCGTCGTGCCGGGCGAGCGTCGCCGTGCATGGCAGGTCAGGCTAGGCGCCACCGGCCGCGAAAACGGGTTCAGGCCACGATCGGTGTCGGGGCTGCGCCCGGGATGGCGGAATCGAGCCGAATCGCCTGTCGTCGCCCGCGAGGATGGGGCAGTGGGACGTATCTCTGCGCGGATCGCCGCGATCAACGAATCGGCAACCCTGGCGGTCGACGCCAAGGCCAAGGCACTCAAGGCTGCCGGCGAGAACGTGATCGGTTTCGGTGCCGGCGAGCCCGACTTTCCGACGCCGGCCGCGATCGTCGACGCCGCGATCGCGGCCGCTCGGGAGCCGCGCCACCACCACTATTCGCCGACGTCTGGGCTTGCGGAGCTGCGGGCCGCGATCGCGCGATAAGACCAAACGCGACTCGGGCGTCGAATGCGCCGCCGACCAGGTTGTCGTCACCAACGGCGGCAAGCACGCCGTGTACAACACGTTCCAAGTGCTCTGCGACCCGGGCGACGAAGTGTTGTTGCCTGCGCCCTACTGGACGTCGTATCCCGAGAGCATCACGCTCGCAGGAGGTGTCCCGGTGGTGCTTGCGACCACGGAAGTCACCGGTTTTCGCGTCTCGATCGAGCAGCTGGACGAGGCGGTGACGCCACGCACGAAGGTGTTGCTGTTCGTGTCGCCGAGCAACCCGACCGGCGCGGTGTACCCGCCCGACGAGGTCGAAGCGATCGGGCAGTGGGCGGTCGACCGGGGTATCTGGGTCGTGACCGACGAGATCTACGAGCATCTCACGTACGACGGTCACGTGTTCTCGTCGATGCCGGGACTCGTGCCCGAGCTGGCCGACCGATGTGTGATCGTCAACGGTGTCGCAAAGACGTACGCGATGACAGGTTGGCGCGTCGGCTGGATGATCGGTCCGCGGGACGTCATCGCGGCTGCGACCAACCTTCAGTCCCATTCCACCTCGAACGTGTCGAACGTCGCGCAAGCGGCGGCGCTGGCCGCGGTCTGCGGCGACCTCGAGGCGGTTGGTCGTATGCGCGAGGCGTTCGCGCGTCGAGGCAAGATGATGTTCGAGCTACTTTCGGGGATTCCGGGCGTCACCTGCCTCGAACCTCAGGGCGCGTTCTACTGCTTTCCTTCCTTCGAGGGTGTGCTGGGACGACAGATCGGCGGACGGCGACCGCAGACCTCTCTCGAGTTGTGCCAAGCGCTGCTCGAGGTGGCGAAAGTCGCGGTCGTGCCCGGCGAGGCGTTCGGCGCACCCGGATACCGCGGTTGAGCTTCGCCCTCGGCGACGACGACCTCGGCGAAGGTGTGCGTCGCATCGCCGACGTGCTCGCGCCCTGACCGGTTCGGCGCGTCTGACGTCCGGACCGAGCGGCGACTGCGACACGGTCGGCGCCCAGGCCCGAAGGTCGTGTGTCGGATAGCACGCCACGCCTGGATGCCTCGCTAGCCTCGCATCACTATGGCTTCGCGCGTCCTTGTCACCGAACCGCTCGCCGATCGTGGGCTCGACGCGATGCGTGCGGCTGGGCTCGACGTCGTGGTCAAGACGGGGCTGACCTCCGAGGAACTCTGCGCCGCGTTGGTGGGCGTCGCGGCGCTCGTGATCCGCAGCGCGACGCAGGTGACCGCCGACGTGCTCGCGGCCGGGACCGATCTTGTCGTCGTCGGCCGAGCGGGTATCGGTCTCGACAACGTCGACGTCGGCGAAGCGACACGGCGTGGCGTCATGGTTGTGAACGCCCCGACGTCGAACATCTTGTCGGCGGCCGAGCACACGATGGCGTTGCTGCTCGCCCAGGCGCGCAACGTACCGCAGGCCAACGCCGACCTGCACGCGGGACGGTGGAACCGGTCGAAGTGGGAGGGCGTCGAGCTTCACGGCAAAACACTCGGGATCGTCGGTCTCGGTCGGGTCGGCGTGCTCGTGGCGCAGCGCGGCGACGCGTTCGGGATGCGACTCGTCGCCTACGACCCTTTCGTCAGTCCCGATCGCGCCCGACAGTTGGGCGTGCAGCTCGTCGACACGATGATCGATCTGGTCGCGGCGAGCGATTTCGTCACGATCCATGCGACCAAGACGCCGGACACGATCGGTCTGGTGAACGCTGATGTGCTCGCCCATGCCAAGCCGGGAATGCGTCTCGTGAACGCGGGCCGCGGCGGCATCGTCGACGAGGACGCGCTCGCCGACGCGGTACGCGACGGACGTCTGGGTGGCGCCGCGATCGACACGTTCGCGCAGGAGCCCACCACCGTGTCTGCGCTGTTCGAGCTGGACAATGTCGTCGTGACACCGCACCTCGGTGCGTCGACAGCTGAAGCGCAGGACAAGGCCGGTGAGACCATTGCCGAGCAGGTCGTGCTCGCGTTGCGAGGCGACTTCGTTCCGTTTGCCGTCAACGTCGCCGCGTCGGAGGCGTCGGAGATCGTACGACCATTCCTGCCGCTCGCCGAACGGCTCGGGCGGCTGTTTTCCGGGCTTGCGGGCGGCGCGCCGGAAACGCTGGAAGTGTTCTACGAAGGCGAGATCGCCGACTACGACTGTCGTGTGCTGACCTTGTCGATCCTCAAGGGCGTGCTCGGACCCGCGGTCGATGAGCCCGTCACGTTCGTGAACGCACCCCAGCTTGCCGAAGCGCGCGGCATCCGGGTTGTCGAAACCAAATCGGCCGACGCGCGCAACTATGTGAACCTGATCGAGGTGAAGGGCACGTTCGCAGGACGCGTCGCTCAAGCTGCGGGCACGTTGTTCGGCAAGCAACAAGGACCACGCATCGTCGGAATCGACGAGCACACGCTCGACCTGCCACCCGCGCGTTACATGCTGGTGGTGCACAACTCCGACACCCCCGGGATGATCGGCGCGGTCACAAGCCAGCTCGGCAAAGCGAACGTGAACATCTCGGATATGGGTGTCGGTCGCAGCCCGAGTGGCGAAGCCGCGCTGATGGTGCTCGCCACCGACTCGCCTGTGTCGGCCGAAACTGTCGCCCGGGTCGCCGCCGAGCCGGGCGTGCAGTCCGCCCGCGCGATCGACCTCGGCTAGATCTCGGCTAGATCTGGCGTGCCGGTCGAGGGATCGGCGGAAACGGGAATGGGCCCGAATCCGAGGCGCTGTCGTGCGTCGACGCGCGGACCCCTGCCTGCCACGCCCGCCAACCGGCGTATACGAGCCCGGCGCCGATTCCCGTTCTGAGCACCCGCTTGGGTCCGGCGCGCATCTCGGAATTCTCTCACGCACGACCGACGAGCGCCGAGAGGAGACGGCGAAACGTTTGACGCGAGAGCCGATCGCGCTACAGTGAGGCTCGTATGCGCAAGGAGACGATGCCGCAGATCACGCAGCCCTCACCGCTGCTGGGCCTCCTTCTTACGTAAGCGCGGGCGCCAATCGGTGCTCGCGCTCGACCCTCCGTGCCGATCGGCCCGGGGGGTTTTTCGTTGCGGCGAAACCCCGACAGACCCGGGAGGGCGACATGGAAACGGTCAAGATCTTCGACACGACACTGCGAGACGGAGAGCAGTCACCGGGTATCTCGCTCGACGTCGCCGAGAAGTTGGAGATCGCCGAGCAGCTCGCGCGTCTCGGGGTCGACGTGATCGAGGCCGGTTTTCCGATCGCCTCGGACGGAGACTTCGATTCGGTGGAGGCGATCGCCAAGTCGGTCCGCGGGCCGATCATCGCCGGGCTCTCGCGTACCGGGTTCAAAGATGTCGATCGCGCGTGGGAGGCGGTGCGCCACGCCGACCGTCCGCGCATCCATGTGTTCATCGCGACGTCGAAGATCCACATGGAAAAGAAGCTCCGCATGACCGAGGAGCAGGTCAAAGGCGAAGCCGCCGGTGCGGTGGCCCGAGCCAAGAGCTATTGCGACGATGTTGAGTTCTCACCCGAGGACGGCTACCGGTCCGATCCCGACTTCATGTGCGAGGTCTGCCAGCTCGCGGTCGACAACGGGGCAACGACACTGAACATCCCCGACACGGTCGGCTTCGCGGTGCCGGAGGACTACGGGCGGCTGATCGCGTATGTGATCTCGCATGTGCGGGGCGATTTCGTCGTGTCCACGCATTGTCACGACGACCTCGGTCTCGCGGTTGCCAACTCGCTCGCCGGCGTCGCCAACGGCGCCCGCCAAGTCGAGTGCGCCATTAACGGGCTCGGTGAACGGGCCGGCAACGCGGCGCTCGAGGAGGTCGTGATGGCGATCAGGACCCGCAGCGACTACTTCGTCGGAGTCAACGTGGGCGTGAAAAGCGACGAGTTGGCGCGCACCTCTCGGCTGGTGTCGAGGCTCACCGGTTACCACGTCCAGTACAACAAGGCGGTCGTCGGTCGCAACGCGTTCGCGCACGAGGCCGGCATACACCAGCACGGCGTCCTCGCCGACCGCGAAACCTACGAGGTGATCGACGCGTCGCAGGTCGGTCAGGAAGCCGCGCAGATCGTGCTCGGCAAGCATTCGGGACGGCACGCGTTCGCCGACACACTCGACAAGATGGGTATCCGCGTGCAAGGCGATGCGCTCAACGCCGCGTTCGTGCGGTTCAAGGAGCTGTCCGACAAGAAGATCGAGATCACCGAAGCCGATCTCGAAGCGATCGTCGCCGAGGAGCTCGGCACGGAAATGGTGCATCGCTTCAGCGTGTACGAACTCGAGGTGCACGGCGGGACCGCCACCAAGCCGAGCGCGAGGGTGGTGTTGGGTCACGGCGACGGCAAGGTCGAAGCCGCCGGGAGTGGCGACGGCATGATCGACGCCGCGATCGCCGCGATCTCGAAGGCCACCGGCGTTTCGGGCAAGGTCGGAAACTTCCAGGTGTCGTCGGTGACGGGCGGTTCCGATGCGCTCGGTGCGGTCGTCATCACCGTCGATTCCGAAGGTCGCAAGGTGACCGGCCGTGGCGTCGCGACCGACGTCGTCGAGGCGTCGGCGCGCGCCTACTTGAACGCAGTGAACAAGCTCGTCCGGCTGCGCGAGCGCGGTGAGGTGCGCGAGATCACAGGCGGGCCCTAGTCGTGTCCGCCCCCGACAACGTCAACTTGTGGAGCGAAGCCGAGCATGCGCTGGCGTATCTCCGCGCGCGACCGGATCCCGCATCGGCCCGAGGCGTACGAAATCCTGCTCGAGGTCCTTCCCGAACACGTCGACCGTGTCCTCGATTTGGGAACCGGCGACGGCGTCGCGCTCGGTCTCGTGCTCGACGCGCGTCCCGGTGCTATCGGGATCGGGCTCGACTTCCAAGACGAGATGCTCGACCGGGCACGAGCCCGCTTTGCCGACGAGCACATCGCCGAGGTACGCCGCCACGATCTCGCCGTGCCGCTGCCCGGCGACCTCGGACACTTCGACGTGATCGTGTCGAGCTTCGCGATCCATCATCTCCCGTTCGAACGTCAGCGTGCCCTGTACGGGGAGGTGTTCGACCACCTGAGTCCCGGCGGGACGTTCGCCAACGCTGAGCATTTTGCCTCGACCACGCCCCGAAGGCACGCGGAGTTCCTCGCCGCGCTCGGGACCAGCCCCGAACACGACGATCCGTCGAACAAGCTTGTGCCGGTAGAGACACATTTGTCCTGGTTGGCGGATTGTGGATTCGCCGACGGAGAATGTCTTTGGAAATGGCGGGAACTTGCCGTTGTTACAGGCAACAAGCCTGGCTGACGGATCGGGAGCCCCCCATGAGCATGCTCGAGTTCTACGACTACCTCGTGTCGAGCGAAGCGACCCACGATCTCGCGCTGGCCATCGCGGACGTCTGGGCCGACCGGGAACTCCGCATGCTCGAGGCAGCAGCGTAGGCCGGACGCAGCAGTCGGTTCGCTACGAGTGCACCGTCGGCATCCACTCGGCGCGCGACCGCTCGTAGGTCGTGATGTCGTCGCAGTGCGCGAGGGTGAGCCCGATGTCGTCGAGGCCGTGCAGCAGCCGGTACTGCGTGAAGTCGTCGATTTCGAACGCGACGTCGAGACCGATCGACGGTGCCGCGACGCGCCGGTGCTCGACATCGACCACGATCTCGAGGTCCGGGTCTTGTTCGATCACGTCCCAGATGCGTTGGATCGCATCTTGCGCGACGGTCGCGGCCACGAGGCCCATCTTCCCGGAGTTGTTGCGGAAGATGTCGGCGAATCGTGACGAAAGCACGGCCGCGAAGCCGTAGTCCATCAGCGCCCACACCGCGTGTTCGCGCGACGAGCCGGTCCCGAAGTTGGATCCGGCGACGAGGATGTTGGCGCCCGCGTATCGTTGCTGGTTGAGGACGAAGTCAGAGTTCTCACGCCACTCCGAGAACAGTCCGGCGCCAAATCCTGTGCGCTCAACCCGCTTCAACCAGTCGCTGGGAATGATCTGATCGGTGTCGACATCGGACCGCACGAGCGGCACGGCTCGACCGGTGATGACTCGTACCTGCTGCATCAGTGCTCCAGATCCTGGGGAGTTGCGAAGTGTCCGGCAATTGCGGTGGCGGCCGCGACGGCGGGCGACACGAGATGGGTGCGACCGCCTTTGCCTTGGCGGCCCTCGAAGTTCCGGTTCGACGTCGACGCACAACGTTCGCCGGGTGCGAGCTTGTCCGGGTTCATTGCCAGACACATCGAACAGCCCGGCTCACGCCAGTCGAAGCCGGCGGCGCGGAACACGGCGTCCAATCCTTCGGCTTCGGCTTGGACTTTCACCGCAGCCGAACCGGGCACGACGAGCGTCCGAATGCCCGATTTCACGTGCCTGCCTTCGGCCACCGCGGCTGCGGCCCGCAGATCCTCGATCCGCGAGTTCGTGCACGAGCCGATAAAGACCGTGTCCACCGAAATGTCGCGCATCGGCGTGTTGGCTTTGAGGCCCATATAGGCAAGCGCCCGTTTCGCGGACTCGCGAGCGGCTTCGTCGGTCAGGGCATCGGGATCGGGAACCGAGTCGTCGATGGTCACGGTCTGGCTCGGATTCGTACCCCACGAGACCTGCGGACGGAGCGTCGCGGCGTCGATGACGACCTCTTTGTCGTATACGGCGCCGGCGTCGGTGTTGAGTGCGCGCCAGTCGTCGAGGGCATGCTCCCACGCCTTGCCGGTGGGTGCGGCCGGTCGGCCTTCGAGATAGGCGAAGGTGGTGTCGTCCGGCGCGATCAGCCCGGCCCGCGCGCCGGCTTCGATCGACATGTTGCACACCGTCATTCGTCCTTCCATCGACAGTCCGCGGATCGCGTCGCCGCGATATTCGAGCACCGAGCCGATCCCACCGCCGGTACCGATGCGGGCGATGATCGCAAGGACGACGTCCTTGGCGGTGACGCCGACCGGCAGGTCGCCGTCAACGGTGATCGCCATCGTTCCGGGCCGCATCTGCGGAAGCGTTTGCGTGGCCAACACGTGCTCCACCTCGCTGGTGCCGATGCCGAACGCAAGCGCGCCGAATGCCCCGTGCGTCGAGGTGTGGCTGTCACCGCACACGATCGTCATGCCTGGCTGGGTCAGTCCCTGCTCGGGTCCGATGACGTGCACGATGCCCTGGCCGGGATCGCCCATCGCGTAGCAACGGATCCCGAACTCGTCACAGTTCCGGACTAGCACTTCGATTTGTTTCGCCGAGATCGGATCCTCGAGCGGACGGTCGAGTCCGGCGGTCGGCACGTTGTGGTCCATCGTCGCGACCGTGAGATCGGGTCGGCGTACGCCGCGGCCGGCGAGACGCAAACCGTCGAAGGCCTGCGGGGAGGTCACCTCGTGGACGAGATGCAAATCGATGTAGAGCAGGTCGGGAACGCCGTCCTCCGTCCGTACGACGTGCTGGTCCCAGACTTTTTCCGACAGCGTTCTCGTCGGCACGCCGCCTCCCTCTATCTCACTGTGTAAGACGGTATAATCATCAGATGGACAGTGTATCAAGCTGGCCCACATCTGGGGTCCAGACACTCGACCGGTCGGTCAGCATCCTCGACGCCATCGCGCGCGAGGGTCCGTGCACCCTTGCGGATCTGGTTCGAGCAACGGGTTTGGCACGTCCGACTGCTCATCGTCTGGCCGTTGCCCTCGAGCGCCTCGCGCTCGTCGTGCGTGATCGCGGCGGCCGGTTCCGCCTCGGGGCCCGCCTTGTCGGATGGGGCGCAGCCGCGGGCGCGGCACTCGCACTCGTCGAACCGGCCCGCGCCGTCTTGCAGCGGTTGAGCGCCGATTCGGGGGAGAGCGCACAGCTCTACGTGCGAGAAGGCGACCAGCGGATATGCGTCGCCACCCACGAGCGGCCAACCGGCCTGCCGCGACACCGTGCCGCTCGGCGCGGTCATGCCGTTAACGAAAGGCTCGGGTGGGCGGGTGCTGCTCGCCTGGGCCGACGACCGCGACCGGTTCGAGGTCGATCCTGGGGTGCTGGATGCGGTGCGCGACGCAGGCTGGGCGGCCACGGTCGGGGAGCGAGAGTCCGGCGTCGCCAGTGTGAGCGCGCCAGTCCGGGTCGCCGATCATGTCGTCGCGGCGATCAGCGTGAGCGGGCCGGCGCAACGTTTCGGACCGGATCCAGGCTTGCGGTTCGCGGCGCCCGTGCTCTCGGCCGCGGCCGACCTGGCCCGCACTCGCGGCCTGCCCGCGACCCCACCGGAACGTCAGTGAGCGAAAGAGCCTCGATGTTGCAGCAACGAACGTCGAGTTCTGGCGCGGGCGCAGCGATCGGTCACGCCTCGGTGGCCCTCGTCGCCGCCGAACCGGGCCGGCCAGACGGCGCGCCGACGCGCGACGCGCTCGACGTCCATGGGTTGCGGCGGCTCGCGGCCGGTCGGTCCCGAGATCCGGACCGTGCGATCCCGAGGCGAGGTGGGCCCGGTGTCGGGTCAGCTCAACGGTCGGACCGCGACGACCGTCACGCCGAGCTCGCGCTTCGGTCCCTGATAGCGGACCTGCGTTCCCGGCCCTGCGCCCAGGAGTGCCTGGCCGAGCGGGGACTCGGTGGACAGCACGGCGTAGGTTTCATGTCGTTCCTCGATCGAACCGACGAGGTAGGTGACCGCGTCGTCATCGCCCTCGTGGCGGAGCTCGACGAGCACGCCGGGCTCGACTACGTCGCCGGACGACGCGCTGTCGATGACGACGGCGCTTTTGAGCATCGCTTCGAGCTGTCGGACGCGCGCCTCGTTGTGTCCCTGTTCGTTCTTGGCCGCGTCGTAGTCGGCGTTTTCGCTGATGTCGCCGTGCTCGCGCGCTCGTTCAATCCACAACGAGATCTCGCGTCGGCGCGTCGTCGTGCGCTCTTCGAGTTCCTCGCGAAGACGCGCGTACGCCTGCGGCGAAAGGTGCGGCTCGCTCATCCGGGGCAGGGTACCCCCGGCGTGCGCTTCGTGGCGCGGCGCCGCACAGGCGTCGTTGCCGCACGGCTTGGACCTGTGAATAAGTTTGACAACGGTCGGATCTCCTGCGATCCTGGGTCCCTATGCAACCGCGTGGCGGCTCGGTGGAGTCCTCTTCGTTCGACGTCATCGTCATTCCGTAAGCGAACGCCGTTCCGGCGTTCGCTGCAACCGTCCACGTCTACGTGGGCGGTTTTTTCGTGCCAAGAGGAAGGATCGAGATGGCGCACCGGGTCGGGATCATCGGCGGCGACGGGATTGGTCCCGAAGTGACGGCAGAAGCGTTGAAAGTCGTCCGGGCCGCCTCGGTCGTGCTCGACACGACCGATTACGACCTCGGCGGACGTCGCTATCTCAGCACCGGTGACGTCCTGCCTGACTCGGTTCTCGACGAACTCCGCGGGTTCGACGCGATTCTGCTGGGCGCGGTCGGCACACCCGAGGTCCCGCCGGGCGTGCTCGAACGCGGGCTGCTGTTGCGGATGCGTTTCGCCCTCGATCTGTACGTGAACCTGCGGCCGTTCAAGGCGGGTCCCGGCCGCCACAACGACGGCGTCGACTTCCTCGTCGTGCGGGAGAACACCGAAGGGACATACACGGGCGAGGGCGGCGTGCTGCGCCACGGCACGCCGAACGAGATCGCGACGCAAGGATCGGTCAACACGCGTCTCGGTGTGGAGCGATGCGTGCGCTATGCGTTCGACCTCGCGCGCGGTCGCGTCCGCTCGCAGGTGACGCTCGTACACAAGACCAATGTGCTCACGTTCGCTGGCGACCTCTGGCAGCGCACCTTCGACGACGTGGCGTCCGAGTACGCCGACGTGACGACCGCGTACAACCATGTCGACGCCGCGTGCATCTATATGGTCGAAGATCCCGGCCGCTACGACGTGATCGTGACCGACAACCTCTTCGGCGACATCCTGACCGACCTGGCCGGCGCGGTGGCCGGCGGAATCGGACGGGCCGCGTCGGCCAACCTCAACCCTCGGCGTACCGGACCGAGCTTGTTCGAGCCGGTGCACGGATCGGCCCCCGACATTGCCGGCACCGGCCGGGCCGATCCTCGGGCCGCGGTGATCTCAGCCGCCATGATGTGCGAGTTCCTCGGCGAGGCCGACGCCTCGACCCGAATCCTGAACGCAGTCGACAAGACTGACGATGTAGAAGGCACGACCACCCAGATCGGCGACGCGATCTCCGCTGCCTGCTGACGCCGTGCACGACCGAAAGGTTCGATGATGCCCATCACGCCGACCGAGAAGATCTGGATGAACGGCGAGCTCATCCCGTGGGGGGACGCACGTATCCACGTGCTCACCCACACGTTGCATTACGGCACAGGCGTGTTCGAAGGCATCCGTGCCTATGAGACCGAGCGCGGGCCGGCGGTGTTCCGCCTCACCGAGCACGTGGAACGTTTGTTCAACTCGGCGCGCATCATGTTGATGGAGATCCCGTACACGGTCGACCAGATCGTGACCGCCGTGAAGGACACGGTACGCGCGCACGGGTCTGCCGTCGTGCTACATCCGACCGATCGCGTACTACGGCTACGGCGAGATGGGTCTCAACACGTTGCCCTGCAAAGTGGACGTCTCGATCGCGTGCTGGCCTTGGGGCGCCTACCTGGGCGACGACGCGGTCAGCAAGGGTGTGCGGATGAAGATCTCGTCGTGGACGCGCCACGACCACAACACGATGCCGCCGCTGTCGAAGACCACCGGGAACTACGTGAACTCGTCGTTGGCGAAGGTCGAAGCCCTCAAAGCGGGCTACGACGAAGCGATCATGCTCAACCCCGACGGGCTCGTGTCGGAGTGCACCGGCGAGAACATCTTCGCGGCACGCCGCGGGATCCTTGTCACGCCGCCAGTGTCGGCAGGTGCGCTGCCCGGCATCACCCAGGATTCCGTGACGACGATCGCACACGATCACGGCTTCGAGGTCGTGGTCGACGACCTGTCGCGCAGTGATCTGTACGTCGCCGAAGAGATGTTCGTGTGCGGCACCGCGGCCGAAGTTTCCGCCGTGAACTCGGTCGACGACCGCGTGATCCCGTGTCCGGGTGCGATGACCAAAGTGATCGCCAACGAGTACGGACGCGCCGTGCGCGGCCAGGTCGACAAGTACAAGGAATGGTGTGAGCTCGTATGACGTCACACCCACTTCCCGAACGGGTCGAGATCTACGACACAACCTTGCGGGACGGAGCGCAGCTCGAGGGGATCTCCCTCACCGTTGAAGACAAGTTGCGCATCGCCGAACAGCTCGACTGGCTCGGCGTGCACTACATCGAGGCGGGCTGGCCGGGCGCGAACCCCAAAGACGACGAGCTGTTCCGCCGGCCGCGCCACGTGACCTTCACCTCGCGACGTCCACGCTCGTTGCGTTCGGGTCGACCCGCCGAGTCAAAGGAAAGGTCGACAGCGACGACACCCTGCGCCATCTCGTCGAGGCCAACGTCTCCACCGTGTGCATCGTCGGCAAAGCGTGGGACTACCACGTGCTTGAGGCGCTCGGTACCACCCTGGACGAGGGCGAGGCCATGGTCGCCGACTCGGTGAAGTTCCTGCGTGGCGCCGGCATGAACGTGTTGTTCGACGCCGAACACTTCTTCGACGGCTACAAGCGCAACCCCGAGTTTGCGCTCCGTGTGCTCGAGGCGGCGGCAACCAACGGCGCGTCGCACGTTGTGCTGTGCGACACCAACGGCGGCGCGTTGCCGCACGAGGTCACACGGATCGTGGACGAGGTCGTGACCTACCTCGGCGACGACGTACGTGTGGCGGTCCACCTGCACGACGACGGCGGGACCGGAGTGGCTAACGCGCTGGCCGGCGTGCTCGGGGGCGCAACCCAGGTGCAGGGAACGATCAACGGATACGGCGAACGCACCGGGAACTGCAACTTGACCGCGATCATCCCGAACCTGTCCTTGAAGATGGGCATCGAGACGATTCCGCCGGACCGCATGGCTCGTTTGACCCCCGTCGCGCATCACGTCGCCGAGCTCGTGAACATGCCGCTCAATCCCCAAGCCGCCTACGTGGGTCACTCCGCGTTCGCGCACAAGGCGGGCTTGCACATGAGCGCGATCGCCAAGCGACCCGACGCCTACGAGCACCTGTCACCCGACGTTGTCGGCAACGGCACCCGATTCGTGGTGTCGGAACTGGCGGGCAAGTCGACGCTGGTACTCAAAGCGAAGGAGCTCGGCCTCGACCTCGACGGACCCCAGCTCGCCGAAGTGGTCGAGCAGCTGAAGCGACTCGAGCACGAGGGGTACCACTTCGAGGTCGCCGACGGATCGCTCGAGCTGCTCATGCGACGCGCGACCGGGTGGGAACCAGACTGGTTTCACGTCGAGTCGTTCCGCGTGATCACCGATGATCGCGCCGGCGTCGAAACCCTGACCGACGAGACCGGAGCGACGGTCACGACCGAGGCCACCGTGAAGGTCCGTCAGGGCGGCCAGCGCGTCATCGCGACGGCCGAGGGCAACGGTCCGGTCAACGCGCTCGACCCCGCGCTGCGCGACGCACTCGACGGCCGTTTCCCGGCGCTCGAGCGCGTCCACCTGACCGACTACAAGGTGCGTGTCCTCGACACCCAAAAAGGGACGGGCGCGGTCACCCGGGTGCTGATCGACTCGACCGACGGCGACCAGACCTGGACCACGATCGGCGTGAACGAGAACATCATCGAGGCGTCGTGGCAGGCGTTGCTCGACTCGATCCACTTCGGTCTGCTGCGCGCGGGTGAGCCAGCCCCAGCTGCGAGGCCCCCGTCGTGACCGGTGCGGCGGTGAGCACGGACCGCCGCAGCACCCCATCGCACGTATGCCTGCGACAACTGGCGTGTCCAGTAACTTCGTAGGCGATGCCCACTGACCCGTTCGTGCCGTCGGAACTCGCCGACCGGCCCCGTCAGCAGCAGAACCTTCCTCCCGGCTTGGCGCCGCCGCCCGCTCGCGACTGGCGTGCCGACCGTCCAGGCGACCTGACGGACGCGGCCACCGAAGGTTCGTTGCTCGGCCGTCCCGGACCGAACGTCGGCTATGCGTACACGTTGGCCGCCCGCGCCGTCGGAGCGCTTCGGATGTCTCCGCTCGAACATGACGCCGACGTCGTCGCGGTGATTGCGGAGATCGCCGGCAAGCGTGCCGCCTACTTTGGGCGGGCTCCGGTCATGGCCGACATCGACGTCGCGATTGCGCTGCTCGGTTACGACGGTCTCGTCGACGACGACTTCGTCGCGTTGCGGGCCCGCCTCGTGCACGATGCAGCGCACGACTACATCCGCCGTCGCGAGCTCGTCGACGCGGTTCCTGACGCTCTGCTCCCGATGCGGATGGCGGAACTGATCGGCTCAGTTGAGGGCTGGCGATCCGAACTCCGAGCCGTCGCTGCGGCCTGACGGTGTGAGCGGGTTCGTTCTTCCCGACGAATACGTCGAGTTGCGAGCGTCGTTACGGCGGCTGGCCGAATCGCACATCGCGCCCAACGCGGCCGACGCCGACGAACGCGAGGCCTACCCGTGGCCGAGCTGGCATGCCTGGCGTGACGCCGGCTTCGCGGGCTTGGCGTTTCCCGAGGAGTACGGCGGTCAGGGCGGCGGGATCCTCGCGCATGCGATCGCGGTCGAGGAGGTCGCACGGGTCTGCGCGTCTTCGTCGCTGTTCACGTTCATCTCGAAGCTTGCAATGACGCCCGTCCTCGACCACGGCTCCGACGCGCTCAAACAGAAGTACGTCACGCAGGTCGCGTCGGGTGCGTGCCAGGCGTCGTATTGCCTGTCCGAAGCCGATGCGGGCAGCGACGTGTCGGGGATGCGCACGCGGGCCGTTCGTGACGGCGACCATTACCTGCTCAGTGGCCACAAGCTTTGGATCACCAACGCAGGTGTCAGCGACTTCTACACGGTGTTCGCGAAAACCGACCCCGATGCCGGACATCGGGGCATCAGCTGCTTCGTCGTGGAGAAGACGTTTCCCGGCTTCAGCGTCTCGAAGCTCGAGCGCAAACTCGGGGTGCGCGGCTCTCCGACCGGCGAGATCGCGCTCGAGGAGTGTCCGGTGCCGGCCGAGAACCTGATCGGCGAAGCCGGCCGTGGCTTCGGGTACGCGATGGGTGCGCTCGACCGTTCGCGGCCGCTCGTCGGTGCCCAAGCGCTCGGCATCGCCCGAGGCGCGCTCGAGCTCGCAGCGAACTACGTCCGTGAGCGCAAACAGTTCGGCTCGCGCCTCGCCGACTTCCAAGGACTGCAGTTCATGCTCGCCGACATGGCAACCCAGGTCGAGGCCGCCGCACTGCTCGTGTACCGCGCGTGCTCGCTCCTCGACGCAGGTCTGCCCGGAACGGCAAGCGCGTCTTCGATGGCGAAGCTGTTCGCGTCCGACACCGCGATGCGGGTCACGACCGACTGCGTCCAACTGCTCGGCGGCGTCGGCTACACGAAGGATCTGCCCGCCGAACGGTTCTTGCGCGACGCGAAGATCACCCAGATCTACGAAGGCACCAACCAGATCCAGCGGGTCGTGATCGCCAAGCATCTCCTCGCATGAGGAGCCAGGCCCACACCGAAGGTCCCGACGCGGCGTCCCGTCGTGAACGCGGGCCGGAGGTCGGCACGCCATGAACGACGTCCGGTTGCGCTTCTCCCCGGCACCGACGGGCGACATGCACATCGGCAACATGCGCACTGCGCTGTACAACTGGTTGCAGGCACGTCACACCGGCGGCACGTTCATCCTCCGTATCGAAGACACTGACGTCGCGCGCTCGACCGACGAATCGATCGAACAGATCCAGCATGTCCTTCGCTGGGCGGGCCTCGACTGGGACGAGGGGCCGTACCTCCAAAGCGCCCGATTCGACCAATACCTCAGGGCCGCGCAGCGGCTCCTCGACGCCGGCGACGCGTACGAATGTTTCTGCACCGAAGCCGAGGTACGGCAACGCAACGAGCAGGCCAGACGCGACGCCCGAGCCCCCGGTTACGACGGCCGCTGCCGGAGCCTCAGTCCCGAACGGCGAGCCGCGCTCATGGCGCAAGGAACGCCGCGATCAGTTCGATTCGCCACGCCCGACGAAGGACGGAGCACCTTCGTCGACGTCGTACGAGGCGAGGTCAGCGTCGAATGGGCGACGATCTCGGATTTTGTGATCGTTCGCTCGAACGGCACGCCGGTATTCTTTTTGGCCAACGCGATCGACGACATCGACATGCGGATCACTCACGTGCTGCGCGGCGACGATCTGCTCGACTCGACCCACCGTGTCCTCGCGCTGCGCCGCGCCCTCGGCCACGACGACCAACCGGTCTACACGCACATGCCGATGATCCTCGGCCCGGGCGGCGCCAAGCTCTCGAAACGTCACGGCGCGGTCTCGGTCGAGGAGTACCGCGACGCCGGCTATCTCCCAGGCGCGTTTGTCAACTACCTCGCGCTGCTCGGTTGGGGCCCCGAAGACGGCCGCGAGGTACTCACCACCGACGAGCTAACCGAAGAGTTCGATGTCGCTCGGGTCACACCGTCGCCCTCAACCTTCGATCCGAAGAAGCTCGAATGGATGAACGGTGAACACATTCGCCGAATGGCACTCGCAGAGTTGGCGAGCGAGACATTGCCGTTCGCACGGCAGCGCTACGGCGCACACCTCGATGTACGAGTGTTCGAACGCGCGGGTCGCGCTCGCGCAAGAACGCGCGACGACGCTCGTACAGATCGCCGAACAAGCACAATTTTTGTTCGTTCCCGACGAACAGTTCGTCATCGACGAGAATTCGTGGAAAAAAGTTGTGACCACGGAGAGCGCGAACGACGTGTTCGACGCAGTGATCGAATTCGTGGAGCGTTGCGATTGGAGCGACGCCATCGATGTGCGGCCACCGATTGCCGAACTTGGGTTGAAACCGGGCAAAGTGATGCACGTGTTGTACGCCGCGATCGAGGGCACAAGCGCGGGTCTGCCACTGTTCGATTCGATCGCGCTGCTCGGCAAAGAGCGCAGCCTTCGGCGGCTGCGCGCGGCGCGGGCGAGGCTCGACGGCGCGTGATTCGACTGTTCAGGCTCGCGCTGCGGACGGGCGTGCTCATCGCGGCGCTCGTCTTCGCATATCTCGCGGTCACCTTCGTGCAGGTCTGGCTGGCCGCACGCCGAGATGACGCCCGCCCCTCGCAGGCGATCATCGTGCTCGGCGCGGCGCAGCACAACGGCCGGCCCTCGGCAGTGCTCGCGGCGCGTCTCGATCACGCGATCGTGCTCTATCGCAGACACATGGCGCCGCAGATCATGGTCACCGGCGGACGTGATCCCGGCGAGCACGACACCGAAGCCGAAGCGAGCGCCGACTACCTGCACCAACACGGCATCCCCGAATCGGCAATCGTGCGCGAGACAACCGGGCGAACCTCGTGGGAGTCGCTCCAAGCCGCGGCGAGGTTCCTCGAGAGCCGACACATGCGACGCGTCGTGCTCGTCTCCGATCCGTATCACTGCGAGCGCATCGAAGCGATTGCGCATCAAGTCGGCCTCGATGCGGTCACCTCGCCGACCCGTACAAGCCCGATCAAAGGAGTTGCCGCGCTCCAGCGCATGGCCGGTGAAGCCGTCCGGGTGGCAGCCGGACGGCTGTTCGGATACGCGCGTCTCGATCGCTATCGGTGGGTCGCGAAGCTCGTTCCGGGACTCGCTACACTCTGACCCCGCCGCGATGCCGTACGGACGTTCATGTCCGCGCCGGGATCTCGGCGCACCCATTCGGGGGTGGTGTAATCGGCAACACGACAGGTTCTGGTCCTGTAATTGGGGGTTCAATTCCTCCCCCCCGAGCTGGCTCGACGGTGACCGGTACCGTGGTCGAGTCCGAGTCCTGGCCCCGTCGTCTAGCGGCCTAGGACGCCGCCCTCTCAAGGCGGAAGCGGCGGTTCGAATCCGCTCGGGGCTGCCAGGAACGAGATGAGAACCCACGTCCTTCGACCTGGGTCTCATCTCGCGTTCAGCCCTCGATGCGGATCTCATCGCCCGCGACCACGAGGGTGCACGGCAAGCCCAACAGATCGAGTGCGTCGCGTGTCGCGAACGATGTCGAAACGAGGTCGACGACATCACCGCGATGAGATCCGGCCGTGATGGTGCATGAAATCGCGATGCCGTCGTCGCGCGTGTCCGCAGAGAGGATGAACGCGTCGTAGCGGCCGTCTTCGAGCGCAGCATCGCGCTCATCGGACATCTCAAAAGCATCGCACACTGCGCGCGAACAGTGGTCGATGTACGCGCGTGACGTGCGTGAATGCTTGACCTTCGCGCTTGATTGGGTTCTCATGTCTTCGACACACGCCGATGCGCGGAGGTTCTACCCGTGAATAAGGGTGAGCTCGTCGAATCGATCGCGAGCGCTGCAAATCTCAGTAAGACGGATGCGGAGAGCGCATTGAACGCGTTCATCGGGTCCGTTCAGTCCGCAGTTGCGGATGGTGACAAGGTCACGCTCCCAGGTTTCGGCACGTTCGCGCCGTCTGCCCGGAAAGCGCGCACCGGCATGAACCCGCAGACTCGTGAGCCCATTCAGATCGCGGCTTCGAACTCGGTGAAGTTCACCGTGGGCTCCGATTTCAAAAAGCGCGTCAACGGATCTTGATGGCGTAGGGCGCGGGGTTCACTCCCTCGCGTACCGAATGACCCCGAAGTTCGAACTTCCCGTTGGTTGAGTGAGAGAGCGCTCTCCATGAAAGGTGGTGCCCGTGCCTCCGGCTAAGAAGGCAACGAAGAAGAGGGCTGCCAAGAAGGCACCCGCCAAGAAGCGCAAGGCCGCAAAGAAAGCTCCCGCCAAGAAGCGGGCAGCGAAGAAGGCGACCAAGAAGCGGGCAGCGAAAAAGGCACCCGCCAAGAAGCGCAAGGCCGCAAAGAAAGCTCCCGCCAAGAAGCGGGCAGCGAAGAAGGCGACCAAGAAGGCTCCCACCAAGAAGCGCAAGGCCGCCAAAAAGGCCCCCGCTAAGAAGCGGAAGGCCACGAAGCGCAAGGCCGCGAAGAAGGCGCCTGCCAAGCGGGCGACTAGGCGCACGGCTCGTAAGCGCACCGCCAAGCGGGGCTGAGCCGGAACACGGCAAAGTCGAAGGGCCCGGATCTCGCGATCCGGGCCCTTTTGCAATTGGCTCCATCGACCTGTCCGGGTCGGCGGGTCTGGGTGACATGCCTGCGGAGACGTGTCCGCAGGGATGTGTCGGCGCGGTCGGACCTGCAGCGCAGCTCGACGCGGCGGCCCCGACGCGCCAACAGTTCGGTGCGTCGGGCGAGGGACGACCTGGCTGTCTACAAGCTGTCGATGCGCACGAAGGCCTCGCCGGCACGAACTCCGGCGCGCAGCCCGGCGATGCGAGCGACGTCGTGCAGGCCACCGACGAACGCGGCGCGCTGGCCAGCCGCCGCGTGTTCGTCGGCGTCGTCGATCGCCATCGTCGAACGCCACTGGCTGCGGTGGGCGAGAAGTGCGTCCACCTTCCGGCCGAGGTGCTCGCCGACCGCTTCGACGTGGTCGACGCGTGCCGGCTCGAACAGCAACAACGTGGAAGGTCGGAACGGCACCAATCCCTGCTCCGCGAAGAAATGGGGGTCCCGAGCGGCGACGATTCCGCTCACGACGAGGAGGCCCGCGGCACGATGATCCGGATGCAGTCGATACGGCCGCCACGGATCATGGCCGACAATCACGTCGGGCCGCACGTCGCGGATGGTCGCACACACCTCCGCACGCGTCGACAGATCGTTGGCGAGTTCGCCGTCCACCCGCCGGAGGAAACGCACCGCGACCGCGCCGAGAATGTTGGCGGCGTCTCGCTGTTCTTCCTCGCGCGTCTGCACCAACGATCGCAGGTTCGCGTCGGGGTCCCAGGTTCCTTTCGAACCGTCGGTACAGACGCACAGGTGCACGACCGCTCCGGCGTCGGACCATTTGGCCAACGACGCACCGCAACCGAACTCGATGTCGTCAGGATGGGCGCCGATCGCTAACACCCGGCGGGGAACCGCGAGGTCGACACTGACGGTCACCGCGTCGCCTCGCGGTGGTGGCTCAGCGCCTCGAGATCCGACGCGTCGTCCACGTCGAAACCGAGCGCCTGATCCCTGACCACTCGCACCTGCAGGCCGGCTCGCCGCGCTTCGGCGATGTGACGGGCGCACGAACCGGTCCCGTAGCCGAACGTGAAGTCGGCGGCGCTCGGGATCGCCAGCACCGGGTTGCCGTCGTCGTGACGGTCGGGGACGACGACGGCAACTGGCGCCGCGCCGTCATCGGCGATCCCGTCGAAGGTCGACGCCAACGGGAGGTCGGCATGCGCCACGATCAGCCGCACGAGCCCACGGTCACGAACCCAGGCGCGTCCGGCGTCGGCGGCAAGGTCAAGCGTCCCCGGATCGTCGATGTGCGCGACGCCGAGGTCGTGTGCCCACGAGATCACCTCAGGTGCGCTCGACACGATCACGACCGGACGTGACCCTGCGGCGGCGACGACGCGTTCGGCCATCGTGCGCGTGAATGCTCGGCGCGTGTTGTCATCGAGCGTGTCCGCGAGGCGAACCTTGCCGAACGTGAATGACCGCAGCGGCACGACGACGCCTGCAGTGTGGGAAGGGCGCCGGGCCGACATGGCCTGCGTATGCTACCGAGCGTGGACCCGGTGTACTCCGTAGCGAAGGGTGTGTTCTCGCCCTGGCTGCGGTGGGGGTTGCGATGGACGATCGAAGGCGCGCATTACATCCCGAGCACCGGTCCGGCGATCGTCGCGAGCAATCATGTGTCGTACCTCGATCCGTTGACCCTGGCGTGGGTCGCCGATCGTCGCGGCCGCCACGTGCGGTATCTCGCCAAAGCTGAGCTTTTCGACAAGCCAGGCCTCGGTCCGCTGCTCCGAGCCGCACACCAGATCCCGGTTCGTCGCGGCCGCGCCGACGCGGCCGACGCGCTGAAAACCGCGGTCGATGCTCTCGAACGCGGGGAGTGCGTCGGCGTGTTTCCTGAGGGAACGATTTCGCAGGACCTCGAACCGATGGTTGCCAAATCGGGCACGGCGCGGCTCGCGATGCGAGCCGGTGTCGCGATCACGCCGGTCGGCCTGTGGGGGACGCACCGGATCCTCACCAAAGGTCGCCGTCCGCACTGGGAATGGGGAATCGATCAAATCGCGGTCATCGGCGAACCGATCGTGCCCGGGCCGCACGAGCACGTCAAACACACGACCGATCGGATGATGGCCGCGGTCGTCGAGTGCGTCGCGCGCGCCCGCGAGCTCTACCCGGGACGCAGCGCCGGCGAAATTCCTTGGTGGTGGCGCGATCCCGAAACTGCGGGCGCGCACCGGAGGACCGCGTGAGGCGAGTCGCGGTGGTCGGCGCAGGGTCGTGGGGGACTGCGGTCGCGGCGATCGTGAGCCAAAACGTGCCGACCATGCTGTGGGCCCGGCGCCCAGACCTGGCCGCGCGAATCGACACCGGCCACGAAAATCCCGAGTACCTGGCCGGCATCGGTCTTCCCCACGAACTGCGCGCCACCGCCGATCTCGCGACCGCCTGTGCCGACGCCGACGTCGTGGTGTTCGCGGTGCCGTCCCATGGGCTGCGCACGGTCGTGGCGCAGGCCCGGCCGCATGTCGTTGCTCGCGCCGCGATCGTGAGTCTGGCCAAAGGAATCGAACAGGGGACCCTCCTACGGATGACGGAAGTGATCGCGCAGGTCCTCGTCGATCACGAACCAACGCACATCGGGGTGCTCACCGGACCGAATCTCGCGCGTGAGGTTGCGGGCGGCCAGCCGACCGCATCGGTCGTCGCGATCGGAGACGCCGCAGTCGCCGACGAACTGCAGGGCATGTTCTTCGCGCCGACCCTTCGCGTCTACACCAACCCGGACGTTGTCGGCTGCGAGATGGCCGGAGCCCTGAAAAACGTGCTCGCGATCGGCGCGGGAATCGCCGACGGTCTCGGCTACGGCGACAACACGAAGGCGGCGCTGATCACGCGCGGTCTCGCTGAGCTCGCACGCTTGGGTGTGACCCTCGGCGGGAAGCCACTCACGTTCGCCGGACTGGCGGGCATGGGTGATCTCATCGCGACGTGTGCCAGCCCGCAGAGCCGAAACCGTCACGTCGGCGTCGAAATCGGCCGCGGCCGTGCCCTCGACGACGTCGTGAGTGAGATGAACATGGTCGCCGAAGGAGTCAAGACAACGGCCGCGGTGCTCGAGCTCGCCGAACGGCATCACGTCGAAATGCCGCTCGCGGCGTTCGTCGGACGTGTGCTCTACGACGGTGCCCGGCCGGCCGAGCTCATCCCTGAGCTCATGATGCGCACGGCCAAACCTGAGCTTCACGGAATACCGTGACCGGCCGCACGATCGGTTCGCTTCGATCCGGCGCGCTCGCCGACGTCGACGACAAAGGCGCGGTGACCACCGCCGAGTTGTCGCTCGACTGGTGGGTCGGTGCCGACGACCGGTGGCACCTTCCCGCTCACGACAACACGACCCGTCAACAGCGACTCGGTCCGGCTCCGGTGTGGGAGACAGTCGTGCGGGTGCCGGGCGGAGATGTCGCGCATCGCAGCTACAGCGCGGCGGCGACGTCGGGTGCTGTGACCGTCGTCGAGGTCGAAAACCGTTCGCCGGTTCCGCTCACCGTTGCGCTGGTCGTCCACGTCGCGCGGCGAGCCGCCGTACAGGTCGACGGCCCGGTCGTGCGCGTCGACGGGACGCCGGTGCTGGTCGTGTCGCGTCCGCCGGGTGCCTGGGCGGCCGGTTCGTCGACGGCCGAATGTGTGATGGGCGGCAACGCACGCACCGGTCCCGTCGATGCGCTCGAGGCTCCGATCGAGATCGCGCTGTGCTTCCCGGTTCCGCATCACACCCGCGTGCGCGCCGCGGTCGGCGATGCGTGCGACGCAGGAAGCTCGGCGCCGATCGATGTGCGCGATCTGCCCGGCCCCGACGTGGTGGTCCGCGGCTGGGAGCGCCAGCTCGAACGCGGACTGCACGCGCAGCTGCCGGCACCGATCGGCGAGCTCGTCGATGCCGCCCGCGCCGATTTGCTCCTCGCCCCGAGGCACGAACCTGCGGTGGTGTCCGCGCTGGAAGACTGGGGTTTCGACGACGAAGCCGCGACCGGTTGGTCCCGCCTCGGATGGCGGGCACGGCGGCGCGCTCGCCAACGCACCGAAGACCGCGAACCTTGGCTCTCACTGTGCTCGGCCGACGCGGCTCGCGACCCGGTCCGGTTCCTGCACGCGTTGCGGGCGGTGCTCGTACGCGACCGGCGCGGATCGGTTGAACTCCTGCCCGGATTCGCACCCGAATGGCTCGGCCAGTCCGTCACCGTCGATGCGCTGCCGTTGCGTGCCGGTCCGTTGTCCTTCGCGGTGCGTTGGCACGGCGCTCGCCCGGCGCTGCTGTGGGACTCGCCGCCCGGCGTCGAGCTGTGCACGCCCGCGCTCGATCCGGCATGGTCGAGCCAAGCGAGGTCGGGTGACGCGTTGCTCGCCGAGCCGCCGAACTCGCTTGTCCCGATGGGCACACACGAACGATCGACAGGCCAGGCCGTGGATGCACCGGGACAGTTCTCGTGAGCTCGGACAACCCACCGGTGGGCGACGACATGCTCGCCGACCGTGACGATCTCGTCATCGCCGGCCTGTACGACCCGAACTCCGTCGACGCGGCCGAACGTCTGGCGCTGTTGATATACCTCATCGACGAGATCGGCGCGTCGATACCCGAGCTCGTACAAGCCGAGGAGGTCGGCGGTCTGCTCAGCTTCGCAGCGGTTCGCCGCCTGCGTCCCGAAGGCGAACGTTGGACGCTCACCGAAGTCGCGGCACGCGTCGATATCGACGTCGGTTTCGCGGCCGCGATCTGGCGCGCCGCGGGATTCGTCGATGCCCGTCCCTTCGAGCGTCGATTCGCGTCGAGCGATGTCACAGTGTTCGAACTGGTCCGTGACCTGGCGTCGTTGGTGGGCCGTGACCAGAGCCTGCAGCTCGTACGGACCACCGGCGAGGCGATCGCCCGTATCGCCGAAGCCGAGATCGCCTTGTTGCGATCGAATGTTGAGGCGCCGTTATCCGCTCAAGGTCAGTTCGTCGACGTGGCACGCGCCTACGCGGCGGCGGCCGGGCAGCTGTTTCCCCGTATCACCGAAGTGATCGACCTGTTTCACCGTCGCCAGATCGAGTTGATCGGCCGACGCTACAGCGACGTCGGCGCTCCGACGACGTCGGCGAATGTCGTCGAGCTCGCGGTCGGATTCGCGGACATCGCCGGCTATACGGGACTGTCGCATCAGCTCGATCCGTCGGAACTCGCAGCGATGTTGGCACGCTTTGAGGCAACGACCGGCGACGTGATCGCCGCCGCGGGCGCCAATGTCGCCAAACGGATCGGTGACGCGGTCATGTTCGTCACCAACGCGCCCGGCGTCGCGTGCGCGCTCGCCCTCGAGCTGATCGAAGCGTGCACGAAGGAGCGACTGCCGAAACTGCGGGTCGGGCTCGCGGTCGGTCAGGTCATCGTCCGTCAAGGCGACTTCTACGGCCCGACCGTCAACCTTGCGGCGCGTCTGGTCGCGTCCGCGCAGCCGGGCACCGCGTTCGCCGACGCGGCATTGCACGACCGTCTTTCGCGGGTACGGGCGGGATACGGGTTCGCCGCCGCAGGCAAGTTCGAGTTTCCCGGCTTCGATGACCCGGTCGAGGTGTTCCAACTCCTGCGGTGACACCAACCGGCACCGAGATCAACGATCCGGGTGGCTGGTCTCACTCCGGTTCGTCTCGTCGGCGAGTTGGAGGGTGCAGATCTCCCACGGTCGAAGCGCAACGGTGCCTTCGAACGGCGCAACCGGGCGGCCTTGCAGATCGATGATCCATCCGCGGGCCGGCGCGTCTTCATGCTGTACCCGCACCGTTCCCGGCTCGGAGTCGGTCCGGAAGATTCGCACCATCACGCCGCCCGGCGCACGCAACACCGCGGAGACCTCGGCGCCGTCGACACGCAACGCGGCGCCGGCCGGCGGCCGGACGGGGTTGGTCGTGCCGGCCGCGCGCACGCGTTCGAACGGGACTAACAGCGCGTCGGCGCAGGCGTAGCATTCGCCGGTCCGCCAGTCTCCGCGGTGAACCAGCACCGCGTACGCGGCGCGCTGCGGCCCTGGAAGCTGGGCGCCGGCGACGGGCACGGTCGGTCCCGCCGGATTCGGCCGCAACGCCGGTTCCGAACGCGACAGGTATCCGACCGATCGCAACATGGTGAGCGCGAGCTCGCGACCGTCGTCGACGACCTCGTACTCCAACAGGCCGTCGTGTATGAGCGCGATCCCGACTGACCCGTCGGACGCGTCGACGAACCGTCGTGACGGAAAGGTCGGCAAGCCATGTTCGTGTGGGCCACCTTCGGCGGTGAGGGGCCGGTGCACGACGGCGAACGCGGACTCGGCGTCGGATCCGTCGACCGCGGCGGGCAACGGAAAGTGCACGCGGAGCCGATGATCACGGGCCCGGTTGTCGAACTCGTGCGCGACGCGCACGAAGCGTTCGCCGGCACGCAGCTCGAGCGTTGTGGTTACGGTCACTGACACCGTCTCGTCGCTGCGCGAATGGCACGACCGAACGTCGCCGATCGCTTCGACCGGCCAACGGTAGTCGGCTTCGACCTGCATGCGGGCACGGACCGGGCCACGCTCGAGCGTGTTGAGTCGCACCGCGTCGGGTCTGTCCACGACGCGATCGTCGGCCGGTGGGGAGAAGTTGTACGTGTCGCCGCCGTCACCCCCGTCGACCAGCCGCCCGAGGTCTGCCGCACACAAGCCGTCGGTGGTTTGGATGCTGTAGGTCCCGGTGGCCGGGTCGACGTCGATCCGCAGGAATTCGTTCGTGAGCGTCGGGCCATCGACCGCGACAGTCCCGGCCGGCTGATCGGTGTCCGCCGCGACGTCGACCGACGTGAAACACGACCATCCGAAGCCGGCGATTTCGCCGGTGTGGAACAGGACACGACGCACCGGGGCGGCGAGGAGGCGCAGACGTGCGGTCAAGTCCTGCGTCCCGAACTCGAGGAGCCGCTCGCGCAGTTCGGACAGATCGCGGTGCGGGTCGCCCGGTCGGGCTTCTTGCAGCACGATCTCGCGCAGCTCCGAACGTTCGGTGATCTCGTACGACGTGATCATGCGTCCGGCGAATTCGCTGCCCCGGATCAGATCGACGACCCAGCGCACCTTGGCGCCGGTCACCATCGTCGTGTACGCCTCGCCGCTGAACTCGCCGACGATCTGCGTCGGTCGTTGCGTTCCGAGCTGGTCGATCATCTGTACCGGCCCGTCTCCGGCCAGGGTGACCTCGACGAGTCCGGTACGGGCACGGGCGGTGGGGTTCACCACGACCGACGCGCCCGACGGGGCGTCGACCTGCGCGGCCAACGCGTGCACGGCGTCGCGGGTCAACCCATCGCCGATCTGGCGGGCGTCGGCGTAACGGACGAGGACCTGGTCAACGACCTCGTCGACGCTGCACGCGCACGACGAGTCGTGCGCGCTGTTGCACACGAGGTTGCGCCAGGCGACATCCGCGAGGGCGGCCGGATAGCGATCGGCGGGCACGAACAAGGCGCTCAGCGGTTCGGCGCGTCGCTCCAACGATCGTTCCGCGGCCGCGCAGGCCTGGTGGACGTCGACGCGGTTCGATCCCACCCCCATGAGCAGATTCGCTCGTGCGCCCGATCGGAGCTCTCCGTCGACCGTCACGAGACCGTCGGTCGGCTGTTCGGGAAGGTATTCGGCAAGGGATGTGATCGCGAACCGGTAGTCGTCTTGTTGCGCGTTGGCGTCCGCCACCACCGTGCCGAGCCACGGCTGCGGCATCTGATGGTCCGTCCCGTTCATCAACAGCATCGAACCGAGTCGTGCGGTGCCGAGCTCGTGTTCGTAGTCGACCGCTCGCGCCACGAGACTCTTTCCGTCGGGGGGGAGGTCGCGGCCATTCGAGTAGGAGCCGTACAGGTATTCGGCACGTACCCGTGAGCCGTCAGGTGCTTCCCACCAGAACGCGCTTTGTGCGACCACGGCCGGCACGCCTCGCCACACGACCGCATGGCCCATGCCGGCCAGGCGGATGAGCTGAGGCATCTGCGCGACATGGCCGAACATGTCGGGGAGGTAGCCGACCTGCATTGCGCCGCCGAGCTCGGAGCCTCGCGCCAGTCCGAACTGCAGGTCGCGGATCAGCGTCTCGCCCGACACCATGAACTCGTCCATCAGCACCATCCACGGTCCGATCGAGATCCGCCCCGCGCCGGCCAGCCGTTGCAGCGCGGCACGTGCCTCGGGTCGGATCTCGAGGTAGTCGTCGATGACGACGGTCTGACCGTCGAGCAAGTAGCGCGCGTACGACGGATCAGATTCGAGCATCGGCAACAGCCCGTCGAGCAACTTGACGAGCCGCATACGGAACGTCTGGAACGGCTCGTACCATTCGCGGTCCCAGTGGGTATGCGGCACAATCGCGACAGTGATGGGCTCCTCGGCGATCATCGCCAAAGCGTAGTTAGATCCCGTCGCCGGCGATCCATCGATAGCCGATGCCGGGCTCGGTGAGGATCAAGCGCGGCCGGGCAGCGTCGTCGCCGAGCTTCTTTCGGAGCTGACCGACGTACACCCGCAGATAGTTGCTCTCGGTTCCGTATCCGGGACCCCACACTTCGCGCAGCAAATATTCCTGGGTGAGGAGCTTGCCGGGATGACGGGCGAGCTGTTCGAGCAGCGTCAGCTCGGTACGGGTCAGGTGAACTGGCTCGTCGCCTCGTCTCACCAACCGGCGCGCGAGATCGATCTCGAGGTCGTCGATCCGAAACACGGCAGGCTGCGCCACCGCGTGCGGAACGCGCCGCAACGCGGCGCGGATACGGGCGAGCAGCTCTTCGGTGTCGAACGGCTTAGTGACGTAGTCGTCGGCGCCGGCATCGAGCGACCGCACCTTCTCGGCGAGTTCGTCTCGAGCGGTCAGCACGATGACGGGGACGTCGCTGAAGACGCGCAGGCGACGCAGCACGTCCAGTCCGTCGAGGTCGGGGAGGCCGAGATCGAGGATCACGACGTCGGGTCGACCGTCGGCGGCGACGACAAGCGCAGATTCACCGGTCGCAGCTTCGAGCACGTCGAAGTCGCGGCTGCGCAACGTCGTGCGCAGGGCGCGTCGCAGCGCCGGGTCGTCTTCGACGAGGAGGATCGCGCTCACGGCTGACACGATCGCACGGATAGGCACGGTGCGGCGACATCACAGGATCGCAGCCGCGAAGCCGGTAACCTACGTGTTCGTGCCGATGTACGCGATGCTGTCGACGCTCGGTCCTGACGGATGGGAGACGCTGCGTCAGCATCCCGAACGAATCCTCGCGGTCCGTGGCGAAGTCGAGGCGCTCGGACTGACCGTGCACGCACAGTATGCGCTGATGGGTCAGTACGACTTCCTCAACCTCATCGAAGCTCCCGACGAGCAGACCATGGCCAAGGCCGCGATCATGCTCGCGGCACGCGGAACGATGCGGACCACGACCCTGCCCGCGATTCCGGTCGAGGATCTCATCGCCCGACTCTCGGAGTAGCGCGACCCGTCGGTCGGGTCACTGCACCCACCAAGTCCCGCGGCGCCGTTCCTCGCGCAGGTCGTGTTCGTCGAACAGCACCGGCAGGATCGATCCGTCGGATCGGCGTCGCAGCTTGTAGCGCAACCCGGCGGACATTTCGACGCGTTCAGCGACCTCGAAGCCCCGCGACCATGCCGATTCGAAGCGGGAGCGGACTTCGACGCGTGTGCCGGGGCGCACGACAGCATCGTACGACCGTCAACGCGCTTGGCAAGAGGCAACCGCTGATAGTTTCGCCACGAGTGCCTGCACCGTTCCCGACCCTGCGTACCGAACGGAAGCTGTGGAGCGCCGGCGACCGGGTCGTCATCGGGATCGACGAAGTCGGCCGCGGATCTTGGGCCGGTCCGGTCACCGTCGCGGCCGTCGTGCCCGGCGACGAACACCTCTCGGGCGTGCGCGACTCGAAGCTCCTGACGGCCGCCGAGCGCGAGGTAGCCGCGCGGCGAGTGCGCGGTTGGGCACGTGGTATCGGCGTCGGCCATGCGAGCCACACCGAATGTGACGAGCTCGGCATGACCGAAGCACTGCGCCGAGCTGCCGGTCGTGCCCTGTGCGAACTTTCCGCGGCGGGCCTCGAACCCGATCGCATTGTGCTCGACGGCAAGCACGACTATCTCGCAATGCCCGGCACGGTGCGCACCGTCGTCAAGGCCGACCAGACGGTGCTGTCGGTCGCGGCGGCGTCAGTGGTGGCGAAGGTGACCCGCGACGCGATGATGGCGACCGAAGCTGAACATTTCCCCGCGTTCGGCTTCGAGTCGAACCGCGGCTATCCGGCGCCGGTGCACAAATGTGCGCTGGCCGGGTACGGACCCACGTCGATTCACCGTCGTTCGTGGATCTTCATGGACTATTGCCTCTGGGGCGGCATCCCACGCTACGAACGAGCACCCAGGCTGTTCCCATGCTGAGAAACCTCGCCGAGTTCGGCACGCTCGAAGCGCATGCGGCGTCGCTCGCCGATCACGATCTGCGGGCGTTGTTCGGAGCCGACCCGAGCCGGGCCGACCGGATGCATGTCGACGCGGCCGGCTGGCATCTCGACTACGCCAAGCATCGGGTGACGGACGAGACGATGCGCCTGCTGGTCGGTCTCGCCGAGGCACGCGGGTGGCGAGCGCGGGTCGACGCCACCTTCGCCGGCGAGCACGTGAACGCCACCGAAGACCGGCCGGTGCTGCACATGGCGCTGCGCATGCCGCAGGGCACGTCCCTCGTGGTCGACGGCGTCGACGTCGTGGACCAGGTGCACGCGGTGCTGGCAAGGATGACCGTCTTCGCGCGACAGGTTCGGGACGGCAGCTGGCTCGGTCATACCGGCCGACGGATACGCAACGTCGTCAATATCGGCATCGGCGGCAGCGATCTCGGCCCGGCCATGGCCTACGACGCGTTAGCGGCGTACAGCGACCGGGCACTGCGATTCCGATTTGTCTCCAATGTCGACGGCGCGGACCTCGTCGATGCCCTCGACGGCTTCGAGGCCGCCGAAACCCTGTTCGTCGTTTCGTCGAAGACGTTCACGACGCTCGAAACGATCACGAATGCGACCTCGGCCCGACAGTGGCTGCTGGAGCGCCTCGACGGCGACGAAACGGCGATCGCCCGCCATTTCGTCGCCGTGTCGACCAACAAGGACAAGGTCGCGGCGTTCGGGATCGACACCGCCAACATGTTCGAGTTCTGGGACTGGGTCGGCGGCCGGTACTCGATGTGGTCGGCGATCGGACTTTCGTTGATGATCGCGATCGGGCCCGAACGATTCTCCGAGCTGCTCGCCGGCGCCCACGAGATGGACGAACACTTCCGGACCGCGCCGCTGGCCGAGAACCTGCCCGCGACGATGGCGTTGCTCGCATGCTGGTACCGAGACTTCCTCGGCGCGCAGACCCATGCGGTCGTGCCCTATTCGCAGGCGCTGGTGAAACTGCCTTCGTACCTCCAACAGCTCGAGATGGAAAGCAACGGCAAGTCGGTGCAGCTCGACGGGACGCCGGTCGAAGCGCCGACCGGTGCGATCGTGTGGGGCACCGTCGGCACGAACGGCCAGCACGCATACTTCCAGTTGCTGCATCAGGGCACGACGCTCGTCCCAATCGACTTCATCGGCTTCGTGCACGCACAACCCGACCACGACCTCGAACGTCATCAAGACCTGCTGGTCGCCAATCTGTTCGCCCAATCGGAAGCGCTCGCGTTCGGCAAACCAGCGTCCGCGGTCGCGGCCGAAGGCGTCCCTGCCGACCAGGTCCCGCACCGGACGTTTCCCGGCAACCGACCGTCGAGCGTGCTGTTCGCCGACCGGCTGACCCCGCACGCGTTGGGCGCCCTGATCGCCGCCTACGAACACAAGGTGCTGACCCTCGGAGTGCTGTGGGGGATCGACTCGTTCGACCAGTGGGGCGTCGAGTTGGGCAAGGTGCTCGCCGGGCGCATCGTCAGCGAGCTGGAAGCCGAAACCGAGCCTGCGCTCGGGCACGACGGGTCCACCAACGCGCTGATCCGCCGTTACCGATCCGGTCGCAGTACCACCTGAGACGCCCCGCTCGCTCTACGCTGGCTCCATGGGTCAGCCAATCACGGTGACGATGCGAGCCGGGACCCGCCCCGAGATGCGGTTCTTCGAAGCCAACCGGTCGATCACCGGCATGGCGATCGAAACGTATCTCAGTGCCGACGCGGCGACCGGCGCCCGTCCGCCCGACGTCCTCGCCCGACGTCTCTTCGAGCTCGGCGCCGCCAAAGTCACGGTGTACTCCAACGTTGCGACGGTCGAGGCGCCGACATCAGCGTGGCCTGAGCTTGGCGCCAAAGTCGCCTTCACGATCGAGCACCTCTTCGAATTCTACGGCGACGACGCAGGCTGGTCCTTTGCGGCTCGAGGCATGGAAGTCCCGGTCTCCAAGGTCGAGTAACCCGCCGGTCGCGGGTGCGTGACGCCGGGCCTCGAGGTCCAAGGATGGATGACACATCCGAACGTCCCCATGTGGTCGGCTCGATCCTCCGTGCCGCCGCGCTCGTCGCGCTCGTCGTCGTTGTCGCTCCCGCCGTCGTTGCCGACGGTGACGTGCTCGCAGTTCCGGCGGTCGCGCTCGTCGCGCTCGTCGAAATTGCAGTCTGGGCCGTCGGACTCGTCTACTGGCTGGTCACCGTCGGCGGGCCGGGCCGGTGGCTGCGTCGCCGGACGGGTCTGACGGCCGATCGGCTCTTCGTCGTCGGTGCGACCGTGTTCGGACTGGTCGCGGTGGTCGCACTCAGATGGTTCCGGGTCGAACTCGACCGTCGGCATTCTGCCCTAGGGGCGTTCGACCTGCGAGCTGCGGCGACCGCGGCCCGCCTCTCGAACGAGCACGGCCTGATGCAGACCCTGAACCTGGCCGGCATCCGCGCGATGCTCGTGCTCGGCGTCACGCTCGTCGTCGCGGCGCTCGCCGGACGTGCGTTCCGCAGCGCCGGGCTGCTTGCCGCGACGATGGCGTTGGGTGGAGGACTCGTCGAAGTCCTCAAAACGCAACCGTTGGGGCCGCTGCCGACACTCGGACAGGTGGCGAGGGGTTCCACCAGCTGGCCGAGCGGCCACGCCGCGTTGCAATGCTCGGTCGCGTTCGGTGTGATCATGTGGTGGTGGGCGGCCGGTCTGCCGCGGCCGACGATCGTGGCCGCAGTTGTGCTCCCGCTCGCGGCCTTGGTCGGCTACAGCCGCGCGTACCTTGGTCTGCACTTCCTGTCGGAGATCTTGTCGGGCTGGTGCGTGGGAGCGATCGCGGCGGCGGTCGTCGTCATCGTCGACCGGTGGCTCGCGGCACGGCTCACCGTTGCGGCGCCGCCGAAGCGGTGGCCTTTGGTCGCAGCCGGCGTCGCCGCGGTGGTCCTGACCGCAGTTGCCGTCCAGGCGATTCATCGCCTCCACGAACGAGGCCCGGCACCTCCGCCGGGAGTCGTGACACCGCCGTTCATCACGTTCGCGGGTTCGGCGACGTCGTTCCCGCCGACACAACTCGCCTCCGATGATCCCACGGCCTGGCTGAAGCGGCTTCCCCACTTCAGTGACACGTTGCTCGGACGGCGCAGCCTCCCGGTCGGTCTCGTCATCGTCGGCCACGCCGATCAACTGGAAGCCGCGATCGAACAAGCCGGTTGGACACAAGCCAATGTGGTCACTCCCCGCCACCTGGCGTCCGACTTCTGGGCGGGTCTCACCGGCCGGTCGGCTCGCAACATCATGTTCGCGCCGACCTTCTACAACACACGCGCCGCCGACGCGGTCATCCAACGTCCGGCCGGCCGTGGCATCCAAACCCACGAAGCCGATCTGTGGCAGCTCCCGTTGGTAACCCCGGCCGGCTGTCCGGTGTGGGCGGTGACCGCTGCACTCGATCAGCGCGTCGACTGGACCTGGCGGACGCTGTTCCCCGAACGTCACATTGGCCCCACGATCGACGCCGAACGCGACGCGCTCGCCGGCGCGCTCGCGGCCACCGGCCGACTCGACAATCTCGGCCGAGTCAATTTCGTCAGAGCCATGCACGGCTCCACCCCGTCCGGGAGCTACGCCACCGACGGCAAAGTCGCGTTGCTCCGCCAACCCGGCTGCTAGGCAGAACCAAGAAAAGGCCATGACCCACCACTTGTTGTCGGCCTGACCCGCTGCAGTCGCCGACCAGGACCGACGCGGTACGGGTCACCTCGTCCCCACCGCAGACCTCCGCACAGACGTCAACCGGGCCGTTGGCGAACTCGAGGCGCGGCGCGATCGCGTGGCCGGCTTGGGCACCCGACACGCTCGATGCCGCCGGGCGACACGAGCTGCGTGCAGGTCGTCCTTCAGACGGCATGGTCCGGCCATCCGAATCGGACGGTGGCTCAGCGTTCTCGACGCGATCGGAGTCGCAGTGTTGTTGTTGCGGCCCGCGTTGTCGAGGCGACTCAGGCGACGCGACCGGCGTCCACGATCTCGCGCGATCGTCGGCACGAGCTGAAACGAAGGAACTGACTGCGAAGCACTTCACAGCACCGTCAGCGCCGCGGCATGATCAGCACAACCAATCCCGTCCGCAAGGACGGGGAAACCTCCAGACCCCAGCCGAGACCATCGCACCTGGTGGACCCAACACGAACACAGCCAAGCACGCTCGCAAGCCCTGGACCGACGAACGGGGTCCGGTCAGTCTGACAGACTGGTTCTTCCCCGACTGCGCGAGGAGTCTCATTCAAGAGTGGCCATACTCCGGCGTACGGCGGTTGGACCAGGGATTCGGCGCATTGGCTTGGCTGTCGTCACGGGCGGCCTCGTGATCGCAATGATCCCGGCGCTGATGACGAGAACGTCGACGTCAACGTTCTTGCTGCAGGGCGGCGACGCTCCTTCAGTTGAAGCCGCCGGTCTGCTCACGATCGCTGAGAAAGATATCGATGCGACAAACTATGGGCTGGCACTCGACGTCCTTGAAGCAGCTCTCCGAGTCGACCCGCAATATGCGCGTGCGTCTTACGATATTGGCTCGGTATACCAGCTTCTGAATCGAGACGCTGATGCTGAGAATCAGTATCTGTCCACGCTCGAGATTGATCCAAGATTCGAACTCGCTCTCTACAATCTCGGCGTCCTCAGTGCCAACGCCGGCGACGTCCCCGGCGCTATCTCGTTCTATCAACGCGCGATCGCAGCTGACGGCAACGACGCGAACGCCCACTTCAACCTTGGACTCTTGCTACGCCAGTCGGGCCAGAGCGTGCAGGGGAACGCGGCAGATTCAGGTGGCCGTGTCGCTGAGCCCGAGTCTGGCGAGCGCAGCCGCCGCGGAAGGTGTGCCAGGCTACGCCCGCTGAGCATTCGCAACGTCGGAGCCGCGCGGGCGCTCGGACGCCGTGGGTTGGTCAGGTTCGGCTTCGGCCCGCCGGGAACGACATCACCAAGTCCATGTCCTTTCGAACGCGACGCGATGGCCCGCTCACCGTTCTTTCTGGTGTGCCAAAGGCAGCCTCACTCCGAGTGCTTCCCCTTTGGCGTCGGCGGCGTGCAGGACCGACCGCCGACTGTGAACCCTGACGGAGTCGTGCGCGATCGACCTCGGCGAGATCTCCTTTCGTTCTGGTTCCGTGTGGTGCGTCGTAGCCGGGGCCGCCCACGCTTGCCGGGGTTGCGGAAAGGAAACCTCTTGTCCCGCGCATCACGGTGAGGCACCGTGTATCCGTGGAAGAAACCTCCAACGGACACAGCAACACTTCGCAGCGCGATGCAGTTCGTCGAGCCCTACGCTCAGAGGTGTTGGGCCTGACCGCAGTGATTGCCACGATCATGGTCGTGTATGGCGTCACCCAGCATCGGATCACCTTCAATGACGGGCATCCCTGGGATGCGGATGTCTATCGGCAGATCGCAACCCAATTCGTGGCTGGTCACCGGCCCGCCGCACTCGCTCCAGACGTCTACAGGATCGGCGTGCCGTGGGTCGTTTCACAGATCACGCCGAGCCACCTCACCTCTGGCTTCCGGATCATCGACGTCACCTCGGTCGTTAGTGCATCGGTGCTGCTCTGGATGTTCTTTCGGCTGTATCTCCGACACTCATGGAGCCGATTGATTTTTATTGCCGTATTCCTCACGTCGTACATTGCGCCCTTCCGTCAAGGGCTCTATATCGTCGGGCTTACGTACTCGACGTTCTGGTTGTTCCTCATCGGTGGCCTCCTGACCATTGAATGGGCACGCCGCCGTCCAGATGTCTGGCCGCTCATCACGCTCGCAGCGGTCATGTTCGTCGGAACGCTCGTTCGTGAGACCATGCTTCTTCTCGTCCCGGTCGTGTTTTGCGTACCGGCTTCACCGCTTCGAACGCGGTTGGTTCGCACAGCAGCCGCCGGGATTCCCGCCGTCGCGGCATTCGAGTTCACGCATGCCATTGCACACCGTACGAACAGCTACACATTTGCTGGCGCGGCCCGGGACTCTCTCGCCGCGCTCACTCCGGCCGGAGTCGTCGCTGCGTGCTTCATCACGCTCGGCGCTCCTCTTGTCCTGTGTCTTGTCTACCAAGGAACGGCAATCGCGACGCTCAAACGCGAGCCCCACCTCGCGGCGCTCATCGGCGTTGTGGTTGTCCTCGCCGCGTTGGGCGGCACCAACACCGAGGTGTTCCTCACCTGGGCGATACCCGCGGTGTTCGTCGTTGCCGGCCAGGTCCTCGAGGCGCATTGGACCGACCTGCATGTCGCGGTGGTCGCTCTGCTCATCTCGGCTCAGGTGCTCCTCGCACGCGTCCTTTGGCCCATCCCCGACTATCCGGGCGGTCAACACGCGACGGCCTTGCTGACCCCGCTCGGGCGCAACGTTCCCTATATCGATTTGGCCACCAAGTTCGCGCCGCAGAGCCAGAATGCAGTGATCGCGATCCAGTGCATCGCCCTGACTCTCATTGTTGCGGCGGACCGACTCCGTGTCGTTCCAAACGGACGTTCGTCAGTCCGGGTCTCCTTGGAGATTGGGGAGCCGGCGAGACCGCCAACGTTGGAGCCTCCGCCGTCTCCTGCAGAGCAAGGTCTGCCCGCACTCTGACAAGACCCCGCGCCCGGACTGTGCGATGTCAGCGATTCGCATGCTTCGACGAAATGGCGCACACACCTCGTGCATGCTGAGCTCATCGCTCGATTCGCCATCCGTATCTCCTCATCACAGTTCTCTGACGTCCGTTCCACCCGGGTCTGCGGCAGGTGTTCGTGCCCTGGGATCCGCACCGCGATTTACTCAGCGCCACGCAGATCTTGGAAGGAAGACTTTGTTTGCGCGGCTCCGGTGTCAGGCCGGATCGCGGTGTCTCGATCACGCCGCCATGCAGCCGGCATCGGGAACCCGCACTGGTCCTCCTCGCTTCGGGGGCGCGCGCCACAGTGCTGAGAACGGCGGTCGGCCATTCTGGGTGCTGAAACGTTCGCGGTCTCGTCGCAAGGTCATCAGACGCTCTGACGCTTGCGAGATTTCGCGTCGGGATGACCGAGATCGCGCGGAGCCTTGGCGGCCTCATCGTCCACCTGGTCGCGTTCGCGATCGCGGGTGGTATTTCGGACAACTGAGCGCGCGCCGTGCGAGAAGTTGCTGCGACGGGCTGGGCGATCAGCCGTCACGGGAATGGCGGTTCCTCCGTCGGGTTCTGTACGGGCACAGAAACCCTGTGTGGACACAGGTCCAAGTCAAACGATGGGCGTGCCGGGACGCGATCCGAACACGCAAACTCCCTGCTCATTGACTGACCTCCTCTCGACATGTCCGAAGTACGTCTGGACTCCACCACCCAGCCGACCGCCAGGGCAGGGCCCGCTGACGGGGGTCGGTTCCTTCCTCGATGGCGGTTCGTTCCTCGCGTCCTTCGGATCGGGCGGTTGCTGAATCGAACATATGTTCGGTACGGTTGCGAGATGAGCGAGTGTCGCGAGGCGATGGTTCCGGCTGCCCATTCGCTCCCGAATCGTGACGACGAGGCCCGGGCCCGCCTGCGCGCGGGTCGCGCTACGGGCACATCCGTTCGTCGCGGCGGGCGATCGGCGACTGCCGGTCGGCGGACTGCTCGGCGAGCTGTTCCCGGCTGGGGGAGTGCAGCGGGGGAGCACCATCGCCGTCGACGGATGGCCAGGTTCGGGGTCGACGACTGTTGCGCTCACGCTTTGCGCGGCGGCCACCTCCGCGGGTGAGTGGGCCGCGGTCGTCGACCCCGACGGCACCCTCGGCGCACGCGCGGCAGCTGAGGTCGGCGTGGAGCTCGAACGGCTCGCGGTCGTGCGACACGTCCCGCCCGACCGGTGGGGTGCCGTCGTCGCGGCACTGCTCGACGGGATCACCTTGGTGGTTGCCGCCGTCCCTCCGCACCTTCGGTTCGGCGACGCTCGCCGTTTGGTCGCGCGCGCCCGTGAACGAGATGCGGTGCTGGTCGCGTTCGGGACATGGCCGGTGGAGGCGGCGGTACGGGTGCATACGAACCCAAGTCGGTGGCGTGGGCTCGGTACGGGCATGGGCCTGCTGGAGGCACGCGACCTCAACGTCCGGGTCGAGGCGAAGGGCCGCAGGTTCGCGCGGGCGGGATGACGCGTACCTGCTGCGTCTGGTGTCCCGACTGGCCGGTGGTCGCGGCGCGCCGCCACGACCCGTCGTTGCGGGCCGTGCCGGTATTCGTGCGTGAACGGGTGGCGGCGCGCGAGCTCGTACGGGCGGCGTCGGCTGAGGCTCGGGCCGTCGGGGTGACGCGCGGCATGCGGCGGCGCGAGGCCGAGGCCCAATGCCCCGAGGCGGTGTGCGTCGACGCTGACGACGCGCTCGAGGTGCGCGCGTTCGAGGTCGTCGCACGTGCGTTGGAGACCATCACGCCCCGCGTGGTGCTCGACCGTCCGGGGCTGTGCGCGTTCATGACTCGCGGTCCATCGCGCTACTTCGGCGGTGACGACGCGCTCGCGGTCCGCGTGCGCGAAGGTGTCGCCGCCGCGCTCGACGACGGCGACACCGATGTACGGATCGGTATCGCCGATGGTGGGTTCGCGGCAAGGCTCGCGGCGCGTCAAGCCGCGCCTGAGGCGCCGTTCGTCGTCGAGTCGGGCGGGTCGGCGGCATTCTGCGCGCCGTGGCCGGTCGCCGCGTTCGGCGATCCCGAGTTGGTGAGCCTGCTCGTACGGCTCGGTCTGCACACGTTGGGTGACGTCGCCGCGCTCCCGGCCGATGCGGTGCTGGCGCGCTTCGGTGCCGACGGCCGGCGTTTTCACGACCTCGCACGCGGCCACGATCCCGGGCCGCCGGTGCTCGTCACCCCACCCCCGGATCTCGTTGAGCAGATGGTGGTCGACCCGCCCGCGGCGCGTGTCGACCAGGTCACGTTCGCGGCGAAAGGTCTCGCGGGGCGGTTGCTGTTCCGGCTTGCCGAGCGTGGGCTTGCGTGCACGCGGGTGGTGATCGAGGCCGAAACCGACCACGGTGAGCGGCTCGCGCTGTTGGCGGCACGACCGCGTGCTCACACCCGCCGCACTCGCCGAGCGTGTGCGCTGGCAACTCGACGGCTGGTTGGCACAAGCGGCGAACCTCGGCGAGCACGACCATGAAGACATCGACTCCACGACCGGTGGTCTCACACGGTTACGGCTCGTTCCCGACGAAGTCGTCCCCGCCGACGGCTGCCAGTTGGGATTTTGGGGTGGCGACCAGGCGGCTGCCGACCGTGCGGACCGTGCCCTCGCACGTGTGCAGGGCCTGATCGGCTCCGAAGAGGTCGCGACCGCAGTCGTGCAAGGCGGACGCACCCCCGCTGAACAGGTGCGATGGGTGCCGTGGGGTGACGCGCGCGAGCCGCAACGTCCGCTGGTGGTCGGTCCCTTTTCCGCGGCGTGGCCCGGTGCGCTGCCATCGCCGTTCCCGGCTCGGGTCTTCGACCCGCCCGCGTCCGCCCAACTCCGCGACGAGCACGGGCTCGCGGTCGTGGTGTCAGGGCGGGGCGAGCAGTCGGGCCCACCGGCGCGGGTCGAGTGCACGAAGTTGCCGGGTGGTGGCGGCGTGGTGCGGGGCTGGGCCGGCCCCTGGGCTTGCGACGTGCGGTGGTGGGACCCGCTCGCTCGTCGGCGGTGCGCGCGTTGGCAGGTGGTCGTCGACTGCGGAGCCGACATCGGCGACGTCGCGTGCGTGGTCATGGTGGAAGCCGGCCGGGCCGGCGTCGAAGCGATCTACGACTGACGTCGTATATGGCGACCGCATACGCCGAGCTGCACTGTCATTCGAACTTCTCGTTCCTCGACGGCGCCAGCCACCCTGAGGAGCTGGCCGAGGAGGCGGTGCGGCTCGGGCTCTGCGCGCTCGGGCTCACCGATCACGACGGTTTCTATGGTGTGGTCCGCTTCGCGGAAGCCGCACGGACAGTCGGCCTCCCGACCGTCTTCGGTGCCGAGCTGACGCTCGGCACCGTTGGGCTGCCGAACGGAAATCCTGACCCGCCCGGGGAACACCTGATCGTGCTCGCGCAAGGTCCCGCCGGGTACGCGCGGCTCGCGAAAGCGATCAGCGAGGCGCAGCTCACCGGCGAGAAAGGTGCGCCGCGGACCAAGCTTGCGCATCTGGCCGACGCGGCACGCGCTCCCGTACACGTTGGCGGCAATGTCTCGGCCCGTGAAAACGACCACTGGTTCGTGCTCACCGGTTGTCGCAAAGGGGCGGTGCCCGCCGCGTTGCAACGCGACGGCCCGGCCGCAGCCCAAAAGGTATTGGCGGAGTTGGTTGACGCGTTCGGTCGCGATCGGGTACTCGTCGAGCTGTGGGACCATGGCGATCCGCTCGACCGGTATCGCAACGACGCGCTCGTACAGATCGCACTCCGGGCCGGAACCGAAGTGGTTGCGACCAATAACGTGCATTACGCCACGCCGGCGCGCCGTCCGCTGGCCGCTGCGCTCGCCGCAGTACGTTCCCGCCGCTCGCTCGACGAGGTCGACGGTTGGTTACCTGCAGGATCGTTCGCGCATTTGCGCAGCGCCGCCGAGCAACAGCGACGGTTCCGCGCTGGCCCGGCGCGGTGGAACGCACGGTCGAGATCGCAAGCACGTCCGCGTTCGACTTGAAACTCGCGGCGCCGCGCCTGCCTGACTACCCCGTACCCGACGGGCATTCCGAGATGTCGTGGCTGCGCGAGCTCGTACGTCGCGGTGCGGCGGTGTTCTATCCACGCTCGCACCGCCATTACGAGCGCGCGATGCGTCAGGTTGACTACGAGCTCGCCGTGGTCGAGCAGTTGGGCTTTCCCGGCTACTTCTTGTTACTGCACGACATCGTCGAGTTCTGTCGCCGCTCCGACATCTACTGTCAGGGGCGAGGAAGCGCGGCGAACAGTGCAGTGTGTTACGCGCTGGGTGTCACCAAGGCCGACGCGGTTGAGCTGGGCCTGCTGTTCGAACGGTTTCTTTCGCCCGAACGTGACGGTCCGCCCGACATCGATCTTGACATCGAACACCAGCGTCGCGAAGAGGTGATCCAGTACGTGTACGAACGCTACGGCCGTGACCGCGCCGCGCAGGTCGCGAACGTGATCACTTACCGGCCTCGTTCCGCGTTGCGGGAGATGGCCAAAGCCGCTGGCGTCGCACCCGGCCAGGCCGACGCGCTCGGCAAATGGGTCGATCGCTGGGCTGGCGGCCCCGAAGCGTTCGGCGAGCTCGTCGGGAACGAACCGGTGTTGAAAACGGCGCGCACGCCGCCGCAATCTTCGCTGGTTCGCACCGGAGCGCGATACCAACGGCGGTTCGAACGAACCGCCCAGGACCGCACGCGAGATGGTGTGCCGCTTGACGGGCCGCCGGATCAGACGCGCGCCCCCGCCGTTCCGCCGCTCGCGCTGGCGTTGGCGGCCGAAGTGCTCGACTTCCCGCGCCACCTCGGCATCCACTCGGGTGGCATGGTGATGGCCGATCGTCCGCTGCTCGAGTTCTGCCCGATCGAGTGGGCGCGCATGGAAGGCCGTTCGGTACTCCAGTGGGACAAGGACGATTGCGCAGCGGCCGGCCTCGTCAAGTTCGATCTGCTCGGTCTCGGCATGCTTACGATGTTGCACATCGCCGTCGATCTCGTACGCGAGTACGAAGGTGTCGACGTGGATCTCGCCACCATTCCGCAAGAAAAAGAGGTCTACGACCTGTTGTGTGCCGCCGACACCGTCGGTGTGTTCCAGGTAGAAAGTCGGGCGCAGATGGCGACGCTGCCGCGGCTGCGTCCGCGCGACTTCTACGACCTGGTCGTCGAAGTCGCGTTGATCCGGCCCGGCCCGATCCAGGGGGGCTCGGTTCATCCGTATCTCCGGCGCCGCAACGGCGAAGAGGAGATCACGTATATCCATCCGCTCACGGAATCGTGCTTGAAGAAAACGCTCGGCGTTCCGCTGTTCCAAGAGCAACTCATGCAGCTCGCGGTCGATTGCGCCGGGTTCAGCGCGGCCGAAGCCGACCAGCTCCGTCAGGCAATGGGATCGAAGCGCTCGCAGGCGCGTATGGTCCGCATGCGTGAACGGTTGATGGCCGGAATGGCCGAACGTGGCATCACGGGCGCCACCGCCGAAGAGATCTACACGAAGCTGGAAGCGTTCTCGAATTTCGGTTTTCCGGAAAGTCATTCGGTGAGCTTCGCGTACCTCGTGTACTCGAGCTCGTGGATCAAGTACCACTACTGCGCGGAGTTTGCTGCCGCGTTGTTGAACGCGCAGCCGATGGGTTTCTACTCGCCGCATACGATCGTGCGCGACGCACGCCGCCACGGCGTGCAGGTACTCGGTCCGGATCTCAACGCGTCGCGCCGCGACGCGACGCTCGAGCCGCGCACTGCCGATGTCGAGGCGGTCGGCCGTCCGGTGCGCGGGTTTCACGCCGAGCCGTCGAACCTTGCCATACGGCTCGGGCTGCGATCGGTGCGCGGATTGCACGACGCGTTGCTCGACCATGTCGACGACGAGCGGGCCGAGCGTCCTTTCGTCGACCTCGAAGACTTCGTGCGCCGAACCGGCGCGACCGTCGACCAGGTGGAGGTGCTCGCGACCGCCGGTGCGTTCGAGCACTGCTTCGGTCAGTCGCGCCGCGCCGCGTTGTGGGCCGCGGGCGCGCTCGGCAGCGCGCGACCCAACGTGCGGCGCGACGGCACGGTCAGCGAAACCTTGCCCGGTGTCGTCACCGGCGCCGACGCGCCGTCGCTGCCGGGCATGACCGAGATGGAAACGGTCGGTGCTGAGCTGTGGTCGATGGGACTCAGCGTCGGCAAGCACCCCACCGAGTTCGTGCGCGCCGAGTTGTGCGCCCAGGGTGTGGTGACCGCGGCCGACTTGCGCGACCTCGCTGATCGCAGCGTGGTCGAGGTCGCCGGTGTGGTGACGCACCGTCAGCAACCGTCGACCGCCAAGGGCACCGTGTTCTTGAACCTCGAGGACGAAACCGGCCTCGTGAACGTCATCTGCGCGAAGGGCGTCTGGAAACGGTTCCGCACTGTTGCTCGCGGCGCACCGGCGTTGCGGGTGCGAGGTGTGCTCGAAAAACACCAGGGTGTCATCAACGTGGTCGCGGGGCGGATCACCCGTCTCCCGATCAGCCTGGCGGGCGGTCTGCGCTCCCGCGACTTCCACTAGCGCCCACTCGCAGAGGTGCCGCGCCCACACCTTAGTAATTAGAGTTCAGGGAGCATCACGACACAGGAGGCCAGCCATGGCCGTCGACACGACAACGAGTCCGGCTCGTGGCTCGTACATCTCGGCCGACTCGCACGTCACCGAACCAGCCGGGACCTACCTCGACCGCATCGATCCGAAGTATCGCGATCGAGCACCTCGCATGCACTACGACGACACCATGGGCGACGTGATGCTCATCGATGGAGGCAAGAGCCTCGTGCCGTTCTGGCTCGTCGCCGCGGCCGGCCGACCGACCGAAGAGGTGCGTCTCGACACCGGGAAACGTTTCGAAGATCTCTGGCGCGGCGGCTGGGATCCGGTTGCCCGCCTCGCCGACCAGGATGTCGACGGCGTCGCGGCCGAAGTGATCTACCCGTCGGTCGGCATGTTGTTATGCAACTACCCCGATCTCGACTATCAACATGCCTGCTTCGACGCGTACAACCGTTGGATCGCCGAGTTCTGCGCCACCTCGCCGGAGCGACTCGTCGGTCTCGGTCAGACCGCGCTTCGCACGCCAAGCGAGGGTATCGCCGACCTCGAGTCGATCAAGGCGCTCGGCTTGCGTGGCGTGATGCTGCCCGGCATGCCGTCCGAGGCCGATTACGACGACCCGATCTACGACGAGTTCTGGGACGCGGTCGTCGATCTCGAACTCCCGCCTTCGTTTCACATCCTCACGACCAAGACCGAAGAGCCGTTCGGACGGGTGCGGGGCCCGCGCCTCAATACTTTCATGACGATCTTGCGTGCCAACCAGGACATCATCGGTCTGATGATCTTCGGTGCGGTGTTCGAACGTCATCCGCGCCTGCGGATCGTGTGCGTCGAAGCCGACGCAGGATGGGCGCCGCATTGGATGTACCGGGCCGACCACGCCTACGACCGTCATCGCAACTGGCTGACCGCCGGCGAGTTGTCCTGTCCGCCCAGCGAACATTTCCGCGAGCACATCTATCTGACGTTCCAAGACGATTGGGTCGCGTTCCGAGTCGCGGACCTCATGAACTCCGAGCGGCTGATGTGGGCCAACGACTTCCCGCACAGCGACGCGACCTGGCCCCACAGCCAGGAGATGCTGGCCGAGCACGCACGCCACCTCGACGAGCGCACCCGGACCCGCATCCTGCACGACAACGTCGCCGACCTGTACCACATCTGCATCTGAACCGGGCACGAACTCCGGTTGCGGCCGGAAACGGAATTGCGGCACACTGCCCCCTAAATCGACCCACCCGCACCGAGGGTTCCCCATCCGAACCAGTGGCGCTACGGTGCTTGGGACCAACTAGGGGGGCACATGTCTCGCGCGGCACGAATTGTCGGAATCGCATCATTGCTGGTCATGGCCGTGACGCTCACCGGAGTCGCTCCGGCCGGCGCGGCAGGTGTGACGATCACCTCTGTCGCGGCCATCACCGAACATGCCGGCTGTTCCCGGATGTCGACCGCGACCGTCGAGTGCGCCGGCCTCAACGAGTCCGGCGAGCTGGGCGACGGCACCACGACCTTCAGTCTGGACCCGGTCCACGTGTTGAACACCGCGGGTTCGGCTCCGCTCACCGGAGTCGCGCAGGTTTCGACCGGAAACTTCTTTGCATGTGCCCGCCTCGCCAATGGCGAGGTCGACTGCTGGGGAGACAACTCCTACGGCCAGCTCGGCGACGGCACCATTTCCGCCCCGGCCCTGATCCCGGTCACGGTGCTGAACAGCGCCGGGACCGGCCCGCTCACCGGTGTCGCCCAGATCGCGACCGGCAAGTACGCCACCTGTGCCCGCCTCACGAACGGCGGCGTCGACTGTTGGGGCCACAACGGCTACTACGAGCTCGGCGACGGCACCAACATCCAACACCTGCTGCCGACCCCGGTGCTCAACGGCGCCGGGCACGCCCCGCTCACCGGCCAGATCAATATCTCGGTCTCGCAGTACGACGCATGTTCGGTGCAGTCCGACGGTTCTCTGCGCTGCTGGGGCTTGAACCAGTACGGCGTCCTCGGCAACGGCACGACCAAATTCGCGCCGCTGCCGACGAGGGTGAAGGCCGTGAGCGGCACCGGATTCATCGCCAATGTCACGAGCGTGGTCACCGCTCCGGCACACACGTGTGCGCTGCTGAAGAACGGCACGATCAACTGCTGGGGACTGAACGCCTTTGGTGAGCTCGGTGACGGCACCACCACCACCCGGCTGCGGCCCGTTGTCGTCAAGGGCGTGTCCGGCACCGCCGCGCTGGTACACGTCACGCAGGTCACAGTCGGAGGCGGGACCGGTGGAGATCACACCTGCGCCAAGCTGGCTGCCAAGACAGCCCTCTGTTGGGGAGAAAACACGTTCGGCCAGCTCGGAAACGGCACCAGAGCCAATAGTCTGCGACCGTCGATCGTCAGGGCCAACATCCACAACACGCCCCTCACGAACGTCACGAGTATCGTCTCGGGTCCGCTCGCGACGTGCGCGACCATCGCCGGCGGGACCGCCCGGTGTTGGGGTTTCAACCAGGGCGGCCAGTTCGGCAACGGCAACGCACACAACGCCACCCGGCCAGTCCCCGCGACGCCTTAGTCGCGCAGCACGGCGTCCGAAGCTCGATCCTTGACCCGAGGCCTGACCGCGGCCTCGGGTTTCGGGCGTTTGGTGGAGTTTGGGAAGGGTGCAGGCCCGAGCGCGCGACGGCAAGGTGTGTGGGTGAGGGGTCGGGTGTGTGGGGTGGTTGGGTTGAGCGTCGGTCGACCAGTGCGTGGGGCACAAATGAGGGTCCTGAGAAAGCCCATATGCGAGCTCGCCGAGAACGTCTAGGTTCTTGCTAGGTGAGCGTTCGCTCAGCTGCGTTGCCCTGCGGGGGCTCAAAACAGGAGGTAAGGGTATTGGGGGCCAAAAGAATCCTCGCCTTGGGAAGCGTGGCGGCATTGTGTGCTGGCGCTGCCGCTCCCTTGTTCGTTGCGTCGGCGGCATCAGCTGATCCGTTCGCAAACAGCATCTGCATCACGTATGCAGAAACGATCAGTCCGGGTAACGATGTTTTCGCTGGGACGATCTACGGCGTCAACCTCACCGACGCTCAGTGCAGCGCCTTCAGTTCCAGTGCGGTGAACTTGTACACCGACAGCCCCCAGCCCGGCGGTACCGGCGGCACGGGCGTCGCAGGCCCGACCGGTTCTTCCGGTGCGCAGGGGCCCTCAGGCGGCACCGGCGGCTCCGGTGTGCTCGGCGACCTCGGTCTGCCCGGCCCGCAAGGTCCGCAGGGTGTGACCGGAATCCAAGGTGGCAGCGGTCCCCAGGGTGGGACGGGTGGTACGGGCGGTCCGGGTGGGGTCGGAACGACTGGTTCGCAGGGTCTCGTCGGTAACGACGGACCGCAAGGCGGCACGGGTCTCCCGGGTGGCATCGGTCCGGTCGGTCCGAGCGGTGGTGTCCCGGCGGTGACCTTGGTCGTCGGTCCGGTCCAAGCTCCGACCGTCGGTGGTGCGACGTTCGCCGGGAACTTCACGGTGGCGTCGGCGGCGAACTGCCCGGCAGGCACGTACCTCCTCGGTGGCGGCGGTCACGTCGGCCTCTCGGGAGGTGCTGGTGGAGCACTCAGTGCGTCGTTCCCCTCGGGACAGTCTTGGGTGGCGGCCGCGGTCGTGACCCACGCAACCTCGACAGGCACGATTACCGCACAGGCATACGCCTTCTGTCAGGCGACGACCTGACCGGAACATGATTGGGCGGCTCGCTTGAGTCGCTGAGCGTCGGAGGGGGGTAGCGGCGACGCCGCTACCCCCCTCCGGTTTTCTGTGTCGGCCTCGTGCTCGTACTCTGGTCTTCCCTGAGGTTGTCAGTACGACGGCGACAGGCAGGCCGACCGTTGTTCGCCGGCTCGATGGCGTCAGAAGAACAGGTCAGCGTCAGAAGAAGTGGTGTCCCGAGTTTGTGGAGCCGCTGGTTGGCGGGTCTGGGTATTCGGGTGTGGGGTTCGCGGTGTGTGGGGTGGTCGGGTTGAGCGTCGGTCGACCAGTGCGTGGGGCACAAATGAGGGTCCTGAGAAAGCCCATATGCGAGCTCGCCGAGAACGTCTAGGTTCTAGCTAGGTGAGCGTTCGCTCAGCTGCGTTGCCCTGCGGGGGCTCAAAACAGGAGGTAAGGGTATTGGGGGCCAAAAGAATCCTCGCCTTGGGAAGCGTGGCGGCATTGTGTGCTGGCGCTGCCGCTCCCTTGTTCATGGCATCGGCTGCTTCAGCGACGCAGCCGCCGAGCGGTACTGACGCGACATACATTTGTTTACCGGCAGGCACGCCGCCGTCGCCGATCATCGTCGCGATCTTTGACCTTCCGGTGACTTCGCCGCCTACCGCCAGTGACGGCGAAGCCTCGGCGGAGTGCGCCGGTATCCCCGGCAACGCCGGTGGTGTTGCGGTTGAAATAACCGGCCCGCTCGGTGCGACCGGCGCTGCTGGTCCGACCGGAGCGGCTGGTCCGGCGGGCGGTACTGGTGGCACAGGTCTGAGGGGCAACACCGGCCTTAAGGGTGTGCAGGGTATGACTGGCGCCCAGGGCGGCACCGGTGGACTTGGCGGTACCGGTAGTGCTGGCGCACAAGGTGCGGCGGGTCCGACTGGTGCTGCACCGACCGGCCCGACAGGCGGCGGTGGTGGCACCGGCGACATGGGCATCATCGGCCCGCAAGGTCCGTCAGGTTCGATCGGTGTGACCGGACCGACCGCGAGCGTTTCGCCGACGAGCATCAGCCCGAATGGTGGGCAGGAACTGGCTGCTGGTCCGGGCGAGTTGGGGAACACGCTGGTCTTTACGGACGGCAACGTCAGCCAGATCATCGTGACGTGTGCGGGCGCGCAGACCGGCGACAACGTCGTCGGTGGTGGCGCAGAGCTGATCCCAGGCAACGCTGACGTCCGAGGGATCCTCGAGTCGAGCTTCCCGAACCCGGCGGTCGCAAACCAGTGGATCATAACTGCGGAGGTCACCGCGACCGGAACAACGGCCGACTCTGCGTCGTCGAACGTTCTGGAAGTGATTCCCTACGCGAACTGCCAGCCCGTCTAGCGGCGGGAACATGATTGGGCGGCTCTGGTGAGTCGCTGAGTGTGGAGGGGGGTAACGGCGACGCCGCTACCCCCCTCGGCTTTTGTGTTTGCGGTTCGGCTGCGATTGTCGGCTCGGGTGCGGTCACCCCGGCGCCGATGAGCGTTGATCACCGTAGCGCTGACCTATATGAGTGGGGAAAGAAGGTTTGAGTTTCGCCGGGCAGGCATCCGCCAAACTTGGGTCTGATGGTCGCCCGGCCTGCGTGTGTTGGTCGGAGGTAGACAGGACCTGCCAGTCGGAGAGGGTCGGACGGCTGGGTCGTGTGCGTGAGTGACGGGTTAGGTGTTGTGGGTGTGGGGTTCGCGGCGTGGGTGGTTGGGTTGAGCGTCGGTCGACCAGTGCGTGGGGCACAAATGAGGGTCCTGAGAAAGCCCATATGCGAGCTCGCCGAGAACGTCTAGGTTCTAGCTAGGTGAGCGTTCGCTCAGCTGCGTTGCCCTGCGGGGGCTCAAAACAGGAGGTAAGGGTATTGGGGGCCAAAAGAATCCTCGCCTTGGGAAGCGTGGCGGCATTGTGTGCTGGCGCTGCCGCTCCCTTGTTCATGGCATCAGCCGCTTCAGCGGCGTTTTCGACCCAGGGTGCCTACTCGCTGTGCGTTGACTCGACGTCCACAGTCATACTCGGGGTCGACTTCTCTGACCTGGAGTGCACCCACTTGTTCGGCGTCAACTATGAGTTCGACGGGGTCACCGGCCCGACCGGTGGCACTGGTCCCGCGGGCGGCACTGGTGGCGTTGGTCTGCTCGGCCCGACCGGCGCTCAGGGCGTGTCTCCGCAAGGCGGCACGGGCGGCACTGGTGTGATCGGTCCCGTTGGTGTCGCACCCCAGGGTGTGACCGGACCAGTCGGTGTGACAGGCGCGGTCGGCCCGAACGGTGGGTCAGGTCTGGCCGGCCCGCAGGGTCTGCAGGGTGACGAAGGCATCCAAGGTCCGGTCGGTCCGACGGGCGGCACCGGTGGCACCGGTCCCGCAGGCGCGATTCTCGGCTACGAGACGATCGTCGGTCCGTCGAGCACGGTCAGCGGTGCGGTGCTCGGCACCCTCACGGCTCCGGTCGACGCGGCCTGCCCGGCAGGCACGACGCTCGTCGGCGGTGGCGGTCAGACCACGCACACGGGCTCTGCTCGTGGTGGCCTCCTCAACGACTACGCGGTCAGCGCCAACACGTGGCGTGCCCGTGGCATCGTGACCCTCACGGGTACGTTCGCCGCTCCGGGTTCGGTCACGGAGACGTCGTACGCAGTCTGCGAGGTCATCGCACACTGAGCAGTCCCGTCACTTGATCGGGCGTCTCTGAGAGACACTCAATCTCGAGGAGGGCAGCGGCAACCGCCGCTGCCCTCCTTTCTTTCGCCCAGTTTCCCTTTCTCCGATCCGTGTCGGTCTCCTACACTGACTGCTCGCGCTCGCGGTGCCGCCCCCACTCGAGATCGAAGCGCATCGGGATCGAGCCGGTCCGGCATGAGCCGATCTGGTGGATAGGGCAAGGGTCGATGGGCGAACGCAGCGGGGCGCAGGACACCGTCGGCGACTGCGCCGTGCTGGTCGTGATCCCCGCGCTCAACGAAGAAGCGTCAGTCCAGCGGGTCGTCGAAGAGGTCCACGCGGCCGGGTATCCGGCGCTCGTCGTCGACGACGGCTCCGTCGATCGCACCGCCGACGTCGCGCAACGTGCCGGCGCCACGGTGCTGCGCCTCCCGGTCAATTTGGGTGTCGGTGGGGCGCTGCGGTGCGGGTTCCGGTACGCGGTCACGCACGGCTACGCGATCGTGGTGCAATGCGACGCCGACGGCCAACACGACCCTGCGCAGATCGCGACGCTGCTCGACGCGCTCGAACAAGGTCCGGCCGACCTTGTCATCGGATCACGATTCGCGTCAGGAGATCAGCACTACGACGTCGGACAGCGTCCGTCAGGCGGTCATGGGACGTTTAGCACGTATGGCCTCTCGAAGGACCGGAGTCCACATCACCGATGCGACGTCAGGTTTTCGTGCCATCGGACCGAACGTGTTGGGCCCCTTCGCGTCGATCTATCCGGCCGAGTACCTCGGCGACACCATCGAGTCGCTCGCCCGCGCCGGCCGAGCCGGGTACAAAGTCCGTGAAGTGCCCGTCGAAATGCGGGTGCGCGACGCCGGCGTGTCGTCGGCGTCGCCGGTCTCGTCCGCTTGGTACCTGATCCGGGTCGTCGCCGCGGTATGGCTGCAGCGCTACCGGCCCGCAGGCCGACGAGTCGTGCCCCTCACCCGTTGGGAAGGTGATCGGGCGTGAGAATCGCGATCACCGGCGTCACAGGTTTCATCGGCAGCCATCTGGCCACACGGGCCCTCGAACGCGGTCATGACGTCACCGCGTTCGCCCGCAGACCCTGGACCGGACCGCCGTACGTGCCGCTCGACGACCGACACTTCCTCGAACTCCCCGCCCGGCCCGAACTCGGCGCGCTCGGTTCGGTCGACGCGATCGTCCATCTCGCGATCGCGCCGCAGTCAGCGTCCGACGCGGTCGTCGACGCCGTCAATCGGCTCGGCACCGAACGCATGATCGACACCGCAAAAAAAAGCGGGATCGGACGCTTCGTGTTCGTGTCGTCCCAATCGGCGCATGTGGGCGTCGAGTCGGCCTACGGCCGGTCCAAACAGGCCGTCGAACAAACCTACGAGCACGATCCCGGCTTCGTCATCGTGCGGCCCGGCATGGTGTTCGGCGACGCCCAAGCCGGCCTGATCGCCCGGACGGCACGCACCGCCGCGAAGTTTCGGATGTTCCCGGTGATCGGCGGCGACGCCGCCCGCGTGCAACCGATCGACGTCGACGAGCTCTGCGACGCGCTGATCGCGCTCGCGACGATGACCGACCCGCCCCGCACGGTCCTGCTCGGCGATCCAGTCGCCCGTCCCCTCGGCGAGTTCATACGCGACGAGGCCCACAAGTATCACGGTGTCGCGCCCCGGCCCATCAACGTCTCGATCGGCGTCGCGCGGTCCGCGGTCCGTGTCGCCGCCCGGTTGCATCTCCCGTCGCCGATCAGCGAAGCCAACGTCGACGGTATCGAAGGATTCGAACTAATGGATACCGCAGCCGACGTCGCAATGATCGACCGCGTCGTACGCGACGCCGGCCCCACGGTCCGGACCCCGGCAGCAGTCGAACCCCGAAAGCTCATCCTCATCGGTTCGGGACGCGTCGGTCTGGTCCATGCGCTCACCGCGACCCACCACCAACGCATGGTGCTCGCCGGCATCGTCGACCTCAACAAGGCGGCCATGGCGCGCCTGAGCGCGCTCGCGGGAACGAAGCTGGCAATGTTCACCGACCTCGACGAAGCATTGCGCGTGATCCGTCCCGACGCCGCGATCATCAGCACGCCACCGTCGAGCCATGTGCCCCTGGCGACGAAGCTGCTCGCGGCCGGTGTCGACGTTCTCGTCGAAAAGCCCATCGCCGCGTCGAGCGACGACCGCCGAGCGCTGGACGCCGCACGCGACCAACGCCCCGACCGGTATCTCGCCACCGGCTACCTGTCGGGAGTGCTCCCACACCTCGCCGCGCTCGCCCCCGCGCTGCGTGCCGGCCGCTTCGGCACGCCCACCTCGTTCGACGCACATTCGTTCGTGTCGCGCATCGAAGGTGGAGTCGCCGAACAGCGCGACATGTGGGAACTCGACCCGAGCATCAGCGGCGGCGGCGCCCTCGTCAACCTCGGTGTCCATGTGCTCGCAATGATCGACGTGTTGCTCGGCACCGTCGAGGCCACGAGCGCGACACTCGTGACCTCCGGACAACGCCGCATCGAAGACGGCGCCACCGTCCAGCTGCGTGCCGCGGGCATCCCCGGCCGGTTCAGCACCGCATGGCATCTCCCCGGGTTCGCGATGCCGGAAAACCAGCTGCGCATCGACACCGACCGCGGCTACGTGCTGTGCACGACGTCGTGCGCCGCCTTCGTCAGCGCCGACGGCCAGGTGCAGATCGTGCACCAGGTCGACGCCGACCGAGGCTTCGACCTCGCGCCGATGGATGCCGGCGGCGCCTTCTGGGCCGAACAGGACCTTCTCGCCCGTCGTGTCCCCGGCGCCAACTCCCTCGAGGTCGCGAACCGAATCGAAGATCTGATCACGCACGTGTACCGGACCGCGACGCGGGTTCCCGCGACACGCCCAACCGGTCCAGTCCTGACCGGGCCCGCGCCGACGGGGCCCGTGTTCACCAGCATGGCCGCTGCCGAGAAGACATCCGCCGGCAACACGTTGGCCGACCTGCGCGGCGTGCCGACCGGCATCAGCGTGGCAGGTGCGCTGTCAGGTGCGCTGCATCCCGACAACGTCGCCGCGGCGATCATCGCGCTGCCCGACGCCCCCGGACACTTCCGCACGCTCACGAACAATGGTCCCGTCGCGCTCGTACGCCAGCTGGGCGTCGCGAACCTGAGCCGCGCCGCGTTCGGTGTGTCGCCGGCGGGGGCACTGACGGCCGGCGGCCGGTCGTGGGAGGCGCTCCTCGTCCTCCTGCGAGCCGAGCTCGGACGCATCCCCGCCTCGTACGCCGGTGCGCTCGTCGTCGACGCCTACCTCGTCGACCTCGCCACCGCGACCGGTCACGTCGCCGTCATCTCGGCCGCGTTGGCAGACCTCCGCCACCACTGCCCAGGCGCTCGCATCGGGGTCGAGGTCAATGCGAGCTCGAGACTCGTCCCACACCTTCTCGGCCTCGCCGACCAGCTCGACGTCGTGGTGGCGCTCGGCACCACCCGACCCGCCAGTCTCGCCCCACTGCGCGAACTTCTGCCCTCAGGAGTCGAACTGGTGGTCAAGACCGGTGTCCTGCCCCGCGAGCTGGCCGAGATCGCGTGGACGAACCGGACCGCTGGACTCTCGGTTCGGGCCGACTGGTCGTGCACTGGCCCGGCGTGCCGGCCCTGCGCTCCGTGCATGCACGCGGACTCGAAGACGCCCGACGGGCCGCCGGCTCCGATCCGCCATGAACCCGCCCGGTCCGCTCGCCTGGCGATCCAGACGGGCATCATGAGCGTCTCACGGCCACGAGGAACCCCCATGAGCGACAGGCAATGAGCCACAACGTGGTCCAGCTCACCTTCGTCGGACTCGCAGGCGTCGCAATGTTCGCGCTGGTGTTCTGGCTGTCGCGACGTCAGCTGCTCTCCCTGCGGTACGCCCTCGGATGGATGGGCGTGTCGACCCTCCTCGTCATCGCAGCCGGCGCGCTCGGACTCGCAGGCGGCGTCAGCACCTCGCTGCCGTTAACGCCGACCGGGCTGTTGTCGGCGGTTGGGCTGGCGTTCGTGCTGCTCATCACGTTGCAGCTGTCCATTTCGCTGTCCGGCCTGCAGGAGGCGATCAGAGAACTCTCAGAAGCCAACGCGTTGCTCGAAGAACGGCTGGCACGCGTCGAAGACAACAACCCGCGCCCGCCGACCGCCGTGCACTGACGCCGGTTCCGAACTAAAGTTGAGTCTGCGCGGAGCAGCAGGGCGGCGCTTGCCCGACCGGCTCTCACTGGTTATTTGCGGGGAGGTGGGGGGTGCGGGGTTCGGTGCGGGTACGTCGCGTGCTCGTGCTCAGTGCCGCCCTCATCGGGGGTGCGTGTGTCATGGTCGCAGTGGCTGCGCTCAGCGGAACCGCCGACGCCAGCGCGCCGGTCGTACTCGACCATTTCGAGTGTTACACCGTGTCCGCGACGACCACACCGGCACAACCGGTCGCCTTCCACAACACGCCAGCGAAGGTGTTGCTGAAGAACAACTTCGCGTCCGGAGGGTTCGTCGCCACACTCGGCGTCGTGCAGCTGCACTGCAACCCGGTCCGCAAGACGGTCGTCACCGGCGGCCATTCGGTCACCACCCCAATCACGAACCCCGCCGCGCATCTTCTGTGCCGGACGATCACGACCGGCCTCGCGTTGCCAGCAACGGTCACGATGAAAAACCAGTTCGGGACCGGCGTGCTGACCCCGACCGCGGCGCGCTCGTTGTGCCTGCCGGCATGGGAAAACGACACGACACCGTCGCAGTTCCCGTCGGCGAGCTCACCCCCGAACCTCGACGCGTTCGCGTGCTACACGGCGACGCATCCGAACGGAACGCCCGGGTTCAGTCGGCCCGCAACTGCACATCTGACCGATCAGTTCGGCACCGTCGCGACCAGCGTCGGCGCACCGAACCTGCTGTGTCTGCCCACATCGGTGACCGAAAACCCGTCGAGCAAACCCGCGGCGCTCGTGAACCCGCAACACGCGCTCGGTGTGCTACACGATCCCGCCCGCGTCGTCGATCGCGGCGCGGACCATCTACGACAAAGATCAGTTCGGTGTCGGCGCGGTCAAGATCGCACACAACAGCGAACTGTGTCTGCCCTCCACGACCGTCGTGACCCAACCGACCACCACGACCGCGTCGACCACCACGACCACCGCGCCCGGCGTCGTCACCAGCTACGCCGGCCCCGGTGTCGCCGGACCCTACGACATCGCGGCCGGCCCGGACGGCGCGTTGTGGTTCAGCAACTACTACGGCGATTCCATCGGACGGATCACGACCGACGGCACCATCACCAACTTCCCAGGCTCGACGATCGACCAACCGGACGGCATCACCAAAGGGGCCGACGGTGCCATGTGGTTCGCCAACATCGGGAACAGCTCGATCGGACGGATCACCACCGACGGCAACGGAACCGTCTCGAACTATGACGACCCGAGAATCGCGCAGCCGTACCGAGTCGCGGCCGGTCCCGGCGGCCCGACCTGGTTCACGAACAGCGCCAGCGACTCAGTCGGGTGGGTCACGGCCGGCGGCACCACGAACATCTTCTACAGCCCGGATATCGAATACCCGCAGGGCATCACTGCCGGCCCCGACGGTGCCATGTGGTTCACCAACTTCTACGGCGGCTCGATCGGACGGATCACCCCGGCCGGCCAGATCACCTTCTACTCGAACTCGACGATCGTCGCACCACTGAGCATCACCGCCGGTCCCGACGGGGCATTGTGGTTCACGAATCCGGGCAACAGCTCCATCGGTCGGATCACCACCGACGGGACGATCACCAACTTCTCCGGTCCGGAGATCTCGAGCCCGATCGACATCGTCGCCGGCTCCGACGGCGCCTTGTGGTTCACGAACTACGGCAACAACACCATCGGGCGGATCACAACCAGCGGGACCATCACCAGCTATTCCGATCCGACGATCTCGAATCCGGACGGCATCGCCGCCGGTCCCGACGGTGCCATCTGGTTTACGAACGCCGGCAGCAACACGATCGGACGGATCAGCGTATGAACCTGCGCTCGTGGTGCTCCACTCGGTCGCGAACGCGTGATGCTCGTCACGACGTGTCTGTCGGTCGCGGTCGCGCCGATCGGTCTTGGAACTGCATCGGCTGGCGCGGCACCGTCGGAGGGCACCGTCGGGACCGCCAAGCTCGCAGTCGGCGGAAGTCAGACGTGCGTCCTGGCGCCGACCGGCACCGTGCAATGTTGGGGGCTGAACAGCTCCGGACAGTTGGGGAACAACTCGCTCAGGAACTCGAAGGTTCCAGTACCGGTCGCCGGCCTGTCCGACGTCACCGCAATCACCGCAGGCACCTTCCACTCGTGCGCGTTAACCGCGGCCGGCACCGTGCAATGTTGGGGGCTGAACAGTTCCGGACAGTTGGGGAACGGCTCGCTCGTGAACTCGAAGGTCCCCGTTGCGGTGACCGGCCTGTCCGACGTCACCGCGGTCGCGGCCGGCGCTCGCCACACGTGCGCGTTGGTGGTCGGCGGCACCGTCGAATGTTGGGGCGCCAACTCCGACGGACAGCTGGGAAACGCGTCGCTTGTGAACTCGTCCGTTCCGGTCGCCGTCGCGGGCTTGACCGGCGTCACCGCGATCGCGGCCGGCGCCTACCACACCTGCGCGTTGTTGATCGGCGGCACCGTCGCGTGTCGGGGACTCAACTCTTCGGGACAGGTGGGGAACCGGTCGTTGGTGAACGCGAAATCTCCGGCCCACGTCGTCGGCGTGACCGACGCGAGAGCGATCGCGGTCGGTGCCCGCCATTCGTGCGCGTTGGTGGTCGGCGGCACCGTGCAATGTTGGGGACTGAACTCTTCGGGCCAGTTGGGGAACAACTCGTTCGTGAACGCGAAGGTTGCGGTTTCGGTCGCCGGCCTGTCCGGCGTCACCGCAGTCGCGGCCGGCGCCTCCCATTCGTGCGCGCTGGTGGTGGGGGGCACGGTGCAATGTTGGGGACTGAACACGTCGGGCGAGTTGGGAAACGGCAAAGCGTCGCGTAAAGCGAAGCCGAAGAGCCCGCCTCCGGTGACGAAGGTTCCGGTCCCAGTCCCGGTGAACGGCCTCACCGGTGTCACTGCGATCGGGGCCGGCAGCCAATATTCGTGTGGGCTGGTGGTCGACGGGACCGTGCAATGTTGGGGGCTGAACACCTCGGGCCAGCTGGGAAACAATTCGTTGTCGAACACGCACGTGCCGGGCCCGGTCGTCGGCGTCTCGGGCGGCATCGGCATGACCGCCCTCGCCGACGGCTCTCACCACGCGTGCGGGTTGCTCGGAAATGGAACCGTCGAATGCTGGGGTGACAACGACGAAGGTCAACTCGGCAACGGGACCGTCGTCGACTCGGGCAGCCCCGTCGCGGTGATCGGCGTCACCGGCGCCACCGCGGTTGTTGTCGGCCGGCACTTCTCGTGTGCGTTGTTGGTCAGCGCGACGGTCGACTGTTGGGGATACAACATGTTCGGTGAGCTCGGCAACGGCAGCGTCGGAGGTCAGTCGACGTTGGCCGGGTCGGTCGCCGGACTGACCGATGTCATTGCGCTCGCTTCGGGCGATCACCACACGTGCGCGTTGTCGGTGACGGGGACCGTCCAATGCTGGGGTTGGAACATCCACGGCGAGCTCGGCAACTCCGCCGTCGGCGTTTCGGGAACTCCGATCGCGGTGGCCGGGCTGAGCGGCGTCACGGCATTGACCGCCGAAGATTTCGATTCGTGCGCGTTGTTGGTGAACGCGACCATGGAATGCTGGGGCTACGACGCGTTCGGCGAGCTCGGCAACGGCTCCACGAACGACTCGGCGACGCCAGTCCAGGTACTGGACCTGAGTGGCGTGACCGCCATGGCCATGAAGACCGATTCCGCGGCCGCGTGCGCGCTGCTGGTCGACGGGACCGTCCAATGTTGGGGATACAACGGCTACGGAGAACTCGGGAAAGGCAGCGTCACCGGCATCTCGGTGACCGTGGGCGCGGTGATAGACCTGAGCGGCGTCACCGCGATCACCATCGGCGACTTTCAATCGTGCGCGTTGTTGGCGAGCGGGACCGTCGAATGCTGGGGTTACAACAGCTCCGGTCAGCTCGGCGACGGTACCGACTACGACTCGGGAGTCCCGGTCGCGGTGATCGGCGTGTCGGACGTCAGCGCGATCAGCGACGCCGACGAGTCGTCGTGTGCGCTGCTGGCGGGCGGAACGTACACGTGTTGGGGTTAACGGCACGCACACGGCCTCGGTGATCCCGATCTCCGCGGTCGCGCTCGGCGCAGACGAGGAGCGGCTCGTCGTCGAGGTTCTCCGATCGGGTCAGCTCGCGCAAGGACCCATGGTCGCTCGCCTCGAGGGCGAGTTCGCCGCGGTATTGCGGCACCCGGCACGCGGTGGCCGTCGCCAACGGCACGGTGGCGCTCATCGCCGCGTTGCGAGTGCTGGGCGTCGGACCCGGCGACGAAGTGGTCACGAGCGCGTTCACGTTCGTCGCGACACTGAACGCGATCCTCGAATGCGGAGCCCGCGCCCGTTTCGCCGACATCGATCCGGTCACGTTCAATGTCGATCCCGACTCGCTCGCCGAGGTATGCACCGACCGTACCCGCGTCGTCATGCCGGTACATCTGTACGGCCAACCGGCCGACATGGCGTCGGTCGCCGCGATCGCCGAACAGGACGGCGCCACAATCGTCGAAGATGCCGCCCAAGCCCACGGCGCCAGCGTCGGCGGCCGGCGAGTCGGCGGCTTCGGGGTCGGAACCTTCTCGTTTTATGCGACCAAGAACATCACGACCGGTGAGGGCGGCATGGTCACCACCGACGACGACGACGTCGCGGACCGGCTGCGCCTGCTCCGAAATCACGGGATGCGCGCCCGCTACGTGTACGAGTCGGTCGGGACGAACTTTCGTCTCACTGATCTGCAAGCCGCGATCGCGCTCCCGCAACTTGCGCGCCTCGACGCAACGATCGAGCAGCGGCAGGCGAACGCGGCGCGACTGACCGCCGGACTTTCCGGCATCGCCGGTGTGGTCACTCCGGTTGTCGCACCCGGACGCCGGCACGTGTTCCACCAGTACACGATCCGCGTCACCGCCGACGCCGCCATCGACCGAGACACCCTTGCCGCGCAGCTCGCATCTCGAGGCGTGCAAACCGGCATATATTACCCGCGTGTTGTGTTCGACTACGACTGCTACCGCGAACATCCCAACGTCGTCGCAGGCGACGTCCCCGCGGCGCGGGCCACGGCCGGCGAAGTGCTCTCGCTGCCGGTCCATCCGAACCTTTCCGCGGCTGATCTCGACCACATCGTCGAGGCGGTACGCGCCGCGTTCGGTGCGTAACCCCGAACGGCGCGTCGGTGAAGATCGCTCCGGTCCGGATCGCGATCGTGGGATCGGGCGCGATGGGCGCCCTGCACGCACGTGTCGTCTCCCAGTCGATGGAGGCCGAGCTTGCGTGCGTGATCGACCCCGACGCCGAAGCGGGCGAAGCGTTAGCGGAACGATGGCGCTCCAGGTGGTTCCCGGAGCTCGACTCGTTCCGAGGCATCGACGCGCTCGATCATTGCTTCACCGACCGGCTCGCACGTCGAATGGGCGAAACGAGCCGTCGATGAAGGCAAGCCCGTCCTCGTCGAGAAACCGATCGCCGAAGATCTCGCCGAGGTCGACGAGCTGCTCGACCTTGCCCGTCTGCGCGGCGTACCGCTCAGCTGCGGTCTGCTGGAACGGTTCAACTCGGCGATCCTGACCGCAGTCCAGATCGTCGACGAACCTTCTCACGTCGTCACCGTTCGCCACTCACCGTACCTGTCTCGCATCGCGAGCGGCGTCGCGTACGACCTGTTGATTCACGACGTCGACTTCATGCTGCGGCTCGCCGGCCGCATGCCGGACGACGTGACCGCACATTTCTCGTACGCGCATCCGTACTCGCGGCCCGGTTCCGAAGACGTCATCGAGGCCAGCCTGCAGTTCGACGGGATGCTGGCGGCCCTGTCGGCGAGCCGGATCTCGCAACGCAAGCTGCGAAGCCTCGTGATCTACGAGCTCGAACGCATGATCGAGGTCGATCTCGTACGCCAGGACATCACCGTGTACCGCCACGTCGGCGCCGACTTCCTCGAAGACGGCGGTCATGGCTACCGTCAGCAAACGGTCATGGACATTCCGGTCGTGCAAAACGCCCGCGAGCCGCTCGTCTCACAACTCGAACATTTCGTCGCGTTGGCGTCAGGTGAAGCAGACGCGGCCGCGGAGCTCGACTCGCTGCGGGCGCCGCATGCCGTCGTCGCCAAGATCGTGGAGGTCGGCCGCGCCGCGTCGATGCGGACCGCCGACTAGTCCGAAATGACGGACCGGTAGAGCTGTTCGTGTTTTTCGGTCACGGTTTCGATCGAGAAGTTCTCGACGATGAACCGACGTTGACCCTCGCCGACCTTCGCGGCGAGTTCCGGATCGTCGAGCAGGGTCAAGATCGCGTCCGCTAAGGCCCGGGGATCGTTTTCGGGGACGCGCACCACGTTTTCCCACGACCGCAGCGGCAATCCCGGGAAGTTGTCTTCCCGTACGACCGACACGACCGGAACGCCGGCGGCCATCACCTCGAGGCTGGCGGTACCGAGACCGAAGTTGTGAAAGTCGTGACCTTCGACGTCGGCTGCCGCGACGTACATCGGCACGACATCTTTGGGGACCTCGCCGGTCGAGACCAGGTTGGCCCGCACGCCGAGCTCGTCGGCGACAGCCAAGAACGTGTCGTCGAAGACATGACCGACCACCATCACGACGATGTCATCGCGCCGCTCGACGAGGTACGGCAGCGCGCGCACCAGCGCGACCCGGTCGCGCTGAAGTGGGATCACATGCCCGACCGACAGGATCATCCGGCGATCGTCGATTCCGAGCGTCGCGCGGGCGGCGGCCCGGTCGAGGGCCACGAAGCGACCGGGATCCACACCGATGACAATGTGGGTCAACCGATCGTCGGCGATGTGATATCGGGAACGGACATACCCGTCGATGAACTGGTCGATCAGCACAATGTGCGGCCGTCCGATCGCAATGAACGGACGGACGGCGAGCATGTCACCGAGCCACAGCAGTGCGCCCGCGACCCGGTCGCTGTGCACCAACGCGGTGTGCACCGTGAGGACGGTCGGGACATGTCGGCGGCGGGCCCAGATCGCGCTCATCCACGTGAGGTCGAAGAACTGCCCGTGCTGATGCACGACATCGGGACCGAAATCGTCGAGGATGGCGAACATCCGACGAAGATTCCGCGGGCTCATGGTGACCGGAATGTCATAGTTGAACGACAGTCGGGTCTTCGGCGGAGCCCAACACGGCAGCCGTACGACCCGATAGCCGTCTCGGATCTCCTCGGCGGGTGCTTCCTTATGCGCGGCGGTGATGATGAGCACCTCGTGGCCGCGGGCGGTGAGATGCTTCGCGAGTCCTTCGGTGAGATGGACGCTGCCGCTCGGTCTCGGCGCGAAGAAGTTGTTGACCATCGCGATGCGCACGGCTGCTAGTCCCTTCCCGGCCCGCGCGCGGTCGGGTCGAGGTCGCGCACACCGAAGGTGGCGGCGCCGAGGGCTCGGGCGAAGTCGAGCTCGTAGGTCTGGTCGCCGATGTAGGCGATCGGACCCGCGTCGTTCGACACGATCGCATGCCGGCATCGGGCATACCCCGACGAGAAGATCTCGAAATCGGTCTTCGGACCGCCGAGCGCGCGGCGGCCCACAACCACGCGGACTCTCGAACCCAGATCAGGCCACCGGTCGAGGAACGTCTCGACCGCAGCTTCGTCGTTGCTCGTGAGCACGGCGAGCGCCGGCACCGATCTGAGTGCGCGCATGACGAACGGTACCGGCGACGCAGTCCGGGCTGCTTGGACCTCAGCTTCGGTGACCGCAGCCCAGCGTTGCATCCCTCGGTCGCGCCAAAGGTCTTCGATGCGGTCCACCGACAGCGTCTCGCGCAACGAGTTCCAACAGATCTCAAGGTTCGTCAGCGTTCCGTCGAAATCGCAGACGACGGCCACGCCGAGCGCGCCGTTCACGTCGACCCGTCGAGCGGGAGGCCGTCGAACGGGAGGCCGTCGACCCGGCCGAGGCCGTCGATCTGGGGGAAGCTCTCGAGCTCGTCGCCCGGTACGAGCACGTATCCCATGTCGACCATGCGGATCCAATACAGATCGGCGGGGAGCGGCGAACTGCCGACCGCGGTGAGCCGGTCACCGAGCGCACATCGGATCAGCATGTCTGGCATGTTCAGGCCCGCCGCCGCGAAAAAGTTGGACGTCGTGAAGAAACGGCCGGCGTTGATCTCGGTGACGTTCGGGACGCCGTCGGCGGATTCTTTGATATCGACGCAATATGCGCCGCGGGGGACCGGATCCAACGCGCGGATCGCCCGGATCGCGAGGTCATCGACGGCAGGTTCGTCGACCGTGCGGGCGACAGACGGAGTCGACGTCTGACCGGACGGCGTAAGATGTCCGTACAGATACTCGACGCGTTCGCGTGCCTGTCCGGCGACGAGCATGCCGTCCTGCCACACACTTTGGTACGCGAACTCGCGTCCGGGCAACATCTCCGACACCATGAAGTCGGCGACGCGCATGTTGCGTTCGTCGATCCACCAGCGGATCCACGCGTCGGCCTGCACGCCGGTCCGCACCGGAAGTGACGCACGTGCGCCGGCGCCGACCCGTGCCCGCACCCACACACGTTCGTGGTCGGCCAACAGCGCCTCGGTCACGTCGACGACGCTCGACTGCGACTCGTAGGTCGCGGCGTCGGGGACTGTCACACCGGCCGCGCTCATCTGCTGCGCGAATCGGAGCTTGTCGCCCGCGAGTTCGAGGACGTCTTGAGGAGGCAGGTAGGTGCGGGCGCCGATCCGATCGCGGGCGGCGCCGACCGCGAGGACCTCCGGATCCGGTTGGGCGTGCACGACGTCGCACGACCAGCGCTCAACCGCGCACGTCACACCTTCGACGTAGCCGGGTCCGTCGGCGCGTGGGACAACGACGCGTTCGTCGGCGGTCGAAAGGTGCAGCTTGACGGGGGACGCGTCGGCGCCGACGACGCGGTAGCCGCGCGACGCGCGGCGCAATGCGTCGATCATGTTCGCGGCGGCGCTGCCTCCCGCGCCGAGCACGAGGACAGTCGTCACGGCCGTCCCCGACGCGCCGCGGTGACCGTCGGCGACTTCACCAGCTGGACGCTCAATAGCTCATCTCGTTCCACCGGTGCGGATTCTCGGCCAGCCATGCCCACTCGCGCTCCAGACCTTCGCGCAGCGACACCTGCGGCTCCCAGCCCAAGGTGTCCTTGGCTCGGGCATAACTCATCCGCATCGCCTGCAGCTCCGAAGGCAGGCGCATGCGACCTCCGGCGAGTTCGGACACCTGCCCTTCGGAAACGTCGTCGAAGATCGGCTCCATGCGCTCACCGACGACGTCGCAGATCGCGTTGGCAAGGTCGAGCACGGACGTCCCGACCGCGGTCGAACCGTTCAGGACGAGATGGCCGGCAAAATCGGTTTCGAAGCAGCTCCGATGCAGCCGCGCGATGTCACCGGCGTACACGAAATCGCGAATTTGATCACCCCGACCGAACACGACCGGCGACCGACCTTCGAGCGCACGCTTCAAGAACAGGGTCAGCACCCGCCCATACCACTCCCGCTCGCCGAACACGATCGCGTAGCGCAAGCTGGCGACCGCAAGCTCCGGATTCCGTTCGCACGAGATCGCCGCGTACTTCTCGCACGCCAACTTGGAGACGCCATATTCCCAGTTCGGATCGGTGGGATGCGTCTCGTCTTGAAGGTCGGTGACCGCCTGGCCGTAGACGCCGGCCGACGACGCTTCAACGACCCTGGAGATGCCGAGCTCGGTCGCGGCCCGCAACACGTTGAGGGTCCCGACCGTGTTCGTCGTGAGGTCGAAGACCGGATTGCCGATCGAACGGGTGATCTCAAGCTGGGCTGCCTGATGCGAAATCGCGTCGTGTCCACGTGCGGCGTCGCGCAGCGACTCGTAGTCGAGGATGTCGCCTCGCACAACGGTCAGATCGCCGTCGACGCCTTCGAGATTTTCGTCGAGTCCGGTCGAAAAGTTGTCGTACACGGTCACTGCGGCACCCGCGTCGCAGAGATCGCGTACGAAATGGGAACCGACGAAGCCCGCGCCGCCGGTCATCAGGATCCGAGCCCCCCGGAGCTGCATGGTTCACAGGATAGGGTCGAACAATGCGGTCCCTGTCGGACAACGTGCCCTTTTCCTGCCCGAACTCCGCGACTACGATTGGTTCTGCGTGGGCGGGATCGGACTATCGGCGGGCCCGACCCGCGAGGCCGCGACGGGCGAATCCGCGATCAGTGAACCTTCCGAGTCGGGGTCGTGGACTCGCGAACCCTGGTCGATCAGAGCGGGACTCATTGCCGGTGCGTTGACGCTCGTCCTGCGATTCGTCGGTGTGGTCGTCGGACCGTTCGCGGTCGTGGTGGCCATCATCGCGATCGTGTTCCTGCCCGGCCCGGACTATTGGGCTGATCGGTTCCTGGTCGCGGCGGCGGCGTTGTTCGGTTGGCTGCCGGTGCTGGGCTGGGTCCCCAAACTTGGCAACCATGTCGACGTCGAAGGAATCTTGCTCGCCGCCGCGGTCGGTGTCGCGGTCGCGCACCAAGTCGGCGCCCGCCACAGCCGCAGCCACGACCGCCGACGGATCGTGCCCGCCGAAGCGTTGGCGGTCGCATTCGGCGCCGGTGTGGCGCTGTGGTGGGCGATTCCGTTCTGGCGGCAGTCCGTCGCAGGACGGTTGCGGCTGCTGCTACCAGGCTGGGACAACCCCACCCATCTGAGCTTCCTCGCGTTGAACATCAAGTTGGGCAGCTTCGTGACCGTCCAACCGGACGCGCCGTCGGGCCTGAAGTACGACGCGTCCGAGTACCCGCAGGGCTGGCATCAGATGTGGGCCGAGTTCGTGCGCCTCTGGTACCGGCATCCGCCGTCGGACGCACGGTCGCTGGTCAACATCTACACGGTGGCGATCGTGGTGACGTCGGGTATCGCGGTCACGCTCGGATGCGTCGCCATCGCCCGGCTCGTCCGCGATCACGCGTTGGCGGCGCTGGTCCCGATGAGTGTGGTCGCGCAGCTGTTCGCGGTCGGTGTCTTGTCGATGACCGTCTGGTTCGGGTTCCCGAACTTCGCGTTGCCGGTGATGGCCGTGGCCATCGTGCCGTCGATCTTGTTGAGACCGACGATGCGACCACCAGCGACGTTCTTCGTCGTGAGCGGACTCGTCCTCGTGTGCGCATACAGCTGGTGGCCGTTGGCCATGTTCGCGATGCCGTCACTGCTCGTCGCCACCTTGCGACTGTGGAAACATGCCGGCACGACCGGACGGCGTCCCTGGGCGGCGGGCGCCATCGTCGTCGCGGCGATCGCGACGGTCGCACCGATCGTGATGACGCTCGGTCTCGGCACCAGCCATCTGCTCATCAACGGTGGCATCCCGACGATGCCGTGGTGGCTGTTCGTCGCTTCCACACTCATGTTCATCGCCGCGGTCGCGGTACGTCAGGTCGTCACCGGCGACAAGCTCACGACGTTCGTGTTCGGGACACCGGCCGTGTTCGGGCTCGTCGGCGTCATCGGCGTCTACTGGTACGAGGTCGCGACCAACGGTTACGTGAGCTACTACGGCGAGAAGTTGGCCGACGCGGCGACCGCGCTGTCGCTCGTCGGTCTCGCCGTGTTCGGGGCAGAGGTACTTTCGAGATATACGCCGCAACTGCGCCAGTCAGCGCTCGCGCATTGCGTTGGTCGGACTTGCCGCGGTGTTGATGGCCGTCGCGGTCTTTCAGATCAACGGGTACGTCGGTCCGAGGCAACAGACCGTCGCGTCCGGGCAAGCTGCAGCCGGCTTTTTGACCTACACGCAGTGGATGAATCAAACCCACACGTTGGATCCCCTCGCGGACAGCTTCTTCGACGCGGTCGATGCCACCCGCCAACGCATCGCGCAAACCGGCGAACTTCCTGAGACGTGGTCGTACATCGACCTCGAAGGACTTGACCCTCGAATGGACTGGACCGACCTGTGGTTCGCGTCCCTCGTCGGTGGTCTCGACACGCCGCGACTGGACCACGCGTATCACATGTACGCGTTATACGGTGTGACCGATCCGACCCAGCAGGCCAACATCATCACTCAGCTGTTCCCGGCTGGTGGGCCGACCGTACGGCTCATCGTTCCCGAGTCTTTGGTCGCGCCGCTCACCCACGACAGTTCCCAATGGGTCGTCGGCACCACACTGTTCCCGCATTAAATGTCAAGAAGCCGGCGGTTCGGCGAACAGCACTTCCAGGCCGCCGATCGATGCCCGTTGGGTCCAACGGCGGCCGGAACACGCCGCGGTGAGGGTCGGATTGGTGGCGAGGTCCGTTTGCTGGGTCGGATACTCGAGGAGCAGGATCGCACGGCTTCGGTCTTCGCAACCGGCCGCGAGCGATTTGTCGGCGTAGTAGGGGGCCGACAGCCACGCGAACAGGGGCTGATCGAGACCGCTGGCGACCGACGCTCCGGGTAAGCCGGACGCGGTGTACGGCTGCAGGCCCGCCCACACCACCAGGTCGGTTGGTTCGGCCGCGACCGAATCGGCGGCGGCCCGCACCTGGGCCAAGAACTCGGCGGTCGGACCATCGGTGTGCAGGCCGTGCAGCGGGCCGTTCAACGCGACGCTGACCGTGTCGGCGGCGAGCGGGACCTGACGATACGGGTGTCGCCACGTCCCGTCGAAGGCTGTGAACGCAAGCAGCGTCGCGAACGCGAACGCGAGTCCGTGCACCAGCCAGCGGCCGTGTTCGCGGTGCGCGAGCGCGCACAGCGCGAGCGCGCCGGCGATCCAAAATCCGGGATTCAGCGCGGCGCTGTACCACAGCGGGTTGTTGCTTCCCAGTCCGCCGAGGAACGGCGCGGCGAGCAGCGCCCCGACGACCGCCAGGCCCCGCAACGTCGGCCGCGTGTCCTTGCCGAGGAGCAAGGCCGCCGAAGCGGCCAGGAGCGCCAGCACGACGTACAGCGGCACCACGACCGATCGAGCGAGCAGCAACGGCAGGCCGGGACCACCGAACGGTTCGACGCCGCCCCGGGCCCGTCCGCTGAGCACGAACACGGGCGTCAGCACCACGAGACCGACCGCCGCCGCGATCGCGACCGGACGGGCATACCGACGGACGGTGAGCAACGCGCCGACCGCGACCGCGGCAACGAGCAGGAACCAAAAGGAACGAGAGGTCACGCGCGCGAGGTCGGACAGGTTGGTCACGTACTGGTGCAGCAGATGAGTCCGGCTGTAGCCCAGACCGGCCGAAGCATCCGCGTTGCCCTGATGGATGCCGCGCAGGATGTCCGGAATCGGTGCGAGGAACACCTGCGTTGCGACCACCCCAACCGCGACGCCGGCAACGACGGCGACGCTGCGTTTCCAAACCAGCGCAGGCCGAAGTCCCGTCCAGACGAACGCGATCGCGGCGAGAGGAACGATCGCCATCGCCGACGGCCATCTCGCCAGAAGCTGAAACCAGATGAGCAACCCGACCGCGAACCACGCCACCGACTCGGCCCGGCCGTGGAGGCGCCGGTCGGCAAGCAACAGCAGCAGGCCCGAAACGGTGACGACCGCGAACACCGTCAGGTCGTTGTATCCCGGAGTTTGGGGCAACACCCGGGACACCCCGAACGCGCCGGCAATGATGGCCGCACCGACCGCGAGTTCATCGGACCGTCGGAATCGTGCGCCGATGAGCGACGGTGCAGTTTTCAGGAAACACCACGCGAAGAACGCATGGGCAGCGACCAGGGCGACGAGTTTGACCACCCGTAAGAGCCACACGTCTTTCACGAGGGACAGGACCGGTCCGAGCAGCAGCTGGAACTCGGTGCTGGCCCGCAGGTACGCGCCTGCGTGCATCTCGGACTGGATGTAGTCGCTCTCGTCGGTGAGGTCCAACCCTCGTTTCACCGCCGCGAGCAACACGACCAGCCCGACCAGCACGACACCGGCGACGACGACGCCGCAGACCACCGCGACCGTGTCGGCGACTCGGGATGCCGTGCCTCGGGATGCCGTGACAGTTTGGGGAACGTTGCCGGCCGCGTCGCAGGCGGCAGCCGTCGAAACGTTGTCTCCCACGGGCAGAGCCTATGGCGCGCGGCGCTCGCACGATCGCGTACCATCGAAGCTTGAGATGACAGATCCGAGTCCGGTCAGACTGCGAGCGGTCGAGCTCGGCGACTTGGCTTTCACGCGCCGGTGCCGCAACGATCCGGCGATCCATCTCGCGGCGCTCGGTCGTCGTTTCCCGATCACCGACGCCGGTGAAGACGCCTGGTTTCGTTCGCTCGGCCAAGGGTCGCCGCCGCTCGAAGTGACATACATCGTCGCGTCATGCGACAGCGACGCCGCCGTCGGAATGACGACATTGCGAGACATCGACTGGATCAATCGAACTGCGATGTTCGGCCTGTGGATCGCGCCGGACGTGCAAGGCAACGGCGTCGGGAAATCGGCGAGCACACAGATGCTCGACGTCGCATTCGGCCGCCTGAATCTTCGCAAGCTTTCGCTCGACGTGCTCGCGTCGAACGAACGGGCGGCGACGCTGTATCGCAGTCTCGGATTCTGCGAAGAGGGTCGGTTCGTCGACCATGTCGTCATCGACGGCGCCTACGACGACGTGATCCGCATGGCGCTTGCCCGCGGGGCTGTCAGCGAGGGATGAGGCCGACGCTTTTCATGTAGATGTCCAGGTAGGGGGCGAGCGTCGCCGCGAATCCGGCCGTGAGATGCGACGGGTCGAGCTTCACGATCTGGCCGCCGATCACCGGGTCGCAGATCGGGAACAGCGGACAGACCTGCGTGTCGAGGTTGAGGGAGAAGACATGCGGATCGGCGGCAGCGACCTGCCGGTAGAGCTGATCCACCGGCGACGGGGACGGTTCGGCCGTGTAACGGCACTCTTCTTGCACTTTGGCTTTCTCGAGACATGTGTACGGGTTGAAGAACGGGCTCGGCAAACGCGGAATCGGGATCGGCTCAACGAGCAGCACGTCGCGTCCGTCGGCGCTCAACGCCGCGACCGACGATTGGGTGTCCTGCTCGACGGTCGGAAACGCCGCCCGGGTGCCGTCCGGTGCTTCGAACGGGAAGTAGTTGCCGGGCTGGCTGTAGCCGCCCAGGTTGACCGCGACGATGATGTCGGGATGCAACGCGGGAATCACCCGCTGATACAGGTCGGCTTTCATCGCTTTGCAGTAGCTGGTCTGGAACGGCGTGTCGAGGTCAAGTTGCCAGGGGCACGCGCCGGCAACGCTGACGCTGAGCGTCAAGCCCTCCTCCCGTGCGATCTGGGTGAAGGCAGGAACCAACATCCAGGCGTGGCTGTCGCCCATCAACAAGATGTGTTTGCCGGGCCCGGTCACGACGGTGCATTGGCTGACCGGCCGCGAATAACAGTTCGTGTACGGCGCGTCCTCGCCGGCCAGGGTGAGATCCTTCGGGACCGGGATCAGCACCGGATGTTCGCTGGTTTCGTCAGCACCCGACGACGCATGGGCGGGATCGACGAGTTTGGGGATCAGCACCAGTCCTGACACGACACTGATCACCAGTCCGGTGGCGATGACCGTACGCCGATACCGGTCCAGGCGTATCGAGGTCCGTACCGGCCGTTCCAGGATCTGGAAGCTCAACGACGCCAACGCGGTCGCGACCAGACACGTGATCCCGAACGTGGCCATCGGGCTCGGCTGGAACGTTCGCAGGACGACCAGGATCACCAGCCAATGCCACAGATAGATCCCGTACGACACCTTGCCCAGATAGACGACGGTGCTGGTCGAAAGGAAACGTTTGATCCAGCCGCCGTCGGCCGCTTCGAACGCGACGAGGAGGACGGCCGTGACGACCGTGACCGCGATCCCGCGTCGGATGGCGTCGAAATCGACGATGTTCGACGCCAACACGACCAGGGCGGCGACGCCCACGAACGAGGCCGCCAGCATCGAGCGGCCGAATCGTTTCGCCCACGAAGCCAGGCTGGGCGTGAGGGCAATCAGCGCACCGGCGAGCAGTTCGTAGGCTCGGGCGTCGGTGCCGTAGTAGGCGTGGTTCGGGTTCCCCGCTTCCAGTGACAGCGCCCACACGGCCGAGGCGAACGCGCCGAGCGCGACCGCGAGCTGGATGGCGTGCATCCGGTGACGATCTTCGAGCCGACGGCTGAGCACGAAGATCCCGCCGAGGGTGAGCGGCCAGAGCAGATAGAACTGCTCCTCGACCGCCAACGACCAGAACGGCAACACCGGATTTGTCGAGATGTCCGCGCCGAAATATCCGCTCGCATGGTGGATGAAATACCAGTTCGCCGAATACAAAAAGGCAGCTTTGAACGATCCGACCGCGCCCGACACTTCCACCGCCGATGAGATCGCGGTGAACACGACCGCAGTGACGATGAGTGCCACAAACGCGGCGGGTAACAGCCGCCGAAACCGCCGCGAATAGAAGCGGGCAAACCGGATCGCTCCGCCCTTGTCGATGTCGCGCAAGAGCAGCTGGGTCACGAGATAGCCGGACAGGACGAAGAACACGTCGACGCCGATGTAGCCGCCCGAGAACACGCCGCTGCCAGCGTGGAACAGCAGCACCAGATAGACGGCGACGGCACGCAGTCCGTCGAGATGCGGCCGGTACGTGTCCGGCGAGGTGGTGCCGGCCGGATCGGCTGCCGGCGTCGTGCGCGACAGGGTCTCGGTCATGGCGACACCTCGCGAATCGTCGAACTCAGATATGACCGCGATTCGGTGCCCACGTTGGCTAACAGGTCGATCACCGACAGGTGATCGACGAAGTCGCCGTACAGCTGCGGATAGGGGGCGAGCGTCGAGTAGTCGACGACGTCGATGGCGATGGCGCGGGTCGCGAAGTCGTCAGCGTCGAGATAGTCGAGGCCCCGCGGGCCGGTGAGGTAGCGGGTCCCGCCCGCGCGTCGTACGAGCTCGGCGACCTTCGCGCTCGGTGTGAGCTCGTCGAGGGTGTCGATCCCGTATTGCGAGTCGTCGCTGAGCCGGCAGCTGAAACCGAACGACGCATGGATCGCTTCTAAAAAACCGACGTTGATGTCGTGCAACCATTGGGTCTTGGCCGCAGCCGCGTAGCATTCGCCGAGCATCTCGAGCGCCGGGCCGGCCTGGGGGGCTTTGCCGAGGCACGCCGCGAGGGTCGACAGATGAGTTCTGATCCACCGGTGATCGACGACTTGTGCGTCCGCGATGCGTTGTCCGAATCTGCCTTTGGTGATGACCGGGACGGTGATCCACCGGACGCCGTCATGGGTCTTGATCTGATTCCGGTTGCGCCAGTCGTTGACGGTGTATTGGCACGAGTCGTAGACGATGAACTCGTCGCTGTTCGCCATGAAGTCGAAATAGCCTCGCCACGGCAAGAAGTTCGACTGCAGGAGCGTGATTCGCTTCAATCGCCATCCGCGAGCTCGTGCCGCAGCCCCTTCCCAGCCTCTCGAGCGATGTGGTAGCGGGGCCGGTCGAGGACCTCTCGGAAGATACGAAAGAGGTAGGCGCCGAGCACGCCGAGGGAGGCGAGGACGGCTCCCGAAAGCAGGAGTTGGACGGTGAGCACCAACGTGAGACCCGATGGAATGCGTCGTCCGTAGATCGCGTATTGGCCGAGGAGCAACACGAGGTAGGCGACACTCGCGACAACCAGCGCGACCCCCGACCATGACACGGCGCGGTACGGCACATCCGAATAGGTGAGCATCGTGTTCATCGCGAGACGGGCCCGCTTGCGGAAGTTGTAGCTCGATTTGCGACCCGTCGCTGCGCTGCGGACGACCTCGACGTACGCGGCGTTGAACCCCATTTGGGCCATCAGGGGTCCGTACACGGCAGTGGATTCGGGGTAGTCGAGCACCGCGGCCCGGAAATCGGCCGTGAAGAGTCGGTAGGTCCCAAGGTTGCGGGGCAACTGGACGCCGACGATCGCTGAGAAGATGCGATGAAAGATGCGAGAGCTCAACCGTTCCCGCACTTCGGTCTTGTCTGGATCCCAGGTCGTGACGACGATGTCGACATCGTCGGTTAACGCCTCGAGCATGGCCGGGATCTCTTCGGGGCGGTCTTGGAGATCGGCGTCCATAAGGACGGTCACGTCGCCCGTCGCGCGGCGAAGTCCGGCGCGGGTGGCCGGCTGCTGGCCAAAATTTCGAGAGAGGTGAAGACCGACGACCCGCTCGTCGGCCCGGGCGAGGGTGGTGATGATCTTCCACGACTGGTCGGAGCTGCCGTCGTCGACGAGGACGATCTCATAAGGAGCGCGGCGTTGGTCGAGCACCGCCGTCAGTCGGGCGACGAGCTCATCGAGCGACGCCGCGTTGTTGTACACGGGAACGACGACGGAAACCGAAGCGCACGAGGTACTCACGACGTCACCCCGGAAACGTCGTCATGACAGCGCAGAGAACTTTGTCACGACGTCGATCACACGATCGACCTCGGCGCGGGTGATATCGGAGAACAGTGGCAGTCGAGCGAGCCGTCCGGACACGTCAACCGTGACCGGACACTCCGCGTCGGGTGCCAGTTGGCGGCCGATCCGGGACTCGTGCAACGGCAGGTAGTGAAACACCGACGTCACGCCGTAGGACCGGCAGTGTTCGAGGAAGGCGTCGCGCGACGCGTTGTTGGCGAGAAGAACTGGGAACAGGTGATAGGGCGAAACGTCGTGGCGGGTGACTTCGGTCGGCAGCTGCGCGCCGACCTGCGTCGCCCAGCTGGGCAGCTCTGTCGCGTACCGCAGCCAGGCCTCTTTCCGGCGGGCCTGAATGACGTCGACGAATTCGAGCTGCGCGAGCACGATGGCCGCCAACGGGTCGGCGAGGAGGTAACTCGAACCGCGGTCGACCCAGGTGTACTTGTCGACTTGGCCGAGCATGAAACGGGTTCGGTCGGTACCCTTTTCTCGTACGATGAGGGCACGGTCCCACCATTCGTCGCGATTGACGAGCAGGGCGCCGCCTTCGCCGCAGGTGACGTTCTTGGTTTCATGGAAGCTGAAGGTCGCGAGGTCGCCGTGGGTGCCGAGCGGACGCCCACACGATGACGCGAACAACGCATGCGCGCAGTCTTCGATCAGGATCAGCCCGTGTTCGTCGCAGAGCGTGCGGATTCGTGCCATGTCGCAGCTGACGCCGCCGTAGTGCACGACCACGACGGCTTTGGTGCGCGGCGTGATCGCTTGCGCGATCGACTCGGGCGTGACGTTGAACCGAAATGGGTCGATATCGGCGAACACCGGTGTCGCGCCGAACAGCAAGAACGCGTTCGCCGACGACACGAACGTGAACGACGGGACGATGACCTCGTCTCCGGGACCGACGCCCGACAGCAGTGCCGACATTTCGAGAGCACTGGTGCACGAAGGCGTCAGGAGCACCCGTTCCGAATTGAGATGTACGCCGAGCGCTTCGACGCAGCGGTGCGAAAACGGCCCGTCACCCGAGATGCGGTCGCTGAAAAACGACGCAGCCAAGTACTCGACTTGACGCGGGGCGCGGGTCGCCCGATTGAACGGAAGGACAGCCTCGGAAGTTAGCGACATCAGCTCACCCCTGATTCGCCTTATAGAGCCGGTCGGCTTCGTCGACGTAATACTCATCGAGACTGGTCGGCATCCGCACATCGAATCCGAGAACTCGACGCAGCACCGGAGACAGCGTCGCGACCTGGTCGGGCGGGACCATACGAACGAAATCAAACGACTGACGCATGTAGGCGCGGCAGTAATTGACGGTGACGGCATGGCGCGGTTCAGCGGTCCGGTTCGCGCCGCCCGAGTGCCACGTCCGAGCGTTGAATACCACTGCACTCCCCGCGCGAGGAAAGACCATCTCGGCGTCCCGTTCGAACTCTTCGAGGGTCGGCACGTCGGTGCGTTCGAACGACTCGGGCAGGAAACGGGTCGCTCCGTTGTCTTCAGTGAAGTCGGTCAGCGCGACCATCACGCCGACATTCGTCGGATACGACGGGATGACTCTCGGGCTGTCGACGTGCACACGCACCGAGAAGTTCGTGCCGTTCGGCGGCATGCTCGAACTGACGCACGCATACATGATGCACGTCGGTCCGAGGATTGCCTCGACCGTCGGCAGGATGTTCGGGTGGGTCACGACCGACACGATCGCGTCGTCGCGCAGGACGCCGTTGAACGCCATCCAGTCGTCGTTGCGTCGCCGCGGGTCGGGATGGGCCAGGTCTTCGGCGATGAGCCGGTCGAGGGCGCCGACCAGGCGAGCGACCTCGTCGGGGTCGAGCGCATCGGCGAGGATGCCAAAGCCGCGCTGGGCGACGTCGGACGCCGCCGTTGCCCGCGTCACGGCGTTCGGGCGATCAACGAGGCGCAGATGGAGTCAACGCGCCAGACATCGGAGCTCGGCTTCGGTGTCATGGAGGGTCAAATTACTCAAATCCGACGCAATCCACAAGGTCGGTGGGACCGGTCCGGGCGTCCGTCCCAGGCGATTCAGCAGTCGCCGAAGTAGACGAGTTTGTGGCCGCCGTTGCGCCGTTCGAGAATCACCGGCGCCGCAACCGTGGACGTCTCGTCAGCTGGATGCGCCAGCCAGCGGTGCTGATTGCGTTCTCCGACCCACACCGCGATCGTCCATTCGCCTTCGAACCCCAGGCGGGCGTCGTCGAGGACGAGGTCGACATGGGTCGCGAGCTCGGCGGCATGGCCCGACGGCTCTTCGACGATGCAGGGCACGCCGCTGCGTTGCACACCCTCGAGCGCCGCCGCCAACGACGGCTGGCCGTGCCCTCGAAGCACCAACGGTGTGACGACGTGCAGCGCGGCAGCCTGTCTGACTTGCACCTCGACGACATCGTCGCCATCCGTGTGCTCGATGAGCAGCTGCATCCTGCGGACCCCCCGCTAAACCCGATCTTCAGCATCGCAGCTCACGGTGCGAAAGTGCAACCGGCAATTCCGATACGGGCCATTTGACAACCCTTGTCTAGGTCACCAAAATGAGCCGGTCACTGAGCGGGGTAGTCACCTGAGCCAGTAGTCACGCCGCAAGGATGCGTGTGCGAGGCGCAGGCGGCGTTGGTCGGGGTGGCGCGGGGGGGATCTCATGCCCGAGATGGAGCTAGAGGCGGATCCGGGGAGCCTGGGGGAACGAGGCGCACTCGAGCTGATGCACGGCGTATTGCGCGCCTTGGCGTCGGCCGCGACGCTCGACGACATGCTCCACGTGATCGTCGGCCACGGAGCCCAAGTGTTCCAGCCGGTCGGGGCGGTCATCGGTCGCCAGTCCGGTGGCGCGGTACTGAACGTCGCCCGTTGGGGCGCGTCGCTGGATCTGGGCGAGTCGCCCCACGAACGGCCGCGCCTCGGACGAGACCCATGGAACGACGCGATGGGCTTGTGCGAAGCGATCTGGGTGCCGTCGATCGAAGAGCGAAAGGCGCGCTATCCGGCGCTGCGCGTCGGCGACGACGTCGAAACCCTCGCGGTGTTGCCGCTCGTCGCGCAAGGTCGCGCGTTCGGGGTCTTCGGGCTCGCGTTCGCGATGCCGTATCGGTTCGAGGAGATGCAACGAGCCTTCCTCATTGCGCTCGCGGACCTGTGCACGCTGTGTCTGTTGAGTTCCGAGCGGGCCGACGCGGACGCGATCCGCGAAGCCGAACATGCCTCGGCGAACGGCCTGCACGCGATGAATGGCACCTACGGGGTCGCACGGCTGACCAACGGGTCTTCCGAGAACGGCAACGGGTCCGCCGTCATCGACCTGCGCACGGTTTCGGGCCGTGACGTCAAGCTCACTGCCCGCGAGCAAGAGATCGCGATTGCCCTCACGCAGGGCCTGCGTTCCTCGGCGGTGGCCCGGGACCTCGGAATCAGCATCTATACGGTGCGGAAGCACATCAGCTCGATCCTTCGAAAGTACGATGTGACTTCACAGTGCGAACTGATCGCACGGATTTACGGGCAGTCACCCGCGCCGGGCGCTGATCTCGAGCCGAGCGCTCGAGCCGGTGCTTGACGAACGCTTGACGCCGACATCGAACGGACGCGGTCAGCGTCTTCGGGCGAAGCACAACAAAGACATTCGGAAGGGACACAGGACTCATGGGCGTAGGTCACCGTACGGGCGAAAACAAGAAGCGGTTCCGATCGAACGCAGTCCACGGCGTCGGGATCGGCGTGTTGGCGGTCGTGTTAGCAATGATGTTGGCTGCCTGTTCGAGCAGCGGACCTTCGGTGGACAGCGGCGTCACGTTGCAAAAGGCACTGGCCGATTATGACGCCGGCAATGTGTCGCTCGCCAAGGCCGAATTCCAAGAGCTCACCAAGACAGATCCGACCGATTACTACCCGTGGTACGACCTCGGCGTGATCGCCCAAGGTGCGGGACAGACGAGCTCTGCCGTCACCGACTACGGCAAAGCGCTTGCGATAGATCCCACGTTCGAGTCCGCGCTCTACAACCTCGGGGTGGTGCGCTTCCAGCAAGGCAACTTTCCCGGTGCGGTCAACGAGCTGACCAAGGCGGTCGCGTCGAACCCGAAAGACGCGAATGCGCACTGGAACCTGGGTCTGGCGTTGGTCCGACTCGACACGAAGGTAGACAACAAGCTGGCGACGGAGCAGCTGAACGCCGCGTTGAAGATCGACCCGGCGCTGCTCAAGACCCTCGGGGTGCCGACCAGGACCACGAAGACTCCGGCGCCGGCGGCGGGAGGCACCGGCCCGAAAGGCGGGAGCGGATCCACCGCCACCACGACCACCGCGAAGACGACCACGTCGAAGGCGCCGTGATCCTCTCGCCGATCAGCGTGCACACGGACTGTGCGGGCGGGGAGCGGCAAACCTCCTCGCCCGGACAGGGCGTGTCCGCACGTCCACGCTGAGGCGGTCGTCGTGGTCGACCTCATCGACACAGTCGAGGCCGACGCACAGATCGCGACGCCCGCACCGAACCGTCTGACGCGGATCAGGCGGAGCCGCCCACCGCTGTTCAGGCCGCGGGAGTGGAAGCCGCGAGAGTGGGGAGCGTACGCGCCGCTCCTGCTCGTCGCGTTCGCGGTTGGTTTCGGCCTGTGGTTGCTGCGCGCCGAACTGCGCGCGGTCCCGTTCCCGAACGATGCGTCGACGCACGCGTCGTTTGTCCGCTTCGCCGAGCAGCGGATCCGAGCCGGGCACAGTCCGTTCGACGCGTGGTATCCGTACCTCGGGCTCGGCTCACCCCAGTTCCTGCAATACCAGGCGTTGTCGCACATCATGACCGCGGTCTTGAGCATCGTCTTGGGCGACTCGGTCTTCCGGTGGACGAACTATCTGCTGGTCTGCACCTGGCCGATCAGCGTCTACATCGGGGCACGCCTGTTGGGCTTTGACCGTTGGCAGGCCGGCGCCTCCGCACTGTTCTCGCCGATGCTCGTCAACGTGGTCGGCTACGGCTTCGAGTGGGCCAGCTTCTTGTGGCTCGGCAGCGGCATGTGGTCGATGCTGTGGGCGTTGTGGCTGATGCCGATCGCGCTCGGTCTGGGGTGGCGAGCAATCGCCAAAGGCGAACGATACGCACTCGCCGCGTTCGTCGTCGGGTTGACGTGCGCGTTTCACTTCATCACCGGATACCTGGTACTCCTCGCTCTCGGAGTGTTCGTCCTGGTGCGTCCACCCGAGGCGCTGAAGCGTCTCGGGCGCAGCGCCATGGTCGGGCTCGGCGGACTGCTGATCTTCGCGTTCATCTTCATCCCGACGCTCGGCGGTCTCAAATACGTCAGCGTCAACAACTTCCAGGTCGGCACGTTCTGGCAGAACTCTTACGGACCAGGCAAGATCCTCGACTGGCTGTTCCATGGCCGGCTGTTCGACTCCGGGCGACATCCGGTCGTGAGCATCTTCGTGGCGCTCGGGGCGCTCGTGTGCCTCTGGCGGGCACGCCGCGACGAAGCCGCGCGTGTGCCGCTCGGGCTGATGGTGCTCAGCCTGCTCATGTACTCCGGGCGCAGCGTCGTCGGCTTCGTCCTCAACCGCCTGCCCGGAGGTTCGGACCTTCTCCTTCACCGCTACATCATCGGCGTGCACTACGCCGGAATGTTGCTCGCCGGCGTCGGAGCCGTCTGGGCGTTCCGCACGGTTGTGGCCGGGACACGATTCGTGCTCAGGATTCCAGGCCGGACGCTGATCGCGGCGACGATCGCCTGTGCGCTCGCCCTCGTGGCGATGTGGCCGGTGCTCGTCAACCGCGACCATTACGCCGATGCCGACACGGCGTTCATCAAAGGTCAGCAAGCCGCGGACCAAGACACCGGCGTCTTCGTCAACGCGCTCCTCGACGAAGCCGGACAGCGCGGCGGCGGACAGCGTCTACGCCGGCCTGCCGAACAACTGGGGCGCCTTCACCAAGGTCGACCAGGTCGACGTGCTCTACATGGCGTTGCAACAGGACGTGGACTCGCTCGGCTTCACCCTCCGTACTGACTCGCTGAGCGAGGACATCGAGGCCTACTTCGACGAAAACAATCCCGCGCAGTACGACCTCTTCGACGTGAAGTACGTGCTGGATCCTCCGGGACGGCAACCGTCGGTTCCGGCCAGCCTCATCGGCCAAGACGGCGGCTACACACTCTGGCAAGTGCACAATGTCAGCGGATACCTCGAAGTGGTCGATACCACCGCGCCGGTCCTCGCGAACCGCGGCGACATGGCCGCGGTCTTCACGCAACCGGGCGGCGGCTATCTCGAATCGCCCGAACTCACCGAACTCCGTCACCCCCTCGTCGCGTTCGACGGACAGAAGACGCCGCCACCGTCGTCGAGCGACGCGCTGCCGTACGCCGGGCCCCCCGGACATGTCGACACGCAAAGCGATTCCCTCGACAACGGGCGGTTCGCCGGCCAGGTCACTGCGACGAGACCGTCGTGGGTGATGCTCAAAGAGTCATACGCGCCGCACTGGCGGGCGACCGTCGACGGAAAGCCGGTGAAGACCGCGATGCTCGCCCCGAGCTTTGTCGGCGTGCCGATCCCGGCCGGCACCCACGAAGTGGTGTTCCAGTACCACTCGGACAGGGGTTACCCCGAGTACTTCGCGATCGGTCTGCTCACCCTGTTCGGCCTGGCGTTCGGGCCGATGGCGTGGCGCCGGCACCGTCGCCGGAACACACACGAACCGGCCTCGCCGCCCGCCGCTGCCTAACCCGCGGACGAAGATCCGGACGCACCGGGCGGGCGGCGTACGACCACCCCGTCAAACTCGGGCCAGACGGCGCTGCGCCGGCCGGTGGGTCGGTCGGCGGTCGGTCGCAGGAACCGTCACGCCATATCGTGGTTGGCGGCTTCGAGGTGGGAGCGGTGCTGGCGTCGCCTGCAGCGACCGCGAGGCGTCTGGCGCCAAGTCCGGGTCCGAACGATCGTGACCCGCTGAGACCGCCAAACTCGGGTGGAACCGGCCCAACCAAGCGACGGGAACGACTGCTGACGGCCCAGCCCGGATGCAGGTCATCGGGGAACGGGTCGGCACCGATCGAGGGTTCGGCGATCTCTGCGACCGGTGGCTCAGCGGGCCGAGACGGCAAACGCCAACCCGACTGACACGACCGCGACGAATGCCGCGCCGACGTAGCCGAGGAACGGCATCTCGGCCTTGCGTGCCTGCATCATCAACTCGGCCATGATCGCCCCGGCGATCAGGCCGCCGATATGACCACCGATCGAGATGTTCGGTTCGAACAGGTCGAACCCGAGGTTCAACACGAGCAGTGGCCCAAAGCCGGTATCCCAGAACCGCACACCTCGTCGATGCATGACGAGCGTCGCGGCCGCGGCCACACCGAAAATGCCGCCGCTGGCACCACCGTTGAGGCCGTGGGGGGTGGCAATCAGGGCACCCGCGCCTCCGGCGAGCACCGACACGACGTACAGGGTCGTGAAACGGACCGGTCCCGTCCCCGGCTCGAAGACCTTGCCGACCAGGTAGAGCACCAACATGTTGAAGCCGATATGGACCAGCCCGAAGTGCACGACCGAATACGTCAACAGTCGCCACCACTGGCCGCTATGCAACGCCGAACCGGTCAGTCCGAGATCGAAGGAGGTTCGCCCATCGCCGCTGACCGTGTGGTCGCGCAGCGAGATCAACACGAACGCGAGCACGTTCACGGCGATGATGACCTTCGTCGCGATCAGCGGGTCACGTTCGATCGTCTGTCGGATGCGGACGCCCCGCTTCGGTACGTCCGCGCGAATGCACTCAAAACATTGGGAGCCCACCGCAGCCTGGGTCAGGCAGTCGGGACAGGCCGGACGTCCGCAACGTGTGCACGCACGGCCGGTTTCGCGGTCCTGATGGTGGAAACAGGTGGCCATCGCGGCCCCAACCGTAGTTGTCGAAACCCGAACCGACTGATCGCACGGCGGCGTTCGACCGCGGCCGACCCGGTCGAGGGCGGCGGAAGGGCGGTCGGGCCGTCAGTGCCCAACTACCGTGCGTCGCGTGGCGGACCCGGGTACCACGCACGAGATCCCATGCCTCGAAGTTCCCGGACTCGTGCGGCGCACCGGCCCCGACGGCCTCTCGCCCGAGGAGGTTTCTGACCGGCAGCGCCAAGGGCTCGTCAACCGGACCGACGAACGTACGAGTCGGTCGTTCGTCGAGATCGCACGCGCGAATCTCCTGACCCGCTTCAACGCGATCCTCGCGACGATGTTCGTGCTCATTTTGGTGTTCGGCGCGCCGCAGGACGGACTGTTCGGGTTCGTCCTCGTCGCCAACGCGTTGCTCGGAATCGGCCAGGAGTGGCGCGCCAAGCAGACGCTCGACCGTCTCGCCGTCCTTTCGGCACCCCATGCCCGTGTCGTGCGTGCCGGTGCCGGACGTGAGGTCCCGGTGACCGACGTCGTGCTCGACGACCTGCTCGAGCTCCGCGCGGGCGATCAGCTCGTCGCCGACGGCATCGTGCGCGACTCATCCGGACTCGAAGTGGACGAGGCGCTGCTGACCGGCGAATCCGAGCCTCTGAGCAAAGCTGTCGACGCCGAAGTGTTGTCCGGCAGCATCGTCGTCGCCGGCTCGGGCCGGTTTCAGGCGACGCGAGTCGGACCCGATGCGTACGCGGCGCGGCTCGCGACCGAAGCCCGACGCTTCACCCTGGCCCGCTCCGAACTCGTCGACGGGACCAATCGAATCTTGCAGCTGGTGCAGTGGGCGATCGTCCCGACCGCGATCCTGCTCGCATTCAGCCAGTTCAAAGCGTTTCATTCGGGACGACGCGCGGTCGCGGGAGTCATTGCCGGCGTCGTCGCGATGATTCCCGAAGGACTTGTCCTGCTGACCAGTCTCGCGTTCGCGGTGGCGGCGGTGTCGCTCGCTCGGAAACGAGTCCTGGTGCAGGAGCTCCCCGCGGTGGAAGGTTTGGCACGTGTCGACGTGGTCGTGTTGGACAAGACGGGGACCATCACCGAAGGGGTCATGCGGTTCGACACGCTCGAAACGATCGGTGAACACGACGACGTCGCCGACGCGCTCGGCGCGCTCGCGTCCGACGACGGTCGCAACGCGACGATGCAGGCGCTGTGCGAGGCGTTCCCGACGCCGACCGGATGGACTCGTACCGCATCGGTGTCGTTCTCGTCGGACCGCAAGTGGAGCGCGGCCATGTTCGGGACGCACGGGACGTGGGTGCTCGGCGCGCCTGAGATGGTCTGGGTCGACCGGCCGGCCGACGATCCGATCCGCACCCGGTACGAGCGGCTCGCCGCCGATGGCCGCCGTGTGGTGCTGCTCGCCCGTTCCGACGGCGCGCTCGCCGGCGACACGTTGCCGGGTCCGCTGCACGCGGCCGCGTTTGTGCTGTTCGACGAGCAGGTCCGCGTCGACGTCGCCGACACGATCCGCTACTTCGCAGCCCAGGGGGTGTCGTGCAAGGTCGTGTCGGGGGACAGTCCAGTGACGGTCGGCGCCGTCGCCGCGCAGGTCGGTATCGGCACGACCGAACGCCCCATCGACGGACGGGAACTCCCAGACCAACTCGACGAACTTGGAGCGGTCCTCGAGCGCAGCTCGGTGATCGGTCGCGTGACCCCACATCAGAAACGGGCGATCGTCAACGCGCTCCAACAGCGCGGGCATGTCGTCGCCGTGACCGGCGACGGCGTCAACGACGCACTCGCGTTGAAGGAGGCCGACATCGGCATCGCGATGGGGACCGGCGCGCCCGCGACCCGGGCGGTCGCGCAAGTCGTGCTGCTCGACGGTCAGTTCGCGGCGCTGCCCAGTGTGCTCGCCGAAGGTCGACGCGTTATCGCCAATGTCGAACGGGTCGCAAATCTTTTCGTCACCAAAACGGTGTACGCGATGCTGCTCGCGATCGCGGTCGGTGTCACCCGCTGGCCGTACCCGTTCTTACCTCGCCATCTCACGATCATCGACAGCCTCACGATCGGTATCCCCGCGTTCTTCTCGCGCTCGGTAAGAACTCCCGCCGTTACGTGCCCGGATACGTGGGCCGGGTGCTGCGCTTTTCGGGGCGGACGGGACTTGTCGCCGCGACCGCAACGTTTGTCGTGTACGCGGTGGCTCGCCAGGTCGACGGCGTGTCCGTCGACGAGGCACGCACCGCGGCGACCATGGTGTTGGTCGTGGTCGGCCTGTGGGTCCTTGCGCTGCTGGCACGACCGTTCAGTCCGTCTCGTGCCCTGCTCCTCGGTGCGATGGCCGCCGCCTTCGTGGGCATGCTGATCATCCCGGGCGTCCGGGACTTTTTCGCGCTGGCGGTTCCGCCCGCCCGGGTCGGGCTGGTCATCGCGCTCGCGGCTGGTGGGGCCGGCACCGCGTTGGAGCTGGTCGGGCTCAGGATCCGCAGGTGAGCGAGTCGCCGTCGGGCCGTGCCACCGGGGTCGGTGACGTTCCGCCGTTGTACGGCGGTGGTGGGCCTGCACTCGTCGGCCGTGCGAACTCGGTCGTCGCCCAGATCGAGCCGTTGGGTGCGCAGTACACGCCGATCCCGGCTTCTTGATATCCGGGCGAAAGGATGTTGTCGCGATGGCCTTGTGAGTGCATCCAGGCGACGTGGAGCGCACCGGCGGAGACGCCCGCGCTGCCCATCGCGATGTTCTCACCGACGTAGTCGAACGGTCCGAGCAGCTGCGCGATGTTGCTGTGATGCAGGTTCGTGGTACTCATCGTCTTGCTCCACGCCTGCGCATAGTTCGCCAGGGTCGGGTTCCAGCTGAGCGGAGCCAAGCCGCGTGCGCCGCGTTCGTCGTTCATCCGGCCGAAGAGATCAGCTGCCGCGGCGCCGAGCTTCGTCGCGGTGCTCGGCTGACATTTCGGCCCGTTCGACGCGGGCGACAGCGCATAGGCCTGTGCGTTGGCGAACGCGATCCAGTAGCCGCGCGCTTTTGAGGCAGTCGCGATCGCCACGGCGGGAGCGCCCGTGCACGCGTTCGCGGCCGAGCCGTAGTTCGACGCGGAACCGAAGTTGAAGACCCGACCGCTCGCCGACAGCAACAGGTAGCCGCTGCCGTTCGAAGCTGCCGCCATGCCGACGATCGGTTCGGTCAGATGCGCGTCGCCGGCCGAACCTTCGAAGTGCGCGTCGCCGAAACTGAAGACGCCGCCGTCGCGGCCGACGAACCAGTATCCGCGACCGTTCGGCGTTGATGCTCCGCCGACGATCGGTTGGTTCAAGCGACGGGCCCCGGTCGAACCGTAAAAGTGCGCGTCGCCGAAACAGAAGACGCCGCCATCCTGGGCGATCAGCCAATAGCCGCGGCCCGTCGGTGTCGCCGCCATCGCGACGATCGGCTGGTTGAGATGCCGGCCGCCCGTAGAACCGTAAAAGTGCGCGTCGCCGTACGTGAAGATACCGCCGTCGCGGGCGACGAACCAGTAGCCGTGGCCGCTCGGAGTGGCGGCCATCCCGACGATGGGTTCGCGCAAGTGGAGCGCGCCGGCCGAGCCGTAGAACGCCGCGTCGCCGGACGTGAACACGCCGCCGTCGGCGGCGACCCGCCAGGCGCCTTTCCCGGACGGGGTCGCGGCCATCCCGACGATCGGTGCGTTCAGCGACAACGCACCCATCGAAACGGACGGGAGTGACGCTTCGTTCACAGGCGTGCTGGCGGCGTGTGCGGAAGCCAGCCGGGGTGCGGCGGAACTGGTCGTGGTCGGGTGGGCGCCAGATCGATGCGCGTGCGTTGACGTCGCGCCGGCCAAGTTCTGCGTCGTCACGAACGCCGTCGCCGTGGCCAACAGGATCGCTGCGTATGCGATCGCTCTGGCCGCGTTGCGCCTTGGTCCCACGAGCTCTGTCCCCTCAGTTGCCGGCAGTCGGCCCGAACTCAAGGATCGGCACGATGCGGGTCCGGGTTAAGGACAGCAGGGCGTGAGCGGCGCGTTTGTGCAGGTGAGCGCATATTTCCGCCGCGAGGTGGCGACCTCAGAACGTGATGACGACGTCGTCGCCCTGGGCCGGAACGGGATCCGAAATCCGCCTCGGCGGTTCAGCGCGGCGGCAGGGATCTTCTTGGGCGGATTTTGTTGGGCGGCGATGGTTGGGTTGCGCCGAGTGCTGGAGATCTCGCTCAATCGGCGGGGAAGCCCGGCTGGTCCTCACGCCGTCGAATCCGGCCCCGGCCGCGGTCGTCCGTGCGGGTGGCGCAGCGAGCCACCTTCCTTATCGAAGCCTTCGCCCGCGCGGAGATGGCCACGGTCCCAGCCGGGCGGGCCGCGGCCGCCGTCCGACGGGTACGGTCCAACCAATCGACGGCGCAGCTCGCGTCCCGTGGAGGATGCTCGCCTTCTTCTACCCGAACACCGATACGCGTGCCTGGGCGTCGCGCCGTCGACGGAGACGGCCTTGAGCATCGGAACGACGCCGGACGCGAGGATCTGTCGCCATGTCGGCCCCCGCGAGGAGGCGGTCCATTGGCGCGACGTTGATGCGCGGTTGCTTCGGCAGGTGAGGCGCCCACGCGGCGCGGCGGTCGCGGTCACGGCCGTGTCGAGATCTCCGCGGCGACGTCGAGACCGTCGACGTCGTGCATCGCATCGCGAGGCGCTTCAGGTGTCTCGACCCTCGAGGCCGTCCTGAGCACGCGAATCTGGGCACCCGCGTTGAGATGCGCGACGAACCAGGGAGACCGCAATCGACGAGCGTCGAGACGACATGGCCCTGGTCGACAACCGCGCGTTTCGCGATTTCGTTCTGATCGGACGCCCTGCGTCATCTCGACTCGATCAGTTCAGCTCGCTGATCCTGAAGAGTCTTGCGGTCCTGTCGCGTCTCCCGCGTCGTCTCGACAACAGGGGCTGCAACAACAACACTGCGACACCGATCGCGCTGAGAAGGCTGAGCCACCGTCCGATGCGGATGGCCGGACTGTCCGCTGTCCGGATGTCGACCTGCACAGGGCCGTTGCCGGGCTCGACGCGCTGCGCGATCGCATACCCGGCTTCGGTACGCCCGACACGCTCGATGCCGCCGCTTAGTGACACGAGTTGCGGCCCGCCCATGATGTTGGTGATGAACGGTTCGGTTCCCGCAGGGGGAACGATGGTTGCCTCGAGGCGATCGCCGTGCGCGTCGACTTCGTCCGGGGAGAAGACGAACACCCGATCGGGCGAAACGGGGATGACCGGTTCGCTCGTGTCGGCGTAGAAGTTGCCTGCGACCCACGTTATTGGGAGCACCTGGGGTGGTGTGAGCCAGGCGGAGCGGTCGGCCACACAGTGAGGAGGCGGAGAGTCGCTCGCTGCCGTCGGGCACTGGTGGGGGACCCACTCCTGCCAGACCGCGAGTCCGACGCTGATCGCTGCGACAACGAGGAGCGACACGACGAGCGCGGCGACGACCTTCGATCGTCGCGTTCCGTCGAGTTCGTGCTGCACGGCCAAGAGGCTCACGAGCACGAGGCCGCCGGCGAGCAGAACAACCTCGCCATTCAGACGGTACGGAAACTGGATCTGACGCAGCGTCGCCGGAAGCCGATTCCACAGCGGGGTGTCAAGGATAAGACCGACGACGCCGACGAAAAGGACGGCCATCACGGTCCACGCCTCCCGCAAGAAGGCGACTGAGCGCTTGCACCAGATATACGTGCCGCACGCAAACGTCCACAGCAAAAACCACACTGGCGCTTGCACAAACAGGGCCGGAGCTGACGATGAAGCCTGACTCGGGACTGCACGACCGAGGTTGAACAGAAGGCCGAACGAGTCGAAGAACGTGTAGAGGATCCCGACCGGCACTGCGCCCGCCGTCGTACTCCTGGCGAACGCCACATCAGGCAACAGAAACCAGGCGTTGACCATCGTCGACAGCACGATCAAACCGGCGACCTGGAGCAATCGTTTGACGGGGAGCTTGGGCCTGAGCACGACGGCCAGCACCAGCAACGACACAATGGCGATGAGCGTCGCCCACAGCAGCGTGATGTTGTGACTGCCGGTAAACACGATCACCGACACGACGAGGACGGCCATCGGCGCCGACGTCCACGAATCGGCTCGCACGAGGTGGACAACACTGGCAATGACCAGCGGGATCATCGACAACGCGACGAACTCCGAAATGTCCCCCCGGCCGTAAAGATCAGTGAGAAAGTAAGGCGCCGACACGACGACGATCGCTGGAACATGTACGAGTCGACCCCGGAGCCCACACTGTTGTGATATCCACGCGGAGCCGCCGTATGCGGCCGCAAAGGCCAACACCATCAAGACGCCAAACGCGACGGGTACGTTGTCCCCGAACACCTTGATGAGCGCGCCGAACACCGCAAACAATGGACTGCCGTAGAAGGCAAACAGAGGGTTGAAGATTCCGCTGGCGTTGCCCGTGTTGGTATTGAGGAAGAACGTCGGTGGGAGTCCGTGCGATATCGAACGTGCCATGACCGAACCCAGCCACATGCCGTTCCTTGCTTCGGCCTGCAACCTCCACTGGGCGAACAGCACGGGGCCCGCCATCGCGACCACGACTGCGGTGCCGATCAGGACATCAAGCAAGAGACCTGAGCGCGACCACCATGCGGTTGGACGATTCCCCGCCGCGGCGCTCGGAATCAAAGACTCATCTCCCGCCGCCTGGTCACACATACCGGCCGCCTGGTCAGACGCCGCGACGGACCATGCCGGCGATGGCCGAGGCGACCCTGCCGAACCCGCGCGAAACGCTCCCGCCGCGCCTCCTGGGCGCGATGCACACCCACCCGCGATCGCCCCGCTCTGTCGTTCCCGCCATTCCGCCGCCCAAAGAGCGACGAACAAGCGTGCCACACCGTCCAGCTCAGCCGCCACCACGCGGACGCCCCGGAGCACGCGCCGCGACGCTCCCAGAACGACGCGCTCGGGGTGTCGGCGGGTTGCCGAGACATCCGGCCGATGCGGGCCGGGGCAGCGCGATCCACTGGCCAGGCGAGGTGGAGGTCGCAGACCGACTTCTCCCACCCAGGCGGGGGGCCGCGCGGAACTGCGAACCCGCCGGCCCGACCTGCGCTCGGGCGTGAGCCCGGCAAGGAGATGGCGAGGCCCGAACCTGAGCGGAACTGGATCGCTTCGACTCCTACGCCCCGGAGAGGTTGGCAACCGTCGGGATGCCGGCGGTCCAGCCGTCGAAGACGATGTCTTCGTCCACCGTCCGATTCGCCGACCCGTTCCTGATCCGCAACGGCGGTTTCGACAGGGACGGGGAAGAATGTCCGCGTGCGATCCGACCTGCACCGCTTCCTCCTCGACGCCGGTGCGTCTGAGGACGACATGGCCCGCGCCGAAACCGAAGGTTGGCTCGCGCTGCTCGCCCTCGATCGTCTCGCCTCGCCGGGTGCGGCAACCCATGACATCGCCGACGTCGCGGCGCTCGCCGACACCGACGAGGACCGGCTCCGCCAACTGTGGCGCGCTGTCGGTTTTCCGGACGTGCCCGACGGCTTGGCCGTGTACACCGACGCCGACGTCGAAGCCGCGCGAACGTTGATGCACGGTGCGTTCCGCGACGGTCCGACTTCTCGACTGTGCTTCGGCAGGTGCGAGTGATCAGCTCGTCGATGTCGCGGGTCGCGGCGGTGCTGGCCGAGTACTACGGCAACGAGGTCCGCGACCTGCGTGAGCAGGGTTTCACCGACGAGGCCGCAGCGTGCGCGGTCGTCGACGACTTCGACGGCGACGAACTCGTCACGCTGGTCGTGCATGCGGCTCGACTTCAGCTGCGTGCGGCGCTGTGGCGGCGACTGGGCCGCGACCTGGTCCCGGAAACGGCTGTCGCGATCGGATTTGCTGACCTGTCGGGATACACGCAGCTCAGCGCCGAGCTCGACGCTGACCGTCTCGCCGACTTCGTCGGCCGGTGGGAAGCGGTCGCGTACGACACCGTCGCGCAGCACGGCGGGAGGGTCGTCAAAACCATCGGAGACGAGGTCATGTTCGTCGGTTTGTCGTTGCAGGTCGCACGGACCGCGATTGCGTTACACAACGGCGCGCAGGCGCACGAGCTGCCGGCCGTGCGGTCGGGGATCGCCGCCGGGATGGTGGTCGCACGGGATGGCGATTTCTACGGACCGGTCGTCAATCTTGCGAGCCGGCTCACTGAGATCGCGACGGCCGGAGTGATCTACGCCTCCGACGCCCTGTACGAAGAGCTGGCCGCCGTTCCCTCGTTGGTGTGGTCGGAGGTGGGACCGCGAGAGCTTCGCAGCATCGGCTCCGTCGCGGTGTTTTCCCTGCTTGGCGAATCCGAGACTTCGACCTGAAACACGTCGGGTAGGTTGCAGGCGTGGCCGAAGCCGAGCGACTCTGTCTGCTGCAAGTGCATGCGCATCCCGACGACGAGGCGTCGAAAGGGGCGGGCACCACCGCCAAGTACGCGGCGGAAGGTGTGCGCAACGTGCTTGTGTGTTGCACCGGCGGCGAGGCGGGCGACATTCTCAATCCGGCCGTCGACACACCGCAGACCCGTGCGAACCTGTACGAGGTTCGTATGGCGGAACTGCAAGCGAGCGTCGATGTGCTCGGCTATGCGTCGCTGCACCTCCTCGGATACCACGACAGCGGGATGCCCGACAGCGACACGAACGCCCGGCCCGACAATTTCGCGAACGCACCGCTCGACGAGGCGGTCGAGCGGCTCGTGCGAATCATCCGCGAGGAACGACCGCAGGTGATCATCACGTACCGAGACGAACAAAATTTCTATCCGCACCCGGACCACATCCGCGTGCATGAGATCTCCGGACCGGCGTTCGACGCGGCCGGCGATCCTGACGCGTTCGCCGATTCCGGCGACCCGTGGCAGCCGTCGAAGCTGTACTACGTGGCCTGGTCGATCGCTCGGGTGAAAGCGCTGCATGAGGCGTACCTCGCGCGTGGTGAGGAGAGCGCGTACACCTCATGGTTCGAACGCGGGTTCGACACGAACCGCAAAGACGAGTTCACGACCCTCATCGACGTCGGCGACTTCTTGGAAAAGCGCCGCGCGTCGCTCCTCGCGCACCGGACCCAAGTTGACCCCCAAGGTCACTGGATGCGCCTCCCCGACGACGTCGTGCGCGAGGTCTTCCCGTGGGAGGAGTTCACCTTGGTGCGTTCGTTGGTCGACAACGGGGTACCCGACGGCGAATTCGAAGACGACCTGTTCGCCGGTCTGCGGGCCGGAGCCGTCGATCGTGCCTGAGACAGTCGTCGAGTTCGTCGTCGCGGCCGGCAAGTCCGAACAGGCGCGGGGCTGGGTACGAATCGCCGACACCGCGGTCGTCGAGCGCGGCGAGGGCGCACCGCCCGAACCGGCCGACGTGACGTTCACGGCGACACCGGCCGACGCCCAAGCGATGCACGACGGAACCCTCGACCTGTCGGTGGGATTCATGCGCGGCCAGGTGAAGATGGCAGGGAACTTCGGCGCCATGCTGGACTTTTTGGCGCACACCGGTGGCCTGCAGCCACAGATCGCGGTCGCTGACGTCCTTCCGGTCTAGGACCGTCCCCCCAACGGTGGGGTGTCGACCTCCGGGCCGCCCACGGTGCCGCTCCCGTCAATCGGCCTGGGAAATGCGCGTCGAGCGAGTTTTCGGCGTCCACCGAGGAACACCCGCGAAACCTGCGCGCCGCACTTGCCGTAAAAGCGCAGGTTGCTGACCCAAGAGATCTCACCGGTGGCGACGCCTCGTCGTTCCAACTCGACGCACACCCCGGCCAGCACCGCAGAGCCGACCCCGCCGTGCTGGCAGGTCGGGTCGGTGGCCATCGGCCCGATCCAGCCGGCTCGGTTCACCGAATGGCATGCGAACCCGATCGTGTGTCCGTCGCTGGCCCTTGCCGCGACCGCGGTGCCGAGCTCCACGGCCCGGTCAAGTTCGGGAACCCAATGCGGATATGCGACGACGGCAAAGTCGTGCGCGCCCGTTCCGGTTTCGAGCTCCACGCCGATGCCGGCCGGCGCCGGCCGACGAAACGACGTGTCGATGGCCATGTTGATCCCGACCCAGTCACGTTCGAAACCGAGCGTTTCGAGCAACATCCCGACCCGCGTGTTCGCGGTATCGACTCCCGGCCAGACGTAGCGGGGAATCGCGCTCGCGAGCAGCACGTCTTGTGCGCCGAGCTCCGCGGCCCGGTCGATCACTGCCCGTACCAGCTCCTTGCCGATCCCGCGCGACTGATGGGCTGGATCGACGACGACGAGCACCAGCCATACCGCGACGTGCTGACCGAACCGTTGGACCTGCATGACCGCCGCGCCGCGTTCGTCGCCGACGACTTCGTCGACGTCGCCGTCGGCGTTGACACCGAAGCAGAGGTACGCGAGCTCTTCGACGGTGAGCCGCTCTTGGGGCATTGCGGCACGGCACAGCGCCGCGAGCGTGTCGGGTGTCACCGGCTACACCGACGCGCGTTGCTCGTGACGTTGAAGTTCTCGAAGTGTTCGGTAGCCGATCAACGTCGCACCCGAACGCTCGATCAGTCCGCTCAGGGTCGGATCGGACGTGACGAGCTGGTGGTCGTCGACACGATTCGGCCAGTCGGGATGCGACGCTCTGAGCTCGTCGGTGTCGATCGCAGGATGCACATATATTTCGGTGACGCCCGGGCCCAGCGATCCGAGCGCGTGGGCGATCTGCGCACGCGAACCGACGTTGGTGTAGACGAAGTGGTCGGGAAAGACGATGCCTTCTTGCGCCGCGAGCCGCCGATACGGGAATCCGATCAGCCGTTCCGCAGCCGCGGGCGCCATCCGCAGCGGAAGACCGAAGTCGACCGCGGTCTCGAGGTACGCGTCGAAGAACGCCGGCCGCAGCTGCAGCGTGCCCATGTGACTATCGAGATGGGAGACGTCGAAACCCCAGTAGATCGCCCGCTCAACCTGGGCCCGGCACTCTTTGCGTACCTCGTCGAGGTCGGCGTGGTCCCAGACGTCGTCGACGGTGCGGGGGAAGCCGCCGTCTCCGTCGAGCAGGCTCGGCGAGTGCGTGATCGGACCCCACCGGTAGTTGCTCCATTCTGCGTTGAGTGTCAGATGCACGCCGACGTCTTCGCCGCGGTACATGCCGGCTGCGTCACGTGCCCACGGGCAGGGAACCATCAGCGTCGCGCTGGTTGCGACGCCGTCTCGCAACGCTTCGTAAATCGCGACGTTCGCGGCGCGTGACGAGCCGAGATCGTCACAGTTGACGATCAGCAGGCGCGCGTCGGGCGGATGACCCAACCGTTGCGCAAGGCTCGATCGCATCGCGTGAGCCTATCTACGCGAACTCCTTGGTGAGCAGCTCGCCCGCACGGGCGACGGTTTCGGGATCCGAGAGCGGCATGTTGAAGATCAGCCCGTCGAGGCCGACCGCGACGAGCGCGCCGACGGCTTCGACGACCTCGTCGGCCTCCCCGACGATGAACTGCTCGTCGAAGGCCTCGCCGGCCAGGCCTCGGAGAAAGTTGACGGACCGGTCGGTGTCGGCGCTCGTGTTCGTCAACACCAACGTGCCGAGACGGGTCGTTTCGACCTCGGACGGGTCGCGGCCGACGTCTTGGCAATGCGAGCGCAGCACGTCGAGCTTGTGGGCGACGGTCGCCGGGCCGCCGGACACGTTGCACATGTCGGCGTAGCGGGCGACGAGACGCAACGTGCGCCGTTCGCCGCTGCCTCCGATCATGATCGGAGGGCCGCCGTCCCGAATCGGGCGCGGAACGTTGCGGGCGTCGGTCATCGAGTAGAAGCGGCCGTTGAAGGTCGGGCGATCCTCGCAGAACAGCGCCCGGCAGATCTGCACCGCTTCTTCGAGACGATCAAGTCGTTCGCCGTCCCGTGGGAACGGGAAGCCGAACCCGTCGTGTTCGGGCTCGTACCACGCGGCGCCGATCCCGAGGATGGCGCGGCCTTTCGAGATGATGTCGAGCGTCGTGACCATCTTCGCGACCAGCGCCGGGTTCCGGTATGTCACGCCGGTGACGAGCGTTCCGAGTTGTACGTGATCGGTGCGTGCCGCGAGTGCGCCGAGCAGCGTGTACGCCTCCAGGATCGGTTCGTCGGGGCCTCCGAGCGCGGGGAGCTGCCAGAAGTGGTCCATCACCCACAGCGACTCGAACCCGCTCCTGTCGGCGGCGACGGCATGCGCGACCGTGTGATCGAACATGTCGCGGTCCGTCGCGCCGGCATGGCGAAATCCGGGAATCTGATAGCCGAACGTGGTCATGGGGCGAAGCTCCCGGTCGGGGTGACGACCAGCTCCGGCCGTCGACGCTGGGATCTCAACGTTCGGTCTCGGCGTTTGTGTGTCCGGCGTCGCGATCTTCGAGCGCGGCTTGGAGCGCGTTGGCGAGGCGACGCAGACGCCGGCCCCGCATCGCTTCGACCTCGATGACGGCTCCGTTGGTGAGCGCGACGGCGAGACCGGTCACGATCCCATGGCGCGACGTCGCGACTTCGGCGACGTCGGTGAGGGGGACCTTGCCGGCAATCGCGGCTGGGCGGCTCAGCCAGAACGTCGTGCTCCACACCACAAGTCGCGCGTTCGTGACGCCGAGCACCATTTCCGGTCCGGTGGTGGTGAACCCGACCCGTTCGGCGTGTTCGCGCCAGGCGAAATATGCGTCCATGCGTTTGCGAGCCGCGCTCAACGCGAGGGTGGACCGGGCACTTGCCGCGGTCGCGCCCCGAAAGCTTGCCGGCGCGCGAGCGAGGAGACGTTCGTCAGGGTCAAGTCCGGGTCGCGCGAAGTCCACCGTTGCGCTCGGCGTTGCCGGCTAGATCCGCTCGAGGATCGTGCCCGTACCCAGGCCGCCCCCGCAGCACATCGTGATCAGCGCACGCTCGGTTCCGGTGCGTTCGAGTTCGGCCAGGGCGGTGGTGATCAGACGAGCGCCGGTCGCGCCGACCGGGTGACCTAACGCGATCGCGCCCCCGTTGGGATTCACCCGTGCCATGTCGGGTTTCAACTCGCGTTCCCACGCAAGCACGACGGACGCGAACGCCTCGTTGATTTCGATCACGTCGAGGTCATTCATCGTCAGTCCGGTCCGGTCGAGGAGGCGGCGGGTCGCGTCGATCGGGCCGGTCAGCATCAGCACGGGGTCGACGCCGACGAGGCACTGGTCGACGATGCGGGCGCGGGCGGTCAGGCCGAGTTCGCGGGCCCGGGCCGCCGTGGTGACCAGCACCGCGGCGGCGCCGTCAGTGATCTGCGACGACGTCCCGGCCGTGTGGACGCCGTGCTCGCGTGCGACCGGTTTCAGTTTGGCGAGCGCCGCGAGGGACGTTTCGCGTAGACCTTCGTCGCGGGCGACGCGGTGCGTCGTCCCGACCGGTTTTCCGTCCTGGTCAACATCGGGTGCGTCGATCGGCACGACCTCCCGTTCGAAGCGGCCTTCCGTCCACGCCTGTTGCGCGCGTCGTTGCGACTCCAGACCAAACTCGTCGGTGTCGGTGCGGCTGATTCCCCACTTGTCGGCGATTCGTTCCGCGCCTTCGAACTGCGACGTGAGTTCGTAATGCTTGCGGTACGACGCGGTCGTCGGACGTCCGAACTCGCCCCTGATCGCGGCGCCGAGCGGGACCCGCGACATCGACTCGACACCGCAGCCGAGCGCGACGTCGACGACCTCCGATTTCACGAGCGACGCCGCAAGGTTCGTCGCGTGTTGCGACGAGCCACATTGACTGTCGATGGTGGCGCCCGCGACCTCGAGTGGGAGTCCCGCGCTCAGCCACGCGTTGCGGGCGATGTTGAACGTCTGCTCTCCGACCTGGCTCACGCAGCCGCCGAGGACCTGGCCGACCAGGCCAGGATCGATGCCTGAACGTTCGATGACCGCGCGCTGCACCGTCCCGAGCAGGTCGACGGGATGTACCGTCGCCAGTCCGCCGTTGCGGCGTCCCAGCGGCGACCGTGCAGCCTCAACGATGACGACGTTGTTGTCCGCGATCGTTCCCACCGTCATCTCCTTCGTCGACACGCGACCGAACGGCCGTGCGAGTACTTGTCGCCTGGATCGTACCGGTGTCCGCCCCGACGGGATCGAGGATGTCATGATGCGGCCGTGGATCGTTACGCGGTCTGGGTCGTTTTGGCAGCGACGCTCGTCGCGGGATGCGCCAGCAGCGCACACCATGCGGCCCGGTCGACCGCGACGTCGACCTCGACGTCGACCCGCCCCGCGGGGGACACGACCGCGACGTCGGCGGCCGGTGGGTCGACGAGCTCCACGACACCTGCGCCGGCAGTGACGACGACCAGCGCATGTCCCGACTCGGGCGGCTCGACCGCGGCGGTCCATCCGGCGGCGTCGACGGCGACCGCGCTGCTCACCAGCGTCACCGTGACGAACGCGCCGTGTGCCGACCGGGTGATCTTCACGTTCATTCTGAAAACCGTCGGGACCCCGAGTTGCGGCGTCTCCTACGAGAACGGCCCGTTCGACAGCGACGCCACCGGCGCGCCGGTCACGGTCCGGGGCGCCGCGTTCATGGTGGTGCGCTGTTCGCCCGCCTCCGGCCACGACTTCGTGTCGGGCCGGACGACCTACACGGGACCGAAGCGCATCGATCCTTCGGGCGCCCACCACGTCCGAGAGCTCGTCGAAACCGGCGATTTCGAAGGGGTCGTGACCTGGGTCGTGGGTCTCGACACACGACAGCCTTTCCGTGTCGCCACTACCACGATCCCGCCGGGGGTCGCCACGTTCGCGGTCGTGATCTCTTGACGAGCGCCACGACCGACAGACGGTGCGGTGTCGCGATCGATTCGCCCGGGGCGCAGTCGCGGTGCCTGCGCAGCCCGCCAGCCGGTTCGGTTCGGCCCGCACGCGGTCCCGGTCGTCGGCGGCATCGTCGCTGAGATCGCTGATCTGACGTCGTACGGCGACCGGTCGCGGTCGTGACGAGCGCCGAACGACCGCGGTCCGACGTGCCTGCGGCCGGTCAAGCACGCGCCGACCATCACAGTCGCCGGTTCGGGAACGTTGCGATACCAGGCCCGATTGCGCGACGCCGGGCATACCGTTGCCGGCCGCGCAACGACGCTCAGCTGCAGTCCAAGATGACCTTGCCGAACGTCGCGTCGGAGGCGACCAGCTCGTAGGCGTCGGCCGCCCGGTCGAGCGCCATGACGGTCTCGACCACCGGGGCGACACGACGATCTGCGAGCAGCGGCACGACATCGTGCACGAACCTGTCGGTCGCGGCGGCCTTCTCGCTTGCGGTGCGGGCCCGGAGCACCGTCCCGATGATGGTGAGACGCTTCCCCATGACGCCCAGGATCGGGAGCGTCGCCTGCGCGCCGGCGATCGCGCCGACCAAGACGATCCGGCCCTGCAGCGCGGCGCCCGCCACGTCGGCTTCGACGTAGCGGCCGCCGGCGAGATCGACGGTCACGTGGGCGCCGCCCGCGGTTGCCTGGATCACGTCCGACGCGAGCGCGTCGGTATCGAGCTGACCGTCCACGAGCTTCGGGACGAAACCGTGCGCCAGACCCAACGCCCGGCAACGGTCGAGCTTCGTCTCGGTGCGGGCGGTCCCGACAACTTGGGCGCCGAGCGCGACCGCGAGTTGCAGCGCCGCGGTCCCGACCCCGGAACCGACTGCGTGCACGAGCACCCATTCGCCGTCTTGGACCTGAGCGTGGCTGACGAGCGCGTCGTGCGCGGTCACGAACGCTTCTGGCGCTCCGCCCATCGCGATGAGGTCGAGCCCATCGGGCACCGTCGCACACTGGCCGGCCGGCACGGCAACGTACTGCGCCTGGGCGCCGCCACCGACGATTCCGAACACTCGGGCGCCGATCTCGACGCCGCGTGCGAGGGGGCCGAACGCTTCGACGACGCCGGCGAACTCCATGCCGGGAATGTCGGGTGGGGAACCGGCCGGGGCCGGATAGTTGCCGGCAAGCTGCATGAGGTCAGCCCGGTTCAGGCCGGCTGCGTGGACACGCACGACCACGAGGTTGTCACGCGGCTCGGGATCGGGCCGTTCGGCGATCTCGATGCGCCCCTCGGTGATCGTCGCGGCTTTCACGTTGCTCCTCTGGGGCAACCGACACGTTCGGCCGGCGCCCGAGGCTACGCCACGACGTACCCTCCTTTGCGTGGTCGGCGCGTTGCGATTCCTCGATGAGGACGGACAGCAGGTCGAGCTCGACGCGGACGAAGCCGACGCCTTGCTTGCGGTGACCGCCGGACTTGACGAAGCCACCGTTTCGGCGTGCGTCCAATGTCGCTGCCGTGTGCTCGCGACCGTCGCGTTCGTCGATCTGCTCGACCGGGTCGAGCCGCATCCTCGCAGCGGCGAGCTGGTCGAACTCGCCGACGAAGCACCGACGCTGCATCTGTACGTGAACGATCTCGCGACCGCCTGCCGCCACAGTCGATGGCGCGACCCCGGATACGCCGAATGGCTCGACGTGATCGAAGGCAACAGTCCCCGAATGCGGCCGTAACACCTCGGCTGCGACGGGCGCGCCGCGAATCCCACGCGACCGCTCCGAACGGTCCGACCGCCACGATCGGCGCGTCGGCGACCCTGGTTGCGGTCCGGTCAGGCGAACTCGAGGATCGCGTCGAACGACTCCGCGACGTCAGCCATGAACGCGCCGATGTCGGTCATCGCGGCCGGGTCGATATTGAAGCCGACGTTGAGATCCTCGCAGTAGCTCAGGACGGTCGCGTTGAGCGCGGTCGCCGTACGCGGACCGAACGGAAAGTTGGCGAGCACGTGCGCGCCGGCGATGTACAGCGGGAGCGGACTTCCTCGGAGGTTCGTTGCTGCGAAGTCGGTCGTGCGGGTCTGAGCTCGTGCCATCGCGACAAGCACAGACGTCGGGAGCCCGGTGAGGAGGACCGCGAGACCTTCGGCGGCTCCGATCGCACGCTCATCTCTCGCCAGGATCAGCCGTTCACGTACGAGCTCGAACAGCTTCGCCGAATCGGCGCTGGGCTGGATCGGGATGACGACCCGTGCGGGAACGAATCGGTTGGCGGCGTCGTCACCACGGTCGCGGGTGCTCACCGGCATCGCGAGCCGCAGCGCGTCCGCGCCGCTTTCGAAGCGTTCGTGGTACCGGCCGAGCGCGCCTGCGAGCCCGGTCACGTACGCGTCGTTGATGCTGCCGCCGAGCCGGTGGGCTGCCGCCTGCAACGCCGGAAGCGGAATCGAGTACGTCTCGAAGTGCCGGCTGAGCGAGCGGCCTGCCATCACGTCGGACCGGGCCGGTTCAGTGCTGAGCAGCTGGCGTTGCAGCGACCGGAGCAGACGCGCGGTGTCGGCGGCGCGGCCGGGAAGTTCGGTGGGATGGGTCAGCACGCGTGAGGCGTCGCCGAGCGCTCGTCGTGCCATGACAACGTTGCGGGTCGCGGCGTCGAAGACCGCAGTGCGCGTCGCCTGCAACGGCGTGGTGTGATCACGACGCGAGTCGAGATCCGACACCGGTGCGGGGATATCGGCCGGGCCGGCCGGTTCGAAGTCGATGAACGCGAGCGACAGACGCAGCCCGCCGACACCGTCGGTGATCGTGTGATGAATCTTCTGCAACAGCGCGGCGCGTCCGCCGCTGAGCCCTTCGATGAGGGTGAACTCCCACAGCGGACGGGCCCGATCGAATGGCTGCTCGGCCAGCGAACCGCAAAGGTCCAACAGCGCGCGGTCGTTGCCAGTTCCGGGGAGTGCGACCCGCCGTACGTGCGCGCTGAGGTCGAGGGTTGGATCGTCGGCGAACGCGGGCGGCGCAATGCGAAGCGGTGCGCTGACGACGCGTTGACCGAGGCGGGGGATCGCCGCGACCGCACGGGCGACCGTGTGTTTCATGCGATCGTCTTCGGGGACGTGCTCGAGGATCGTCAGATTGCAGAAGTCGGATCGAAGCGCGGGGTCCTTTTCGACCGCCCACATGATCGCTTCGGTGTCCGACATGCGCACAGGGACTGAACCTACAGCGCTGGGGGTGACGCAGAAAGGTGTGCCCCGATGTTCGACGAGTGCTCCGACTGGCACGACCTCCGGCATCCGACGGCAGCGGTCTCGTCCCACCCAGGGCCGGGCCAGCATCCGTCGGTGACGGGACAAGCCCGCAGGACACGAAGCTCACATCACTCGTGGGCATCCGGCGAGTTTGGTCACCGGACGGCACCTCGCACGACGACTCGCCGCGATCGCCCCGTCCATTGGTTGCCATCGCACAACCTGCGTCCAAGTGAACGCGGTGTGACTGGTCGGGTCAGCGCGGAACGCTGGTGTGTTTGAACTCGTTGAGGTCGGTCCAGTCCAACAGGTCCAGCACTTTGTCGACCTCGTCGGCGTTGGCCCGGTCCATGAACCGCACGAACGCGGCGCGCTCGCCGACGATGAACGTCGGGACGCCGAAGACATGCCAGCGCCGGTCGGCTTCGCTGTGCTCCTCGGCGAGGACTTTGAGGGGGCGGCCGGACGCGACCTCGGCCGCGACGGCATCGGCGTCGAGGCCGACCGACGTCGCGACGTCGGCCAGGACCTCCACTTTGCCGATCTGACGTCCCTCGTCGTGGCGGGCGGAGAATGCGGCGACATGCCAGTCGAGGAACTGCGGCGCGAACGAGTCACGCACTGCGATTCCCCACAGCAGGGCGTTCACGCCGGTGCCCCACACGTCGGGCTCGCGTTCCCACACCGGGGGCGCACCTTCTTCGACATGAACCTGGTCGAGGGAGAATGGCACAAACCGGACATCCCAGTCGCGGCCTACGCGGAGGCCCTGCACCACTGACTCGTGGCCGTTCCGAGCGAAGGGGCAGCGGTAGTCGAAGCTGACACCGAACTGACGTGCCACGGGACCTCCTGATGACGCAACTGATGGGCCTGCATCGGCTGCCAACCACGGCAGCGTCCGACACATTCCTGCTCGGGCGCGCTATCGCGACCCGGACGGTGCCGACGAAACGAAGCGGCGGGCGGCGGCGCCCAACAACAATCCGAAGGCCGCCCCGGCCGCGACGTCGGATGCGTGATGCAGCCGCACGTACACCCGGGTTGCGGCGACGGCGGCCGCGAGGGCGTACCAGCCGGACCCGCCGCCGAGGAGCGTCGCGGCGCAGAACGCGGCGGTCGCATGCCCCGACGGGAACGACGTGGTGACGGGACGGTGCAAGCCGTGGTGAAAGTCGATGTCGTCGTATTCGGCGGGCCGGACCCGCCGAAACACGGTCTTGACCGCGCCGTTGGTCAGCAGCGACTCGCCGGCCATCGCGGCCCCGAACCGAGCGGCGAACCGTGTGTCGCCGCCGCGAGCGAGCGCGACGGCAGCCCCGCACGCCTGCCAGAGCAGGCTGTGATCCGCCGCGCTCGACAGCCGGTAGACGACACCGTCGAGACCAGGACCGCGGACGCGGTCGAGGACGTGGTCGACGGCGTCGTCGAGTCGGGCGATCTCCGAGCGCATCGAAACCGGCGCGGAGACTCAGGCGACAGCGAGTGGAAGCTGCGGGCGACCTTCGCGATCGGCTTGGCGGGCGAACATGACCGGGGCGGCCTGCGCCGGCTCACCTCCGTACGCCGGACAGAACTCCTTGAACGAACAGTACGAGCACAGCGCAGAGGTGCGCGGACGGAAGTCGGCGCGGGCGCAGGCAATGCGCACCGCCTTCATCACCGCGCCCGATTTCACTTCGACTCCCCGCAACGACTGATCGCTCGGCTGCGTGACGATCCGTTCCGGTTTCGACAGGTACAGCAGTTGGATCCGCTTGGGTCGTCGGCCGAGCATCCGTTCGCACAGCAGCGAGTAGATGTGGATCCCAGCCATGCTCTGCTGTTCCCAGCCTTCGCCAGGTTCGCGGCCGGTCTTGTAGTCCGTGATCACCAGTTCGCCGTCGGCGTCGAGTTCGAGACGGTCGATGATCCCGCGGATGACGACCCCGTCGGACGTTTCGGCGGTGACGCGCAGCTCGACGCCGAGCACGGTGACCGTACGGGGGTCTTCGATCTCGAAATAACGCCGGAGGAGCACCTCCGCGTCGGCGTGGAACGACGCCCATTCACTGTCCGAAAGCTCGAGCTGACTGAACTCGGCGTCCGCCGCGAGCTCTTCGCCGGCACGGGCGAGGTCGACGAGCGCCGCCTCGATCGTCCGGTCGGCCGGTGGCCGCCACATCAGATGCTGGAGGGCCAGGTGCACGAGGGTGCCCTTGCTGGCCGGCGCCGACGGCGGCTCGGGCAGCCGTTCGATGTACGAAAAACGGAACGCGAGCGGACAGCTCGTGAAGGTGCTCATCGAACTGGGCGACAGCGACCGAGGCATCGGCAGGGCCGTACCAGGCGCGTCAACGGTCATGCGACGACGATACAGCTGCCCTGCGACACTGAGGCGGACTTGCCGAACCGCGCTTCGTCGGGCCGGCCCGGCGCCGCAGGGTGCGGCGCAACACCGCGACGAGCGAGCAACGCACCCGGACCGGCACCGCATGTGCGACGACCGCTCAGTCGGTGTCCCGACGAGGCACCGAAGCGCTGGCCGCCGATGACATGGTTCGCGACGACGCCGATTTCGCGACGACGCCGATTTCGCGACGACGCCGATTTCGCGACGACGCCGATTTCGCGACGACGCCCAACGCCGCGAACGCGGGCCGGATCGACCCAGAACGGCCGGGCGTGGCGACACTAGGGTCTGGTGTTATGAAGGTGGATACCGGAATCATGGCGGGCGCGCTCGACGACATCGCGGTCAGGGCCCGCGAGCTCGAAGAACTCGGCTATGACGGGCTCATCACAGCCGAAACCGGCAACGACCCGTTCCTGCCGCTCATGATCGCGGCCGAGCACACCGAACGCATCGAGCTCGGGACCGGCATCGCCGTCGCATTTGCCCGTACCCCGATGGTCACCGCCTATACCGCAAACGACCTGCAGCGACACTCCAAAGGCCGTTTCTTTCTCGGTCTGGGTTCGCAGATCAAGCCGCATATCGAGCGGCGTTTCTCGATGCCCTGGTCGCATCCCGCGCCTCGCATCCGCGAGTACATCCTCGCGATGCGGGCGATCTGGCTGTCGTGGTCCGATGGAACCAAGCTCGACTTCCGCGGCGACTTTTATACGCACACGTTGATGACGCCGTTTTTCAGCCCCGGCCCGAACCCGTACGGGCCGCCCAAAGTGTTGCTCGCCGCGGTGGGCGAGCGGATGACCGAGGTCGCCGGTGAAGTCGCCGACGGAGTCCTCATCCACGGTTTCACGACGGAGCGGTACGTGAAGGAGAGTCACGTTGCCGGCCATCGAACGTGGACTCGCCAAGGCGGGTCGCGCCCGTACCGACTTCGAGATCTCCGGTCCGCTGTTCGTCGTCACCGGCACGAACGAGCAGGAATTCGCGACCGCCAAGCAGGCGGTGCGCCAACAAGTCGCGTTCTACGGATCGACACCGGCGTACCGCCCGGTGCTCGAACTGCACGGTTGGGGTGACCTGCAACCAGAGCTGAACCGGCTGTCGAAACACGGCGAATGGGTACAGATGGGCGAGCTGATCGACGACGACGTCCTCGGCGCGTTCGCCGTCGTCGCCGAACCGGACGCCATCGGCCCTGAGCTCATCCGCCGCTACGCGGGTGTCGTCGACCGTTGTTCGTTCTACGCGCCGTACCGTGCGGATCCCGCCCGCTGGGCTGCGGTGATCGCAACCCTGCAGGCGGCCTGACGATTCGGCCGCTCGGCCCGGCCTGTCTCGGCGCACCACACGGCGCAGCACCGGCCGCCGAGATCCGCCACATCGACACCGACATCCGTTCGTGTTCCGTATGGCCAACCGCGACGACGTCGGCCCGTCGTTCGCGCCGCGTTGACTGCACCCGGCCTTAGTGCCCGCTCATGGCTTAGGGAGCTGTTCGGGGTCGGCGAAACCGAGGACCGACGCAACGCACCGGTCGACGTCTTGTTGGGGACCGAAATGACCGCATCCGGGCCAGACGTCGAGCTGTCCGTGCGGGAGACGGTCCGCGATGCGTCGTGCGAGCGTCGGCCCGATATCGGTCGACGTTTCACCGCACGCAACCAAGACCGGCGGTTGCAGATGCGGGAGCTCAGCCCACGCGCCGTTGGCCGGCGCCATGGCGAAGACACGCGACTCGACCTCGGGTCGACGTTGAGCTCGAAGACTCCGTCGCCTCGATCGCGCAACCCGTACTCCACGTACGCACGCAGCGACGCCGCGGTCATGACCTGCAGCGGAGGCTTCGACGAGTATGCGGCGTACGCCTCCTCGACGGAGGACCATGCGTTACGTCGCTTGCGTGCGCTCGCGCTAGAGGAAATTCGTCCGGCGACGATCGGATGCGATCGTCGGAGAACAGGACCGGCTCGAAGGCCCACACGCCGCGCGCGAACGTTCCGGGCTGGTGTGCCTCTCCCAACAGGAGTGACGTCGCGCCCTTGGAATGGCCACATGCGACGAGCGTCGGATCAGCTGCGATCCCGAGATGATCGACCACGGCGAGCACGTCGTCAGCGAAGCCGTTCCAGCTGTACGCGTCACCCGACGGGTCGGGCGCGTCGCTGTCGCCGTGGCCACGAAAGTCGAACGACCACACCCGCCGGCCGCTGGTCGCGAGCCGAACCGCGATCGGCGCCCAGATCCGACCGTGGAAGCCGGTCAGCGTGGGCGAGCAGTACGGGCGGGCCGTCGCCGGCCCAGTCGTGGACGATGAGCGTCCCGACCGGTCCATCGATGGCATACGAACGAGGCGACGCGGTCATCGCGTACATCATCGCAGGTCGCGGTACCGTCCGCACGTGGAACGAACACAGCCACTCGGTCGAGGAATGGCACAAGCGGGGCAGTGTCCGCACACTGGCCGGGCACGAGGTGTTCGTGATCGACGAACCGGCGCAGGTCGCACACGCCGAACCGGTACTCGTCCTGCACGGATTCCCGACCAGCAGCTACGACTGGCAGCACACGCTCGACGTGCTCGCGCGCCCGACGACGGGTCGTCCTTGTCGACTATCCCGGCTACGGACTTTCGGCCAAGCCCGACGTGGCGTACTCGCTGTTCGGCCAGGCCGATGTGGTCGAGGCGTGCGCGCTCGAGCTCGGGCTCACCGACGTCGCGCTGGTTACCCACGACGTCGGCGACTCGATCGGCGGCGAACTCCTCGCCCGCGAGCTCGACGGCACGCTCGGCTTCCACGTCACCAGGCGCGTGCTCACCAATGGTTCGATCTACATGGATCTCGTGCAGCTTTCGAAGGGCCAGCAGGCATTGTTGGCGCTTCCCGACGCGGCACTCCCAGCCGAATCTCGCCTGAACGTCGAAGGTATCGAGGCCGGCCTGTCATTCACCTTCGCACCCGAATCGGCAGTCGATCCCGACGAGTTGCGGACGATGGCCGAGCTGGTCGTGCGCGGCGACGGCGATCGGATGCTGCCGCGGCTGATCCGTTACATCGAAGAACGGCGCGTCCACGAGCGACGTTGGACGGGCGCGATCGAGTCGCACCCTGGCCCGCTGCACGTGATCTGGGGCGATCAGGACCCGATCGCGGTCTGGCCGATGGCCGAACGGTTGGCCGAGGCCCGACCCGACGCGAACGTCGAACGGCTCGGCGGCGTCGGCCACTACCCGATGGTTGAGGCACCGAGCGGTTCAACGCCGCGTTGAGAGCCGCGCTGGCGTAATTCGTTCCTACCCCAGGTTCGCGTGCACCCACCCCTCGAGGGCGGGGCTGCTCTCGAAGCTGGAGATCAACGCGTAACGCGGCGCGTCGCCGTTATGGACCACCACATGCCACAGACGCTGCGTGTCGAGCACAAAACGCGCACCGCGGTGCAGGTCGAGTCGGACCTCGGTGCACGGATCGGGAAGACCGTCGGGTCCGCTGTCCATCAACAGCATGTAGCTCTCGGGGAAATCGGTCAGTTCCAGCCACACACGTACGACCCAACCGTCGGTTTGCGGATTGAAGCGGTTGTTGTCGTCGCGGTGGAAACTGCGGAAGGCGGTGTCGTGATCTTGGGGCTCGAGTTTGATCGTGCGTACGCGCCCGAAGTCCGCGCCGACCGCTTCGACCTGACGGGTGAGTGTGGGACAGTTGGCCACGTTCACCGTGAAGCGGGCACCCTTGTCGGGTCGTTCGTTGCCCTCGTTCCAAAAGCCGCGGCAGTCGAGGCCGCCGTCGGCGGTGGCGATGGGAGCGAAGTTGGTGTCGCCGCCGCTCTTCCAGTCCAGGTACTCAAGGTCGAGGTACTCGCGTTCGGGAACGACGTCCGCCAGGTCGGCGAGCTGCACGAAGCCCCGCTCGCGCAGCACCTCCAAACGCGGGTGAGGAGTGTCGAGCGGGATCTCACACGACCAGTGCTGCGCATTAGGCCAGAAGGTGGTCGGCACCGGCCCAGTGTACGAGCGTGGACCCGCTCAGATCGGAAGGTTGTCGGTACGCCCCCGGTCGTGCCCTCTTCTCCGTCGTCGGACACGGTGCGCGCAGCGATCGCATGAGGGGATCTCGTCGGCGAAGCACGCGGTGCGTGTACCGCGAGCCGACCACCCAGCGCGCGCGGCGTGCGCGTGCGCCATCACGAGTTGCGCCGGGCCGAGCGCCGTCGGTCGGTGGTAGGGGCGGCGGCGACAGACCAGCTTCTGTGCCGCATCGCAGCTCCCCGATGCGTTTGAGGAGCCTGGTGCGATCGCCGTCGTCGACACGAGCGTTGATTGACACGCGACATCGTCGATGAAACGTGCGCATGTTCGTACAGAAGTTCTCGGGCTCGCACGAGATCCTGACGGCGGCGGCACCCGGCCGGCCCCGCGCGCTTGACCGATCGGTCAAGCGCAGGGTGCGCACCGGACGTCACAAGGGTTGACGCCAATCGCGGCGACGTCCGCCGTCGAAGGTCGCGGCCGCACCGGTATGACAGCATCGGACGATGGGACGGCGTCTGACAGGCAAGGTTGCGTTGGTGACCGGCTCGACGCGCGGCATCGGCCGGGCGATCGCGACTCGATTCGCGGCGGAGGGCGCGGCCGTCGTGATCACCGGCCGAACGGAGACGACCGGACGCGCGGTGCAGGACGAAATACGCGCGGCCGGAGGCGACGCGACGTTCGTGCGGACCGACGTCGCCCGGGAGGCCGATATCGCTCGGGCGGTCGAGCTGGCCGTCGAACGCTACGGAACGCTCACCACGTTGGTCAACAACGCGGCGCCGACCGACCTCGTCGGTCCCGGACGGGGCGACCGGTCCCTCGCCGACATCACCGACGACGCGTGGGACACGATCATGACTGGCGCGCTGAAGCAACTGGTGTGGTGTACGCGCCACGCGGCGCCGCTGCTCGCGCAGTCCGAAGGTGCGTCGATCGTGAACATCTCGTCGGCGGCAGCGATGCGCGGCGTTCCCGGCATCGATGCGTACACCGCTGCGAAAGGCGCAATGAATGCGCTCACCCGGTCGCTCGCCGTGGAGCTCGCCAGTGACGGCATACGGGTGAACACCATCGTGTGCGGGATGGTCTTGACGAGCGACGGCGCGTTCAAGATGATGGACCATCCGGTGATCGGCCCGGCGACGCGGGCGCTGCACCTGACGCGGCTCGGACTCCCCGAAGACATCGCAAACGTCGCGCTGTTCCTCGCGTCTGACGAAGCCGCGTTCGTGACCGGCGTGAATCTTCCGGCCGACGGCGGCGCGCTCGCCAAGATGGGGGTACCCGACATCTCAGCCGTGGTGCTCTAACTGTCTGCTTCGAACCGTGCCTTCAACGCGACGACCGAGCTTTCGTAGGTGCCGAGGAAGAGCGCGAGCAGGTCGTCGGGTTCGACTTCGACCGAATAGGTGAGGTGCGTCCCGTCGCCTTCGGCGTCGACCGCGATGGTGGCGAGGTGCGAAACCAAGTTGGTCATCGGTGACGCGATCACGCTGTAGGAAATGCGACGCGTGTCGTCGTCGAGGTCGCGCAGCTGCTCTTTCACTTCGATGCCCATCAGCCCGATCGTGCGGACGTCGCCGTCGACCGTGCACGACTCGACGCCGGGCATGTAGTCGGCGAGTCCGCCGAAGTCGCGCAGGACCTTCCAGACGTCGTCGGGGTTGCGTGCGATCGACGCTTCGGCTTTTCCACTTGCCATCGTCGGCTCTCCCTTGTCGTGCGCGTTCGGGTCAGCGGTTCGCTCATCATGTCATCCGGTACGCGCCGGCCGCCGAGAACGCACCGCGGTGCCAGCGATCGGGCGTCAGGACGATCGCTCGGGGGTAGTCCTCGAACATCCATCGGGCGAAGTTCCGTCGGGTCCAGGGGGTGAGCCCGGCGGCGGCGATCGCGGCCCGGGCACCGAGCGGCGACCGCAGCAGCGATTGCAGCGCGGACGCCACCCGCAGGTCGCGTCCGAGCGCCTGTCCGACCTGGTGGCGGTAGCGGGCGGCCACCGCGTGGGGCGTCCCGCCGGCTGCGACGGCCTGCGCCGCCAGTGCGCCGGTTTCGAGTGCCTGGGCGATGCCTTCGCCGGTCATCGGGTCGACCACCCCGGCGGCGTCGCCGACGAACAGGACCCGCCCGTTGGTGAGACGTTGCGGGTCATACCGTGTCGGAATCGGCCATGCTCGGACCGGTTCGGTCGGCTCGCGCGGCAGAGCCGAGGGCCGCACGCAATGCGGGACGGGCGAGGAGTTCGGGCCAGAGCTGTTTGAGGTCGCGGCCGCTACGTCCGGCGGCGCGCAACACTCCGAAGCCGACATTCGCGCGGCCGCCGGGGAGCGGGAACACCCACGCGTAGCCGGGAAGCAGGTCAGGCTCGAACAGCACCCACAGGCGGTCGTCGTCGACATCGGCGAAGTACTGCCGTACCGCATGCCATTCGCCGAGATCGCGCGGCGTGTCAGGCTCGACGGCACGTCGAACCGGCGACCAATGTCCGTCCGCGGCGATCACGTGACGGGCCCGCAGCATGTGTCCGTCGCCGCATCGGAGCTCGAGGTGAGCTGCGTGGGGCGTGACGTCTTCGACGGCGCATTGCTCACGCACGACGACGCCGTGCCGGCGGGCGAGCACGACGAGCGCGGCGTCAAGATCGCGGCGGGTCGCGACCGCGGCGTACATCCCGTTGCTGGTCGGCAACGGGAGTGTCACCTGCCGGCCCGATGGAGACACGAGCACCGTTTCGTGTACCCACGCGGGACCGATATCGCCGAGCTCGGCGTGGGAGAGTCCGAGCGTTTCAAGCTGGCGGAGCGCGCCGGCGGTCAGACCGTCGCCGCACGTCTTGTCTCGAGGGAACGTCGCCTTGTCGACACAGACCACCGAACATCCGAGATCCCAGGCGGTGATCGCGGCCGCGACGCCGCCCGGGCCGGCCCCGACCACGGCGACGTCGACCAGTCCGTCCATCGGCGCGACGGTACCGGCGGCAACGGTGGCCAGCGCGCCGAGCTGGCCGACCGCGGCGTGCCCGTTTCGACGCAAAGGCCCTTCTCTTGCCAGAATCACTAGCTTCGGCGGCGCCTGGTCGTGCCCGCGCCCACCTAGAGGAGTCGCATGAACGTCGTCGTCTGCGTGAAGCAGATCCCGGATCCCGCGGTGCCCGGCGTGCTCGCGGCCGACCATACGCTCGACCGTGCCGTCAAGTTGATTCTCGACGAGTCCGACAGCTACGGCGTCGAGATGGCGTTGCAGCTCGTCGACGCGGCCGGCGACGGCGAAGTCACCCTGGTTTCGATGGTCCCGAACGGCGAAGTGTCAGGTCTGCGGACCGCGCTGGCGATGGGGGCAGCCAAGGCGATCCTCGTGTCCGACGAGGCGCTGCACGGATCCGACGCACTGTCGACCGCCAAGGTGCTCGCCCGGTGCGTCGAGCGTGCCGGAGGCATCGACCTCGTCCTCACCGCCACTGAGGCGACCGATGGCTATACCGGAACGGTACCCGCACAGATCGGCGAACTGCTCGGCTGGCCGTCACTGACGTTCGCGAAGCACATCGAGGTCAACGACGGCAAGGTCACGATCCAACGTCAGACCGAGGCCGGCTACGACGTGGTCGAAGCGTCGTTGCCGGCGGTCGTGAGTGTGACCGCCGGCGTCGTCGAGCCCGCGCTACCCGTCGTTCAAAGGAATCATGGCCGCGAAGAACAAGCCGGTCGACGCGGTCACCGCGGCCGATCTCGGGTTCGACGCGTCGCAGGTAGGTTGGGCCGGCGCGCGTCAGGAGATCGTGAATGTCGAACAGGCGCCGGCCCGTCAATCCGGCGAGAAGTTCGAAGACGACGGGACCGGCGCCGAGAAGATCGTCGCGTTCCTCGAGCAGCTGAAGGTGGTCTGACAGTCATGGTCGACAAGATCTGGGTCTTCGCCGAGTCGGCCGACGGCAAGGCCACATCCGCGACGCTCGAGCTGTGCACCAAAGCGCGCGAGCTCGCGTCGACGGTGCAGGTGTGCTACGCCGGCTCCGACGTCGAAGCGGTCGCCGCTTCGGCCGGCGAGTACGGCGCGAGCACGCTGTTCGCGATCGACCCGGGCGACGGCTTGCCCGGCCAGGTCGCGGCGGCGGCGATCGCGCAACTCGCTGCCGACCACCACCCTGACGCGATGCTCTTTGCCCAGAGCTACGACGGCCGCGACACGATCGCTCGGCTTTCGGTGAAGCTCGATCGGCCCGTGCTGACGAACGGCATGTCGCTCTCCGACGACAACGGACTCGTGTTCGGAACCGCGATCTTTGGCGGCGTCACGTTGGTTGACGTCAAACTCACAGGCGGCGCTCCGGCGCTGATCGCGATCCGGCCGAAGTCGTTCGCGGCGGAGTCGGCCGGCGGGAACGTGGCCGCGATCGAGCCGGTGGCAGCAGTGGACGCTGGGCGAGCGGCCGAAGCCAAGGTGCTCGAACGTCACGTCGAAGAACAACAGGGTCCGAAGCTCGAAGAGGCGTCCGTGGTCGTGTCGGGCGGTCGGGGGATCGGAGCCGCCGAGAACTACGCGCCGCTCGTGGAGGCCTTGGCGAGAGAACTCAAAGGCGCATGGGGTGCGTCACCGCGATCGTCGACGCCGGCTGGGTGCCGTACGCGTTGCAGGTCGGCCAGACCGGCAAGACCGTGAAGCCGAAGGTGTACGTCGCGCTCGGAATCTCCGGTGCGACGCAGCATCTCGTCGGCATGAAGAACAGCGACAACATCATCGCGGTCAACAAGGACGGCGAGGCGCCGATCTTCTCGGTCGCTGATCTTGGCATCGTCGGCGACGTGCACAAGGTCGTACCCGCGCTCATCGAAGCGATCAAAGCCAAGCACTGACCGTCTCGCCATCAGGTCGGCATCCATACCGCGCCTTCGATCCTGATTGTTCGATCGGTCGCGGCGGTGAGGTTCGCGAACGACTCGCGGGAGTCCCACATGACACGAGCGGAGCAGACGGCATCTCGTTCGTGTGCAGACCGGTAGTGCTGTCGGCCTCGCCTCGCGCCAGACGCCGCAGACGACTCGGGTAGATCTCGACCGCGGTGCGATCACCGGGCGGATCGAACGGCCAAATGGCGAAACCGTTCGCGCGGAGCCGGGCAAGAAACGGCATGCCTCGCACCGACCCGGCGCCGACCTGCCCGTCGCCAACGAGCTGAAAGATCGATTTCGCCGGTACGAGGTCGAGCTCACACATTCGGAAGCGACGTCCGGGCGGGACGTCGCAGCGGTCACGCCAGAACGGCGGTGCCGGACGAAGCCACGTCTCGCCCTCGCGTCCGGCGAGCGCCCACACGTCGGCGATCGTCGCGCAACCGTGCTCGAGTGCGAACCACTCGGGGAAACCGAACGAGAAGTCGAAGCCGACAACCACCGGCGCTGCGAGGGCCTCGACGAACTCGATCGTCTCGACTCGGGTGCGGCCGGCCGTTGCTTCGACGTCCTTGCCGCAACTGATCGCCACGCAGATCCCGGTCCGCTCCGCGGCCACGGACCTCGCTCCGGACCAGTCGACCGCCACGACGGTCGCGGGAAACTCAGGCCGCGCCCTCACGTCCGAAGAGTACGTTGCTCGTATGTCCGGCGAACCGGTGTTGGACGCGCGCGGCCTGATCAAGGACTACCGCCGCACGCGCGCGGTAGACGGAATCGACGTGGTTGTCGGTGCGGGCGAACGAGTCGCGCTGCTCGGTCCCAACGGCGCCGGGAAGACCACCACGCTGTTGATGATCCTCGGCGTTGTCGCCCCCGACCAGGGTTCGATCTCGATTTGTGGCATCGATCTCGCACGCGATCGCAGCCGCGCCGCCGAGCGTGTGGGCTTCGCCGCCGGTTACCTGCCGCTCACCGAACGCATGCGGGTCCGTGAGTACTTGCGTCTCTACGGACAGCTCTACGGTCTGGCAGATCCTGGGCCGCGTATCGACGAAGGCCTCGAACGGTTCCGGATCTCGCATCTCGCCGACGCGATGGGCACCGAGCTGTCGTCGGGTCAGCGGACCTTGATCGGGATCGTGCGGTCGACGCTGCACCGGCCCCGCTTGCTGGTCCTCGACGAGCCGACTGCATCGCTCGATCCCGACGTCGCGCTGCGAGTGCGCACCGGACTCGTCGAGATCGCGGCGAACGAAGGCACCGCGCTGCTGATGACCAGTCACGACATGACCGACGTGGAACATGTGTGCGAACGGGTGCTGTTCCTGTCGGCCGGCCGCATCGTCGCGGACGGTACGCCAGCGTCGATCGCGGCGGCCTACGGGCGCGGCAACCTCGAAGGCGTCTTTTTGCACCTGGCCGACGATCGCAGCTCGACCGCATCCCAACAGAGCGATCATCCGTGACCGTCGCAGCCGAGCTTTCACCGCGGGGCCGTTCCTGGCTGCGGATCCGGGCGATCGCCCGTCGGCACGCATACGTGCTGGCACGCAGTCCACACCGGCTGTTCGACGTGACGCTCTGGCCGCTTGTCGACGTGGTGCTGTTCGGTTCGCTCGCGGCGTTCGTTGGTACGACCAGCGCGACGGGCACGGAGAAGGTGTCCGGCTATCTCCTCGCCGGCATCGTCTTGTGGCACGTCATCTACCAGTCGCAGATCGCGATGAGCACCGGGTTCTTGGAAGAGACCTGGACGCGCAACCTCCTCAACATGATGGTCACCCCGGTGCGCGAAGTCGAATACGTCGCCGGGGTCGCAATGTTCGGGATGATCAAACTCGTGATGGGTGTCGGCGTGATGGTGATCGGCGCGCTCGCGTTCTTCTCGTTCCATGTGTGGTCGCTCGGTTTCGGGTTGATCCCGATCGCGGTCACGCTGCTGATCGTCGGCTGGGCGATCTCCCTGTTCGTGATCGGACTCGTCCTGCGGTTCGGGACAGGCGCCGAGGCGCTCGCCTGGGGTGTGATGTTCGTGCTGTTGCCGCTGTCGGGCGTCTTCTACCCGACTGCGGCGTTACCGACCGTGATGCAGCCGCTCGCGCTGGCGTTGCCGACGACGCATGCGTTCAGCGCGTTGCGCGGTCTGGTCGACCACCGCGGGCTCGACTGGTCGCAGGTGACGATCGCCGGTGCCGGCTCGTTGGCGATGATGCTGCTCGCCGCGTGGTTTCTCGTACAGATGCTCGCGACGTTTCGCAAGCGCGGCTACATCACCAGGTACACCTGACGTCAAACGCGACAAGGCCCGGCCTCGAGGCCGGGCCTTGTCCGACGCGGAGGTCGTCAGGCGGTGACGGCCCGTGACGGGCTCCACTCGCGCTTGTCGTTGTACTGGTAGTTGGTGATCAGGCTGACCGCGAGCACCGCGACGCCGGCGACGATGTAGAACGCGGTGAGGCCCGTCGCTGTGTTGTGGAAACCCAACGCGAACGGCGACACGATGAGCAGCGCGGCGGCGAGATAGTCGCCAGCCGAGTGCACGGTGAACGGCAGCACCTTGGCGACGCCGAGCGGGTACTTCGTGAGCATGCTGACGATCAGCACGACCGCGCCGACGACGACTCCGACGGCGACCGCCTTGCCGGAGCCGCCGGCCGCGACTGCGACGACGATGAGCGACAGGCCGACGGCGTAGTCGGCGACGGCATGCAACCAGGCCGGAAGCAAGCGAACGAGCGACATGAGTTCTCCCCTTGGTTTCGATCGGTGTCCCGATCGTTTTGCTGACCGCTCCTTGTTCGCAGCGAGAACATGTCTTGGATGACACGACGGCTCCAAGGTCGGCAGACTGCGACGGTGCCCACCCCACTGGTTGACGAAGCTCGGGTTGCCGCATGGATGGATGCCGAAGGACTCGCGCCCGGCGCACCGTTATCGATGACGCGTATCACGACCGGACATTCGAACGAAGTGTTTCGGGTCGAACGGGGCGATCTCGTTGCCGTGCTGCGGCGACCGCCTCGAACGCCGCTGTCACCGACCGCGCACGACATGGCACGCGAGTTTCGTGTCTTGCAGGCGTTGCACGATCCGGCGGGTTGGCAGGTTCACTCACCGGTTCCGGTACCGGTACCGATCGCGTGTTGTACCGATGTCGACGTGATCGGCGCGCCGTTTTACTTGATGCACTTCGTCGAAGGCGTCGTCGTGCGCGAATCGTTGACGCCGGCGCTGGCCGCCGATCCGCACGCGGCGCGGGCCTGCGCGTTCGCGTTGGTCGACGTCGCTCGCCGGGATCCACCGATTCGATTGGCGTGCCGGCGGGCTCGAGGGCTTCGGAAGACCCGACGGCTACCTCGAACGTCAGGTGCCGCGTTGGCTGGGCCAACTGGAGCGTTACAAAACCCGTGAGCTCTCCGAGGTCGACGAGGCAGCCGCATGGCTCGTCGACCGGGTGCCTCCCGCACAAAAGCCTGGCGTCATCCACGGCGACTACAAACTCGACAATGTCATGCTCGCGCCCGAGCTGCCGGTCGAGCTGGTCGCGGTGGTCGATTGGGAGCAGTCAACGATCGGCGATCCGCTCGTCGATCTCGGTTGGCTGGTCGGGTTGTGGGCCCAGGCGGACGACGCGGCGTCCCTTGCGGGTGTTTCACCGTTCGCCGGCCGTTTCGACGTGCCGACGCGACACGAGCTGCTGCAGCGCTACGCACAAGACACCGACCGTGATCTCGAGCATGTGAACTACTACTGCGTGCTCGGCCTGTTCAAGCTCGCGTGTGTGATGGAAGGGTCGTTCGCCCGCTTCCGTGCGGGCACCAGCGACGATGCCTACTTCGCGTCGCTCGAGCGGGGCGTTCCCGCACTGGCCCGTCGCCGCGCTCGAGTTCGCCCACGACGCCCTCCTCTAGCTACTTGCCCCTGAAGAAGTCGGTGCCGTAGGTGCCGGTTTCGTCGGTTTGTAGGTCCGCGCGTGTTGTTGTGGGTTCTCGCTCGGCTTGTGTTTCCCGTTTCGGCCGTTTGTGGGCCGTCGGGACGCGCGAGCCGAGCGAGGGATGGACGGTTCAGGTGCGGGTGGGTGTTCGTTGTCGGCCGGGTGGGCCGGTGTCACCGGTTGTAGGTGTTGGTGGTGGTGGTGTGGGGTTGGATGGTTGGTCGGGTTGGGTGTTGGTGAGCGCGGCGATCTTGGTTGCGTTGTGGGTGAGGACACCCCAGCCGCACCAGGTCATGACGCCGGTTTCGCCGTCGTTGAGGGTGCGTCGCCAGCCGTAGTCGCGTTTGAGGCATGAGATACGTGCTTCGGAACCGGTACGCCATTTCACGAGCCGGACGAAGCCACGGGCACGTTGTTGTTGTTGACGCGCTGCGCCGGGCCGTCCTTTGCGTGGGATCGCGATGTGTGTCACGCCGAGTGCTTCGAGGTCGCGTTCGACGCCAGCTTCGCCATACCCGCGATCCGCGGTGACGGCGCGAGGAACCCGGCCAGCGCGTTGGACGATCCGTTCGATCGCGGGAGCGAGCATCGGCGCGTCGGGCGGGTTGCCTTTGCCGACGACATAGTCGACGACGACACCATCACTGTTATCAACAACTTGTGCTTTGTATCCGAACTCGATGGGTTTGCCGAGACGACCTTTCGCGATCGGCCGTGCATCCGGATCATGTAACGACACGACCCTGGTCGCACCGTCAGGAACGTCACCCGCAAGACGAACCCGGGTCTGGGCCGCGACGCGTTCCACCAGCTCCGCGGTACGTTCCAACTGGCCGATCAACGCGACCGTCTTCCCAGACACGCGTGCACCGCGACGACGTACACCCCGACGGGCGTTGACGGCGACCCGTCGAGCGTCTGCCACACTCCGCAGTGCGATCGCGGTCATCTCGCCAGTGATTGTCAACACCTCGGCTTTGGCGTCGTCGTTCCGGCGGCGAAGCCACACCGCGATCCCGTGCGCCCGGCGGCGCACCGAACGGGTCCGGTTCCGCGCCTTCGTACGCGTCGCCAACCCGGCCTCTTTCAACGCGGCCGTCAACCGGGCCAACCCGCGACCCCTTTGGCGAGCAGACCAGAATCCGTCGGGTACGCCACGTTCGCCTCCACGACCGTCGTGTCCGCCCGCACCCGGTCACACTTGATCACCTTGTTCTCGTACGCCTTGGCGAGCAGTGCCTCGTTCAGATCGTGGATCGCTCCCTCACCACAACGCGACGTGATCTTCATCAACGTCGTCGGATGCGGCACCCGAGTACCGAGCGGCACCCGAGCGAAACGACGCCACGCCAAACTGTCCGATACTTCGCGACACAACGGCTCGAACCCGAGCCGATACCGGTACTTCAAGAACATCATCCGCACATACGTCTCGATCGGGATCGACGGCCGGCCGATCACCGGATCGAAAAACGGCCGGAACGGCTCAAAGAACCGGGCGTCGTCCAACAACACGTCGATCTCGCCCAGATCGCCAGGCAAGCCCATCAGGCACTCCGGGATCACCGACTCCCACAACGTCGGCCCATCATTTACCGTTCTCAACATGACGATGGCTCCAATCCACGATCCACAACGCGGTTGGAGCCATCGTCACACCAATCGAACCAAATCGCTGTAAGTGTTCAGGACGGTTCCGGTGGCATCCACGGGTTCCCGTCGAAGAGGCGCGTGAGGGCATCGATGGCGGAGACGCCGTTCTTGCGGGTTGTGGACAGGTAGCTGCGTAGGTTCGCGAAGCGCTCCGCTCCCGCATGACTGCGGAAACATCCGGAGATCTTCCGATGGAGTTTGGTGGGCCGAAGGTCGCGCTCCGCTTGATTGTTCGTGAAGGCGACGTCGAGGTTGTACATGTAGCGGAGGATCGACCGGCGGTGGGTCTTGAATGCCGTCACGAGGTTGAACGAACGCCGTTCGACTGAGTCGCGTTTGCGCCGGGCTGGTTCTTGGTTGGCGGCGAGCCCTGTGGCGACGAGGCGGTCGTAGCGCGCCGCGAAGGCGCGTTGTGTGGCCGGCGCGAGCTGTTTGAGCCCGTCACGGCGCGCCGTCTCGCAGGCGGTGTTGATCTCGACGAGCAGGGCCGCGAGCGCGGTCGCCCAGGCCGTCTGGGTGTAGACGACCGCCACGTCGGCGAGATCTCTCAAGAGGTGGGCGCCGCACAAGCCGTGCTTGGCCCGTTTCAGCTTCCAGTACAGCGCCAGGCGGTCGTGGATGATCACCCCTTTGTAGCCTTTCAGGACGCCTGCTTCTTCGATCGCACCCGAGCCTCGCGTTGTCGAAGCGTGGATCAGGGTGTAGAGCCCGGTCGAGACCACGTGCATCCAGCAGTTGACGGTCCCGACCCGGTCCGAGGTTTGATCGGCGTGCAGCACGGGGAGCGTGCGTAACAGCGTGACGAGGGAGGCGATGAACACCCGCAGGTGCCTTCCGGCCTGCGCGTAGATCGAGTCGATCGCTCCGCAGGAGATCGACAGACCGAACAGGTCGGCCATCGTCTCGGCGACGCGGCGGTTCGGTATGTGCTGGCGGCCGAGGAAGTAGGCGACGAAGGCACGAGCACGAGGCCCGTAGCTGACCGGGGCACGCACGTTGTCTGGGAACGAGGCAGTGGTCTTGTGGCCGCACGCACAGGAGTAGGTGTGCGCCCGGTGCTCGGTCACGGTCGGGTGCACTTCGGGGATATCGATCACCTGCCGAGCAAAGAAACCCTCGTCGTCGGCGAGACCGAGCGCGTTCCCGCAGTCCCCGCAGCGCTGCGGACGGTGCTCGACGATCTCGTCGGGGTCGACGGAAATCGCAAGACTCGAACCGGGTGCCCCGCGTTGCTTGCCACGCGTGCGCTTTGTTTCGGACGCCGCGCGCCGATTGCGCTCTTCCGCCTGACGCTGACGTTCTGCCGCAGGGTCACGCGAGGGCGGCTTGCCCGAGTTCCCGGAGTTCTGGCCGAGTTGCCGCTTCAGCTCCGCGTTCTCCGCCCGCAGCTCTTCGATCATCCGACCCTGGGCGGCCACGAGCTCACACAGACGGGCGACCTCGGCGACGACCTCCCCGTAGGAGGGCAGTGCGCCAGAACCCGGTGTGTCGCCCACATCGGAAAGTCCAACAAGTTCCAGGACAAATCGCGAGCATCACCCCGCCGCAAACGCGCTGGTCACGCGAAAGTTTGCAAACTTTTCTGGCCAGCGGCAATCAGAGCACGTGAACACTTACAAATCGCGAGCACCCCGCAACACAAAACCCCACGTCAACAGCCATCTCAACCCCGACATTTTCAGGGGCAAGTGTGCGTCCAGCAGCTTGGACGCCATGTCATCGAGGAGGTGTCATGACGTAACCGAGTGACAAGCTCAGGGCAGCCAGCCGGTGCGAGTCCGGTCCGGGGAGACGCCAGGGTCCTCGGTAGCGCGGCTCCCGGCATCGGGTGAGAGTCCGGTGTCGAAGCGGAGCAACTACATCCCGTTGAGGGGATGGCAACTGGCCGGTCCGCAACATGAAGTGAAGCCTGCGGCGTCGTAAGAGAAACTCGCGTGAGCGAGCCAAGGGGGAGCCGAGCCGACACTTTGACGGCGAAGGCCATGGACAGCACTTGGGATCCTGGAGCGGGTGCTCAAGAACCTCCCGGCGTATGGGGCGTGGAACGGTCAGAAGGTTGTCCTGGGAACTGGAGAGAGCCTCCTCGGCCCCGATCTGTGGGTGCGGGAAGCATGCTTGCTTATAACCGGCGATCCCGGGAAGTGGTGAGCGGTCGAGAGGCAGTCGGAGGGGGTCGTAGTAGTGACGACGGCTGGGACAACACAACCCGGTTCGAGCGAAGGGCCCCTGCTTCATCGATGCATCGTCGTTTGTAGGGAGGGGTTCGGATGAGTGCCCAGACGGCTCGATCCATCCGCCGCACCGAGGGTGTGGACCAGACCCGAGCTCTTCAACGTGTGCTGTATCGCAGTGCCAAGCAGAATCCTGCCCGTCGGTTCCATGCTCTTTACGGTCATGTCGCCCGCAGCGATGTGTTGGCTCGGGCTTGGGACGACGTGCGTGTCAACCGTGGGGCGCCTGGTGTCGACGGTGTGCGTATCGCCGACATCGAAGCGTCCGGGGTCCAGGTGTTTCTTCGTGAGCTCGCTACGGCGTTGCGGGAACGGACGTATCGTCCTGCACCGTTGCGGCGGGTGTATATCCCCAAGGCGGGGGAAACGGCGCATAATGCGTCGAGGCCCCTGTCGATCCCAACGGTTCGTGACCGTGTAGTGATGGCGGCTGCGAAGATCGTCCTCGAGCCCGTGTTCGAGGCCGATTTCCTTCCGGTGAGTTTCGGGTTTCGTCCGAAGCGTTCGACTCACATGGCCTGTGAGGCCATTCGGGTCGAAGCGAACCGGGGGGCCGAGTGGGTACTCGACGCTGATCTGAGCAACTGCTTCGGCAGTATCTCGCACGACGCTTTGATGACGCTGGTTGCGCGCAGGGTGTCGGATCGGGACATGCTGAAGTTGTTGCGGGGTTGGCTTCGGGTGGGAGTACTGGAAGAAGGGCTGGTGACCGACCCGGTGTCGGGGACTCCGCAAGGGTCACCGATTTCTCCCGTGCTCGCCAACATCGTCTTGCATGTCCTCGATGAGGACTTCACGCACGGCGACGGGAAACGACTCGGGAAGCTGGTGCGTTACGCCGACGATTACGTCGTCCTTTGCCGCACTCGACAACAGGCCGAGGCGGCCTGCCGCCGGGCGGGTCAGGTCCTGGCACCGTTGGGTCTTCAGTTGAACCCAGACAAGACCAGGATCGCATGCCTGACCCGAGGAGCGGAAGGCTTCGACTTCTTGGGTTTCCATCATCACAAGGTGGAGTCCTGGAAGTGGCGTGGTCATTGGTATCTCCAACGCTGGCCGTCACGGCGGGCGATGGCATCGGTGCGGGCAAAGATCCGTGCCGGTACTGACCGCCGTTTTGCGGGAACGTCGATGGAGATCGTGGTCGCCAACCTCAACCGTGTGTTACGGGGATGGTGCGGATACTTCCGCTACGGGAACTCGGGGCGGAAGTTCGAAGACCTCGATCTCTACGTCCATGAACGCTTGGCCATCCTCGCCAGCCGCAAGCACGGGAAGAGCGGATGGAACCTGGGCCGCTTCGATTGGGAGTGGCTTCGTGTCCTTCGTGTCTACCGGCTGCAAGGAAAGACACGGTGGGGGACTCCGAATGCATGGCGATGAACGATGTCGGAAAGCCGTGTGCGAGAAAACCGCATGCACGGTTTGAAAGGGGGCCGCTGGCGAAGCGGAACGCCCACGGTGAGATGGAACACGCACCCGACGAGAAATCGTCGGGACTGAGCCCATCGACCTACCGGCGAACGACCAGCCAGCGGCCTACCTCACAGCTAGCCCCTCGGCGACAATCGTTCGCTCCGTCGTGCAGACGCGTCGGCGACGCGGCCGGCGCAGTCGGGCGTGCGGCGAGTGCCTCGGCCGGCAACGGTCGCCGTTTTGTGAGGGCCTCACGTCAAGCTGCCGCCCAGTCGCGTGTGGTGAACCTCACCGCGGCGCGGTTGGGAAGCCCGTCGGTTGCAGACGAAGCGTTCCATCGACGTGGAGCGCGTCGGACGGCCGATCTGGGAACCGATCTGCAGTGAGTCGTCGGCGACCGGTTCGGCACGGTCAGTGTCGCCGCGCAACAACGCCGGGAATGGCTCGTCTCTAGTCGGCGAGGTCGATGATGACCGGTGCGTGGTCGGAGGGGCCGGTGCCCTTGCGCGCGTTGCGGTCGATCACCGCCCACGTGACGCGCGCCGCGACCGGGCCGGTGCCGAACGCGAGGTCGATGCGCATGCCTCGATGCTGGTGGAAGTCGCCGGCGCGGTAGTCCCAGTAGCTGTAGAGACGATCAGCGTTCGGGTAGACGCGGCGGAACAGATCTTCCAGCCCCCATTTCTCGAGCTGCACGACTGCGTCCCGCTCGGCTGGGGTGACGTGGGTCGCGCCGACGAACTTCTTCGGATCCCACACGTCTCGGTCTTCGGGCGCGACGTTGAAGTCGCCGAGCACGACAAGGGGATCGTCGGGTGTGCCGGTCGCGGCGAGCCAGTCGTGGAGACATTGGAGCCATATCAGCTTGCGGTCGTAGAAGTCAGAGCCGACCTCTCGACCATTCGGCACGTACACACTCACGAAGCGCACGCCGCCGCAGTCGGCTGCGACGATGCGAGCGTCGCCTTCGTAGGGATCGACGTGCGCGTCGTCGAAGCCGTTGGTGACGTTCGCGATCCCGACCCGGGAGAGGATCGCGACTCCGTTCCATTGGCCTTGCCCGTTGTGTACCGACTGGTAGCCGAGGGCGGAGAACGTGAGTGCGGGGAAGCTCTGGTCGGACAGCTTCGTCTCTTGGAGGCACAGCACGTCGACGTCGGCGTAGCCGAGAAACTCCTCGACTCGGGGAAGTCTGGCCTTCAGCGAGTTGACGTTCCAGGTGGCGATCCGCATGCGTTCGGGACCCTAGGCGCAGATCGCAGGTCCGGACAGCGGTCGGCGCCCAGCACCGCCGTCCCAAGGTCCGAGATTGGTCCGTGTCAGCCGTGCCGCGGGACGGGGCCGTCGGGGAGATAGCTGGGATTGGCGATGAGGAGCTTCTCCCGGACGGTGGCCCGCACGTGCTCGCGCACGTCGGCGAGCCGGTCGTCGAGCGTGCCGGTTCGGATCGCGGTCGCGAGTTCAGCTTCGAGGGCCCGCACGTCGCCGTCGTGGCCGAGCACGGACGCAGCTCGGCGCTGTTCGCCGGCGGCGAGGGCTTCGGCCTGATCCAGTTCTCGCGCCACAATGTTGAGGACGTTCACGGCGACACGCGTGTGGAACTGCACCCGGCCGTCGGTCGCGGCGAGAACGTCGTGTTCGAGGAACTCGCGCACGGCGGTGACGAGTTCGCTTGCGGTCGGTCGGTCCTGGGTCATCACCAGCCTCCGTCGAGCAGGTCGAGCAGGTCCCATTCCATCTCGGCGACGCGCCGGCCGAGCGCAGCGAGTTCGACCGACCGCACGATGCCGTTGACGTGCAGGCGCGTCTGACCGGCGCAGATCACCCCCCATTTGACGGTGCCGAGCACCACCCAGAACCGGACGGCGTCTTCGTCGACGTCGGCGCCGCCGCCGGCCGAGTAGGCGCCGAGGAGCTGGTCGAGTGTGCCGAAGCCACCGACGATCTTATCGGCCTGTCCGAAACGCCACGATTTCACGCACAGCCAGCCGAGATCTTCGATTGGGTCGCCGAGGTGGGCCAACTCCCAGTCCAACACGGCGCGGATGCCGTCGGCGCCGACGATGAAGTTGCCGTTGCGAAAGTCGCCGTGGACGAGTGCGGGCGGCGCACAGGTGTTCGGCTCATGCTCGTGGAGCCAACGCAACCCGAGCTCGAGCGCGGGGTGAGGCTCGTCGAAGGTGTCGAGGTAGGCGCGTTGCTGGTCGATCTGGGCGTGGGCGCCCAACGTCGCCAAGGTCGGGAGGGCGTCGCGGTCGACGGTGTGGATGCGCGCCGCAATCGTGCCCGCCTGGGTGGTGAGCTGCGAGCGCGCCATCGCGAACTCTGCGTCTCGCAGGATCCGCCGGGGAATCGTCTCGCCTTCGACCCGGTCCATGAGGAAGCCGGCGCCGAGATGGTCTTCGGTGCCGAGCAGCGCGCGGACTCGGGGAACCGGGACGCCCCCCAGCGCGGCTGCGGCGAGCACCGCGTACTCCGTCGCCCGGTTGTCGGCGTTTGCCTGCCCGGCCGGGTCGCGTCGGAGCACGAGGGGGTGCACCTGACCGCTCGTTCCGATCGCGTCGAGCGCCCAAGTTTCTCGCGACGCGCCGCCTGAGCAGCGGCGCAAGCTGTGCACGTCGACAGTTTCGCCGGCGAAACGCTCGATCACCGCGGCCAGCGCAACGGGATCGGGAGCGCCAGAACCCTCGTTCATTGCTTACGACTCGACGCCCGCGGCCCCGCGCGAATGTGCGCAGCTCTTGTGGAATGTCGGGACCTGCAGGCTGAAACGCGACTTCGGTGACACCCGACGCGGCCGCGGTTGCGAGCTTTTCGCCGATCTCGGCGGCAGTTCCGGTATAGGTGAAGGCGCGAATGAGATCCCCGGTGATGTAGGGCCGGTCACGTTCGGTCACCGCGACGAGATGACGGTCGTGGATCGTGAGGTGGCGTACGCGCGCGTCGATCGCGTCGACGCGTTCCGCCCACGTCGGGTCCAACGGCGCGCCCTGCTCGTAGGAGCCGTGCAGCAGCACCGCGACTGCCGGACCGGCTGACGCGATGGCGTGTTCGCTTCCCGCGTCCTCGTCGTCGTCGAGCACCGTGCCGAACGCGAGTTGCACCATCCAGTCGAATCCATCGACCGCGAACAGGGAGAACGCACCGTCGCCGACCTCGTGGGCGACGGCTTGGCCTTTCGGTCCCTGGACCCCGACGACCCACTGCACGTTCACCGGACGCGGCGCACCGAAGCCCTCGGGATGCAACATCTGGATGACCGCACCGTCCCATTCCGTCTGCTCGCCGCGCAGCAATGCCCGAACCGTGCGCACATAGTCCGCCACGTCAGCCCAGGGCAACGGCCGTTTGCCGAGCGTGTGACGACCCGTAAATCCAGAACCGACCCCGACCACGACGCGTCCAGGAGCGAGCGCCTCAAGTCCTGCGATCGACGCCGCGGCCGTGATCGGATGCCGAAGGCTCGGAATGAGCACACCCGGACCGAGGCCGATGCGGCTTGTCCGCTCCGCGCAACGCGCCAGCGTCATGAACACTTCGGGATACAACGCCGGAGAGTCGTACAGCCACGCCCGCCGATAGCCCAACTGTTCGGCCAACGCGACATGTTCGGGCGTGTCCATGGACGTCGCGAACGCACAGGAGATCTCCACGACTCCAAACCTAGCTGCGGGCCGTGACGAGGCCGTACGCCGCGCGGTCTTCGACGTCGAGACGTTGACGGACCCCACGAAGACGTTCGGTTGAGCTTCGAACGCGACGCCGGCGAGGTGGCAACGACGCATGTTCGTGGCTCGCTTGTCTTGGTCAGCCGTGGCGATCACGTCGAGGTCGCGCCGGACGGTGAACGTGTGCCGAGCTTCGATGTTCGGGCCGTCGGACCGGTCCAAACGGACAGACGTGCACATCGATCGGCCCGAACTGTCACGGTGGTCTTGCACTCGTGGGGTCGTGAACCGGCCCCGCGACGCAGCGGCTGTGCGTCGAGACGCGGTCGCGTCGGCTCGCGAAGGTCCAACGTGTCTCGCAGGCGCGGCACTGCCCGGCCCGGGCGACGATCGCCACCCAATCGAGCGAACTTGTCGCTGAGTTCGCCCACGACGCCTGCGCACCGACCGCGAGTACGCCCCGCCCCACATCGGTGGACACAGCAACCTTGGCGGGACGACGCACGCTTCGAGGACCGGGACGAAATCGTCGTCGGGCGCACGCGCCACGATCATGCATGGCGCGGTCGCCTGGTACGGCCGGTGCGAGCTTCGAGCCGGGTCCGACACGACGCCCAGGGGTGCGTCGGCGTCACCGGTCGACGCGAACTTCGGAAACGACGACGGCGTCCGCACGGACCGCGGCGCAGCCGGCAGGTTCGAGCCGACCGTTCGTTGGCGGCGACATGGGGCTCGTCGTTCGGCCCGACGCTCGATCGTGTCCGACGGAGGCCGACGTCGACGAGTGCCCGCCGCGCCGCCGGTCGCGCCGACCAAGCCCGGATCCGCGAAGACTGACTGCCGTCGCCCCGACGGCTCAGGATCGGCAGACGAAAGTTGACAGGCCCCTCGGAACCTCACAGGCGTCGCTGAGAGCCCCAGCATCCTCCCTGGTCACCATCGCAACCTTCCATCTGCACCATTTCTCCACAGGCCTATGCCGACTCCTCCACGCTTGGTCTTTATCCTCGAGTGTGTGAGTCACTCGTCGCCGGCTGCGCCGATCCAGCCCACGGCCGTTGCGGCCGCGGGCCGCCGGATCGCGGTGATCGAGGACGAAGGCTCGATCGCAGCCGCGATTGCCACCCGGCTCCGCAGCGAGGGCTACGACGTCGAGATCGCCGCCGACGGTCCCGGCGGCGTCGAGTTGTGCGAGCGCTACCGCCCTGATCTCGTCGTGCTCGACCTGATGTTGCCCGGCCTCGACGGAATTGAAGTGTGCAAACAGATTCAACGAGAGCGTCCGCTGCCGGTGCTCATGCTCACGGCCCGTGACAACGAGGCCGACCTGCTCGTCGGGCTCGCGGTTGGGGCTGACGACTACATGACCAAGCCGTTCAGCGCCCGCGAGCTGGTCGCTCGTGTCCACGCGTTGCTTCGGCGTGCCGACCGACCGGTGCTGGGCGATGAACGATCGTTGCGGATCGGTGTCATCGAGCTCGACGCGGTGTCCCGTCGCGTGCGTCGTGGCGGTGAGCTCGTGCATCTCACGCCGATCGAGTTCGATCTGTTGCAATACCTGGCGTCGCATCCCGGTCGCGTCGCCGGTCGCGAAGAGTTGCTCGTGAAGGTGTGGGGATACGAGGTGCCGTCGGGGGCACGGACTGTCGATTCGCACATCCGGTCCATCCGCCGCAAGCTCGGCGCGGACGTGGTGCGTACTGTGCACGGCGTCGGATACGCGGTCGAAGAAGGTGTGACGTGAAACGACCGCCCGACCGGCCGCTCGATCCGCTGCCGACACTCAAACTCAAGTTGAGTGTCGTGATCCTCGCGGCGGTCGCGGTCACCGTGGTCGTGTTCTGGGTTGGAGTACGGGTCGGGATATGGCCGTCGTTGAGCGGCGCGATCGCCGGGTTCCTTGCGCTGGTGGTCGTGTGGTTCTTGTCCCGGGGCCTGACCTCACCGCTACGCGAGATGGTCGCCGCGACCGAAGCGATGGCGCGGGGCGACTTCTCACAACGAGTGACCGCGGTCTCGCACGACGAGATCGGCACCCTCGCCCGGTCGTTCAACCAGATGGCTGCCGAATTGGCCGAAACCGACCGGATGCGCCGTGACCTGGTCGCGAACGTCAGTCATGAGCTCCGAACGCCCATCACCGTGTTGCAGGCGGTCCTCGAGAACATTGTCGACGGCGTCGCCGCACCCGACCCGGAAACGTTCGCGACGATGCTCTCGCAGGTCGAACGACTTGGTCGGCTCGTCCAACAGCTGCTCGACCTTTCGCGTCTCGAGTCGGGCACGCTGGCGCTCGACCGGCGACATTTCGAGATCGCACCGATGCTCGAACTCGCGTTGCGGGAGTCGCGCCTGCATGCCGGTCCGGTGTCGTTGTCGATTGAGATCGAGCCGAGGCCGTTTTCCATCGAGGCCGACGCTGAGCGTCTCCATCAGGTCGTCGCCAACCTCGTCGAGAATGCGGTGCGGCACTCGCCGCGCGACGGTCGGGTGGTCGTGCGCGCGGTCGCAGCCGCTGACGGAGCGCATCTTGAAGTGATCGATGAAGGGCCGGGAATCCCCGACGCGGACGCGACCCGCGTGTTCGAGCGTTTCTATCGTTCGGACTCGGCGCGCTCGTCGCGCGATGGCGGCGCAGGACTGGGCTTGGCGATCGCGCGGTGGATTGTCGAGTTGCACGGGGGCGAAATCCGCGCCGAGCGCTGCGAACCGCACGGCTGCCGCATGATTGTGCGCATCCCCGGCCGTGTCGAGGTCCACGAGAACCCTTCCTCGACCGGTCGTCCCCCGTCGAGCGCCGAGCCCGGCGCGAGCTCTGCAGGTGTTCCGATGTCCATCAGCGAAAGAGGGTGACGGTGTCCCTGACTCCGATCGAGGACGCACTGCGCCGAATCCGTCGCGGTGAGATGGTGCTCGTTGTGGACGACGAGGATCGCGAGAACGAGGGTGACCTCACCCTCGCCGCCGAATGGGTGACACCCGAAGCGGTCAACTTCATGCTGCGGTGGGCGCGCGGCCTCGTGTGTATGCCCTGCGACGGGACCTGGCTCGACAAGCTCGACATCGAGGCGATGGTGCCGGCCGGCCGCGCCGGCTGCGACACCGCATTCACGGTGTCCATCGATCATCGCAATGCGGGTTCGGGGATCGGCGCCGCCGATCGGGCGCTCACGATCCGACGTGTGCTCGACCCTGTGTGCCGGCCCGACGACTTTGTGCGGCCCGGCCATGTGTTCCCACTGCGTGCCCGCGAGGGCGGCGTGCTCGAACGGCGAGGGCACACCGAAGCCGCCGTCGACCTCGCACGTCTCGCTGGACTGCCGCCGATCGCGGTGATCTGCGAGGTCCTGCACGACGATGGCTCGCCCGCCCGGATTCCCTATCTCGAACTGTTCGCCCAGGAACATCGCATCGCGATGATTTCCGTCGGGCAGGTCGCCGGGTATCGCCTCGCCATCGAAGACGTCGGCTCGTCGTCGCGTCCACTGCTGCTCTGACGTAGTGGTCGTGCGTTCGCGCCGGATGTCATGATCGGCGCATGAGCGAACCCACCATCATCGAAGTGGCTTCCGGTCTCGGGTTCCCCGAAGGGCCCGTGTGGATGCCCGACGGAACTGTGCTGGTCGTCGAAATGAGGCACGGACACGTGACGCACGTTCATCCCGACGGCCACACCGATACTGTCGCCGAGCCCGGCGGAAGTCCGAACGGTCTTGCGATCGGGCCCGACGGCGCGTTGTACGTCTGCAACAGCGGCGGCTGGGACTATGTCGAAATCGGCGCGTTCACGATTCCGCAGACCGAGCTGCCCGCCCACCACTCGGGGGGCCGCATCGAGCGGGTCGATCTGATGACCGGCGACGTGAACGTGCTATACACGGAATGCGACGGACATCCGCTGATCAGCCCCAACGACCTCGTGTTCGACGCGCGCGGCGGGATGTGGTTCACCGACCACGGTCGCCGCGCAGGCCGTGTGCAACACGTCGGCGCCATCTACTACGCGCAGCCTGACGGTTCGTCGATCCGTGAGGTGATCTTCCCGTCTGAGTCGCCGAACGGCATCGGCTTGTCGCCCGACGGGACGCGGCTGTACGCGGCCGAGACGCACACCGGACGGGTGTACGCGTGGAACGTCACCGGGCCCGGCGAGGTCGAGCGCAACGCGGTCGGTGCAGCCGGTGCGTTGGTGTGCGGGTTGGCCGGCATGCAGCTGTTCGACTCGCTGGCGGTCGATGGCGACGGCAACGTCGTGGTCGCCACGCTGGTGACCGGAGCGCTCACCGTCATCTCGCCCGCGGGTGAGGTACTGGACCAGGTCGTGCTCGGCGACCCGATGGTCACCAACGTGTGTTTTGGCGGCGAACATCTGCGCAGCGCATATGCGACGCTGTCGGCCACCGGACGGCTTGTGCGCTTCGCCTGGCCGCGACCCGGCCTGCGTCTCAACTACTGATGCGACGACAACACTCCCCGATCATGATCGTCTCCCCGATCACGATCGTCTCCCCGATCACGATGGTCTCCCGATCATGAGCGTGGTGGTGGCCACAACCTGACACGGTTGTCAGGTAGTGCGTATCGTGTCGCCTTCGTCGAACGAGCATGTGGAGGACGTCGTGGGACCCTTGCAGGGCGTCAAGATCGTCGAGCTGGCCGGCATCGGGCCGGGCCCGTTCGCCGGGATGCTGCTCTCCGACATGGGCGCCGACATCGTGCGGGTCGACCGGGCGCAGCAGGTGAATCCGGGAATGTTCGACCGGCCCAATCTCGAGCCGCTGTACCGGGGGCGTCGTTCCATCGGGGTCGACTTGAAGAACCCCGAAGGGGTCGAGCTCGTGTTGCGCCTCGTCGAACAGGCCGACGCGCTCGTCGAGGGCTACCGGCCGGGCGTGACCGAGCGACTCGGGCTCGGTCCGGACGTGTGCCTCGCACGCAATCCCAAGTTGGTGTACGGCCGGATGACCGGCTGGGGCCAAGACGGTCCGATGGCCCAGGCTGCGGGCCATGACATCAACTACATCGCGCTGGCCGGCGCGCTCGCGGATTTCGGTCGGGCGGGCGGCAAACCCACTCCACCGATCAACGTCGTCGGCGACTTCGGCGGTGGCGGCATGTTTTTGGCATTCGGCGTCGTGTGCGGGATCCTCGAAGCGCAACGTTCAGGCCAAGGTCAGGTGCTCGACGCCGCGATGGTCGACGGCTCGGCGGTACTGATGACGATGATGTGGGGTCTGAAGCAGATCGGCTTCTGGGACGAGACGATGGGCGCCAACGTGCTCGATACGGGAGCGCCGTTCTATGACACCTACGAAACTGCGGACGGCAAGTTCGTGTCCCTCGGTTCGCTCGAGCCGCAGTTCTATGCCGAACTGATCGAGCGGCTCGGACTGGCAGGCGAAGAACTTCCGGCGCAGATGGACCGCAGCGGCTGGGGTGTGCTGCGCGACCGCTTCACGGCCCTGTTCAAGACGAAAACGCGTGACGAGTGGGACGCGGTCCTGGCCGGCAGCGATGCCTGCTACGCGCCGGTGCTCACGATGTCGGAGGCGACGCACAACGAACATATCGTGGCGCGCCAGACGATCATCGAACGTGACGGCGTGCCGCAGCCGGCACCTGCGCCGCGGTTTTCGCGGTCGGTGCCGCAGGTGCAGCGTTCGGCGCCGTGGCCCGGCCAGCACACCGACGAGGTTCTGGCCGCCTGGGGCATGGACGCGCACGACGTGACGAAGCTACGCGGAGACCGGCGCGATTGCCTGACGGGCGGTTGGGGCTCAGCCGAGGCTTGCGGCACGCACGAGTTCCTGCACGGGTGCGAGGCGCGCCCGGAGCTCTGCTGGGCCGGTCGCGACGACCGTGACATGACCGACCTTGCGTCGGGCCCGTGGCGCCTTGGCGTAGTCGTGCGGGTGCGTTCCTGGAGTCTTGAGGACGGCGCGCACGTCGGGCATTCCGCCGATGCAGTTCACCATCGCGCTCGACAGACCGTGTCGCGGTCGAGCCGAGCGACCAGCCGAGCACTGCTCGCAGGTGGTTCTCGAACTGACTGGTTTCGGCGCCCTCGATCGTCCAGTGGCCGCTGTTGTGTACCCGGGGCGCCATCTCGTTGGCGAGGAGCTCGTCACCGACTTGGAAGAGCTCGACGCAGCCGACACCGACGAAGTCCAACGATTCGAACAGCGGTCGGATGCACGCCTCGGCGCTCGTCTGGAGTGCAGCGTCGAGGTTCGGTGCCGGGGCCAAGGTGAGGCGGAGGATGCCGTCGACGTGGGTGTTTTCGACGGCGGTCCAGCACGCGACGTCGCCCGAGTCGCGGGCGCGCACCCCGACGATGGACAGTTCACGGTCGAACGGGACGAAGCCTTCGAGGATGAGTGGGACGCCACCGAGCGCGGCCCATGCGGCGTCGGCGTCGCCGGCCGAGCGGAGCACCGCTTGGCCCTTGCCGTCGTAGCCGCCGCGCCGGGTTTTCAACACTGCCGGAAGCCCAAGCGCGACGATTGCCGCCTCGAGCGACGAGCGATCGTCGACCGCGCGAAACGGCGCGGTCGCGATGCCGAGCGACCGGAATGTCTGCTTTTCGACGAGACGATCCTGGGACACTTCGAGCGCCCGCGCCGACGGCAGGACGGTCACGTGCTGCGCCAACGCGCGGGCGGTGCCGGCCGGCACGCCTTCCCACTCGTAGGTGACGACCTTCGCACCGGCCGCGGCCTGTGCCGCGGCGGCGAGATCGTCGAGTTCGCCGACCACGAGGTCTCCGACTGCGGCGGCGGTCGCGTCGGGTGAAGGGTCGAGGAACGTGAACTCGAGCCCGAGCGGCAGGCCCGCCAGGCCCAGCATCCGACCGAGTTGACCGCCGCCGAGCACCGTCACCTGCGTCACGGCCGCGAACGTTAGGCGCCCGCGCTCAGCTCAGGGAACGTGAGCGGTGCGATGTCGGCGTCGAGGAGCCCCCGCTCGTCGTGGCGTAGGTGCTCGATCTTGTCGAGCGGCCGCTGCAACGCGCGGTGACGCGTCGTCATCAGTGCCGCGTACTCCTTGGCGACCTGCTCGAAACGCGACTGCACCTTCTCGAGCTGAGCTGAATACTTCTCCCACTGGCAGGAAAACTCGCTGAGAAGTCCGAGAATCTCGCTCGACGTACGTTCGAGCTGGAAGTTGTCGACCGCCTGGCGGACCACGGCCAGGACCGCGTACAGCGTCAGCGGGGAGCACACGACGATCTTGTGGCGCATGGCGTCGTCGAGGATGCTGCGATCGTTTTCCTGAACGAATCCGTAGACCTGCTCGTTCGGGATGAACATCAACAGGCAGTCGACCGTGTCGTCGTTGGAGTCGAGATAGCCCCGAGTCGTCAGTTCCTTGACCCGGTCGCGGACGTCGCGAAGGAACAGGTCGCGGAACTGCGCCCGTTCGAGATCATTGGTGGCATCGAGATGTCGCACATAGTTGTCGAGCGGGAATTTCACATCCATGTGCATCACCCGCCCGTTGGGTAACAAGAACGTGTAGTCCGGTCGGCCGGCGCTGTCGAGCGTCGTCTGCTTGCGGTAGTTGACCCCCTCGAGCAATCCGGCGAGTCGAAGCACGTCTTCGGCCATCCGTTCGCCCCATTGGCCGCGTGCTTTCGAGCTGGCTAACACCTCACGTAGCTGTTGGGTGTGTTCGGAGAGGGCCGCCATGCCCTCGTGTTGGCGGCGGAGCTCGTTGCTCAGTTCGCCGTACGCCTTGCGCTGGCCGCCGTCGAGCTGACGCACGAGCCGCGGTGACCTTGTCGAGTTCGCCGGTCATGGTGACCAGCTGCTGATCGATCAGCGACTTTTTGCTGTCGAGCTCCGAGCCGGCCCGCACCCGTTCCTGTTCGAGGAGGGCACGGTTGGTTTCGAGCAGGCGGCTGAGGGTCTCGTCGTGCGCGTGACGTTGTTCGTCGGCCAGGCGCGCGATCTGGGCGGCGAGCGGAGCGATCGGATCCGCGGCGGGGGTTGGCGGGGCGGGCGGCGCCGCGACGGGCCGTCGGACCCTGGACAGCACGACGGCGCCTGCCCCGCCGAGGGCACAGCCGGCCACGATTCCGAACACGAGGATCATGTCGGCGACCATAACGACCGGGTGAGACACCGACGGGGACCGGTCTGATCCCGGTCTGGTACCGGACTCCGGGACCGGCTACGGCACGTGTCGCGGCGCGATGGCGGCGCCTACGTCGAGCCGTGCGCCGGCGGTCTACCCGAAGCCCGACGAGTCGTACGTCGGGATCGACCCGTACCCGAGAATGCGGGCGGCGAGACTGCGAGCGGGACGGCTGCGGGCCTGTTCGAAGCTGTCGACCGCCGCGTCGAAGTGCTCGGCCGCCGTCGGGGGTGTCAGTGCCGCCAACGCGTTGGTTGGAGCCAGGGCGGCGGTGTCGCCAGCCAACCGGGGTGTGGCTCGCGCCGCGAGCACAAGCCGTCGGCCGAGCGATTCGAGATCGTTGGCGGCAACAACTTCTGCGGTGACGCTGCCGTTGTGCCGTTCGAGGCTGTGCCAGGTGCCGTACGCGGCCGAAACCTGCTCCACCAGTTGGTGCAAAGGCCCGGGGACCGATTGCAGTCGGTCGTTGGCGGAGAGGAGGGTCAGGTAGCGGCGATCGAGCAGCGTGCGCAGGGGTGCCCACGCGCCGTCCACCCGCTGGCGCGAGCGTTGCAGGTCGCTGCGTGCAGTGAGAACCAGGACGCTGCCGGCGACAATCGCAGCCACGACGAGCAACGGAACGAAGATGCGCAGCAGGCGCAGCACGTACATGACCGCACCACCCTAGAGCGGCCCGCAGAGCGTCGTCCCGGATGGTCCAGCCCGATCCCCAACCTGGAGGGCGGACTTGGGAGCCGACGAATGGTGCGTCCTCGCCGGAAATGGGGACCGACGGGCGCGGGGGCGTCGCGCGTGCTGACCGGCCCGGGTGGTGAAGGCGAGCGGGTCAGATGGTCGTCGCGAGGATCTCGTCGACGATCTCGAGCGTCGTGTCGGGATGCAAGAAGGCGAGGCGCGCGACGGCTTCGCCGTGCCAGCGTGATGCGGCGACGAACGCGATCTGCTCTTCGAGCAGGCGCGCGGTCCACGCGTCGTAGTCGGCGGCGTTCCATCCCGAGCGGCGGAACAAGACGACCGAAAGTTCGGGCTCGCGTACGAGCTGCAAGTGGGGGAGCGCCCGGATCCGCTCGGCCGCGGCGCGAGTTGTGGCGAGCACACGTTCGATCGCGTCGCGGTATGCGTCGGATCCGTTGACGGCGAGCGAGAACCACAGCGGCAGCCCGCGAGCGCGGCGAGTCAGATGGTAGGCGTAGTCGGAGGGGTTCCAGCCGTCACCTTCGTCGTGGATGACGTCGAGGTACGACGCATCCTGCATGTGGACCGACCTCGCGAACGCTGGATCGCGGTAGATCAACGCGGCGCAGTCGAACGGCGCGTACAACCATTTGTGCGGGTCGATGACGAGCGAGTCGGCATGTTCGATGCCTGCGAAGCGTGCGCGAACGCTCGGCGCGAGGAGCGCGGCACCGCCGTAGGCCGCATCGACGTGCATCCAGATCCCGTGCCTGTCGCACACTGCCGCGATGCCGGCAAGGTCGTCGACCAGGCCCGCGTTGGTTGTACCTGCGGTCGCGACCACCGCGCAGACCGAGCTCGGGTCGCCGTCGGCTTCCAGCGCGGCCTCGAATGCCGCGCCGGTGAGGGAGTCGTCGACGGCCGGGACGACGAGCGGATCGACGTCGATGATCCGCATCGTGTTCGCCACCGACGAATGGGTCTGATCGCTCACCGCGATGCGTCTGCGTCGCCGGCCATCGTCGACGTGCCGGACGCGTGCGTGCTCCCGTGCGACCACGAGCGCGGAGAGGTTGGCGGCCGAGCCGCCGGACACGAAGACGCCACCCGCAGCTGGCGGCAACCCGGCAAGGTCGCTCAAGAATCGCAGCACCTGATTCTCGGCGTGCACGGCACCCGCCGCCTCGATCCACGAGATTCCGGAGATCGACGCGGACGAAACGATCATGTCGAACAGGAGTGCGGCCTTGGTGGGCGCCGCGGGGATAAACGCCAAAAACCGCGGACTGTCGCACGAGATCACCGAGTGTGCCAGGACCTCGCTGTAGAGCGCGAGCACACGATCGGGATCGTGGCCGGCAGGCCCAATCATGTTCGGTGCGCGCGCCGCGAGATCGTCGGGTGCGACACTTTGGTCGAGCGGCACCGGCTCGAGCGAAAGTCGCTCACGCATGTACGCGAAGACCGCCTCGGCGATGCGGCCGGTGCGATCGTCGTAGCGGTGCATGCGCGGGTCAAGCTAGCTGTCGCGCCCAGCGGCGGAAGGTATCGCCGCGTCAGCGACGGATGCGGCGGGAACGGCTCGTCGGGAGGGGTTTTGTGGCCTGTTCCAGGGTCGCGAGCGCGTCGACGACCCGTGCTTTGCGGTCGACCGGCGCGACAGGAATGCGTTCGATCGCCCGTTCGAGCTCGCCGAGCCACGGGCTGGGCTGACGGGTCGTTGTCCGGCCGTGCGCCGTGCGCTCCCGCGCCCATGAACACTGCACCCAATCTTCGGCGCGGCCGAGCGCGACGTGCAGCAAGCGTCGCTCCTCCGCCCGGGCTGCGGGGCTGGACGCCCACGAGATCGGAACCAACCCGCGCTCGACTCCGGTCACGAACACGACCTGCCACTCGAGTCCTTTGGCCCGGTGGAACGTGACGAGGTCGACACCGCGTTGGTCGCCGGCCTCGCTTCGAGTCGCGAAATCGAGCCACGAGATGAAGCCCGCGACCGACGCGGACCTCGGGTCGGAGGTCGCGGTCGCGACCGAAACGAAGGACCGTGTCGCGGTGGGTCCGCAGCTCCTCGTCGGTCGTCGCCGGTGAGACGGACGCGGTGGCGGGTGTCGGTGTGGCGATGGCGTCGGGATGCTGTTGCGAGGCCAGTTCGTCGTCCGAGTCGGCGTCGGCGGCGAGGTCGGCGAGGTGGTCGGCGAACGAACCGGACGGACGCTCCCGTTCTGCTTGGTGGAGTTGGTCGAGCAGGACACGCACCGCCGGACGGGTCGCGAACCGCGGCGCGCCGGTCACCCGAAACGGGACGCCGCGGCGGGCGAGCGCAGCTTCGAACAGCGACGACTGCGCGTTGGTGCGGAACAAGACGGCAATACGATTCCAGGGCACACCGCCGGTGAACTCGCGCCAGCACGCATCCGCGATCATCGCGGCTTCGTGCGTGTCGTCGTCGAACGCGACGATCGTGACCGCACGATCTGCTGGACGAACCGCGCGTGGAGGATCGCGCTCGACGCCCGACGCGGCACCGAGCGCCGCTTCTGCGACGGCGACGATCGCGTTGGTTGACCGGTAGTTGTACGCGAGGGAGATCGTGCGTCCGCCGGGGAAATGTCGCGCGAAGTCCGTGAGCGGCGACGTGTCGGCACCGGCGAACGCGTAGATCGCCTGGGCGCCGTCGCCGACGACACACAGGTCCGGGCGGTCGCCCAGCCACGAGCGCAGCAGCTGGGTTTGCAGCGGCGTCGCGTCTTGGAACTCGTCGACGAACACGTGGCGGAAACGCCAGCGTTGCGCGGCCGCGAAGTCGGCGTCGTGGTCGATGGCGTCGGCGCAGCGTGCGAGAAGATCGTCGAAGTCGAGCCAGCGTTGACGTCGCTTCTCCGTCTCGTAACGGGCGTACAGATCGGCGAGTTCGTCCGCGGGACGGGCCAGCCTGCGGTCCGTCGCGCGTGCCGCGGCCACATACTGCTCGGGTGGGATCATGCGAGCCTTCGCCCACTCGATTTCCGTGGCGACGTCGACAATCGCCATCGCGACCGACGCACCTGACGCACCCCGCGACCCGAGGAGGGGACCGAGGACACGGCCCTTGCGGTCGAGCACGCGGGAAGGTCCTGGCCGCGATCGGCGGCGCGGCGGCGGAGCTGCGCCAACGCGAGCGCGTGGAAGGTCCCGGCCGTCACGGCATTGTCGACTCGCAGCGCCTCGAGGCGGTCAACCAGTTCTCCAGCCGCCCGCCTGGTGAACGTGACGGCCAGCACGTGGCGGGCGTCGGCGAGCTGTGCTCGGACGCGGAATGCGATTCGACGGGTCAGGACACGCGTCTTGCCCGAACCGGCCGGCGCGAGAATCGCCAGTGGCGCGTGCAGCTCGGTGACGGCCGCGCGCTGGTGCGGGTCGAGGTCGGCGAGCAACCCGTCGTGATCAGGCACGCCGGCGACCGTACCGGAGGTATGCGACGTCATCAGCTCCTGGACGCGGGAAGACCCCGAGTAGTCTTCGCTGCAGCGCAGCTCCGATCTCCTCGGGGCCCATCCCTCGGCCGTCGTCGCTCAACGCGGGCAGCGCCCTCGCGGGCACCCACGCCAACCTTCGGCGGCTGGTCGCACGCAACCCCGAAAGGTTCCGTGCGGTCGGCCGCTCGTGCGCCCGTTCCGAGTCCGCCGGGTGGCAGATCCGGAGTCGGCGCAGCGGCGAACCGGCATCGGCGACAGTACGACCGCGACCCGCGAGGGTCAAGCAGAATTTGGCTCGTTTTTCGAGGGACAATTTCACGTTCTGGAAACAACACATGTGCTTGCACGAGCGCGACACCGATACCGTTTACGCGACGCCCGCAGACGATGTGATCGGTTCCGTCCCAAGCGCGAAGAAGTGCGCAGGAACTGTCGCCCTGAGACGATATAGATGGAGTTATGGAGATCGAGCTGGTTCGAGGAACCCGGCGCCGCAAGCACGTCGAAGCGGCGCTGGTCGGGGATCGGTTGCGCGTCTCGTTCCCGCGCTGGATGTCGCTTGCCGACGCGGAGGAAGCGGCCGAGGAGTTGGCCGAACGCATGCGGCGTCGGATCGATCCGGCCCAGATCGATGTCGTCGCACGCACCCGGCGTCTCGCACGCGAGTACGGCCTGCCCCGCCCGAAGAAAGTGCAATGGTCGGATCACCAACGCCAGCGTTGGGGATCATGCACACCTGAGGACTCGACGATCCGGGTGTCGTCCCGGCTCGCGGCGTTCCCTCCGTGGGTGCTCGACTATGTCCTCGTGCACGAGCTCGCCCACCTGCTCATCGAACACCACGGTCCCGAGCACGACGAGCTGGTCAACCGTTTTCCGTTGGCCGAACGGGCGCGAGGCTTCCTCGTCGCCAAGGACCTCGACCCTGATGACTTCGACGAATGCGACGAACCCCCGCTCCTCAAAGGAGACGTCCGCCCCTGACCGACGCGCCCTGCGCCGCGCCTGACTTACCATTCGGCCATGCCCTACCCGCAGCGGCTCCTCAATGAGGGCGAGACGGTCGCGCTCGATCTCCGCCCCCACTGGTGGTACTTCTCGAGACACATCCTGACCGGCATTCCGTTGCTCGCGCTGCTGGTCGTCGCCTTTGACGTCGCCAACACCTACTTGTGGTGGTTCTGGGCGATCGTCGCGCTCATCTGGGCAGGCTGGCTCGGAATCCAGTACCTGAACTGGACGTTCACGCATTTCGTCGTGACCGACAGCCGCGTCGTGTTTCGCACGGGCGTCCTCGCCAAACACGGCGTCGAGATCCCGATGGATCGCATTTCCAACATCAACTTCAACCAGTCGTTGTGGGAGCGGGTCATCGGGGCAGGAGACCTCGAGATCGAGTCAGCCGGCCGGGACGGTCAGTCCAGATTCGACGACGTGTGGCATCCGGACGCGGTGCAGCAGGAGCTGTACCGCCAGATGGAGGACCACGCCAAGACCCGCGCCGCGTGGGCTGCCGGCGGCGCCGCACCGGCCGCCGCCGCACCGGCCGCAGCGAGCGTCCCCGAACAGATTCAACAGCTCGCCGACCTGCGAGATCGTGGTGTCATCACGGCAGCCGAATTCGACGCGAAAAAGGCGCAGCTGCTCGAACGCATGTGACCGCAGCGCCGCGTGTCGTCTCCCTCGTTCCGTCCGCCAGCGAAACCCTGGTCGCGCTCGGTGTTGTCCCTGTCGCCTGTACCCGGTTCTGTGAGCTGGCGGGCGTCCCGACGGTCGGTGGGACCAAGAACCCCGACATTGCGACGATCTGCGTCGTGGCCCCTGACCTCGTGGTCGTGAACGACGAAGAGAATCGCTGGGAGGACGCAAACGCCCTCATCGACGCGGGACTCTCGGTGCATTCCATGTCGCCGAGGTCGGTCCACGACGTCGCCGCTGAGATACGCGCACTGGCCGAACGGCTCGACGTGGCGGTCCCCGGCCGCTTCGCCGCCGACGAGTGGGACGCGTGGACCGCGTCGGTCCTGTCGCCACGCTGGTACGACGCGTTTATCGCGGTGTGGCGACGTCCGTGGATGTCGTTGGCGAGCGACACCTACGCCTCGTCGCTCCTCGACGTGCTCGGCGTCAATAACGTATTCGCCGATTCGCTCGACCGGTACCCGCAGGTCACGCTGGGCGAGGTCGCGGCGCGGGCGCCGAACCTGATCGTGCTGCCCAGCGAACCGTACGCGTTCGGTCCCGAACACCTCCCCGAGATGACACGGGAGGTTTCGGGCGTCCCGGTCGTGTTCGTCGACGGCCGCGACCTGTTCTGGTGGGGTGTCCGCACCCCCGACGCCGCTGCCCGACTCGCCGCCGCGCTCGGTCCGCGAACCACACCGTCGGCCGGTTGAGCCGCAACGGCGGGCGCGGCTGACCAGACCGTTCGTCCGCCGTGTGGTGCGCGAGGAGGGGTCAGGTCAGGCTGGTCATGTCCCGATATCAAGACGGTGACCGGCGCCGTCCAGACCCGACAACGAACCATGGGCGTGGTCGGCGCGTCCCTGCTCATCTTCACGGCCGGACCGGCCGCGATGCTGGCCGTACCGTGGCTCCAGCGCGCACATCTCATCGCGGACACGCCGCTGTGGCTCCTCGTGGCCCTGCTGGCCGCGTGCAGCGCAACCAACGCCTGCGCGCAGAGCTTCGAGCGACGGATGTCGCCGACGGCCGGCCTGCAGCTGCGAGCCGCCACGGCTGCGATCAGCACCGCGTGGGTCATCTACGCGACCGGCTGGGGATCCATCCTCGTGATCGGGTTCGGAGTCGGGATCGCTGACGCGATGCGCGCGCACGGGTCGCGCGCCTGGAAGCCCTGCTTGGGTTGGAGCGCGGTCGCGATCTTCGGCGGCGAAATGACGATCGCGTTCGGATTGGCGCCGACGATCCTGCGACCGGCCGTCGCGCACGCGGTCGCGGCAACCACGTTCTTGTGCCTCGCGCTCATTGCCCGCACGCTCGGGTCGTCCGCCGCCGCGGCCGAGAAAGCGACCGCGCAGATCGCCCGGGACCGGTCGTATTTCCGTGACCTTGTCCAGCACGCCGCCGACGTGATCGCACTTGTCAGCCCTGCTTTCCGGATCGACTACATCAGCCCGGGGATCGAGCCGCTCGTTGGACTTTCACCGCCGTCGTGTGTCGGTTTGCACATTCGAGACGTGCTCGGCGTCGACGCCGCACAAGACATCGTGCGCGCGTTCGACACGCTGAGCCTCTCCGATTACGTCGCCTGCGAGTGGCATCTCACGAACGAATTTCACGAGCAGCGGCGCGCCTTCGCACGGCTGACGCGACGCCTCGACGGTTCGCTGGTCTTGAACCTGCGCGACGTGACTGAGCAGCGGGCGCTCGAAGCGCAGCTCGAGTACCGGGCGAGCGTCGACGCGCTCACCGGTCTGCCCAACCGGGCGGCGCTCATGCAGCAGCTGTCGGCCCGAGGCGCGCTCGACGACACCACCGTGTTGTTCATCGACCTCGACGGATTCAAAGAGGTGAACGACGCGCTCGGTCACGAGTCGGGCGACGGCGTGTTGCGCGATGTCGCGAGCCGGATCTCCGCCGACATGCCGGCCGGGATGTCCGTCGGGCGGCTCGGCGGAGATGAGTTTCTCGCGATCATGTCCGGCGCCGAACAAGCCGCCGCGCTTGGCGTCGCTCGCCACATCATCGAAGGGATCGAACATGTCGGCGCGACGCTGACGCGGTTTCCGCTCAGCGCGAGCATCGGCATCGCGACCGGTATCCGAGCCGAGTCGGCAGACCAACTGCTGCACCGTGCCGATCAGGCCATGTACCGCGCCAAAGCGTCCGGGCCCGGACGCTGCAACGACGCAGGCCGGGGCTGGGAGCTGGCTGAGAGCTGACGGCCGTCGTTGGAGGGCCGGGCTGGCACGTCGCACCCGTCGGCCGGTATCGCAGATGTGCACATCGGCGGAGTGGTCGTAGGCTCGGTATATGGCGGTGGTGGCGGCACGCGTCGACGATCTCGAACGGGGCGACCTTCCCGCGATCTGCGCGAAGACGGGCGAACCGTGCGTCGGTCTGGTGAAAGACACCTTGTGGGCCGTCCCCCGATGGGTTTCGGCGCTCGCCGCGTTCGCGGTCGTGCCGTACTACCTGGGACGTATGTGGGTCGGGCGACGCATCGAGGTGACGCTCCCGATCGCGCCGAGCCGGCTGCAATGGATCCGATGGTTCGTGCGGGCCGCGTGGATCGCGCTCGTGTTCGCCGCTGCGGGACTGGCCGCGGCGCTGTTCGGTGCCGGCATGATCGGCATCGCCGCGCTGCTCATCGGGGTCGGCGGCTACGTGGCGATCATCTACACCGGCGATCACATTTGGGTTGGGGCGAGACCGAGCCACCGCCACGAAGTGGTGATCCTCACCCGCGTTCACCCCGACTTCGCGCGCGCGGTCGGTGACATGTACGACGAACGGGCCGCGACCGACAGTCCGCTCGTGGTCCCGGCTGACTGCTGAACCGCGAATCCTTCGACGGTTACGGCGCGCCGTCGACTTCGACACGGCCGAGCTCGCGGAGTCGCACGCGCAGGCGTTCGGCGGCGTCGTCGAGCGCCTCCGCTGACGGAGCACGATCGACGTTGGCGAACGACAACTCGTCGGGCCTGTTGATCGGTACGACGTGGATATGCACGTGCGGGACCTCTTCGCCAACGATCAGCACGCCGACCCGAGCCGGATTCCACTCCAGACGTTGCGCGCGGCCGATCTGCTGCGCGACGACGAACAGATGCGCGGCCAAGGCCGGATCGAGATCGATCCAGTGATCGACCTCATCGCGCGGCACCACGAGCACATGTCCCGGTCGCATCGGCTCGATCGACAAGAACGCGACCGCGCGCTCGTCTCGCCACACAAACCGGCCGGGAAATTCGCCGGAAATGATGCGGCTAAAGATCGTCGGCATGTGAACCCTCCGTGCGTTGTCGTGGCGTGTTTCGCTCGGTTCTGTCCACGAGGCCGGCACCCTCGACCGCAGACACCACGAACGCGGTCGGCTCGCGGCCGGTCTTGGCACGGTAATGGTCGCCGACCGCGGCCGCGACGACTTCGAGTTCGCGACGTGGGACGAGCGCGACCACGCATCCGCCGAACCCGGCGCCGGTCAGCCGGGCCCCGTACGCGCCGGCATCGACGCTGAGCTCGACGAGGAGGTCAAGCTCCGACGTGGATACCTCGAAGTCGTTGCGTAGCGACCGATGACTTGCGAGCATCAACGCACCGGCGGTCGCGACGTCACCGGCGACGAGGGCGTCGGCGAAGGCTTCGACTCGGACGTTCTCGGTCACGACGTGGCGCGCGAAGGGATCGTCGGCGACCTGGTCGAGTGTCGCGTCGCGCAGCGTCGCGACGCCAAGACGTGCGGCCGCGGTTTCGCAGGCATGGCGCCGTGCCGCGTATGCGCTCGTGGCGAGCTGACGTTCGACGCCGCTGTGGAGCACCAACACCCCGACCGAGGGTGGCATCTGCACCGGTGTGATCGTGAGGGTGCGACAGTCGACCAGCAATGCGTGGTCCAACTGTCCGAACACCGACGCGAACTGATCCATGACCCCGCACGGCACGCCGGTCGCGAGCTGTTCGACCTCCCGCGCCGCGAGTGCAAGCTCGACCGGGTCAAGGTTCAGGCCGGCGACGGTCGCAGTCACGATCGCGAGCGCAACGCCGAACGCTGCGCTGGACGACAGCCCGGCACCGATCGGGACGGTGGAGGCGACGGCCGCGTCGAAACCGGGGAACGGGCGCGGCGCACGTCGGGCGAGCACTGCGATGGTCGCCGAGAACCGGACGCGCCCATGGTCCGTCGGTGATATCGGCGTCGAGATCGAGGGAGCGCACCCGAACCCGGCCGTGCGACGCGACCCGGAAGCCGATCAATACGTCTCGGTCGATCGCCATCGGGAGGCACAATCCGCCCTGATAGTCGGTGTGGTCCCCGATGAGGTTCACGCGGCCAGGCGCTCGAGCGAACCGCAGATCGTCGGAGACGCCGCCGAGCGCTGCGCTCAGCCGGTCGAACCGGGCCGGTTCCCCGACGCGTGTCATCGAGCGAGCCTACGGACAAGGTCGGCGTTCGGGTGCAAGCACCCGGTACAAGAACCGATGAAGGTGCGACACGCGTCGAGGTGCAGGCCGCGGCGGCGGTACGCTGACCGTCCGACAAGACCGCCGACAAGTCTGGCCCAGGAGGATCGCCGTGGGACGGCTGCAGAACTCGATTGACCTGGCGAAGTCATCGTGGAACGTGCTGCGCGAAGACAAGCAGCTGACGGTGCTGCCCCTCCTTTCGGGGCTGTGCGCCCTCGTCGTCGCCTTGGTGTTCTTCGGTCCGGTCGCGCTCATCGCCCACAGCGGCGCGCAGGGCTCGTCGAAACCGCTCGAGTGGATTCTCGGCGTGGTCGGCTACCTCGCGATCACCTACGTCGTCGTGTTCTTCAACGCCGCGCTCGTCTACGCGGCCGACAAGCGTCTGCGCAGCGAGCCGGTCACGATCGGCGAGGCAGTGCATGCCGCCGGCGCCCGGGCGCACGTGCTGTTGCCGTGGGCCGTGCTCAGCGCCACCGTGTCGCTCGTGTTGCGGGCCATCGAGGAGCGTTCAGGCGTTGTCGGCAGGATCGTCGGTTCGCTGATCGGTCTGGCGTGGGCGCTCGTCACCTTCTTGGTGCTTCCCGTCATTGTCATCGAACAAGTCGGCCCGATCCAGGCTGTGAAACGCTCCGCGGAGCTGTTCAAACGCACGTGGGGCGAGAACATGATCGCCAACGCCGGGATCGGCATCGTCGGACTTGTCGCTTCGCTCGTCGGTGTCGTGCCGTGCATGTTGCTCGTTTCCGTCGGTGGGCCGATCGCCGGGATCGGCATCGTGCTGGGCGTCGCGTGGGTGATCGCGGTCCAGCTGATCTGCGCGACGCTGACCGGAATCTTCCAGATCGCGCTCTACCGTTTCGCCAACGACGGCACCGTCCCCGGCTTCGACAACGACAAGCTGCGGGAGGCGTTCCGACCGCGCCGCTCGCGTGGCGGATTCGGCGGCTTCGGAGGCGGAGGTTTCGGCGGCAACGGGTTCGGCGGCCCCAGCGCTTCGGACTCCTGACACACCGGCCGGCGGCCGGTCAGAGCGGACCCGCGCCGTTCGAGGCGTCCACGATCCACGGGGTCGGTTCGCGGCCGGTTCCCTGTCGGTAGGCGGCGGACGCGGTGGCGGCGATCGCGCCCGCGTCGTCGGCCGGGACGAGCGCAACGACACAGCCGCCGAAGCCGGCCCCGGTGAGCCGCGCGCCGAGCGCGCCCGCTTCGACCAGGCACTCGACCAGCGTGTCCAGTTCGGGGATCGACACGTCCATGTCGTCGCGTGATGAGGCGTGACTGGCGAGCATCAAGGGGCCGAGCTCGTCGATCTCACCCGCACGGAGCGCGTCGGCGAACGCCCGGACGCGGGCCATCTCGGTGACGGCGTGGCGGCCACGCGGCTGGTCCTGTACCTGTTCGAACGTCGCGTCGCGCAGCGCACGCAGGCCGAGCTTCGCCCCGACGTCGATGCTCTCCGCGCGCCGCTGCGCGTATGGGCTCTCTTCGAGGGTGCGTGGAACGCCGCAGTGCACGACCAGCACTCCCAGCCCAGGCGGGAGTGCGAGCGTTTCGATCTCGAGGGTTCGGCAGTCGAGCAGGAGCGCGTGGCCCGCCTGTCCGAACACCGAGGCAAGCTGGTCTTGATTGCCGCACGGCACGCCGGTGGCGACATGTTCGGCCCGTTGCGCGGCCAGCGCGAGTTCCCGGGGCTCGACCGAAAAGCCGGCGACCTCGCATAAACCCAACGCGACCGCGACCTCGAACGCCGCGCTCGACGACAAGCCGCCGCCGATCGGAACGGCCGACGTGATCTCGAGGTCGGCCCCGACCGGTGCCCGACCAAGCGCGGCCAGGACCTGCACGACCCCGCCGATCGTGCGGCCCCATGCCGGCTGCACGGCACGGGGATCGTCGCTCGCGTCGGCCGCGACGTTGACGACGCCTGCAAGATCGTGTGAACGGCCGACGACTCTCCCGTCGGGACGTGGCCGGGCGGTCACGACGACGTCGCGGTCGATCGCCATCGAGACCACCCATCCCTCGTGGTAGTCGACTTGACCGCCGATCAGGTTGACGCGGCCGGGCGCCCGGAACTGCTCAGGCATCTCGCAAGGCCTGCGCCGCGTCCTCAGGCACGACCGGGTTCGACAAGGTGCCGCTGCCGAGCTCTCCCGACGCCACGTATCTCGCGACGCCGGGCGCCCGGAACGGCGGGGCGACATGCGCATGCACGTGCCAGCCGTCCCCGCCGCGGGCGGGTGCCTGATGGAACCACAACAGATACGGGAACCGGTCGGCCCCCTCCGGTGTGGGCCACAAGCGGTCGTAACGGCCGAGCGCGTCGATCAGGAGTTGCGACAACTCGTCCCGTCCGGTGTCATCGAGCGCCGGGAGCGACCCGATGTGGGTGCGCGGCGCGAACCGCATGCCGTACGCGTAGCCCGACGCGAACGGAACCCACGCGACCCAATCGCCGCATTGCGCGACGATGCGCGTGCCGGCCCGCAGTTCCGACGCGACTTCGCGGCACACCCGACAGCTGTCGTCGCCGTCGCCCATCTCGCGCGCCGGAGCAGGCGGCACGAACGGGTAGCCGTAAATTTGTCCGTGCGGATGGTCGATGGTCGCGCCGACATCACGGCCGCGGTTCTCGAACACCAAGACGTATTCGGTCTCCGGTCGTGCGAGAAGAGCCGCGGTGCGCTCGGCCCACACGTCGACGACGTTGCGCACCTGCTCGACGGGCAGGCCCGCTAACGACTGGCCGTGCTCGGGTGAGAACAACACCACTTCGGAGGCACCGACCGCCGGGAAAGACGTGTGCGCATCCGGGTCGGTTGGCGCGCCGGCATCGGTCCCGAACGCCGCGAAGTCGACCGGGGCGCCCGGAGCCAACGCCGGCCACCGGTTGGCGAACCAACGGACGGCGTACGGTTCGGGAGCTTCGAGTCCCCCGACGCAGAACGGGCAGTCGTCATTCGGCAAATTCGGACGCGCCTGACGATGGCCGACCACGTTCACCCAGTCGCCGGTGAGGCGATCGAGACGCATCTCACCGCGCAGTGCGTCGCCCGGTCCGGTCTCGGGACTGTCCGTCACGTTGCCATCCTTGCACCGACCGAGGGTCCGCCGGTGCGGCGCATCGACTCCGCGCGCGTTGGTCGGCTCGCCGTGCTCGTCGGCACCGTCTTGTTCGCGGCGTCCGTCGCCGCGCAACGCGATCGCCGGTGTCGTCGCCGCACGCCGTCGTTGACGCCGTCCCGCGCGCCGGCCGGCGCCGGCTTGACAACCTAGATTTGCCCGGTGGACCGCATGCCCGAGGCGCGCAGACAGTCGCACCAGATTCGCAAAATGACCGTCGACGACTGTCCGACGATCGCCCGGGTGCAAGCGCGGGCGTTCTTCGACGACCCGCTCCAGGTCTGGGCGCTCCCCGACGGATCGACCCGCTTGTCGATCCTCGAGCGCGTGTTCGAACTGCTGAGCCGCTATTCCAGCGTCCCGCGCGGCGAGTCGTACACCGACACGACGCTCGCCTGCGCTGCGTTTTGGGTGCCGCCCGGCCCGTTCGAGCTTGACCGCGAAGCCGCGGAGGCGATGGCGCCGATCCTCGACCTCCTCGGCGACGCCAACGCGCGGTTCCGCGCAGCTGAAGACACGATGCGCGCGAACCGTCCGATCGACCCTCACTTCTACCTGCAAGGTCTTGGCACCGATCCTCCCCGTCACGGTGAAGGGCTCGCCTCGGCCGTGATGCAACCGGTGCTGACCCGTTGCGACGCCGATGGGCTCCCCGCATACCTCGAGAGCACCAAGGAACGAAACGTCGGCTTCTACGAACGACACGGTTTCGCCGTCACCGGCTGCGAACAGATTCCGCTCGGCGGGCCGCCGCTGTGGCTCATGTGGCGGGAACCGCAGTAGCGGTCAGAGCGCACACGTTCGCAAGGCATGGAGTAGGGCAAAACCGGGCCTTGAGGTCGTTTCGCGGTCGAGGACGTTCAGGTCCGAACGGCCGGGATCACGTCACCCGCGAAGCGTTCGAGCCCCGCCCGGTCGAACGGCGCGCGCATCGCGAGGATCACCCACTGCCGCGCCGGCGGCGACGTAGGCGCCGACCTTGTCGACCATCTCCTGAACGCTGCCCGACAGCACACCCGGTTTGACGTAGTCGGACATACGGCCGAACTGACGTTTCAGTTCCTCATCGGTGAATGCCATGCCGACATTGACGGTCTTGACGATCTCGTTGGCGTCGCGTCCGAACGTCGCGCAATGCTCGTCGAGCACCCCTGCTTTGTGGGCCCACTTGTCGGGCGGGATGAACGGCACGTTCCATCCGTCGGCATGTTCTGCGGCGAGACGCAGCGTCACCCGTTCGCCGCCTCCGCCGATCCAAATGGGAAGGCGGGACTGCATTGGTTTGGGTTCGCACTGCGCGTCGGTGAGGTTGAAGAACTCGCCGGCGAACGTCGTATGCGCATCCGTGAGCAGGCCGCGCACGCACTGCACGTATTCGGACAGCATGCGAAGACGTTCGCCTGGACTGCCGTAACGCAAACCGTACGCGTCGTACTCGTGTTGCATCCAGCCGCCGCCAAGTCCGAGCACCACACGTCCGTTCGAGATCTGGTCCAGCGTCGCCATCGCGTTGGCGAGCACCGCCGGATGCCGGTAGCCGGCGGAATACACGAGCGAGCCGCACGCGACGTCGGTGGTCGACATCGCGAGCGCAGCATGCGACGTGATCGCTTCGAGACAATGCGGGTCGCCGGTCGCGTCGGCGGCGTAGAAATGATCCCAGATCGAGATCCAGCCGAAGCCGAGCGTCTCGATATGGGGCCAGAGCTCGCGCAGCTCGGCGATGCTCGTGTGCTGCAAGCCGGTGTGCACTCCAAAACGAACGTCCATGCGCGCGTCGGTCCTCGTATCGTCAGACGTGGGGGGCGATCTCAGCGGCGATGAGTCGCACATGGTCGAGGTCGTCGAGATCGAGGACCTGCAGGTAGACCGTTTCGCAGCCCGCAGCCGCGAATTCGTGGATGCGGTCGACGACCTCTGACGCGAGCCCCGCCGCGGCGTTGGCGCGCAGATCGTCCGGCTTGTGTTCGATCGCGGCGGCGCGCCGTTCGAAGTCGGCTTCGTCGACCCCGACGCATACGACCAACGCGACGGTGAAACGCATCGAAGCCGGGTCGCGTCCGATCTTCTCGCACGCGTCACGCACATGATCGCAGCCTTGGCGGAAGTAGCTGGCTGGCGCGAACGGCATGTTGAACTCGTCGGCGTAACGGGCCGCCAGGCGCGGTGTGCGCTTGGTGCCCCAACCGCCCATGATGATCGGCGGCCGCGGACGTTGCTCGGGTTTGGGCAACGCGGGCGACGCGTCGAGCCGGTAGTGCGCTCCCTCGAACGTGAACGTTTCGCCCGCAGCGGTTCGCCAGATGCCGTCGAGGATCGCGAGCTGTTCCTCGAGCATCTCGAAACGTTCGGCGGTCGTCGGGAACGGGATCCCGAACGCGCCATGTTCCCGGTCGTACCACCCGGCGCCGAGGCCGAGCTCGACGCGGCCGCCGCTCATCGCGTCGGCTTGCGCGACCTGAAGGGCGAGGGGACCGGGAAGTCGGAACGTCACGGGCGTCACCAGGGTCCCCAACCGGATGCGCGAGGTTTCGCGACCGAGCGCGGCGAGCGTGAGCCATGCGTCGGTCGACCCGACACCGTACGGCCCGTCGCCGATGCGCAGATAATGGTCGGAACGAAAGAACGCGTCGAAACCGAGCTCCTCTGCGAGTTGTGCGACCGCGAGGAGCTGGCCGTAGGTGGCGCCCTGTTGAGGTTCGGTGAAGATCCGCAGTTTCACGCCCGCCGACGCTACCCGCCGTCGCCTGGAGTCGTGGGCGACACGGACGTGGTTACGCTGCGCGGGTGCTGTCCGTCGAACGCTGGCCCGAGCTCACCGAGCCGCTGATCGTTGTCGCGCTCAGCGGCTGGGTCGATGCGGGAGGCGCAGGCGCGGGGGCGATGGCTGTGCTCTCCGAGCAACTCGAAGACGCCCAGACGTTCGGCTCGATCGACGTTACCGACCTCGCCGACCTCCAACAGACGCGGCCCGTCGCCCGTTGGGAGGCCGACGCACGCATCATCGACTGGCCACGAATCACCTTCGAATGTGGTCGCATCTCCGGCGGTCGAGAAGCCGCGGGCCGAGACATCGTGCTCGCGCGCGGCCCGGAACCGTCGCTGCGGTGGCCGACGGTCGCGTCGGCCTTCGTTGACGCAGCCCGCCGGCTCGGCGTGCGCCAGGCAGTGACGCTCGGCGGCATCCCGGCGCTGGTGTCGCACCGCAAGGCCGCAGTCATCTCCGCGTCGGCGACGCAGCGGTCGCTCGCGCAGGAACTCGTGCCGCTGCGACCCGACTACGCCGGACCGACCGGACTCCAGACCGTCGTGCTGCGCGGCTTGGGCGACGCCGGAATCCCAGGTTCGGGGCTGTGGGCGCAGGTCCCGCAGTACGTGTCGGGATCGCCGTCCCCACCCGCGATCCACGCGCTGCTCGGTCGACTCGTCGAGGTGTACCACCTCGATCTCGACCTGCGCGGCCTCGACGACCGGGCCCGGGCGTACTTGCGCCGGGTCGAAGCCGGACTCGCGGCCCGTCCCGACGTCAAAGCGGTCGTCGACCAGATCGACCAACGCCAAGAAGGAACGACCGGCGACCTCGTCGCCGAGATCGAGCAGTTCCTCAGATCGCAGGCCGACGGCGGAGAACCCTGAGACAGCCCGGACAGCTGACGCCGGCCAGTCGGTGGGACCGTTCGGCGGCGCCCGACGCGACCCGGCAGAATGCACCTTCCCGACCGAGGAGAGCTGACGTGAGCGTCGTGAAGATCAATGCGATCACGGTTCCGGCGGCCCGTGCCGACGAGCTGGTCGAACGGTTCGCGAACCGTGCCGGTGAGGTATCGAAAATGCCGGGATTCGAAGCATTCGAGTTGCTGCGGCCGACCGACGACCGCGACGTCTTCCTCGTCTACACCCGTTGGCGTACCCAGCAGGACTTCGACAACTGGCTGAACGGTCAGGCATTCCAAGCCGGACACGCCGGGCACGCCAAGGGCGGACCGGTGGGCACGGGAAGCGAGTTATGGTCGTTCGACGTCGTGCAGCATGAGGTCGCTTCCGATCCGGCCCAATAGGTCGCCCCGATGAGCTCGGGTCGTAGTCTTCGCCGCCGTGACTGAACCGGATCCCGTGCTCGCCCAGCTCACCGGCCCGGGCGGCCCGTTCGAGATCGTCCACGAAGACGTCTTCGGTGTCGACACCCAGGTGTACGCGAAGCGTATGCGGACGATGCGCGAACTGATGGCGCAAAGCGCGGCCCGCGCCTCCCTCGATTTCGTCGTGCAAGGCACCGACGACGCGCACCGTCTCACCTTCGGACACCACGACGCCCGAGCACGGGCGGTCGGAAGCGCACTCGTCCGGCTCGGGATCGGTGTCGGTGATCGGGTCGCGTTGTGTTCGGCGAACAATCCCGACTGGGTCGTGACGTTCTGGGCGTGCGCGTTGGTCGGCGCGGTCGTCGTGCCGTTGAACGCATGGTGGAAAGCCGACGAACTCGAGTTCGGGTTGGTCGACTCCGAATCGAAGGTGTTGATCTGCGACGAGCGACGCTTCGCGGTGATCGGCGCCCGCGTCGCGCACATCCCGACGGTCCGCCATGTGTTCGTGATCGGTGACCCACCCACGGGGGCCGGCCCGTTCGCGGAGCTGGCGTCCGGTTCGGGCGAACTCGAAGAGGCCCCACTCGACGAAGACGACCTGCTCGCCATCGTCTACACGTCGGGTACGACCGGCCGGCCGAAAGGCGCGACGCTCACGCACCGCCAGGTCATCGCCAACCTTTCGAACATCATCGTGCTCGGCGTCGCCGCGGCCGTGCGGGGTACGCCGCCGCCGGAGGCCGAGACCGGCCTGCAGTCGGCGTCGCTGCTCGTCGTACCCCTTTTCCACGTAACCGGATGCCTGTCGACGATGACGTTGAGCTACGCGACCGGCGCCAAGGTGGTGTTGATGCCGCCCGGCCGTTTCGACCCGGAGGTGGCGATGCAGCTCATCGAGCGCGAGAAGGTCACCGCCATTGGAGGAGTCCCCACCGTCATGTGGCGCATCCTCGAGTCCCCGAGCCTTGGGCGCTACGACCTGTCGTCGGTCAAGCGAGCCTCCTACGGCGGGGCGCCGGCCGCGCCGGAGCTGGTCGAGCGCATCGAAGCGGTGTTCCCGAACCTGCGCAAAACGTTGACCACCGCGTACGGACTGACCGAAACCGCGTCGGTCGCGACCGCGCACGGCGGCGACGACTACTTCGCGCATCCCGGTTCGGTCGGCCGCGCCGCTCCGACGGTCGAGCTGCGCGTCGTGTCCGACGCCGGACACGACGCCCCTCCAGGCGGACGTGGCGAAGTGTGGATCAAAGGCCCGACCGTGATGAACCGCGGATACTGGCGGCGACCCGACGCCAACGAGGCAGCATTCACCGACGGATGGTTCCATACCGGCGACGTCGGCTATCTCGACGAAGACGGCTTCCTCTACCTCGTCGACCGCGCGAAGGACATGATCATCCGGGCGGGAGAGAACGTGTACTGCGTCGAGGTGGAGAACGTGCTGTTCGACCATCCTGACGTGGTCGACGCCGCAGTCGTCGGTGTGGCGCACAAAACGCTCGGCGAAGAAGTCAAGGCGGTCGTGCAGCTCAAGCCGGGCTCCAACGCGACCGAAGCCGACATTCGGGCGTTCTGCCGCACGCATCTCGCCGACTTCAAGGTCCCCGAATACGTCGAGATCCGCGACGAACCGTTGCCGCGCAACCCGGCCGGCAAGGTGTTAAAGAACGTGCTGCGCGGCGGCGATTCGGCGTTCGCGACCACGGTCGACGACGATCAGGCGCTGTAGCGCGCCGCGAGGACGGTCGCCGACGTGCTCTTCGATGTCCACCGCGTGGGGATACTCCGCGATCGTCGCGAACTTCCTCGCCGGTGCCTACACGCTGAGCGCCTGGAAGTGGCCGCGTCTGCGAACCCGCTGGCTGTGGTGGCCGACGATCATCGCCGAGGCGATGATGCTGATCCAGGTGTTCCTCGGCGTGTTGCTCGTGAGCGCGCAGCACTACACGCCTCCACGCTTTCACATGTTCTACGGCTTCGTCTCGTTCATCTCGATCGGGTTGCTGTACTCGTACCGGTATGTCTGGCGTGCGAAAGGATGGATGGAGCTCGCCTACGGACTGGGCGGCCTGTTCATCATGGGTCTCGGAATCCGCGCGGTGCTGCAGGTGGTCGGAAAATGAAGCGCCGACGGGTGCTGTTGCTGTTCGGCGGACGGTCGGCCGAACACGACGTCTCGCGTGCGACGGCGGTCGCGGTCGCGAGCGCGCTCGATCCCGCCGCATATGAGGTCGTCCCCGTCGCGATCACCACCGACGGGCGCTGGCTCCTGGCCGAAGATGCCATCGTGCAGCTCCAAGGAGCGCGCGACGCGCTGCCGGGCTCGTTCGCGGTGTCGGGCCCGCCGGTCGAGTTGCCGAGCGATCCCGGACGGGCCGAGCTGGTTCGGCTGGAGGCCGGCGCGCCGGTCGCCATCGACGTCGTCATGCCGTTACTGCACGGGCCGTACGGCGAAGACGGAACGGTGCAGGGACTGCTCGAGTTGGCCGGATTGCCGTACGTCGGCGCCGGCGTATTGGGCTCCGCGGTCGGCATGGACAAAATCATGATGAAGCGGGCGTTCGCGGCGGCCGGGCTGCCGTTCGCGCAGTACCTGTCCATCCGCGACACCCACGACGCCGACAAGTTCGCCGCTCGGGTGGAAACCGAGCTCGGATTCCCGTGCTTTGTCAAACCGTCGAACATGGGCTCGTCGATCGGTGTGTCGAAGGCGCAGACGCGACGCGAGCTCGCAGCCGCGATTGCGCTCGCCCTCGCCTACGACGAGTGGATCGTGGCGGAGGAGGCGATCGTCGGTCGCGAAATCGAAGTGGCGGTACTCGGCGACGATCCGCCGGAGGCGTCGCTGCCCGGCGAGGTGGTCCCGGCCGCCGACTTCTACGACTACGCAGACAAATACGAACACGGCGAGGCGCAGCTGCTGGTGCCCGCGCCGCTCACCGACGCTGAAACCCTCGAGGTACGGACGCTGGCAACGCGGGCGTTCGAGGCCTGTCGATGTGAAGCGATGGCGCGTGTGGACTGCTTCTTACGGGCCGACGGCGCATTTGTTGTGAACGAGCTCAACACGATCCCTGGCTTCACGCCGATCTCGATGTACCCCAAGTTGTGGGAAGCGTCCGGCGTGAGCTACTCGACGCTCCTCGACCGCCTCATCGAGATGGCCATCGCGCGTCACGAACGTCGCGCCCGCCGCGCCGGCCGCCAACGCTGAATCCGTCCGGCTCGGCTACAGATGTACGACCGGGCAGGTCAACGTCCGGGTGATGCCGTCTACGAGCTGGATCTGGGAGACGACCATGCGGCCAAGCTCGTCGATGGAGGAGGCTTCGGCCCGCAGGATCACGTCGTAGGGACCGGTCACGTCGTCGGCTTGCACCACACCCGGGATGGACCGCACCGCCGCGACCACGCCGGACGCCTTCCCGACCTCGGTCTGGATGAGGATGTACGAGCTGACTGCCATCGCGTCGCTCCTCGAGCCGGGAAACGGGCGCAGCGTAGCCCCGACGGTCGCGCCGAACCGGGCGAGTTCCACCGATTTCGGCACGCATGTCAGGCTCCGCCTACGATTCCATACCCGGTTCATTGCGTCTCGGTAGCGGCGATCGGCCACCCGAGCGACCCGAAGGACTCGCATCGCTGTGACCAGCACAACCCCGCCCGTGACCGTCCCGCCCACCGCGCACCGCAAACTGATCGAATGGGTCGAATCGTGGGCCGCCATCCTCGAACCGGCAGCCGTGCACTGGTGCGACGGCTCGGACGACGAGTACGAGGCACTGAGCGCCAGCCTCGTCGCGTCGGGCACGTTCGATCCGATCGATGCGAAGTTCCGGCCCAACAGCTTCTATGCCCGCAGCGACCCCGGAGACGTCGCGCGGGTTGAGGGTTGCACGTTTATCTGCAGCGAACGCGAACAAGATGCCGGCCCGACGAACAACTGGCGCGCGCCGGACGAGATGCGGGCCGAGATGCGACGCCTCTATTCAGGGTCGATGCGAGGTCGGACGTTGTACGTCGTGCCCTTCTCGATGGGGCCGCTCGGATCGCCGATCGCGCACATCGGCGTGGAACTCACCGACTCGGCGTACGTCGCGGCGAGCATGCGGATCATGACCCGAATGGGCAAGGGTGCGCTCGACGTCCTCGGCTCCGACGGCGAGTTTGTTCCCTGCGTGCACTCGGTCGGGATGCCGCTCGCGTCCGGCCAAGCCGATGTGCCGTGGCCATGCAACAACGTCGACAAGTTCATCGTGCACTTCCCTGAGACACGCGAGATCCAGTCGTACGGTTCGGGCTACGGCGGCAACGCGCTGCTCGGCAAGAAGTGCTTCGCGCTGCGGATCGCATCGGTCATGGCCCGCGATCAGGGCTGGCTGGCCGAGCACATGTTGATCCTCAAGCTCACAAGCCCGGCGGGAGCGGTCCGCTACGTTGCCGGCGCCTTCCCGAGCGCCTGCGGCAAGACGAACCTTGCGATGCTCGTCCCGACGTTGCCGGGCTGGAAAGCCGAGACGATCGGCGACGACATCTGCTGGATGAAATTTCATCCCGACGGTCGCCTGTATGCCATCAACCCCGAGTTCGGCATGTTCGGAGTCGCGCCGGGTACCGGTCCGGACACGAACCCGAACGCGATCGCGGCGCTCACCGACAACACCGTGTTCACCAACGTGGCGCGAACCCCCGACGGTGACGTCTGGTGGGAGGGTCTCACCAAAGACACGCCGGCGCATCTCGTCGACTGGCTCGGCAAGGACTGGACCCCGGCGTCGCCGGGTCCGGCTGCGCATCCCAACAGCCGCTTCACCGCACCGCTCGCGCAGGTGCCGTCAGTTGCTCCCGAATGGGAAGACCCGGCCGGCGTACCGATCTCGGCAATCTTGTTCGGTGGACGGCGAGCCACCACGGTGCCGCTCGTGACCGAAGCGTTCAACTGGCGCCATGGCGTCTTCCTCGGATCGATCATGGGATCAGAGACCACCGCCGCCGCGACCGGCGCGGTCGGCGCTCTACGCCGCGATCCGTTCGCGATGCTGCCGTTCTGCGGCTATCACATGGGCGACTATTTCACGCACTGGCTCGCCATCGGCGGCCAGGCCGACGCCGACAAACTGCCGAAACTCTTCTACGTGAACTGGTTTCGCAAAGGAGCCGACGACAAGTTCCTGTGGCCCGGCTACGGCGAGAACAGCCGTGTGCTGGCCTGGGTGTTCGAACGCTGTGACGGCACGGCCGCCGCCCACGAAAGCGCGATCGGTCGTGTCCCGGAACCGGACGCGTTGAGAACCGATGGCCTCACCCTCGCGCCCGGCGCCCTCGACGAGCTGCTCACCGTCGACGTCGACGCCTGGCGAGCCGAGTTGCCGCTCATCGAAACGCATTACGAACAGTTCGGTGATCGCCTCCCTCGGGCACTGCGCGACGAACTCGAGGCCATGGCGAAACGTCTCGCCGACAAGTAGACGCCAGGCCAGGAGCTTCGACCCGCATGGGACCGATCGGATGGATCGTCGTCGGATTCGTAGCGGGCGCGCTGGCGCGGCCCGTGACCGGCGGCGGCTGGCGGCTCGGCTGCGTCGGCACGACCGTGGTCGGCGTGCTCGGAGGTCTGCTCGGCGGGATGCTCTTCAACCTCGCCGGCGATCACGGCATCGGAAAGTTCGGCTTACGGTCGATGTTCGTCGCGTTTGTCGGCGCCGTCGTCCTGTTGGCCATCTTCGGCATCTTCGGCGGCCGTCACGCCCGACGCCGCTAAGCCAACGGTCGGCGCGTCCAGATGCGCTGACCTGCCCAACACGCGACCTCCGCCTCGCCGATCTTCACCGTTTCGCGGTGTCTCACAGCCCCACGGGCCGCCGTCCGCCGCGCCCGGCGTCGCCATGTGGACGTGCGGCGTCGGAGGTTCGTGATGGTCGGCGAAAGGCACGGACGGGTCGGGTCGGCCCGCCCGGCCGCCCTTTCGAGCACCGGCGGCTGAGATCGGGCACCGAGGACCGCGCGCGTCGCGCCGTTGCGACCGCGCACGCTGGTTTTGCTCACGCTCGGGCAACGACGGCCCAAGCTGATGCCACCAAGCTCGACGAGGTCGTTCGTCGTCTCGAAACGATTGAGAGTCGCCTGGCGTCCATCGGTGGGTGATGGTGGGCGTCACGCCGCTGTAGGCGCTTCCTCGCGAACGAGCGATCTGCGCTGCTGACCGCGCTGACGCTGCTCAAACAACCCAAATGTCGCCGGTGGAGGGACTAGATCTGGGCGGTTGGGAGGCCAAGATCCGGCTCGGATCCGGCTCGCAGCCGTGTGGCTCGGCCTTCGGAATCGAGGTCGAACACCACCCGTTGGCCCTGACGCAACATCCGAAAGATCGAACCGGTCAGCGCGTCGGCCGCCAACACGAGCTCTTCGCGGTTCGTGTCGCGCACGACGATGCCCTCGTGGGTCGCAGGATCGAACATCTTGATCGTGCCTTGCATGTCTGCACCTCGGCCGATCGAGGGCTACGGCTTGACGACCTTGCCCGCCTTCAGGCAAGAGGTGCACACGTTGACCCGTTTGGGTGCGCCGTTCACGATCGAGCGGACGCGCTGAATGTTCGGATTCCAGCGGCGCTTCGTACGACGGTGCGAGTGGCTGAGCTTCATGCCGAAGATCGGCTTCTTGCCACACACATCGCAAACTGACGACATCGCACGACACCTCTGACGAACGGGGACCAACCGGAGAAAGGAGCCGGGCCAAACTAGCACCGCACCCGTTGTGACCTCCGGCGAGAGTCTGTGCGGTTGTGCGCCTGGCTCTAGTCTGACGGGGATGCCGACCCTGACGAGCCTGGGGGCCGCGGATCTGCGCCAGGCCCTCCTGCGCTTCCGCGACGCCGTGCGTTCGCATCAGGACGAACTCAACCGACTCAACGTATACCCGGTGCCGGACGGCGACACCGGCACCAACATGGCGCTCACGCTCGAGTCGGTCGGCGCCGCGTTGGCGCAATCCGAGTCGATGAGCGACGTCTGTCACGCAATCAGCCGCGGTTCGTTGATCGGCGCGCGTGGCAACTCAGGCGTGATCCTGTCGCAGATCCTGCGCGGACTGGCCGACGAGTGCCGCGACCGAGACCACGTCGCGACCGACGATCTCGTGCGCGGCTTCCGCCACGCCGCCGACGCGGCCTACGAAGCGGTGATGCGTCCCGTCGAAGGGACCATCTTGACCGTCGCTCGTGCGATCGCGGAATCGGTCGAAGCGCTCGATGCGCCCACCCTCGTGACCATGTTGGAACGTGGTGCCGATGCCGCGCGCGCCGCGGTCGCGCGCACACCCGACCTCCTGCCCGTGTTACGAGAGGCCGGCGTGGTCGACGCCGGCGGCAAAGGGCTCGCGCTGTTGCTCGACGCGCTGCTCGAGGTGGTCGACGGCCGGCCGATCCCCGCCCCCGACGTTGTCGCGACACCCGCCGCGGTCGCCGCCCACCTCGCAGGCGAAAACGACGTGTCGGGCCTGCGTTACGAGGTCATGTACCTGCTCGACGCGCAGGACGCCACCATGGCGGCATTTCGCCAAGCGTGGGCCGCGATCGGCGACTCGATCGTCGTGGTCGGCGGCGACGGGATCTGGAACTGCCACGTGCACACCAACGACATCGGAGCTGCGGTCGAGGCCGGCATCGACGCCGGTCATCCTCGCGCGATCCGCGTGACCGACCTGTTGGAACAGGTCGAAGAGGAACGTTGGGTGCGCGAAGCGGAGGTCGTCGCCGACCTCACCGCCGCGGTCGTCGACACCGCACCGGTCATGACCGCGGTCGTCGCGGTCGGCGTCGGGAACGGCGTCCGGCGGCTGCTGACCAGCTTGGGTGTGCAGCGTGTCGTCGCGGGAGGTCAGTCGATGAACCCGTCGACTGCGCAGATCCTCGAGGCGGTCGAAGCGTGCGCGGCCGACAACGTGGTCGTCCTCCCGAACAACAAGAACATCGTGGCCGTCGCCAGCCAGGTCGACGCGCTGACCGACAAACACGTCGCGGTCGTGGCCACGACCAGCGTTCCCGAGGCCCTCGCCGCGCTCGTCGAATACGACCCGAACGCCGGTCTCGGCGAAAACGAGGCGACGATGTCGTCGGCGCGGCGAGCGTGTCCGGACCGGCGAAGTGACCCAGGCGGTACGAGACACGACCGTCGAGGTCGGCACGATCCGCAAAGGCGACTGGATCGCGCTCGTCGCGCGACGGCATCGTCGCAACGACCCGCTCGCCCAGCGACGCGGTCTGCGAGCTGCTCGCCAAGCTCGTCGACGACGACAGCGAGATCGTCACCGTGTTGGTCGGCGCCGACGTGGCAGCCAAAGACACCGAGCGGATACGCGAGCACATCGAGGTCACATTCCCGCACCTCGAAGTCGAGTTCCATGACGGCGGGCAGCCGCTGTACCGATATCTCGTCGGCGTGGAGTAGCAGGAACGCGACCGGTGCCGCCCGGCGACCCGCCCCTGACCTTGCGGGACCTACGCCGAGATCGAGCTGGGCCGCCTCACCGGTGTCGGCCCCGCGCTCGATGCGCGACTCGCCGACATGGGCCTGTTCACGGTGCTCGACCTGCTCCAGCACTATCCGCGCCGGTGGGTCGACCGTACGAAGCGGGTCGAGATCGCCGCGCTCGAAGTGGGCGAGGCCGCCACCGTGATCGGCGAGGTTCGGTCGGTGCACGCTCGACGCACCCGCAATCGCAAGGCCCTCGTCGAAGTGGTCATCCACGACGGCTCGTCGCTGCTGAACGTCACCTTCTTCAACCAAGCCTGGCGGGAAACAGCTCGCGGTCGGCACCGAAGTATCGCTGTACGGCAAGCTCGACGTGTACCGCGGCAAACGACAGATGGCGATGCCGGTCGTCGATGTGCTCGGCCGCGCCGGCGTCGCCGACGACAAGACCGGCGTGATCCTGCCGATCTATCCGCAGTCGGGCAAAGCGGAAGTCTTCACCTGGCAGCTGCGAACACTCGTCGGTGAGGCGCTCGCCAAGTGCGCGGCGCGCGGGTTCGCCGACCCCGTCGACGAGACGCTGCTCGACCGGCATGATCTCATCGGCCGCACCGTCGCGATGCGGGCCATCCACCGTCCCGATTCGATGGTCGAACAGCGCGCCGCGTACCGCAGGCTCGTGTTCGACGAGTTCTTGCGGATGCAGGTCGGACTGGTCGCCCGCAAGCGGGCGCTGGCGGCGGAGGAGTCGGGGATCCGCCACGTTGTCGACGGTCGGCTGGTCGACGCGTTCCTCGCCGAGTTGCCGTTCGCCTTGACCGCCGATCAGCTCCGCGCGATCGACGAAATCACTCACGACATGGCCGGCGCCGCGCCGATGCACCGCCTCTTGCAGGGCGACGTCGGATCGGGCAAGACAGTCGTCGCGCTCGCGGCACTGCTCGTCGCGCGTGCAAGGCGGATACCAAGGGGCGTTCATGGCTCCGACCGAGGTGCTGGCCGAACAGCACTTTCTCGGCTCCGTCCGACTGCTCGAGGGCCTCACCGTCGGAGCCGAGCACTCGCTGTTGGGTGACCGGCCGGTCCGGGTGGAGCTCCTGACGAACCGCACCACCGCCGCCGAACGTCGCCGTATCGCCAAAGGGCTCAACGACAACGACGTCGACATCCTCGTCGGAACCCACGCGTTGCTCTACGGCGACGCCGAGTTCACCAATCTCGGTTTCGCGGTCATCGACGAGCAGCACCGCTTCGGCGTCGAGCAGCGCGCGCTGCTGCAGCGAAAGCGACCGGCGAAGCGGTGCCCGACGTGCTGGTGATGACCGCGACGCCGATCCCCCGCACCGCCGCGATGCTCGTCTACGGCGACCTCGACAAGTCGGAGCTGCGAACGAGTGCCGCCGGGACGGACACCGATCGTGACGAAGGTCGTCGGCCCGGAGCCGCTCGACCAGGTCGCCATGTGGAAGCGCCTCCGCGACGAAGTCGGCGCCGGCCACCAGGCGTACGTCGTATGCCCGCTGGTGGACGAGAAAGGCAAGATCGAGGCCAAGGCCGCGACCGTCGAGTTCGAACGTCTCCGGCGCCGAAGAGCTCGCCGAACTCCGCCTCGGGCTACTGCACGGCCAGCTGCCCTCGAAGGAGAAAGAGGCCGTGATGGCCGCATTCCGGGACCGTCAGCTCGACGTGCTGGTGGCCACGACCGTGATCGAGGTCGGCGTCGACGTCCCCAACGCCACGGTGATGATCGTCGAGGACGCCGACCGTTTCGGTCTGTCGCAGCTCCACCAGCTCCGCGGCCGGGTCGGCCGAGGCGCGGACCCGTCGTGGTGCTACCTCGTCGCCGATCCGACGACCTCCGACGGCGAAGCACGCATGGACGCGATCGCGCGACGTCGGTCGACGGCTTCCTGCTCGCCGAGAAAGACCTCGAGATCCGCGGCGCCGGCGAGGTGTTCGGGCGCGCAAACAGTCGGGGATCAACGACCTCAAGCTCGGTCGTATCCCCCGCGACGAGCCGATCGTCGTCGAGGCGCGCCGCGCCGCCGAGCAGATCCTCGACGACGACCCCGACCTCGCCGTCCACGCGCAGCTCCGCGAAGAGGTCGAGGATCTGCTCGGCGACGCGGTCGAGTTCCTGTTCAAGAGCTGATGGCACGATGCCGCCGGGCCCGGAGTCCGGGTGATCGCCGGTTCTCGACGCGGTCGGCGGTTGGTCGTCCCGACCGGCGACGGCGTCCGCCCCACCAAGGACATCGTCCGCGAGGCGATGTTCTCGGCGCTCGAGTCGCGCGCCATGATCGTCGACGGCGTCGTGCTCGACCTGTTCGCCGGGGCGCGGCGCGCTGGCGATCGAGTCGCTGTCACGCGGCGCGGCCCGGGCCGTGTTCGTCGAACGCGACCCGGCCGCCGCTCGACGGCCATCAGCCGCAATCTCGATCACGATGGACCTGGCGGCCCGTGCACGGGTCGCACGGTCGAACGTCGTCGCGCTTCCTCGCCGGCCCGCCTCCCGACGAGGCCCCGTTCGACCTGGTGTTCGCCGACCCGCCGTACGACGACCTCCGACGACACGGTCGCCGCGCTCGTCGGCTCCCTCGCGGCGTCCGGCTGGCTCGCCGCCGGCGCCTTGATCGCCGTCGAACGCCCGGCCCGGGCCCAAACCCGACCGCCGGACGGGTTCCAGGCCTGCTGGGAGCGTACGTTCGGCGATACGCTCGTGGTCTTCGTCGACGCCTTCGACCCGTCCAGCTGACAGGAGCTCAGTGGCGACCGCCCTCTGCCCGGGGTCTTTTGATCCAGTGACCTTGGGCCATCTCGACATCATCGAGCGCACCGCACGCCACTTCGACGTGGTCATCGTCGCGGTCATCCGAAATCCGCAAAAGGCGCAATCGCTGTTCAGCCTCGACGAGCGCCAGCAGATGTTGAAGGAAGCCACCGCCCATCTCGCCAACATCCAGATCGAGGTTCTCCAAGGGCTGCTCGTCGATTTTGCCGCCGACCACGACGCGAACGCGATCGTGAAAGGCCTGCGGGCGATCTCCGACTTCGACTACGAACTGCAGATGGCGCAGATGAATCAGCGCCTGTCCGGCATCGACACGTTCTTCATCTCGACAGCCCGCAGCACTCGTTCTTGTCGTCGAGTCTCGTACGCGAGGTCGCACGCTTCGGTGGAGACGTCTCGAGCATGGTGCCGCCCCATGTCAGCGACCGGCTCGTCGAGATGTTCCCACGCACGTCGACGAAATCCACGGAGAGGCAACGCTGATGCTCGAGGACGAGCCCGAGAAGGTACCGGACACCGCCGCGCTGTTGACCCAGCTCCGCGAGGCGCTCGACGCCGCCCGTTCGATGCCCCTTTCGGCGTCGGTGATGCTGAACCGGGACGAGTTCGGTGAGATCCTCCAAGACGCGATCGACGGTCTGCCCGAAGAGCTTCGCCAGGCCCGCTGGCTGCTCAAAGAACGCGACGAGGTGCTCGAACGAGCCCAACGGGAAGCGGAACGGATCATCGACGTCGCCCGCGTACGAGCGGAACGAATGGTCGAACGCACCGAAGTCGTCCGCGAGGCCCGACGATCAGCTGAGGACACCATCGACCAGGCCGGACGTCTCGCCGCGCAGATGCGCCTCGAGGCCGAGGACTACGTGGACCGCAAGCTCGCCAGCTTCGAGGTGGTCCTCGACCGCACGATGCAGCAGGTCGCCAAAGGCCGGGAACGGCTGTCGGTGCACGCACCGCGCACGAGGACCTCCTCGGCCCCGACGCCGACGAGGCCGAGCAGGCCTTCTTCGACCAGGACGACGGCTAACGATTTGTCCGATTCGCCCGGTCCGGGCGGAAGCGGAAATGAGCTCTGACCTGCTACGATCCGGGACCTGCCGGGGTCGGGCGAGGTAGCTTGCCGCCGTTGCCCTGGACTGGGCCCGACGGGACCGTTCAAGCTCCGTGCAGGCCCCAACACTGGCCGAGCCGGTCCACCGGCACCAAGCGAGCGACCATGCCGTCCACGTCCACCATGCTGCGCATCCCGCTCGCAGCCGCGCTCCGCCATCCCGGCAACGCGCGACAGGTCGCGTCGACGGTCGAGCTCGACGGCCTGTCGGCGTCGCGGCGGAGATCCCGGCCGGTACGGCGGTCGCGATCGACGTGCAGCTCGAACGCGTCCCGGACGGCATCGTCGTACGCGGCACCTTGTCGACAGCCTGGGCGTCGGCGTGCAGCCGATGTCTCGAGCCGGTCGGCGGCGACATCTCGGTCCACGTCGACGAACTCTTCGAGCTGGTACCCCTCGAAGGCGAGACGTACCAGCTCGACGAAGACGTCATCGACCTCGAGCCGATGGTACGAGACGCGTTGCTGCTCGAGCTGCCGCTCGCCCCGCTGTGCGATCCCGACTGTGCGGGGCTGTGCGCAACCTGCGGCGTGAACCGCAACGTGACGGCATGCGAATGCGTCACCACCGAGATCGACCCCCGCTGGGCGGCCTTACGGTCGTTCGAGCTGTGATCTGACAGGAGTGCTGCGATGGCTGTCCCAAAGCGCAAGATGAGTCGTTCCTCGACCCGCTCGCGCAAGTCCGCCAACATGCGGCTCGTGCCGAGCGCGCACTCGTTGTGCCCGAACTGCGGGGCCTCGAAGCTTCCGCACACGGTATGCGGCAATTGTGGGTTCTATCGAGGTCGGCAGGTTCTCGACGTCGACTGACCGACACGATGTCGAGGCGAACGGCGGCCGCGATGTTCGGGACCCCACGTTGAGGCCGGTGATCGCGCTCGACGCGATGGGCGGCGACCGCGCGCCGCGGAGATCGTGGCCGGCGGTGTCCGCGCCGCGGCCGAGCTCGATGTCGAGATCCTGCTCGTCGGCGCCCCTGACCGCATCGCCGAGCATGTGCCGGACGGTGTGCTGGGCGACCGGGTCGAGGTGCTCGCCGCCTCGGAGGTCATCGCGATGGACGACGAGCCGGCGTCAGCGGTTCGCACCAAGAAGGACTCCTCGCTCGTGCTCGGCGCTCGCGCCGTGCGCGACGGCCGACGCCGCCGCGTTGGTCGGAGCGCGGCAACACCGGTGCGACAATGGCGGCGGCCTTGTTGGGTTTCGGGCGGATCCGCGGGGTGCACCGACCGGCGATCGCGGTGCCGTTACCGATGTTCGACGCAGCCCGGGCGCAGCTCCTCATCGACGGCGGCGCCACGGTCGACCCACAACCCGAGTGGCTCGTCGAATGGGCGCTCCTCGGCCGCGAATACGCCCGGGTGCGGCTCGGAGTCGACGAACCCACCGTCGCGTTGCTCTCGAACGGCGAAGAACCCGGCAAGGGCGACGCGCTCCGCAAAGCCGCGTGGCCCTTGCTGTCCGAGGTGAAAGGCTGGGTCGGCAACGTCGAGGGCCGCGATCTGTTGCGGGCATCGGCCGACGTGATCGTCACCGACGGCTTCACCGGCAACGTCGCGTTGAAGACCGTCGAAGGAGCGCTCGCCGGCCTCGCCGGACTCGTGTTCGGGGTGCTCGACGAACCCGAGTGGGCTTCGGTTGCCGGCCCGCTGAAGCTTCGCATGCTCGACGCCGCCGCACCCTTGCTGCCCGACAACACCGGCGGTGCGCTGCTGCTCGGCGTCGACGGCGTCTGCGTGATCTCGCACGGCGCGTCGTCGGCGACCGCGATCGTCAACGCGGTACGGGTCGCGGCGCGACTGCGTGACGGCCCGCGTGATCGAACGCCTCACCGGCGCGGTCCGTGAACGGGCAGGTCGGGACTAGCCATGCCGGCCGAGAACCCACAGCCACCGCGGGCCGATCGACCATCCCGAGCTCGAACGCATCGTGCGGGAGCAGCTCGCCGAGATCCTCGACGTCGATCCCGACGCGGTCACCCCCGACGCACGCTTGCGTGACGATCTCGACGCCGACGACTACGCGCTCCTCGAGCTCGTCGAGGCCGTCGAGGCGGAGCTCGGCGAACGGATGGTCGGTCTGACGATCGACGATGAAGACGTCGCGGAGTGGCGCACGGTCCGAGACGCGATCGATTGCGTCGCGGCCGGCTTGAACGCCGAGCCGGCCCCATGACCGCTTCGACCGAAGCTCCGACGCCGACCGACAAGCCGACCGGCGGGCTGGACCAGCTCGAAGCGGCGCTCGGTGTCCGCTTCAACGATCGTGCACTGCTGCTCGGATCGCTCGCGCACCGATCGTGGTGCGCGGAGCATGAGCGGTCACCGTCGAACGAACGGCTCGAATTCCTCGGCGACTCCGTGCTCGGACTTGTCGTGACGCACTACGTGTTCGAACACTTTCCCCATCTGCCCGAAGGTCATCTGTCGGAGGTACGCGCAGGTCTGGTCAACGCCGAGGTGCTCGCCGAGGTCGCGCAAGAGATCGACCTCGGCGCTCACCTGCTGTTGGGCAAAGGCGAGGACGCCGCCGGAGGGCGGGCGAAGCAGTCGATCCTCGCCGACGCGTTCGAAGCGGTCATGGCCGCGGTCTACCTCGATTCGGATCTGGCGACCGCCCGCGATCTCGTGTTGCGGTGCCTCGGTGATCGCATCACCGAGGCCGTCGCCGGACCGGGCGGCCACGACTACAAAACACGCCTGCAGGAGCTTGCCGCCGCGCAAGCAATTGGGCGACCCCGTTACGTGGTGCGAGACGAGGGCCCCGACCACGCCAAACAGTTCTTCGCCGCGGTCTACTTCGGCGACGAATGCTTCGGTGAAGGCGAAGGCGGATCGAAAAAGCTGGCCGAGCAGGGGGCTGCTTGGTTTGCGTGGTCGCGTCTGCAAGAAGCCAGCGAACCGGGAACCGACGCCGGCACGCCGGGACACGAAGACACGGGCGAACGGGGAGACGGGGATGCCGGAGCTACCTGAGGTCGAAGTGATGCGACGCGACCTGGAACGCGAGGTTGTCGGCAAGAGGATCAAATCGGTCGAGGTGACCGGGACCCGCTCGGTCCGGCGTCACCGCAACCGGAAAGAATTCATCGAGGTGCTCGGCGGCCGCAAGATCGTCGCGGTCCAACGCCGCGGCAAATATCTCGTGATGAAGCTCGACGGCGGCGACGCACTCGTCGTCCATCTCGGAATGTCAGGGCAGCTGTTGCGCGGCCAAGACGCACGCGAGAAGGCGCCCAAACACACGCACGTCGTGATCACGTTCACCCAGGGCGGCCTGCTGCGATTCGTCGATCCGCGCACGTTCGGCGAGATGTTCGTGACGGCATACGACGAGATCGACCAGCAGGTCGAGGAGCTCGCCCACCTCGGCATCGACCCGCTCGAGACGGCGATGTCGTGGGATCTGTTCGGACGGATGCTCGCCGAACGGAAGACCAAGCTCAAACCGCTGCTCATGGACCAGAAGTTCATCGCCGGTATCGGCAACGTCTACAGCGACGAGATCCTCTTCGAAGCCGGGCTCAAATGGGACCGCAGAGCGATTCGCTCTCCCGCAAGAGGTTCGCCGCCTGTACCGGGCGATGGGCGAGACCCTCCAAGGCGCGGTGAAGTACCGCGGATCGTCACTGGCCGATGAGGGCTACGTCGACCTGTTCGGAAAGCCCGGCGAATACCAGGAGCACCACCAGGTGTACGGCCGCGAAGGTCGAGGACTGTGTCCGATGCTGCCGGCCCGATCCAACGGGCCCGCTACTCGAACCGATCGACGTTCTTTTGCGAGGCGTGCCAGGTGTGACGACCCCGATGCCGACCGTGTGCGCCGCCGTGTCTGGCTCCGGGCGGGTACAGGGCGTGTTGTTCCGGGATACCTGCCAGGACGTGGCCAAGGCCGCCGGGGTGCACGGATATGTGCGCAACCGGTCCGACGGGCTGGGTGGAGGCGGAGTTCGAAGGTGCCGGAGCCGCGCCGTCGAACGATCGATTGCCTGGTGCCGGACCGGGTCCGACGCGGGCGAGCGTCGACGGCGTCGACGTCGAGCGGATCGGCTCGACCGTCGGCGACGCTGATTCTTCTCGTATCCGGTGATCGGCGCCGCAGACGGGGGAAACGGGCTCGGGCCCGCGGGTCGGGAGTCCCCGCTGGCGGCGGCGGACACCTCTACGATCGACATCAGGAGGAGGGGGCCTGGTGTTCCTGCGATCACTCACACTGAAGGGGTTCAAGTCCTTCGCCGACAAGACCACGCTCGATTTCGAGCCCGGTGTCTGTGTCGTGGTCGGGCCCAACGGGTCGGGCAAGTCGAACATCGTCGACTCGGTGGCGTGGGTGCTCGGCGCTCAGGGGCGCTCGTGCCCTGCGAGGCGGAAAGATGGACGACGTCATCTTCGCCGGTACCGCCGAACGGCCGGCGCTCGGTCGCGCCGAGGTGGCGCTCACGATCGACAACACGGCCGGGATGCTCCCGATCGAGTTCTCGGAGGTCACATCACCCGCACGTTGTTCCGGACCGGTGAGTCGGAATACATGATCAACGGCGCCCCATGCCGGCTGCTCGACATCCAAGAGCTGCTCTCCGACACCGGCATTGGTCGCCAGCAGCACGTCATCGTCGGGCAGGGTCAGCTCGACGCCGTCCTAAACGCCCGTCCCGAGGACCGCCGGGCGATCATCGAAGAAGCGGCCGGCATCTTGAAGTTCCGCAAACGCCGCGAGAAAGCTCAGCGGCGACTCGAGGCCACCGAGGGCAACTTGCTGCGCCTCACGGATCTCCTGCGCGAAGTGCGGCGCCAACTGCGGCCGCTCGAACGGCAGGCCGACGCGGCCCGCCGCCATGACGGAATCGTCGTCGAGCTGCGGTCGATCACCTTGCATCTTGCCGGACGCGAGATCGACCGCCTCCAACACCGCGAGCAACGCCGGGTCGACGCACGCCGCGACCTGGCGCGCGAGGAACAAGACCTTCGAGTCAGGCTGACGAGACTCGACGACGACGTGATCGGCGCCGAACGCGCCCTGGCCGTGCCCGGCGGCGACGATGTCGCCGATCTGTTGGCGCGCACGGAAGCGTTGCGTGAACGGAGTCGGGGACTGACCAACCTCGTTGCCGAACGCCGGCGCGGGCTCGAACGTGAGTTAGCAGCCGTCGCCGATGAAGGCGTCGTCGAGACGCTCGTCGCCGAAGCTGCCCGGACCCGCGAGCAGTTGTCGGCAGTCGACATCGACGCGGAGATGTTGGTGCCGTTGCGCGCCGACGTCGAAGCGGCCGAGCGCCGCGCCGCGCAGCTCCACGACGCCAACGAATGGGCGTTCGCGGCCGGTGAGCTGCCGTCCACCCGCCTACGCCGGGAGGCGGAGACGGAGCTCGCCGAGGCCCAGCGCGACGTCGTCCAGCGCGACGCGCACGCCAACGCGATCGCCGCCGACCTGACGCAGGTGCAACATGAGCTCGCACAGGTCGCGGCCGAGCTGACGACGATCGAACCGCATCGGGCCGACGCCGACGAAGCGGAACGCGCGGCGGCGACGTTGCGCGCCGAGGTCGATGCACGTTCGTCGATCACGCCCGGCCTCACCGACGAGTCCAGAGCGCTGCGCGGCGCAGAAGAAGCCGTCCAACGCGCCGACGCAGATTGGCGCAACGCGGCCGCCGAGGCATCCCGATGGCGTGCGCGCGCCGAGACCCTCGCCGTCGCCCTCGCCGACGGGGGGTCGGCCGTCGACGCTGGCGCGTTCGACGGCATGATCGGCCGACTTTTCGATCACATCGAGGTCGACGCCGACGCCGAGGTCGCAGTGGCCGCCGCGCTCGGCGAAGCGTTGCACACGATCGTGATCGAAGGCGATGCCGCGGCCCGGGCCACGGTCGCACGCCTGAAGTCGGCCGACGCGTCCGCGTTGATGGTCGTGCTGCGCCCGACTGACGGCACTCCCGTGTTGGCCGCAGTGCCGCCCGGGCGCGCGGCGACTCGCGTCGTGCGTCCGCTCGACCCATCCGCCGCTCGATCGTCTCCTCACGCGGCTGCTCGCGCCGTTTGTGCTCGTCGAACAGGGATGGATCGCCGCGCTCGACATCGGGCTCGCGTCGCCCGATCTGATCGCCGTTACCCGAGCGGGCGACCGCTTCGGCGGCCCAAGCCCGTGGCGGGCCGGGCCCCCCGCAGTGTCGGCCGTCACTCCGGCCGCCCTCGAAGACGCCACCGAACGCGCGCGCGTCGCCGAAGCCGACAGCGACGCAGCCGCGAGGAGCGTCGAGACCGAACGCCAGCGGCTCGCCGCCGCCCGCCGGGCCGAGCTCATCGCGACCGAGGCCGATCGCCGGCGCAGCCAACAGCTCGAAGCGTTGACCAAACGGGCGGCCGACCTGCGCCGCACGGTCGACGTCCGGGCCGCCTCGCTCGACGAGCGCCACACGTTCCTCACCCGTCGAGTCGAGGAACTGCTCGCCGACCAGCCCCAAGATCCCGCCGCCCGCGACGCGTCGACACAACGGGTACGCACCGCGGTCTTGGCGCTCGACGACGCCCGCACCGCGGAGGCCGTCGCGGCCGAACAGCTCGCCGCCAGCCGCGACGAGGTCGAACACGGCGACCGGCACGCGGCAGCGGCTCCGTCAGCAACTCGAAATCCAGAGTGCGGCCGTCGCCGAACGGCGATCGGGACTCACGGCCCGTCTCGCCGAGTTCGAAGCGCGGCTCGCGGCCCGTCCTGACGAGGAGGCCCGGGCGCGTGCCCGTCGCGCGCAGCTCGAGCACAAGCGCGACGCAATCGACACGTTCGCGGCGCGGCTCGCCGAACGGGCGGCCGAAGCCGAACGGCTCGCTGATCGTCTGCGCCGCCGTCGTCGGGAGCAATCCGAAGCGGCCCGGGCCGCGGGCGCAAAACTCGACGGTCTCCGCACGGACCGTGTCGCGGCGGAACAGCTCCTCGCCGAGGTACGCGAGCGGGTCGGCCGGCTCGAGATCGAAGAGGCCGAGCTCCGGCTGCGATTGGAGCAAGCCGTCGAGAACGTCCGGCGAGAATTCGACTGCGAGCCCGAGGTTGCGGTTTCGGCCCCCATGCCGGACATCGCCGACGGCACCACACTGTCGGCACACGCACGCGAACTTGAGCGTGAGCTGAGACTCATGGGACCGGTCAACCCGCTCGCCGTGTCGGAGTACGACGCGCTCATCGAGCGGCACGAGTTCTTGCAGCAACAGCTCGACGACGTCCGCAACACCCGTCGCGAGCTCGCGGGTCATCAAAGCGGTCGACGAAGAGATCGTCAACGTGTTCGAATCCGCGTTCGCCGACGTCGCTCGCCACTTCAGCGAGTTGTTCGCGATGCTGTTCCCAGGCGGGTCCGGGCGCGTCGTGCTCACCGATCCCCACGACCTCCTGAACACCGGCATCGAGATGGAAGCGCGGCCCTCAGGCAAGACCGTGCGTCGGCTTTCGTTGTTGTCCGGTGGCGAACGATCGCTCACCGCGCTCGCGTACCTGTTTGCCGTGTTCCGGGCCCGGCCCTCGCCGTTCTACCTCATGGACGAAGTCGAAGCCGCGCTCGACGACGTGAACCTGCACCGATTCCTCGATCTCGTCCACGAATTCCGCGACGAAGCGCAGCTGCTCATCGTCTCGCACCAGAAACGTACGATGGAAGCGGCCGACGTGCTCTACGGCGTTTCGATGCCACCGGGAGGCTCGAGTCGAGTTGTGAGCCAACGCATCCGCGACCTCCAGCTCGAAGAGGCGTAACCAGCACAGTTCCGTCGGCCCGGCCATTGGACGACCGATGCGCGGGCGATCGCGCACCGGACGTCGTCGCCGGAGACGCATGGGTAGTGTGCGCGGCGTGACTGTGGTCCTTGTGGTCGTCGCTGTCGTGGTCGTCGTCGTGGCTGGCGGTTTCGCGTTGCGGTTCGTGCACCGCGCTGATCGCGGGTCTCAGGTCGCGCCCGGAGAACCAGCAGAGCTCGGCCTCGTCGCGACAACACCGGACCTCGACGACACGATCGCCGATCTCGAAGTGGAACTGGCACCGCAGTTCGAAGTGCCGGAACTCACACCGGTCGTCACCACCGACGAGCTCGAGGAGCTGCTGGAGGAGCCGGTCGGCCCCCGACCTCGGTTGCGTGACCGATTGGGACGGACGCGTGCCGCGTTCTCCGGTGTCTTCACCGGCCTGCGGGGCCGCACGATCGACGACGACACCTGGGACGACCTCGAAGAAGCGATGCTGCTCGCCGACGTCGGTCTCGCGACGACGCAACGCATTCTCGACGCGGTACGAGCGCGGGCAAAGGCCGACGACATCGTCGACGTCGTCGGCCTCGTCGGCCTGGTCCGCGACGAGGTCGTCGCGATGCTCGAAGCGAGCCCGAGCCGCGGCTTACGAGCCGTCGCGGGTGAGCCGAACGTTTGGATGTTCGTTGGTGTCAATGGCGTCGGCAAGACCACGACCATCGGCAAGCTGGCCGCCCAGCAGGTGCGTGAAGGCCGACGGGTGGTGCTCGCGGCGGCCGACACCTTCCGTGCCGCCGCCGCGGACCAACTCGGCCTTTGGGCCGAACGCACCGGAGGCGAACTCGTGCGCGGGCAAGATGGCGCCGACCCGGGGTCGGTCGTGTTCGATGCGATGGCCGCGGCTTCGAGCCGAGGCGCCGATCTCGTCCTCGTCGACACGGCGGGACGTTTGCACACGAAATCGAACCTGATGGAGGAGTTGAAGAAGCTCCGCCGGATCGTCGACCGCACCGACGGTGCATGCAAGGAAGTGCTCCTCGTGATCGACGCGTCGACCGGGCAAAACGGGCTCGTCCAGGCCAAGCAGTTCGCCGACGCGGTCGACGTGACCGGCATCGTGCTCACCAAGCTCGACGGGACCGCCAAAGGAGGCATCCTGCTCGCGATTCAGTCCGAGCTTGCGTTGCCGGTCAAGGCAGTCGGGGTGGGCGAAAGTGTCGAAGATCTCGTCGAGTTCGATCCGCAAGAGTTTGCCGCTGCGCTGTTCGACGCGGCTCCCCAGTAAAGTACGAAGCCTTGTTCGACGCGCTGTCCGATCGTCTCGAAGGCATCTTCAGTCGCGTCCGCAACCGCGGACGGTTGTCGGAACACGACATCGACGAAGTGACCCGCGAGATTCGGCGGGCGCTGCTCGAAGCCGACGTCAACGTACGAGTCGCGCGCGCGTTCATCGATCGGGTGAAGGAACGCGCCATCGGCGCCGACCTTTCGAAGAGCCTTTCGCCCGGGCAGCAGTTCATCAAGATCGTCCACGAAGAGCTCGTGCAGACGCTCGGCGGCCAGACCGGCAAGCTCACGATGAGCCCGAAGCCGCCCACCGTCGTGATGCTCGCCGGCCTCCAAGGTTCGGGAAAGACCACCGCCGCCGGCAAGCTCGCGCGGTTGCTCAAGTCGCAGGGCCTGCAACCGTTGCTCGTCGGTGCCGACCTCCAGCGCCCGGCCGCGGTCGAGCAGCTGCGCGTCCTCGCCGAGAGCGTCGACGTTCCGTTCTTCTCCGACCCGTCCGATCCGGTCGTGTCGGCGCGCGGCGGCATCGAAGAAGCGCAACGACTTGGCCGCAACGTCGTGATCGTCGACACCGCGGGCCGACTCCAGATCGACGTCGAGTTGATGGAGGAGTTGCGCGACATCCGTGACGCCGTGCAACCCAACAACACGCTTCTCGTCGTCGACGCGATGACCGGACAGGAGGCCGTCAACGTTGCGACGGCATTCCACGAGACCGTCGGACTCGACGGTGTGATCCTCACCAAGATCGACGGTGACGCCCGCGGCGGCGCCGCGCTGTCGGTGAAGGAAGTTGTGGGGAAACCGATCCTTTTCGCCGGTACCGGCGAGAAACTCGACGAGTTCGAAGCCTTCCATCCCGATCGCATGGCCGACCGCATCCTCGGTATGGGCGACGTGATGACACTCATCGAAAAGGCCGAGGCCGCGTTCGACACCGAACAGAAACAACGCGCTGAGCAGATCCTCCGGGAGGGAACCTTCACACTCGAGGACTTCCTCGAGCAGATGCAGCAGGTCAAAAAGATGGGTTCGATCCAGAACGTGATCGGAATGCTGCCGGGCATGCCCAAGGAGGTCCGCAAGGCCGAGATCGACGACCGCGAGATCACACGGATCGAGGCGATCATCCAGTCGATGACGCCCGCCGAGCGCCGCAAACCCGACCTCATCAACGGCTCGCGCCGTGGGCGCATCGCCAAAGGCGCCGGGGTCAACTCCTCCGACGTCAACAACCTGCTCAAGCAGTTCAAGCAGGTGCAGCAAATGATGCGATCGATGGGCGGTGGCCGGGGCAAAAAGGGCAAGCGTTCCGGGCTGTCGCTCGGGGACCTTCCCGGCCTGCAGGGCCGCTAGTCGCCATGTTCTAGACTCACTCGCCGTTCTCAGCGAGCACACTTACGAGCAGGAGTTTCGTTGGCCGTCAAGATCCGTTTGATGCGCGTGGGCAAAAAGAAACAGCCCAGCTACCGAGTGGTGGTGTCCGACGCGCGCAGCCCGCGCGACGGCCGGTTCATCGAGGTGCTCGGCCAGTACGCACCTCGCGCGGAGCCATCGGTGGTTTCGATCGACGCTGATCGTGCGTTGCACTGGCTCCAGGTCGGCGCGCAGCCAACCGAGCAGGTCGCCAAACTGCTCGAGATCACCGGCGTGTGGGCTGCGTACAAAACCGCCGTCGGAAAAGACGCCGTCGCCAAACCCAAAGCGAAGACACCACCCAAGGCGCAGGCGGTCGAGACCGTCGCGGTGAGTTCGCCACCTCCCGAGACGTCGGCTTCGGGCGCACCCGCGGCCGACGCACCGAGTGAGACACCCGCCACCGAGGACGTGTCCGAGTGAGCGACGACGATCTCGTCGACGACGACTTCGAAGAAGACGACTTCGAAGAAGACGACGACTTCGAAGACGACGAGATCGGCGCCGAAGGAAATCGAGTGAAGGGCGCACGCGCGAAGACCGTGATCGAGCTTGTCGCGCGTCAGCTCGTCGACGACCCCGACGGCGTGTTCGTCGACACGACCGAGCGTTCGGACAACGTCGCGATCCTGATCCACACCAGTCCCGGCGACCTCGGCCGCATCATCGGCAAGCGAGGTCGTGTGATCCAGGCGTTGCGTCAGGTCGGTCGAGCGGCCGGCGCAACCGAAGGTGTTCGGGTCACGGTCGAGGTCGCGGAGTAGCACCGAAACCTGCCGACATGACGGACGAACCCGTCCTCCTCGAGGTTGGACGCGTCGGTCGGGCGCACGGACTGCGCGGCGAGGTTCATGTCATTGCGGTCACGAACCTTTCGGAGCGTTTCGCTCCCGGGTCGCGCTTGTTTGTCGGTGATGTTCCCCTCGTCGTCGAGTCGGCCCGGACGGCTGGCAACGGATGGGTCGTGCATTTCGCCGACGTCAACGACCGCAACGCGGCCGAGCTGCTGCGCGGCCGGTCGGTGAAAGCGACCGCGCTCGACACCGCCCCCGAAGGAGCGGTGTTCGTGCACGAAGTGATCGGCGCCGAGGTGCGCGATCTTGCCGGGACAGCCATCGGCCGGGTCGAAGCAGTGCAGGCCAATCCGGCGCACGATCTCCTCGTGCTCGACAACGGAGCGCTCGTGCCGATGGTCTTCGTCGTCGATCAACAGCCCGGAATGCTGGTGGTCGACGTGCCCGACGGTCTCCTCGACCTCTGATGAGAATCGACCTGTTCACAATCTTTCCCGAGTACCTGTCGGCGCCGCTGTCGGTCTCGTTGGTCGGTCGCGCCCGCGACGCCGGTCTGCTCGACGTGCGCGTCCACGACCCGCGAGCGTTCACCACCGACGTGCATCACGCGGTGGACGACGCACCGTTCGGCGGGGGAGCGGGCATGGTCATGATGCCCGAACCGCTGTTCTCGGCGGTCGAAGCGGTGAAACCGGCACGGCCGCTGCTGATGCTGTCGGCGAGTGGGCCGCGGTTCGATCAGGTTCGCGCACGCGAACTCGCCGCCGGCGACGGCTTCTCGCTGCTGTGTGGACGGTACGAAGGCGTCGACCAGCGAGTCGCCGACCACTGCTGCGACGGTGAGCTCTCGGTCGGCGACTACGTCCTCGCCGGCGGGGAAGCGGCCGCGCTAGTCGTGATCGAAGCTGTCACCCGACTGGTGCCCGGCGTGATGGGAAACGCGGCGTCGTCGACCGAGGAGTCATTCAACGCCGCGCCCGACGTGGCCCTCCTCGAGTATCCGCAATATACGCGTCCGGCGCGTTTTCGCGACTGGGAGGTTCCCGCGGTGCTGCGCTCGGGTGACCACGCCCGGATCGCCCGGTGGCGGCATGCGCAATCGCTGCGCCGGACCCGCGAGCGACGTCCGGATCTGATCTCCGGGCCCCTCAGCGCCGAAGAGGAGCGCCTCCGAGCCGAGTTCCCGCCCGAGGATGACGGCCGCTAGCATCGTGGGCTCGCGCCTGCGACCTGGAGTACTTCCACCATGAACCGCACTGACCTCGTCGACCGCGCGTATCTGCGCCACGACATTCCCGACTTCAGTCCCGGCGACACCCTGAAAGTCCACGTCCGGGTGGTCGAGGGCACCCGCGAGCGGGTCCAGCTCTTTCAAGGCGCCGTGATCCGCCGCCAGGGCAGCGGCGCTCGCGAGACGTTCACGGTTCGCAAGGTCAGCTTCGGAGTCGGTGTCGAACGCACGTTCCCGGTGCATTCGCCGATCCTCGCCCGAATTGAGGTCGTGACCCGGGGCGACGTGCGGCGAGCCAAGCTGTACTACCTGCGCGACCGCGTCGGGAAGGCCGCGAAGATCAAGGAGAAGCGCTTCTGATCCGGGCCTGCGTTCGCGCCGCGGACCGTCGCGCCATGATCGGATTGGCCGCAACCCGGCGTAGACTTGGGTCTTCATGAGCACCGAAGACCTCGAACGCTACGAAACCGACATCGAGCTGCAGCTGTACCGCGAGTACCGCGACGTCCTGCCGATGTTCCAGTACGTCGTGGAAACAGAGCGTCGGTTCTATCTCGCGAACGAAGTCGATCTCGAAGTACGCCGCGACGAAGGCCGCACCTACTTTGAGCTCCGACTGCGCGACGCGTGGGTATGGGACATGTACCGCAACACCCGCTTCGTCGCGGACGTGCGCGTCGTGACGTTCAAGGACGTGAACGTCGAAGAACTTCCCGGCAAGGATCTCTAACGTCGGGAGACGTCCGACGGGTCGCCGACCAGCGAAGCGGCCCATGTCACGGTCGCCGAACACACAGACGCTGCCGGGTTCCGCTTCTCGAACCGGGCGCGTTCCCGACCGGAAGTCCACCTCGGATTGCAGTGCGGCGCGGTCGTCGTGCGCGAGGCGAAGACCCGAGCCGCGATGCGGACGGGCCGGACCGGCGATCACCATCCGCGAGGAACGACGGGCGTCGTGGCCCCGCGTGGATCCGTGTTCCGACGCGTCCGACGCCTGGCCGTTCGGCCGCGTCAATTGCCGCGACCGCGCCGCCGCTGGGCGCGTTCTTGACGTCGCTGCTCGCCCCGCCAACAGCCCGTGTGCCAATGGCGTCGCTCCTGGGGAGCGTCGAGCGGGATGACGACTTCGTGGCCCTCGCCTGGGCGGATCTCGTGGTCGCAGCCCGGACACCGGTAGGTCTTGTCGGCCTGGTACGGCTGCACGTGCCGGACATCGATCGGCGCGTCGTCGTGGCTGTTGGCGTCGGTCCAGTCGTGCTCGGTCATCGGCCCCGCCGCGCCACCCAAAACGACAGGACCGTCACCACGGCCGACGCGGTCGTGTTCAGCGCCCTGTCGCCACGCCGACGCACGGTCGGACCGGACGTATTGGAGCCCACCCGCCCACGTTAACGATTCGGGCAGTCGTCGCGGCCGTGCATCGCACGGTGAGCTGTCCGAACGTCCGAGCGTACGCTCTGCGCGAGACGACGCGCACCGTCGGATTCGGGAGGAAGCGTATGGACCCGCTGCTCGTCGAGCGCGCGGACGGCGTGGTGACGTGCACCCTGAACCGTCCCGACAAGAAGAACGCCGTGACACAGCAGATGTGGCTCGCCATGATCGACCTCTTCGAGGAGGTGGCGGTCAATCGCGACGATCGCGTGCTGGTGATCACGGGTGCCGGTGACGGGTTCTGTTCGGGAGCCGACCTCGCCGACAGCGGCTCCGCCGATGCCGCCCCCGGAGTCGGGAGCGCGTTAGCCGGCATGCGAATCGTGGGCTGTGCCGCGCTCGCGCTGCACGCGCTGGCCAAGCCCACCATCGCCGCAGTCAACGGTGTCGCCGCGGGTGCCGGCTGCAATCTCGCGCTCGGCTGCGACCTGATCATCGCGTCCGATCAGGCGCGGTTCAGCGAGATCTTCGCCAAGCGGGGCCTCGTCGTCGACTTCGGCGGATCGTGGCTGTTGCCCCGCCTCGTCGGCATGCATCGCGCGAAAGAGCTCGTCTTGCTCGCCGATGTGATCGACGCGGTGGAAGCAGAACGCATCGGGCTCGTGAATCGGGTCGTCGCGCACGAACTGCTCGCCGAGACGGTACGTTCGCTCGCGAGCCGCCTGGCGAACATGGCCCCGTTGGCGCTGGCCGCGTCGAAACGGCTGCTCGACCAGTCGCTGGCGGTCTCGATGGCGGAGGCCATCGAAGCCGAGAACACGGCCCAGGCGCTCATGTCGACAACGCACGATACGGCTGAGGCGATCCTCGCGTTCTTTGAGCGCCGACAGCCGCGCCTAGACGGTTCCTGATCCTGTTCTTCTGCCCGGACGCGCTCGCCGCTACTGGGTCGTCTCGCTGCTGCGCTCTTCGCGTGCCGCGCGGATAGCATCCCGGTCGGGTTCGCGTACTCGTCGCAACCACGCTCCGTGCCATTCCCACGCAGCCGAGCAACAGGCACAGGTGAGCAGCATGGAGCCGCCTGAGAGCGTTTCGGCCTCGATCGGTGTCGCGTCATATGGGCACTGGGTCAGCTCCACGACTCACATCTCGGCAATCTGCGCCGAAGCTGAAGCAACTCATTCGCACAATTCGGTCAGTTCGGTCAGTTCGCCTGCGAGAGCCTCGCCGGGCTGGACCGCCCGGCCCGTTCCCGGCGCCTCAACGCGCCCCAGGGTCGGTCAAGCCTGAGCGGCACCTGCGCTCCCGCGCATGGACCGTCGGGCTGCGCCGAGCGCGTGAGCCCAGCGTCCTCGCGGCCGGACAGTCCGGCCCTCTGGGGTCGAAACCGCCGGCGCGTGGTCGGCCGGGCGCGATCGCTGCAGCGCCGGATCGGACAGACGTCTGTGGTCGGTGAGCAATCGGCAGGCCCCCACACAGGACTGGTCCGGCGTGTCGACCGGACCAGTCGCCGAGTGCCGTCTCCGGGCAAGGTCGCCGACGCGAGTCGCTCGAGGCGCCAGTCCGAGGCAGGCGTCGGAGGGAGACGTCCAAGGGAGGTGTCCGAGGAGGCGAGGGAGGCGCGACGCTGTCTGCGGGCCAACTAGCGTCATATGTTCATGGCCGAGCACCATCGATCTGGGCACGACTCGGGCGGTTTCGCAGCGTCGCTGACCGGTGTGAGTGAGCACACGCGTCGTGCGTACACGCACGACGTCGACGAGTTCGTGTCGTGGTGCGAGCGTGGCGGATGTCCGAATGCGGCCGATCTCGACCATCGTTCGTTGCGGCGCTACTTCGCGTATCTGCAGACTCGGTCCTTCGGTCGGGCGACGATCTCGCGCAAGGCCGCGTCGGTACACGCGTATGTGCGGTTTCTTCGTCGCCACGGTGTTGTGACGCGAGATGTCGCCGCTCGCCTCCACACCGCCCGCGGGCCGAAGAAGCTGCCGCGTGTGCCGCGTCGCCAGGATGCGATGGCGCTGCTCGACCGAGCCGGTGACCTCGTCGACGACGATCCTCGTGTCGCCCGGGACCTGGCCATCCTCGAGCTCCTGTACGGCGCCGGTCTGCGTGTGAGCGAATGCTGCGGGCTCGACGTGGGTTCGGTCGATCTTCGACAGCGCGCCGTGACCGTGCTCGGCAAGGGGATGAAGGTCCGTCGCCTCCCGCTCGGCCGGCCCGCGTGCGACGCCGTCGCACGGTACCTGGCTGACGCGCGAGACGTGCTCGTCCACCAGGAGATGTCGGCCCTGTTCGTCAATGCTCGGGGTCACCGAATGACACCGAGAGACGCGGCGGGTGCTTGCCCGCCATCCATTGGCTGACGGCCGGATCCTGCATCCGCATGCGCTGCGGCATGCGTACGCAACGCACCTGCTCGAGGGCGGCGCTGATCTCCGGGCGGTTCAGGAGCTCCTCGGGCACGCCGACGTGGGGACCACCCAGGTCTACACTCATGTAACTCGTGATCGACTGTGGTCGGTGTACGAACGGACGCACCCTCGGGCCTAGGGAAGCGGGCAGTACAGCGTGGACGAGTCAACGGCGGACATCGCCGAACTCTGGGAACATTACAAAGAGCGCAACACGGCGGACGCGCGCGAGCGCTTGATCCTGCATTACTCGCCGCTCGTGAAGTTCGTCGCGGGCCGCGTCGCCGCCGGGTTACCGCAGAACATCGAGCAATCCGACCTGGTCAGCTACGGCATCTTCGGGCTCATCGACGCGATCGACAAGTTCGACCTCGCCCGTGGCTACAAGTTTGAAACCTACGCGATCTCGCGTATCAAAGGCGCGATCATCGACGAGCTCCGTTCGATCGACTGGGTTCCCCGTTCGGTCCGGGCGAAGGCACGCTCGATCGAACGCGCGTATTCGAAGCTCGAGAACGAGTTGAAGCGCAGCCCCGAGGACGCCGAAGTCGCCAAGGAACTCGGGATGACCGAGTCGGAGCTCGCGACGGTGCTCGGCCAGATCAGCTTCGTAGGAGTCGTCGCGCTCGACGAGCTGCTCAGCGCGGGTTCCGAACGCGGCAGCGGTGCGACCGTCGGCGACACCATCGCCGGTGGCGGCCACGATCCGGTCGAGGCGTTCGAATCCGAGGAGATGCGCCAGGTCCTCGCCGACGCGATCAACCGGATGCCCGATCGCGAGCGGCTTGTGCTCACGCTCTACTACTACGAAGGGCTCACCCTCGCCGAGATCGGCAACGTGCTGGGCGTCACGGAGAGCCGGGTCTGTCAGATTCATACCAAAGCGATCTTCCAGCTTCGCTCTCGGCTGTCAGAGCCGCTCCCCGAACGCGGCATCGTCACCTAAGGCGCGGTCGCCGCGCCGCAGGGCGAGCGTCCGATCGGGCGCGGTCGGGAGGCGTTGTCCGGTCGGCGTTGCCGGTCGACGTCGGTCGCGCGCCTCGGGTCGGCATCGGTCGGTCCGGTCGGCGACCGGGTGACATGCCGGATCCGACCGCGCGGCGACGGCGCGGACACCTGCACGCGGTCCCGGCCCGGTCATTCGTCGGTCGCGTCCCGTGGCGGGTACGTCGCCCACGGCGGTCGGGCACGCACACAGCAACACACGCTCTGTTCGCATGTTGCGTTGGTCGCCGTCGACGTGCGGGCGACAGGTCAGGTCGGTCCGGTCGACGCGTCGCGCGACCGGACCGAGCGCGGGCGCCACGACGGATCCGTCGCGCGCACGTCGGACTGTGTGGGAGAGAGGCATCCCGACCCCGGCGGCGGGCGGCCGGTCGATGTCACGACGACCACGCGGTGCTCGGCGAACACCGCCGCGGCGGCGCGGCCACTGCAGCCACCACCGTTCCCAACCGGACAATTCGGACTGGCGAGGGGTGGGCCGGGCCGGGTCGTCTGCTGAGGTCGACCGCTACACTTCGGGTGTCCCCACTCGTCGAAACCGGACCAAGCACGCCCGCGAACCCGAGGTGGCGTCCGACTGCAGCTGCGGCCGGCGCTCTCGCGGACGGAAGACCGAACCTTCAGGGAGGCACGGCCGTGGCCGTCGTAAGCATGAAGCAGTTGTTGGAAGCTGGCGTCCATTTCGGTCACCAGACCCGTCGCTGGAACCCGAAGATGCGACGTTTCATCTTCGGAGAGCGCAACGGGATCTACATCGTCGACCTGCACCAGACACTCGAACGCATCGACACCGCATATCGGTTCGTGCGTGAGGACGTCGCCCGAGGAGGCAGCGTCCTGTTCGTCGGGACGAAGAAACAGGCGCAGGAGCCGGTCGAGCGCCAAGCCGAGGCGTGCGGCATGCCGTACGTCAACTTTCGCTGGTTGGGCGGGATGCTCACCAACTTTCAGACCGTCCACTCGCGGGTCGCGAAGCTGCGCGAACTTCAGCGTCAGGTCGATTCCGGCGAGGTCGATTTGATGTCGAAGAAGGAAGGGCTCAAGGTTCGGCGCGATCTCGCGAAGCTTGAGCGCAACCTCGGCGGGATCAAGAACCTCGAGAAGCTCCCGAGCGTCATCTTCGTGATCGACACCAAGAAGGAGCACATCGCAGTCACCGAAGCGAACCGCTTGCACATTCCTGTCGTCGCGGTGGTCGACACGAACTGCGACCCTGACGTCATCGACTATGTCATCCCCGGCAACGACGACGCGATCCGATCCGCGAACCTCATGTGCCGCGTCATTAGCGACGCCGTCAAAGAGGGCCGGGAGATGGGCCGCCGTCGCAACGCCCGACCCGGCACCCGTTCCGACGAGCCGGCACCGGCCGCGGTGGCTGCTCCGCCGCGCCTGACACGCACGCCGGAGCAGGAACGGGAGTTCCAGGAACTTCACCGCGGGGCGAAGGCCGCAGCCGCAGAAAAGCAACGTCAGATCGAAGTGCGTGCCCAGGCCGCCAAGGATGCCGCTAAGACGATCCCGCCCCCGCCCGAGCCCGCCGACGCCGGCGTCGCCGCCACCGCCGGTGCCGGCGCGGACATGCCCGTCGAGTCCGAAGGAGCGTGACGATGGCCGATATTTCCGCCCAGGACGTCGCCGCGCTCCGCAAGGTCACCGGTGCCGGGATGATGGATTGCAAGAAGGCCCTCACCGAAACCGACGGCGACGTCGAACGCGCCAAGGACTGGCTGCGCGAGAAGGGGATCGCGGGCGCGGCGAAGCGGGCCGGTCGCGACGCCGACCAGGGCGCGATCGAGGTGCTGATCGACGGCAACGTCGGCGCGCTCGTCGAACTCAACTGCGAGACCGACTTCGTCGCCAAGGGCGACGTGTTCAAGCAGGCCGTCGCCGCGCTCGCTCGTCTCGTGGTCGAACACGGCGAACACGATGTTGGGGTGCAGCAGATCAACGGCGAGAGCGTCGAAGACTTCGTGAAGGGCCTGTCGGGGACGCTCGCCGAGAAGATCGAGGTCGGACGTGTCGTCAGGTTCGAGACTGCCGACGGCCTCATCGACGGCTACAACCACATGCAGAACGAGCGGGGCGTCGTCGGGGTGCTCGTCGAACTCGGCGGTGTCGACCCGGCCGATGCGCGGGTGCGCGCAGTCGCGCACGACGTCGCCCTGCACATCGCGAGCGCCGCGCCACGGTGGGTCAACCGTGATGATGTCCCGGCCGACGACATCGAACGTGAGCGCAAGATCTACGAGAGCCTGGCTCGCGAAGAGGGAAAACCCGAGCAGTCGTGGCCGAAGATCATCGAAGGCAAGATCAACGGTTTCTACAAGGCGAACCCCGGGGGAGCGCTGATCGAGCAGGCGTGGGTGAAGGACCCGAAGTCGACCGTCGGGGCGCTAATCGCCGGACTCGGGGGCAATGCCGCGGTGCGCCGCTTCGCGCGAGTCAAAATCGGCGAGGAGTGACGCGTCCACCGGAGCCCGAAAGGAGCTGCTGATGTCCGAGAGCAAGTACCGACGAGTGGTGCTCAAGCTCTCGGGCGAGGCGTTCGCCGACCGGTCGGTCAGCTTCGGCATCGACTCCGACGTCGTGCAGCGGATTGCGGCGGAGGTGACCAAGGCCCGAGACGACCTCCATGTCGAGATCGCCATCGTCGTCGGTGGCGGCAACATCTTCCGGGGCATGATTGGCGCGACTGGCGGTATGGACCGCGCCCGGGCCGACTACATGGGCATGTTGGCGACCGTCATCAACGCGCTCGCACTGCAGGATGCCCTCGAGCAACTCGGCCAGCCCACACGGGTGCAGACCGCGATCACCATGTCGCAGGTCGCCGAGCCGTATATCCCGTTGCGCGCAATCCGCCACCTCGAAAAAGGGCGTTTTGTGATCTTCGCGGCCGGCAACGGCAACCCGTATTTCACGACCGACACGACGGCTGCGCTCCGGGCCGCCGAGATCGGCGCCGACGCGGTGCTGAAAGGAACCCATTCCGGCGTCGACGGTGTCTACAGCGCAGATCCCCGCACCCATCCCGATGCGGTCAAGCTCGAGGCCGTCACCTACATCGACGTGTTGCAACGCGGCCTGCAAGTGATGGATTCGACCGCGATTACGTTCTGCATGGACAACTCACTCCCGATCATCGTGTTCGACGTGACCCAGCCGGGAAACATCTTCCGGGCGCTCATCGGCGACACCATCGGCACGCTCGTCAGCGCGGGCATGCCGATGGGAGAGGATCTTTGATGCACGCCAAAGTCGGCGAAGCGCAGGAAAAGATGCACAAAGCCGTTCTCCACATGCAAGAAGAGTTCTCCGGGATCCGCACCGGGCGTGCCACCCCCGCCATTGTCGAGAAGCTGCGGGTCGACTACTACGGGTCTGAGCTGCCACTGCAGCAGCTCGCGAGCTTTTCGGTGCCTGAGCCGAGGGTGCTTGTCATCGCCGCGTACGACAAGAGTGCGATCAAAGCGATCGAGAAGGCGATCCAGGCGAGCGACGTCGGGGTGACACCCTCGAACGACGGCGCCGTGATCCGCCTCACCTTTCCTGAGCTCACCGCCGAACGCCGCAAGCAGATGGTCAAGGTCGTCAAAGCACGAGCGGAAGACGGCCGGGTCGCGGTCCGCAACGTGCGCCGCCACGTCCGCCAGGAGCTCGAGCAGCTCGAAAAGGACGGCGAGATCTCCCGCGACGACCTCGACCGCATCGAAAAGGACCTGGAGAAACTGACCCATGACGTGATCGGCGAGATCGACACGATGTCGAGCCACAAAGAAAAGGAGCTGCTCGAAGTCTGACCGTCCCGTGACGTGCGGCGCCCCAGGCCGGATCTGGCGTTGCGGCGCCTGCGGGACGCGCCCGTCTAGCCTGCCCCGGTGAGGACGCGAGGGTGAGGAACACGTGAGCGAGCCATACGACGACGAACGCCCCCCGGTTGAGGGAGTACGCATCCTCGGCGCCGAGGAAGCCCGAGCGAGCCTCGGTGACCCCGCCGGCGACGACGACGACCGGGTCGATCTCGAAGAGGCCGACGCCGAACTCGACCTGCGAGAGACCGACCGGCCGTTGGGGTCGGACACGCGCAGATCCGCGACCGGCGCGGAGGGCGAGTCGACCGCCACGGCCAACCCCAGCCGGGCCGGTTCGACCTGGTCGGCTGCCCACGACGACATCCTGCCCGGTCGGGAACCGGCGCGCGACCGCCCGCCCGTGACGTCCGACAGCCCCGCCGACGTCCGGGCAGCCGACGCTCGCCCGGGACAGGCCGACGCGTTCGACACCACAGCCGAAGCGGGCGGGGCCGTCGAGGCACGGCTGGAGGACGCGCCGACCGGCGAGGTGCCACCGCTGCCGCACTGGACCGAACCGCCGACCGGCGCGGTACCGGCGATCTTCGCGGACGACAGCGACACACCCGACGAGCTCGACACGTGGGCAACCGTCACCGGCGCGCAGCCACGATTCCGCGCGGGGTCCGACTGGGACGAGTCCGACTTCGCCGAAGATCTCTCCGGCGAGGAGGCGAAACTCGGCGCGCTGTCCAACGAAGGTCCGGTCGACGAAGACGCCGCGTTCGAGCGTGACCTCGCCGCGCGCCGCCAAGGTCCCGCCAGCCGTACCGGACGTGGCACGACGCCGCGTCGTCCACCCCGCACCCGCGGCCCAGCTGCGAACCGCCTCGAGTCCGACCGGCCGACCCGCGACGCCGCGCCGCCTCGTGACCTCCCGACCGCGATCATGACGGGGTTGGCGGTCGCGGTGGTCGCGATCGTGAGCTTCACGCACAATGCGACGACCGTCGCGTTGGCGTGCGTCATCGTGGGCGTCGCCACCCTCGAGCTCGCGATGTCGCTTCGCAAGCGCGGGCTGCGTCCGGCGACGTTGGTCGCGCTGGTCGCAGCCACGTTGATGCCCGTTGCCGCCCGTCACTACGGTCCGCCTGCGTATCCCGTGTTCTTCGGGATGGTGGTGATCGTTTCGATGTTGTGGTTCTTGTGGGAGATCACGCCGGGGCGGCCGCTGCCCGGCGTGGCGAGCACGGTGCTGGTCTTCGCGTATGTCGGCGGTCTCGGCGGCTTCTCGGGCCTGATCTTGGCGTCGCACAACGGCGTACGCCTCCTCCTCGGCGTCGCGTTGTGCGTCATCGCCTACGACGTGATCGGCTTCTTCGTCGGATCACAGTTCGGGCACACGGCGGTCGCGCCGAAGATCTCACCGAACAAGACCGTCGAAGGCAGTGTCGCCGGCATGCTCGCGTCGGTCGTCGTCGGAGCCGCGATCGTCGGACAGTTCCATCCGTGGACCCCGGGCAAGGGACTGGCGCTCGGAGTCCTCGTCGCCGCCGGCGCCTTCATGGGAGATCTGTGCGAGTCGATGCTCAAGCGTGACCTCGACTTGAAAGACTTCGGATCGCTGCTGCCCGGACACGGCGGTGTCCTCGACCGATTCGACTCGTTGCTGTTCTGTCTGCCGATCGCGTACTACCTCGCCCTCCAGTTCAAGATTTTCTGAACGCGCCCTGCGTGCCAACTGAAACGGACGTGGTGTCTGAGTCGGCGCCGCAGACCGGCTGGGCGCAGGCAGGCGCCGCGGGCTGGCGGCTGCGTCCCAGCCCGTAGTCTGGCGTCATGAAACGGGGCGTCGTGGTGCTCGGGTCGACCGGTTCGGTCGGAACGCAGGCGCTTGACGTCATCGCCCGACACCCCGACGAGTACCGGGTCGTCGCCCTCGCGGCCGGCAAGAACGTCGAGCTGCTCGCCGAACAAGCACGAACGTTCGGGGTGTCCAGCGACCTCGCACGATCGTGTCTCGACGCGCCGGAAACGCTGGCCGATCTCGCCGCTCACCCCGACGCCGACGTCGTCCTCAACGCGGTCGTCGGCTTCGCGGGCTTGCCGGCGACGATCGGGGCACTCGAAGCGGGGAAGCGACTCGCGCTTGCCAACAAGGAGAGCTTGATCGCGGCGGGTCCGATCGTGGCCAAGGCACGTGCGGTGGGCGGCGGCGACATCGTGCCGGTCGACTCCGAGCATTCCGCGATCTGGCAATGTCTGCGATCGGGACGTCACAGCGAGGTCGCGCGCATCATCCTCACCGCCAGCGGCGGCCCGTTCCGCGGCCGTTCCCCAGCCGAGCTCGCGACGGTCACGCGCTGCCGACGCCTTGCGTCATCCGACGTGGCAGATGGGTGCCAAGATCACCATCGACTCGTCGACCCTGATGAACAAAGGGCTCGAGGTCATCGAGGCGCATGAACTGTTCGGCGTCGACTTCGACCACATCGACGTGGTCGTGCATCCCCAATCGATCGTGCACGGAATGGTCGAGTTCCGCGACGGGGCCACCGTCGCGCAGCTTTCGGCGCCGGACATGCGGCTCCCGATCGGGTTGGCCCTCGGGGCACCGGATCGGCTGCCGGAGGCGTTCGGCGCCATCGACTGGTCGACGCTGGGGACGCTCACGTTCGAGCCGCCCGACCCGACGACGTTCCGTTGTCTCGCGCTCGCCTACGAGGCCGGACGGGTCGGTGGGACCGCGCCAGCGGTGCTGAGCGCCGCGAACGAGATCGCGGTCGAAGCGTTCCTCGCCGAGCACATCCCGTGGACGGGTATCGCCGAAATCGTTGAGGAAGTCCTGAACGCCGGGACCGCCAGCGCCGATGAGGTCGCCGACGTGCTGGCCGCCGACGAGGTCGCACGGGGACGGGCGCGGGCCTTGGCCGTACGAAGGAGCGTCGCGTGAGGGACCCGTTCGAGCAGGTCACTGTCCGAGGGCGCAAGGCGATCATGCTCACGCTCGCGGGTGCGCTGCTGCTGTTCGCGTACGCGCTCGTGTTCCCCACCCAGGTCGCCGTCATCGGCGTCGTGCTGACGTTGCCGCTGATCATCATGCTGCACGAGGCGGCCCACTTCGTCGCCGCGAAACGCTCCGGTATGAAGGTCACCGAGTTCTTCGTCGGATTCGGTCCGCGGATCTGGTCGTTCCGGCGGGGCGAGACCGAATACGGCATCAAGGCGGTCGTGCTCGGCGGATACTGCCGCATCGTCGGCATGACCAATCTCGAAGATGTTGCGCCCGAAGACGAGGCGCGCGCGTATCGGTCGAAGGGCTATGTCGCCCGCGTCGTCGTCGCCGCGGCCGGCCCGGCCGTGCATTTCGTGATCGCGTTCGTGTTGATGTTCTCGTTGCTGTTCGTCGCCGGCGATCTGCGTCACGAGCAAGCGCTCACCAAACTGGATGCCGTCTCGTTGGGTGCCCAGCAGGCAGGTCTCAAGGCGGGTGACACACTCGTCTCGATCGACGGGACACCAGTGCACCAGTGGGATCAGGTCGCCGGACTCATCCAAAGTCACCACGCCGGTGATCACGTCGAGATCGTCGTCGATCGTGGTTCCGCTCAGCTGACGAAGGACGTCACCCTCGCCCGGCACGTGTTCGACGGTCAGAGCGAGGTCGTCGCCGGAATCACGGCGACGGTCGCAATCCCCCGGCCGTCGTTCGTGGCGTCGCTCACCATGGCTCCCGGTCAGGTGGTGTCGGTCGTACACGAGGCAGTCGACGCGCTCGGCCAGATCTTCTCGCCGTCGGGTATGACGAAGTACTTCCACGTCCTCGACGGGACCGACAAAAGCAAGGTCGACAACGAGCAACGGTTCCTGTCACCAGTCGGATTCGCGCAGGTCGCCGCCCAAGCAGTGAGCGCAGGCTGGGTCGCGGTAGTCGGGCTGCTCCTCGTCATCAACGTGTTCCTCGGCCTCGTCAACCTCGTGCCGCTGTTGCCGTTCGACGGTGGCTACATCGCCATCGCAACCGCGGAGCAGGTAGCGTCGCTCGTGATGCGCCGCAAAGTCCGGGTCGACGCAGCCAAATTGATGCCAATTGCGGGCGCAGTGCTGGTCGTGCTGCTCTTCATCCTCGTTTCGTCGCTGTTCCTCGACATCACCCACCCGGTCGCCAACCCGTTCTGATGGGTTGAGGCCGCGACGACCCGCACCTCTTCCATGACGTGTCACACGGGGGGCGTCGGGGACTGCCCCGTGCGCGTCGACCCGATCGTGGAGATGTGGTGATGATCGGGTGAACAGTCTCATGTCGCTCGTCATCAGGACATAGCCTGGCGACGTGCACAAACGGCGAGCGACCCGTCAGGTGATGGTGGGCACGGTGCCCGTCGGCGGCGACGCACGTGTGTCGGTGCAGTCGATGACCACGACCAAAACCGCCGATGTCGACGGCACGCTCGCACAGATCTACGCGCTCGCCGCGGCCGGAGCCGACATCGTGCGCTGCACATGCAATGAAGAAGACGCGGCGCTCGGTCTCGCACAGATCGTCCCCCGCTCGCCGGTCCCGATCGTCGCCGACATCCATTTCCAATACAAGCTTGCGCTCGCCGCAATCGAAGCCGGGGTGCAGGCACTTCGACTCAATCCTGGCAACATCCGCAAGCCGGAACACATCAAGCTGGTGGCACGCGAAGCCAAAGACCACGGGCTGCCGATTCGAATCGGTGTCAACGCTGGTTCCCTCGATCCGGCAATGGCCGAACGTCACGGCGGCATCACCCCTGAAGCGCTCGTCGCGTCGGCGATGCACGAACTCGACCTGTTCCGTGAGGTTGACTTCGACGACGTGAAGATCGCAGTGAAGGCGTCGAACGTGCCGCTCATGATCGACGCCTACCGGCTGCTCTCCCAGACAACCGATCATCCGCTGCATCTCGGTGTGACCGAAGCGGGGCCGATGCCTCAAGGTTTGATCAAGTCGGTGGCGGGGATCGCGACGTTGCTCGCCGAAGGTATCGGCGACACGATCCGCTTCTCGTTGACCGCGGATCCGGTCGAAGAGGCGAAGGCCGGCAAGGTGCTGCTCGAATCGTTGGGGTTGCGCGAGCGAAAAGGCCTCGATCTGATCGCGTGTCCGTCGTGCGGACGTGCCGAGGTCGACGTCATCGGAATTGCCGCGGCCGCGCAGGCCGCACTCGAGGAACGCAACATTCCGCTGCAAGTCGCGGTGATGGGCTGCGTCGTGAACGGGCCGGGCGAGGCGCGCGAGGCCGACCTCGGGATCGTGGGCGGGCGCGGCAAAGGACACCTTTTCGTGAAGGGACACGTGGTACGCGTCGTTCCAGAAGCGGAGATGGTCGACGCGCTCGTTGACGAAGCCGAGCGCATCATGGCCGAAGGCATCGAGGCTCGGATCGCGGCGGCCGACGTGGGAGCGGCCGCGGAGGCCGAGGCAACCCGTGAGGAACTGCTCCAGATTCAGGGCCGCGACGCGAACAACACCCACGACCGGGAAGCACGCATCCGCGAGATGACCTGACGATGAAGGCACACCTCACGGCCGTACTCTGAAGGGGTGACCGAACCGGAGCGTGGGACGCCTGTCGGCCGGCGAGTGTTCCTCGGTCTGGTCGGGTTAGGCGCGGCGGGAGTCGTCGTCGGCGCCAAGGTGCAGGACTGGCTCGCGCAGGTCATGGCGCCGATCGAGGCCAAGGACTTCACCGGGATCACGTCGCTGCTCCCGTTCGGGAACTACCGCTTCTACACGATCACAGGTGACTTCCCCCATCGTTCGCGCGACAAGTACACGCTGCAGGTGGGAGGACTCGTGAACGAGCCGTTCACGATCTCGTACGCGGAACTCACCGCGATGCCTTCGGTGACGTTGAAGCGCGACTTTCAATGCGTCACCGGCTGGCGGGTTCCCGATCAGCACTGGACCGGCGTTGTCCTGTCGAGGCTGTTGGACCGCGCCGGCGTCAAGCCGGAAGCGACCGCGTTGCGGTTCGTGTCGTTCGACGGCGCCTACACCGAAAGTCTGACGCTGTCCCAGGCACGCCGGCCCGACGTGATGGTCGCCTACGAGCTTGAGGGCAAGCCGCTCTCCACCGACCACGGCGGCCCGGCTCGTCTGTATGTCGCGCCGATGTACGGATACAAGTCGTGCAAGTGGCTGCAGACGATCGAGCTCACCGCCGAAGTCGAACCCGGCTACTGGGAGCAAAACGGCTACGCCGTCAACGGTTGGGTCGGCCACAGCAACGGGCGGGATGACGCGCCCACATGAGTCGAGTCCAGACCGCTCCGACGGCCTCGGCGCCGCAGCAGCTTCCCCGGTTCGATCGGGTCGAACGGTATGCGCACTGGTGTACCGCGACCCTCATGCTGATCCTGCTGTTCACCGGCTTCAGCTTGTACGCCGGACCCCTGTCGCAGCTGGTCGGCCGACGCCTGTTGGTCCGCACCGTGCACCTCTACGCGGGGCTGCTGCTGCCGATCCCGGTGCTCGTCGCCATCTCGCTTCGAGCCGGTGGACAGCTGCGAGAGGACCTCGGCCGCCTGAACCGATGGACGCGCGACGACCGCGGGTGGTGGTCGAAACGGCGGCGTGCGAATGTGCGGCTCGGAAAGTTCAATCCCGGACAGAAGCTCAACGCGACGTTCATCGGTGCCGCGATGCTCGTGATGTTGATGAGCGGACTGATCTTGAAGTGGTACAGCCCGTTCTCCGACTCGTGGCGTCAAGGTGCGACCTTCGTGCACGACTGGTTCGCGATCGGATTGCTGTTCGCGATCATTGGTCACATCACGCTCGCGTTTCGCGATCCAGACGCGCTCAACGGCATGGTGCACGGCTGGGTCAAACCCGGTTGGGCAAAGCTGCACCGGCCCCGGTGGTATGCGGAGATGGTCGGCTCAGACGGCAGCGGCACGTCCGACACGGTCGGAGACGTTGGTGCACGCGCCGCGCAGAACCCGTCCGAACCCGGGCTGAGCGCACGCGAGGTGACCGTCGTCGATCCGGTGCACGGTCGCCCCCGAGATGGAATCGGCGAGCGCGAGTTGTAGCTCGGGCCGTACCGCGCGGTCGCGGGTGGTGCACACAACCGAAGTCGGGACGTCGACCTGGTCGATCCAGCGGTTGGCGTTGTAGGTACCGATCGAATGGCCGGCCTCGACGATCGAACGCCAATCGTGGCGGCGCATCTCGTCCGAAATCCACGGCGGAAGTCGCGACTGGCGCACCCCCCATGCCGGCAGAGACGGCACCGCACGCGTCAATGTTGCGACGCGCGCCGCGGTCACGGCGCTCAGCATCGCGGACTGGTAAGAGATCCGAGAATGCCGGTTCGGCATGAATCCCGCCGACGTCGCGCACAACACGAGCCCCGACACGAGGTCGCGGTGACGTCGCCACAGCAGCTGCGCGATCGGTCCGCCCATCGAGTATCCCACCACGATCACCGGCCCGGTCCCGAGCTCGAGGAGCGTGGCTGCGCAGTCGTCGGCGCAGTCGGCCAGCCGGAACACCCGCCGCGAGCGGATGCCTTGCCCATGGCCGCGCAGGTCGGGCGCGACGACCCGGAAGCGGTCGCCGAGGGTGTCGAAGGCCCGGAACCAGTTCAGTCCGCCGGTCGCGACCCAGCCGTGCAGGAGCAGCACGGTCGGCGCACCGTCAGGGCCGGGTACCTCGCGGATGAACGTCGTCCCCCGACGGGCCAGCTGGATGCGGCGGCCGGGCGCGAAGATCGGGTCAGGTCCGTCGGCCGTCGCGCGTCCAATCGCGGCACCATCGACGGTGAGCGGGCGACTCGGGCCCATCGGTCGGTCCTCCTGGAGTCGACGCATCCGTGCATCGCTCTCAAGATGCTGACACAGATATCAGCGTTCGGGAACCCTTTGATGTTAGTTCCGCTCGAACCAGAAACAGTCGACCCGGTAGGGGACCGCGAGCTCGGTGCGTCCTTCGACGTCGGGGTGGCCGGACAGCACTGCCCGGACCTCGTCGAGCACGGCGGCCCGTTCGTTGGCGGGCAGGACCGCGACGTGGCTGACCGAAGCGACCCGTTGGACCATGGCCTCGGGGGTCGTTGCCTGAACGTGGCGGAACTGGGCCGAGTGCAGGGCGCCGAACCCGGGCCACGCACCGAACGCGTGGTCGTTCCCATCGTCGTGGTTCCGCCACGGCGCGCGCTTTTCGACGCGATCCATGATCGTCCATACCTCGTCGACCCACGCGACGCTGCGATCGCGGGCGTTCCAGACCAGGCCGACTCGACCCCCGCCGCGCACGGTGCGTGCCAGCTCTGCGAACGCACGATCGTGGTCGAACCAATGGAAGGCTTGCGCGACCGTCACCGCGTCGATCGATCCGTCGCGGAACGCGAGTTGCTCGGCTGTGCTTGCAACGACCGGGACGTCGGGCACAGATGTGCGGAACGTCGCACGCATGCCGGCGACGGGCTCGGCCGCGACCAGCTCGGCGCCGGTGGAGATGAGCAGCCGTGTGAGCTTGCCGGTCCCGGCCGCGAGGTCGACGACGCGATGTCCAGGTCCGATGCGGAGATGCTCGACGAGCCACGCGACGGCGTCGGGCGGATACGAGGGCCGGGCCGCTTCGTAGTCGGCTGGATCGGAGAACCCGACCGCCGCGACTTCGTGCACCATGGGTCCATTCTCGCGTGCGCAGCGACGAGTGCGCATGCCGACCGCTGCGGTGTCACAAAAGCCGATGGCGGCCAGGGTCGGGATCGGTGTCGTTGGGGCGCCAACACCCAATGTTGTCGGTCTGGCCGGCGCCGGCGCGGGCGCCGAGCGTGACTACACGATCATGCCCGCGGCGACGGTGTCGTTGGTTGCTTCGTCCACGAGGATGAACGAGCCAGTTTCGCGGTTGCGGCGGTACTCGTCGGACAGCAGCGGCTGCGTCGTTCGCAACGTGACCCGGCCGATCTCGTTCAATGAGAGGGAGTTCGCGGTTTCGTCGCGGTGCAACGTGTTCACGTCGAGTCGGTATTGGAGGTCTTTGACGAGTGCCCGCGCCCATCGGCTCGTGTGTTTCACGGCGTACTTGGCGCCGGGGGTCAAGGTGGCGCGTTCGCTGAACCAGCAGATCATCGCGTCGACGTCCTGGCTCACCCGCGGGCGGTTGTTGAGGCGGCAGATCATGTCGCCCCGGCTCACGTCGAGGTCGTCGGCAAGCCGGATCGTCACCGACATGGGCGGCACGGCTTCGTCGACCGGGCCGTCGGCAGTGTCGATCGCCGCGACGGTCGACGTGAAACCCGACGGGAGTACCACGACTTCGTCTCCCGGCTTGTACGTGCCGCTTTGGATCTGACCCGCGTAGCCGCGGTAGTCGTGGAACGCGTCGTCGCGGGGGCGGATCACGTACTGCACCGCGAAGCGGCAGTCGATCAGGTTGCGGTCGGAGCCGATGTGCACCTCTTCGAGATGATGCAACAGGCTGGTTCCCTCATACCAGGGCGTGTTGTCGGAGCGGTCCACGACGTTGTCGCCGCGCAACGCCGACACCGGTATGAACGCGAGGTCGTGCACGTCGAGCTTGGTCGCGAAGTCGCGGAACTCGTTCTTGATGCGCTCGAAGACCGCCTGGTCGTAGTCGACGAGGTCCATTTTGTTCACGCACAGCACGAGGTGCGGGACGCCGAGGAGGGAAGCGAGGAACGTGTGCCGGCGGGACTGTTCGAGGATGCCGTTCCGAGCGTCGATGAGGATCAGCGCGAGGTTCGCGGTCGATGCACCGGTGATCATATTGCGCGTGTACTGGATGTGGCCGGGCGTGTCGGCGATGATGAATTTGCGTTTGGGGGTCGCGAAATAGCGGTAGGCGACGTCGATGGTGATGCCCTGCTCGCGTTCGGCGCGCAAGCCGTCGGTGAGGAGCGCGAGGTTCATCTCCTGTTCGCCGCGCAATCGCGACGTGTGCTCGAGTGCATCGAGTGTGTCTTCGAAGATCTGTTTCGAGTCGTAGAGCAGTCGCCCGATGAGCGTGCTCTTGCCGTCGTCGACTGAGCCGGCCGTCGCGAAGCGGAGCAGCTCCATGTTAGAAGTAGCCCTCCCGCTTCCTGTCCTCCATCGCCGCTTCGGAGAAGCGGTCATCGGCTCGGGTCGCGCCGCGCTCGGTGATGCGCGCAGTCGCGACCTCGTCGATCACGTCGCCGATCGTGGTCGCGCCCGACTCGACTGCTGCTGTGCAGGTCGCGTCGCCGACAGTGCGGTAGCGCACGGCTTCGTCGAACACTTCGGCGCCGTCGTCGGCGGCGAGGAATTCGGTGACCGCCATCAGCATGCCGTCGCGCCGGAACACCTGGCGACGATGCGAGAAGTAGATCGAGGGCAGCTCGATCTCTTCGACCTCGATGTACTGCCAGATATCGAGTTCGGTCCAGTTCGAGAGCGGGAACACGCGAATGTGCTCGCCTCGATTGTGCCGCCCGTTGTACAGGTTCCACAGTTCCGGACGTTGGTTCTTCGGGTCCCATTGGCCGAACTCGTCTCGGAACGAGAAGAACCGCTCTTTGGCACGCGCCTTCTCCTCGTCGCGTCGGGCGCCGCCCATCACCGCGTCGAACCCGTGTTCCTCGATCGCGTCGAGCAGCGTTGTGGTCTGCAGGCGGTTGCGGGACGCGCCGGGCCGTGTGTCCTCCACGACCCGACCTCGGTCGATCGAGTCCTGCACCGACGCGACGATCAGCCGAGCTCCGAGCTTTTCGACCGCGGAGTCGCGGAAAGTGATCACTTCGGGGAAGTTGTGCCCGGTGTCGACGTGCATGACCGGGAACGGCAACTTCGCGGGCCAGAACGCCTTCGCGGCGGTGTGCGCCATGACGACGCTGTCCTTGCCGCCCGAAAACAGCAGCACCGGACGCTCGAATTCGGCCGCGACCTCTCGCAGGAGATGGATCGATTCGGCTTCGAGCGCCGACAGGTGTGAAGCGATCCGCCGCATGCGATTGTTTCGGCCGTCGGGTCGTTCGGGTTAGATCTCGGGCCAGCCGTGCAGACCGCACTCGTCTTTGCCGCGTCCGGCCCATCGACCGGCACGGGGGTTGTCGCCCGTGTGCACCGGCCGGGTGCACGGCCAGCACCCGATCGAAGGGTAACCCTGCGACGCGAGGGGGTGTTCGATGAGCTCGTGGTCATGTTTGTACGACTCGATGTCGTCGTCAGTCCACGGCGCGATCGGGTTGACCTTCACGATGCCCCGGCCGACGTCGAGATGCACGATCGGCGACCGCAGCCGCGCGGGTGTCTCGACCCGACGCAGACCGGTCATCCAGGCCTGCTTGCCGGCGAGGGCCCGGGCGAGCGGCTCAACTTTGCGCATCGCGCAGCATTCGTCCGGGTCGGTCTGCCACAGGTCGTCGGGCGCGACCAGCGGCTGCATGACCGTGAGGTTGAGGTCGTATCGCTCGCGTATGCGCTCGACGTACCAGTGGGTCTGCGCGAAGTGGTACTGCGTGTCGAGGAACACGACCTCGATGTCGGGAACCGCGCGCACCGCGACATCGATGAGCACGCAATCTTGGAACGACGCGGCCAGCACGACGCCGGCTCCGAAGCGTTCCCACGCCCACTTCACCGCAGCCGAAGCCGGCTTGTGCTCGAGCTCTTTGGCGACGACGGCGAGTTCGCCGAGATCGACGTCGACGAGCGGTCGCGATATTGCGGTGGCGTCCAGGAGGTTCACGTTGCGCACTCCCCGTCGCCGACCTCGGCAACGTACGGGCCGGTCTCGCCGTAGTCGACGAAGAACTCGGGCCCGACGTCAGGGGTGGGGAAGTGGTCGAGGTCGTGCACCGTTTCACCCACGCCCTTGGCGCCGCCGGAACGAGCAAGCCACTGCGAGAACTCCTCGCCGGCGTTGCGCTCCTCGTTGAAGCGGCCGACGATGCGCACCACCGCTTCGGGTGCCGATTTCGCCGGAAGCTTCGAGGCCTTGTCGCCGAACTCGATCTGCATGTCGCCGACATGACCGCCGAGCAGCATCTGGTAGCCGGGGGCAGCTCGGCCGTGGGCGCGGCGCTCGAGCCCGAAGAAGCCAATATCGGAGATGTGATGTTGGCCGCAACTGTTGGTGCAGCCAGAGATGTTCACGCGCACGCCCGGAACCTCGGCCAGGCCGGCGCCCTCCAGAGCGTCGCCGATCGCCGCCGCGAGGCCGCGAGACTGGGTGACCGCGAGGTTGCACGTATCCGCGCCCGGGCAGGCCACCACGTCGCGAGCGAGCTCGGCGCCCGGTTCGGCCATCCCGATGTCGGCGAGACGGTCGTACAGGCCGTGGAGGTCGGCTTCGGTGACGTCGCGCAACGCGAAGTTCTGACGGTTGGTGACGCGCACGTCGAGGCCGAAGTCGCGCTGGATCTCGGCCAGCGCACGGAACTGCGCGGTGGTGATGTCGCCGAGGCGGGCGTAGGCCATCACGCTCGTCGTGCCCTTGGCGATCCCGCGTACGACGTTTGCTTCTTGCCAACGGTCGTACGGATCGCGTCCGAGCAGCTTCACCGGCACGTCTTTGATCGTGCCGGTCGGCGCGATCATCACGCCGCCCGCGGGTGCGTCGCCCATGATCCGCACCTGCTCGGGGATGCCGCCCGGCCAGCCGCGTGCCGCACGCAAGAACTTGCGCTCCTTGACGATGCGTTCGCGGAGTTCGTCGATCCCCATCGTATCGACGAGCCATTTCATGCGGGCCCGGATCTTGTTGTCCCGGTTGCCGTAGTGGTCGAAGGTACGCAGGCACGCCTCGATCGTGGGCAGGAGGTCTTCGCGTGCGGTGAACTCCTCGAGTGCCTGCGCGGGATGCGGGTTGGCGCCGAGGCCGCCGGCGACGAACACCTGGAAGCCCGCTTCCTCGGTGCCGTCGGGGAGCGTCCGAGTCGTCGCGATCACGCCGACGTCGTTGAACATCGCCTGGCCGCAGTCGGTGGCGCAACCGGAAAAGTTGATCTTGAACTTGCGAGGCAGCCGCTGCGAATACGGGTGGCGGAGCAGCCAGCGTGCGGTCGCCTCCGCCCACGGCGTGATGTCGAGCTTCTCCTGCGGGCAGGCACCAGCGAGGTGGCAGCCCATGACGTTACGAACCGTGTCGCCGCACGCCTCGCGTGAGGTCAGGCCAACCGAGGCCATCAACCGCAGAATCTCGGGGGTGCGTTCGAGCTCGACGAAGTGGAACTGCACGTTCTGGCGTGTCGTCAGGTGACCCCAGCCGCGGGAGTAGGTCTCGGCGATGTACCCGAACGTCTCAAGCTGTTCGGCGCTCACCCGGCCGTGCGGCACCTTGACGCGCAGCATCTGGTTGTGGCCGCCCTGACGTTGACCGTACACGCCCTGGTTCAGTCGGAAGACGCGGAACACGTCCTCGTCGACCCGCCCGTCGAGGTACTCCGTCACTGTGCGCTCGTACCGGTCGAGCTCTTCGGTGATCACTGGGTCGAGGATTCGGTTGGACAGCTCGCGGACGTCGATCGCCATAGGGCGGCTCCCGGGTGGGAAAAGGACAGTGCGCTGGGCGAAAGAAGTGACGCCGGCGCTCAGCGGACGCGCACGGAACACATCTCGTCGTGGGTTTCGTGCGAGGTACGACCCATCGAGATGCTGGCAGCGCCGCGGAACTGAATCACGACCTGCACAGTAGCCCATTTCCGATCCAAATGCCAGCGGCGGGGTCAGGAATTTCTTCCACCATCATGGTCCAGTTCGTCCATTGATTTGGTCGACTTCTGAGGTTCGTCTTCTCGCGTGGTCCGTATTCTCGCGAGCAATGCACGAGTCCATCGGTAGCCTCCCAACCCATGCGCATGTCGGTCCTATTCCTGCGCACGTTGCGCGAAGATCCGGCTGACGCCGAGGTCGACAGCCATCGGCTGCTGCTGCGGGCCGGCTACATCCGCCGGGTAGCGACCGGCTTGTACTCCTGGCTGCCGCTCGGCGCACGGGTGATGCGCAAGGTTTCGGAGATCGTGCGCCAGGAGATGGACCAGGCCGGCGCCCAGGAGGTGTCACTGCCGATCGCGCAGCCGCTGGAGTTGTGGGATCGGACCGGACGCAACGCGCTCTACGGCGAGTTGATGTTCCGTCTGACCGACCGCAAGGACAGCGCGTACTGTCTTTCCCCCACCGCGGAAGAGGTCATCACGACCCTCGTCGCGCAGGAGTACGGTTCGTACCGCGATCTGCCGGTAAATCTCTACCAGATCAACTGGAAATACCGGGACGAGATCCGACCTCGTTTCGGGTTGCTCCGCAGCCGCGAGTTCCTGATGAAAGACGCGTACTCCTTCGACCTCGACGCCGCCGGCCAGCGCGAGAGCTACGGGCGCATGTACGACGCGTACCACCGGATCTTCGAACGGTGCGGGCTTACCTTCCGGCCGGTGGAGGCCCAGTCCGGTGAAATGGGCGGCGACGTCAACCACGAGTTCATGGCGGTCGCCGCGGTCGGCGAGGACGATTTCGTGTGGTGCAAGGCATGCGACTACGCGGCCAACGTCGAGGCCGCGCGGCGCCAACCACCGAACGAGCCGGATGCCGCTGTCCCTCCATCCGACATCGCACCGCGCGACAAGGTGCACACCCCCGATCTGGGCGCGATCACGGCTGTGTCAAAGTTCCTCCAGGTCGCGCCCAACGAGATGTTGAAATGCATCGTGTTCGACGTCGACGGCGAGCTCGGCCTCGCGATCGTGCCCGGAGACCGTGAGGTCAACGAGTTCGCGCTCGCGGCCGCGCTCGCGCCGAAGCACGTCGGGCTGTTCACCGATGCCGATTTCGAGGCGCATCCCGAGTTGGCGAAGGGCTACATCGGTCCTGACTTCCCGGGTGCGGTGGTCGTCGTCGCCGATCCCGCCGATCGCGGCGCCCATCGGCTGGGTCACCGGCGCCAACGAGGTCGATTATCACGTGCGCAACGCGGTGCTCGGCCGCGACTTCCACGTCGACGTGTGGGCCGACCTCGTGACGATCGTGTCGGGCGACCGCTGCCCACGATGTCAAGAGCCGCTTTCGGTCGACCGGGGAATCGAGGTCGGGCACGTCTTCCAGATCGGCACCAAGTACTCGGTGGCGTTCGACGCGAACTACACCGACGAGCACGGCGACCAGCATCCTATGGTCATGGGCTGTTACGGGATCGGCGTGACGCACGTCGTCGCCGCGATCGTCGAGGAGCACCACGACGAGCACGGCATCTCCTGGCCGACCGCGCTGGCACCGTTCGACGTGCACCTGGTGGTCGTACCGGGCCGTGGCGAACAGGCCGCCGAGGTGTTCTCGCAGGCCGAGCGCATCTACGCGGAGCTCAGCGCGGCGCGGTGTCGACGTGCTCTACGACGATCGAGACGCCAGCCCCGGAGTGAAGTTCGCCGACGCGGATCTCATCGGGGTGCCGACCCAGATCGTTGTCGGTGCGAAGGGCCTGGCTAAAGGGATGGTTGAACGCAAGGACCGGGCGACCGGCACGCGTGACGACGTGCCGCTCGGCGAGATCGTCAATCGGCTGGATCCTCGGCGCTGACGGGCGCGACCGGGTCGTGCGGCACGGTTCGGCCAAGCCCACGGTCGCCCGCCCGGAGCAGTGTCGCGACCAGCGCGACGACGCCCAACACGATCAGACCGACCGCGGCGCCCCACTGGGGGCTCACGTCGACCGACGTTGCCTGCGTCACGATCACGATCGCGCCGGAGATCGCGAACGCGAGCCCGAACAACAGGGCGAGCAGGTCGATGGGATGACGCGACATCAGTTCGCCTCCGAGAAGATGGTTTCCGGCCCGTTCGGATCGAAGCGGTGAACTTGCACGGCGCCGGCACCGACGTGCAGATCGAGGTCGAGCTCACCGCGGCCCGTTCCCGCCACCGTGCGCGTTTGCTGCGCGGGCCAGCCGCCGTCGTTCCCGCCGAACAGGAGGAGCGCGCCGGCTCCGGCGTGGGCGTTCACGACGACTTTGACCGTCGCCGGGACGTCAATCACCAAGTTGCCGATCCCGAGTTGGGCGCGCAGCGCCGTCGTGTGGCCAGTCAGGGGAACGTCTCGCAGGTCGACGTCGAGCCGTCCGATGCCCATCTCGTAGTTCGAGCGCAGCTCCGAGCGAGTGGTCGGGACGTATTCGCGGTTGCCGGTGCCGCCGGTCAACGGCACGTCGATGGTCGCGGCCGGAAGTGTCGCGAGGAGGACCAGGATGCCGAGCGGGACGAGCCCGCGGGCTCGTCCGAACCACGCGGACAGCATGAGCGCGAGCCCGACGACGCAGAGCGCTCCAGCCAGGATCTCGGCGGCCGTGAGATGGGTCGTGCCGTCGTTGTCGAGCAGCGTCACCACACCGCCGCCGATGAGCAACACGCTGCAGGTGAGCGGTGCGAGAAAGGCGCGCGGGCGCGCCTTGCGGGCCCGGGGGGTGGGCGCGGTCGGCCACGGTGCGGCCTGGGTCCACGCGCTCGGCGGAATCGGAGGCAGCGGCGGCGTCGGCAGGGTCGGTGCCGTCAGCGGCTCCCCCGACGACGCAGGCGACGTCGATGTCTCGCCGGGATTCGTCCCTGGTGCGGGCGGTGCGGGAGCGGCCGGCGGCGCCGCGCCGGGAGCCCATGGGGGTGGCGCGGCGGGGGTCGAACCCTCGGGGTCGGTGTCGGGGTGGTGCAAGACGAGCACCGACAGTCCGGCGACGATGAGCAGCGTTGCCCACACGACGCGGGCGCCCTGGCGGAACGGGTGGAACACTTCGCCGAACACGATGATCAGTCCCAGTCCGAGGAGCCCGAGTCCGACGATGTAGCCCGCGTTCCGTACCCGAAAGCCGTCGTGATCGTGCCAGAGCTCGCCGAGCGGGGCGGGACGCTCGTCGCTCGGGAATGCCAGCCAGCAGATCGCGTACGCCGCGACGCCGACTCCGAATGAGGCGAGGGCCACGACGACCCAGATCACGCGCATGACGACGACGTCGATGTGGAACGCGTCGGCCATGCCGGTCGCAACGCCTCCGATCATTCGACCGTGCTCACGCCGCACGAACCGCCACGGTGTCCGCGGCGGCTGGTGCGAGGTCGCGGTCCCGGTGGGCCCGTTCCCGGGGGGAGTGGTGTTCATGGATCGATCGTGCTCGCGCCCCGCTCGACCCGGTATCGGGGACATCCCCGAGCCGTTCCCGGACGACCGGGCCACGGATACGGGTTGCTCCCGATCCGGGCGCATGTCCGCCAGTGCGATCATCATGGGGTGAGCTTCGAACGGCAGCGGCTCGTGCGCCGCCACGATGGGCGCATCGTCGCGGGCGTCGCAGCCGGCCTCGGGGACTCGATCGGCGTCGACGCGAACGTCGTGCGCTGCGCGCTGTGCGTCCTCGCGCTCGCCGGCGGAGTCGGCGTGGTGCTGTACGGCCTGGGCTGGGCGGTGATGCCCGCCGCGGCACGCGACGGGTCGACGCCGCGCGGCACCGACGCGATCTCGACGGTCGCGTTCGCCGCGGTCGTGCTCGGTGTCGTGCTGTTGGTGCGCGCGGTTGGACCGTGGCCGGGCGACGTGATCGTGTGGCCGCTCGGCGCGGCCATGGTCGGTCTGTCTGTCCTGTCGACCCGCGCTCGCGATAACGCGCCGGAACCGCCAGACTGGCCGTTCCTCGATCGGCTTCCGGGCGACGTGGCCGACGCGGTCGCGGTGCTCTTCGGCACCCGCCGGGGTGCCCTCGCTCGAATCGTGGCAGGCGTTGCGTGCATCGCGGCGGGACTCGCCGCGTTCTTTTTCAGCGCCGACTCGTGGCGCGCGCTCCGGGGCGGCGTCATCGGCGCGTCGGTCGTGCTGGTCGGCTTCGCGTTGATCATCGGCCCGGGTGCATGGGAGCTCGTGCACCAGCTCGTGGGCGAGCGGCGTGAACGGATCCGTTCCGACGAACGCGCCGAGGTCGCGGCCCACCTCCACGACTCGGTCCTCCAGACCCTCGCGCTCGTGCAGCGGCGCGCGGACAATCCGCGTGAGGTGGTGCGACTCGCACGCATGCAAGAACGCGAGCTGCGCAGCTGGCTGCTCGGCCGCGGCGAAGACGCCGACATGAACGACGGATCGTTGGGTGGGGCGCTCGACGATCTCGCAGCTGAGGTCGAGGCCGAGCACGGCGTCCCGGTCGAGGTGGTACGCGTGCGCGACTGTCCCTCCGGAGGAATGCAACCACTCCTGTTCGCCGCACGCGAGGCGATCGTGAACGCGGTTCGGCATTCGGGCGCGCTGACCGTGTCGGTGTACCTGGAGGTCGAACGCCAACGCGTCTCGATCTTCGTCGCGCGATCGCGGCCGCGGGTTCGACCCGAGCGCGGTCGCTGACGATCGTCGGGGGATCTCGGGATCGATCGTGGACCGGCTCGCGCGAGCTGGCGGTTCCGGCGAAGTGCGCACCACCCCCGGTGAAGGCACCGAGGTCGAGATGTCACTCCCGCGCCTCACCGAAGGTGCCACCTCATGATCCGCGTGTTCCTCGTCGACGACCATCAGCTCTTCCTGTCCGGTGTGCGCGCGGAAATGGGTGACGCGGTCGATGTGATCGGCAGCGCGTCGGAGGTAGATGCCGCGATCGAGATGATTCGTGACCGCACGCCCGACGTCGTCCTGGTCGACGTGCACATGCCCGGCGGTGGTGGCGCGCGGGTGATCGCCGAAGTGTTGTCGACCCATCCCGACATCAGGTTCTTGGCGCTGTCGGTCAGTGACGCCCCAGAAGACGTGATCGCGACCATCCGAGCCGCGCGCGCGGGTATGTCACGAAGACGATCGCGCCCGAAGAGCTCGTGGCCGCGGTGGGGGCCGTCGCAGCCGGGGACGCGGTGTTCTCGCCGCGACTCGCCGGGTTCGTGCTCGACGCCTTCTCGAGCGAAGCGCCTCCCGCGACCGACCCCGAACTCGAACAGCTCACGCCACGCGAACGCGAGGTACTGCGACTGATCGCCCGTGGTTACGCCTACAAAGAGGTCGCCCGCGACCTTGGGATCTCGGTGAAGACGGTCGAGACGCACGTGTCGTCCGTGCTGCGCAAGCTGCAGCTGTCGAGTCGCCATCAGCTCGCGCGCTGGGCGACCGATCGCCGTCTGCTGTGATCGTTTCGCGATCGCATCGCCGGACGGTTCGCGTCGGCCGCGGTCGCGCGATGGTTGCGTCGCACCGCCGGCCGTTGGCCCAGCTTCGGTGCTGAGCGGTCGCCGGTCATGTGGGGACCCTTCGCCGATCGATCAGCGACGTCGCCGACCGGTTGGGACACCGACCGAGCGCGGCTGCGGGCACCCACACCGCCGTCGTGCACCCGCCCTGCACGCGCTCGCGGCCGTGTCGGTCCCGGCGCCGATCAGGCGACGACCACGCATCCACCGCGTCGAACGTCGGTCTCGCCACCGTCGAACGCGCCGCCCTGCGCGCGCCGGCCGCTCCCGCCGTGCCGGCGTCGATCCGGGCGGAGTCACGGCGCGGGGAGGGCACGAACCCATGTTCGTACGAGGTGAGGTCGTCGACTGCGCGACGGGGCACCGCCGGCGCGTTGTGTCGTAGGTTCCCGGACGTGGCGTTATCCGTGAATCCGCCGTTCGAGCCGATGCTCGCCAAGCTCACGCGCGAGATGCCGACGTTGCCCGACCTGTTGTTCGAACCGAAGTGGGACGGCTTTCGCTGCGTGGTGTTCCGCGACGGCGACGAGCTCGATCTGCAAAGTCGGAATCAGAAACCGCTGCTGCGCTACTTCCCCGAGCTGAGCGAACCGCTGCTCGCACAGCTCCCCGACCAGATCGTCCTCGACGGAGAGCTGGTGATCGCAACACCGACCGGACTCGACTTCGACGCGCTCCAGCTCCGTCAGCATCCGGCCGAGTCGCGGATCCGAAAGCTGGCGGTCGAGATACCGGCGTCGTACGTCGCGTTCGATCTCCTCGCGTTGAGCGGCGAGTCGCTGCTCGAGGAGCCGTTCCGCGACCGCCGCGCGGGGCTCGAGCGGCTCCTCCGCGACGCGCGCGGCCGCCGTTGTACATCACGCCGGCGACCCTGAGTCGCGAGCAAGCACTGCAATGGTTCGACGCGTTCGAAGGCGCCGGCTTCGACGGCATCGTCGCCAAGCCCCTCGCAAGCACGTATCAGCCCGGCGTACGCGCGATGTTGAAGGTGAAACACGAACACACCTGCGAGTGCGCGGTCGCCGGCTATCGGGTGCACAAAGACGGCAACGGCATCGGTTCATTGTTGCTCGGGCTCTATGACGACGGCGGCGTACTCCACCACGTCGGCGTTGCGAGCGGAATGGCCGCGCCGTTGCGCAGACAACTTCTCGCCGAGGTGCAGCCGCTGCGCAACCACGCGTTGGACGGACATCCGTGGCGAGATTGGGCCGACGCCATGCACGATGCCGCGGCGAGCGGGCAGCGCATGCCGGGCGGTCCGAGCCGATGGAACGCGACGAAGGACCTTTCGTGGGAACCGCTTCGCATCGAGCGAGTGTGCGAGGCCGAGTACGAGGGCCTGTTGAGCGGCCGTTTTCGTCACAACGCACGGTTCAAGTGCTGGCGCGACGACAAGCGCGTCGCCGAGTGCACCTACGCGCAGCTCGACGCGGTCGCGCCAGCGGAGCTGTTGGCGATGTTCGGCTGACCCGCGGCCCCCCGACCGTACAAACGCCGTGAAGCGCCCAAGAGTGCCAAAGTGGGTCACATGACTCATTGCTCACTCTGCGTGGTTAGGCCACAGTGGCCTGGTCCCTCCTCGAGGGGCCGGCGGGGTGGCTCATGGATGAGCGCTCCGCCGCGTACGCTCATTCGGACGACGGCCACGGCGACCCGGGGCTCCCGAACCGGGCAAAACGTAGGTGAACGTCGCACTGACCGGTGCGGGCCGGCGCGCTACAATCGCTAGGTTCTATTCGGAGTCCTGACGGCGCGCCACGAGGGCGATCCCGAAGGGCAGGGCAAACGTGGGCCTCGGCCCACGTTTTTTCTTGCAGGGGCCCCGACGAAGACCGAGAGGTTGGTGGGCAGTGGCGAACGTTGACGCGCAGGTCGAGACGCTCCGCCAGCGGCTCGCGCCCGCCGTCGCCGCCCTCGACCTCGAGCTCTACGACGTCGAACTCACCGGAGCCGGCAAGGCTCGCACCCTGCGGGTCACCGTGGACCGGGCCGGTGGCGTCGATCTCGAGGCCATCACCGCCGTCACCCACGCCGTGTCGCCCATCCTCGACGACGCGACGGCGCCGGCAGGCCCGTTCCTCCTCGAGGTGACCAGCCCGGGCGTGGAGCGGCTCCTGCGCACGCCCGCACACTACGCGGGCGCGGTCGGCACGACCGTTTCCATCAAGGTCCGCACCGGCTCAGGCACCCGGCGCGTGCAGGGCACGCTGGTCGCCGCCGCGTCCGAGCATTGCGACGTCGACGTCGAAGGCGTTCGCGTCCCGGTCGCCTACGCCGACGTCACACAAGCGCGCACCGTGTTCGAGTGGGGTCCGCAGCCGCGTCCCGGCCAGCGGCGAAGCGCCCGCGCCACGACGAGCAAAGGGGTGACCGCATGAAGAATCCCGAGATGCTCGAAGCGCTGTCCGCACTCGCCATCGAGAAGGGGATCTCAGAAGAGATCATGCTCGAGGCACTGGCGAACGCGCTGGTCACCGCGTACAAGCGTATGCCCGACGCGGCCGAAGAAGCACTCGTCGAGATCGACGTCGAAACCGGCGAGATCCGCGTGATCGCGCAGGAACTCGACGAAGACGGCAACGTCACCCGCGAGTGGGACGACACGCCGGCCGACTTTGGGCGGATCGCGGCGCAAACGGCGAAGCAGGTCATCCTGCAACGCATCCGCGAGGCCGAGCGCGAAATGAAATACGAGGAATACGCCGGCCGCGAAGGCGACATCGTCACCGGTATCATCCAACAGACCGACGCTCGCTACACGCTGCTCGACCTCGGACGAGTCGAGGCGCTGCTGCCGCAGGCGGAGCAGGTTCCCGGCGACCGCTACGACCACGGCGCCCGCATGAAGGCCTACATCGTCGAGGTCCGCAAGACCGCCAAAGGCCCGCAGATCGTCGTGTCCCGCACCCATCCCGGTCTTGTCCGAAGGCTGTTCGAGCTCGAGGTCCCAGAACTCGTCGACGGCGTCGTCGAGATCCGCGCGGTCGCCCGCGAACCCGGCCATCGCACCAAGCTCGCGGTCGCGTCGAACGACCAGAACGTCGACCCCGTCGGCGCGTGCGTCGGCGCTCGGGGCATGCGGGTCCGGCAGGTCGTGAACGAGTTGCGAGGCGAGAAGGTCGACATCGTCCCGTTCAGCTCCGACGGCCCTGAGTTCGTCATGCGTGCGCTTGCGCCGGCGAAGGTGCGAGAGGTCCGCCTGCACGAAGACACCGGTATCGCCGAAGTGATCGTTCCGGACTTCCAACTGTCGCTCGCGATCGGCAAGGAAGGTCAGAACGCCCGCCTTGCGGCCCGACTCACCGGCTGGCGTGTCGACATCAAGAGCGAGACGCAGCTCGCCGAGGAGGAGTCCGGCGGCGGCTACGCCGAGGGCGAATGGGTCGAAGGACCGGACGGCACGTTGATGTGGCAGCCGGCCGAAGGCGGCGAAGCGATCAGCGCCGCGGAGGCCGGATACGCGACCCTCGGCGGCGACGTCCCGCCGATTGAGCCGCCCACCGCCAGCGTCCCCGCCGCAGAACTGGTCGAGGTCGATGAAGCCAACGAACAAACAAAACAACAGCTGAGCGAGCCCGCCCCCGCCGACGTGGTGGAGGAGACCTGACGCCCGCCGGTGGGCGTCTCGCGACGCGACGAGGACCGGCACTGACCGCCGCCGCCCCGCAGCGCACCTGCGTCGGGTGCCGTCGGCGGGGCTCACCGAACGGCTGGCTGCGCATCGCAGCCGGACCTGACGGGGCGGTACGTATGGGAAGAACTGCAATAGGTCGAGGAGCGTGGTGCTGTTCGACTGCATGCTTCGAAGAGGCGGTTCGGCGCGGGGCTCTCAGCCGGGCGCTGCGCAGGCCGCTCACGACAACCGAGCTCAGCGAGCTCCGCGCGACACTATGTAACTGAACTAGCAAGGAAACGGACGGCGTCTTGGCCACCAAGAAGATCAGGGTCTACGAGCTGGCCCGGGAGTTGGGCGTCGACAACGCTGTCGTCGTCGAGCTTTCCAACGAGCTCAAGATCGGTGTGAAAAGCCACTCGTCGAGCATCGACGAGCCGTCGGCCGACCGCGTGCGCCGCCTCGCCGACTCGCGGGGCCTGCGCCGCGAGGTGGTCGAGCCCGAACCCGAGCCGGCGCCCGTCCCGGAGCCGCCGCCGGCGCCCGAGCCGCTCGCGGTGTCCGAGCCGGCGCCTGCGGTTGCCGAGGAGCCCGCGCCCGCGCCGGTCCCGATGCCGCCGCCGATGCCCGAGCCGCCCCGTCGCGTCGTGCGCTCGAGCGCACAGCCGTTGGCTGCGCCGCGACCCGAATCGTTCGAACGCGCGACCCCGCTGCCGGAGCGTCCCCGCCCCAGTATCGAACGGCCGATCAGTCCAATCACCGACAAGCCTTCCCCGGTCGCCGCCTCAGCCGACGTGGCCGATACCGACGCCGGTGCGAGCCCGTCGCGACCGGTCTCCCAGACCGGCCGGCCAATCCCGCCGCCGCCGGGCCAACGTCCGGCCGCTCCGCCGCGTGGCCCGATCGGTGGTCCTCCCCGCAGTGGCGCACCCCGCTCGGGGGGTCCGAGCGGTCCACCTCGCAGCGGCGGGTTCGCAGGCCGACCCGGCGGCAGTGGCGGCGGTTTCGCCGGCGCGGGCGCAGGTGCCGGCGCGCCCGGCGGTCCGACCGGACCTCGTTCCGGCGCGCCCGGACGGGGCCGCGGCGCGCCCGGCGGCGGTCCGGGTGGCGGTCCGGGTGGCGGATATCAAGGTCCGGCCGGTCGCGGTCGTCCTGGGGGTCCGCAGCAGCGGCGCCGCAAGAAGCGTCGTCGCGACCGCAGCGAACTCGAACCCGCGTCGCAGCGGCTCACGCCGGCCGACGCGCCCGTCCCCGAAGGTGAGATCGTCGTTTCGCGCGGCGTCACCGTTCAGGAGTTCGCGCCCAAGCTGAATCGGACGCCCGCCGACCTCGTCCGCATTCTGTTCGAGGCCGGCGAGATGGTGACCGCGACCGTGTCGCTCGCCGACGAGATGATCGAGCTCATCGCCGAGACGCTCGGCGCGCAGGTGCTGTTGGTCGAGCCTGGCAGCGAACAAGAAGTCGAATTCCTGGCGATGCTGAGCGACGACTACGAAGAGGACGACGCGCTGCTCGAGCCGCGCGCGCCAGTCGTGACGGTGCTCGGTCACGTCGATCACGGAAAGACGACGCTGCTCGACCGCATTCGCAACGCCAACGTCGTGGCGGGAGAAGCGGGCGGCATCACACAAAGCATCGGCGCCTACCGCGTCCTGCGCCACGCCGACGACGGTGATCGATTCATCACGTTCATCGACACACCCGGCCATGAAGCGTTCACTGCGATGCGTCGGCGCGGAGCCCAAGTGACCGACATCGCAGTGCTCGTCGTCGCCGCCGACGACGGGGTCATGCCGCAGACGATCGAGGCGATCAGCCACGCTCGTGCGGCCGACGTCCCCATTGTCGTGGCTGTCACCAAAGTCGACCGTGACAATGCCGACCCGACGCGTGTGCGCCAGCAGCTCACCGAGAACGAACTTGTTCCCGAGGAGTGGGGTGGCGACACGATCGTCGTCGACGTCGCCGCGCCGACCGGCCAGGGTGTCGACGCGCTGCTCGACTCGTTGATCGCGGTCGCCGACACGTACCTCGCCGAAGACCTCGTTGCGAACCCGAAAAAGCCCGCGGTTGCGTCAGTGTTGGAAGCCCACCTCGACCAGGGCCGAGGTCCTGTCGTTTCGACCCTCGTCGAAGAGGGAACGTTGCGCGTCGGGGACACGATCGTGGCCGGCGGCTCGTGGGGGCGTATCCGGGCCATGTTCGACGAATCGGGCAAGTCGGTGACCGAAGCCGGTCCGTCCGTGCCGGTCGAGGTGCTCGGCCTCTCGGTCGTTCCCATGGCGGGCGACGAAGTACGCGTCGCCCCCAACGACAAGATCGCCCGAACCGTTGCCGAAGCCCGCGCCCACCGACGCAAAGCGGCCGCGTTGCGGAACCCGCTCATGCTCTCGGGCGGCGCCCGTCTCGAAGACGTCTTCGCGGCGGTCCAACGCGGCGAAGTCGCAACACTCAACCTCGTCGTGAAAGCCGACTCGCAAGGTTCGCTCGAAGCGATCACCGACGCGTTGCGCAAACTCGACCAAGAACACGACGAGGTACGGCTGTCGTTCGTGCTCCGCGGCGTCGGCGGCATCACAGAATCCGATGCGAGTCTCGCCGTCGTGTCGAACGCCTCGATTATCGGCTTCAACGTTCGTCCCGACCGCAAAGCCCGCGAGCTCGCCGAACAAGAAAACGTAGAGATGCGTCTCTACGAAGTCATCTACAACGTGCTCGAAGACGTCAACAACGCGCTGGTCGGGATGCTCAAACCCGAATACGAAGAGGTCGTCACCGGCGAGGCCGAGGTGCGAGAGGTGTTCGGCATCCCGCGCGTTGGGAAGGTCGCCGGGTGCTTCGTGACCCACGGTGTCATCACCCGAGGCTCGAAGGTGCGTTTCCTGCGCGACGGAACCGTCATCTGGAAGGGTGCGCTCGCGTCGTTGCGGCGCTTCAAGGACGACGTGCGCGAAGTCCGTGAGGGCTTCGAGTGCGGGGTTGGGCTCGAGAACTTCTCCGACCTCAAAGCCGGCGACATCATCGAAACCTTCGAGGAGCGCGAGATCGCCCGAGTGTGAGGCGCGGAAGACGCCACGGCGAGGACGTCGCGTTCCTCGTCGTCGCGCCCCTTGCCGCACATGTGTGTGCACGCAGGTCGCGGCCGGCTCCGGCCGCCTGTCGCGCCGCTCGTGTTCGTGGCGCCGGCCGTACCGCTCGCGGTGATGATCGACGACGTCGAGATCTTCGAGGCTCGTCCGTCGGGCCGCGCGCAGCCCGACGGTGCTGCGCGCGATGCTCCCGTCGCGGCCGAGGACGCGCTGCCGTTCAACCTCGACGCCACCATGGTCTGCCTGCGCGGCTGGGCGGGTCGGCAGCTCGGCGTCCACGCGCGGCGCCGCCGACCGCGGCGTGCGCGACGACGGCACTGGCGGGGTTGCCGGCGACCGGCTCGCCAATCTGGCGCCCGGCTCGTGACCGCCCCACGTCTCGCACGTCATGGCGGTGCGGCGCTCTTCGGGCTGCACGCGGGCGCTCGTGATCGCCCGATCGTCGCGGGGCTTCGTGGGAGGCGCCGGCGCCCGATCCTGGTGCACGAATCACGGCCGGTCGCTAGTTCCGAGTCGGCGCGACGGTCGGTGCGTCGGCCGTGGTGGTCAGAGTTGGGGTGTTGTGGGTCCTGCGATAATGCCAACGTGCACGCTGCGGCCGTCTGTTTCGACCTTCACGTCCCCGAGAGTCGGTCACTCAAAACCAAGCGCGCCGCGATCCGGCCCATCGTCGACGGTCTGCGTCACCGGTTCTCGGTGTCGGTGGCCGAGGTCGATCACCAGAATCAGTGGCAGCGCGCCGCGATCGGCGTCGCAGTGGTGGGGAGCAGCGTGACGCAGATTCGCGAAGTGCTCGCGTCGGTGGAGCGGTTCGTGGTGGCTGCACCCGACGTCGAGTTGCTCGACGTCGAGACCGAATGGCTCGAACAGCCGTGAGCCCGCAACGCAAGTACCCGCGCACCGCCCGGGTCAACGAGGTCATGCTCGAGGTGCTTGCCGACGAGCTTGAACGTCTGTCCGACCCTCGTCTCGAGCTCGTCACCCTGACCGGCGTGAAGGTGACCCGTGACCTCGCGTACGCAACGGTGTACTACTCGACGCTTGGCGCCACCACAGCCGCGACCTCCCCGTCGTTCAAGGAACATGCCGGCGACGCGCTGCGGTCTGCCGCCCCACATTTGCGAGGTCTGGTGGGCCGACAAATGCGGATCCGTCAGGTCCCGCGTCTCACGTTCGAACTCGACCCCGGCATCCTTGCCGGCCAGCGCATCGAGGAGATCTTGCGCGGCATCCACCACGATGCCGAGCCTCAGGACGAGGCTGAAGCCGACGAGGAGGAGTAGTGGACGAAAACGCCGACCAAGACATCGATGCTGCGCTGAGACAAGCAGCACGCGATCGGGCGCGCGGCGCGCGTCACGCTCGTCTGTCATGTCAACCCCGACGGCGACGCCTTGGGGTCCACACTCGCGCTGCATCATGTGCTGCGCGACGCCGGTGTCGATTCCGTCGCGTCGTTCCCCTCGCCGTTCGTCGTCGCACCCCACTACCGCGATCTGCCCGGCCTCAACCTTTTGACACGACCCGACGCGGTCGACGAAGAACCCGAGGTCATGGTCACGTTCGATTGCGGCGACCTCGCGCGACTCGGCGACCTGGAGACCAACGCCAAGGCGTCCGAAGAGCTGATCGTGGTCGACCACCACGCGTCCAACGCGCGCTACGGAACGATCAACGTGGTCGACGTGCACGCCGCCGCGAGTGGCGTTGTGGTCCGTCGCCTCGTGGCCGAGCTCGGGCTCCCGCTCACGCGCGACGCGGCAATCTGCCTCTACGCAGCGCTCGTGTGCGACACCGGACGCTTCCAATACGAGTCGACCACATGCTCGGTCTTCGAGCTCGCGCAGGAGCTCGCAGCTTTCGATCTGCCCATCTCGGCCCTGTCTCGCACGCTGTTCGAAGAGCACCGCTTCGCATATCTCCAACTCGTATCTGACGTGCTCGGCCGCGCCGAGCTCGTCCCGGAGAAAAGGTTCGTGTGGGCGACGGTCACCCAGGCTGACCTGGAGCGGCGCGGCGTGACCTTCGAAGAAGTCGAAGGCATGATCGATCTCGTCCGCCGAACCCGCGAAGCCGAGGTTTCGTGCGTGCTGAAGGAATCGGCCGACGGGGCATGGCGGGTCAGCCTGCGGTCGCTCGGCACGGTCGACGTGTGCCGCATCGCGCAACGCGAAGGCGGCGGCGGTCACCGGTTCGCGGCCGGTTTCACAAGCGACGATCCCGCCGAGGTCGTCGTGGCCCGGATCATGGCAGCCTTCTAACTCCCACCACTAACTTCTGGTCCTTGCACGATGGACTCGTAGTCGTCGACAAACCGGCGGCGCACACCTCCCACGACGTTGTCGCGTGGGTGCGCAAGCTCTACGGACAGCGCCGGGTCGGCCATGCGGGCACGCTCGATCCCGACGCGACCGGCGTGCTCCTCGTCGGTCTGGGTCGCGCAACGTGCCTCATGCGATACCTGGCCGACACGGGAAAGTCATATCGCGCGCGTATCGTCTTCGGGGTGGCCACCGACACCCTCGACGTGTCGGGTGCCGTCCTCGAACGCGCCGAGATGCCGCTCACCCAAGCCCAGCTCGAAGGCGCGACGCGTGCGTTCGTCGGTGACATCGAACAGATCCCGCCGATGGTGTCGGCGATCAAGGTCGATGGACGCAAGCTGTACGAATTGGCCCGGGCCGGGCAGACCGTGGACCGCGCGGCGCGTCACGTTCGTGTCGACGCGCTCGTGGTCGAAGAGTTCGTCGCCGGCATCTATCCGGAGGCGACGGTTCGGGTCGACTGCTCAAGCGGGACCTACATACGCACCCTGGCTGCGGACCTGGGGACCGCGCTCGGCGGGTGTGCCCACCTCGGCGAACTTCGGCGCCTGCGCGTCGGTTCGTTCGGGATCGACGAATCGCATTCGCTCGATTCGATCGGCGCCAACCTCGAAGGCGTGCTCCTCACACCGGCCGCCGCGTGCTGCGCGATCTCACCGAAGTCGTCGTCGACGGCGAGCTGCAACGCGGGTCACCCACGGCGCGACGTTCGCGGCTCGGGCGCTGCTCGGCGATCTCGATGAGGCCGGCCCGTTCGCGGTCGTCGACGAGCATGGCGAACTCCTCGCGGTCTACGAACGCCGGGGCGCGGGAGTGAAACCTACGGTCGTCCTCGCGCCGCAGGCGGCGCCATGATCATCTGGCGCGATCCCGGTGAGGTCAGCGCTCCCGCCGACGGGTTGGGCGGTCGGGCGATCGCGATCGGAGCCTTCGACGGTGTCCATCGCGGGCATCAAGCGGTCCTGCGCGTGGTGCACGATCTCGCTCGCGTGCGTCACTTGAGCCCGACGGTGCTCACCTTCGACCGGCATCCGGCCGAGGTCGTACGGCCAGGATCGGCACCGAAATTGCTCACGACGCTCGACCAGAAGCTGGAACTGCTTGAAGCCACCGGAGCGATCGACGAGTGCCTCGTGCTCGCGTTCGACGAAGCGCGGCAGCAAAGAGCCCGCCGAAGATTTCGTCGCCGAGCTCCTCGCCGGCGTGCTCGGCGCCCGGCTTGTCGTGGTCGGCGCCGACTTCCACTTCGGTTACCGTCGCCACGGCGACGTCGCGCTGCTGCAGCGGATGGGTGGCGAGTTGGGCTTCGAGGTCCTCGGCTACGGGCTCGTCGCGTCGCCGGAGTCGGAGCACGCGCCCGACGGCGGTGTGCCCTATTCGTCGACGCAGGCGCGGGCGTTGCTGGCACGCGGTGAGGTCGAACGCGCCGCCGCGATCCTCGGACGGCCGCACGAGGTGCGAGGCCGGGTGCAGCGAGGCGACCAACGGGGACACGAGCTCGGATTCCCCACCGCGAATGTCGCGGTGGCGGAACGCATCTGTCTGCCGGCCGACGGGGTGTACTCCGGCACCTATGTCGGAGCCGACGGCGTGGAGCGGCTCGCCGCGATCTCGCTCGGTCGGCGTCCGACGTTCTATGAGGAATCCGCGCTGCTGTTGCTCGAGGCCTACGTAGTCGACTTCGACGGCGACCTCTACGGCCAGACCGCGCACGTGCGATTCCGGCGCCACCTGCGGCGCCAGGAGCGTTTCGACACGACCGACGAACTGATCGCCCAGATGGCCCGTGACGTACAGGCCGTACGGGAGGACATTCCCACCTGAAGCGGCCGCCGGTCTCGATCGTGACGCCGCTCTGCGGTCCCGTTCATCCGGCCCAGGCGAGGGTCGCCCGGTCCGGGGCGCGCGGGCCCTGTGGTAGCGTCACCTTTCGTCCCGTTCCCGGTGAAGGTTCACACGCGGTGCATGCCCGACAAAGCGGCCACGATCAGCGATAACAAGCTGCACGACTCCGACACAGGGTCGGCTGAAGTGCAGATCGCGTTGCTGACCGAGCGCATCCGCCACCTGACCGAGCACATGAAAGTCCACAAGAAGGACTTTCACAGCCAGCGAGGCTTGCTGATGCTCGTCGGTCGGCGGCGTCGGATGCTCGACTACCTCCGGCGCAACGACGTCGAGCGGTACCGAGCGATCATCGCCAAGTTGGGCATTCGCCGATAGGGCAGCACGTCGCAGCCATCTGCGGCGCGTTTGACATACGAAGCCCCCGAGATCGCCGTCGGTTGTCAGTCGCGAGCGCCCGCGCTGCGGACGCTGACAACTGGGAACCGACACCTCTCGTGAGCATCGAGCTTCGAACAAAGAGAGGTATCCGCGCATGAGCGACAACGTCGTTCGCGTCACTGGTCCCATCAACGCCGCCGGACTCGAGATGACCCTCGAGACGGGCAAGCTGGCAGCACTCGCCGACGGTGCGGTGCTCGTCAAGGTCGGCGGCACCACGCTTTTGTCCACCGTGTGCACGTCGAAGCCCCGCGAAGGCATCGACTTCTTCCCGCTCACCGTCGACGTCGAAGAGCGCATGTACGCGGCGGGCAAGATCCCCGGGCTCGTTCTTCCGGCGTGAAGGTCGTCCAGGCGAGCAGGCCATCCTGACGTGCCGGCTCACGGACCGTCCGCTGCGCCCGTCGTTCCCGTCCGACTTCCGCAACGAGGTCCAGGTCATCGCGACCATCCTCGGTGCCGACCTCGTGAACCCACACGACGTCGCGTCAATCAACGGCGCGTCGGCCGCACTCACCATTTCGGGGATTCCGTTCAACGGTCCGATCGGGGCGGTTCGGCTCTGCCATCACGACGGCCGCTGGATCGCCCACCCGACGTTCCAAGAAGGTGACGACTCGACGTTCGAGATCGTCGTCGCGGGTCGTCGTCTCGACGACGGCGACGTCGCGATCATGATGGTCGAGGCCGGCGGCACCGCGCGCACCTGGAGCTCTACGAACAGGGCGCGCCGAAAGTCACCGAAGAGCTGATCGCACAAGGTCTGGAGGGGTCGAAGCAGTGGATCGGCGCCGCGATCGATCTCCAGCTCCAGCGTCCATGCCGATTACGTGCTCGCGTCCGGGCCGATCGAGCCGGTCGAGTACAGCCCCGCATCGACTATCACCCGAAGTGTTCGACGGCAGTCGCCGAGCACGCGCGGCCAAGACGGCCGAGGCGATGGCGACGGCCGACAAGCACGATCGCAACGCGATGCCTCGACGAGATCCAGGCGGACCTTTTATCGGCCTCGTCGGCAGCGACGAAATTCCGGCGCAATTCGCCGGCGAAGGCACGGGCAGTCAAACGGGCGTTCCGCGCGCTGCAGAAGGAAGTCGTGCGCAGCCGCATCGTCAAGGAAGGCGTGCGCATCGACGGCCGTGGTCCCAGCGACATCCGTCCGCTGTCGGCCGAAGCCGGCGTGATCCCGACCTCGCACGGCGACGGACTCTTCCAGCGCGGCGAAACCCAGGTGCTTTCGGTCATGACGCTCGGCATGCCCCGCATGGAGCAGATGCTCGACACGATCGGCTCGACGACAAGAAACGTTACATGCACCACTACAACTTCCCGCCGTTCTCGACCGGCGAGACCGGCCGGGTCGGGTCGCCGAAACGGCGCGAGATCGGCCACGGTGCGCTCGCCGAACGGGCGCTGGTGCCGGTGATCCCGAGCGAGCGAGGAGTGGCCGTACACGCTGCGCGTCGTCTCGGACGTGCTCGCCTCGAACGGTTCGACGTCGATGGCGTCGGTGTGCGGCTCGACGTTGTCGCTGATGGACGCCGGCGTGCCGATCAAGGCGCCGGTCGCCGGCATCGCGATGGGCCTCGTCTTCGCGGAAGGCAAGTACACGACGCTGACCGACATCCTCGGCGCCGAGGACGCCTTCGGCGACATGGACTTCAAGGTGGCGGGCACGACCGAATTCGTGACCGCACTGCAGCTCGACACCAAGATCGACGGGCTTCCCGCCGACGTGCTCACCAAGGCGTTGCACCAGGCCAAAGAGGCCCGGCTGAAGATCCTCGAAGTGATGGCACGGCGCCATCGACGGCCCCGCGATGACGTGCGGCCGACCGCCCCGAAGATCGTCGAGCTTCGAGATCCCGATCGACAAGATCGGCGAGGTGATCGGGCCCAAGGGCAAGGTCATCAACACCATCCAGCAAGAGACGGGCGCCGACGTCGTCGGTGGACGACGACGGGCGGTCGGGACGGTCACCGATCGGGTCGAAGGACGTCCGCGCCGTCGAGGAAGCCCGCCGCCGCATCGAGCTGATCCTCGACCCGCCGACCGCCGAGGTCGGCGCCGAGTACACGGGCCGGGTCGTCAACATCACGAAGTTCGGTGCGTTCGTCAACATCCTGCCCGGCGCGGACGGGCTGCTCCACATCTCCAAGCTCGGCCAGGGCAAGCGCATCGATCGGGTCGAGGACGTGTTGAACCTCGGCGACGAGCGTCGAGCGTGCGCGTCGACGACATCGACCAACACGGGCAAGCTCTCGCTGTCACTCGTCGGCGACGGCGACGGCGACGGTGGTGGTGGTGGTGGTTCCTCTCGCACCAGCTCGAGTGGCAACGGTGCGGGTGACGTGCCCCGCGCCGAGCGTCACGAGCGGCCCGAGCGATCGGAAGCCCGCAGCGAAAGCCCACGGGCGAGCGGCGGAGGTTCGGGTCGGCGAAACCGCGTCGTTCGAGGCGTTTTGGGACGGGAGGCGCAGGACAGTTCGGCGATCTCGGTCCCGCGGAAGAGGCCACGGGCGGCGGCGGGCGTGGCGGAGACCGCGGCCGAGCGGTGCCAGACCGCGGTGGGCGCGCGTCGGGGCGGCCGAAGCGGCGGCGCCCGCCGCGGCGGCCCCCGTCGCTGACCAGCCGCAGCGCGGACGGCAACGTCGTGACTGAATGACTGCGTACAGCGAACACAGCTCGGGTCAGGTTTGCGGGTGGTGACGGAGTCGCTGCCGACCCACGCTCAGTAACGATCGGCGCTGTGGGTGGGGAGCGGCGCCCGCGACGAAACGCTCGCCGAGTCGGGTGCCAGTCACTTCCTCGAGCACTTGTTGTTCAAAGGCACCGCGACCCGCTCGGCCCGTGACATCGCCGAGGCGGTCGAATCGGTCGGCGGCGAGATGAACGCGTTCACGACGCACGAGCAGACCGTGTTCTACGTCCGTGTGCCCGACACCCGACTCGAACTCGCGATCGACATCCTCGCCGACATGCTCTGGAGCCCCGCGTTCCGTCTCGACGACGTCGACTCGGAACGGCAAGTCATCCTCGAAGAGATCGGCATGCGCGACGACACGCCCGACGATCTCGTCCACGACCTCTTCACCCGCACGCATTTTCCGGATCATCCGCTCGGCCGGGAGGTATCGGGCACGGACGGCGACGATCGAGGCCATGCCCCGTGACGGCATCGCGGCGACCACCACGCACACTACGAACCCGCCAACATCGTCCTCGCGGCGGCCGGCAACCTCGCCCACGAACGTGTCGTGGAACTGATCGACGCTCGCGGTCCCGGAACAATGCCCGAACGTCCGGCTCGCACCCACGCAGAGCCGTCGAGGCCGCAACCACTCGCCGTCGTACACCGCCCGACCGAGCAGGCCCACCTTGTCCTCGGCATTCGCTCAGTTCCGACACTCGATCCCGACCGCCACGCCCTCACCGTCGTGAACCAGGCGCTCGGCGGCGGCATGGCGTCGCGGCTGTTCCAAGAGGTACGCGAGAAGCGCGGTCTTGCATACTCGGTCTATTCGTATCGTGCCGCGTTCGACGACGCCGGCTACCTCGCGATCTACGCCGGTACCGCACCCGAACGTGTGCAGGAAACGCTCGAGGTGATCGAGACCGAACTGGCTCGGCTCGTCGCGCGACGGGCTTCCGGCCGGTGAGCTCGACGCGGCCAAAGGTCACCTCACTGGATCGTTGGCGATGTCGCTGGAGACCTCCGCGAGTCGGATGCGCCGCCTCGGGCGGTCGGAACTCGTCGAAGGTGAGATCCCCACCCTCGACGAAGTGATCGCGCGGATCGATGCGGTCACCCTCGACGACACGCGGCGGGTGATCGACCGCGTGCTTGCTGACGCCCCGCGCACGCTCGCCGTGGTCGGCCCGCACGAAGAACACGAGTTCGCTGCATACCAAAGCGGATGACCGGCGACGCCGATAGCCTGGCGCGGATGATTCGCGTCGGCGTCTTCGGAGCGGGCGGGCGCATGGGTTCCACCGTGTGCCGTGCGGTGCTTGACGCTCCGGGCCTCGAGCTCGTTGCGGCGGTCGACCCGTTACACGCGGGAATCGACCTGACCCAGCTCGGTGTGCACGGCACGCAGATACAAGTCTCGTCGAGCGCCGCCGCGTTGGTCGACGCGGGCGCGTAGGTCGCGGTCGACTTCACGGTGCTCGATGCCGCGCGGCAGAACCTGGGATGGTGCGCCGAACATGGCGTGCATGCCGTCGTCGGAACGACCGGCTTCAGCGACGCCGAGCTTGGCGAGTTCGCGGCACGGTTCGAACGCTCGACGGCCAATGCAGTCATCGCGCCGAACTTCGCGATCGGCGCGATCTTGATGATGCGCTTCGCGGAGCTCGCGGCGCCCTACTTCGAGAGCTGCGAGATCATCGAACTGCACCATGACCACAAGGTCGACGCGCCGTCCGGTACGGCAGTGTTGACTGCCCAACGGATCGCGGCCGCGTCGAAGGACTGGGGTGATGATCCGACCCGCACGGTAGTCGCCGAAGGTGCACGCGGAGGCCGGGTCAGCGGCATCCCGGTGCACGCCGTGCGCTTGCGCGGGATGGTCGCGCATCAAGAAGTGCTGTTCGGTACCACCGGCCAGAGCGTGTCGATCCGCCACGACACCTACGACCGCTCGTGCTTCATGCCGGGCGTCCTCCTCGCGGTGCAGAAGGTGTCGGACACGCCCGGCCTCACCGTTGGCCTGGACGCGCTGGTGGGTCTGTAAAACGGCGGCGTCGCGGAACTGGAACCGGTCAGCCAACGGCGAATCGTCGGTGAGCCGGTCCGCTTCGTCGCGGCGACGCCAACGCCGGGCCAGCCGATCGGGTCGGACCCTTCCTCCACGACGACGCCAAGACCGCGTCGCGCACCCTAACCCAATCTGATCAGCCGGCCGGCGAGAGCGGCGCGACCAGATCCTCCAGGGCGTCAAGGGTTGTGACGACGTCGAGGCCTTCTCGAGTGACGAGCCAGTCATGATTGCGGACGTGCAGCTCGTCGTCGGGGTCGTAGCGATTGAGGTACACGACGACGCGATGCGAGCGCAGCACGTCGACGCTGAGCCGCACGACGTTGATCGTGCCCAACGCCGCGTCGGCGACGAGCACGACGAGCGCGGGCTGCAACGCGGCAACCAAAGCGACGGTGTCTCCATCGGAGGCGAGGGGGGAACGCACACCGCCGACACCTTCGACGAGGACGATGGCGTGGCGCGGTGAACTCTGGGTGATCTCCATCGCGAGGTCAGCGAAGGTAAATCGCTCGCAGCCGAGCGCTTCGGCCGCCATCGGTGGCGCCATGGCGCGGGGAAGCCATCGGTGGGCCGGACACACGACGTGCGGGTCTTCGCCGGTCGCGTCGCTAAGTACCTCTGCATCGGTGGGCGCGTCGTGGCCGGGAGCGAACGACTGGACGGGTTTGCGTGCGACCACCGTGAGACCTCGTCGCCGCAACGCGGTCGCCACCGCGGCGGTGACCCACGTCTTGCCAATGTCGGTGCCGGTCCCGGTGACCACGACGAAGGTCATGGCGGACCGGTCACGCGCTGCGGCCAGCGCGTCGCCGAACACCTCGACGAGCGCGTCGACGAGGCGATCGACGTGCGCGTCGGTGTGCGCCGCGCTCAACGTGACTCGCAGCCGAGAAGTGCCCGGCGCGACCGTCGGCGGCCTGATCGCGGGCACGACGAGGCCATGGTCGAACAGCACCGCCGCGGCGTCGATCGCCTGTTGTTCACTGCCGCACACGAAAGGCAGGATCGGTGAGGGATGACCGGGCCGAAGCCGATCGACGTTCGCCCGCAAGCGGACCACGAGCGCGCTGCCCTCAGGTGACCGCCACACTCGCAGGGCGGCGAGCGCGGCGGCGGTGTCGGCCGGGGTCGGCGCGGTCGTGAAGATGTACGGCCGGCTCGAGTTCTCGATCAGCTCGATGTAGCAGCCCGGTCCTGCGACGAAACCGCCGAGCGCGGCAAGGGTCTTTGAACACGTCCCGACGCGCAACACGTCGGCGTCGGACTCGACCGTCACCTCAGGCCCGAGTACCGCGTGCGCTTCGTCGAGCACGAGCAGCGCGTGTTCCTGCGAGCAGACCGTGACCAGTGCGTCGACGTCGGCGGCATCGCCGTCCATCGAGAACACGGTGTCGCTCACCACCAGCGCGCGGCGGTCGCCGCGACCGCGGCAGGAGCTCGCACAGATGGTCGATATCGCGGTGGCGGTACACGGCCACGTCGGCGCGAGCGAGCCGGCAGCCGTCGATGATCGACGCGTGGTTGAGCTCATCCGAACAGATCAACACCCCGGCGGTTCCGAATGTCGTGAGTACTCCCAGGTTCGCCGCGAACCCCGTCGGGAACAGCGCGTCGCGTTCGGTCCCCTTCCAGCGCGCGATCTCGTGCTCGAGCTCGGTATGGATCGGACGCGACCCGACGATCAGCCGCGCCGATCCGGCGCCGGTGCCCCAACGGTCGAGCGCCGCGTGGCCGGCCGCGATCACGGCGGGATGCGACGTCAGGCCGAGGTAGTCGTTCGACGCGAACGAGACGACCATCCGACCGTCACCCGGCTGTGTCCCTTCGGCACCGAACGCATCGAGATCGCATGGCGCACGCCACCGACCCGACGCGCGAATCGCGCCCGAGGCTCGTTCGGTCCACGCGTCCCATGTCATGTCGGGCCTGGCGACGGGTCGCACACCTCGTCGATCGAGTCGGACAACACGGCGACGATCCGGTGCACCTCGGGCGAGGAGACCGTGAGCGGCGGCATCAACACGACGGTGTCGCCGATCGGGCGGAGCAGCACGCCGCGTTGCACGGCCGCGGCCGAGACGCGACGGCCCCAGCGCAGCCCGTCGGCTGGCGGGGCGAGCTCCACGCCGCCCATCAGCCCTTCCAGGCGCACCTCAGCCACCGCGGGCTTCGAAAGCAACCGATCGTGCAGCAGGCCCCGCAGCTCTTCGGAACGTGCCCGAACGTTGTCGAGCACCTTCCACGCATCGAACAGCTCAAGGTGGCGCAACGCGACCGCGGCCGCGAGCGCGTTCCCGCCGTACGAATGACCGTGATACAGGGTGCGGTCGCCGAGGTCTTGGCCGAGGAATGAGCAAAAGACACGGTCGCTGGCGACCGTCACCGACATGGCGAGGTAGCCGGCGGTCATCGCCTTGCCAAGACAGAGCAGGTCGGGCCGCAAACCGGCCTGCTCCGAGGCGAACAGCGTGCCGGTCCGGCCGAACCCGGTCGCGACCTCGTCGCAGATCAGGAGCACGTCGTGGGCGACGCACGCCGCGCCGAGGCGTGCAAGCCCGTCACGATCGGCGAGTTGCATCCCGGCGGCGCCTTGCACGAGCGGCTCGACGATCACGGCGACGATCTCGTTGCTGCGGCGCGCCACGAGGTCGCACGCGACGTCGAAGCACGCCGGATCGTCGAACGCGGGCTCGCGCAGAACCGGGAATCGCAACGGTGCGAACACGTCCGCGCCGAAACCGTCGTCGCCGACGGACAACGCTCCGAGCGTGTCGCCGTGGTACGCACCGCCGAAGGCCACAAAGTCGTGGCGTGGGCTGCCGAGGTTCGCCCAGTACTGGAACGCGATCTTCAGCGCTTGTTCGACCGCCGACGCGCCGTCGGATGCGTACAGGAAGTGCGGCTCGTCCACCGGAACGACACGGGCCAGCGCTTCGGAGAGCTCCACGACGACGCGGTTGCCGTTCCCGAGCATGGTCGAGTGGGCGCCGAGGTCGAGTTGGCGTCGGATCGCATCGTCGAGCTCCGGCACGCAGTGTCCGAGCGTGTTGACCCACAGCGAGGAAATCGCGTCGAGGTACCGTCGGCCGTCGACGTCGATGAGCTCGTGGCCCTCGGACCGTTCGACGATGATGGGATCGTTGTCGGCGAATGTCGACATTTGCGTGAATCCATGCCAGACGACGGCGGCGTCGCGCCTGATCCAATCTGCGGTGAGTCCGTCGTTGGCCATACCTGCCGGTGATTCTGACCCAGAATGGTTCGGATGCCCCAAGCGCCCACCCCCAGTCCGCAGCCGCCCGATCCGCTGACGCTGCGAGATCGGCTCCTCGCCGCCACCTATCGATGCGTGGCGCGGTTCGGATTGGGCAAAACCACGCTGGAAGACGTCGTGAAGGAGTCCGGGTTGTCTCGGGCGACGATTTACCGTCAGTTCCCAGGCGGGCGAGACGAGTTGTTGCTCGACACGGTCGGATGGGAGCTGGCCAACTACTTCACGGCGCTGGCCGACCACGTCCGTGACGCCCCCGATCTCGTTCAGCTCCTCGAGCGGGGTCTCGTGTACGCGCAAGGCTCGGTGGCCGAGCATGTGGTGCTCCGCAAGATTCTCGACACCGAACCCGAACGACTGCTGCCTCTGCTGACGGTCGAGTCGGCCAAAACGCTGCCGTTCATCGCCGACTTCTTGCACCCGTACCTCGTGCGCGAGGCCAGCGCCGGTCGACTGCGAGAAGGCGTCGACCTCGACCGGTCGGCGGAGTACCTCGCTCGTTGCATCCTCTCGCTGATCAACGCGCCCGGACGGTGGGACTTCGCCGACCCGGCGCAGGTGCGCGAGGTCGTACGGGCTGAGCTGCTCGGAGGGATCGTCGCATGAGTACGCCGGACGGATCTGGCACCGATCGCGAGCCGTCGGACGGCCGCACCGGACCGGAGCCGCTGCTGTGGCGGGTGCTGCGGTCCACGATCGCTCCGCCCGTCCTCGGCGACGCCGGCCACGACGTCCCCCTGTCAGCCCGCGGCCGGGTCCTGTTCTGGGGCACGGTCTCGGTGCTGGTCCTGGCCATCGCGGTGCTGTTCGTCGTCACCGTCGCACGCTGATCCGCTCGCGAAAGTGAGCACAACTGTGACGCCTGACACGTTGACACGATGAGACGATCAGCGCTGTATTGTCTCAATGGTGGGTACAAAAGCGACCGCACAGCCCGACCGGATCCTCGACGCAGCCCTGGCGTGCATCGCCCGCGTCGGCGTCGACAAGACGACCCTCGACGATGTGGCCCGCCAGGCTGGTTGCGGCGCGCCACGGTCTATCGCTGTTTCCCGGGCCGTCAGGTGCTGCTCCGTGCCCTGCTCGACCGTGAGGTTCGGGGGCTCGCCGAGCGGGTGATCGACGCCGCCGATCGTTGCGACACCCTTTCCGACGCGATCGCGGCGGTCATCCTCACCGCCGCCGAGCCGTTCCGCACCCACGCCGCGCTCGTCTTCGTGATCGCGGACGAACCGGCAATCGTCACACCGCAGCTGTCGTTCGAGCGGGGAGCGCGCTGTTGGTCAGCGCCGCGGCGCTCGCCGCGCCCGCGTTCACGCGCTTCGTTGCGCCCGACCGAGCCGAACGGCTCGGAGAGTGGGTGGCGCGCCTCACGCTCTCGTATCTCTGCAACCCGTCCGAGCACGTCCACCTCGACGATCCCGACTACGTGCGGGCATTGGTCGCCGATTACGTCCTGCCCGGAGTCACTCGAACCTTCAACCCGTTCGCAGCCGCTTCCGCCGGCGAAGGAGCCTCGCTATGAGCACCAACATGGAACTAATCGGACGCGACGAGATCAACGACCTCGAAGCGATCCTCTCGGTGTGCAATACCGACACCGACGCGATCGTCCACGCGGTCAAGGCGAACGCAGACGCGGTGTTCACGTGGGACTACGAACGCAGCCGCACGCCTCTCATCAAGCTCTACGAGAAGGCCAAGACTTCGCAGTGGAACGTCACGACCGACCTCGACTGGTCGACCGAGGTCGATCAGGTGAAGCTCGCGCTCGAAAATGTGCAGGCCGACCAGAGCTTCTTCTCCGAAAGCGTGGACCTGAAGGGCACACCCTTCGAGAAATGGACGGAGAAGGAGTGGATCGACTTCGGGGTCGAGTCACAAAACTGGCTGCTCTCCCAGTTCATGCACGGCGAGCAGGGCGCGCTGCTCTGCACCGCTCGCATCGTCGAGACGGTGCCGTGGATCGACGCCAAGTACTACGCCGCGACCCAGGTCATGGATGAAGCCCGCCACGTCGAGGTCTTCGCCAAGTATCTCGACGACAAGCTCTCGGGCCACTACCCGATCAATGCGCACCTCGGACTGCTGCTCGACGACATCCTCATCGACAGTCGCTGGGATATGACCTATCTGGGCATGCAGATCATGGTCGAAGGTTTGGCGCTCGCCGCGTTCGGGTTCTTGCACCAGATGACAACCGAGCCGCTGCTCAAGCAGTTGCTCCGCTACGTCATGAGTGACGAAGCCCGCCATGTCGCCTTCGGGGTGCTCTCGTTGCAGGAGTACTACCGGGAGCTCTCCGACGCCGAAATGAAAGACCGTCAAGAGTTCACCTTCGAGGCCGCAGTTCGGATGCGCGATCGTTTCCTGCAACAAGAGGTGTGGGAACGGATGGGCGTTCCGGTGAAGGACGCCGTGCGTCTCGTGATGGCCGACGAGGGCCGCAAGAACTTCAAAACATCCTGTTCTCGAAGATCGTGCCCAACTGCAAGAAGCTCGGGCTGCTGGACCGCAACAACGGTCTGCTGCGTCGGCGCTTCACCGAGCTCGGCGTGATCCAATTCGAGGACTGGGTCGACACCGGCGAGGAATACACAATGCTCGACGAGGTCTCCAAAGACCGCGCAGGTGCCGCAGCCTGAATTCACCTGCCGACGCACCACGTTCGGGTGCGGTCCTCGTCGACGCGTCCGCTCAGCAGAACATCCCTTCGCGCTGGGGCGCATGTGCTCATCCACACCGTGTCCCATTGTCGAGGATTTCCATTCCGTCGGTGCGCGGCCTCCTTTGCGGGCCGGTGATACCGTCCTCGCGCAATGAGCGACACGGTCCGCATCGTCTTTCTCGGCGGGCTGGGCGAGATCGGGCGCAACTGCTGCTGCATCGAGGTCGACGAGCGCATCCTCCTCGTCGACTGCGGGATCATGTTTCCCGACGCCGACATGCCCGGTGTCGATCTCGTACTGCCCGACTTCACGTACCTGCGTGACAACGCGGCGCGCGTCGAGGCGATCCTGCTCACTCACGCGCACGAAGATCACGCCGGCGGAATTGCCTTCTTGCTGCGAGACATATCCGTTCCGGTCTACGGCTCCGCGTTGTCGCTCGCGCTTGCGCGCAACCGCATCGAAGAAGCAGGGATGCTCGACCAGACCGAGCTGATACCCGTCACCGACGGCGAACGCCGCCGGATCGGTCCGGTGGACTGCCAATTCATTCCGGTCACACATTCGGTCCCCGAGGGTTTCGCGATCGCGTTCTTCACTCCCGTCGGCACCATCATCCACAGCGGCGACTTCAAGCTCGACTTGACGCCGGTCGACGGGCGTCGCACGAACCTTGCGCTGCTCGGCGACATCGCGAGCCGGGACGGCGGAGTTCGGCTCCTCATGTCGGACTCGACGAACGCCGAGCGGCCGGGTTTCACGCCGTCGGAGTCGACGGTGGGCGCGGCGATGCGGTCGCTGTTCCGCGAGTATCCCGACAAGCGTTTCATCGTGACGAGTTTCGCTTCGCATCTCCATCGCGTGCAGCAGGTCGCGCAGGCCGCGATCGCAAATGGCCGAAAGATCGCGTTCGTCGGCCGGTCGATGCAGCAGAACATCACCATGGCCCGCGAGCGGGGCTTCATCGACATTCCCGATTGGGCGGTCATCGACATCGACGAGGCACCCAAGCTGGCGCCCGACGAGGTGTGCATCGTTTGCACCGGTTCGCAGGGTGAGCCGATGAGCGCGCTGTCGCTCATGGCCGCGCACGAACACAAGCACGTGAAGATCTCCCCCGATGACGTCGTCGTGATCAGTGCCCACGCGATCCCGGGAAACGAGTCGAATGTCTCGCGTGTGATCGATTCGTTGCACCGCGCCGGTGCCGAGGTCGTGCACGACCGAACGTCGCCCGTTCACGTCTCGGGCCATGCCTCGCAGGAGGAGCTGAAGTTCCTGCTCTCGTTGGTCGAACCGGAATGGTTCGTGCCCGTGCACGGCGAGTACCGCCACCTCGTACACCATGCGCAACTGGCGCGGGACGTCGGAGTTGCCGCAGATCGGGTCCTGATCTGCGAAGACGGCGACGCGATAACCCTGACCGTCGAAGGGGCCTACGGCGAACGGCGCGCGGTGCCCGCCGGATACATGTACGTTGACGGCATCGTCGGAGACATCGGCCACGGGGTGCTCCGCGACCGCAAGGCGCTGTCGGAAGAGGGTGTCGTGGTCGTCATCGTGACCGTCGACACCCAAGCTGGCGAGGTCGTGACCGGTCCCGAAATCGTCACCCGCGGCTGGGTGTACGGACCCGAAGCGGACGACCTGATCGAAGAGGCCAAGCATGCGGTTGGCGTCGCGATCCAGGGCGCAATCGCCGAGGGTGCCTACGACCTCGACACCCTGCGCCGGCACGCACGTCGCTCGCTCGGGAAGTTCATCGACGAACGAACCCGTCGTCGCCCGATCGTGATCCCAGTCGTGATGGAAGTCTGAGGACTCGCGGGTGACGCTCGAGATCCGTTGCGAAGGTCGGCGTGCTCTCGTGACCGGCGGTGGGAACGGAGTCGGGGCCGCGATCGGTCGCGCGTTGGTCGACGCCGGCGCGTTCGTGTGGGTCAACGACATCTATGAAGAACGCGCAGCCGAGGTGGCCGATGAGCTCGGCGCGCCGCACGCCGCACAGCCCGTGAAAGCCGATGTGACGAGCCCGCTGAAGATCCGACGCATGCGCGAACAAACCGGTCCGGTTGACATCCTGGTGAACAACGCCGGGATCCCGACGTCGGGCTTCGCGTTGAAGAAGTTCATCGACACGAGCCCCGAAGACTGGGAAGACGCCATGCGGCTCAACCTCGGCGCGGTGCTGCACGTCACACACGCGTACGTCGGCGCGATGGTCGACGCGGGTTGGGGACGGGTCGTGACGGTCGTGTCCGACGCCGGCCGCAAGGGTGAGCGCATGCAGGCGATCTATGGGTCGGCCAAAGCGGGCGCGATGGGTTTCATGCGCGGGCTGGCCGCCGAAGTGGGCGCACACGGCGTCACCGCCAACTGCGTCTCGCTCGGCACGATGAACACCGGTGTGCTTGCCGACGCACTCGTCAAAAATCCCGAGCTCGAGACCCGACTCGCCCGCCAGTACCCGGTGCCGCGCGTCGGGGACCCAGGCGAACCGGCCACCCTCGTCGCGCTGTTGTGCAGCGACGCCGCGAGCTGGATCACCGGTCAGGTCTATCCAGTCGACGGGGGCTACGTCTCCGCGCTGTAACGACTCGGCCGCCAACGTTGGGGCCCGGCCGTCCGCACGCCGTCCGCACGCCATCCTGCCTGCGATTAGTCGCCGCACGCGCGACGGCGCACCCGAGAAACCCCCGTGGCTGGTGAGGCTGGTGTTAGCTTGGCGACCATGGCGACGCGCCGACGGTCGAAGACCTCGCGCGCCCAGCGGTCAAAGGGTCGGTCCGGGCGGAGGACCACGGGGCGTGCTCGCGTCGCGGTCCGGGCCGCCTGGCGAGATGACGTCAACGAACAGCTGCGGGCCCATCGGACCGACGCGCTGGCGATCCTGCTGGCCGCCGTCGGGGTGATCTCGGCCCTCGGCATCTACTCCGATCTGGCCGGACCGTTCGGGCGGGCCATCGAGCACGGCTGCGCAGCCGTGCTCGGTGGCGGCCGGTTCCTGGTGCCGGTCGCGCTCGTGACCGGATCGCTGTCGCTGGTCACTCCCCGATGGGGCGGCGACGACGACGAGGACGCACCCGCGCAGCGCGGACGCGGCTGGCGCCTCGGCATCGGCTTCGTGCTCGCCGGCCTGGCCGCGGTCGGCGTGATGCAACTCGCGCACGGCAACCCACACGGCTCGATCGACCGCCTCGAACGCGCCGGCGGCGTGCTCGGCGCACTGGCCGGGACGCCTTTGCGAGCCGCGCTCGGTCCTGCCGGCGCCGCGATCGTGCTCGTCGCCCTCGGCCTGTTCGGCCTGTTGCTCATCGTCGGCACTGGGATACGCCAACTCGCGGCCGGCATGTCGGTGGCGGTCCGGTTCATCGCACACCAGGCGAACGCGCTGCTCTTGATGCCGCCTTCGACCGATCCCGCGCCGGACGAGGTCGAACCCTTCGTCGACTTGACCGCCGACGCGGACTTCGCACCCGCATTCGAAGAACAAGACGAAGAGGAGGAGGACGAAGAAGAAGAAGAAGAGGGGGAGGACGAGGAGGAGGACGAGGACGACGAATCGGAGTTCGCAGAGGACGAGGACGCCGAATACGAAACAGACGACGAACAAGACGACGACGACGTCGCCGCCGCGGTCGGCGAAGACCCGAATTTTGTGCCGGTCGGCGCCGAGTCAAGCACGGGCGAGCAGCTCGAGATCCACCTGCCTCCCGGCCATCGGCTCAGCCCGTGGAAGCTGCCGCCGGCCACCGTCCTCAAGCGGAGCGAGTCGAGCCGGGTCGATCCGCGGCTCGTCCAAGAGGGCGGCGACGTACTCGAGGCAACGATGCGACAGTTCGGCGTCGACGCCCGGCTCCTCGGCGCAACCGTCGGTCCCACCGTCACCCGCTACGAGCTCGAACTTGCGCCCGGAGTCAAGGTCAACAAGGTCACGAGCCTCGCCAAAGAGATCGCCTACTCGATGGCGAGCCACGACGTTCGCATCTTGGCGCCGATCCCGGGCCGGAGCGCGATCGGCGTAGAAGTGCCGAACAAGATGCGACCGATCGTGACCTTGGGTGACATCCTCGCAAGCCCCGAAGCGAAGAAGGCGAAACATCCGCTCGAGGTTGCGATGGGCCGCGACATTGCCGGGAACGCCGTGATGGCGAACCTGGCGACCTTCCCGCACGTGTTGATCGCAGGCCAGACCGGCGCCGGCAAGTCAAGCTGTATCAACAGCATCGTGACCTCGCTGCTTGTCCGCACGACCCCCGACGAAGTGCGCCTGATCCTCGTCGACCCCAAGCGCGTCGAGCTCGGGCAATACAACTCGGTGCCGCATCTGTTGACCGAAGTCGTCACCAATCCGAAGCGTGCGGCGAACACGCTCGACTGGGCGGTGCGCGAGATGGAGATGCGCTACGACGTCCTGGCCGACATCGGCGTGCGCGACATCACCGGCTACAACGCGATGTTCGACCGTGGCGAACTGCCGACCCGCGAAGACCCCGATCCCGGAACCGGCAAATCGTACGATCGTCTGCCGTTCATCGTCGTCGTGGTCGACGAGCTCGCCGACCTCATGATGGTCGCCGCACGCGACGTCGAGACCAGCATCTGCCGTCTTGCCCAGATGGCACGCGCCGTCGGTATTCACCTCGTGATCGCAACCCAACGCCCGTCGGTCGACGTGATCACCGGTGTCATCAAAGCCAACATTCCGAGCCGGCTGGCGTTCTCGGTGAGCACGTTGGCCGACAGTCGAGTGATCCTCGACCAGATGGGCGCCGAGAAGCTCATCGGCAAGGGCGACATGTTGATGCTGACCGCCTCGTCGAGCCGGACCGAACGCGTCCAGGGTGCATGGGTTGACGAGGAATGCGTGCGCAAGGTTGTCGCCCACTGGCGGCGCCAAGTGACCGAGTCGACCTACGTCGACGGGGTGCAGGGCACCGACGGTCCTGGCGGCGGTCGGACCGGTTCGGAGGACGACGACTCCGACGACCTGCTCGCGGAGGCGATGGAGCTTGTCGTACCGCGGGAACCGGTTCGACGAGCATGCTCCAGCGCAAACTCCGAGTCGGCTTCGCACGCGCCGGTCGGCTGATGGACCTGCTCGAACGTCGGGGTGTGGTCGGACCGTCGGAAGGCTCGAAGTCGCGGGCGGTGCTGATGACTGTCGACGAGCTCGAAGAGATGAGTTCGCCGCGCCTGAGGATCTTCGAGAAATTGTCACCTTTTGCGGTGACGGTGGTCAGAACTATCAGGTAGGGCACAGACACCCTGCCGAGACCACCACAGGAGGTGGGCCATGTACGACTTCGCAGTCGTAGCGATGCTCGCACTCGCGACATTGAAGCTCGTCGACTTCCTCACAGACGCGGTGCCACAGCTGCGGAAGCTGCGTTCGCTGCTCACGTTCGTGATCGCGGTCGGGGCGACCGTGTTACTCGACTACTCGGTGTTCCGGGCGTGGGGCATCGACATTCGCAACGCGACGGTCGGCACGTGGAGCACCGGGTTCATCGTGGCCGGTCTGACCGTGCCGTGGCGTGCGCTGTTCGCGTACCTCACGCACGACCGGGCGACGGGCGACGAGACACTCGGCGAACATGGAACGCCGATCGCTCGCGCCGCATAACGCAGCGGCGGCCGAAACAAAAGGGGCGGCGCAACGAAGCGTCGCCCCGTTTGTTCGTCGAGCTAGAGGTTTCCGTCGGCTTCGAGCTCGTCGAGTCGGGATCGCAGCTCTGCGAGGAGGCCCGCGGCGGCGGAAAGGTGCTCCTCGACGCGGGCGACATAGGCGTGGGGCGAGTTGTCGGCGACCTCGTCATCGACGTCGATCTCGTTCACGACCGCAGCACCGAACTCGGCCTGATCGTCGGGAACGAGCAGGATCCCCGTCGAGTCGGTCGCCGGTCCCGACCACTCGATCATCACCGAGACGCCCGCGGTTTCGAGGCGGCGCCGCAGCACCTGCGCCTGGACGCGCGGCCATTCGCCGAGCTCCACCAGGCCCCCCTCGTCGCTATCGCCGAGCGAGGCAGGCTCGTCAGGCACGAGCGCGACCCGGCAGTCGGGGCACTGTTTGACGTCAGGACGGTACTCGGTGCCGCAAGAAGGGCACCACACGGTCAGCTCGCCGGACACGGCGGGATTGTACGCGCGTCCGCTCGGTACGATGTGGGCGTGTCCGCCCGGCGAATACCCGTGGCGCGCTTCGGAGTCCGTGTCCCGGAGACGAACCTCCCGCCGACCGGCGCGCCGTCGGCGAGCTTCTACGTCGAGACGCTGGGCTGCCCGAAGAACGCCGTCGACTCCGACAAGGTCGTCGCGTCTCTCGTCGCCGACGGTCTGGTCGCGGTGTCCGATCCGTCGGAGGCCGACCTCGTCGTCGTGAACACGTGCGCGTTCATCGAGCCTGCACGCCAGGAGTCGATCGACGTTTCACTCGCGTTGGCTGCAACCAAGCGTGCCGGCGCCAAACTCGTCATCACCGGTTGTATGGCGGAGCGCTACGGCGCCGAACTCGCGGCCGCGCTCCCCGAAGCCGACGCTGTGGTGGGATTCGCGGGCGAGGGTTCGATCAGCGACATCGTGTTGGCGCCGAGGCGCAAGCCGGTCGGTGTTCGTGACCTCCTCGAGTTGCCGCGACCCGCGCCCACTGCGCCGTGGGCATACGTGAAAGTCGCCGAAGGCTGCGACCGCGCATGCACGTTCTGTGCGATCCCGTCGTTTCGGGGCAAGCAACGTTCGCGCACCCCCGAATCGATCGAGTCGGAAGTGCGGGCTCTCGTCGACGGCGGTGTCGCCGAAGTGGTGCTCGTCGCGCAAGACCTCGCGTGGTTCGGACGCGACGCGGGCGAGCCAGGATCGCTCGAGCCGCTGCTTCGCCGACTCGACGCGCTGTCCGCCGACGGTCTGGCCCGTCTCCGCTTGCTCTACCTGTACCCCTCGGAGGTTCACGACCCACTCGTCGCCACGATGCTGGAGCTCCCGACCGTCGTCCCATATTTCGACCTCTCGTTGCAGCACGCCGCGCCCGGCCTGTTGCGCCGCATGAAGCGGTGGGGAAGTGGCGACCGGTTCCTCACGATGATCGACGGGATCCGCCAGGAGGAGCCCGGCGCGGCGTTTCGTTCTTCGTTCATCGTCGGCTTTCCCGGCGAGGTCGAGTCCGATCACGACGCTCTGCTCGAGTTCCTTGCCGACGCACGGCTCGACTGGGCCGGGTTTTTCGCGTTCCGAGCGAAGACGGGACACCGGCGGCAACCATGGACGGCGCAGTCGGCGAAGACCTCGCCCACGACCGACTGCGCGAGTGTGCCGAGGTGCAGGATCCGATCACGACGTCGTCGCGTCTCGCGCTGGTCGGTGAGACGATCGAGGTGCTCATCGACGGAACCGACGACGACCGCGCGCTCGTCGGACGGACATACCGCGAGGCGCCAGAGATCGACGGCGTCGTACGACTCGTCGGTGCCGAAACGCCGATCTTCGCACGCCCCGGCGCGATCGTGACCGCGACCGTGCCGCGGGATCGCAGGTCCCGATCTCGACGCGACCGCGGACGCGTGTGTCGCGCCGAGCGTCGAGCGTGGATCGTCGTCGTGACCGCCGCGTCGCGTCCGCGGCTCGCCAGGAAACGCTTCGGGCAGAACGCGCTCGCGACGCCAGCCAACCTGGTCACCGTCACGCGGATCCTCGTCGCGATCCCGACCCTCGCGGTGATCCGCCACGAGGGGTCGTCGTGGGCGACGGTCGGGCTGTGGTTCGCGATCACCGCGACGGACAGCCTCGACGGGTGGCTCGCCCGCCGCGACGGCGCGACCCGCTCTGGTGCGTTCCTCGACCCGGTGGCCGACAAACTGATCGTCATCGGCGGACTGATGGTGCTCGCCGACCGCGGCGTGTTCCCCTGGTGGCCGGTGCTGTTGATCGCCGCGCGGCGAACTTGGAATCTCGCTCTACCGATCGATCGCCGGTCGCCGCGGCGTCGTGCTGCCCGCGCAGCAGCTCGGCAAGTACAAGGCATTTACGCAATACGTCTCCGTCGGGTTCGTCCTGTTGCCGTTCACCGCGCACGACCTCGGCTTCCAACAGACGGTGCTCGCGGTCGCCGTCGCGCTTACGTTGGTATCCGGTCTGCAAATCGTGCGGCGCGGCTACATCGACTGGCAGCGGCAAGACACCTGAGGATTTGGTCGTTTCCTGACTAATTCTGCATCGGTTCGTGGCGGCACCGGCCGACAATGAAGCCATGAGCGGCATACCCGCCGGCGAACTTGTCGATTCGAGCCAACTGCTCGGAGACTGGCAGGCGCTGCGCGCCCAAATCGCGCAAGACGGCTACGTGTTCGTGCGGGGCCTGCTGGACCGGACCATGATCGAAGCTGTCGGTTCGGCCGGACTCGCACACCTCCAACGTGCGGGTTGGATCGCGCCCGGAAACCCAGTCACCGCCCCGCCGCAGCCGCCGATCCGGGCGGTCAGGATGCGCGATGCGTTCCGAGATCGTGGCTACATGCGGATCCTCGCCGATGCGGGCTTCAACCGCATCCCCTTCAGCGCGCCGATGACGGATCTCATGGCCCAGATTCTCGGGCCGGCCGGGTTCTGTTACCCGTTGAAGCTTCCTCGTGTCGTGTATGCGAGCGATCTCGTACCCCGCCAACCGGGAAATGTCGTCCACAAAGACTACGGATCGGTGCAGGACATGTTCACCTGCTGGGTACCGCTGGGCGAGGTACCCCGTACCCTCGGCGGGCTGGCGGTGAAGCCCGGCAGCCAGCATTCGACCCGATTCCGTTACCGGCAGCTGAGTCGCCTCGAGCCCGGCTGGTTGAGCGCCGACTATCAGCCGGGCGACGTGCTCGTGTTTCACTGCCTGACCACCCACGCGGCGCTCCCCAACCGGCAGACACGAATGCGTTTCTCCGCCGAGTACCGCTGGCAACTTGGCGATCAACCTGCGCCCCGACGTTTGGTGATCGGACCACAAGGTCACGAGATCGGCAGTCGCATGTTTGGTCGCGCCTCCTGGTGGCACCCCGTCGCGCCCGGCCTGACACTGTTCGACGACGACGGCATCGACGCCCGTCCGGTGCTTCCCGCCCCACCGTCACGGTTTGTCGAGTTCACCAACTGAGCGTGTTGTCGCCTTCTGCCACCATGTCGGCATGGACGCCTCGTTCGAGGAGCTGATCGCGCAGGCCGAAGCGGTGCCCATCGACGGCTGGGACTTCAGCTGGCTGGATGGTCGGGCAACCGAACAACGGCCGAGCTGGCGATACGTGCAGATGGTCGCGCAACGCGTCGAAACCGCGACCGTGATGCTCGACGTCGAATCGGGCGGCGGCGAGATGCTGGCAAGTTTGGCGCAGTTCCCCGCGTTCATGGTGGCGGCCGAAGGGTACGCGCCCAACGTCGTGATCGCGGCTCGCCGCCTCCGACCACGCGGCGCGTACGTGATCGCCATGCAGGCTGACCGACCGGCGCTGCCGTTTGCGAACGAGACATTCGATCTCGTCACGAGCCGTCATCCGGTCATGACGTGGTGGGAAGAGATCGCCCGCGTGCTGCGGCCCGGCGGCACCTACCTCTCGCAGCAGGTTGGCCCCGACAGTGTTCGCGACCTCGCCGAATTCATGATGGGTCCGCTCCCGCCCGGATCGGCACGCGACCCGGAACTCGCACGAATCCACGCTCAGGCGGCCGGTTTGTGCGTCGACGATCTGCGCGTCGAGCGGCTTCGGACCGTCTTCAACGACGTCGGGGCGGTGGTGTACTTCCTGCGGCTCGTGATCTGGATCGTGCCTGGCTTCACCGTGGAGCGCTACCGCGTCCGGCTCCGTGCCCTCCACGACCAGATACTGCGCGACGGCCCGTTCGTCGCCCACGCGAGCCGATTCCTGATCGAAGCGACCAAGCCCAGTTGATCGCCTCGCGGTCAACGCAGGCGGACCACGTTGCCGGTCACGAGGGCGGCGGCGTCGGTGCAGAGCCAGGCGATGACGTCGGCGACGTCGCTCGGGTCGGCGACGTGCACGTGGTCGTCGCTCGACGCGACGAAACGGCGGACATCGTCGGTGACCCAACCGGTGTCGGTCACGGGCGGGTACACCACATTGGCCGTGATGCCCTCGTTCGCGAGCTCGACACTCGCGGTCATCGTGTAGTTCTCCAACGCGGCCTTCGCCGCGCCGTAGGAGGCTTCACCGGCGAATCCGTGTGGCCCTCCCGAGGTGAGGCTGACGATGCGTCCCCACCGTGCGCCGCGCCGGCGGTGTCGAGTCGCGAGCTCGGCGATCAGCAACGCGCTCGCTCGCGCATCGACGAGGAACTGTGCGTCGAACGCAGCCGCGCTCACCACTTCGGTGACACGACCGAAGCGGTCGCCGGTATCGGGCACGAAGGTGTCCCGGCGCCAACCGCTGGCATTGTTGACCAAGATCGAAACCGGACCCATCTCGCGCTCCACCTCGTCGAACAGGCGGGCCGCCAACGCGGGGTCGGCGAGGTCGGCTTCGATCGCGAACCCTCGTGTCCCGGCCGACTCGACGGCTTCGACCACCGCGTCTGCGTTCTTGGCACGTTGACGTGCGTAGTCGTCGGGGCGGCCGGGATCGTCGTCGGCGACGTCGAGACGCAGATACGTGATCGCGACATTCGCTCCGAGTCTGGCCAACGCGACCGCAGTCGCAGCGCCGATGCCGTGATTGGCGCCCGTGATCAACGCCGTCCGTCCCGCCAGGCACGGCAGAGGATCGACAGGCATGGTTCGGCGACCTCCCCGTCAGCGGGTCACTTGACGGAAATTCCGGTATTGGTAACAGTGTCCTATGGACCGCTGCGATGATTGCAGATTCGAGTATGACCTCACCGCCGCGTCGGGCGCCGGGGCATCCATCGTTGACGGTGCCGCTGAGCTCGGCGGACTGTTGATCCGAGACGGTGCGGGACGTACGAGGCCGGAGTCGGACGTCTGGTCGCCGATCGAGTACTGCTGCCACGTACGCGACGTGCTGCTCGTGCAGCGTGAACGTGTCATCGCGGCACGGCTCAGGGACTGTCCCAGCTTCGACCCGATGGGCCGCGACGAACGCGTCGAGTACGACGGCTACGCCGGCCAGGATCCTCAACGCGTCGCGCGTCAGCTCGACGACGCCGCGATGCTGTTCGCCAACGTCCTCGCACGACTCGCGCCGAACGACTGGGACCGCACCGTCATGTACAGCTATCCGAAGCAGCTCGAACGATCTCTGCGCTGGGTTGCTGTCCACACGGTGCACGAGGTCCGACACCATCTCGGAGACGTTCGCCGTCAGCTCGTCTAGTCACGTTGTTGGGTGCTCGTCGAAGTCGGCGACCAGCACCCGTGGGGCCAGGCAGCGCCACACGTCGATGAGCAACTCCTCGAGTTCGTCGACGTCGATTGCTGCGAGTCGTACGAGCACCGCCGGGAAGCCGTTGTAATGCGGTTCGGTGAAGAACCTCTCCGGGTCGGAGGCAATCAACATCTGCTTGTCGGCCTCGTTCGCGACACGCACGGCGGCGACGTCGGCGTTGGCGACGCGTGGTCGGTTGGGCTGGACGCGTTCCATCCAGACCCACACGAATCCCCTGTCCTTCGTTCCGCTGCGAACCGAGTACGAGCATCGGTTGCCATCCGCGCTCGTTTGCGGAAGGGCAAGGGCGAGCCGGCGGACGTCGGCCTGGGTGGCCATCACTCTCCAGTCGTGCCGTCGAGGAGCTCTCGAGTCGCGTCGGCATGCCCGGCGTGACGCGCGGTCTCGTTGATCAAATGACACAACACCCAACGCAGGTCCGTGCCCACGCCTCGGCTGCAGGGCTCAGCCAGCGCCTTCGACCGTACCGCAGCATCCGTCGTGCTTGCCTGCCTTCGATAGGCGGCGAGGGCGCGCTCCACGGTCAGGTCGGGACCCGGAACGAATTCTTGCTCGCTGCGGGTGACCTTCTCGCCGAGCATCCCTCCGTTGATCCACCGCCACTCGACGTGGGTGAGATGGTTCACGATGCCGAGCACCGAAATGAGCGCCCGGCCGGGTGTCCAGCGCGCCTCGGCGTCGCTGAGCCCCTCCAGATTGCGGACCACCGCGCCGCGCAGATAAGCCAGCCAGCTCAAGAACAGTTCCCGCTCGTCGGCGTTGCCGATCGGGAAACCCAGCTCCTCATCCGTCGCCATCCCCCCACGGTAGGTTCATGAACATGCGATGCGAAGTCCTTGCGATCGGCACCGAGTTGCTGTTGGGTCAGATCGTCGACACCAACAGTGCTTGGATCGGCGAACAGCTCGCCGCATCGGGCATCGACTCGTATGAACACCGCGTCGTCGGCGACAATCAGACGCGCATCGTCGACGCGCTCCGAGACCTCCTCGGACGCAGCGACTCCGTGCTGATCTGCGGCGGGCTCGGGCCGACCCAGGACGATCTCACCCGCGACGCGATCGCCGAACTGATGGGCGTACCGCTGGTGCGCCGCATGGACCTGGCCGAGACGATCGCCACCATGTTCCGGGCGCGGCTGCGCGACATGCCGCAGAACAACCTCCGCCAGGCCGACGTCCCCGAGGGCGGCGAGCCTCTGGCCAACCCGCTCGGAACCGCGCCGGGCCTGTGTTGTCCCGTCGGCGACGGCAAAGTCGTGTACGCGGTGCCAGGCGTGCCCTACGAGATGCAGGAGATGGTGCGCGCCCAGGTGATCCCCGACCTGTTACGACGGTCGGGTGAGGTTGCCGCGATCGTCTCTCGCTCGCTAAAGACGTGGGGAACCTCAGAGTCGGCGCTCGCCGAGATGGTGGCGCACCGGCTCGACGCACTCGACGCGACCGGCAACCCGACGATCGCATTCCTGGCCCGGGGAATCGAAGGTCTCGTTGTTCGCATCACCGCCAAGGGTGAGACTGACGACGCCGCACGCAGGCTGGTCGAGACCGAGGAACGCGAGCTGCGCGGAATTCTTGGTGATCTGGTGTTCGGTGTCGACGACGAGACGATGGAACACACGGTGCTTGCCCGGCTCCGCGCTCGAAGTTGGACGCTCGGCGTCGCCGAATCGGTCACGGGCGGGTTGATCGGCGCACGCATCGCGAGCGTTCCCGGGGCAAGTGCGACGTTCCGAGGCACCATCGGTGCGTACGCCACCGAGGTGAAGCGATCCGTGCTCGGCGTGACCGCGGATCCCGTGGTGAGCGAGGAGTCGGCCGCCCAGATGGCGCAAGGGGCGCGACACGTGCTCGGCGCCGATGTGGGCATCGCGGTCACCGGCGTTGCCGGACCGGCCGAGCAAGACGGTGTCGCGGTCGGGACCGTGTGCTTCGGGATCGCGTTCCCCGACCGCGAAGTTGAGACGGTCAGCACCCGTCTGCCCGGTGACCGCGAACGGGTGCGCCAGTTCTCCACGATCTCGCTGCTGAATCTGGTGCGCCAGCGCCTCGATGCGCTGCCCTAAGTGACCCGCGCGTTCGTCGCGGTGCGGCTCCCCGAGACCGTCCTCGACGCGGTCGCCGCTCGGCTTGGCGACGTCGCGCTCGCGGGTCGCCCGACGAGCCGGAAGCAATGGCATCTGACCTTACAGTTCCTGGGCGACGACGCCGACGTGGACGCGGTGGCCGGCACGCTCGACGGCATCGACGCCACCGGTGGACACGCGCAGGTCGGCGGCGCGGGCGCATTTCCCGACGCTCGTCACCGCGCGGGTGCTGTGGCTCGGACTCGCGCACGGCAACACCGTCGTGACGCGACTCGCCGCCGCAGTCGCCCAACATCTGACCGCGCTCGGTCACGAATCTGACCCGCGTCCGTTCCGTGCGCATCTCACCGTCGCGCGCTGCCGGGTACCGATCGACCTTCGTCCCGTCATCCACTCGGTCGGCAACGAGCCGGTCGGTCCAACCTGGGAGATCGACGCGGTCACCGTGTACGAGAGCATTCGGCACTCGACGGGCGCCGACTACGTCGCGAGGGCGACAATTCCGCTGCCAGCCGGTCCGCTATCGATGTGAGCGTGCGAGCACCGGGTCATGCCCGGCCGCGATGTTCAGCTCTTCGATCCCGAACACGCCGACCGCGTTCCCGTCAGGGTCGTCGACGAGTGCCGGCAGCCCCCCGGCGACGACGGCGGTGGCGGACGCACTGGCCGGCACGCGGGTCAGACCCGCAAGGGGCACGCCGAGCGCCCGTAGCTGCACGTGTTCACGGGCCTCGGGTGGGACGGCGAACACCGCGCCGGGTGGGAGCAGCGCGCTCGGAGTGCCGTCCCAGCCGACAAGCAGTGTCGGTTCGGCGACAGGTCCGAACGCGGCGACCGTGGTCCAGTCGGGCGCGGAGTGCGCGATCGGGCGCATGAGCTCGCCGACCCTGCGGTCGTCGAGCGTACGCAACAAACACGCGGAGCTTTCTTCGGTGCGAGATGCGGCAAGCACGAACAAGCCGACGAGCGCGGTAACGAAGAAGTCGTACCCGCTGACGATCAACGCCAGCGACACCGCGACGAGGATCGCACCGACGGCGCGTCCGGCTCGCGCCGCTGAGATCTGGGAGCGGCGGCGATCCCCGTTGCGTTTCCAAAGCATCGCGGCGAGGACGCGGCCGCCGTCGAGCGGCGCGCCGGGCAGGAGGTTGAAGACACCGAGTATCAAGTTCACCACCGCGAGCCACACGGCCACCGTCGGGAGCAGGGTTCCGTGCGCGACGACCGCGTCGAAGGCGACCGCGAGGGCGCCGAAACCGGCCGCGAGCGTCAGTGTTGTCGCGGGCCCAGCAATCGCGACCCGGAACTCGTCGCGTGGGTTGGCGGACTCCGAACCGAGCTTCGAGACGCCACCGAGCAGCCAGAGTGTGATGCCGTCGACAGTCTGGCCCTGACGGCGGGCAACGATCGAATGGGCGAGCTCGTCCGCGAGGATCGAGGCGAAGAACAACAAGACCGCGAGCACGGCGGCCGCGAGATACGAGCCGTGCGCGTGCGGTGACAGGGCAGGCAACTCGCCGCCAGCGAGGGAGCCGACCAGGACCGCGCCGATCACGAGCAGGCTCCAGTGGACCCCCACCTCGATTCCGGCGATCCGACCGAGGCGAATCGTCGGCCGCATGAGCAGTCCTCCTTCGAGTGTTCTCTCACCCACAACAACGTGCTCGTGGCCATCCTTCCCCGCGAGCCTGGGACCCACCTGCGAGGAAGCTGGGTCCTTGATTCCCGAACGTCTGTTCGCCTAGACTTACACCCGTGGGATTCGACGTCCCGCAGCTCGCCCTTCCCCCAGTTCCTGCTGTCAGTGTCGTACCCCCTCGTTAGGTTCCGACTCGACGGCTTTCCCGCATGACGACACGGCCGCAGAGGCAGAGAGGGGTTCCGAAGTGGACCGGGACAAGGCACTCGAGATGGCGCTCGGGCAAATCGAAAAGCAGTTCGGCAAGGGATCGATCATGAAGCTGGGAGAGCGTGGAGACGTCGGCGTCGAAGCCATCCCGACCGGCGCACTCGCACTCGACCTGGCCCTCGGGATCGGCGGCTTGCCCAGGGGAAGGATCGTGGAGATTTTCGGCCCGGAGTCGTCGGGCAAGTCGACACTCGCGATGCATGTGGTCGCCGAAGCCCAACGCAACGGCGGTACGTGCGCGTACATCGACGCCGAGCACGCCATGGACCCGGTCTACGGACGGCGCGATCGGCGTGAACGTCGACGAGTTGCTGATCAGCCAGCCCGACACGGGTGAACAAGCGCTCGAGATCTCCGACATGCTGATCCGATCGGGCGCGCTCGACGTGCTCGTCATCGACTCGGTGGCCGCGCTCGTGCCCCGAGCCGAGATCGAAGGCGAGATGGGCGACAGCCACATGGGTTTGCAGGCGCGGCTCATGAGCCAAGCGCTGCGCAAACTTACCGGCAATCTCAACAAGTCACGCACGATCGCGATCTTCATCAACCAGCTGCGAGAGAAGATCGGCGTGATGTTCGGCTCGCCCGAAACGACACCGGGCGGCCGCGCGTTGAAGTTCTATGCGTCGGTCCGGCTCGACATCCGGCGCATCGAGACGATCAAGGACGGCGCCGAGGCCGTCGGCAACCGCGTCCGAGTAAAGGTCGTCAAGAACAAGACGTCGCCGCCGTTCAAACAAGCCGAGTTCGACATCATGTACGGCAAAGGCATCAGCCGCGAGGGCTCCCTGCTCGACGTCGCCGTGGATCTCGGCATCGTGAAGAAGTCGGGAGCATGGTTCACCTACGAAGGCGAGCAGCTCGGCCAGGGCCGCGAGAACGTGAAGACGTTCCTCGGTGAAAACGTCGACCTGATGGTCGAGATCAGCGAGAAGGTCAAAAACGCAAGTGGCATCGGCGACGTCGGTCCGCTCGACCTGCCGGCCGAGGAGGGCGAGGAGGCGCACGACGCCGAGGTCGACAGCTGAATCTTTGCGTTCGGAGCGTCATGACATCGGCCCGGGTCTCACTGGCCCGGGTCGTCTCATGAGGAAACGCCCAGCGAAACAGCCACCGCAACCAGGCCAGGCGCAGCGTTGCGTCCCGATGGTCTTGGGTGGTCATGCCGTGACGGGGGCGAAACTCGTCGCCGAGCGGATCTGAGGGCCTCGTAGACTGGCGACCGTGACCGGCCGGTTCTATGTGCGCACGTACGGATGCCAGATGAACGAGCATGACTCCGAGCGGATCGCCGGGCTCCTCATCGCCGACGGCATGGAGCCGACCGATGACCTGAACTCGGCTGACGTCGTCGTGTTGAACACGTGCTGCATCCGCGAGAACGCCGACAACAAGCTGTACGGCCAGCTCGGACGGCTGAAACAGCTCAAACAGTCGCGGCCCGATCTGCAGATCGCGGTGGGCGGCTGTCTCGCCCAAAAAGACCGCGATCAGGTGATCGAGCGAGCGCCACACGTCGACGTGGTGTTCGGCACCCACAACCTCGCGCACGCACCCGACCTGCTCGCTCGGGCGCGCGTCGAAGGCCCGCTCGTCGAGATCCTCGAGGAGCATGATGCATACCCGTCGGCGTTGCCGGCCCGCCGCGAGGTCGAACACACGGCCTGGATCACGATCCAGATCGGCTGCGACAACTCCTGCGCGTTTTGCATCGTCCCGTCGGTGCGCGGCCGCGAGGTCAGCCGACGGATGGGCGACGTCGTGCACGAGGTGGAGGAACTCGCCCGCGACGGCGTCGTCGAAGTGACGCTGCTCGGACAGAACGTGAACTCCTACGGACGTGACCTCGGCGCAGGGCAGTACCGCCCGCAGTTCGCAGACCTGCTGCGGGCGGTCGACGCGGTCGAAGGTATTGACCGTATTCGATTTACGTCTCCGCATCCCAAGGACCTGCGGTCCGACACGATCGCGGCGATGTCGGAGTGCGCAAGCGTGTGCGAGCATCTGCATCTCCCGTTGCAATCGGGCAGCGATCGAACGCTCGCGCGGATGCATCGGGGTTATACCGCAGCCCGCTATCTCGAGCGGCTGGAGGCGGCGCGGGCCGCGATCGCCGATCTCGCGGTCACGACCGACATCATCGTCGGCTTCCCCGGCGAGACCGAACGCGACTTCGAACAGACCTTGCAAGTGGTTCAGACCGCGCGCTACGACGCCGCGTACACGTTCGTGTTCTCGCCGCGTCCGGGGACCGAGGCGGCGTCGATGACCGACGACTTCGTCTCGCCGCAGGTCACGCGCGAACGCATGCGACGCCTGACCGCAGCCGTCGAGCACGCTGCGCTCGAAAAGCACACCCGCGGGTCGGCATGGTCGAAGAGGTGCTCGTAGACGGGCCCTCGAAGACCGACGCTGCGGTGTGGTCGGGCCGCACTCGCCACAACAAGCTTCTGCACTTCGTGCCCGACCATGACATGACCGCAGGAGAAGCAGTCACCGCGCGCGTGACCGCCGCGGCCCCGCACTGGTTACGGGGCGACATGATCGAGCGGGTTCGACCCGCACGCCGACGGCGGGTACGCATCCCCGTCGTAGCGGTTTGACGCGACACCTCGCGCTCGTCGGTCCGACCGCGTCGGGCAAATCCGCGCTCGCGCTCGAGATCGCGCGGGCCGCCGGCGATATCGAGCTCGTCTCACTCGATTCCATGCAGGTGTACCGCGGCCTCGATATCGGGACCGCCAAGCCCACGTCATTCGACCGCGCCGAGATCGTGCACCACCTCATCGACGTGGCCGACCCGTCGCAGGAGTGGTCGGTGCAGCGCACCCAGGTCGGCACGCGTACGGTCATCGCCGACATCGAAGCTCGCGGCAAACGAGCGATCCTGGTCGGCGGGACCGGCCTGTACGTCCGGGCCGTCGTCGACGACCTGCAGATTCCCCCGACCGATACTGCGCTGCGCGCATCGCTCGAGCTCGCGGTGCGCGACGACGCCGACCTCGCCCTCGCCTACGCTCGCCTCACCGAGCTCGATCCGGTCGCCGCCGCCCGCATGGAGCCACGAAACCGTCGACGGATCGTGCGAGCGCTCGAAGTGATCGAGCTGACCGGACGGCAGTTCTCGTCGTTCGGCCCCGGAATCTGCGACTACCCCACGCCGGCCTTGTCGGTCTCGATGCTCGGACTTGACGTCAAACCAGCGACGCTGGCGGTACGGATCGCGCAGCGGTTCGAGACAATGCGCGCCCGAGGACTGGTCGACGAAGTTCGCGGCCTCGCACAGATGGACCTGTCCCGCACCGCCCGTGAAGCGATCGGCTACCACGAAGTGCTCGCCTACCTTTCAGGTGACATCCCAAACCTGGACGACGCGCTCGACGCGGCAGTGCGTCGGACCCGGCGCTTCGCCCGCCGTCAACGGACGTGGTTCGGGCGCGACCCGCGCGTCGAATGGGTCGCCCCCTCGGGCTCTGTCACCGAAATGACCGAACGCCTCTTGCAGGTCGGATGGGGCTCCGCACCAATCGACGCGGCCGTGCCATGACCGACGTCGCGCTGTCGAAGCTGCACGCCACCGGGAACGACTTCCTCGTCCAAGTCGCGCTCGACCGGACCGAACCCGACCTCGACGCGGTCATGATCTCAGCGCTGTGCGACCGACATCGCGGCATCGGCGCCGACGGTCTCATCACGATCGGTCCCGGAGGTGACGGCGCCGACTGCGCGATGACGCTCGTCAACGCCGACGGCGGCCGGGCAGAGATGAGCGGCAACGGCGTCCGCTGTTTGGCGTGGGTCGCGGCGCGGGAAGGCTTGTTGCGAGGCGACGAGTTGCTGGTCGACACCGCAGCCGGACGCCGGCAGGTGACGGTCACACGTGATGCCGGCGGATCGGTGATCGCAGCTGAGGTCGATATGGGGAGCATCACCTTCGAATCGGACCGCATCCCCGTCGATGCTGCGTCCCCGTTCGATCTCGACGCGATCGTCGACACCACGAAATACCACGGAGATGCGGCCGGCATCGGGAACCCGCATCTGGTCCTCCTCGTCGACGATCCTTCGGCGGTCCCCGTCACCGAACACGGACCCCACCTCGAGCACGACCCGCGCTTCCCGCGCCGAGTGAACGTCGAGTTCATCGCCGTCACCGGCGTCGACCGACTCGCGATGCGGGTCTGGGAACGAGGCGCCGGCGAGACGCAGTCGTGCGGCACAGGTGCATGCGCGTCGGCGGCGGTCGCCCACCGGCGAGGACTCGTCGGCGAACACGTCCGGGTCGACGTGCTCGGCGGGACGCTCGCCGTCGCGCTCGGCCCCAGCGTCCGGCTCGGAGGCCCGGTCGTGCACGTGTTCGACGTCGCGATCTCGCGCGAACCGTTCCTGACCTCACTGGACCGACCCAGCGGATGAATACGCCGCGTGCCCAAACCGGACGCCAGCGTCGCCGACTCACCGCGACCGAAGTTGATCTCGAACGACTCCGACAACGCGCACTGCTCGTCGGCGCCGGGACAGGCGCGGAGTCGGCCGAGGACGCGGATGCCTCGCTCGAAGAGCTCGCCTTGCTCGCCGATACTGCCGGCGCAGTACCCGTCGAATCGGTCTTGCAACGCCGCCGCACGCCCGATCCAAAGACCTACGTCGGCAAAGGCAAAGCCGACGAGTTGCGCGAACTCGTCGACGCACGCGACATCGACGTCGTCATCGTCGACGACGAGCTCACGCCCGCACAACAGCGCACCCTCGAGACACTGTTCAAAGTCGATGTTGTCGACCGCGTCGCGTTGATTCTCGACATCTTCGCCCAACACGCAACCAGCCAGGACGGCGCAGTACAGGTCGAGCTGGCCCAGCTTCGCTACCGTCTGCCGCGCCTGCGCGGGCGTGGCACCCAACTCAGCCAACAGGGCGGCGGCATCGGCACCAGAGGACCGGGCGAAACCCAGCTCGAGGTCGATCGGCGGCGGCTGCTGCGCCGGATCCAACGACTCGAACGCGATTTACGCGATCTGGGCGCCACGCGGCAGACCCAACGCAAGGCCCGACGCCGGCGCGACCTACCGACCGTCGCGCTCGTCGGTTACACCAATGCCGGCAAGTCGACGCTACTCAACCGGCTCACCGATGCGGGCGTCCTCGTCGAGAACCAGCTGTTCTCGACGCTCGATCCGACGACTCGCCGTCTGCGGTTGCCGGGCGGAGAGACGGTGTTGGTGTCGGACACGGTCGGCTTTGTGCGCCGGCTTCCGCATCAGCTCGTCGACGCGTTCCGCTCGACGCTCGAAGAGGTCGTCGACGCCGACCTCTTGGTCCATGTCGCAGACGCCAGCGGACGCGACGCCGAAGGTCGTATCACCGCGGTCGACACCGTCCTGCGCGACATCGGAGCCGACGACGTGCCGGTCCTGCTGGCGTGGAACAAGTCCGACCTCGTCGACACCGACGTGTTGCACGACCGTATGCGTGGACATCCCGGGTCGGTCGCGGTCTCGGCCACGGCCGGCCACGGCATCGGCGACCTCCTCGGAGCGATCGGTGATCGCCTGCGGGCTCGGGCCGGAATCGTCGAGTGCTTCGTGCCCTACGACCGCGCCGACGTACTCGCCGCGCTGCACCGTGCCGGCGAGGTGTTGGTGGAGGTGCACGACGAACTCGGCACCCGAGTGCGGGCCCGCCTACCCGAGCGCGAGACCGGTCATTTCGCCGAGTTCGTGCGGGACTAAGCCGTTAGTCTCGAGTCGCCATGGTCGCCGATCCCGTCGCAGGTTTTGTCCCACCGCCCTATCCGTATGACCGACTGCGCGCGCTGGAACGTCTCGCCGACAGCATGCCCGGCGGAGCCGTCGACTGCTCGATCGGGACACCGTGCGATCCGGTACCCGAAGTCGCGGCGAAAGCCGCGGAGGCGGCGCTGTCGAGTTCGATGGGTTACCCGGCATCGGCCGGGAGTCCCGCTTTGCGCGAAGCGGCGACCGAGTGGATCGCCCGCCGCTACGGCGTCACCGTCGACGCGGCACAGGTCGGCGCCTGCGTCGGCACCAAGGAACTCGTCGCCGCGCTCGCGCACCTGCTCCGGTTGCGGAACCCGCAGCGCGACACGGTGCTGTATCCCGCAATCGCATATCCCAGCTACGAGATGGGCGCAGTGCTCGCCGGCTGCCGGGCGGTGCCCGTGCCCCTCGATGCCGAGTGGCATCTCGATCTCGACGCAGTCGCCGATGCTGACGCTGATCGCGCACTGCTGTTGTGGGTGAACGAGCCCGGCAACCCGTCATCCTCGGCGGCGGACTCGTTCCATCTCGCGAGCGTCGCGGGGTGGGCGCGTCCGCGTGGCATCGTCGTCGCAAGTGACGAGTGCTACACCGAGTTCGCGCCGGAGCCGGCGACGATTCTCACCAGCGGCACCGACGGTGTGCTCGCGCTGCACAGCCTCTCCAAGCGCTCCAACCTGGCCGGGATGCGCATCGGCTTCTACGCCGGCGATCCCGACCTCGTGTCGTATCTCGTCGAGACCCGCAAGCATGCGGGATTGATGGTGCCGGTGCCGATGCAAGCAGCGGCGGCGGCGGCGTTGGCCGACGACACCCATGTCGCCGAACAGCGCGCCCGTTACGAGGATCGGCGATCGCTTTGCGTCGAAGCGCTCTCACGCATCGGTCTCGTACACGACGGCGGGCCGTGCCTGTTCTACCTGTGGTTGCGCCACGTCGGCGGCATCGACGACGGATGGGAGATCGCCGCGCAGCTCGCGCAGGCCGCCGGTCTGTTGGTCGCGCCCGGAGATCTGTACGGTCCGTCCGGCGCCGATCACGTTCGCGTCGCGCTCGTCCAGCCGCGGGACCGATTCGAGCTCGCGTTCGACCGTCTCGGGCGCATGCCGACCTGACTTCATTCACGAGGAGAACCAGTGAACGATCTCGAGAAGACGATCACGCAGCTCTGGGAGGCGGGCGACGACTGGCGCGAGGTCATGTCGGTCGCGCACGCGCGTGACGCGGTGCGGTCGGCAATCGGGATGCTCGATCGCGGTGAGGTGCGGGTCGCCGAGATCGGCGACGACGTGACGGTCAACGAGTGGTTGAAGCTGGCGATCCTGATGTGGTTCCGCGTTCAGGAGATGCAGATCATCGAGGCCGGCCCGTTCGAGTACGTCGACAAGCTGCCTCTGAAAAAGGGCTACCAGGCTGCCGGCGTGCGAGTCGTGCCCGGCGCCTCCGCCCGGTTCGGCGCCTACCTCGCTCCGACGGTGATCATGATGCCCTGCTATGTGAACATCGGCGCATACGTCGACGAAGGCACCCTGATCGACACGTGGGCAACGGTTGCGTCGTGCGCGCAGATCGGCAAACGCGTCCACCTTTCGGGCGGTGTTGGTATCGGCGGTGTGCTCGAGCCGCCGGAAGCGGTCCCGGTCGTGGTGGAGGACGACTGCTTCATCGGTTCACGGTGCATGATCGTGAACGGAGCGCGGGTACGGCGCGGTGCGAAGCTCGGCGCCGGTCTGATCTTCACGTCGAACACGCCAGTCGTCGACTCGAACACTGGTCGGGAAGTGGCGCGGGGCGTCATTCCCGAACGTTCGGTGGTCGTCCAGGGCACACGCATGAAAGAGTTCGCCGGTGGCACATTCGGGCTTCCGTGCGCGTTGATCCTGCGCACGCTCGCCGAGGGTGAAGAGCACGACAAGCTCAAACTCAACGCGCTCCTGCGCGAGCACGACATCGTCTCGTGACCGATCTGCTTGCGCTGACCGAGCAGTTGTGCGCGGTGCCGTCAGTGAGTGGTTCCGAGGCGGCGCTCTGCGGACTGGTCGAGGCGCGGCTGCGAGAGCGCGCACCGAATCTCGAGGTCGCGCGGCTGGGCGCCAACGTGGTCGCGTGCACGCGACGCGGCGCCGCGCAACGGCTGGTGCTCGGCGGTCATCTCGACACGGTGCCGTCCAGCGACAACGTCACTCCGCACCGCGACGGCGACACATTGCACGGACTGGGCTCGGCGGACATGAAAGGCGGGCTGGCGGTGATGTTGGAGCTCGCCGAGTCGGTGGCGAGCGGGTCGGGGAGTCGTGACGTCACGTTCGTGTTCTACGACGGTGAGGAAGTCGCCGACGAACACAATGGGCTACGCCGTCTGTTCGCCGAGCGCCCCGACCTCGTTTCGGGAGATCTTGCGATCCTGCTCGAACCGACCGGCGGATGGATCGAAGCCGGATGCCAGGGAACGATCCACGCCCAGGTGACCTTCCACGGCGCGCGTGCCCATTCGGCTCGGCCGTGGATGGGCGTGAATGCTGTGCACCGAGCCGCGCCGATGCTCGCTCGCGTCGCCGCGTTCGTAGCGCCGACCGTCACGGTCGACGGCCTCGCATACCGGGAGTCGCTGCAGGTCGTGCGCATCTCGGCCGGGATCGCCAACAACGTGGTCCCGGACCGGTGCGAGGTTGTCGTGAACCGTCGCTACGCCCCCGCGTGTTCGTTCGTCGAGGCGCAGGCGCACACGCGTGCGCTGTTCGACGACGCCGACGAGGTCGAGATCATCAGCGCGTCGGCGGCGGCTGCGCCGAACCTCACCCATCCGCTGGTTGGCGAGTTGATCGGCGCAGGTCATCTGCGCGTGCGACCGAAACTCGGATGGACCGACGTGGCCCGCTTCACCCAGCACGGCATCGCCGCGGTCAACTTCGGGCCGGGGAATCCCGAACTCGCACACACGGCCGACGAACGCGTCGAGCGAACCGACCTCGAACACTGTCTGCGCGTGCTGTCGAAGTTCGTTGCCGGATGAACCGACTGCCGGTCAGATCCGCCGCAAGAGCGTGACGACCTTGCCGTAGATCCGCACGTCGTTCGGTTCGAAGACGAGATCTTCCATCGTCGCGTTGGCTGGACGCAGCACAATCTTGTTGCGCTTGCGCAAGAACGTCTTGACGGTGGCCTCCTCGCCAGGAATGCCGGCCACGACGATGTCGCCCGCGTCAGCGTCAGCTTGGACGCGTACGACGACGAAGTCGCCGTCGAAGATGCCGGCGTCGATCATCGACTCGCCGCGCACCCGCAGCATGAACAGCTCGCCGTCGCCGGTCAGGTCTTCGGGTACCGGCATCAACTCTTCGACCTGCTCAGCCGCGAGCACGCCGGTGCCGGCTGCGACGTCGCCGACGAGCGGAATGTGGCGCACCGGCCGTCGTTCCCGGCGGAACCGGTGCTGGGCTCGAGGGTGACCTCGATCGCCCTCGGTTTGCTCGGATCGCGGTGCAGATAGCCCTTGTCCTGGAGCGCGGCGAGATGCGCATGAACGGTCGACGGCGACGAAAGCCCGACGGCTTCGCCGATCTCTCGGACGCTCGGCGGGTACCCGCGTTGGCGAACCTCGGCGTCGATGAACTCGAGGACCTGTCGTTGGCGGGTCGTGAGCGGACCTCCGGCCACGGACACGGCGGCGGAGCTGGGGGCGGGGCTGCGAGCCATGCCGTCGACGCTAACACGATCATGCGTTCGGGGCAAACACCCGTTCGCCTTTTCGCTTGACAGGCGAACGGGTGTTCGGCCAAAGTCAGTGTCTCACCTGGCTGGTTGGATCTCGATCGACGGAACGCCCCAGCCGATCCGGGCTTGCCCGCCCCCTCCGAGAGGTCGCAACACAACATGGTCGCTGTCCTGCAAACCCCGCCCGAGGAAGACGTTTCGCGGTGGGCGGTTCCTGGTCGTGGCATTCCTGCCCGGGCGATTCCTGCCCGGGTGATTCCCCTGCACCCGGGGAACGTGCAACGGGTGCCCGTTCGCCGTCAGCCCAGTCCCCGAGTGACGCGCAGCCACGGTGCGGCCGTCTACTGGCGGCGGCGCCTCGTCGCCGCGGCGCTCGGCTTGGGCGTTGTGCTGACGGCGGCGCATGCGGGTGCTGCGCTCGGGGGGAACACCACCACCGCCCCCGAGCGCAGCCCGCACGTCGAAAGCGTCATCGTGCACCCCGGCGACACACTGTGGTCCATCGCCGAACGGCTGGCACCCAACTCCGACCCGCGACCAGTCGTCGACGACCTCGCGTCGGAGCTCGGGACGTCGTCCGTACAACCCGGCGAGGTCATCCGGTGGTCGAAGTGACGGCCGCGCCGGCCCTGCGAGGGTCGCTGATCGAAGCCCGGACGGTCAGCGCCCGCGCGGTCAGTTGGGGAGACGTCGCTTGGGCTCGGTCGTCTTTTGGAGCTCCACGACCTCGCGCTCGAAATCGGCAAGATCCTCGAAGCCCTTGTACACAGACCGCGAACCGGAGATACGCAACATGATCGAGACTGCGGAGCCGGTCGAGCACGGTGACGCCGATGCGGTCACTGCCGACGTCGCCGCCCTCGGCGCGCAGCTGTTCTTCGATCTCACTCGCTGTCGCGTCCAGCGCATCCTCGTCGAGCCGTCCGGTCGCGGCTCGTTCGATGCCATCGCGCAGCTTGTCGCGGTCGAAGGGCTCTTGGGTTCCGTCCCGCTTGCGTACGACGAGGCCGTGCTCGTCGACGCGTTCGTAGGTGGTGAACCGTCGCCCGCAGGCCAGGCACTCACGGCGGCGCCGGATCGCGGCGCCATCCTCGCCTGCCCGTGAATCGACGACTTTGTCGTCATTTCCACGGCAGAACGGGCAGCGCACGGTGAGCACGGTACAACTCGCCGCGGCCCTTCCCGCCGGCGCCTCGGCTCGTGCGGCGGCGCACAAACGCAAATCTTCGCGAATGCCCCGTGAGCAGGCTCGATGGAAATAGATGAGCCTTGCGGGCCAGGAATGACAGTGATGTAATACCCTTCCTGTCGCGGTCCGGTCCCCGGGCGGACACAAGATCTTGTGGTTGACCAAATCGCTCGCAACCCCCGCAACCCCCGCAACGTCGTCCCCAGGAGGAAGATTCGCACATGGCCAAGGCGCCGCAGCAGCTCGGTATCGGGATCCGCCGTCACTTCACGAGTCGCGGGACACACCCCTACGACACGGTCGAGTGGGAGCGGCGCGACGCCCGTATCCCGAACTTCAAAGACGGCGGCGACGCGTTCTTCCAGGCCGGGGTCGAGTTCCCCACGACGTGGTCGGTCAACGCGACCAACATCGTCGCCCAGAAGTACTTCCGCGGCACGCTCGGACTGCCCGAGCGCGAGGTGTCGCTGCGCCAGGTGATCGACCGGGTGGCCGACACGATTACCAACTGGGGAATCAAAGACGGATACTTCGTCGACGACGAGGAAGCCGACGCGTTCCGCGACGAGCTCAAGTACGCGCTCGTGCACCAGCGCGCCGCGTTCAACTCGCCGGTGTGGTTCAACATCGGCGTGAAGGGCGTGCCCCAACAAGCGAGTGCGTGTTTCATCCTCGCGGTCGACGACACGATGGACGCGATCCTCAACTGGTACCGGGAAGAGGGGATCATCTTCAAGGGTGGGTCGGGCGCCGGCGTCAACCTCTCACGTATCCGTTCCTCGAAGGAGAATCTCCAGGGCGGCGGGACGGCCGGCGGGCCGGTCAGCTTCATGCGGGGCGCCGACGCGTCTGCCGGGACGATCAAGTCGGGTGGGAAGACGAGCCGTGCCGCGAAGATGGTCATCCTCGATGTCGACCATCCCGACATCGAAGACTTCATCTGGTGCAAGGCCGTGGAGGAGCGCAAGGCGCGGGCGCTCGAGACGCCGGCTTCGACATGGACCTCGATGGCAAGGACAGCCACTCGATCCAATACCAGAACGCCAACAACTCGGTGCGGGTCACCGAGGAGTTCATGCGGGCCGTGATGGACGACCGCGAGTGGCAGCTCAAAGCGGTCAAGAGCGGCGAGCCGATCAAGACCATGAAGGCCCGCGACCTCATGCGGCAGATCGCGCGAATCGGCGTGGGAATGCGCGGATCCGGGGATGCAGTTCGACACGACGATCAACAGTGGCACACCGCAAGAACACGGGTCGGATCAATGCGAGCAACCCATGCTCCGAATACATGCACCTCGACAATTCGGCGTGCAACCTCGCGAGCATCAACCTGCTCACCTACCTCAACGACGACGACCAGTTCGACGTCGAGGGCTACAAGCACACGATCGAGGTCATGTTCACCGCGCAGGAGATCCTCGTCGGCAACGCCGATTACCCGACCGAGCAGATCGCCGAGACCAGCCGCCAGTTCCGTCAGCTCGGCTTCGGCTATGCCAACCTCGGCGCGCTCCTGATGGCGCTGGGCATGCCCTACGACTCGGACGCCGGCCGCGCGTGCGCGTCCGCGATCACCTCCCTGATGACCGGCCACGCCTACGCCACCAGTGCGCGTACCGCGGCGCGGATGGGACCGTTCGCGGGCTACGCCGAGAACGGAGAGCCCATGCTCGACGTGCTGCGCATGCACCGCGATGCGGCGGTGAAGCAGATCGACGAGGCGCTCGTGCCCGCCGAGCTCGCGCGGCGAGGCGCGCGGGCATGGGACGATGCAGTCGAGCTGGGTGAGCGATTCGGCGTGCGCAACTCGCAGGCGAGCGTGATCGCGCCGACGGGCACGATCGCGCTGATGATGGACTGCGACACCACAGGAATCGAGCCCGACCTCGCGCTCACGAAGGCGAAGAAGCTCGTCGGCGGCGGCACCATGTTCATCGTCAACCAGACCGTGCCCCGTGCCCTGCGCAACCTCGGGTACGGCAACGACGAGATCGACCGGATCGTCGCCTACATCGACGAGCAGAAGACGATCGTGGGTGCGCCCGCGCTCAAGGGCGAGCATCTGCCGGTGTTCGCCTGCTCCATGGGCGACAACGTGATCCACTACATGGGTCACATCCGGATGATGGGTGCCGTGCAGCCGTGGATCAGCGGTGCGATCTCCAAGACCGCCAACATGCCCGAAGAGGCCACGGTCGAAGACGTCGAGGAGCTCTACATCGAGTCGTGGCGTCTCGGACTCAAGGCGGTCGCGCTCTACCGCGACAACTGCAAGGTCGGCCAGCCCTTGTCGACGCAGAAGAAGGCGGGCGACACGTCCAACTCGGCGGCCGCGATCGGCGCGCAGGTCGAGCGGATCATCGAGACCGTGATCGTGCAGGAACCGGTTCGTCAGAAGCTGCCGCGTACGCGCACGGCGAAGACGTTCTCGTTCCGGGTTGCCGATTGCCACGGATACGCGACCATCGGCGAGTACGAGGACGGGCGGCCGGGCGAACTGTTCTTGCAGGTCGCCAAAGGTGGTTCGACACTCGTCGGGCATCATGGACGCGTTCGCGATTTCGGTGAGCCACGGCTTGCAGTACGGCGTGCCGCTCGAGGCGTTCGTGGAGATGTTCACGAACATGCGCTTCGAACCAGCGGGCATGACTGACGATCCCGACATCCGGTTCGCGACGAGCCTCGTCGACTACATCTTCCGCCGCATGGCGGTGGAATATCTGGCGCCGCGACGAGCGCGAAGACCTGGGGATCTTGACGGTCGGAGAGCGCTTGCAGCCGACGCTGCCGGGGGTCGAGGAGTCGACCACGCCTATGGAGCACTCGCATGAGCTGCCGCCCGAAGACCGAGCCCCGTCCGCCGTGCTCGAGGCTCCGAAGGCAGTCGCACCCGTGCAAGCACGCGAACGGGAGGTTGTCTTGTGCCACGTGTGCGGCGACATGATGCAGCGGGCCGGCTCTTGCTTCGCGTGTCCCGAGCTGCGGAAGCACGAGCGGTTGCTCATGACGTGAGCGGTTCTTGGCGCGTGAGGCCCGGTGCCGCTCTCGGCACCGGGCCTCGTTGTGGGATGTCCGACTTGTTCAAGACGGATGCGCCGACGTTCCCTACCCTTGTGTCATGGCTCCTCGCTTCGATTTCATCGGCGTCGTTGTCGCTGACATGGCCGTCGCGCTCGGCGTTCTACCGCCGGTTGGGTCTGGACATCCCGCCCGACGCGGACGCTTCACCTCACGTTGAGGTCACGCTCCCGGGAGGGCTGCGTCTGGCGTTCGACACCGAGGACACCGTACGTTCCTTCGACGATTCGTGGGTCCGGCCCACCGGCGGCCATCGTGTCGCCCTCGCGTTCGCGTGCGATACACCCGCCGACGTCGACGCTACTTACGGCGCGCTCATCGAGTCAGGCAGTGTGGGACACCGAACGCCGTGGGACGCGTTCTGGGGCCAGCGCTACGCGGTCGTGCTCGACCCCGACGGCGGTCACGTCGAGCTGTTCGCGCCGCTTGCGGTGAGCTGACCGAGCGTGACACCCGCGAGGTCTTTGACGTCGCGGGCGAGATGCGACTGGTCGGCATAGCCGACCTGCGCGGCGGAATCGGCGACACGTACGCCACGGCGTACCAGCGCGAGCGCTTGTTGCATGCGCAGGATCCGACCGAGGGTCTTGGTGCCGTACCCGAATGCCGTTGTGCTGCGACGCTGGAGTTGGCGAGTGCTCAGCCCGATCCGATTCGCGATCGTCGTGCTGTTGCAACCCGCACGCGCCAGCGTCGCGACCTGTTCGATGAGCGCCGCGTGTTGGTCAGGCTTGGAACACGCGCTCGAGTGCCAGCACTTCGAGCGCGCTCCGCCGCGCAGGCCGCGGCGACGAGATCGGTCATGCGGCCGACCCGGGCTGGATCCCATACCGCTTCGAGCGGCACGCGATCGTCGGTGAACTCGTCGGCCGGAACGCCCAACACCCGCAGCGCGTAGCCCGGTGCGAAACGCAAGCCGGTCATCGTTGTGCCGGGCTCGCCGACGAAGAGCTGGGCGTGGGTATCGGGACCGGCGACCGAGATGCGATGTCCGTCCCAGAGCAGGTCCATACAACCATCGGGTAGGACACGGACCTCGTCACCGGTCGACACCGACGACCACACGAACCCGCCCGGCACCCGGCTCGGCCGCTCCCGATACATCCAAGCAGTTTGCCAGCCGGCACCCGCGCACGTGTCCCGTATCGACCGTCGCGCGATGCCATCCCCGGGCGGACGTCGACGCCGCAACTCGGCCAGGCGGCGCCCGCCCGAGCCCGCACCGTCCGGTCGGTCCCATGCGCGCACGAGTCTGCGGACGGCGGTGACACAGATCGGGTCGAATGGCGAGGTGGCGCCGAGCCGCGCCATGACGGGCGAGCGTTGGGCGGCGACGTCGTCACGATCTGTCCTGCGACCTCGGCGGTGCCGTAGTGCGCGCCGGCCGTCGCGCACGACGGCCGGCGCTGTTCGTTCCCGTCGGTCGGACTCGCGGACTTCGGTCGGCCGCCGCAGCGGACGAGGATCAGGGACGCACGTGTCGTCCCGGCGCTAGACAGAGGGTATGCAGTCCGTCGTGTCGCCGATGCAGGGAACAGTCGTGTCGATCGACGTCGCCGAGGGCGACGCCGTGCCGCGTCGGCCAGCAGCTCGCCGTGCTCGAGTCGATGAAGATGGAACACGTGATCACGGCCACTTCGACAGGTGTCGTCACGGGCGTGCCGATCGCGCCGGGCGACACGGTGATGCCTGGAGATCCGCTGGTGCTCGTCGAAGTCGGCGAGGGAGCCAAAGGTGTCGAGCGCGCCGTCGACGCGCCGATCAACCTCGACGAGGTGCGCGCCGACCTCGCGGAGGCGATCGAGCGTCACGACGTCGGTCTCGATCACCGCCGCAACGATGCCGTCGCTCGCCGACGGGCAACACACCAACGCACGGCACGAGAAAACATCGACGATCTCGTCGACGCCGGGAGCTTCGTCGAGTACGCGCCGCTCGTTGTCGCCGCGCAACGCCGCCGACGTACGCTCGAAGAACTGATTGAGCGCACGCCCGCCGACGGACTCGTCGGGGGGGTCGGAACCGTCGACGGGCATCCGACGATCGCGATGTCGTACGACTACACCGTTCTTGCCGGAACGCAGGGCTTGTGGAATCACGCGAAAAAGGATCGCCTGTTTGAATTGGCGGAAAGGATGCGGACGCCGGTGGTCTTCTTCACCGAAGGTGGAGGCGGCCGGCCCGGCGATACCGACGGGACCGGCGTGTCGGGCCTCGACTGCCTCGCATTCAATTTGTTCGCGCAGCTCAGCGGCTTGGTGCCGCTCGTGGGTATCACGTCCGGCTATTGCTTCGCCGGCAACGCCGCGTTGCTCGGCTGTTGCGACGTGATCATCGCGACCGAAGGCTCGAACATCGGGATGGGCGGGCCGGCCATGATCGAGGGGGGCGGTCTCGGCGTGTACGACCCGAAGGCGATCGGACCGACCGACGTGCAGACCGCCAACGGTGTCATCGATGTCCTGGTTGCCGACGAGGCTGCGGCGGTTGGCGTGGCCAAGCAGTATCTCTCGTACTTTCGCGGTCCGCTCGAGGGATGGGATTGCGCCGATCAGCGGACCCTGCGTCATCTGATTCCTGAAAATCGGTTACGTGCGTACGACGTGCGCACGGTCGTACACGCGCTCTGCGATACGGGCTCCGTCCTCGAGCTTCGGCGCGCGTTCGTGCCAGGGATCATCACGGCCTTCGCTCGTGTGGAGGGAACGCCGGTCGGTGTCATCGCCAACAACCCGTCACATCTCGGAGGTGCGATCGACACGCCCGGAGCTGACAAAGCCGCCCGCTTCCTGCAACTGTGTGACGCCTTCGACGTGCCCGTGCTCTTCCTTTGCGATACGCCGGGCTTCATGGTCGGTCCCGAGTCGGAAGCGACGGCCGCGGTGCGGCACTGTCGCGCCTGTTCGTGACCGGCGCCAACGTCTCGGTGCCGTTCGCCACGATCGTCCTGCGCAAGGGCTACGGACTCGGCGCGCAGGCGATGGCCGGCGGCTCGTTCAAAGCACCCGTCTTTTGCATCGCGTGGCCGACCGGCGAGTTTGGCGGCATGAACCTCGAAGGCGCGGTGCGGCTCGGGCAACGACGCGAGCTCGAAGCCATTGCGGATCCGCAGGCGCGCGAACGCGAGTTCCAGGCGATGGTCGAACGCATGTATCACCACGGCAGGGCTGTGAACACCGCGAGTCACTTCGAAATCGACGACGTGATCGATCCCGCCGATTCACGCCGCTGGATCGCCACCTTGTTGGCAGCCGTGCCGAGCGCGGCGCAGCGCTCCTCCAAGAAGCGGCCTGGTATCGATACCTGGTAACTCCGAACGCGCCTTGCCGGCCGCTCGGCCTACATCCCCCATCGCGTTCGGCAACGAGCGCGGATCGCACAAGACGTCGCGACATTCGGCGTGGCGAGTCACGTCGCGCATGGCCTCGGCGACCTCGACTACCGGCGCCTCAGCGCGCATGCAGGCAAGCAGCGGCCAAGCGTCGTGCCCGGCTCGAGATTGAACGGACGAACATGCGTCGATCTGACGAGCCATGATGTTGGCCATGGCCGATGACGACGACCTACTGGCTGGACTCGTCGACGACCAGGCGCCCGACTCGGACGCGCAGCGCACGCTCGCGTCGTTCCTCCTCGACCGCGGCGTTCCGCTCGAACAACTGCGCGAGGCGCGGGCCGCCGGAGCGATGGCGAACCTTGTGACCGGAGCCGTGCTCTGGTCGGATGCGTCGCGGCTGACGTTGACCGAGCTCGCGGGCCGCACCGGACTGTCGCAGGCCGATACTCGGCGCGTGCGACGGATGCTCGGGTTCGTCGACCCCGGCGACGGCGCGTCGTACCCCGTTCGAGAGGTCGACATGATCGGCGCGTTCGCGGTCGGCGCCGCGCTGTTCGGCGACGACCGAACAGCACAGATCTCGCGGGTGTTCGCCACGTCGACCTCGTCGATCGCCGAAGCTGCGATCTCGCTCTTCACCGGTTCGATCGGCGCGCCGATGCGAGCCGCAGGAGCGACAGATGCCGAGTACGGGCTCACGCTGCGCGATGCGATGTTCGCCTTCGAGCGCGTCTGCGTCGTCGTCGACGTGATGCTCCGGCTCAACTTCGAGCTCGCGATCCGTCGTCTCGGCGATGACGAGACCGTCGACGCGCTCAGGTTCGCGATCGCGTTCGTCGACGTCGTCGACTCAACCGCGATGGCAGCGGAACTGGCCAGTGGCCAGGTCGCGACCACGCTTCGCGAGTTCGACCACATCACGGCCGAGGCTGCGGTACGCAACGACGTGAGGCTCGTGAAACTGATCGGCGACGGAGCGATGCTCGCGGCACGCCAGGTCAGACCGCTCGCTCGCGCGGTGGCCGAGATCGTCGAGTCGGTCGACAAGCATCCGGTGTTGCGCGCCGCCAAGGCGGGGGTGACGTTCGGGGAGGTCGCCGCCCACGACGGCGACTACTTCGGACAAGTGGTGAATCTGGCTGCCCGGGCCTCGAGCGCGGCCGCGCCGCGGGAGGTCCTGGTCGACGCCGAAGCCGCCAAGCAGCTCGGCGCCGACGTGGAGTCGGCCGGTACCCGCGATCTCAAAGGATTCGGCCAGCCCGTCGTTTTCTACCGGCTCACGGGTACGCCCGACGGCTGAGCGATTACCGTTGGACGAATGACCGACGATCGTGACCTTGACGGACTTGATCCGTACGACCTCATGGATGGTGAAGCGGCTCGGCTCGACGCCTGCTTCGCCGGGTTCGACGAGGCCGCCTGGTCGCGGCCGTCGCGCTGTGAGGGCTGGACGGTGCGGGATGTGCTCGCGCATCTCGTCGCGTCGGAGCAGTACAACGCCGCCTGCCTCGACGGCTGCGTCGGCGACTTCCTCGGTTCGCTGGGCGCACGCGGCGTGAGCGATCTGCCTTCGGCCAACGAGGTCGGCATCCGCGACCTCGACGACTGTTCACCGGAGCAGCTCATCTCTGATTGGCGGGCCGCCAACCCGCGACGCGCATGCGTTTTCGGGAACGAGACGGCGGTGACGTCGACTCCAGTATTGGCGCGTATCCGGCGCGCTGGCAGGCGTTCCACCTCGCGTTTGAGCTCGCGGTACATGCCGACGACATCGGAGTGCCCGTCTCGGCGGCTGAGGCTGACACGCGTCTGCGGTGGCAGACCAGTTTCGGACGGTTCGCGCTCAAGGAACTCAACAAGGACCTCGAGATCGAGGCTGGTGACGGCGTCACCCACGTGCGCGGCGACGGGCTCGACATTGAACTGGCCGATCCGGTCTTCGTGGAGGCGGTCGCGGCGCGCATCGGCGAAGACGGCCCGCTTGACGCCGACGCTCGCACCCTCCTCTCCGCGACGCCCTGAACGGGATTGCGCACCCAGCTCGGCTACTCCTTGTAGACGGCAGGCCGCTTCTCGCGGAACGCGGCGATCGCCTCGTCGAGGTTGCCGGTATAGCCGGCGAGGAGCTGGTTGCGGTTCTCGAGCTCGATCGCCGCGGCGAGCGACGCGATCTCGAGGTTCGACCACATCGCCTGCTTGGTCATCATCACCCCGAAGCACGACAGTCTCGTGGTCATCTCCTGCGCGGTATCGAGCGCGAAGTCGACGAGCTCGTCGTCAGGCACAATGTTCGACACCAGTCCAATGCGTTGCGCGTGCCGCGCCGTCGATCTTGCGGCCCGTGAGCAACAGTTCGGCGGCGTTCGAGGTGCCGACCCGCGGGGAAGCAGCCACGTCGCACCGAGCTCCGACGACGTGAGGCCGTTGATGATCCCGGCTGAACAGAACACGGCCGAGGTCCCCGCGTAGCGAATGTCGGCCCCGAGGGTCAGACACATCCCACCGCCGTAGGCAGGTCCGTTGATGGCAGCGATGATCGGCTGCGGGATGCGGCGCATCGCGGGTACGACATCGCTCATGTACGACATTGAGCGCATCGCCAGCCGCGAGAAGCCCAGATCGTGTGTGTTGGGGGGCACACCCCGATCGTGGAGGTCCAGACCCGAACAGAACGCCCGACCGCGGCCGGTCAGTACCACGACCCACGTGTCGTTGTCGCGACCGACCTCGTCGAGCGCTTCGTAGAGCGCCTCGACCAACGGGAACGACATCGAATTCAGACGCTCAGGCTTGTTGAGTGTGATGACGCTCACGTGCGGGCGAACGTTGCGATCGACAAGAACCAGGGACATCCGCGAACGGTACCGAGGTGCGCTACTCCGGGTCGAACGTGCCGCCCGCACGCCAGTACTCGCCGTGGTCGCGGGCCATGATTCCCTCGTCGACGAGATACCGCCGTCAGCACGGCAGTGTCGGGATGTACCGCGGCGAGCATCAGGTTGAAGGTCGCCTCGGGATAGTGCCGTCCCGGCTCGAACCGCTCCGCGATCCAGTCGAGCACCACAACACGCTTGGCCCGCACCGTCGGGATCGACGAGAGGCGGCCGTCACGGACGAAGACCCGCAGCACACGGCCGACGTTGTCGGGCTCGTCGTCAAATTCGGGGGGTCGAGGAGCACGTTCGGCCTCGGCGCGAGCGGCGAGCGCGAATGCGTCTGCGAACAAAGACAGCCGGCCGTCGTCGGTTCGGACCACGAGCCCAGCGTCAACGAGTCGCTGGACCGCCCGTGCCGCCGACCGCACCGGCAGACCGGTCGCGGCCCGAAGCGTTTCGATCGTGGTTGCGCCCAAGACCAGCGCAGCCACTGCACGACGGCGGTCGTCGTCGGCGAGCAGGCCGACCAGCTCCCGAGCAGAAAACGGCGACTCCGTCACGGCGATAGCGTCGCGCAGTACATATGCAGATGGACGCCATCGATTTCACCGGTATCGAACGGACGCTCGTCGTCACGGCCCACCCTGACGACGTCGACTTCGGCTTCGCGGGCACCGTCGCGGCCATGACCGATGCTGGGATCGAGGTCAGCTATTGCATCGTCACCGACGGCGATGCCGGCGGCGCCGAGAACCGGGATGCCACGCGAGGAGATGGCACCCAAACGCCGTGAGGAACAGACCGCGGCGGCCACGGTGGTCGGCGTCCACGACCTGCACTTCCTCGGCTACCCCGACGGGCGGGTCGAACCGACCCTCGTGCTGCGCCGGGACATCTCAGGCGTGATCCGTCGGGTTCGACCTCAGCGGGTGTTGATGCAGTCGCCGGATCGCAACTGGGATCGGATCTACGCCAGCCATCCCGATCATCTCGCGGTCGGAGAGGCGACGATCGCCGCGGTCTATCCCGATGCCCGCAACCGCTGGGCCCATCCCGAACTCGACGCGGCCGGCCTCGAGCCGTGGAGCGTCGCGCAGGTCTGGCTCGGGGCCGGCGGCGCGGACGTCACCCACTACATCGACATCACCGACTCCGTCGACCGCAAGATCGAAGCGCTGCTCTGCCACAAAAGCCAGCTCCCCGACCCGGACGCGACCGGCCAGATGGTGCGCGGCTGGACCAGCATGATCGCCGCGAACGCGGGCCTGGCCGAAGGCAGGTACGCCGAGGCTGTACGCGTCGTGAACACCGGCTGACCAACAACAGGAGAACCAGACGTCATGAACGTCGCGCACCCGCTCGAGATGCTCACCGGCGACGAGATCAAGCACGCAGTCAAAATCCTGCCGCGAATCCGGACGGGTCCCCGAGGGCGCACTCTTCGCGCACATCGTGTTACACGAGCCGCACAAGGACGACCTCGCACGCTGGAAGTCGGGCGACCCGGTCGAGCGACGTGTACGCGTCGTCGTCGTTCCCGGACCGGGCATGGATCTCAACGAAGTCGTGGTATCGGTGACCACCGGCGAGATCGTCGACTGGCGCGACCACGCCGACATGCGACCGGCGCTGTTGATCACCGAGTCAATCGGCGCGGTGTACACGACGAAAGAACATCCGGACTACATCGCGGCGCTCGCCAAGCGCGGCATCACCAACCTCGACGACGTCCAAATCGATCCCTGGCCCACGGGTGTCTTCGGCTATGAATGTGAGGACGGTCGCCGTATCTCACGTTGCATCTCGTTCCTCCGCGCCGACAAGACCGACAACGGGTACACGCGGCCGATCGAAGGGCTGATCGTCCATTTCGACATGGCGAACAACACGGTGATCGAAGTCGTCGATCACGGCGTGACGCCACTCCCGCCCAATCGTGCGAGCTACTACGCCGAAGATCAACCGCGCCTGCGCGAAGGGCTCAAGCCGATCTCGATCACCCAACCCGAAGGTGTCAGCTTCGCGGTCGACGGAAATCGGATCGACTGGCAGAACTGGAACTTCCGCATCGGTTTCGACCCGTACGAAGGTCTGGTACTGCACCAGATCACCTACCAGGACAACGGCCGGTCCCGTTCGGTGCTGCACCGCGCCTCGATCTCGGAAATGGTCGTCCCGTACGGCGATCCTGGCGAGGTCCACGGCTGGAAGAACGCGTTCGATGCCGGCGAGTGGGGCCTCGGCCGGATGACTCAGCCCCTCACGCTCGGATGCGACTGCCTGGGTGAGATCCGCTACTTCGACGCGACGATCGCCAACGAACAGGGCAAGCCGTGGGTGATCGCCAACGCGATCTGCTTGCACGAAGAGGACTACGGCATCTTGTGGAAACACGTCGACATGATGGGCGGCCGGTCCGACGTGCGACGCAGCCGGCGCCTGGTCGTCAGTTTCATCGCGACGGTCGGCAACTACGAGTATGGCTTCTACTGGTATTTCTATCTCGACGGCAACATTCAGCTCGAGGTGAAGTTGACGGGGATCGTGTCGCCGATGGCGATCGAGCCGGGCGCGCAGCCTGCGTTTGCGAACGTGATCGCCGACGGGGTCGCGGCGCCGCACCATCAGCACCTCTTTAACGCCCGCCTCGACTTCGATGTCGACGGATCGCACAACGAGGTGTACGAGGTCGAAGCCGAGCGAATGCCGGCCGGGCCCGACAATCCGTGGCTCAACACGTTCCGCCAGAAAGTGACGCGTTTCGAAACCGAAACCGACGCCTGCCGTGACACCGACGCCGCGCACTCGCGGGCGTGGCGCATCGCGAACCCGAACACGCGCAATGCGCTCGGTCAGCCGACGGCTTACAAGCTCGTGCCGACGATGAGCACCCCGACGCTCCTGGCGCATCCCGACTCGCCGATCGGCCGGCGTGCCGGTTTTGCGCAGCACAACCTTTGGGTCACGCCCTACGATCCGCAAGAGCGACGAGCTGCGGGCGAGTACCCGAATCAGCACGCCGGCGGCGACGGGCTGCCGCGCTGGACCGCACAGGACCGCGCGATCGCTGGTACCGATGTCGTCGTGTGGTACACCTTCGGCGTCACTCACTTCGTACGGCCCGAAGACTGGCCGGTGATGCCCGTCGAGTACGCGGGCTTCACCCTGATGCCGTTCGGATTCTTCGATCAGAACCCGGCGCTCGACGTTGGGCCAAACGACGCGCACTGTGTCGAACCCGCAGCGCAGTAATGGGTACGTGGGACCGTGCGGAACTCCAACGCGCGCATGATCATTACGTCGCAGTCGCGCAAGAGGCCGGCCGCACCGGGGAATGGCGCGGGTGGGCTGATCTGTTCACCGACGACGCGACCTACGTCGAGCACCACTACGGAACCTTCGAAGGCCGCGACACGATCTACGCGTGGATCTCCGAGACGATGGCGCAATGGCCGAACTCGCAGATGCAGGAATTCCCGCACGACTGGTGCGTCTGTGACGAGGAACGCGGCTGGTGGATCTGCCAGATCGAGAACCGTTTCGTCGACCCGGGCGACGGCGAGCTGTACCAGGCCTACAACCTGACGGTCCTGAAATACGCAGGTCACGGCTGCTTCTCGTACGAGGAAGACGCCTACAACCCGGCCAACTTCGCGCCCGTCGTCAAGGCCTGGATCGCGGCGAAACGCGGCGCCGACACGGCGAGCTGACGCGGACCTGCACCCAAGCTGGGCTGTCGCGGCCGCCTGGTACAATGCCAGGTCTTATCTCGTGCCCGTGCAACCACCGGGAGTGGCATGTCCTTCAAAGTCGGAGACCGCGTCGTCTATCCCCACCACGGGGCCGCGGTCATCGAAAAGAAGGAGACGATCGAGGTCGCCGGCGAAAAGCGGGAGTACCTGATCTTGAAGATCGCGCACGGCGAGATGACGCTCTCGGTGCCGACCGACAAGGCCGAAGAAGTCGGTATGCGGCCGCCGATCTCCGCCGAGGACGTCGACGACCTGTTCCAACTGCTCGGCAAGAAAGACGTCCGCGAGCCGACCAACTGGAGCCGGCGATTCAAGAACCACCAAGAGAAGCTGAAAAGCGGCGACGTCTACCAGGTCGCTGAGGTGGTCCGGAACCTCGCGTTGCGCGAAGCAACCAAGGGACTTTCAGCCGGCGAGAAAGCGATGCTCGTCAAAGCTCGCGGTGTGCTGGTCTCGGAGCTCAGCTTCGCGTTGAATCTTTCCGAAGACGACGCGCTCAAGAAGCTCGAAGAGCAACTGACCTGACCGACCGTGCCGGGCGAGCTCAGCATCGACCGTCGGTACCTCACCGAACAGCAGTACGCGAACGACCGCAACCTCGCCGCACGCCAGTCGATCTATTCGTATCAACGTCCCCATATCGATCTTGGCGGCCGTTCGATCGATCTCGCCGAACTGTGCGGCGACGAGCGCCTGCTCGACGTCGGATGCGGAAACGGCGCGTACCTCGCCACACTCCGAGCGCGCCGCCACCGGGGCTTGATCTGCGGCGCCGATCTTTCGGTCGGGATGGTCCAATGTGCACGCCGGGCGACCGACGGCCCGCTCGTTGTCTGTGACGCGCAGGCCGTGCCGTTTGACGACGACGCGTTCGATGTGACCTTCGCGATGCACATGCTGTATCACGTGCCTGATCGCGCGCTCGCGCTCGACGAACTGCGGCGAGTGCTGCGGCCCGACGGCGTGGCCCTCGTCGTATCGAACTTCGAGTCGCATCTCCGCGAGCTCGACGATCTGCTGGTCGCATGCGCGAGCGCGACGGTCGGGGTTGACAGGCTTGCGGATCGCAGCTCCAGCCGCTTCAACATGGACGATGGAGCCGCCGAGCTCGAAGCGGCGTTCGGTTCGGTGCGCGCGCATCCGTTCCTGAGCGAGCTCGTACTCACCGACATCGAGCCGGTCGTGAGCTACGCCCGCAGTATGGGCGCGTGGGTTGCCGACACCGAACACGAACTCGACGCGGTGATCCCCGAACTCGAACGCCGAGTCGCCGCGACGATTGCGACCGAGGGAGCGTTCCGGGTACGGACCGCCGCCGGCTGCTTCGTGTGTCGGGACTAGGAACCGACCTGCGCCAACAGCTCGTCGACGGACACCGACTTGGGCGCCGCCCCGACGCGCGCCTGTTCGTTGGCGACATGTTGCATGACCGCATTGGCCGGGGTGGCGACGCCGTGCACTCGCCCGAGCATCACGATCTCTCCGTTGAGATAGTCGGTTTCGATCGTGCGGGTTCCCCGAGCGAGGCTCTGCCACGACGAGCCGCCGCCCCGGTATGCGCCGTCGACGGGCTGTACGTGCATGCGCTCGCCCCGACGCTCGATGTCCTCGTCACGGGACGCGAAATCGATGCCGGCAGCGCGCAGGCACGCTTCGCCCTCGGCCCGCACCATGGCCACCAACTCTTTGACGCGCCCATCCGCTGCGACGGTTGCTTCGACCGCATTCCCGAGGTTCATCAACAGTTTCGTGTATTTCCAGCGCATCACGTCGGGACGTGGAATCGAGTGGAAGGATGAGGCGTTCAGCGCGGCGGCGATCGCCTGCGCGCGGTCGTCGAGGCCGTGCGGGTAACGACCGATGTCGAGCAGGCCGCTGACCGGCGCTGATTGGGCGATGACGACGCCCGGCTCGATGTGTGAAGTCGGGCTCATCACGCACACGCCGTACGTGTTGGAGAAGTGGCGCAGTGCGACGCGTTCGTTCTCGACGCCGTTCTGGAAACACGCGACCGCGATGTCGGGCACCGCGCAGGAACTGAGCGCTTCGCAGGCGCCGATCGTGTCCTGCGACTTCGTCGCGAGCACGATGACGTCGTCCGCGGAGAAGTTGAGTTGTGACGGATGATCGACCACGGCGATCGCGAGCGTCGTGTCGTCATCGGGTGAGCGGACCCGCAGGCCCCGGTCGCGAATAGCCTCGTAGTGCGCGCCGCGCGCGATCAGGGTGACGTCGTAGCCGCCCTGAACCAGACGCGCGCCGATCACGCCGCCGATCGCTCCCGCACCGTAGACAATGAAACGCATGGCTCGGGTTTAGCCCATGAGCCGGTCGCGGAAGAAGGCGAGCACCCGGTCGAGCGCGTCCTTGGTCGGATGCCCGGGCTGGTCGACGAGCTCTTCGGTGAGCACCGAGTGTGCGGCCTTTTTGATGCCGTGCGGGTTCCCGGGCGACGAGTCGATATCGACCGCAATGAAGTTGTCGCCGAGCTCTTGTCGGTATCGTGCCCAACGGGCGTCGGGCACCGCACGATCCTTCGAGAAGCGCAGGCCGAGGACACACAGATCGTTGTGGGCCACGCGATCTTTCACCCGGGCCAGGTCGGCGTCGGAGAGTCCGAGTGCCTTGGAGCGAGCCGTTCCGACCGGGAACGGCATCGAAGGTTGGCTCAGCACCGGCGCGAGCATCTCGTCGTCGACGGCCATGGCGAGCGCGAAGCCGCCGCTGAAGCACATGCCGACGGCACCGACGCCGGGTCCGCCGGCTTGGGCGTGCAGGTCGCGGGCGAGGGCACGCAACCATGCGATCACCGGCGACGTGCGGTTGAGCGCCCACGAGGAGAACTCTTTCGAGATGCAGACCTGGGTGAACGATCTCATCACGTACGCGCCCGACATCGGCCGGCCGGGCTCGCCGACCAGCGACGGCAAGGCGACGGTGAATCCCGCGTCGACGACCCGCCGTCCGAACTCGGCGACCAGTGGCGTGATGCCAGGAATTTCGTGGACGACGACCACTCCCGGACCGGAACCCGCGCGGTAGACGGGCCGGGAAACCCCGTCGAACGTGAAGGTCGTCTCGGTGAGCCCTTCCAGTGCAGCCATCTCGGCAGATTAGAAGCGAGCGAGCTCGTCGCGCAGGGGGCCCAGACCCATGCCGCCCAGGTCGAGTGCGTAGCTGTGGAACTTCTTCAGGTCGAACCCTGCCCCGTGGCGGCGGCGGGCATCGGCGCGGGCTTCGAGCCAGACGCGTTCGCCGACTTTGTAGCTGATCGCTTGGCCCGGCCAACCGAGATAGCGGTCAACTTCGCTGCGCATGAAGTGTTCCGGCTCGCAGCTGCGTTCGATCACGAACGGCAGTGCGAGTTCTCCCGTCCATCGCTCGCCCGGGTGGTAGCGCTCGTTCGCCGGGATCGCGAGCTCCAAGTGCATGCCGATGTCGACGATCACGCGGACCGCGCGGATCGCCTGCGCGCCCAACATGCCGAGCTCGTACGCGGGATCCTCGAGGTAGCCGAGCTCGCCCATCAACCGCTCGGCGTACAGCGCCCAGCCCTCGCCGTGGCCCGACAAGAATCCGAAGGCGCGCTGAAAACGCGAGAGCCGATCAGACAGGTACTTGACCTGCGCGACCTGGAGATGATGGCCGGGGACACCCTCGTGGTAGCAGGTGCTCACCTCGCGCCAAAGCGGGAAGGTGGTGCGGCCCTGCGTCGGGTACCAGGTACGGCCGGGGCGACTGAAGTCTTCGCTCGGGCCGGTGTAGTACATCGCGGCCGCGCCGCCGGCCGGCGCGATCATCGCCTCGCAACGCCGTATTGGTGGCGCGAGATCGAAATGGGTGCCGTCGAGCTCGGAGATGGTGCGGTCGATGAGGTCTTGGTTCCAGCGTTGGAACTTGTCGACGCCTTCGATGGTGCGGCTCGCGTCATGATCGAGGTGGTCGCCGACCGCGACGACGGTCTCGCCGGGGAGGATGCGCTCGGCCACCTCGCGCATTCGCTGCTCGATCCGGTAGAGCTCCTCCCAACCCCATGCGTAGGTTTCGTCGAGGTCGAGGTCGATCCCGTTGAAGGAACGGGCGAACAGCGCGTAGCGTTCGCGCCCCACCGGATCGCGTGAGTCAGCCTTGGGGGCGTAGTCGTCGCGTAGGAAACTTGCGAGGCGGGCGTAGGCGTCGGTCGCCGCCGACGCGCCGCGCTCAAGTTCGGCGTGCAACGTCGGAGCGCCGTCGTGATTTCCGACCAGGGACACGAAGAACGGCGTGGTGTCTGACTCACCTCCCCAGGTCGATGCCTGGTGCGCGCACCCGATCGCCTGACGGCGGGCGGCGACGACCCCGCGTGCCATCCCGGCGCGCAGCGCGGCTTCCAGGCTGGCGATCGAGTCGGGCACCCCGCGAGGCGCTGCGCGGCGATCTCCCAATCGTGCTCGGAGTCGTATGCCATCAGATCGAAGCAGCTGCGGATGTCCTGTACGGGGCTGCCGATGATTCGCACCGCGCGGAGCTCCTCGCCCGCATCGTGCAAGGCGACCGCAAGCTGAAGTCGTTCGGTCATCACGTCGGCCGCGATGCGCTCCCGGTCATCGGCTCTCGACGCGCGCCCGAGCGCGGCGAGTGTGTCGCGGGCGAGGCGGTCGCGGACGGAACTCGCGTCCGGCGAGTAGTCGGTGAGGTCGTGGTCGTGACCAGCGATCCCAGCGTCGGTTGCGGAAATGGGATCGAGCGCCGCGTACGCCAGCACGTACTGATCGGCGATCTCGTACACCTGCGACATACGACGTCCTGTCCTTGATCGGATTGGCCGGGAGGATACGGGTCCGGCGTCGCGCACGGCGGCCGGTAACGTCGAGGATTATGGCCCATCAGTTCATCGTCACGATGCGTGATCTCAGGCGTGTCCATCCTCCCGACAAGGAAGTGCTGCGGGGCATCAACATTTCGATGTATCCCGGCGCCAAGATCGGCGTGCTCGGGCTGAACGGCTCGGGCAAGTCGACCTTGCTGCGGATCCTCGCCGGCGAGGACGACGGCTTCAGCGGCGAGGTGCGGGTCACACCGGGCTTCAGCGTCGGCTACCTGCCTCAGGAGCCGCAGCTCGACGGCTCCAAGGACGTCTTGGGCAACGTCACCGACGGCGTCGCCCACACCAAAGGGTTGCTCGACCGTTTCGAGGAGGTCTGCAACGCGATGGGGGAGCCCGACGCTGATTTCGACAAGCTCCTCGCCGAGCAATCGGAGCTCCAAGACCAGATCGATGCCGTCAACGGCTGGGACCTTGATCGGCAGCTCGAGATCGCGATGGACGCGTTGCGGCTCCCCGCCGCCGATGCCGACGTGACGAAACTCTCCGGAGGGGAGCGACGTCGAGTCGCGCTGTGCCGGCTCTTGCTCTCGAAACCTGATCTGTTGCTGCTCGACGAACCCACCAACCATCTCGACGCCGAGTCGGTCGCGTGGCTCGAGCGACATTTGCACGACTACCACGGCACGGTTGTCGCGGTGACGCACGACCGCTACTTCCTCGACAACGTCGCCGGATGGATCCTCGAGCTCGACCGGGGGTACGGCATTCCGTGGGAGGGCAACTACTCGAGCTGGCTAGAGCAAAAAGATGAACGCCTCGCGCGGGAGGACAAGGTCGACGAGACCCGCCGCCGCACCCTGGCGCGCGAACTCGAATGGATTCGCATGGCGCCGCGCGCTCGTCAAGCCAAAGGCAAGGCGCGGATCAATGCGTTCGATCAGCTGGTGGCCGAGTCCGAATCGGCCGAGCGTCGGGAAACCAAACTTCAGATTTCGATTCCGCCCGGCCCTCGCCTCGGCGATCTTGTCGTCGAGGCCGAACATCTGCGCAAGGGTTACGAGGAACGGCTGTTGGTCGAGGACCTGTCGTTCGCGTTGCCGCGAGGCGGGATCGTCGGCGTGATCGGCGCGAATGGCGCGGGCAAGACGACACTTTTTCGCATGCTGGTCGGTCGGGAACCGGCCGACGATGGTGCGTTGAACGTCGGCCCGACGGTGGAGTTCGCGTACGTCGACCAGTCGCGCGAGTCGCTCGACGCGGCCAAGACCGTGTACGAGGAGATCACCGGAGGCGTCGATCACCTGAAAGTGGGTGACCGCGAAGTGCACGGTCGCGCCTACGTCGCCGGGTTCAACTTCAAGGGCTCCGATCAGCAAAAGCGGGTCGGGGACCTCTCAGGTGGCGAACGCAACCGTCTACACCTGGCCAAGGCGCTGCTGATGGGCGCGAACGTGTTGTTGCTCGACGAGCCGACCAACGACCTCGACGTCGACACGCTGCGCGCGCTCGAGGAGGCATTGCTCGAGTTTCCAGGCTGCGCGGTCGTGATCAGCCACGATCGGTGGTTCCTGGATCGCATCGCCACGCATGTGCTCGCGTTCGAGGGCGACAGCGAGGTGCGCTGGTTCGAAGGCAACTTCTCCGACTACGAAACCGATCGGCACAAGCGCCTCGGTACCGACGCCGACCAGCCTCATCGGATCGTCTACAAGCCCCTCACACGTTGACGCGGGAGTAGCGAAACGCCGCGAGCGGCGCAAAGACCAAGACCAGCCCGGCGGTCCATGCGATCGAGAGCACCACGTAATAGCCCGCCGGATGACCGAGCGCAGAGGTGACTGCGTTGCCGTCCGTCAACGCACGCACCGCGTTGGTCATGATCGTGATCGGCTGGTTTCGTGCGATGCCGCGCATCCACGGCGGCATCGTCGCGACTGGTACGTAGGCGCTGGACACGAAGGTGAGCGGGAACACGAGGAGCGACATGCCCTGCGCGGCCTGCGCGTTCCCGGCGATCAGGCCGATGCAGATGAACAGGAATCCGAACCCGAATCCGTACAGCACGCACAAACCGAACGCCGCGAGCGCGGAGGCTGCATCAGTTCCGACGCGGAAGCCGACCGCGAACCCGATCGCGGTGGTGATCGCCAGACCCCACACGAGCGTCGTGGTGTCGGCGATGGCGCGACCGGCAACGGCTGACATGCGAGGGATGGGCAGCGAGTGCAGCCGATCGACGAAGCCTTGCTCGATGTCTTCGGCGACGCCTGCCGACGCGCCCGAACCGGTGAACAGGATGGACGTGACAACGAAGCCGGGCACGAGGAAATCGACGTAGGAGAGTCCGGTGCCGCGGATGGCGCCGCCGAACACGTAGCGGAAGATGAGCAGGAACATCGCGCCTTGGATCGTCCCGACGACCACCAGCTGCGGTGTCCGTAAGAACTTGTGCACGGTCCGGCGCGCGATGACGAGCGTCGCGGTCATGTCGTCACCGATCCGGTGAGGGCGAGGAAGACCTCGTCGAGAGTGGGTCGACGCAACCTGATGTCGTCGATGACGACGTCGGTGTCATCGAGCGCGCGCAGCGCGTCCTGCAGCCGTTCGCTGCCGTCTTGCACTGTCACCGACACCCGTCTCGTCGTGAGGTCGACACGTGCAGGCTCGGTGCCGATGGCGGTCAGCGCCCGCTCCGCCGCGGCCAGCGACTCGGTTTCACGCACGTGCAGCTCAACGACGTCACTGCCGACCCTGTTCTTGAGTTCGACCGGCGTTCCGGCGGCGACGACCCGGCCACGGTCGACGATGACCACGTCAGTGGCGAGCTGGTCGGCCTCGTCGAGGTACTGCGTCGTCAGCAACACGTCGGTCCCGCCGCGACGAGCGTGCGAATCGACTCCCAGAGCTCGATCCGGCTGCGCGGGTCGAGGCCGGTGGTCGGTTCGTCGAGCAGTAACAGCCGAGGTGAGCCGACCATGCTCGCTCCGAGGTCGACCCGGCGCCGCATCCCGCCCGAGTAGGTACGCACGGGACGGTCCGCGGCTTCGTCGAGCCCGAAGTCGCTCAACACCCGGCTCGTCGCGGCGCGAGCCTCGTCGCGGTCGAGTCCGAAGAGGCGTCCGACCATCTGCAGGTTTTCGCGGCCGGTCATTGTCGGCTCGACCGCCGCCGATTGCCCTGCCAGGCCGATCAGGCGACGGACGCGGGTCGGGTCGGCGACGGCGTCGATGCCGGCGACCCGGAGAGTGCCCGAGTCGGGCCGCGTCAGCGTCGCGACGGTGCGGACGAACGTTGTCTTGCCCGCTCCGTTGGGACCGAGCACGGCCACCACCCGACCTTCATCCGCGACGAGATCGAGCCCGTCGAGCGCGCGCACGCGTCGGTAGTGCTTGGTGAGGCCCCGGGCCTCGATGAACGGTGCCATGAGATCCTCCGGCTCAGCGCTCGTGTTGGTCGCGACGTCAGGTCGACGGCGGGTCGGGCGGGTGCCACGTCATGTCGCCGGTTCCCTCGAACCAGCTGCGCCACATGTCCAGGCCGTCAAGCTGTCCTGACTCGATGTCGTGGACGAGCTCGCCGACGAACTCGAGTTCGGCCCGGTCCAGTGCCTCGACGTATGCACCTTCGATCTCGAACAGGCGCGGGAGGCCGGCCGCCTCTGTCGCGGCCCGCGTGCCCTGGGCCTGCGCGATGCGGACCTCGACGCGCGGTGAGTCGCTCCTTGAGGATGTCGAGCGCGACGTCGGGCGGGAGCACCGGAAGCAGCGACAGGGCGGCCTCGAACTGCAGGTACTCCTTGACGGGCGTCGCGACGAGATCGGACAGCCAGTCGTGGAGCTCCCGAGTCCCGGTGGCGGTGATCTCGTAGATCGTGCGTTCGGGCCGTCTTCCCTCGCGGACGGTCTCGCCGCGGACACGAAGCCGCGCTTTTCGAGCAGCTCAACGACGCCGTAGAGCGAGCCGTAGTTGAGCCGGATGCTCTCGTGCTTGGCTCGACTCCGCAGCGTCTGGGCGACCTCGTACGGATGCATCGGGCGCTCGTACAGACATGCGAGGACCGCGAGCGCCAGCGGGTTCGAGCGGCTGGAGCGAGGCACCGTGGCAGAATACTCTGGACCGGATACTCAGATCAAGCTATTTCGAGCGGTGCGTCTCGGGCGCAGGAACCGGCTCGAATCCAGGGGGCCGCGTAGGCTGGCGGGGTGCCCGGCCAGCCTCTGCGGGTCACGCGCACCTGCGTGATCGCGTCTGATGAGCTCGAATGGAGCTTCAGCGGTTCGGGCGGCCCAGGCGGCCAACACGCCAACACCTCGAACACACGGGTCGAACTTCGCTTCGACATCGAGGCATCGCCGTCGCTCGGGCCCCGCCAGCGCGCCCGCCTGATCGAACGGATCGGTCCCCGCGTGCGGATTGTGGCGTCCGAGCGGCGCTCGCAGCTCCAGAACCGTCAGCTCGCGCTCGAGCGGCTACAAGCGCGGCTCGCTTCGGCGTTGCACGTCGACACGCCTCGTGTCGCGACGCGTCCGTCGCGCGCCGCGAAGCGTGCCCGCGTCGAACACAAACGTCGGATCGGGGAGCGCAAGCGAACTCGGCGGGCCCCACGCGCCGACGAGTGCTGAGCGGCGATGCACATCGCCGCGAATGTCGCGCTGGTCGCGGTCGGTGTCGTCGCGGTCTTGGTCGTGCTCGACGCCGCGCTGCGCACGTTCGTGCTTCCGCGCGGCGCGGGGGTGTTCTTCACGCATCTCGTGTTCCGGTCGGTACGTCACACGTTGCGGATCTTTGCCCGTCCGAACCGCAGCTACGAGGCACACGATCGGGTCATGGCCCTGTACGCGCCGCTCGCGTTGATTGCTTTCCCTGCCGTCGCGCTCGTCGTCCTCTTCGGCGCGTTCGCATGCTTCTTCCAGGCGGCGCAGCCGAACGGATGGCGCGACGCCCTCACGACGAGCGGCTCGTCGCTGTTCACGTTGGGCTTCGACCGGCCGAACGGCCTCGGCGCGTCGCTCATCGCGTTCACCGAAGCGGCGCTCGGGCTCGCACTGCTCGCAGTCCTGATCGCATACCTGCCCACGATGTACAGCTCGTTCTCGCGCCGCGAATCGATGGTCACGCAGCTTTCGGTGCGGGCGGGAACGCCGCCCACGGCGTGGAGGACGTTGGAGCTCGCGCACCGGGCTGGCTTCTTGGACAGCCTCGATCCGGTCTGGAGCGAATGGATGCAGTGGTTCAGCGAGCTCTCCGAGACGCACACGTCGCTCGGCGCGCTGGCTTTCTTCAGGTCACCGAACCCGAATCGGTCCTGGATCACGGCTGCGGGCACGGTCCTCGACGCCGCCTCCCTCCGGCTGGCGGTCCTGAATATCCCATTTACGCCCGAACCGGGGCTGTGCATCCGATCGGGGTTCCTGGCGCTGCGGGAAATCGCCGACTTCTTCGGCTTCGATCACGATCCCGACCCGTCGCCCACCGACCCGATCAGCGTGGCCCGCGACGAGTTCATGGAGATCTACGAGCGGCTCGCCGAAGAAGGGCTGCCGGTCCGAGCCAACCGTGAGCGGGCCTGGCAAGACTTCGCCGGCTGGCGGGTCAACTACGACCGCGTCCTGCTCGCGCTGTGCACCCTGGTGATGGCACCGTACGCGCCGTGGTCGTCGGACCGTTCGCCGCGTTCGCCGCTGAGACGACAGCGGTGGGCAAGACGTCTGCTCCGTGGCGGTCCGGTCGGCCCGGTGTGACATCTCCCCTCGCTCCAAGACCCATATAGGCCATATCATTCCCCTCCGGGCGGGACGATCTCGAGCGTGTGCGGGGGGCCGAGGTGTTGAGGCGGCTGGGATGGCCAGGGTTTCTGGTGATCGGCCTCGTGGCCGGCTCAGCTGTTGGCGTCACCGTCGCGTGGGCCGCGTTCCCGTTCCATCCGACGCCGGCCACCATCACCGCGTGTTATCCGACGAGCGGCTCTTCGAAGGGCGAGCTGCGTTTCATCGACTACCAGCACGGGGCGCGTTGCCATCTCAACGAGGCGATGCTGACCTGGCAGCGGAACCTGCAATGGCGGGGCCAGTGGCGCCCGACCGTCGACTACTCGGCCAACGACGTGGTTCGTTACGACGGCTCTGCGTACATTGCAGTCCAGGAGAACACGAATGTCGCACCGACCGTGACCTCGGTGTGGTCTGTCATGGCCCTTCGCGGTGCGAACGGTGCAGCAGGGCTCGACGGAGCGAACGGCGCGAAAGGGGCCAACGGCAAGCCGGGCCGACCGGGGGTGTCCGCCACCGCGCCGGTCGACCCCGCGGTCCCGGGCCCGCAGGGTCCGAGTGGAGCGACCGGCCCGGCCGGCGCGACCGGACCGCCAGGCTTGCGGGGTGACCCGGGAGTGGACGGCGCGCAGGGTCCTCCGGGGCCTTCGATCGGGTTGGAGACACCGGCTCAGTTGATCGCGACCCTGAGATGGGATCTTGCCAAATCGGCCACCGCGACGTTGCCGTTCAACTCGGGACCCGACGGTGTCGCCTACGACGGCACCAACGTCTGGGTCGCGGATTTCAACGCGAGCACGGTGACGCGCATCGACGCATCGAACATGGACATCACCGCCAGCGTCAGCTTGCCGTCGAATTCGGGGCCGATCGGCATGGCGTTCGACGGCACCAACATCTGGGTCGCGAACAACACGTCGAGCACCCTGTCGAGGATCAATCCGTCGACCGCGAACGTCACAGAAACCGTGGACCTGCCGCCGGGCTCCGGACCAGTTGGATTGCTCTACGACGGCACCAACTTGTGGGTCGCGAACAACACCGCGAATACGGTGTCGAGGCTCGACGTCGCGACCGGCGCCTTCACCGGAACGGTGAGTTTGCCTCACGGTTCCGGTCCGTGGAATCTGGCCTTCGACGGTGCCGAGGTGTGGGTGACGAACCACAGCTCTGATTCGGTGTCGAGGATCGATCCGCTGTCGGCGACGGTCGACGCGACGGTGGCGCTGCCCGCCGGTTCTGCGCCGTACGGTGTCGTCTACGACGGGGAGAACATCTGGGTTTCGGATTACGGGACCAGCACCGTGTCGAAGATCAATCCGGTGTCAGCGACCGTCACGGCCACGGTGCCCTTGCCGATCGGTGCAGGTCCGTACGGCATCGCGTTCGACGGAAGGTTCGTCTGGGTCGCCGACGCCGACGAGAGTGCGATGACGAAAATTGATCCGCAGACCGCGACCGCGATCCGCACTCGTGCGCTGCCGTTGAACTCGTTCTCGGAAGCGCTGGCGTTCGACGGCTCCGACCTTTGGGTCACGAATGCGTTCTCCAGCACCGTCACCCGAGTGCGGCCCTACTGACGCGGCGGCGACCTCGGGTCCGTCGACGGTGCCGCCCGTTCGGCGACACGGCTAGTCGAGGCCGTCGAACAGTGTCGTCTCGCGTCGCGTCCGCGGGCCGTCGCGCCGGATGAACCACTCCCAACCGAAGGCTTCGCGGAACGCGTCGAGCGGGAGCTGCAAAAAGAACGAGTCGGCCGGAATCTGACTTGCGTGTGCGATCATCGCAGCCCGCTTGCGATCGACGAATGCACGAACGTCGACGGTCGTGGTGATGTGCGCTTCGGTGACGCCCAACGTGTCGAGATCGGCCGGCCCCTCGGCGGCGTCGGGATCTGGGGGCATTTGTTGCATCAGTCGTCGGAGGTGATCGCGGTTGGCGGTGGCCTCGTACACCCGGCGAGTGCCGGCGAGCTCGGCGGCCCGAACGCCGACTCGATGCACCTGGATGTGATCAGGGTGGCCGTAGTTGCCGTTCTTGTCGTAGACCGTCAATACGTCGGCATGTTCGTCTTCGAGGATCCGAACGAGACGGATGGCGGCCTCGTCGATGTCTGCGCTCGCGAACGATCCGGGAGCGTCATTCGTCGGTTCGCCGGCCATTCCCGAGTCGAGATAGCCGAGGAATTCGACGCGGTCGACTCCGAGTATCTCGGCGGCCGCGTGCAGTTCGGCGACCCGTCGGTCGACGAGTCGTTCGCCCACCGCAAGCGAGTCCGGAGCATGTTCGCCGAGCTCTCCTCGCGTTGCGCAGACGAGCACGACACGATGACCCTCGCTCTTGGCGCGTGCCATTGTGCCGCCCGTGGCGATTGCTTCGTCGTCGGGATGTGCGTGAAACAAGACGAGCGTGTACGGCATCGATCCTTCACGATATTCAGGCCACGACGTCGGGCTCAGCCCGGCACGCGTGACGCGATCGTGGTCGCTATTGTCCAACGCCGGATCTGACGTTAGCGTCAGGTCGGCAAGCCGAACTCCGACGGGGGGCACCATGCGCTCACAAATTGCCGCGGTCTGTGCAGTCTTGGCTCTCCTCGCGGTTGCGTGCGGCAACTCGACGTCCTCCAAGCCTGCGGCCACGCCGACCACAAAGCCCGGTTCGCCGCCTATCACCGAGGTTTCCGGTGCCGACCTCGAAAAGAACATTCCGCTCACCGGTGTGCAGGGCGTGTCGTCCTCGCAGATCAAAGTTGCGATCATCACCTCGAAGACCAACATCCTTGGCGGCAAATACGGCTCGTACGCCGATGGCATCAAGGCGTACTTCAGCTACATCAACTCGCAGGGCGGCATCTACGGCCGGCAGCTGATCGTCGGCGCGAACCGCGACGACCAGTTCTTCAACGACGAACAGCAGGTCAAGGCGAGCCTCGCCCAAGACAACGCGTTCGCGACCTTCGTCGCGGCGCCGCTGTTCTCGGGCGCCCCCGACCTTGCCGCCACGAACCCACCGATGCCGACGTTCATCTGGAACATCAATCCCGAAATGGAGGGTCATCCGAACATCTTCGGTACCGTCGGCGCGTTGTGCTTCGACTGCATCGGACAGGGCTACGCGTTCCTCGCCCAGCAGTACCACTTCACCAAAGTCGCAATCCTCGGCTACGGCAGCACCGCCTCGTCGAAGGAATCCGCGAGCGCGACGCGAGCCAGCTTCGTGAAGTACCCGGCCGCGAAGGTCGTCTACTTCGACGACGAGCTGACGTTCCACCAGGCTGATCTGAGCGCCGATGTCGGCAAGCTCAAAGCGGCGGGGGCGCAGCTGATCTACACGTGCATCGACGAAGAGGAGTCGGTGATCCTGGGCAAGGAACTGGTTAAAGAACATGTGCACGCCGTGCAGTCACTTCCGGACGCATACGACCAGCAGTTCATCGCCGAGAACGCCCAGTACCTCGAAGGTGACTTCGACGACCCGCAGTTCGTCCCGTTCGAATACCAGCCGCAGCTCCCCGAAATCCAGCTCTTCATGAAGTGGATGAAGACCGACGGCCTCCAGGTCAACGAGCTCAGCACCGAGGGTTGGATCGCCGCCGACGAGTTCGTCACCGGTCTCAAGCTGGCTGGTCCTGACTTCTCTCAGCCCAAAGTGATCGACGCGTTGAACCAGGACACCCACTTCGACGCGGACGGCATGATCGTGCCGATCGACTGGACGAAACAGCACAACAACCCGCAGGGTCCGGGCCAGACGACGAACGCGCAGTACGCCAGTCAGTACGACTGTTCGGCGACCGTGCGGGTCCACGACGGCAAGTTCGTGCCGATCTCGACACCGGTGGGCAAGCCCTGGGTGTGCCTCACGGGCGGGCCGAACGCCCCGACCCTGACGCGGACGCCGGTATATATGAGCTTCGCGCCCACCGCTGGGTGAGCGCGCCGACCTACCCGACTCACGACATGGAGTGACGACGCGTGACCGATGCGCTCGGCGCGATCATCCTCGGTCTGAGTTTTGGCAGCGTGTACGCGCTGCTCTCGGTGGGTCTCGTGCTCACCTACCGGACGACGGGCATTTTCAACCTGGCGTTCGGCCCGGTGGCCTTCTTTGTCGCCGCGGTCTACTACGACACGCACGTCACCCATCATTGGCCGCTGTATGTCGCGTTGGCGTTCTCTGTCGGTGTCGTGGCGCCCCTGGCCGGACTCATCCTCGACCGGGCGCTGTTCCGCTTCCTGCGCACCGCGACTGAAACAGCCAAGCTCGTCTCGGTCATCGGGCTCTTCGTCGCCGTGCCGCAGATGATCTACCTGTGGTTCGGCACCAACGCCAAGTCGGACGGCGTCGGCATCGTGCCGAACGGCTCGCACACCTTCAGCCCGATCCACAACGTGTTCGTGAGCCGAGACGACCTCGCGATCGTCGTCACCGGACTGGTCGTGTTCGTCGGGTTGACGCTGTTGTTGCGCTACACCGCGACCGGTCTGCGTATGCGTGCCGTCGTGGAGAGTCCTCGGCTCACCGAACTCGCCGGCGTCAACGCCGACCGGGTGAGCATGGCGTCGTGGATGCTCTCGAGCCTGATCGCGGGGATCGCGGGCGTGTTGCTCACGCCGGTCTTCGCGGGCCAGATCGACTACCAGTCGTACGAGGGTCTCGTGATCGCCGCGATTGCGGCCGCGGTGATCGGTGGACTGAACAGCATCCCGCTCGCCTACGCGGGCGGGCTGGCCCTCGGAGTCGGCCAGCAGCTGCTCTTCCAGTATCTGCCGACGAATAACATCATTACGAGCACGCTCAAACCGGCGCTGCCGTTCGTGGTTGGCTTCGCCGTCTTGGTGCTGTCGCCGATCATTGCCCGCCGTCGTGCTGCGTCCGACCCGCTCGCCGGCGTCGACCCGCCACCACCTGCGCCGGCCAGCGCGGGTCGGACCCCAGGACTTACCCGCGCGACACGTGTCGCCGCGGTCGTGTTTTTCGCGGTTGTCGGCTACTACCTGTTCTTCCACGCGAACAGCTCGTGGATTGATCTCACCGAACGTGCCGCGCTGCTTTCCATCATCTTCTTGTCGATCACCGTCATCACCGGGTTCGCCGGACAGATTTCCCTGTGTCAGGCTTCGTTCGCGGCGGTTGGAGCGTGCGCGACGGCGCAGCTGTCTGCGCAGCTGGGCATCCCGGTGCTGGGTGCGATGGTGATCGGGGCGGTCATCGCCGCGGTCGTCGGGGCCTTGTTGGCGCTCCCGATGCTCAGATTGGGCGGCATCTTCTTGTCGCTCGCGACGCTCGCGTTTGCGTTCTTCTTCGATCAGGTCATCCTGCAGCTCGGCTGGGTCGGTGCCGGCACGCAGGTCCTGCTGGTGCCCCGACCACTGCTCGGGCCGATCGATTTCAGCAAGGGCGACAAGGCCTACCTGGTGTTGACCCTGGTGATCCTCGCCGTGGTTTCCGTCGCGGTGATCTGGGTACGGGGCGGTACCACCGGTCGATATCTCGACGCCGTACGTGGGAGTGAGGTCGCAGCCGCGTCGATCGGCATCAACCGCACCCGGGCCCGAGTGATCGCGTTTGCGCTCTCGGCTGCGATTGCCGGATTGGGTGGCGGCCTGCTGATCTGTTACACCCATCTGGGAACGTCGAATCAGATCGACGGCTACTTCGCGCCGGAATTCGGGCTCGCCTGGATCGTTCTCGTCGTCACGCTCGGTCCCCGTTCGGTCGAAGGTGCCATCAACGCGGCGGTCGGATTCGTGTTCTTCCAGGATGTCGTGCTGCCAACGTGGATTCCGTTCCTCGTCAACCACGTGCAGCCGCTGTACCACATGAGCGCGTTACCGGCGGGACTCGAACCGATCCTGTTCGGACTTGGTGCGCTCACCTACGCCAAGCATCCAGAAGGGATCTTGGAGTTCCAAAAACGCCGCTCGTATGAACGCATCCAAGCCCTCATCAACCGGTTCGGCGGCCGGGGCCGCGCCGGTTCCGACACGTCGGTGTCGGGGCCACCCGGCGGCGCGGCAGTCGTCGGCGTCCCCGCCGGTGGATCGACGTGAGTCTGCTCCAGGCCAACGAGATATCGAAACGGTTTGCCGGCATCAACGCGCTCAATCAGGTCAGCCTCGACGTCAACGAGGGTGAGATCGTCGGACTCATCGGACCGAACGGAGCTGGCAAGACCACCTTCTTCAACTGCTTGTTGGGACAGCTGCGTCCCGATGGTGGCACCGTGACCTTCGCGGGCCGTGACCTGGTCGGCGTCCCGACCTACGCGCGGGCGCGGCTCGGCATCGCTCGGACCTTTCAGCGCGTCGAGCTCTTCACGGGTATGACGCCACGCGAACATTTCCTGATCGCCGACCGGGTGCGTGCCGGGAACGGCGCGCTCTGGAAAGACCTGTTGTTCCGTGGTCGTCCCACTGACGAAGAGCACCGGCATGCGCAGGCAATGCTCGATTCGCTCGGCTTGGCGGCCGACGCCGACCGGACCGTCGAATCGTTGAGCCTTGGCGTGGGCCGACTGGTCGAGGTCGGCCGTGCGCTGATGACGCAGCCCAAACTGTTGTTGCTCGACGAGCCATCGTCCGGGCTGGATCGTGTCGAGACCGCCGAACTCGCCGACAACTTGCTCAAGGTCCATCGTGATCAAGGCGTCGCGATCCTGCTTGTCGAGCACGACGTGGAACTGGTCCGCAACTTCGTCGAGCGGGTGTTCGTGCTGGATTTCGGAACGCTCATCGCGTCGGGAACCACCGCGAGCGTGTTCGCCGACGAAGCCGTGCGGCGCGCCTATCTCGGAGATCTCGTCTGATGGTCGCAGTCGCCCAAGCGCAGGCCGTGCCGATGCTCGAGCTGCGTTCGGTCGACGCGGGATACGGACCGTTCCGTGCGGTGTTCGGCCTTTCGCTGTCGGTACCGGCCGGCGGCGTGCTCGCGGTGCTCGGTGCCAACGGTTCGGGCAAGACAACGACGGCGCGGGTGTGTTCGGGGCTTATCGTTCCGACCAGCGGTCAGGTCCTGCTCGACGGCACGGATCTCACCCGCGCGCCCGCCTACCGCTACGCGCGCCTGGGCGTCGTGCACGCGCCCGAGGGACGGTCGGTGTTCGCGTCGCTGTCGGTCGAAGAGAATCTCGAGCTCACGTTTCGACGCAGTCGCGGCCGGGCAGGGGTACGCGGCGCCCTCGACGAGGCCTACCGCTTGTTCCCGCGGCTCAGCGAGCGACGGACCCAGCTCGCGGGAACCCTTTCCGGAGGTGAGCAGCGAATGCTCTCCTTGGCGCGAGTCCTCGTCGAAAAACCACGGCTGCTGATCGCCGACGAGCTCTCACTCGGATTGGCGCCGATCATCATCGACGAGGTGTACCGCACGCTCGATACGATCCGCGCGGCTGGCACGACCCTGGTGATCATCGAACAGCACGTCCATCATGCGCTCGCGATCGCCGACGAAGCAGTTGTGCTGACCAAAGGTGAGGTTGCCTATTCGGGCCCGGTCTCGGAGCTCGGCGATCTCCAGGCGCGGCTGCTCGGCGGCGACCCGTCAGGTGCTTGAACCGAACACGGCACGCTGGGTCACGAGCGCGAGGGTTCCGACAATATCTTCGCGTCGGGCCCGCACCTGACCCGCGAGGGCGTAGTAGTTGAGGCGTTCGAACATCGCGACGAGCGCGACTGCCGCGATCGTCGAATCAAGACCGGTTGGTGCGGCCTGCGCGATCCGTGTCGACAACACCCGCGTGAAGCGGACCAGGACGTCGTTGCCGAGCCGACCGAACTCGTGACTGCCGATCTCGGCCTCGGTCCACGCGCGAATGACCGGCCCGTAACGCTCGTACAGATCGGCGAACTGCACGATCCACGCGCGCAGTGACGCTTCGCCGGCGGATCCGGGCTCGAGCGGCCCGAGCGACTCTGCCAGCGTCTGCATCTCGTCAGAGACCTCCGCGGCGAGCGCCCGGAACAGCTCCTCCTTGTTCGAGAAGTACAGATAGAACGTCCCGTGCGACGTTCGGGCCAGCTTCACGATGTCATCGACTCGCGCCGCGAAGTAACCCTTCGACGCAAACACCTCGACGCCGGCATCGAGAAGTTGGCGCATGGTGCGCTGGCCGCGGGTCCGCAGCTCGCGTGCCGCGGGTGCAGGGGTACGGGCAGCGGCGCGACCCGCAGGTGATGCCTCACGCCGAGCACGCGGGCTTCCGGCGGTTCCCTTCGCGCGGGGCACCGGGTGAGGGTACGTGGAGGAGACGCCCGTGTCACCTTGGGTTCGCTCGGCCTGACTGGATCTGGCCCGCGCCGCTACGCTCTGATGCCGACGTCAGCAACGACCGAGGGGTGAGGTGTGAGCGCGACGGACGTGACGTACGCGAGCGTGCAGGTCGGCGATCGGCGCACCGAGGAATTCCCGGCGCTGACCCGCACGATGTTCGTCCGGTATGCCGGCGCGTCCGGCGATTTCAACCCCATGCATCACGACGACACAATCGCGGCGCAGGTCGGCAATCCGTCCGTGTTCGGGCACGGCATGCTTTCGATGGGGCTCGCGGCGCGAGTCGTGAAGGACTGGTTCGGACCGGAGGCAATCCGCCGGCTCCAGGTCCGCTTCGCGAAGCAGGTCTGGCCAGGCGACGTCCTCACCTGCACCGCGGTCGTGACGGCCAAACGCGAGGTCGGCGGCGAGCACCTCGTCGATGTCGATCTCACGGTCGCCAACCAACAGGGCGTTCAGGCCATCACGGGCGCCGCGACCGCGGCCGTCGCGGGCTGACGGTGGGCCTTCTCGACGGCCGCGTCGCGATCGTCACCGGATCCGGGCGCGGGATCGGACGCGAGTTCGCGCGGTGCTTCGGACGTGAGGGTGCCAAAGTCGTCGTGAACGACGTCGGTGTCTCACTCGACGGGCGCGGCACCGAAGAGGACCCAGCGACCCAAGTGTGCAAGGAAATCGAAGCGCTCGGCGGCGAAGCGGTACCGAACTACGATTCCGTCAGCGACTTCGACGCGGCCGGTCGGATCGTACAGACCGCGGTCGACTCGTTCGGTACCGTCGACATCCTCGTCAACAATGCCGGCATCGTCCGCGACCGATCGCTGCTCAAGATGGAGGAGTCCGACTTCGACGCGGTGATCGGCGTGCATCTCAAAGGGACCTTCAACTGCACCCGGCATGCGGCGCCGGTGATGAAGGACAAGGGATACGGCCGCATCGTCAACATCACCTCGTCGGCCGGACTGCGCGGCAACTTCGGGCAGACCAACTACGGCGCCGCGAAGGCCGGGATCATGGGCATGACGTTCGTCTGGTCGCTCGAACTCGGCAAATACGGCATCACCGTCAACGCGATCGCGCCGTCGGGCGCGACCCGCATGACTGCATCATTATTCGAACGCACCGGTGCCGAATCCCCAGCGGAGGAGGATCCTGCCCTGAACGCGCCGCTCGTGGCCTACGTCGCGTCGGAACAGGCCGGTCACGTCAACGGACAGATCCTCGGACGCACCGAGTATGCGTACACGATCTTCCAACAGCCCAAGCAGATCGCATGGATGTGGCGCGACGGTGGCTGGTTGCCCAGCGAGGTCGCCCGAGACTTCGACAAGACGCTCGGTCAACATTTGCAGCCCGTCGGCATGGTGATGCCCCAGTCGATGCGCCAGTAGCGATCATGCGGTGGCCGCTCGGCGTCGTCGACATCGTCTACGCCCGCCGGGGCGACATCGCGGCGCGGGCGTCTGCGGCGCAAGCCGATGGATACGAGCACATCGATCCGCTCGTCGGGTCGGACGCCACGCCGCTCGCGCTGCCGATCGGATGTCCGACCGCGTTCCCCAAGCCGCAGGCCGGGTGGTGTGCGACACCCGCGCCGGCCGACGGCGACGGGATGTGGGAGCGCGCGGTCCGGTGGTGGACCGCCGCCCCGGGCGCGTTGCTCGAACCGTGGGCCGGTGCGGTGGTGAACTCGGTCGACGCGGTACGTGCGTTCCGTGACGAGGTCCCAGGTCTGCGTCTCCTCGTCGACACCGGCCACGTCGCCGACTGGGGCGGCGACCCGTGCGAGCTGCTCGACCTTGCCGACCACGTCCAGCTCCGGCAGGCCAAACGCGGTCAGACGCAGGTCCACGTCGACGACCCGAGCGGCGTCGTCGACTTCGGCGCGGTGCTCGCCCGATTGGGCCGCCTCGACTACCGGGGGCGGCTGAGCGTCGAGTACTTCGATCTTCCCGACAACGGCTGGGCCCTCGACGACCCCGAAGCATGGGCGGGCGACCTCGCCGCCCGGCTGCGCGCGTTGTGAGCTGACACGCCCCCACCTGCGTCGAAACCGACATCGCGCTTGGCGTTCACGCCCGCTCGATCGGTCCGGACGGGCCGGGCCAGGTCGCGAGCGCAAGGCCAGGGGTGGGGCAGCCGTCGAACGCGACGAGATTGCCCGGCAGCGCGTCCGCGACGAACAACGTCCGCAGGTCCGTGCCTCCGAAGCAGCAGTTGGTGCACAGGCCCTTGCCTTCGATCGGCCAGAAATCGGCGACGGATCCGTCGGGCTCGACGACACGGATGCCGTGCTCGATCGTGCAAGCCACGTAGAAGCGGCCCGCCTCGTCGAGGCAGAAGCCGTCGCCGCCGCCCCGCCCCAGCGTCTCGATCACCCATTCGCGGCTGCCGTCGGCGTACACGCGCTGCAATCCCTGACGCTCGACGACCACCACGGTGCCGTCGCGTTCGAACGCGATGCCGTTGCAGTACACGAACCCGCTCGCGAAGGGGTGGACAGCGCCATCTCGTTCGTACACCATCACCCGCCCGATCTCGCGGTCCGATGGTGGCGGCCAGTGGCCGGGATCGGTGAAGTACACGGCGCCGTCGGCCGCGATCGCAAGATCGTTCGGCCCGTGCAGATCGTGGTCGGCGAGATAGATGACCGTGCCGTCAGGACGAGCGAGTTGGAGACCAGGCGTCGCGGGCACCGACTTCGCAAGCGTGCCCTGCACGCCCGGCAGGTTCGTGAAGTCCATGCCGCCGTTCTGGGTCACGAGGATCGAGCCGTCCGCGGCCAGCGCCGCGCCGTTCGCGCCGCCCGTGGTCGTCGCGCAGACCTCGGCACGCAACTGTTGTGGCCAGACCCGATACAACGCGCCGGCGGCGACGCTGGTCACGACAACTGTCCCGTCGTGACACCACACCGGACCTTCGGCGAACGCGATACCGGTCGCGACGACCTCGGATTTCATGGGCGAGAGTCTGCCAGCTCGTCGGTCGTCCGCTCGACCGTCACCGTCGACGCCCCGACCGCGTGCGACGGCCTGCCTGCGGATCTGCGTCGAGCCCGCGCGTAGGCTCGCCGCTCATGGGCCTGCGGGTAATCAACCAAATGGGAGCCGGTGCGGCCGCGCTGATCGCCAACGCCCGACCCGACGTCGAACTCATCGAGTTCGAGCCCGGCGACCCTCCCGCCGGGCTCGCGGCCGACGTGTTCTTCGGCGGCTACTTCGTGTGGGACGACATTGCTCGCTGGATCGACGCGGCCGGCGTGCGTTGGGTACAGACATCGGGAACTGGCGTCGACAAGGTCCCCCGTTCGATCTTCGACGGCAGGGTCGTCACCTGCGCGCGGGGGGCAAGCGCCGAACCGATCTCCGAATGGGTGATGGCCGCGGTGCTCGCGTGGGCGAAACGCATGCCGCAAACATGGCTTCACGAACCGCCTCGACATTGGAACTTCCCGTATCCGGCGTTCGACTCGCTGACCAACAGCACGTTGGCGCTGGTCGGGTTGGGCGGGATCGGCACCGCGATCGCGCGGCGGGCACTCGCGTTCGACATGAACGTGGTCGCGCTGCGCCGCACCGACGCACCCAGCCCGGTTGGCGGAGTACGTATCGTGCGCTCGATGACCGACCTCGTCGCCGACGCCGATCACCTTGTGCTCGCCGCGCCGGCCACGCCGAAGACGCAGCATCTCGTGGACGCCGACGTCTTGGCGCAGGTCAAGCCCGGGGTCCACCTCGTGAACATCGCGCGGGGGGCGTTGGTCGATCACGACGCGCTGCGCGTCGCGCTCGATGACGGCCGGGTCGCGAACGCGACGCTCGACACCGTCGAGCCGGAACCGACGCCCGCGGGCCACTGGCTGTACTCCCATCCGCAGGTCAGGTTGTCGGCGCACGTGTCGTGGTACACGCCTGATCTGCAACCGCGCGGCGGTCGACATCTTTGTCGACAACCTGGGCCGCTACGCGCGGGGCGAGCCGTTGCGAGAAGTCGTCGATCCCGACGAGGGCTACTGATGATGACCCGAACCACATGACCGGCGTCGCGGTCGTCGGAACCGGATTCGGGGCCCGGGTCCACGTGCCCGCGCTCCGCGCGGCGGGTTTCGACGTCGTTGCGCTCGTCGGACGAGATCAGGAACGCACTGCCCGTCGAGCCGAACGGCTCGGTGTCCCGAACGCGGCCGCATCACTCGGCGACGCGCTCGCGTTGGCCGGCGTCGATGCGGTGACGATCGCCGCTCCACCGTTCGCACATTGCGGGCTCGCGATCGAGGCGTGCGACGCCGGCCGCCACGTCATCTGCGAAAAGCCGTTCGCTCTCGACGCCACCGAAGCGGCCGCGATGGTCGCAGCCGCTGATCGGGCCGGGGTCACCGCGCTCGTCGGTCACGAGTTTCGATGGGCACCGGATCGTGCGCTTGTCGCCCGCGCCATCGCCGACGGTCTGATCGGCGAACCGCGTCTGGCCACGCTGGTCCAATACGTTCCCCTCGTCGCCGATCCGGACACGCGTGTGCCCGACTGGTGGTTCGATGCAGCGCGCGGCGGCGGCTGGCTCGGCGCGTCCGGCTCGCATCTCGTCGACCAGGTCCGGACGTGGTTCGGCGACGTGCTCAGCGTCGAGCGCGTCGCTTCCGACCGTCGCCGGGCGGGCCGGCGCCGAAGATTCGTTCGCGGTGCGGATGTCGGTGCACGGTCAAGTGGAGGTGATGCTCCAACAAACCGCGGCGTCGTGGACGCCCAACGTCGTCGGTGTTGCGATGGTCGCCGGGACCGAAGGCACGCTCGAGGTCGCCACCGACGGCGTGTGGCTCTCGGACCGGACCGGTCGGCGGATACTTGACGTGCCGGACGACTTGGTGCTCGGCTCGGCACGGCCGCCGAACGACGATCCACGCCACCGCTACACGCACCTCGAGCTCGGTCCGTACACGCGGTTGTGCGAGGCGCTGCACGCTGGGGCCGAGGGTCGAAGCGGACCCGACCAGGTTCCCGTGCCGACGTTCGCTGACGGTCTGGCCTGCATGCGAGTCCTCGACGCGATCCGTCGGTCGGCTGCGGCCGGCGGAGCGGTGCAGGTCGTCAGCGGATGACGGGCCGATCGATCGCGTAGGCGCGTACCGGCGCGTCCGTTGCCGGGATGGACGGTTTCGCGTTCGAGCCGCATGCCGATCTTGCGCATCACGTTGGCCGACGCGTCGTTGCCGACCGCGTGCACGCTCACGATACGTTCGAGGCGCACACGATCGAATCCGAACGAGAGCACGCTGCGGGCGGCTTCGGTGGCGTAGCCGTGTCCCCAGCGGGCCCGTCCGAGACGCCATCCGATCTCGACCGCCGGCATGATCTCGGGCAAGAAGTCCGGGACCGCGAGTCCGGTGAAGCCGATCAGCTCACCGGTGCTCGTCAGTTCCAGCGCGAAGAGACCGAATCCGCGCTCGTGCCATCGCTTTTCGAACGCGCGCAGCCGCTCGGCGGACTCGGCGCGGGTACTGGGTCGCGCCGTCGCCGATGAAGCGCATCACGTCGGGATCGGCGCACAGCGCCGCGTACGGGTCGAGATCGACAACGATGTCCCAGCAGCGGAGCACCAAACGTTCGGTCTCGATACGAGGGATGTCTGCTACCACTCGTTGCCGTAGCGGTCGCGGTGGGTGTGTCGGGCGAACGGTTCCCGTCTCGGCGGCCCGAGCGGTCGTGCTGGCCAACCGACCGGCACCACCGCGACCGGCACGACGTGAGCTGGGAGGTCGCACAGCACCGCGAGCTGCGAACGAAAGCTGGTCGTGATCGTGGTCAGGGCGCTTCCCAGACCCAGCGCGGTGGCGGCGAGAAGCAGGTTCTGCACCGCCGGAAAGATCGACGAGGGGACCGTTGCTTCGAGGCCGCGTTCGGTGTCGGCGCACACGACGACGTTCACGGGCGCCGCGGCGACGCCGCCCGTCGCGCCGCGGTCGACCTCGGCCAACAATTGCTGGCGACAGTCGTTTCTCGGAGATGGCCCGCCCATGGGTTTCCCACGCCCGTCGGGTCAGATCGCCGATCGCGGCCCGAACCGCCGGGTCGCGCACCACCACGAACTCCCAAGGCTGTCGGTTTTCTGCGCTGGGCGCGTGCGTCGCGGCCGCGAGGAGCGCGGCGATGTCGGCGTCGTCGACGGGAACATCGCTGAACGCGCGGCAGGCCCGCTGGCGTCCGACGACGGCGAAGAAGTCGGCCTCGGTCACCCGGATGGCGCGGCGCCGACCCGCAGGAACGAATTGACGTACATGATGCGCAGGCCTGGCCCGAACGCCCAACGCTTGAACGCATCCGTGTCCACACCGCCGATGCGATCGATCACGCATGGTGTCATGCGCGTGAACGCACGTTCGGGATCGTCGGTGTCCATCTCGTAGAAGTGCAAGAAGCGTGGATCGGCGTTCGTCACGTTCTCGTACGGGGTGATCATGGTGTAGCCGGGCACCGCGGCCTCAGCAATGTGACGGATGTGCACGAAGTCGGCCCAGTCCCGCAGCTCCTGGGCGCGGGCCGGCTCGGTTGGCGAGATCAGCACGAGCGACAACCCGACCGTGGGACGTCCGGTGAGCACCCCCTGGCCTGGCCGGCCGGTGCGACGGAAGTGGTGCGCGGCAGACGCCGGCCGGTGAGGGCGGGGCCTGAAATCCGTCGGCGACCTCGAAGACGCCGAGATGATCGCACTCTGCCAGCACCCGGGGCAGGTCGTCGCGGTCGCGGTGCACGTTGCGCCACCAGGTGGCCCGCTCGACACCGGGCAGTGCGAGCACCGACGGGACGCGGTCGCCGACGTAGGCGTCGAGGGCCATCTCGGTCATCTCGAGGTACAACCCGGGCGTCTGGCGGTCCTCCACGTCTGCGAATCTACCGAGGCGCCCCACCACCGCACCCCACCGCACGGCAGGACCGCACCGCAGGACCGCACCGCAGGACCGCACGCCGGCTGGTCACAGACCCATCGAAGTGGAACGGAGACGTATCAGAATTGGCGGCCGGGGCGGCACAGGAGTTGGCTGGCACCGACGGCGAGGAGCTCCCCGGTGCGGGCCCAGACGCGACTGTCGCACCCGATGAGCCCGCCGCTCGCGCTCGACGCACCAGCCTGCGCGTACAGCCACTGCTCGGTGGGCGCCCGGCGGTGAAACGCGACCGACAGGTCGATGCTCGGCGCGATGTACACGCTGGCGACGTGGAGTCGGCACACCGCCGGCCAGCCGAGCGTGTCGAGCAGGATCATCGAACGGCACACGTCGACCCAAGGGTCGTCGAACGTCGAGCGGGGGACGTAGCGGTACCACCCGCCGGCCACCGGCGCGGCTGGTGTGCGATGCTCCCAGTCGTCGACCCAGCTGACGGGACGCTCGTCGAAATTGGACCAGAACTTGAACGCGGGGACGACGCCCGCGTCGGCCAGTCGTTCCGCCGCCGGTCGCAGTGACTCCGGGTCCGGGACTTCGGGCATCTCGGAGTGGTCGTGCTCGAGGCCGGCGACATCGCCGACCGACCAGACCATCGCGTCGAAAATAGGTTGTCCGCGTTGGGTCATCGCGACGCGGATCGATTCGGCTCGCTTCGCCTCGCGCAGCGTCGTCACGTCGAGGTCGACGTCGTCGAAGTCGGCGACGCCGAGGAAGTGGCCGACGAGCGTTGCCGGACGGTCGAATCGCGAGTGCGCACCCGCGGCGCGCAGCGCGATGGAGGCGACGTATCCTCCGTTCGGTCCCCAAATCTCCCAGTCGCGAGCCATGTGTGCGGTGTAGTGCCCGTCGCGGCCTTCGACCGCGGTGTCGTGCGCGAGGTCTCCCATACAGACGCCAAGCTACACGTTCGTCGCAGACCTGCGCCCGATATTCCCGCGTGCCGGGTTAGGGGGTCGTGCGGCAGTAGCTGTCGATACCGAGCACGTTCATCGTGCGACCGAGGGCAAGCCACGCCCCGATACACACCGTCAGGTCGAGAATTTCGGCGTCGGTGTACTCCGAATGCAGACACGTGAAGAAGTCGTCGTCGAGAGCGCGGTGATCAAGCGCGAAGCGTTCCGCATATTCGACGGCCAGGCGTTCGGCTCGGGAGTAACCCGGGTACGTTCGCCATTCGGCGACGTGCGCGAAGTCGGCTTCTGAGAGCGCGTCGGCCGTGCCCGCAGTCTTGCGCCACTGTTGACAGATCGCGCAGTCGTTGATCTCGGCGATCCGCATGCGCGCGAGCTCACGCACCCGCACCGGCAGGATGCTCTGCTCGTAGACCGCGTGACTCAATGTCCCTGCGCCGATCCCCATCTCGGGTCGCAGCTTCCACATGCGGACTTCAGGATCGCCGGTGCCGTCCGGAACCTCGATACGTGCCATCGACCGTCCCCGTTCGTTAGGTGTCGATGCCTAGCAGGGCAGTCGGATTTGTGCACGCCATCCGGCGAATCTCTGCTTCGGTCAAACCCTGCCCGAACAGCGCGTCGGCATAGGTTTGGAGCCCGGCCGCCGGGTGGGGATTCACCTGCTGGCCGAAGTCGGTCCCGAGGGTGATGCGGTCCACGCCGACGGCCCGGATGGTCTGCACCATCTGCGCGACGGTCTTCGTCGCGAGCGCGCCGATACAGGTCATCGCGCACAGCTCGACCCACGCGCCGAGCTGTGCGAGTTCGTGACATTGCGCGGCGGTGAGCTTCGGGCCGGCGAGGTCCTCGGTGGCGTGGGTGAGCAACACCGGCGCCTCATGCGCGAGCGCCTTCGTCACCGCAAAGTGCTCTGCGGCGCTCACGTGGCCGGTCGCGAGCACCGCACCGTGGTCGCGCACGAGGGCGAGGACCTCGCGGGTCTCGGCCAGGAGTTCGCCGTCGGCGTCGACCACGACGATTCCCGGACCTGGGATGCCAAGCTGGGCCGCGACGCCGTTTTCGAAGTCTTGACGGCTGCTCAGGGTCGGTAGCCACACGATGCGGGCGCCGAGGCCGAGCGCGACCTCAACTGCGGCCGGATTCATGCCACCCACCTCGCGGTCACAGCAGATACCGCCGAACACAGAGATCGCCTCGCCGACGTCGCGTTGCACGGCCCACGCCAGTGAGGCAGTCGGGGAGTCATGCGACTTCAACACGATCGCCCGATGCCCGGCCGCGGCGGCTTCGTGGGCGGCTTCGAACGCGTCGACCGACCGTGCGCGGTGCGGATCGGGACCGAAGTGGCAGTGCAGGTCGGCGGCACCGGTGAGGTCGACGCTCATCAGCGACGAGCGTAGCGACCAGCGTACGATCTGACACTCATGTCAGGTCTGTCCCGTCGGTCGGTCCCCGCGCCCGGCCAAGCGCCACTCGTCGCGCCCAACGCGGCCGCGCTGTTGCGGCGCAACGCTGTCCGAGTTCGGCGACCGGATCGCCATCAAGTTCGGCGACCGGTCCTGGACCCACGCGCAGTATTTCGAGGAGTCGTGCCGCTTCGCGGCGCTGTTCCTCGAACGGCTCCCGGCCGGTTCACCCCGCCACGTGGCCGTCCTGCTCGACAACACGCCCGAGTACCTGTTCGCGTTCGGTGGCGCGGCCCTGATCGGTGCCGGCATCGTCGGCCTGAATCACACTCGACGCGACGAGCACCTGCTGCGCGACGCGTTGCACACCCATTGCGGGCTGGTGATCACCGAACCGCGTCACGAGCCGCTGCTGGTCCCGATCGCCGACCGGCTGCCGCCGATCCTTTCGTCGAACCGGTTCGCAGATCGCGACGACCCCTCCCCGGCGCTCGGTGCGTCGCTCGCCGACGCCTTGGCCGCCCACCGCAACGCTGCGGATCCTGGACTGGAACCCGACGTCGATTCGATCTGGGCGTTGATCTTCACGTCGGGGACGTCGGATGCGCCCAAGGCGGTGATCTGCTCGCAGCGCCGTCTGCTGGTGACCGGCAAACGGATGTCGATGATCATGGACATCGGTCCCGACGACGTCGGCTACGTGTGCATGCCCCTGTTCCATTCGAATGCGGTGCAGGTCGGATGGGCACCGTCGTTGGTGACGCCCTGCGCGGTCGGCCTCGGCCGTCGGTTCTCTGCGTCGCGGTGGCTGGCCGACGTCCGCCATTACGGTTCGACCTACTTCAACTACACCGGCAAACCTCTGGCGTACCTCCTCGCGCAGCCCGAACGCGACGACGACGCCGACAACACCTTGCGGGTCGCGTTCGGGAACGAGGGCTCGCCCGAAGTGGTCGCCAACTTCTCGCGCCGGTTCGGTCTCGAGGTCATCGACGCGTACGGCGCGACCGAGGGCGGTGTCGCCGTGAACCGAGACGTCGACATGCCGGCCGGCGCGCTCGGGCTGGCGCCCGACCACGTGCAGGTCGTCGACGACGACGGCGAGCCGAAGCCGCGCGCGGAGCTCGACGATCGTGGCCGTGTGCTCAACGCGCAGGACTGTGTCGGCGAGATCGTCAACACGCAAGGAGTCGGTCCGTTCGAGGGCTACTACAACAACGAAGACGCGACGTCGAAGACAACGCGTTTCGGCTGGTACTGGTCGGGCGATCTCGGCTACAAGGACCGGCAAGGTTTCTTGTATTTCGCGGGCCGCAACGCCGACTGGATCCGCGTCGACGGTGAGAACTTTCCCGCCGGACCGATCGAGGAGACGCTGCGCAAGGCCCCCGGCGTGGTGCTGGCCGCGGTCTACGGCGTCCCCGACGACCAGGCCGGCGACCAGGTGATGGCGAGCCTGGTGCTGGCCGACGGCGCCGAGTTCGACGCGACCGACTTCTCGAACTGGCTCGACGCGCAGGACGCGATCGGGCCGAAATGGCGGCCCCGTTACGTGCGGATCCTGCGTGATCCACCGACGACCGGTACCAACAAGATCGTGAAGCGCACACTTGTGAGCCAGAAATTCCGTGCCGACCGGGTAGGCGGCGACGAGTGCTACGTACGCGAACGCGGTGAAACCGAGTTTCGTCCTTTTACCAAAACCGACGAGGCCGTGCTGTACCGTTCGTTCGTCCACTACGGGCGCGAGCGGTTCTGGGAGCTGTAGGCGTGGATCTCTCGTTCACGTCCGAGGAGCAGGCCTTCGCCGACGAGGTACGCGCCTGGCTGCGCGCCCACGTGGAGGTTCCGCCGCGTTTCGAAACCATCGGCGCCGAAGTCGACTTCGGCCGAGGATGGCAGGCCGAACTGGCAGCAGCACGCTGGGTCGGTATCCACTGGCCGCAGGACTACGGCGGTCGCGGCGCATCGCCCGTCGAGGTCGCGATCTTCAACATGGAGTACGCACGCTCCCGAGCCCTGCAGCCGATCAACCGCGTCGGCATCAACCTTGCTGGGCCGACGTTGCTCGTGCACGGCACCGACACCCAAAAGCAACGCTGGCTGAGCGCAATCCTGTCCGCAGAGGAGATCTGGTGCCAGCTCTTCAGCGAGCCGGATGCCGGCTCCGACCTCGCGTCGCTCAAGACGAAAGCGGTACGCGTCGACGACGGCTGGCTCCTGTCGGGCCAGAAGGTTTGGACGTCATACGCGCAGTTCGCGCGCTGGGGGATCTGTCTCGCCCGCACCGATCCTGAGGCGCCGAAACACAAAGGCATCTCGTACCTCGTGGTCGACATGCAGGCTCCGGGCATCGAGGTGCGCCCGCTCGTGCAGCTCACCGGCGACGCCGAGTTCAACGAGGTGTTCCTCAACGAGGTCTACGTGCCCGACGACCAGTTGGTCGGTGGGTTGCACAACGGCTGGGCAGTGGCCAACACGACCCTCGCCCACGAGCGGGGCACCGCATTCCCGTTCAAGGAACAAGTCGTGCACGAGGTATATCTCGACGAACTGTGGCAACTTGCCGCCGCGAGAGGCGAGCTCGACACCGTGCAGATCGCCGACGCGCTCGCGCAGTCATTTGTCGAGCTCCGAGTGCTTCGGCTGCACAACTGGCGCACGCTCTCGCGGCTCGCCAAGGGCATCGAACCCGGCCCGGAGTCGAGCATCACGAAGTTGGCATGGTCGGACATGACCCAGACGCTTTCCGCTCACGCGGTCGACGTGGTCGGTGCGGCGGCACCGTTGTGGTGGGGCGCACAAGACAACCCTGGTCGGGGCTTTTGGCAACGCCAGTGGTTGTGGTCGAAGGCCGCGTCGATCGCCGGGGGCACGTCGGAAGTGCAGCGAACGATCATCGGCGAGCGGCTCCTCGGATTGCCTCGCTAGGCGCAGATCCGCAGCTCCGGACGATTGAGTAGCGTTGCGCGGGCGTTCAGCGCTGGAGGTCGTCGCCGCATGAGCATCGTCCAGGTCGTCGGGCTTGATCACGTGGTACTGCGGTGCGCCGACATCGAGGCGTCGCTTGCGTTCTACTGCAACGAGCTCGGTCTCGCTCCCGATCGCGTCGCGGCCTGGCGACGAGGAGAGGTCCTGTTCCCGTCGGCGCGTATCGATGCCACGACACTGATCGATCTGTTCCCCGAACCTCTCGATCGCATCGCCCCCGACGACGGGAGCGGTCACAACATGGAGCACGTCTGCTTGGTCATCCGCGCCGCCGACCTCGACGCCCTCGCTGCGCACTTTCCCGACTCGAGGCGCGCCGACGGGCTCTACGGCGCGCAAGGTATGGCCTCGAGCCTCTATGTGCACGATCCCGACGGCAACACGGTCGAACTGAGGAGTTACGCATCATGAGCAAATCCGCGACCCAGGTGTTGTTGGCGGAGCGCGCCGCGATGTGTGACACGTTCGAGAAGTTCGGACCCGACGCGCCGACGCTGTGCGAAGGCTGGAACACCCTCGACCTCGCGGCACATCTCGTCGCCCGCGAGGCGCGCTCCGACGCGGCGGTCGGCCTGGTCGTGCCGTTCCTCGCCGGGCACCTCCAACGGGTGATGGACAAGTACAAGGCGAAAGGGTACGAACCGCTGGTCGCGATGCTGCGCACCGGTCCGCCGTGGATGCACCGCACCGGACCGCTCGCGGTCGCCAACGTCAACGAGAATTTTGTGCACCATGAGGATGTGCGCCGGCCGGCCGGCGAGCCGCCGCGGCTGCTAGACCCGGACATGGACCAGATCCTTTGGAAGATGCTCGGCTTCGGGATGAGCAAGAAGTCGATCGCTGGAGTGGCGCTCACGCTGCGATCAGCCGACGGACGCGACAAGACCGTGACCAGCGACGGGTCCGCGGTGACCATGAGCGGCGATATCGGCGAGCTCGCGTTGTACCTGTCGGGACGCAAAGACGCCGCCGTGGTGACATTCGATGGCGCCGACGACGCGGTCGCGATCCTCAAAAACGCGAAGTTCGGCGTGTAGACGACGCCGAGCCAGCTAGCGTTGCGCAGGTGAAAGAGCTCATATACCACCGGCACCTCTTGCCGGCCACGGAGCAACATGCAGACAAGGTCGCGGTGATCGACGGGACCTACTGCGCGACCTATGCGCAGCATCTCGACCGGGTGGCGCGCACGGCGGGCGCACTCGCCACGCTGGGAGTCCGGCGCGACGAGCGAGTGGCGGTGATGGCGCTCAACAGTCACCGGTTCTTGGAGTTGTACCACGCCGCGTTCCTCGGAGCCGGCGTCGTGAACCCGCTGAACCTCCGTTTGGCTCCGAACGAGCTCGCGTTCATCCTTGCCGACTCCGGCACGAAGGTCTGCTTCACCGATGCGTTCTTCGCCAAGGTCATCGAGCAGGTGCGCGAGGAGGTCGGGCTCGAGCATGTCGTCCTTTTGGGCAACGGCGACGCACCGCATGACGCTGACTACGAAGAGCTGCTCGCGGCCGCGACCCCTGTCATTCCCGACGAACCGGAAGAAGAAGATCCAGTCATCCTGATGTACACGGGCGGCACGACCGGTACGCCCAAAGGTGTGCTCCTTGATCAACGCGCCGAGTTGCTGAACCTGTACCACGTCTCGATGGCGTGGCGGATCGCGTCCGACGAGGTGTACTTGCATCAGACGCCGATGTTTCATGCCGCGTCGTTGGGCGGCATCGTCGGGGTCCCGGCCCAAGGTGGAACCTCGGTGATCGTGCCCCTCTTCGACCCCGTCGGAGTGATGGACGCGATCGAGCTCAATCACGTGACGATGACCGTGATGGTTCCGACGATGATCGCCATGTTGTTGAACCACGACGCGTTCCGTCCCGAGCGGATCGCGAGTTTGCGTACGCTCACCTACGGCGCGTCGCCGATGCCCGCCGCCCTGCTCGATCGTGTGCTCGCGACCTTTCCGACGCTCGACGTGCTCCAGGGTTACGGCATGACCGAGTCGTCGGCAGTGCTCACCGTTCTCGGCGCTGACGAACATCGTTCCGGCGGCGCCCGCCTCCAGTCGGCCGGCCGGCCGCTCCAGGGTGTCGTGCTGTCGATCCAGGACGCCGCCGGGAACGCCGTGCCGACCGGCGTCACCGGCGAAGTCTGCGCACGTGGCGGCAACTTCATGCGTGAGTACTGGAAGCAGGCGAAAGCGACCGAGGAAGCCTTCCGCGGCGGTTGGTACCACACCGGCGACGCCGGCTACCTCGACGAGCGACGGCTATCTCTTCCTCGTCGACCGAGTGAAGGACATGATCGTCACCGGAGGCGAGAACGTCTACTCGGTGGAAGTCGAGAACACGATCGCCAGCTATCCAGACGTCGCGCAGGTCGCGGTGATCGGCGTCCCCGACGAGACGTGGGGCGAGGCCGTCCACGCGATCGTGGTGCCTCGAGCCGGAACGCATCCGACCGAGGCACAGATCATCGCCCACACGCGCAAATCGATCGCGGGCTTCAAGGTGCCGAAGTCGGTCGAGATCCGTACGGACCCGCTGCCGCTGTCAGGCGCGCTCAAGGTTCTCAAGAAGGATCTCCGCGCACCGTACTGGGACGGCCACGAGCCGCGGTCAACTGACCAAATCGAGCACCGCGCGCAGGTCGCTCGCGTGGTGCACCGCTTGGGTGTCACGAGCGGCGGGCGCGGTCGCGTCGGGGCCGAGATGCGGGCGGCGCACGTAGACGGGTCGTAACCCCGCAGCACGCGGGCCTTCGACATCGCATGACCATGTGTCACCAACGAACAGCGTGTCGGCGGGTGCAGTACCGGTCCGGTCGAGCACCGCGTCGTACATGCGGCGATGGGGCTTGCGTGCGCCGACCCACGCGGACGACACGACCGCGTCGACTCTCCCTGAGAGTCCTGCGGCCTCGATGGCCTCGTCGAGATCCCAGTCCCAGTTGGAGCAGATCGCGAGCGTCAGCCGCCGCGCCCGCAGTGCATCAAGCACATCGCTGACCTCGTCGTAGGCACGCATACGACGGTGCGCACCGATCTCGCGTACCCGCATGATGAGCGCCTCTTGGACATCGACCGGCACGGCGCAGTCGGCGAGCATCCCGCGGATGCGCGCCTGCTGCCACGCGACGTAATGGGCACACGATTGCGAATGCTCGTCGTGCTCGGTGCCGTCGATACCGTCATTCCACCAACGGTCGCGCACATCGTCAGGGAGCTCGTAGCCGACATCGGCGACCATCTCCTGCCACGACGGCCCCCAGTCGGGGGTCTCGGCGAGCGTGCCGTAGAAGTCGAAGATGACGGCCTTCACCCGTGCGCGGCTCAGACCCCGACCGCGGCGAGAACGTCGGACACCGATGCGTGATCGGTGCTGTCGGCATCGACGTGGCTGTAACGCACGTGATCGCCTGGGCCGATCACGAAGGTCGCGCCCAGTTGCGTGACGCGCTTGCCCGGTTGATGGACGCGATACCCGCGCTTCCACGTCGCGACCGTCGCGGGCCAGGTGCTGGGGTGCAGGAGCCGATACCACGACGCGACGCCAACCGAAGCGGCCCGTGCCGCCTTCGCGTCGTCATCGACCAGGACGAGGTAGGGGATGTGCTCGTCCCGAACGAACGCGCCCGCGTACCGCTGATCGCCCGTCCCGATCGCGACGAGCTCGATACCTTGACGGTGCAGATCGTCGTAACGGTCGCGGAGCTCGACGGCATGTTCCCGGCAGTGCAGGCAGCCGAAGTGCCGGAGGAACACGAGCACGACCGGCTTGTCCTGCCAGAGGTCGCCGAGCCGGTGCGGCGTGCCGTCCTGGCCGGGGAGCGACAATGCCGACAGCGCGTTGAGGTCCATGCCGTCAGCCTATCCACGCGTCGCAACGCCGTTCAGTCCAGGACGTCTCCCGAGCGCGATCAGCGCAGGTCGTCGTTCGCGGCCGGTGGCGTCGACGGAGGCGCTGGCGCCGCCAGAGGGTTTCGGGGTGGTCGAGCCGACAGCATCCGCGTCCGCGGCTGGGCGCAGCGACGAAGCTCACGCGGCTTGGCGCTGCCAACCCGGCGCGCGACGGCCGGCGCCTCGGAGGAAGCTCCGCGACGTCGAGGTCCGGACCCGTGCATACCAATGGCCGCGATTGGGAATCATTCAGCTATGAGAATCACTGAAGATCTGATCGCGTTCATGCTGACGGCTGCCCTCCTCGCGTTCGCGATCTTGGGCCTGGTGACCTATGCGGCTGTCACGTTGAAGTAGACGGCCTCCGCGTCTGGAAGCAGGTGCCCCGCGTCAGCGGCTCCCGCCTTCCAGGGCGGCCGGGAGCCGGGCGTCCCCACGCGACATCGTCGCGGCGCAGGCATGTGTGGCCCCCAACACGTGTCGCACCTCGGTACGACCGGGGACGCGATCGAGCGTTCGCGTCGACGCCGCGACATCCATCGAGCGGGCGCCTGAGCCTGCCCTTACGGCGCGTCCAGCGCGGTGATCGGCACGACTGACGCCGTCTTCCGTCCGACCGCGTCCGGGTCCTGCAGGCACCTGTTGTCGTGCGCGGTCAGCGCGCAGTCCTCGAAACCTGATCGTGTTCTGGCCCGCTCGACGCCGGTCCCGCCGCTCTTGCGCCGCGTGCGATGCCGGGTCAGACGCACGTTGACGTTGTCGGACACCTCGATTCGCACGCGATTCGCCGTGACGGCAAGTGCAGCGATCGCAGCGTGGCGTTTCGAGTCCGGTTCGCGTCGGTGAGCGACCGGCTCTGACGGCTCGCGGCGCGGGTGCGGCGCGCCGATGTGCTGGTCGGGTTGTCTCATCACCCGGTTGTGTCGGTGGCCACCGATCGAGGATCGGGGTGATGTGAAACGTCTCGGGGTCGGTGGGTACCGACCCCGAGACGCGTCGACGTGCTTGTCGCCTGTGTGTGTCAGGTGATCACGAATGCCGTGGTGCCCGTGATGATGAGGTTCTTGATCGCGTTGTGGACCAATGGACCGAGCTTGACCACGACCGTCGCGCTCACCGTTCCGCCGAGGAAGAGTCCCTTGGTCACCTTGCCTTTGATGGTCGACGTGATGACGCCTTTGGACGAGATCTTGGTGGTGGCGCTGGCCTTAAAGGTCGTCGTCGCTTTCGTATTCCACGTGATCGTGTCGTTGAGCGTCACGGGCTTGCCACCCGCGAACGTCGAGATGTCGATCGCGGCGGTCTTGAGCGAGCCTTTGCTGGACCCGCCGGTGACACCACCGCCTTTGCACGCCTTGACCGGCAGGACGACGCTGATGGTCTGCACCGTCGGTTTCGACGTCAGGCCAGGCGAGATCGTGATCGTGCCGCTCGGTTTCCCACAGGTCGTTCCCGCCGCCGCGTTCGCAGGTCCGGCGGTCAGCACCGCGATCGGAGCCACCAACACGACGGCCATCGCGAAGACGCAAGCTTTTCTCATTCCCACGCCCTTTCATCGTCGGTAGTAGGTGTCCCCGGACCGGTGGTTTGCGCCACTCCACCCATCCGGTACCCACCGCGACGCCGCGGCAAACTCTGGTTTTGTCGACGTCGACTGCGCGCTGTGTGCGTTCGAGGTCGCCCAGGATCGCGACCTCGGCGCCGGATGCTCGTTGCGCTTCGGCGACCGCATCCGCACGCGGGGATGCGACGCGCGCGGGCGGAGAACGGATGGCGGCCGGCGCCTGCGACTCGACGGCCCCGATATGAAACCAAGGTTTCGTTACGTCGGGTTTCGGGTACACCAGGTTGTACACGGGCGGGCCTTCCGGCCGCCACGCACCGAACCTCGGGGGACCGTCATGTCGAAACGGACGCCGCGCACACTCGCCGCCGTCGTGCTCACCCTCACCGCGTTGGCTCCGGTCACGATGTGGGCGTCGCCCGCCTCGGCGTTCCCCAAGGGTGACCCGATCTACACCTTCAAATATAAGGTCGTCGCCACCACCCACATCGCCAAGGCCAGTCTGACCATGTCGCCACCGCCTGGGATCTTCAAAGGCGGCATCGACCTCAGCACCGGCCAACTCCAGGGCAGCATCGCGCTGCCCGACACGACCTTCACTCAGTCCGAAGAGGGCGTCGGACTCGTCACCGCGACCGCCGCGATCGTCCAAACAAAACCCGTCACCGGTCATGTCAACATCGGCACCTTCAAAGTCACGTCGACATCGACCTTCGACATCCACATCGTCAGCATGTATCTCGCCACACCCACCCTTCCGATCAAACCGCCGGTCCCGGTCCCGCCGGTCAATCTCGTCGGCAACTCGTGCACCACGGTGGCGCCGGTGAGCGTCACGATGAGCGGGACCGCACACCTCGGATCAGCCTCGACGTTCAAAGGCATCTTCACGATCCCGGACTTCGCGAACTGCGAAGCCATGACCTCGGTACTCAACGAAGAAATCCCCGGTCCAGGCAACAGCTTCTCGGCGACCGCGACCCCCAGCTGATCGAACACGTCTTTGCGTTGGGTCGTGCCCGCTTGCGCGGCGGGGCTCCCTTGCGTCGAAAGGTCGGATCGTGGCGCTGACGGTTGGTGCACCAGCCGGGACGCGTCCGGATCTTCGGCGCGTCGCGGGCGTCGAAGCGGTTGCGTCGACTGTGTGGGCAGCGCTCATGGTTGGCCCCGGTCGTGCGGGAGGGCGCGGCATTGATCGTCTCGCGGTCGACGAGTGGTGCCTGCCCCCGCCGGCGGCGTCGACGACCGGCTGCGACGACCCCGTTGTGCGTCGCGTGTTCGGTGCGAGCGAGACATCCGTCAGGGATTGTGAGCGTGTGCGCTCGCGGGTGTCGCGGGGTTACGGCGTCGGCAGGTTCGTGCGGTCGGGGGCTCGATAAATGGCGAGGACGCAGCGGTCGTCTTCTGCCTTCGGGATTGGAAGAGCGACGGCGCGATCGCAGAGCTCGTCGAGGTCGGATGTTTCGGCGACGACGCGTAGGAGTTCCGCGACGCCGTCGGTCAGACTGCGGTTGCGTTGTTCGATACATCCGTCGGAGTACAGGACGACCAGCGTTCCGCCGCTGAGTGGAACGACGGTGTCGCGGTAGGGGATGCGGCTGGCGTGGCCCGCTCCGAGCGGGAGGCCGCCATCGAGTGTGAGAGACGACGGGCGTCCGCTTGGTGTATGGGAGATTGGTTGCGGGTGCCCGGCCCGAGCGAACGTGATGGTGGCTCGACTCGGGTCGTAGGTCCCGAGGATCATGGTGGCCATTTCGTGGGGATGGAGCTGATGTACGAGTCGGTCCAACGCGGTCAGGGCCGCGGCCGGTGACGAGTTCTGGATCGTGTAGGCGCGTGCCGCGTTGCGGAGCTGCGCGGCTGTCGCGACGGCGTCGAGGCCATGGCCGGCGACGTCACCGAGCGCGATGACGAGTTGTCCGTCGGGGAGGACGTAGGCGTCGTACCAGTCGCCGCCGAACAGTGTGCCGTCCCCGGCTGGCTCGTACCGCGCCGCGATCTTCAGGTTGTCGACTTGGGGCAACGCGGCCGGAAGCAGGCTGTGCTGCAGCGCCTCGATCGCGGCGTGCTCGGCTGCCCGGGCGGCCTCGGAGGCGATGAGCGCGTTCTGGGCGGCCCGTCGGTCGGTGATGTCTTGCGCGGTGCCGTGCACCGCGACGACGGTTCCGACGTCGTCGACGATGGGTTCGCCTCGGACGGCCGCGACCCACTCTGTGTCGTTTCGGATCATCCGGGCTTCGTACGAGAAGGCCCCTGCAAGACGTATCGCCCGGCGTTCGGCTTCGTGGACGATGTCGGCGTCGTCGGGATGGACCAACCCTCGCCAGAGGCCGATGGGCATCGGTCCGTCGGCTGGGTCTCGTCCCAATAAGGGGAACATCTGCGCGGACCAAAGCGACGTACCGGCCCTCAGGTCATAGTGCCAGCTCCCGAGCTCCGCGAGTCGCTGCGCCTCGTCGAGCGCGCGTCGATACGCAAGCAGTTCGGTTTCGTCGTGTCGCCGGGATGTGACATCGAGCGCCGTGCCACGCAGACGTCTGGGTCGACCGTAGGTGTCGGTGACCGTCTCGATCAATAACGCGGCGACGCGGATCTCGCCGTCGGGTCGCGTAAACGAGAACTCTTCTTCGATCGGGTTTTCCGCGTCTCCGGTTCGCGGGATGAGGTCGGGTATTCGCTGGGCCTCGCGGGCCTCGAGGAGAAAGAGGACATCATCAAGGCTGCGTACCCGGTCGTGCGTTGGATCGAGTCCGCAAATCCGGTGCATCTCGTCGGAGAAGCTGAGCCGTCCCGTCGCGAGGTCGAAATCGAACGTGCCGAGGTGTGCGAGCCGCTGCGCAGCTTCGAAATGCGATTGGCTGTCGTCGATGGCTCCGATCGCATCGCCGTTCGGAGTCGTGCCGCGACATTCACAGATCAACGTGTCGCCGAACCCTGCGATACGCAGATCTGCGAGCACAGTTGCCGCCGGGTCGTCCCTTTCGACGACCATCCCGACGCGTTCGTAGGGCTGGCCGGTCTGCACGACGTGTGCGTACGCCTGCGATACCTCATGGGCGGCCGAGGCGGACACCACGGCAGACCAACGCTGCCCGACGACATCCGCAGCGGACCGCTCAATGAGGTCGAGGAAGGCCTGGTTCGCGAACTGTATGTCGAAATCGACGCCCACGTCGGGAACGAGCCGGAGCACTGCAACCGCGTCAAAGATGGGCTCGGCGGCCGGTTCGGAACGTTGTCCGAGCTTGAGGTGCGGGTCGCGTTCGCGTCGCGGGACCGGTGGCCGCCACGTCGGCGGACTCTGGACGATCGCGGGCGAGCACGGCCCAGACCGTCTTGCCGTTCCGGCCCGACGCACATCCCCAGCTCTGGGCCAGCGCGTTTGCGATTCGTAAGCCGTAGCCACCATCGCCGGGTACGGGGACGCGCACCGCGACGTTGCCGCCTCCCGCGTCGCTGACAAGCACGACCGCGCAGTCTTGTTCCACGACAAGGGAGAAGCGAGAAGGTTTCTGCGCGTGCGTCAATGCGTTGGTTGCGAGCTCCGTGAGCACCAACACGACGTCTTGTTGATGTGCCTGACTCGCTCCCGAGCTCTCCAGCACGCGGCGTGCTTCGGCACGCAACCCGGCCAGTTCGTCAGTGTCGGTGAGCGTCGCGGAAATCTCAACCATTCAGGCTGTCCTAGGAGCTGTTGTTGCCGTCGTTCCTGGCCAGGAGCAACCGATCGGCGCCCGTGAGGTTCAGCACCTCCGCGACCGCCCGGGTCGGGTTGCGTACCGAGAACGCTCCGCCCGAAGCCGCCGCCATGCGATGCAGTGCTAACAGTGCACGCACCCCCGACGAGTCACAAAAGGTCAATTCGGACAGATCGACGACGATCGGCAGGTCGGCGGTCGCGACCGCCGATTCGAGCGACTCGCGGGACCGGCCGACGGTGTCCAAGTCGAGTTCGCCCGTCAGTCGAATAACTCGAACCGAGCTGTCCTCCAACGCGATCTGCAGCCCGGTCGCCATGATCCTCGCTCACTGGGAACATCCACAACCTACGCCCCCCGAATGTAGCCGCGGATGCCAGGCACCAGATCGGTTCGTCAGCCGTGCGGTGCCCCATTCCGCAGGTCCCATGTGTTGGTGCAGCCGGGTTTCGGCCGCGCCGAACCGGATGGCGTACCGCCAACGAGGCGGCTCGGGGGCGGCCGAGTCAGGCCTGTGTGGGCCGAACGATCTCGGCCCACAGGTCGACGGATCCGTCGGCGTAACTGCGGGTGCCGCACGCGAACGCGAGTTTGTGGAGCACGCGCTCTCGTATCCCGAAGGGTTCGTCGCGCAGTTCGACAGTGCTCGGACAGCACACACGCACGCTCGTCAAACGGGCAAGCAGCTCAACTTGGAGCGTCAGAGGCTTTCGGATTCCGCTCTCGAAGGCTGCGCCGACCAACTCGTCGGCGACGAGCTCGACGTCTCGAATGTGCGCGGGATGCACACCCCGTCTCGTATCGAGGTGGTCGCGAAGCTTTCGTCGGATGTGTCGAAGTTGCGACGAGCCGGGCCTGATCGCGATCTGGATCGCGCTGGACGACGCGACGTTGCGCACTGGTTCGCCACCGCAGCGGATCGGGACGTTCGGATCGGACCGGGTGTCGTGTGCGACCATGCCCGGCGCGGAACGAGTGTTCGTCACATGGTTGGTGTACCCGATTCGACGGGTGCGTACACGCCGCGGCGATCGGCCGAATCGCCATGTCTGGCGGTCCCTGGCGCGTGACGGCGCCACTGGACGGGGTTGTGTTGACCGGGCAGCGAGACGCGCGGCCGATCCGGCCTCCGGGCCGGAACGTTTCCACGGCTTTTCGCCCCTCGGCACGATGACGCCCCCTCACGCGGCCGCCATCCGAGCTTGTGGCCCCTCGGCTGCGACATGTCGTCGTCGGACACGACGCCGACGCGACATGTCGGGGCGATCTGGCGCGCCAGACACGTGCGGCCGTGATCTTCGACGGCATCGTGTTCGAAGATCGACCGACCAGTCGATCGCGCGACCGAGGTGCGCGACGCCGACGGCCTGGTCGTCGAGCAATCCCGCGCAGATCGGGTCGCTGCACGCGAGCCCGACCGATGAGGGGAGGTGCAACCACTGTCGACGATCGCCCCGTCGCCGTCGGTCAGGGCCGGTCGTCGGGGCCGGCGGCGGGTGTCGCGGTCGCGGGCCGTTCGCTGCGCAACGGGGGGAGCCCAGCGAGCTCGCGACAGGCGCGGATCGCAAGGGCGACGATGGTAAGGGTCGGGCCGTATCCAGTCGAGGTGGGAAACACTGACGAGTCGGTGCACAGCATGTTCTCGATGTCGTGGAAACGTTGCCAGCGGTCGACCACGCTGTGGCGCGGATCGTCGCCCATTCGGCAGGTGCCCATGATGTGGCGGGAAATCGACGCGCTGACTCGCGCCGCTCGGTCGCCCTCCAATCTCGGCGAAGTGATCGACATCGTTGTCTCGGCCCCGGCCTCGCGCATGATCTCGGCCAGTTTGGGGGCGTAGAAGCGCGACGCGACGACCTCGTGGGCGTGCACGTCGTACGTCGCGCGGCCGACGGGAAGGCCGTGCACGTCACGGACGCTCGGGTCGAGGTCGACACGGTTCGTGATCTGCGGGAGGTCTTCGCCTTGCACCGTGAACGCCCAGAGCCGGTCGCGCATCGGGGACTCGAGCATCCTGCGGGTGTGGGTGAGGCCGGGGTCGCTGTACATGCCTTCGATGATGGGGTGGCCGCCGCCGCCGTGTTCGACGATCCCGGCCCGGAAGTACGGCAATCCGTGGTCTTTGGCGTAGGCGCGGCTGTCGTCATCGATGACCAAGTGGTCGTCGTGCAGATGGGTGACCGACCGTCCGCGGTGGCCGTGCAGTCGAAAAGGAAATGACCCGATCACGTACGTCTGGAAGTGGTACATCAGGTATCGCCCGACCAGTCCCGAGGAGTTGGCGATCTCCGAGCGCAGCAACAGCCGTGGTGTCTCCCACACGCCGCACGCGACGATTACGACTCGTGCGGTCAGTTCGTGCGCGTTGCCGTCGATGTCGCGGTAGCGGACGCCTCGGGCGGCGTGGCCGGCTGGGTCGAGGAGCACTCGCTCGACGAGCGACTCCGGCCGAATCTCGCATCGGCCGGTGCGCAACGCGTTGCGGAGCGGCGCGACCGGATCGCCTTTGGCGTCGATCGGGCAGCCGAAGAAACCGCAGAAGCCGCAGTTGTTGCACGCGGGCCGGCCGTCGTAGGGGACCGAGTTGACACCGGTCGGTGCGGGATACGGGTTGTATCCGAGGCGTTGCGCGGCTTCGGTGGTGAGCACCGAGCCGTACATGTCGGCGCCGGGCGGCATCGGGTATTCGCCGGATCGCCACTCGGCGAAGGGGTTCGCGCCCGCGAGGCCGGCGACGCCGACGAGGTTCTCGGCGTGCGCGTAGTACGGCTCCATCTCGTCGTAGTCGACGGGCCAGTCGACGATGTCGGAGCCTTCGATCGGACCGAGTTCGGAGCGGGCCTTGAAGTCGACGGCGCGAAAGCGGGGCAGCTTGCCGTCGGCGTGGAAACCTCCGCCGCCGACCGTTGACGGCAAGTTGTTGACCTCGCCGGCGAACAGGTGGTCGCCGTCGGCTTCGTCGCGACGGTAGGTGCGGGGTTCCAGGAAAGGATCGGGTCCGAGGAAGTGCCGGCGGAAGAATTTGATTTCGTCGTTCGAGACGTGACCGAGCGGGGCGAACGGCTCGTCGAGGGCGAGGAGGTGATTGCGGCCCTTTTCGAGCATGATCACCGACCAGCCGGCACCGGTGAGCACGTCGGCTGCGGTCGCACCGGCGGGACCGGTCCCGATGATCAGGGCGTCGCAGTCGCGGCTTGGGTCAGGCACGACCGCGCACCTCGTCGTCGGTGTAACCGCGGCTGACTGTCGCCCGGAAACTGGATCGCGACCCAACCGGCTCCGTCGGGGTTGCCGCCGTATTCGGGAGCACCGTAGGCACCTTCACACGCGTGCGTATAGAAAAGGGTCCGGAGCTCAGGCGTGTCGCGCAGGCGTCGGTCCTGCTCGTCGCTTGCGACCTGGATGAAGTCGGCGCCGAGCGCCGCGATGCCTTGGCGGTAGATCTGCTGCCACCCGAGGGTTGGGCCGTTGAACTCGCGTTCGGGCAGGCCGCAGGATCCTTCGATGCGCGTGCGCCATGCGAGTTCCTCGTGGCGCGAGAGTGGGAGGAACTGGTCGAACGAGGCGTCGCCTCCGGCGCGTCCGCTGAACGGTCCGCCCGCGAAGATCAACGGCGGATCGAACGTGAACGCGCCGAGCAATCGGTCGACGTAATCGGCGGCGCCGAGTGCCGAACCGCCGGGATGTGCGTCGAGCGGTGGGATGAGTCGATCGGCGGCCACCTCGAGCACGGCATGCTCGTACGCGCTGAGAAAGCGGAGGTCGCCGCGGGTGTCACGAAGCGGGGAGCCTATCGATACGGTTTCGACTTCCGGACCGACATGCCGGTGTGATGTCGTGGAACGGTCCGGGCCTTGCGATGTGAGGCTCGTCTCGATCGGTCAGAAGCGAACGCTGGCGAATCTTGTCGTGTCTTCGGGCGCCGCTTTGCGCAGCACGCGGCACAACGTTTCGAGATCAGTCGCGCTCAGCGCGGCGATCGATGCGGGCGCTTCGTAGATCATCGCCTCGACCTGCTCGCGGACCTGCACACCTTTGGGTGTCAGACGCGACGGTGCGAACACGGCGATCGGTCGGATGGGCGCGCCGCTCGACGAGGCCGTGCTCCTCGAGCCGGTCGACGAGCCATGTGACATTGGAAGCGTCACAACCCCAGCCGCCGGCGAGCGCGCTCATCGACCGCGGTTCGTTGGGATCGAGGGTGAGGAGGGCGTGCAGGGCTCCGGGGTTGAGTTTGAACGACGCCGCGATCTGGGGAAACTGTTCCTTGCGGGCCATCATCACGGCCGTCAGCAGCCGCCACGCCTCGGCCGCGGTGTCCCCGCTGGCCGGCGTTGCAGGCTCCGGGCCGCGTCGCGTTGTCACCCCACCACAGTACGACGATCAGATGAACACTTCAAGCTATTGGATTATTGAATAGCATAGATACTTGACATCATTCAAGCATATGTGCGAAGCTTCGAGGCCATGGAACACGCCATCACAGTTGCGCAACTCAAAAAGACCTACGGAGCCGTCGTGGCGCTCGACGGCGTCGACTTCGCGGTACCGACCGGCACCGTACTCGGCCTGCTCGGGCCCAACGGCGCCGGCAAGACCACCGCGGTGCGGATCCTCACCACGATTCTCACCCGCGACAGCGGACGGGCGGAAGTGCTCGGCATCGACGTCGGAAGCCATCCGCAGGACGTCCGGGAGCGCATTGGCCTGGCCGGACAATACGCGGCAGTCGACGAGAACCTCACCGGCCACGAGAACCTGCGGATGGTCGGGTTGTTGTCGCACCTGTCGCCCAACACGATCCGCGCCCGTTCCGACGAGCTGCTCGAACGTTTCGATCTCGCCGAAGCCGCTGATCGCCCGGTGCGCACCTATAGCGGCGGCATGCGCCGTCGGCTTGACCTCGCGGCCGCGCTGGTGCACCGGCCGCAAGTGTTGTTCCTCGACGAGCCGACCACCGGACTCGACCCGCAGGGACGCACCGGGTTGTGGCGTGTCATCGAGGAGCTCGTCGCCGACGGCACGACGGTGCTGCTGACGACCCAGTACCTCGAAGAGGCCGACCGGCTCGCGGACAACATCGTCGTGATCGACCACGGGCACGTCATCGCGGAAGGAACCGCGACCCAGCTCAAGGCCAGGATGGGCGCCACGATCGTCGAGGTCGAGCTCGCAGACCCTGCCTGCGCGGAACGGGCGCGGACTGTCCTCGCGCCGCTCGGCACATCCGAGGTGCAGTCCGACGGTCGATCCGTCGAGCTGAAAGCCAACGACGGCGCCGCGTCGCAATCGATGTCGTACGCGCGCTCGATCACGAAGGACTCGAGCCGGTGAAGCTGGCGTTACGGGAGCCGACCCTCGACGATGTGTTCCTCGAGCTCACCGGCCACGGCGCCGAGGAAGCCGAACCGGCAGACACACCGGCCCTCGGCCGGGGGCGTCGAGCGCGAGGTGCCGCATGACCGCCGCAACCATCACCCAGACCGTCAGCGACCGACCCCAGCGCAGCGCGCTCGGGTGGGCGGTCGCCGACACGAAGACCATCGCGTGGCGCAACCTCGTGACGTTGCGGCGACTCCCGCAACTGCTCGTCTTCGCGACCGTGCAGCCAGTCATCTTCGTGCTCATGTTCCGCTACGTGTTCGGCGGCGCGATCCACGTCTCCGGCCGTATTCCGTACGTCGACTATCTGATGCCTGGCGTCTTCGCGCAGACGGTCGCGTTCGGCGCGATCCAAACCGGCGTCGGGCTCGCCGAAGACCTGAACAAGGGCCTCATCGAGCGGTTCCGTTCGCTGCCGATGGCGCGGTCCGCGGTGCTCGCCGGACGGACGCTCGCCGATCTCATCCGCAACGTGTTCGTCATCGCGCTCATGCTGGCTGTCGGTTACCTCGTCGGCTTCCGCGTGCAGACCAACACGTTGGGTCTCGTCGCGGGCATGGCCGTGATGCTGCTGTTCGGCTTCTCGCTCACGTGGATCTTCGCGATCATCGGCCTGTCGGTCAGCAATGCCGAAACCGCGCAGGCGGCGTCTTTCCCGATCCTGGCCCCGCTCGTCTTCGCGTCGTCGGCGTTCGTGCCGGTGAACTCGATGCCGGGCTGGCTGCAGGCCTTCGCGAAGAATCAGCCGGTTTCGGTCGCGATCGACGCGGTGCGGGCGCTGGTGCTCGGCGGCCAGTACGCCAGTACCGAGAAGGTGCTCGCGTCGCTGGCGTGGAGCATCGGCATCATCGCCGTGTTCGCTCCCGTCGCGGTGCGCCGCTACCGAAGAGCGGCCTAGTCGACGTCTTCCAACTCGATCGCATAGTTGCCGAACTCGTCGAGTATGGCGGCGGTGTTCGGCGGGAGTACTACAACGGTGAACGGCTCCTCGATCAGCGCGGGTCCCGCGATCCGTGCGCCGGTGCCCAGCTGTGCGCCGTCGTAGACGGGCGTGTCGGTCCACGACTGGCCCCAGTAGGCGCGCCGTGTGCCCTTGTGCGCCTGCGAGGCGTCGCTTGTCGCACCTGCCTCGGCGAAGTGGTCGGGCTTCGGTGTGAACCCGCGTGCGGTCACGCGAACGCCGCGCACCACCGGCTGCTGCGAGCGGAAACAGAATCCTCGTTCGGCCTCGTGCTGGTCGTGGAAGCGTTCGGCGAGGTCGAGCAGGCCCGGTTCGTCAAGCGCGGTGCCCTCCGGGACCGGCACGCTCATGTCGAAGTTCTGGCCCGGATAACACATTTGTACATATAGCGTCGTCACCGTTTCGGCGGCGTCAAGGCCGGCAGGCTCGAGCTCCTTGGTGACTTCGCCGTCGAGCTCACTCATCAGTGCACGCACGCGGCCGAGGTCGACTTGGGACAGCGGCGTCACGTAGGAGCGCACCAGGTCGACGACGTAGTCGGCCACGAGCACTCCGAGCGCCGAGAACGCGGGCGCGGCCTTGGGAACGAAGATTCGGTGCACGCCAAGCTCGCGGCGATTGCGCAGGCGTGTACCGCTCCGTTGCCGCCGTAGGCGATCAATGCCAGGTCGCGGGCGTCGGCGCCATGACTGGCGAGGACCTTACGGCTGGCGTTGGCCATATTCGCATTCACGATGCGCTGAATACCCCACGCCGCGTCGAGCGAGTCGATGCCGAGCGGCTCCGCGACATGGGTGCGGATCGCGGCCTCGGCGGCCGCGACGTCGAGGTGCATGCGACCGCCGGCGAACGCGTCGGCAGGGAGGTAGCCGAGCACCGCGTCGGCATCGGTCACGGTCGCAAGGGTGCCGCCCCGCCCGTAACAGACTGGGCCCGGCGCGGATCCCGCCGATTCGGGCCCGACGAGCAGTGCACCTTGACGCACGCGTGCGATCGAGCCGCCGCCGGCACCGACGCTTTGCACGTCGACCATGGGCAAGCCGATGTAGTAGCGGTAGCGCCAGTTCCAGTCGGTCTTGATCTGCGGTTGGCCGTGACGGACGAGGCAGATGTCGAAGCTCGTGCCGCCCATATCGACGGCGAGAAAGTCGCCGGCATTGGCACGGTTCGCGGCGAGCGTCGCGCCCATCACGCCACCGGTCGGTCCGGACGCCAGCAGCGTCACCGCCCGGCGAGCGACGTAGTCGGGGGGCATCACGCCGCCCGTCGACTGCATGATCAGCAACGGGCCGGCGTAACCGGCGCGTCGGAGCTCGTCTTGGAGGTGTGAGGTGTAGCGCGCGATGCGGGGCGCGACGTAGGCGTTCACGAGTGTGGTCGAAACCCGCTCGAATTCGGGTCCGCCGCGCCATGACCTCGTGGGAGAGGGACACGTGCTCGACATCGGGGAACTCTTCGAACACGATCTCGCGCGTCCGGCGCTCGTGTTCCGGATTCACGAACGAGAACAGGTACATCACCGCAATCGACGTGACGCCGAGCTGCTTCAGCCGCTGTACTCCACGGCGCACGGCCTGCTCGTCGAGGGCGTGTACGACGTTGCCGGTGTGATCCATACGCTCGCGGATGGGGATACGCGCCCGCCGGCGGGCGATCGGGATGGGGCCCGGGCGCGTTCGGGTCCCAGATCTGTTCCTTGTGGCAACGTCGAAGCTCGATCTCGTCTCGGTGCCCCTCGGTCACGAGCAGGCCGGTGGCCGCGCCGTTCATCTCGATCATCGTGTTGTCGGCGGTGGTGGTGCCGTGCACGAGGATCTCGAGTTGGGTACAAAGCTCCGGCAGCGACAGGCCGAAACGCTCGGCCAGCTGGCCGAGCCCGGTCATGACCCCGATCGACTGGTCTTCGAGCGTGCTCGGTGTCTTGTCGAGCACGATCTCACCGGATGGTGTGACGCAGATGAGATCGGTGAACGTGCCGCCGACGTCGACTCCGACGCGGTACCCCATTAGAACTGGTCCCTCATCCGCAGGCGCGCAGCTCGGAGCGGAGCGCCGCGGTCGCCGCGTCGTCGACGGCGAGCGTGAGCTCATCGAGTGAGCCGGTGAGCACCACGCCGTAGTCGCGTCGGGCGCCCTCAACCGAGACGTACTCGTCGATCACGTCGTCGAGGACGGCCTGCGGGTCGCGTTCGAACGGATCACCCCAACCGCCGCCGCCGCCGTAGTTGAACATGATGCGCTCGCCGGCCCGCATCGGGATCCAGTCTGCGGTGTGGCCGACGCGGTAGGGGTCGTCGCTGCCGTACCGCAGGATCATTTCGTTCGGTGCGCCGTTGCGGCCGCCGCAAATGCCGGGCATCGGGTACTTCATCCCGACAACGTAGGTGTAGACCCTCGAGTCGACGAGGACTTCCTTTTCGTAATGGCTGCCGCAGATACCTCGCCACTGGCCGGGACCGCCCGAATCGGTGCGGTAATCGCGGCTCCACTGGATGTGCGGATACAGCGACTCGTTGATCTCGGCGGTCGCTTTCCACAAGTTGCCGAAGCTCGCGTTGAGCGCTCCCCAGCGCGTCCATGCCCATCGAGGCGTTGCACCAGCCGGCGTAGACCTCGGCCGAGTGGTCGGTGAACGATGCGCCGGTGCGCGGATCGATGCCGGAGATGATGGTCGGGATGCCGGTCTTGTAGGTCTGCGGCACGGCACGTTCGGGGAGCACGTGCTGCATCGCGACCGCGATCACTTCGCCCACATCGGCGCCCGGATGGTGCGTTCCCGCGCTCACCGGCTTGCCGGGATCCGGGTTGAGCACACAACCTTTCGGCACGACGAGCTTGATCTGCTCGAAGAAACCCTCGTTTTTGGGGATCTCGGGATCCATCATCGCGGCGATCTGACCGACGGTATAACCCGCGTGTTGCCATAGGTCGACCACGCCTGAAGCTCGGGCCGCGAGTCGGAGCCGGTGAAGTCGATCGTGAGCGCGTCGCCGGCGACGGTGACCTTCACGTGCAGGTGGACGTCGGGATTGCCGAGCGGGTCGTGATCCACGTACGCGTCGCCTTCGTACACGCCGTCGGGCCACTCGCGCGACTTCCTCACGGAAGCGACGGGACGCGTAGTCGATCATCGCGTCAACGCTCGCCTCGACGGTCGACGCGCTGTACCGGTCGATGATCTCGCCGAGTCGGGCCACGCCGAGCTGCGCCGAACCGATCTGCGCCGCGCAGATCTCCGATGTAGCTCGGGATTCGGTTGTTGGTCTGGAGCGCGTAGAGGACATCGCGGCGCTCCACGCCGCGGTCGATGACTTTCACGACCGGCCAGCGAACACCTTCGCCCCAGATGTCGGTCGCGGTGATGTTGTAGCCCCCGGGCACGCCGCCGCCGGTGTCGCCGTGGTGGCATTGGATACTCGCGATGAGCACCATGCGCCGGGCGCCGCCGTCGGGTGAGTCCGCGAACACGGGTGCGAACACGTTGTAGTCGGGGAGGTGGCCGCCGCCGTGGTAAGGGTCGTTGGCGACGAACACGTCGCCTTCGTGGAATTCGTCGGCGCCGAGAAACTCGAGCGCGAACCGAACGGGCAGCGTCGACGTGAGCATGAACTGCGGGATACCGACCGACAGTGCGGCGAGACGGCCCGAGGCGTCGAGCACGGTCGCGTTGCGTTCGTTCGACTGGTTGAGGATCGGCGTCGTCGCGGTGCGCGACACATACTCCGCCATCTCGAAACAGACGGTTTCCATGCCGCCGCGGACGACCTCGGCGGTGACGGGGTCGACGGCTCGGGAATCGGAGAGTCGTGCTCGGCTTCCGGCGAGACGAACGAGATCGACGTTGGTCATGGCGCCCCCCAATCGGTCCAGGCGGTGGGTCGAGAACCTGACGTCTCGGTCGGAAGTCTACTTCCGCGGTCCGACCGAGCGTCAGGCGACGTCGAAGAGCAGGTCGGCGATGCGGTCGAGATGCCAGCTTGTGGTCCCGAGCATGTCCTCGTCGGCGGTGGCTCGCCGCAAGTACAGGTGCAGGTCGTGCTCCCACGTGTAGCCGATCCCACCGTGGATCTGCGCGCCGTCCTTCAGGATGCGGCGTGCGGCTTCGCCGGCGGCGGCCTTGGCCGAGTGGCAGGCCAGCATGCGGTCGCCGGCGTCGGCGTCGCAGGTCATCGCGGCGTACTGCACCGCCGCGGTTGCCCGCTGGAGTGCGAGGGACATGTCGGCGAGTTTGTGTTGGATGGCCTGGAACGAGCCGATCGGCCGGTCGAACTGCACGCGTTCTTTGGCGTAGGCGAGCGCCATGTCGAAGATGCGCCGCGCGGTGCCGGTCATTTCCGCCGCGATCGACACGTGGGCACGATCTCGCCACCCGTCGAACGTGTCGGGGTCGACAGGCTCGAATCGCAGGTCGAGGTCGCTGCCGTCGAACTGGAACACGCGGCGTGAGAAGTCGATGGTTCCCACGAATCGCAGCCGTTCCCGGACCTGTCCCGTTTCGATCACCGCGGTCGTCGGGCCGGGCCCGATGACGGCGAGCTGTTCGACGCGGTCAGCTTCGAGCACGAACGGGTTCATCGGATCGTCGACGAACGCGACGGTGCCGGTCGTTTCGCCGTCGCCGCCGCACAGGGACGTGTACAGCGCCGTGGCCAGAAACGGACCTGGCGCCGCGACGTAGCCGGTCTGCTCGAGGAACAAGCACAGATCGGTGGCCGGACCCGCGCCGAGCGCGGTGTACTCGCGCAGGTGTCGCCACAGCGGCTCGTACACGGCGACGTCGTCGATGTGGGCCCGCACCAGCGCCGGCGGACACTCGCGTGTGAGCAGCTTGGTGGCAGTGTCGCGCAGCAGCTGCTGATCTTCGGTGAGGGAGAAGTCCATCGTCGCTCAGGCCCTCGGAAGGCCGAGGATGCGCTGGGCGATGATGTTGCGCTGGATCTCGGAGCTGCCCCCGGCGATGGTGTTCGCGAACGACATGAAGAACCCGTGTGACCAGCGGCCGACATCGGCGACCGAGCCGTCGGTGACCGGCGCGATCGGGCCCACGATTTCCATGCCGAGTTCGAACGCGGCCTTGCCGGCTTCGGAGGTTGCCATCTTCATGTAGGAGTGTTCCGGAGCCGACGAGCCCTGCGCGAACGACGCGAAGCCCTTGTAGCCGAGCGCGGCGCAGGCTCGAAGCGAGCTCGTGGAACTCCGCGATCTTGCGGCGAATGATCGGATCGTCGGCGCGGCCGAGCTTCTGCGCGAGTTCGACGAGCCCGGCGACCGTTTGCTCGAGACGGCCGACGCTCTCGACCCAAAGTCCGGCGCGTTCGTGGGCGAGAGATCCCTGCGTGATACCCCATCCGCCGTTGAGGTCGCCGACGAGGTTGACGCGGGGCACGATCACATCGGTGAAAAAGACCTCCGCGAATCCGGCCATCCCGTTGAGGTGGCGCAGCGGCCGGATGTCGATGCCGGGACTGTCCATGTCGAGGATGAGCAGCGAGATGCCCTTGTGCTTCGGGAGGGTGGGATCGGTGCGTACGTAGCAGAAGCACTTCTGGGCGATGGTCGCGTACGACGTCCAGACCTTCTGACCGTTCACGACGAAATGGTCGTCGAACACTTCGGCGCGTGTCTGCAGGCCGGCGAGATCGGAACCCACGTTGGGCTCGCTCATGCCGATGCACCAGATCGTGTCGCCGCGGATCGCGCTCGGCGCCATCGCCGCGCTGTTCCTCGTTGCCGAACTCGAGCAAGCTCGGCGCCACGATCGCGTACCCAGGAAAGTGACCAGCACGCGGAATGCGCCGGCTCGCGAGTGTCTCGAGGTAGATCAGGGTCTGCACCGGTGTGCAGTTACGCCCTCCGAGCTCGGCCGGATAGCCAGGGATCATCCACTGGTGATCGAACAGCGTCGCCTGCCAGTTGCGCATCCACTGCGGCACCAGCTCGCGTTCGTCGCCGACATCGCCTTGGAAGTCGAACCCGACGCGCACCTCTTCGGGGGTGTACGCGTCGAGGAAATCGACGAGGTCGGCGCGGAACGCCTCGTCTTGCGGTCCCCAAGCGAGCTGCACCGTGTCTCCCGACTGGTTCCGAGGAACCTGACGTGTGTGTCAGGAACGGTAGTAGATCGCCGCGCTCGGCCGCGCTGGCGGATGCGACGGGAGCGGAGAAACGGCCGGCCGGACGCGGACTAGTCGCGGACTAGTCGCGTACGGTGTGCCAGCGGCAGGGCATCCGTTTGATCCCGTGGATGAAGTTGCTCTGGAGCAGGTCGGGCTCGCCGCTGATCTCGAGGTCGGGGAGGCGGCGGAAGAGCTCTTCGAACATCACTCGGATCTCGCGCCGGGCAAGGTTGGCGCCGAGGCAGAAGTGCGGGCCGCCGGCGCCGAACCCGGCGTGCTCGTTGGGGGTCCGGGTCACGTCGAAGCGGAACGGATCGTCGAACACGCGCTCGTCGCGGTTGGCCGAGTTGTAGAACATCGCGAGCTTGTCGCCGGCCTTGATCTCCTGGCCGCCGACCACGGCGTCGGCGACGGCGGTGCGACGGAAGTGGATCACCGGCGTCGCCCAGCGCACGATCTCTTCGACCGCGGTCGGCGACACGGCGTCGACATCCGCCGTCCAGCGCGACCGCTGGTCGGGGTGATACGTCAGCTCGAGCATCCCGTGACTGATCGCGGTGCGTGTGGTCTCGTTTCCGGCGACCACGAGCAGCAAGAAGAACGAGCCCAACTCGCCAGTGGTGAGCTTGTGCCGCCCGTGTTCGTCTTCTACTTCGGCTTGCATCAACGTGGTCGCAATGTCGTCGCGCGGGTGGTCGAGCCGGTCCTGGGCGAGGTTCAGGCCGTATTGGAACAGCTCCATGCCCGCGCCCATGAGCTCCTCGAGCGTTTGCACGTACTCCGGGTCGCCGACACCGAGGATCGTGTTCGTCAGTTCGAAGATGCGCTTGGTGTCGGAACGCGGGATGCCGAGCATGTCGCAGATGATCTGGAGCGGAAGCGCCGCCGCGATCTCGCTCACGAAATCGCACTCGCCGCCGAGCGTGATGACATGGTCGATGATCTCGTGGGCCTGCTCGCGCACGCTCTCCTCGATGCGCGCAACTTGGCGGGGCGTGAACCCGCGGTTCACGATCAGACGGAGTTTCGTGTGCTTGGGTGCGTCCATGTTGATCATCGAGCCGAGCCACTCCGCGATTTCCGGCGGGATGTCGCCGATGTTGGTGCTCGGCGCGGAATGGAAGGTGTCGGGATCCCGGCTGACCTGCATCACATCGGCGTACCGCGTGAGCGCCCAGAAGCCCGGTCCCTGCGGGAACGTGAACTCGGGCGGGGGGACCGGCTCGGCCTGGAAGGTGATCGGTGCCTCCGCGCGCAGTTTGGCGAAGATGCCCTCCCGGTCCGGTCTGACCCACACTTCGAGGTCGCCGAGTCGGATCTCGTCGAGCGCGAGATCGGTGGTCGGGATAGGAACGGTCAGTGTCATGGTGACCTCCGGCTAGCGGGAGTTTCCGGGCTATCCGGTTGAGTGTGTGTCGAGCGACGCGAGGAATTTCTTTGAAATAACTCTCTGACCGGCGCGTTCGTGCTGGTCGGGTGCTCGCGTTTTGTCGGCAACTAGTGTATTACCTAGATATGTCATCTCTTGTGGGTAAGAAGCAGGACGGACGGACCTATTACTACTTGGTCGAATCGGCGCGTGTGGGCGGTAAGCCGCGGATCGTGTCGCAACGATATTTGGGTTCCGCGGACGAGATCGCGGAACGTTTGTCGGAGTCGGGTCCGGGTGAACCGGACCGGACCCGGCATTTGGGGTTCGGGGATCTGGCTGCGGTGTGGTCGATGCTCGAACGGTTGGGGGTGGCGAGGATCGTCGACGATGTTGTGGGGCCGCGCCGTTCGGACGCGTCGGCGTCGGTGGGTACCTATTTCGCGCTTGCGGTCGCGAACCGGGTCGCGGCGCCGTGTTCGAAGCTTGGGTTCGCGGACTGGTGGGCGACAACGGCCGGCGACCGGATCGTGAAACTGTCTGCCTCCGCGCTCGACCATCGGCGTTTTTGGGAGGCGATGGACGCGGTGTCCGAAGCTGAGCTGGTCGAGATCGAACGACGCATCGTGGCGGGCATGGTCGAAACGTTCGCGGTTGACTGTTCGGGGCTCGTGCTCGACATGACGAACTTCGCGACGTATATCGATAGCGCCAATGATCGGGCTCCCATCGCGCAACGCGGTCACGCCAAACAGAAACGGACCGATCTGCGTCTGGTCGGTCTCGGCCTCGTGGTGTCGATCGATTTCGGGGTGCCGCTCGTCTCCCACGCCTATGCGGGGAACCGTCCCGACGTCACCCAGTTCCCCGAGATCGTCGCCGAGCTGGTGGCCCGGTTCGGGCCGCTCGCCCAATCGGGTGAGGAACTCACACTCGTGTACGACGCCGGCCAGGACTCCACCGCCAACCAGGAACTCATCCAAGACAGCCCGTTGCATTTCGTCGGGTCGCTGCCACCGTCACAGCATCCCGACCTCTTGGCGGTCCCGATGCGCCGCTACCGCACCGTCGACGCGTTACGGTTCCCCGGGTTGCGGGCGTTCGAGACCCGCGTTGTGGTGTTCGGCACAGACCGCCGAGTGGTGGTCACCCACTCCGAGAGCCTGCACGACAAACAGCGCCAAGGCTTCGCCCAGACAATCGGCACGGCGCGCCGCCAACTCGCCGAGATCGCGGCACGACTCAAGCGCGGCAAAGGCCGCAAAACCCGAGCCCAAGTCGAAGCCGAGATCGCCGAGATCCTGAAGCCCCGTTGGCTGACGCGTGTCATCTCGACCACACTTCACGGCGACAAGCCGTCCGAGCTCCGCCTCGAACACCGCACCAAACCCAACGCGATCGCTGCCCTCGAAACCGAACTGTTCGGCAAGCGCATCCTGTTCACCGACCGCGACAACTGGCCCATCGCCGAAGTCGTCGCCGGCTACCGGTCCCAGTCAAACGTCGAAGCCGACTTCCGCCAGATGAAAGACCCCAAAGTCGTGTCGTTCTCGCCGATGTTCCACTGGACCGACCACAAAATCCGCGTGCACGTCGCGCACTGCGTGCTCGCCCTAATGACCGCACGACTCATGGTCCGCGAAGCCGCCCACGCCGACATGCACATGAGTGTCCGCGAACTGCTCGCAACCCTCGCCCAAATCCAAGAGACCGTGCTGCTCTACCAAGGAGACCGAGGACGACCCCGAGCCCGACGGATGCTCACCGAAATGGAACCCGACCAACGACGCCTCTACGACCTCTTCGGACTCGACACCTACGCACCAACACGCTGACCTAGGTAATACAACACACCCCGCCAAACACCACCCGTGACCTGCGACGACATCCCACCCTTACGCGATAGCCCGGAAACTCCCGCTAGCGGGAGTTTCCGGGATAGCTCGTTGAGCTGATGTCGTGTGGGTGAGAACTTTCTTCGAAATAAGCGTCTGACCAGCGCGTTTGTCCTGGTCGGACGCTCGCGATTTGTTGCTGGAGGGTGTATGACCTAATACATGGCATCGATCATCGGCAAGACCATCAAGGGCCAGACCTATTACTACCTGCGCGAGGTCGCCCGGGTGGGTGGTAAGCCCAAGATTGTTTCCCAGCGGTACTTGGGTAAGGCCGCGGATATCGATGCTGCGGTGAGCGGCGCGTCGGCGATGCCGGATCGCACCCGCCATCTCGGTTTTGGTGACCTCGCTTCAGTGTGGGGGGTGCTCGTACGTCTTGGTGTCGTCGAGATCATCGATGAGGTGGTCGGTGCGCGCCGTAGCGATGCGCAGGCCTCGGTCGGGACCTACATCGCGTTGGCGACGGCGAACCGGGTCGTGGATCCGTGTTCGAAGCGGAAGTTTTCGGAGTGGTGGAAGACCACGGCCGGCGATCGGCTGGTGCCGTTGGGGTCAGCCGCGCTGGATCACCGACGGTTTTGGGAGGCCATGGATGGGGTTCGGGAAGAGCAGTTGAAAGAGATCGAGCGCCGCATCGTCGCGCACATGGTCGAGGTGTTTGCTGTCGACCTGTCGGGTCTCGTGCTCGACATGACGAACTTCGCGACCTATATCGACTCGGCCAACGAGCGTGCTCCGATCGCGCAGCGCGGTCACGCCAAACAGAAACGGACCGATCTTCGTCTCGTCGGTCTCGGCCTCGTCGTTTCTGTCGACGGGGGTATCCCGCTGGTCTCACGTGCGTATGCCGGTGACCGTCCCGACGTCACCCAGTTCCCCCACATCGTCGAAGAGCTCGTTGCCCGCTTCTCGATGCTCGCCGAAGACGTCGGTGAGCTCACCCTTGTCTTCGACGCCGGCCAAAACTCCCAAGACAACGTCGGCCTGTTCGAGGACTCGCCGTTGCATTTCGTCGGTTCCCTCCCACCCTCGGATCATCCCGACCTGCTCGCCGTCGCAAAGTCTCGCTACCGCGCGGTCGACACTGCCCGCTTCGCTGGGCTACGCGCGTTCGAGACAACCAAGGTGGTGTTCGGTGCTGAGCGCCGCATCGTGGTCACCCACTCCCAGTGCCTGCACGACAAGCAGTCCCGAGGATTCGACCAGACCCTCACAAAGGCCCGCCGCCAGCTCGCCGAGCTCGCGGCGCGCCTCGCCCGAGGTCACACCCGCAAGTCCGCCGACAAGGTCGAAGCCGAGATCGCCGAGATCCTCAAGCCCCGATGGCTGTCACGGGTGATCTCCACCAGCCTGGTCGGCGAGACACCGGCCGAGCTGCGCCTCACCTTCCGTACCAAACCCAAAGCCCGCCAGGCCCTCGAGGACGAACTGTTCGGCAAACGCATCCTGTTCACCGACAAAGACCGCCCCTCCAGAGCCGACATCGTCGCCGACTACCGCTCCCAGTCCGAAGTCGAGGCCGACTTCCGTCAGATGAAAGACCCCCACGTCGTCTCGTTCTCACCCATGTTCCACTGGACCGACCAAAAGATCCGGGTGCACGCCTTCTACTGCGTGCTCGCCCTCACCGTGGCCCGCCTCATGGTCCGCGAAGCCGACCAAGCCGGGATCCACATGAGCGTGCGCGAACTGCTCGACACGCTCGCCGCGATCCAAGAAACCGTGCTGCTCTACCAAGGCGAACGCGGCCGCCCACGCGCCCGACGCATGCTCACCGAGATCGACCCCATCCAACAACGCCTCTACGACCTCTTCGGTCTCGACCACTACGCCCCAACCCAACCATGACCACCCTGGCCGCCCAACCAACAACATGGGCTCCTCGAAACCGCGCTGCGCCAACGTCGCCCGGTGCGCATCTCATACCACGGCCGACAACGGATCATCTGCCCCCACGCCCTCGGCCACAACAACGGCAGGGCCATCGTTCTCGGCTACCAGACCGACGGCCAAACAAGCACCGCCACGCTGCCCGCCGATCCCCGACGACGGTGGCGATGCATGTTCATCGACGAAATCGACCACATCGCCGCCGCTGACGACACGAACCCATGGGGAACCGCCGACAACTACAACCCCGCACACCCACTCAACACCAACAACGACGTCACCCTCGCCATCACACCCGCCAACCCGTCAAACCACAGTTAGGTACTACACGGCGAACATCGAAACACCCCCACTCACCTGCGGAAATGTCACATCAACAACCAATAGCCCGGAAACTCTCGCTAGGCGTCGCCGACGGTGGGCATGAACGGTGGCACGCTGCGCGCCGTGGTGGCGAACATGTCACCGGAAATACTGTCGATCAGGTCGATCGTCCAAGGCTGGTCGGCGGTGGCGTCGGTCACGGGCCGCCAGCCCCGCAAGAGTTGGACCTGACCGCCCATGACTTTCACGACCTGACCGGAGACGCCGTCGGAGAGATCGGATGCGAGCCAGCCGACCACGGCGGAAATGTTCTCCGGGGCGAAACGGTCGAACTCGCCCTCGGTCGGGTTCATGAAGTCACCGGCGACCTGCTCGGTGAGTCGGGTGCGCGCGACCGGGCAGATTGCGTTGACGCGCACGCCGATGCGTTCGAGCTCGCGGGCCATGACGATGGTCATCGACGCGATACCGGCCTTCGCGGCGGCGTAGTTGACCTGGCCGGCGTTGCCGTAAAGGCCGGATTCCGACGCCGTGTTCACGATCTTGGCGTTGACCGGGCCGCCGGTGTCCTTCGACAGCGCGCGCCAATACGTCGCCGCGAAACGCGACGGAGCGAAGTGGCCCTTCAAATGCACGTCGATGACCGAGTCCCACTCCGCTTCGTCCATGTTGAAGCTCATCTTGTCGCGGAGGATGCCCGCGTTGTTCACCAGTACGTCGAGGCCACCGAGTTCGTCGACGGCTTGGCGCACCATCCGCTGTGCGCCCTCCCACGACGAGACGCTGTCGTAGTTGGCGACCGCGCGCTCGCCCTTCGCGGAGATCTCGTCGACCACTTCCTGTGCGGGCGTCGCGTCGGAACCGTCGCCACCGCTGCTTCCACCGAGGTCGTTGACGACAACGGCCGCGCCTTCTGAGGCGAGCAACAGCGCGTGACTCCGGCCGATGCCGCGTCCCGCGCCCGTCACGATCGCCACCTTGCCGTCGAACCGGCCCACGCTGTCCTCCTCCGTGCTCACATGTCTTGCGTCGGGATTGCAGTCTCGCGATGGGGAACCGGCGCGGCAACTTCTCGGGCCTCCGCTCGGGATCTGGGCACTACGAGGTGAGCGCGCTTCGCAGCGTGTCGCGATCTTCGACGCTCACGAGGATCTCGCGGACCGCGAGCGGCAGCCCGATGATTCGGCCGCGAACCGGCTCGGAGAGGCGGATGCGAGCGATCGGCCGGTGCGCACCGTTCACGAGCCATCGGCCCCGAAAGCCGTGCACGCCGATGCTCACGACCGGATGAAAGTCTGAGACGTCGGCCACGGTCGACTTCGCGAACTTGGCGCGGAAAGCCCAGCTCATCCGGATCTTCACGACGTCGTCGTCGATGCTGATATACGCCAGACGTGCGGGGAGCAAAAAGATCGGAAGCAGCCAGCGCCACGGTGTGCCGTACCGAATCGAAAAACGCATCGGGTCTCCTGGATTGGGTCAGTCGGCGCCGAACGCCAACGTGGTGCCGAGCCGGCCGAGCTCGACGAGGGGAAGTGAGCTCAGATCTTCGCGCGAGCACCACTGAGCACGGTCAGTACTCTCGTGCGTCTCGTGACGGAGCTGGCCGCCGGTGATCTCGGTGCGATACACGATGCGAACGCTGTGATAGTCGGCTTCGACGCCGTCGGGTCCGGGCGCTGGCCGTCGCAACGAGTCGACCGCGAGCAGCTGCACGATGCGCCCGCCGAAACCCGTTTCTTCCTCGAGCTCGCGCAGCGCCCCAGCTTCGGGGTGCTCGCCGAAACAGATCCCGCCGCCGGGCAGTGTCCACCAGCCTGGACGCTCGGTGATGTCGCTCAGCCGGCACATCAACAGCCGCGACGTATCGTCGAGACACACGTTGTACGCCGCGACGCGCTGCAGACGTTGCATGCGGGGTACCTGCTCAAATTCCGTCGAAGTGCGCGTCGCGCTTCTCGCGAAACGCCGCCATACCCTCCACGAGGTCGGGCGACGCGGTGGCCAGCGTCTGAAAGTGGCCCTCCAACTCGAGCGAGTGCGCGAGGTCGGTTTCGAACGACATGTTCAACAGTCGCTTGGACAGACCGAGCGAACGGGTCGGGCCGGCGGCGAGTCCGCCGCGAAGCGCGAGCGCTTCGGGCATCAACTCGTGGGCGGACTCCACGCAGCGATACGCGAGTCCCAGGTTGACGGCGTCGCTTCCGGTCGCGCTTTCGCCGAGCATCATCATCGCCTTCGCCCGTGGAAGGCCGACCAGCCGCGGCAGCAGGTAGGCGCCGCCGGCGTCGGCGACGAGGCCCCACTTGGCAAACGTCCAGATGAAGCGCGTCCGCGCGTGTACGAGCACGAAGTCGCAGGCGAGCGCAAGGTGCGCGCCCGGGCCGACCGCGGCACCGTTGACGGCCGCGACCGTCGGCTTGTCGAGCTCCCACAGTTCGCGGATGAACGTTTGCACGCCGGCGCGGAATGCTTCGGACGTCGCACGGGGTACGAAGTCGGGCTGGCCGGCATGGGTGACCGTCGAGGCGCTGAGGTCCATGCCCGCGCAGAAGCTGTCACCCTCGCCGGTGAGCAACACCGCTCGTACCGCAGAATCGGCGCGGAACGCGCGCACCGCGTCGATGATGCCGTCGCGCATCGCAATGGTCAGAGCATTCTTGGCGTCGGGCCGATCGAGCACGATGCGGCCGACGCCGTCCGGATCCCGCTCGACCCGCAGGTGCGTTTCAGTCATCAGGCGTTACTTCCGGTTCGTGAGGATGTTCACGACCGACACGCCTGACCCGCGACCGCCTGCGTTGTGCTGGAGCGCGAAGCCGTTGTGGGTTTCGATCTGGCGGTCGTTGGCCTCCCCGCGTAATTGCCACCAGCACTCCGTGATCTGCGCGACACCGGTCGCTCCGATCGGATGTCCTTTGGCGAGCAGTCCGCCCGAGGTGTTCACCGGGATACGACCGGTGAGCGCGGTTTCGCCTTCCAGACTGGCCCGCCCGCCGTCACCCTTGTCGAAGAACCCGAGGTCTTCGACATCGAGGATCTCGGTGATCGTGAAGCAGTCGTGCACTTCGGCACAGTCGATCTGTCCGGGACCCACTCCGGCCATGGCGTAGGCCCGCTGGGCCGCGAGGCGGGTGGCTTTGATCTCCACGAACGAGTCCTTCTCGTGCAGATATGGGTGGTCGGTCGCGGCGCCGAAGCCGGCGACGAACACCGGCCGGTCGGTGAACTCGGTGACGCGCTCGGCGGGTACGAGCAGCACGGCGGCTGCGCCGTCGGTCTGGGGGCAGCAGTCGAGGAGGTGGAGGGGGTGACAGACCGGCGCCGAGTTGAGCACGTCGTCGACCGTGATTTCGTTTTGGAAGTGCGCGTAGGGGTCGCGCGCGCCGTTGTAGTGGTTCTTGACTGCCACTGATGCGAGCATCTCGCGTGTCGTGCCGAACTCGTGCATGTGGCGAGTCGCGAACGGCGCGAAAAGCACTGGCGCGGTTTCGCCCCGCGTGAAGATCGGATGACCGGACGCGGCACGTGACAGCAGGCCCTCCTCGGTCGATTTGTCGCGCATCTTTTCGACCCCGATGACGAGCACGACGTCGTGGACTCCACTGGCGACGGCCATCGCCCCGACGCGAAACGCGTCGGATCCGGACGGGCACGCGTTCTCGATACGCTGTACAGGGGATGCCGACCAGCCCGATCGCGGTCGGAATCGTGTTGCCGCCAATTTCCTTCTTGGCCCCAGAGCGTTCCGCGCTGAGTCGCGACGAAGGCGGCGTCGACCTGGTGCGGCTCAAATCCTTTGTCAACGCTCGCGATGGCCGCCTCGAACGCGGCGGCGGCCATCTGCTCGTAGCTCTGTTCGAAGAGCTCGCCCATCTTGATCAGGCCGGCGCCGACCACCGCCACCCGGTTCCACACCATTACGACGTCACCTCCTGTCGCCCGACGACCGGTCGGGCTTTGAACCCGTAGACGGGAACGCCGCGTTCGTGGGCGTACTTGCGCAGTACGAGCTCGACCCGTCCGCCGATCTCGACGTCTTTGCCGTCGCCGATCACCTGGAGCATCAGCCGCGCGCCGTCGTCCATGTCGAGCACCGCGATCGGAAGCGGCGCGACGAACGGCGCCGGCATCGTATGGTTGATGACGTAGGTGTGCACCGCGCCACCGTGTGCGAGCGAGACCGGCTCAAGTTTCGGGCCGCCACAGTTGATGCACGTCGGGTGGATCGTGGGTGGCGTGCTGATCGTGCCGCAATCGGCGCAGCGTCCGCCGAGCAGGCCGAGCATCTCGTCAGCGCCGCGTACGAACAGCGCGCTTTCCGGAGGCACACCCATTGGGATGGTCTCGCCGCCGGGAACGAGTTGGCCGCGAGCGCGTAACAGCTCTGCGTACGAGGCGCGCCGGCCGGCAGCGAGGACCGCGCCAGCACGACTCGCGCCCGGCACCGGCGCGTGGACGTCCACGAGCACGCCGGTTGTGCGACCTCCGCCCGTGCCGACCAGAGCAACCACCCCGGGCGTGTCGAGCGCGCCGAGCGCCGCCGAGCAGCGCCGCGGCTGCGCCCGTATCTCCAACCGAGGCATACACCGCGCCCGACGCGAGTGTTGCTGCACCAAGCGTCTTGGCGATGACCGCGCCGAGGCGACCGTCAGGGTCGGGGAGCGACCACGCGCTCACCGACGACTGGGCAAGCTCCCGTCCGACGCCTTCGACGCTCGGCAGGAAGATCTCTTCGCGGAACAGCCGCGCGTCGTACAGGTCGCGGTTGTCGGATTCGCCGTCGCCGCGGTACCGATCCACGAAGGGCCGAGTGTTCGTGACCCGCCGTCCGAGCGTGGCTGCACCTCCGTGGGCGCCGAGCACGACGGCCGCCGCGCCCGCACCGCAACGCGTTTCGAAACCGGTGCCGAGTCCCGGCCGCAGCGCATCCGAAACGACGACCAGCGCGACACCAGCCGAGCCTGCGGCGATCATGTCGGTGCCGGCGTTCAGGGCTTCCATCCCCGAATGGGTGGAGCCGCACACAAGCGCCCCTTCGACATTGGCCGCCAGGCCGAGCGCAGCGGCCAGGAAAGCCAGGCTCGGGCCTTCGGCGAACGGGGGCCGGCTCGTGCCCCACAAGATCGCGTCGACCGCGTCGGCCTCGACCCCCGCCGCGTCGAGGGCCGCCGACGCGGCGTCCCAGGCGAGCGTCAGCGTGTCCTCGTCTGGTGCGCAGGCCGCAATTTGGCTCCGGCCGGATCGGCCCCACGCCGCGCCGATATCCGCGGTCGTCACACGCAACGCGGGAGCACCAGCGCCAACACCCCAGATCCGGGCGCCGGTGCGGGCCTCGGAATTGCTTGTCATCGGGTGCTCCGAAACGGCGGGAAGATGCGACCTACGAGCCTAGCGTCGAGCGTCCGACGTCCCTCGGCCGGCTGACCACGGCGGCCGGGTCGCCGAGCGGCGCCCGTGGGTCCCGGATCACGTCGATACGCAGCCGCATCCTCAAGGCACGGGACCGGTGCCGAGGTTGCGTCTTGCGCGACGCAGGAAAGCGTGGCGGCGAACACGATGCACGGAGGCGAACACCAGGGACGTCTGGCCCGTCCACGCGTGCACCGGTCGCGCAGACATCGGCGCGGTGATCTTGTCGCCGGTCACGAAACCCGACTCGACGAACGCGACGCCGCACAGCCATTCTTGCGTGCTGTGCAGCCTGGGCAACGGCGGCGCCACGACCGCTGCTTCGACGACGCACCCCGCCATTCAACCGGTTCGCACCGATGTACGCCGGACGCGTGCCAGCTCGTGCCGTTCACACTGGTGAAGAGGCGGCGGCGGGAATCGAACCCGCGTTTAAGGTTTTGCAGACCTCTGCCTGTGCCACTCGGCTACGCCGCCGGAACGGGCAATGCTAGCGGTCGCGTCCCGCGGCGCCTCGGTGACAGGCCCGTCAACCAGGCCGGCGCGAACGCCGCACATGACGGAGTGGCTCGTCGTCTGCGATGGGGTATGCGAGCATCGGCGCGTCCGGCGTGACATCGCGCAAGGTCCAGTGCGTCGTGTGTGTGGCGTCGGTCGAACGGTGCGCGCTGGTCCGCGCTACGAACCGCCGCCAGCCGACGTCGCGGCATCGCACACAGGTGCCGGCCCGCGCCTGCGTCGCTTGACGCGGCGTGGATCTGGGCAGGACGTGCGGCTCGGCAATACCGCGCAACCAGAACCGGCCCATGTTCTCGGACGCGACGCGTGCGAGCGGTCGGTGGAACGCGACGTCGTCCGTCATCGTCGCGGTCGGTTCGAACTCGTCGGCGAACGAGTCGGTGTCGAGGAACACGAATCGGCCGGCCGCCCCGGCGAGCGCGGCGTCGCGGCGAGTCTCTCAGCGTGGGGACGCGCAGACCAGGCCCCGTCGCCGGTGCCGCGCGAGTGCTGGACAGACCCGAGCCCAGCCACTAGGTTTTAGAACACGTTCTAAAAACGCAGTCTCAGCAAAGGACCTGACCAGCATGGAATTCGGTCTCTTCCAGGGCGGCTTCGTGCACCGCGACATGCGGGCCGCCAACCCGAACGCCGAGCACGACCGGCTCGTCAGCGAAGTCAAACTGTGCGAAGTGGGCGACCAGCACAACTGGAAGTACGCCTGGTTCACCGAGCACCACTTCCTCGAGGAGTACTCGCACATTTCCGCCAACGAAGTGTTGATGCCGTGGGTGCTTGCTCGCACCAATCAGATCCACGTCGGCAGCGGCATCATCAACGTCACACCGCCCGTCAATCATCCGGCACGCGTGGCGGAGCGCGTCGCCATGATGGATCACGTATCGGGCGGCCGCTTCGAGTTCGGAACCGGTCGGGGCTCATCCACCACAGAGATGGGCGGATTCGGGATCACCGACCCTGAGATCACCCGAGCCATGTACGACGAAGTGATCGTCGAGTTCAAGCACATGTGGGGAGATCACCTGTACTCCTTCGACGGTGAGTTCTTCACGATGCCGCCGCGTAACGTGTTGCCGAAGCCGTGGCTGAAGCCGCATCCGCCGATGTGGGTCGCGGCAGGAAATCCCGAGACGTTCGAAAAGGCCGGCCGCGCCGGTCTGGGCGTGTTGTGCTTTACCGGCGGTTCGCCGCAGAAGATGGCGCCGCTGATCGAGACCTACAAAAAGGCGATCGCGACCGCCGAACCGGTCGGCGACTACGTGAACGACAACGTCGCGGTCACGACGAGCTTCATGTGCTTGGAGGACCGCGACCGCGCACGCGAGGTCATGACGCATTCCGGGAACGGTCGCCAGCAGACACTCGTGTTCCACTATCTGGATACGTTCCCAAAGCCGCCGTTCGTGCCCGAGTGGCCGACGGAGATACCCGACCCGACCCTCGAAGATCTCGACAAGGGACTCGCAACCGGTGCAGCCATGGTCGGGACGCCGGATGAGTGCGCAGCCGGCGTGCAGAAGTGGGTCGACGTGGGCGTCGACCAGCTCATCATGGGGCCGTCGGGTTCCACGTTCTCGCACGAGTTGCTCGCAGAGACGATCACCCTCTTCGGCGACGAAGTGATCCCGCGGTTCGACCACGATTCGGAGCACTCCACGAGTCGTTACCGGCGAGAAGCGGCAGTTCGGCTCGGCGTCGCCTGATTGGCCCGACCTCGTCGAGGTTCGGTGCGATAATCCGCTCATGACGGGCGATCCGGATTACCGCCGCGCACCGCGTGATCTCGCCGACGCTGCGACGGCGACACCCTCGACGTCGGAGAGCGACCGACCGGCCGTTAGCGACGCTCACGGGCAGCAACCACCTCGCCAGAGCCTGCGTGAGTGGCTGATCGACGCAATGCACGCAGGCGATCGTCTCGCGGTCACGATCGTCGAGCAGCGTTTCACCGGCACCGTCGACGAAGTGGGTGACGACCTGCTTGCGTTGCGCGCGATCTTCGGTCGGGTCGATCTGCATCTCCTGGTAGGAATTCCGCTGCACATCGAGCTGGTCGAACATGCGGCGAGTGGCGGTCACCGGGGCGAGACCGACCGTTCGTTTGCGGCCGTGCTCGCAGCACGTGATCCCGACGGGGACACGTCGGTCGGTACCGTCTCGCATCCCGACGGTCTCGACGGTCAGATATCCGCCGGAAGCGATTTCGTCATCACCACAGCCCGCGCCGGCGCCGTCACCGTGATCCCACTCGCGGAGGTCGCATGGGTATGCGACCGTCGAACCTGAAGGGACGCCATGAGTGACGAATCGGGGTTCTCGACGGATGAACCACTGATCGACGTGCGGTCACCGGCCGAACGTTGGAGCGACGCCGGGCGCGCCAACTTCGAGCGATTCCGCGCGTTGGTCGAAGCCGGTCGCCTCGACCTGGTGGCGCTGTGGTGGATGATCTTCGTGGTCGCGTACTCGATTGTCGTGATCTACTCGGCGTTGCGCGCGTCAGGATTCGCGAACAGTCCGGGCTCGACCGACTGGTGGACGAAGGCGGAGCTGCTCTCGAGTTCAGGCGGGCTGTCGCTCGTGCTCGCAAGCATGATCGGTGTCGTCCTCGCGGCGTTCTTCGAAGGTCCCGCGGCGCGGCTCGCGTTCCGACTCGCGACGGTTGGTGGCGCGTGGGCGGCGGTGATGTCGCTCCTGGCCACTGTGGTCGCGTTCCACGAGAACACCGGTCCGATCGGGGGGTTCCTCCCATCGGGAACCGAAGCCAAGGTCGTGACGTCGCTCGGTGCGCTCTGCGTCGGAGGGCTCGGACTGGTGATCGCCCTCGCCGGTTGGCGTCTGGCCCCGGCAGGCCGAGGCCGAGGTGGGACTGGGCGTCGCTGCGACACGCCCGGTCGAGACATCGCCGAACTCAGCTGAGGCCGGTCATCTGTGCGCTGACGTCCCACAGCCGCGCCGCGGCCGCGTCGTCAAGCGCCGCGGTCGAAGGTGACACAACCTGACATCGGTAGAAGTACTGCCCGCTGATGCCTTCGACGTCGGCGGAGCTCGCGAGGTACACCGAAGTGCGGGCGCCCGCCGCGCTCGAGATCGCGAACGGTCGGATCGCGAGCATGCCGAGGCCGACGAGCAGCCCCATGTCGCCTTCGCGGGCAAAGTTCGAACCGACGAACCCGGGATGCACGGCGTTGGCCGTGATCTTGGAGTCGTCGAAACGGCGCGCGAACTCGCGCGTGAACAGGACGTTGGCAAGCTTCGTCGCGCAGTACACGAGGAACCCGCGGTATCGGCGACGCTCCCAGTCGAGATCGTCGAAGTCGAGGCCGCCGCGAGCGAACGTGTGGCCGGACGACGAAACGTTGACGACACGAGCCGCCGCAGCGGCCGCGAGCTGGACGTGCAGCAACCGGGTCAGCAGGTAGTGGCTGAGGTGGTTCACCTGGAACTGCGTCTCGTGGCCGTCTTCGGTCACCGTGCGCTGCCGCAACGACAAACCGGCGTTGTTTACGAGTATGTCGAGGCGATCAAAACGCGCGCTGAAGGTGCCGGCGAACGCGCGCACCGCCGCGAACGATGCAAGGTCAAGCGGGAGGTACTCGACCGTCGCGTCGGGTGCGCGTTCGTGGATATCGCGCACCGCGGCCGCGGCCTTGGTGGGATTCGCGCGCCGCGATCACCACATGGGCGCCCATGCCTGCGAGGGCTGCCGCGGTTTCCTTCCCGATCCCGCTGTTGGCGCCCGTGATCACGGCGACCTGGCCGTCGAGCGCGCTCACGCTTCGGTGTGGTCTTTCGCCGCGCTCGGGCTGCGATCAACGCCAGGCTGAGCCCGTACCCACTCGATGAGTTCGTCGCGGTGGAAGCGGATTTCACGGCCGCCCGGAAATCGGTGCGCGGGAATGCGGTCCTCGCGCACCATCCGGCGCAGATACTCCACATGCACGTGGAGGAGATCGGCGGCCATCGCCGTGGTGAGGATCGGCGGGAAGCCGCGCCCGTCGTCCTCGGTGGTCATGAAGCGTGATCGTATCCTTCATCGTGCACGCCCACGTGATCTTCGCAACCATCGAAGTGGGTTTCGGCCCGCCATGCTGTTGGTGTTTCGAGACGGGTCGTCCCGCGCACACGCGGACCGGACCGACGTTGGTCTTCGACCGCGACGAACTTGAGCACCCGAAACTGCGCGGTTCGAACGGACCGGCGAACTCGTGCGGCCAACGCGAGCGGCGTGAGCGCGAGATCTCGCGCGCGCTGCACGACACTCCTCGGCGCCGCGCAGCTCGGTTCGGCGCGCCCCGAACGAGCGCAGCGACCGGGCTCACGTCTCGGTCCGCGCGACGACGTACCGGTTTGGCGGCACGGCCGCGGCCCGCGTCGCCCGAAGCTGAGCCTGCCCGTCACCGCGGCCGAGACGAGCGACGTTGTCGGATCGCTCAGGTGACGACCGGCGCGAACACCAGGTTTCCGCATGGGCGATCCGCAACGCCCACAAAACGGTCAACACGATCGCGCTCATGGTGATCGCGAGGCTCGCGACAGTCTTCACCGCCACGAACGTCGTGGTCGGCAGGCTGACCAGCAGGCGCGAACGTGGTTCCGGCGGACAGGAGATGCATCGCAGCCCACATGAGCGTGAGACCACTGAACAGCCGAACCACCGCGGGCCGGCCGCTGATCTCGGACTCGAGCGGACAGAAGTCCGACGCCATCCGGGCGATCAGCGGCTGACCCCACCACAGCGATGCGAGGAACACGAGCGACAGCGCGAGCGTCGTCGCGACGGGCTGCAAGAAATACATGAACGTCCCGCCCAACAGACCGACGATCGTGCGCACCGTCAGTCCCGCAACCGCGAGTTGGAGCACCCCAGGGATGCGCTGACGGCTGACGAACCGCAGCAGCACCGAACCGTACGACCATGTTCAGCGCCGCGAGCATCGCGGCGGCAGGTCCGACGGTCACGAGGAACACGGAGAACAGCACCGACGGGACGACGGTCGCTTCGATCAATGATGGCAACGATCGACGCTCGACCATCCGACCATCTTGAGGACCCGCAGCTTCGAGCCCTGGACGCGGGGAACGGCGTCGTCGACTCCGCCGGCGTTGAGCATCGTCTGCTGCGCGCGACCGCACGATCGAGGCGAGCTACCCGTGGCGTCACGCCGACTGTTCTGCGCGCCCTCGGCTCGGCCCGGAATCCGCCTCGACCCGCCCTGGACTGCTGGCATTGCCCGGTCGGCCTTTCCGAAGGAGCGCTCGAAAAGAACGCTGCCGACTGGTTTCGGCCTCGCGCGGCATCGGCTCAAATCCGGTCTTCGTCGACTCGTGTCGCCAGGCTCGGCTGATGAGGTAAGAACGAGGCAAGATCCGAGTCGGAGCCGCTGAAGAACCCTTCGTGCGGACCACACGACGCCGGTCCGCGACCGGGCCGCAAACAGGAGGTTGATGGTGACGCGACTCCGCCAAGTACCGCGAGCCGAGGCGGCCCCGTCGGTGGTGCCGCTCTATCAACTGCTCTTCGGTGCGCGCGATCCGGTCGCCGAGCCAGGTACCGCCACCGGCACGCCGGGCGACTGGTGGCCAGTGTTCGCGCTCGTCCCTGACGTGTTCGACCATTCCGTCGCCGGCTTCGCGCTGTACCAGAGCCCGAAGCGGCTGCTCGACCCGCAGCTACGCGAACTCGGCCAGACCCGCGCCGGGTTCACCGTCGCGAGCCAGTTCGTGTTCTCGCAACACTGCAAGTCGTGCCGCACGGCGGGGATCGCCGAGAACAAGATCGCTGCGATCCCGCATTGGCAGGTGGCGGATTGCTTTTCGCCGCTCGAGCGGGCCGTTCTCGCGTACACCGACGCGCTCACCTACGACCAGGGCCGAGTACCCGAAGGTGTGTTCGAGGCGCTGCGCGCCGGCCTCTGCGACGAGGAGATCCTTGAGCTCACCTACATCACCGCGATGTACGCGATGCACGCCGTCATGTCGAAGGCGCTGCGCACCGAGTTCGACGACCGCGACGAGCCGATCGTCGAGATTCCCGCGCCCGGCGACGACCAAACCTTCAGAACGTGAAACTCGACCAGGCCCACACGACACACCCGGCGCCGAGTGCACGTGGAAACGGATTGACACCACGCAACCACTCGTCGGCCGCCCCGACCGCCAGCGCGCACGGCGCGGCAGTGAGCGTCAGCGCGGTTCCCGATCGGCCCGACGGACCGAGGAGCACACTGATGATCGACCATGCGAGAAAGATCCCCAGCGCGTTGGCCGCTGAAAAGACCGTGATCTCACCCGTCTGGCGATTGCGAAATAGCCATTTTAGTCCGGCATTGTTGCGTGCCCGGAGCGGCGACACGGACCGGCCTGACACGAACGTCAGGTAATCTGCCGCCACCAGACCTGCATCCAGGGGGAGATATGTCCGACGCTGTCATCGTCGCCGCGGCCCGCACGCCGATCGGAACCGCCCGCAAGGGAACACTCCTCGACGTCACGACCTTCGATCTCGCGAAATATGCAGCGGGGGAGGCTCTCAAACGCTCCGGCATTCCGGCGGGTGACGTCGACGACTTGCAGCTCGGCGAGTCGTTGCAGGGAGGTGGCTGCGTCGCCCGCTACGCGGCGATCGACCTCGGTCTCATCGAAGTGCCGGGCCTGGCGCTCAACCGCCATTGCGCGTCGGGGATGGGCGCGGTGCAGGGCGCGGCGGCCAGCATCATGGCCGGCATGGACACGGTCGTCATCGCCGGCGGGTCGGAGAGCATGTCGACCACGCCCCAGGTATCGAAACGGACGCCCGGGACCGACGACTGGGGTCCGTGGATGTCGCCGTCGCATCCCGAACAGCCCGACGCTCCGGCGTTCGACATGTCGATCACGGTCGGGTGGAACACTGCGAAGGCTGCTGGCCTGACACGCGCCGACTGCGACGCATGGGCGGTACGGTCGCATCAGCGAGCGATACAAGGGATCGACGAGGGTCGCTTCGAAGAAGAGATCGTGCCGATCGAAGTGAACCGACGCGACGGCTCGACCAAGATCTTCGACACCGACGAGCACCCGCGCCGCGACAGCACCCTCGAGAAAATGGCTTCCCTGAAGCCACTCCACCCCGAGATCGAGAACTTCCCGATCACCGCCGGCAACGCGTCGGGTCTGAACGACGGGGCCGCCGCGATGATGATCGTGAGTAGCGACTACGCGGCCGCGCACGGTCTCGCTCCGCTCGCCAGGATCGTGTCGTGGGCGTCGACCGGAACCAACCCGCGATACCGGCCTCGGCCCGATCCTGTCGATCCCGAAGGCGCTCGCGCGTGCAGGCATGTCCGTCGCTGACGTCGACCTCGCCGAGATCAACGAGGCCTTCGCGTCGGTCCCGGTCGCTGCGTGCCGCCAACTCGGCCTGTCGGAAGACATCACGAATGTGAGCGGCTCGGGCTGTTCACTCGGCCATCCCGTCGCCGCGACCGGCGCTCGGATGATCATCACGACGATGTTCGAGCTGCGCAGACGGGGCGGCGGCGTCGGCCTCGCCAGCATGTGCGCCGGTGGCGGCATGGGCTCCGCCACTGTCTTCGAGGTCTACCCCGCCTGACCCCAACCTTGCGAAGGTCGCTCAGCTGAGGGCGCGGAGTTCTCGCAGCGCGACGGAGAGCGTCGCGAGGTCGAAGACGCCTCGCGTTCGCGACGTCTTCGAGGATCGCGTGTGTGCGGTCGATCGCGGCGGGCTGGCCGGACGCCCAGGCGTCGTATGCGCGCTCAGCGTCGGTGTCCGGACCAGACGCACGCATCACGGCGTCCGCAACCGCCCGGTGCTCGGCCGCGACGTCCTCGCGCAGAGCGTTCCGCGCGAGCGCGTCCCACCGATCGGCGCGGGGAGCTCGACGATCCGGTCGTGGAGCCAGTCGAGGCGGAGGCGATCGCCGACGACCGCATAGACCTCGGCGACCCGCTCGGCTTCGACCTCCCGCGCCTGCGCGAGCTCGGTGATGTCGAGGGCATCGGTCAGAAGATCCAGCGCCGCGACCCGTGACGCGAGCTCCGGCGGAACTCCACGTGCCATGAAGGCTGCGGTCGCGTGTTGGAGCCGTTCGTGCTCGCTCCCGCGCGCCAGGGCAGGCAACCTCGTCATCAGCTGAGCGAACGGAACGGCGAAGAACTCGATGGTCGCCGCGACCGCCAACGGACGTTTCCGGTGCCGAAGGAGCCAGCGGCTCACGCGTTCCACGAGTTTGCGCGACTCGAGGTACATCACGGTCTGGGTGTCGACATCGATCGAGTTGTCCAGCGCCTCGATGTCGCGCCAGAGCACGTCCTGGCCGACGATCGCTCGGGCCGCCTCATCGCGCGCACGATGTCTGCGCTCGACGCGCCGGTCTCCTCGCCGATCCGAAATACGAACGTCGTACCCGCGCGATTCACCAAACCGTTCACGAGCGCGGTCGCGACGATCTCCCGGCGAAGCGGATGCGGGCGGAGACGAGCAAGGAAGCGTTCACGCAATGCGACAGGGAAGTACCGGACGAGTTCGGCCATGACATCGGCGTCGTCGGGGACCGGGCCGGCGAGGAGCTCTTCTTCGAGCGTGATCTTCGCGTAGGCGAGCAAGACCGCCAGTTCGGGCACGGTCAGGCCGAGGCCCGAATTGCGGCGACTGTTGAGCGTTTTATCGTCGGGGAGGCGCTCAACGGCGCGGTCGAGGTACTTGCGCTGTTCGAGCATGCGCATGAACCGCGCGTGCACGTCCTCCATTTCGGGAGCCTGCGCTTTGGCGTTGTCGAGCGCTCGATTCTGGCGGTAGTTGTCGCGGAAGACGAGCGTCGCGACGTCGTCTGTCATCGAGTGGAGCAGCGCATTGCGTTCGTCGGTCGAAAGCTCACCTGCTCGCACCGCACCGTCGAGCAGAACCTTGATGTTGACCTCATGGTCCGAGGTGTCGACCCCCGCACTGTTGTCGATGGCGTCGGTATTGATGAGACCGCCCTGGAGGGCGTACTCCACCCTGCCTTCCTGGGTGAATCCGAGATTGCCGCCTTCGCCGACGGTCCGGCAGCGCAGCTCGGCGCCATCGACACGGACGGCGTCGGTGGCTTTGTCGCCCACATCAGCGTTCGATTCTTCACGTGCTTTGACGTAGGTGCCGATGCCGCCGTTGTAGAGCAGGTCGACGGGCGCCCGCAGGATCGCGCCGATCAGCTCGGCCGGCGTCACGCGGTGATCGCCGCGTCGATGTCGAGACGGGCTCGAACTTCATCGGTGATCACGATCGACTTCGCGGTCCGCGCGTAGACGCCACCACCTCGAGACAACCGGTTCACGTCGTAGTCGGCCCACGACGACTGCGGCAGCGCGAACAGCCGCTTGCGTTCCTGCCATGCAGGCTCCGGGTCGGGCTCAGGATCGAGGAACACATGCCGGTGGTCGAAGGCAGCGACGAGCCGGATGTGGTGTGACAGCAGCATCCCGTTGCCGAACACGTCGCCCGACATGTCGCCGATACCAACCACAGTGAAGTCGTCGCGGTCGGGATCGATCGCCAGGTGACGGAAGTGGCGGCGCACGGACTCCCAAGCGCCGCGGGCGGTGATCCCCATCACTTTGTGGTCGTAGCCGTCGGACCCGCCCGACGCGAACGCATCGCCGAGCCAGAAGCCGCGAGCACACGCGATCTCATTCGCGATGTCGGAGAACGCTGCGGTGCCCTTATCGGCCGCGACGACAAGATAGGGATCGTCGCCATCGAAGCGCACGACCTGCGCGGGGGGCACAACCACCGACGACCCGTCACTGCCGGTGACGAGGTTGTCGGTCACGTCGAGGAGGCCGGCGATGAAGAAGCGATAGCAGGCCTCGACCTCGGCGTGGAGCGGTGCCCCGTCGACGGGCGGCTGCTTGACGACGAAGCCGCCCTTCGCGCCGGACGGCACAATCACTGCGTTCTTGACCTTCTGGGCTTTCATCAGGCCGAGCACTTCCGTGCGGAAGTCTTCGCGGCGGTCCGACCATCGGATGCCACCGCGCGCGACTCGACCGGCACGCAAATGCACGCCTTCCACGCGAGGCGAGTAGACGAAGACCTCGAACATGGGTCGCGGAAGTGGCAGGTCCGGCACCTGCGCAGGATCCAACTTGAGCACGACGCACGGACGGGGACGGCCGGTTTCATCGGTCTGAAACCAGTTCGTACGATGTGTCGCGAGCACGAGATGTAACAACGCCCGAAGGATGCGGTCCTCGTCGAGGCTGACGATCGCGTCGACGGTCGCGGAGATCTCCCCGACGAGCGGCTCCCAGGTTCGGGCCGCGTTGGGGTCCGCCGCCGCGCCGCCACGCTCCGGGTCGAGACGCGCCCGGAAGAGCAACACGAGCTGGCGCGCGACGTCAGGGTGAGCGGCCAGCGTCCGTGCGACATACGTCTGACTGAACGGCGTGCCGACCTGGCGCAGGTAACGGCTGAACGCGCGGAGCAGCGCCACTTCTCGCCACGACAGGCCGGCGAGCAGCACGAGCTGGTTGAACACGTCGTCTTCGGCGTCTCCGGCCGACACTGCGAGGAACGCTTCTTCGAACAGGTCGTACGCGGCGGCCGGAGTGTCCGCCGGACCTCGTAGCCGAAAATGCTTGATCCAGCGGGGAGCACGGACCGCGGGAGTGACCGTGTACGGATGTTCGTCGTCGACGATCACACCCATGTTGGCGAGTCGCGGCAGTACTTCGGAAAGCGAAGGTTGCGCGCCGAGCCCGTAAAGCTCGAGGTCGAGGCGCTCGGTGCCTCCCGAGAGCCGCACCGCGAGCGCCGGCGCGCCATCGGCGTCAAGCGCCGCGAGTTCGGGCAGATCGGCGACGGCGTCCGCCGCCGGAACATCTTCCTGATAGGAGGCTGGAAACGCCGCACCCCACATCCGGAGGAGGTCGAGTCCTACCTCTTCACCATGCGCACCGATGAGCGCGTCGCGCAGGTCGTCCGCCCACGCGCGGGCCGCGGCGGCAACGCGCGCCTCCACCGCGGCGACATCGACAGATCGGTCGAGCACCGTGGCCGGGTCGATACGCAACACGTAGTGCAAACGGGCGAGCACCGAGGCGGACAGACGGGCGTTCCACTCGTAGCTCGACGCCCCGAACGCGTCGACGAGGACGTTGGAGATACCGACCCGCACTGGTGTCGTGTAGCGATCGCGAGGGACGAACACGAGACACGAGATGAAGCGGCCAAATTGCTCGCGGTGCACGAACATCCGTACCTGCCGCCGTTCCTGCAGCCGGAGGATGCCCATCGCGATATCGAACAGTTCGGCCGCGTCGATCTGGAAAAGGTCGTCGCGTGGGTAGCTCTCGAGGATTGCGATCAGATCTTTGAAGTCGTGACTGGCCGGCGCGAATCCCGCTCGCTCGATCACCTCGGACACTTTGCGGCGCAGGACGGGTACATCGATTGGGCTGCCGGTGTACGCCGACGACGTGAACAGGCCGAGAAAGCGGTGCTCGCCGATCACGTTGCCCGCGATGTCATAGCGCTTCACGCCGACGTAGTCGAGGTAGGTCGGACGGTGCACCGTCGAACGCGCATTGGCTTTGGTGAGCACGAGCAGGGTTGGCTCGCGTGCCTTAGCCCTGATCGCGGCGGGGAGCCTCGAGAAACTGTCGGACGCATGTGCATGTCGGTCGGTGTCGCGGTGGCGCAAGATCCCCAATCCACTTCCCGTCACTGCGGCGAGAAGATCGTCGCCGTTGGCGTCCCGGCCGAGGTCATATCTCCGATAGCCCAAAAATGTGAAGTGCTGCGCGGTCATCCAGTGGAGCAACGCACGCCCTTCAGCCAGGTCGTCGGCGTCGATGGGCGGCGGCTGCGCTTCGAGGTCGTCGTCGACTGCGTCGACCACGGCCAGCATCTTCAACCAATCGCCAGTCGCGGCGCGTACGTCGCCGAGCACCCGCTCGAGATCGTCGCGTACCGCGGCGATGACCTCGACCGAGGTTTCCCGATCAACCTCCACGTGGAGCCACGACTCACGGATCGCATCCGAGGATTCGTTCGACAGGTCCGCGGCGAGGAGTGTCCCGTTGTCGGCGCGTGTCACGTTGAGCACCGGGTGCACGACGAGGTGAACGCCGAGGTCGTGCCGTTCGATGGTCATGGTGACCGAGTCGACGAGGAACGGCATGTCGTCGTTGACGATGTCGATCAACGTGTGCGACGCGTCCCAACCCTCGGAGGAGACGGTAGGCGTGTGAACCCGCACCGCCGCACGGCCCGTATCCCGGTGCAATCCGAACTGCCAGTGCGCGATCGCGGCGCGCGCCAGATGGTCCGCATCGGAGAGCGCAAGCTCGTCGATCGCGCCGTGCGAGTAGTACGCCGTCACGAAGGCTTCTACCGTGCTTGGGTTCTCGCCGGTCGCGAGCGCGCCGGCGCGTTGGGCGACCACCGCGCGCAATGTTTCGCGCGCTTCATGGCTGGTCCGCACGAGCGGACCATACCGTCTCGCTCCCGGCCCGTATGCTCCATCCATGGACATCGCCGCGCATCTGGCGCTCGCGCTCGAACTCGCCGACGCCGCGGACACGATCACGATGGCACGTTTTCGCGCCGCTGATCTGATCGTGACAACCAAGCCCGATCTCACTCCGGTCAGTGAGGCCGACCAAGCCGTGGAGCAGACGATTCGCGAACGCTTGGCCCGCACGACCGGTCACGCGGTTCTCGGCGAGGAGTTCGGATCCGATCCCGGCGCGGCCGACGACGCGGAGTTCCGCTGGATCATCGATCCGATCGACGGGACGAAGAGTTACGTGCGCGGACTTCCGATCTGGGCCACGCTCATCGGGCTGGAGCACGCCGGCGAGCTCGTTCTTGGTGTCGCGTCGGCGCCCGCGTTGCAGTCCCGTTGGTGGGCCGGTCGCGGTCTGGGTGCGTTCCGCGCCGGTGAGCCGATCTGTGTGTCTGCGATCTCGGAACTCGATGACGCTCAGATCTCGTTCTCGTGGGACACCGCGAGCGTTTCGACGCAGACGGGATCGGCGACAAGCTGCTAGCGCTCGCACATCGATGCTGGCGGTTCCGGGGCGTCGGCGACTTCTGGCAGCACGTGCTGGTCGCCGACGGCGCGGTTGACATCGCGATCGATCCGATCGTCAACGTTTGGGATGTTGCGGCGCTCGTCCCGATCATCGAGGAGGCCGGCGGTCGGTGGAGCACGATCGACGGCCGTGACGACGTCAACGGCGGCAACTTCGTATCCACGAACGGGCCGTTGCACGATGCGGTACTCGAAGCACTCGCGTAACCTCCCGCCCAACTGCGGACATCTTGTCCTCGAAAGCGGAGAGCATGGCAACGTCGAGCGTGACCGTCGGGATCGATATCGGAACATCGTCTGTGAAAGCGATCGCGGCTGACGACGACGGCAACGTGGTGGCGCGGGCTCGTATCCCTCACGCATTCCATGTACCCAGCCCGCTGCGGTTCGAGCACGACGCCCGCCGCGCCTGGCACGACGGGCCGCTCCGCGCGCTCGAAGCGCTCGGCGACGTCGACCCCCGCGCCGTTTCCGTCGCCGCGATGGTCCCGTCTCTCACCGCGGTCGATGAGGCCGGAATCCCGCTCACACCGGGCTTGCTCTACGGCGACGAACGTGGACATCAGGCGGAGAGGTCCAACCAACCGGAGCGAGGCGAACTCGCCGAATTTCTCCGCTGGCAGTCGCGCCAGCGACCCGATGCGCACGGGTACTGGATGGCTCAAGCCGTTGCGAATCACGCGCTTTCGGGACATGCGGGCATCTCGTTCATCGTGGCTGCCACGGCGGGCGCCCTCTTCGACTGGAAAGGCTGGGACGCGAATCTGCTTGCGAGCTGCGGCGCTCGCAACGATCAGATGCCCGTGATCGGACCGTCCGGACAAGCGCTCGCCGAGGTGAACGGCCGCAAGAACTGTGTCCTCGAAGGCGGCTCGGTCGACGCGTTCGCCGAGCAGCTCGTCGCCGGGGCGAGCACGGTCGGCGACGTGTTAGTGATTCTCGGAACGACATTGATCGTCTGGTCCGTTGTCCCCGAAGCGGTCAACGTCCCGAACTTCTACGCGATGCCCAATACCGCGGCGGGCACGTTTCTCGTCGGTGGCCCGAGCAATGCCGGCGGTCTGTTCCTCAACTGGGCGGACGCACTGTTAGGCGACGAGGCCGGCACCGTCGACCCGGCACGCGTCCCGCTGTGGGTGCCGTACCCGCGTGGTGAGCGTGTCCCGTTGCAGGATCCGGACCGGCGGGCCCAGCTCGTCGATCTCGATCTCACCCACGGGCCGGCTGCCGCGCGTCGCGCCGCGTTTGAGGCGACCGCGTTCGCGGCGCGTCGCATGATCGAGGCCAGCCCTGTTCCGGCGACGCGCATCGTCGCGACAGGCGGAGGCATCCGGCTCGACGGCTGGGTTGATGCGCTCGCGGACTGCACCGGCCTGGCCGTCCACGTGTGCGCCATCCCCGAGGGTGGCGCGCTCGGCGCGGCCTTTCTCGCCCGGCTCGCGTGTGGGCTGGAAACGTCGATGGCCGACGCGAGCCGCTGGGCGCGCACGGCGCGCGTCGTCGATCCGTCTCCAATCTGGCAACCGCACGTCGATGCACGCTACGAGCGATTCCGCGACGTCGCAGGCTAGGTTCCAACCAGCAAGGAGATGCTGATGGCGTTGGACATCAAGATCGATCGCGACAACTGCATGGGCTCCGGGAACTGCTCGTTCTGGGCGCCGGGCGTGTTCGATCTCGACGACGACGGGATCGCGGTCGTGATCGACGCCACAGCCGCCAGCGACGACAAGATCGTGCTCGCCGCGCAGGGTTGTCCGACCCAAGCGATCGCGATTTTCGACGGCGACACGAAACTGGTCTGAACGTCGACGTGCATTGCCGCTCCAAACCGCGGGCATGCGCGGCACGAAGGACGTTTCTGAACTCGCAGGTACCCGCACACCGCACACCCGCTGGAACGCGGCCAGCATCCCCAGAGCCCAGCGCCGCGGCGCGCGACGCCTCACCTACTGTGCTGATCGGCGGCTGCAACGCAACGGCGTCAGCCGCGCACCGGGCACGTGCGGTCTCCCAACGTCAACCAGTTGGGCGCTCGGTCGGAGGTGCCGTCCTCAACGTCGCCCGCGGTGAGGTGCGATCAGGATGTCTCTTCGGGGCGTCACAACCTCCCCGTCGAAGACGGCGCGGTTGCGATCCTCGACTGCGTGCACTGGTACAACACCAAACGTCTCCACGGCGTTGTTCGCGACGGGCTGTCAGTCGGGGACCAGACCAGTCGCCACACTGCGTCACCAACCTGCGACGGGCTTGGCGTCCGAGAACTCGAAGCTCGATCACACCGACAGGGATGGTCCCCTCGCCGCCCGGCCCGGAAGGTGTCAGGCTGAGCCGGCGACGTTCGCATGTTCGACGCCGACACGAACTGGTCTGATCGCGTCAACTTGGTCTCATCGTGATGGTTCTGCGACGATCCTCGTATGGCGATCGGCATCACCGAAGAGCATGAGGAACTGCGTCAGGCCGTCAGGCGGTTCGTCGACACGAACATCCCGTCGAGCGCGGTGCGGGCGGTAGTCGACGCGCAGACTGAGACGCGGCCGGCGTTCTGGGCGGCATTGTGTGAGCCGGGCTGGCTCGGCCTGCACGTCGCCGAACGCAACGGTGGCGCCGGATACGGCCTGGTCGAACAAGCGGTTGTGATAGAGGAGCTCGGACGCGCGTGCGCTCCGGGCCCGTATCTCGCGACGGCGCTCGCGGCCGCGGTGCTCGACGAAGCCGGTGGTCCGGGGGCTGCGGCCTGGTTGGCGAAGCTGGCGTCGGGAGCATGTACGGGCGCGGTCGCGTTGAGCGGCGCTCGGCCGGTGCTCGGCGGCCACGCCGCCGACGTGATCGTGTGTGAGCTCGATCAGCAGTGGTATGTGCTCGACGGCGCGACCGTACACGCCAAAGAGCTGCCGAGCATTGACCTCAGCCGCCGTGTCGCGCAGCTCGATCTCGACGGCGTGCGCGGCGACGCCGACCAGCATTTGTCGGGCCTTCGTGCGGGACGGGTTCGCGATCTCGCTTCGGTACTCCTCGCGGCCGAGGCGGTCGGAGTTGCTCAATGGTGTGTTGAGACGGCAGCCGAGTACGCGAAGGTGCGGGTGCAGTTCGGTCGCCCGATCGGTCAGTTCCAGGGTGTGAAGCATCGCTGCGCCGACATGCTGGCGCGCACCGAACTGGCACGCGCAGCTGTATGGGACGCCGCGCGGGCCGCCAGAGATGCCGGCAACGGTGACGGCCTCGCGATTGCGTCGGCGGCTGCGCTGGCGTTCGATGCTGCGTTCTTGAACGGCAAGGACTGCGTGCAGACACTCGGCGGGATTGGCTTCACCTGGGAGCACGAAGCGCACCTGTACCTGCGCCGCGCCATCACGTTGCACCAACTCGCAGGGACCCCCGACGAGTGGCGCGTGCGTGCCGCCCGTGAAGTGCAGGCAGGCGCGCGCCGGCGCCTCGCAGTCGACCTCGGACCCGAGGCTGAGTCCCACCGCGCGGCCGTGCGTGCCGTCCTCGACGAGGTGAAGGACCTTCCGCCGCTCGCCCAGCGCGAGCGTCTCGCGCGTGGCGGCTACCTCACGCCGGGCTGGCCTCGGCCGTGGGGTCGTGATGCGAAAGCGCTCGAGCTGCTTGTCATCGAGGAGGAGTTCCGTTCCGCGAAGGTGCCGCGTGCGAATATCGGCGTCGGCGCGTGGGCGCTGCCGACGTTGATCGTCTACGGAACGCCCGAACAGCAGGAGCGCTGGATATCGCCGACCCTGCGCGGCGATATCAACTGGTGCCAGCTGTTCAGCGAGCCCGGCGCGGGTTCTGATCTCGCGGCACTCGTCGACCCGCGCGACTCGCGTCGAGGGAGGCTGGGTGCTCAACGGCCAGAAGGTCTGGACCTCGCTCGCCCGCCAAGCCGAGTGGGGGATATGTCTGGCTCGAAGTGCGCCGGACCGGCCGAAGCACGAAGGGATCTCATGCTTCATGGTCGACATGAAGACGCCGGGCATCGACATTCGACCGCTGCGCGAGCTGACCGGCAACGAAACCTTCAACGAGGTGTTCTTCGACGACGTGTTCGTACCCGAAGACTGTCTGGTGGGCGACGAGCACGACGGCTGGCGCTGCGCGCGCACCACCCTGGCCAACGAACGGGTGTACATGGGCGGCAGCAACACGATCGGCGGCGGTGTCGTCGGCGCGTTGCGGGCAGCTGAACTCCGCGGTCTGTCGGACGACCGGCTCGCGCTCGCCGAGGTCGGCGACCTTGCAGTGACGGGTCACGCGTTGGCTGTGCTCGGTTTCCGGATGACGCTGCAGGCACTTGCCGGCGCCGACCCGTCCGGTTCGGAAGCGGCGGTTCGCAAGCTTCTCGGCGTGCAGCACGATCAGCACGTCCAAGAGGTTGGGCTTTCGCTGATGGGCGCCGACGCCGCCGCCACTGACGGCGAGGCCGGAGCGTGGGCGTCGGCGTTTTTGTTCAATCGCTGTCTCACCATCGCTGGCGGGACCAGCGACGTGCAGCGCAACGTGATCGCCGAGCGCCTGCTGGGCCTGCCCCGAGATCCCGAACCCGGCCAGTAGGCGAGGCCGGACCGGAGGTTTAATTCCTCGCCCGAGGCCGGTTTCGGCCGATCAGCACCGTGATGACGGGCTCGGAGCACGCCGTGATCACGACCACCGGTCGGCGGGCACCGCCGGAACGGGCCGCAGTCCCGAGCTGCGGCTTGGCGCCGGATCAGATACACGAGTGGCTGGAGCGTGTGCAAGAGGACCTGCGCCGCGTGGTGGGCCGCCTCGAGTACCTGCGCGCCGAGCAGTCGCGGCTCGAGAACCACGAGCACCTCGCGGACGAGTTCCTCACCGTCGGCACGGCGGTCTGAACCGGCACGTCAGTTGACGCGCGTGTCAGGTTTCCCCTTAGCCTCCGTGCAGCACCGTTCGGTGGTCGTGCACGAAGGGATCAGACATGGGCGAGCGCAACCTGCGCTACGACGACGTGAAGGTCGGCGACGAGGCACCGCCGATCGACCATACGCTCACGCGTACCGATCTTGTGATGTACGCAGGCGCCTCGGGTGACTTCAACCCGATGCACCACGACGAGGTCGCGGCCCAAGCAGCAGGTCTTCCCTCCGTTTTCGGGCACGGTATGTTCAGCGCCGGCCTCTTGGCGACGGCGGTCACGAACTACGTCGGGATCGGCAACCTCACGTCGTACCGAGTGCGCTTCACGAAACAGACGTGGCCGGGAGAGACGCTCAGCACCACCGTCGCGGTGAGCGAGAAACGTCCCGGCAACGAGATCGTGCTCGAGTGCGCGCTCGTCAACGAGCACGGCGAAGCGAAGATCCAGGGCGAAGCTGTGGCTGTGCTGCCGGCCGAAAGCTGACCGATGACCGGACCGCGGTTCGACATCCCGACCCCCGACCTGGAGACGCAACCGTTCTGGGACGGTTGTCGCCAAGGACGATTCCTGGTGCGTCATTGCAATGCGTGCGACGAAGACCACTTCTATCCGCGGCCGTTCTGCCCGAAATGCTGGAGCGACAACGTCGAGTGGAAACAGGCGTCGGGTCGAGGCACCCTCTACACCTATTCGATCGTGATCCAGAACGATCTGCCGCCGTTCAATGAGCGCGTGCCGTACGTCGCCGCGGTGGTCGAACTCGAGGAAGGCCCACGGGTGATGACCAACATCGAAGGCACGCCGCACGATGAACTGCGAGTTGGGATGCCCGTGACTGTCGACTTCAAGGCGCTCAACGATGAGATCACCGTCGCGATTTTCCGCGCCGCGGCACCATAACGGGTCAGTAGATTCACCGACGTGAACGACCACGAACAGGACTGGAACTTCGCATTCGAAGAGCCGTTGCACGAGGTGTTCCCCCAACTTCACGCGGCGCAAAACGCGTGGATGTCGCAGCTCGACTCGCTCGGTGCACCTGACCGCAAGACCCACGAGCTCATACGCATGGTCGTCACCGTCGGGCTGCGCAATCCCGCCGGAGTACAGCGCCACGCGGAGCTCGCCCGCGAGGTCGGCGCCACATGGGAGGAGATCCTCGGGTCGATCATGCTGACCGTCCCCGGATTCGGACTGTTGCCAGCCGTCGAAGCCATCCCACACGCGCGTGCCGGCTACGAGGAAGCGCGCGAAGTCGAGGCCGACTAGCTCAACATGCAGGAGACACCAGCGATGCCTTCAAATACGCCGTTTCGCATTCTGCCGCGGCTCGACGACCGCAACCGCGAGTTCTGGACCGCTGGCGCGGTCGGTGCGTTGCGGTTCTGGCGCTGTCAAGACTGCCGCTACTACATTCATCCACCGCAGCCGATCTGCCCGATCGACCATTCGAAGAATCTCGCGGTCGAGACGGTGTCCGGACGGGCGACGCTCGCGACCTACTCCATCAACTACCAGAACTGGATGCCGGGTCCGGACCTGCCGTACGTGGTCGCGATCGTCGAGATCGTCGAACAGCCATCGGTACGACTCACGACGAACCTCGTGCACTGCCCGCTCGACGAGATTGAAATCGGCATGCCGCTGCGCGTCACCTTCGAGCACCACGCCGATCCCGAAGGCGACGTGTACCTGCCGTTGTTCGAACCCGATCGGAGTTCGTGATGGATGAAAATGAGATCATCGAGCGGCGAACGTGCATTACCGGCGTCGGCCAGTCGGACATCGGGCGGCGGCTGCACCGCGATCCGCTCGAGCTGACGCTCGACGGTTGCCTCGCGGCGATCCACGACGCGGGATTGACCACCGCCGACATTGACGGACTTTCGACCTACCCGGGTCCGATGGCGCAGCCCGCAGGGTTCAGCGGTGCCGGGGCGTACGAGGTGATGGATGCGCTGCGGCTGAACTGCGGCTGGTACGGCAGCGGGCTTGAGACTTCAGGCCAGCTCGGCTCGGTGGTGAACGTGTGTCTCGCGGTCGCTTCGGGCCTCGCCAATCATGTGCTGTGTTTCCGCTCCGTCTATGAGGGATCCGCGGAAGGCGACAAAGGTCGCGCTGGGGTGATGCCCGGAGGCGGTGGAGGCGGCGCATTCAAGGCGTCAGGATTCATGTCATGGAACCTTGTGTTCTCGGCGCCGTCGGCGGCGACGTGGATCGCGATGTTCGCGCAGCGTCACTTCCATCAGTACGGCACAACTCGGGAGCAGCTGGCGTGGATCCCGCTCAACGCTCGTCGGAACGCCGAACTGAATCCGAACGCGATTCACCGTGAACCGATGTCGTTCGACGACTATATGAGCGCGCGGATGATCTCGACGCCGTTCTGCCTGTATGACTGCGACGTGCCCTGCGACGGCGCAACCGCGGTCATCGTGTCCCGACGCGATCGTGCGCGTGATCTTCGACATCCGCCATTGCGCGTCGAGGCGGTCGGCACTCGGATCGCCGGTCGACCCTCGTGGGATCAGTTCGACGATCTTTCGGCAATGCCGAACCGCGACGCGGGCAGACAGCTCTGGTCTCGCACCGACCTGAAGCCTTCCGACGTGCAGATGGCCCAGCTCTATGACGGATTTTCCTGGCTGACGATGTCGTGGCTCGAGGCGTTGGGACTGTGCGGCGTCGGCGAGGGCGGCCCGTTCGTCGACGGCGGAACGCGGCATCGCGCGTGATGGCCAGCTGCCGCTGAACACCCACGGCGGCCAGCTGTCGGCGGGCCGGCTGCACGGCTACGGATTCCTGCACGAGGGTGCGACGCAGATGTGGGGCGAAGCCGGCGACCGACAGATCGCGATCCCGCCGACCGTGGGTGTGATCGCAGCCGGCGGCGGCAACACCTGCGGCTGCCTGTTGCTCGTACGCGAATAGGCCCGTTCCCGGTCCGGCACGGCGGACCTGTGGCTCCTCGTTTGCTCGTCGGCGCCGCAGAACCGGCCCGGGCGCGCCCTGCTCGGCCCTCGAGCGGAGCAGCGCCAGCGGAGCGCCGAACCCGCGCGCCCGGCGGCACTCCGGCGGGCACACACATCATCGCGAACGACGACAAGCCCGGGCGCGTACGGCCCGCACGGTCAGTCGATGGCGATGCGTGCAAGTTCGGCGAGATGTTCGGACGTGTTGCCGAGCGACACCGACAGCGAGAGCAGACGCTTGTAGTAGAGGTGGATGTCGTGCTCCCAGGTGAAACCGATGCCGCCGAACACTTGGATCGCGGTCCCACCCAATTGGGCGTACGCGTCGCTCGCGAACGCTTTTGCCATCACCGCCGCCCGGTGCGCTTCGCTCGGCTCGGCGTCGTCGGCCGCCCAGCACGCGTAATACCCTGCGGCCCGCCCGAGCTCCCACGCCCGCAGCATGTCGACGCACAGATGTTGCACCGCCTGGAACGAACCGATCGGCTTGTCGAACTGGACCCGCTCCTTGGCGTACTCCACCGCGAGCTCAAGCGCGCGTCGGGCGGCGCCCACGCCGTCGACGACGTACGCGACCGCCAGCCGGTCGAGCGTGCGTGCGATGGCATCGGTCGCGTCGCCGGCGCCGAGGCGCCAGGCTCGTGCGCCCTCGAACGTGACGGTCGCCTGTTTGCGGCTGCCGTCAACGGTGGGGACAGGCTCGACCCGCACCGAATCGTCGCGTTGGGTCGCGAAGACGCCGAGCGCGCCGTCGGGATCGTGGGCGGTCGCGAGGAACAGGTTGGCGGCGTCACCGTCGGCGACGTGCACCTTGGTGCCGTCCAGTCGCCACACCTCGCCCTCGATCCGTGCCTCGCTCGCCGGCTCGCGCCAGCGGTAACGGCTCCCCGGCTCGAACAGTGCGAGCGCGCCGATCGTCGACCCGTCGGCCAGGCCGGAAAGCAGGAACTGGTGTTCTCGCGGCGAGCCGGTCATGAGCACGAGCGAAACCGCCCCGACCGCGGTCGAGGTATAGGGGGCCGGACACAGCGCGCGGCCGAGCTCTTCGAGTACGACGGCCGCGTCGACCATCCCCATGCCGGCACCGCCGAACTCGCGCGGCACCAGCAGTCCGATCGCGCCGAAGTCGCCCAGGCCGGCCCATACCTCGTCGTGGCCGAGGCGAGACGCGTCCGTGTCGTACACGTCGCGCACATAGGTCGTTGGCGCCTTGTCGGCGAGGAAACGTTGCACGGACTCGCGCAGCATTTCCTGGTCGGCACTGAACTCGAAGTCCACGACGGCGCTCCAGACGCAACAAATCATGCGGCGGATGCGCGCATGATTTGGCTGACACGAACGTCAGGAAACTACCCTGCGCCGCGATGCGCCTGCAGTACGCACCCGAAGATGAGGCGTTCCGCGCCGAGCTCGTCGCCTGGCTGGCGACACACCAGCCGTCGGCCGAACAGTTCCGCGCGCCGAAGCTGTCGAGCGCGGACATGCCCGGGTGGGCACGGACGTGGCAACGGGCCTTGTTCGACGCGGGGTGGCTCGTGCCCGGTTGGCCGCCCCGAGCTCGGCGGACGCAACGCGTCACCGCCGCAGCAGATGATCTATTTCGAGGAGATCTCAGCGTCGTGAGATCGTACGGAGCGCAATCCGCAGGGGCTAGGCATCATCGCCCCCTCCTTGAACGACTACGGCACGTCCGAACAGCAACAGCGCTTGCTCGGTCCGACGTTGCGGGCCGAGATCTCGTGGTGTCTGGGCATGAGCGAGCCGGGCGCGGGCAGCGATCTGGCGAGCCTCAAGACCCGGGCCGTGCTCGTCGGTGACGAGTTCATGGTGAACGGGCAGAAGGTGTGGACGTCCGGCGCGCAGCACGCCGATTGGTGCTTGTGCTTCGTGCGCACCAATCCGAGCGCCCCGAAGCACAAGGGCATCAGCGCCTTGATCATTGAGACGACGACACCCGGGGTGGAGCGCCGCCCGTTCCCGGAGCTGTCCGACCCCGACTTCTGCGACTTCAACGAAGTGTTCTTCACCGACGTGCGGGTGCCGAAGGACAATCTTGTCGGTCCGCTCGAACGGCGGATGGCCGATCACGCAGGGTTCGCTCGCCCACGAGCGGGCCATGCTGTGGGTCGGCTACGCGTACGACGTGCAACGAGCGGTGCGGGCGATCGTCGAACTCGGCGACCAGCCCGTTGCGGGCGGCGGGCGGCTCGAGACGACGCCCGCTACCGTGACGCGGTCGGCGGCTTTCTACATCGACGCGCAGGCGCTGCTGCGCGATCGGGTACCGCGGCTTCTCGAAGTTTCATGTTGGGCAAATCGTCGCCCCGGAGCATTCGCTGTTGAAGCTGTATCGGGAGCGAGACCTTGCAGCGGGCTCCTGTGCGGAGCTGAGGCGCTGGGCTCGACGGGGTGAACCTCCCGGTTCGGGCCGAGCCATGTGGCGGCGAGGGCCCATGGGGATCTCGTATCTGCGTTCGTTCAGCGGCACGATCCCGGCGGCACCAGCGAGATTCAGCGCAACATCATCGCCGAGCGCGTGTTGGGCTTGCCTCGCTAGGTCGGACGCTCGCCGCGACCGGTGCCTCCACGTCGCCCTCACGCGCTCGAACGACGCAGCTCTCATGCTTTCGGGTCGGCGAGCACAGTGCAGCTGACGTCGGCTTGGCCGATGGCGGTCCGGTGCACGTCGAAGGCCACGAGTCCGTCGATCTCGGCGTCGCGATCGACGTCCGGATCGAGATCGAGACGCGGCCGGTACTTGATAGTCTTCGACGCGGACCGTAACGGACCCGAGGCGGGGAACTGTCTCGTTGTCCGTGGCGATCACGACGTCGTCGGGTGCAGCGTCGAAAGTCGACCCGTCGACCGCCCCGGCCCAGGCGAGCGAGGGCCGCCGGATCGTGCGCGTCGAGGGCGACGGTCCAGCGGTGATGCCAGACTGAGACGGTGGACTTCATACCCCGCCCGATCGACGCACCGCCGCGCGGCGCTACGTGGCCGAAGGCTTCTGGGACGACCAGACGTTCGGCGGCCTGCTCGCCGACGGACTGCGGGAAGCGGCCGCGCAACTGTTCACGGTACGTTCGGATCGTCGTCCGTACCGTGGGACGCTCGGCGACGTCGACGCGCTGGCCCGCCAGGTCGCGAAGGGTATGCGTGCCCGCGGCGTTGAGCCTGGGGACGCGATCGCGTTCAGCTTCCCAACTGGCTCGAAGCGGCGGCAACGTTCTACACGGTCGCGTACCTCGGTGCCGTCGTGGTGCCGATCGTGCATTTCTACGGAACGAAGGAAGTCGGCTATATCCTCGCTCGAACCCGAGTCAAAGCCTTGGTCACGGCTGACCGCTTCGGCGCGCAGGACTTTCTCGCGAACCTCGAAACGATGCGCGCCGACCTTCCCGATCTCGAATGGGTCGCCGTGGTCGGAGACGTTGTCGGGCCGGGCAACATCGCGTTCGACGAACTGGTCGGGCACGGATCGCTCGACGCGTTGGCCGAGGTCGATCCGAGCGCGCCGGCGCTGGTCGCGTACACGTCGGGGACGACCAGCGACCCGAAAGGCGTCGTGCACGCCCACCGGACGATCGGCGCCGAGATCCGTCAGCTGGGCGCAGTACAACCCGAGGCGTTGCTCGCCCAGGCCGGCATCGCGCCGTCACCGCCTTCGATCACGGGCGCGCCGGTCGGTCACGGGATCGGCATGATCGCCGCGTTGCTCATGCCGGTCGCGGGTCGCCGACCGATCCACTTGATCGACGTGTGGGAACCGGGTCGTGTGCTGCAGGCAATGCTCGACGAGGGCTGCTCGGCCGGTCAGGGGTCGACGTTTTTTCTCACCAGCCTGCTCGACCATCCCGACTTCGATCCGGTGCGTCACGTCGCGCTCATGCCGGTCATCGGTCTCGGCGGTTCCGCGGTGCCCGCCGCGGTCGGCGAGCGCGCCGAACGGCTCGGTATCACGACAACGAGAAGTTTCGGGAGCACCGAACATCCGTCGATCACAGGCTGTTCGGCAGTGTCACCGCGCGACAAGCGACTGAACACCGATGGCACACCATTGCCGGGCGTCGAGATGCGCCTCGTCGACGACGACGGTCACGACGTCGCGATCGGCGAGCCGGGCGAGATCTGGAGCCGCGGGCCCGATTGCTTCGTCGGCTACACCGACCCGGCCTTGACTGCCGCCTCGTTCGCACCCGGTGGGTGGTATATGACCGGCGATGTCGGCGTGCTCGACACCGACGGCTACCTGGCGATCACCGACCGCAAGAAGGACATCATCATTCGCGGCGGCGAGAACGTGAGTGCGGCCGAGGTCGAAGAGATCCTCGTTCGGATGCCCGACGTCGCGGAGGTTGCAGTTGTGGCCGCGCCGGACGCGCGGCTCGGTGAGATCGGATGCGCGCATTTTCGTATGCTGCACGGCGCCGCAGCGCCCGATCTGGCGACGTTGCGCGCCGCGCTCGGACGAGCCGGTCTGGCTCGTCAGAAATGGCCGGAGCTGATCCGCGAAGTCAAGGAGTTCCCGCGCACGCCGAGCGGGAAGATCCAGAAGTTCGTCTTGCGTCAGCAACTGCGGGACGAGGCTCCCCGATGAGCGACGCTCCCGCTCCGCTGGCTGGCGTGCGGGTGCTCGACGTCAGCCGGTTCGTCTCGGGCCCGCTATGCACGTTTCTGTTGGCGTCGATGGGCGCGGAGGTGATCTCGGTGGAGTCGCCCCGCGCGTCGACGAGCCGCCGTCTGCCGCCGTTCGCGCATCCGGACGGAGGCAACACGCACGACTACGTCGAGGGCGCGATATCGATTCCGTTCCTGAAGCGCAGTCGAGGGAAGCGCAGCGTCGCGCTGGACCTCACGCACCCACGCGGCGCGAGCCTGGTTCGCACCCTCACCATGCAGTCCGACGTATTCGTCGAGAACTCGCGCTCGGACGCGATGGCGCGCTTCGGTCTTGGATACGAACAGCTCGCGGTCGAACATCCCCGCCTCGTGTACTGCGCCATTTCGGGCTACGGCTACGACGTACCGAACCGGCCCGCGATGGACAACATTGTGCAAGCAGCTTCCGGCGTGATGGCCAAGACCGGTTTCGCTGACGGTCCGCCCCTGCGCGCCGGCATTACGATCGCCGATCACGCGAGCGCGACCTACGCCGCGCTCGGGATCCTTGCTGCGTTACGCCAACGCGACACGAACCGGGCGTGGGCAACTGGTCGACGTGGCAATGCTCGACGTGCTGACCGCGTCGGTCTGGGACGAACCGGTCGATCACTACGCCGCGATCGGGATGCCACCTCGTACCGGAAACGCCGACGGCCGCGGTGCGCCGATCAACACCTACCGTTGCGCCGACGGCTGGATCGCGCTCACGTGTACCAGCGATCGACAATGGCAACAGTTGTGCGACCTCATGGAGCGCGACGACGCGCTCAGCGCATGGCCGACGATCCGGGAACGAGCCGGTGCGAAAGAACAGATCGACGCGGCAGTGCAGGCATGGAGTCGAGACGCGGCCGGTACGCGACGTCGAGGCGGCGCTGCTCGCCATTGGATTCCCGGCCGGACGGGTTCGTGACCCAATCGAAGCGGCCACCGACCAGCACTTGCGCGACCGCGGGCTCCTCAGCGAGCTCCGACATCCGGGCGCACCCGCCGATCGTCCCAGCGGATTTCTCGGCGCCGCGCTTCCCATTTCGTTCGCGGGACGTGTCGAGCTGCCGCCCGCCGAACTTTTGGGTGCGAGCACCGACGCCGTGTTGGGTGAGGTTGGCGGCTGCGACGACGACGACCTCGCACGGCTTCGGGCCGACGGAGTGATCGCGTGAGTGCGAAACGCACGCCGGATACGACCAACCGCGGCGGCCTCCTCGCCGGAATGCGTGTGCTCGACGCAGGGATTTGGCGGCCGGTGCCGCACGCGACACAGCTCCTCGCCGATCTCGGCGCCGACGTCCTGAAACTCGAGCCGCCCACCGGCGACCCGATGCGCACCTTTCCGAACATTTTCCGCGACGTCGCGTCGCACAAGGGCAGCGTCGTGGTCGACCTTGCCGACCGCTCCGGTCGCGTTCGTGCGCTCGAGCTCGCAGCTCGCGCCGACGTGTTCTGTGAAGGCTGGCGTCCCGGCGTCGCCGACCGACTCGGTGTCGGCTACGAGCACGTCAAGGAGGTGAACCCGTCGATCATCTACTGCTCGGTGAGCGGATACGGACAGACCGGCGAGCTCAGGGCGCTTCCCGGTCACGATGTGAACTATCAGGCGCTGGCCGGTGCCATCACCCGTGCGAACTCGCCCGACGTGCCGGAGATCCCCAAAGTTCCGATCGCCGACCTCGCGGCCGCCACCGTCGCCGCACTCACGATCTGCCGCGGCATGGGCAAATCGACTGCGGACCGGCGAGGGCGAACGTATCGACGTCGCGATGGCCGACGTGGTCGCATCGTGGATCGGCCCTCGTTCGGCAAACGCGATCCGCGGACGCGACGAACCAACGCGCGGCTCGACCGGCTACGGCGTGTTCCGTTGTGCCGACGGACGCTGGATCGCGTTAGGGGTGATCGCCGAGGATCACTTCTGGCGGTCGGTGTGCGACGGGCTCGGCATCGCGCAGTTGGGTGGGCTCGCGTACTTCGATCGACTCGACCGGTTCGAGGAATGTCAGTCCACGCTGGTCGAAGCGTGCGCGGCGTTGCCGCGCGACGTCGCGCTGGAGCGGCTGACCGCGGCCGGCGCGCCCGTGACGCCGGTGCTCACCCCCGAGGAGATGGGGGAGCACCAGCACTTCCGCCAGCGGGGGGTGATCGCAGTCGACGACGACGACGAACTGCGAGTGTGCTTCCCTGCGGTGCTGTCCGAACGCCCGGCGCGTCGTCCCGGACCGAACCCCGAACCCGATGCGAACCGTCACGCGTGGAGCGACTGACAGTTGGGCCGAGGCCGCAATGACCGAACAACGAACGATGCTCGACGGCGTCGATCTCGTCGTGCACGACAACGCATCGGTCGTGTGCGGGCGGCGTCTCGGAGTCGACGTCCCCGACGTCCTCGAACCGTGGGGTACATCACGGACGTCGAACGTCGCGGGCGCAGCGCCGGGGCCGCCAGCGTCATGAGTCCACGCGGTCCCGCCGGACGCAGAGTCGCGAACCCGGCGACCCCGCGGGGACAGTTATGAGCGCAGCAGGCGTCCGGGGCGCTGCTCCAACGCGTCCGGGACGGGTTCTTCGTCGGCACGGATGACGGTGCCGTTGACCAGCACATGACGCATGCCGACCGGTTTGTCGGCGACGAGACGTTCACCATCGGCGGGGAAGTCACGAACTCGCCGCAGCGGCCCGGGCACGACGCGGGCGAAGTCGAACACCACAACATCGGCCGCCTTGCCGACCTCCAAGGTTCCGCGGTTGTGCAATCCGAACACGCCCGCCGGTTCCCCGGTCAGTTTGTGGATCGCGTGCTCCAACGGCATGACGCCTTTGTCGCGAACCCAGTTGCCGAGCAGATCGGTGGCGAAGCAGGCGTCGCAGAGCTGGCTGACGTGCGCGCCCGAGTCGGCCAGGCCGAACAGCACCGTCTCTTGGGGCAGGAGCCACGCGATCGCCTCGGGGTCGTTGTTCGCAAGCACGCTCGTAAAGCGGGTGTCGAGGTTCTCCTCGAGCGCGAGGTCGAGCATGAAGTCGAACGGCGTGCAGCCGCGCTCATCGGCGACGGCAACCACGCTGCGACCCACGAGCTCGGGATGGTCGACCGTTTCGGCAACGGCGAGCGAATCGAAATTCATCGGGATCGCCCGCCTCGCGCCGCGGCCCGACAGCTCCTCCCAGGCTCGGCTACGCCATGCCGGGTCCCGGTAGGCGGCGATGCGTTCGTCGACGGGGCGGTCCATCAACGCTTGGAACGCCGGACGCATGTTGAACGTGAAGGGTTCCCGCAAGTTCATCTGGAAGGTCAACGGACGGCACGAAACCTGCGGCCAGACCTCCGAACCTTCAGCGCGGGCCGCAACGTTCGCGGCCATGATCCTCTCGTGCCACGGGTATCCCTTGACGGTGAGCAGCGCAGTCCACGTGACCGGCCGTCCCGCGGCCGCGTTGAATGTCGAACACGTCGTCGTGCGTTACCTTCTCGCCGGGCAGCAACGCAACGACACCTTTGTGCGCGTCGCGAAGCGGCGCGACGAGGGCGCGTACCTCGTCGAGATCGGCAATACGTGACGGCACCGGCCGCCCTTTGTCACCGTTGTGTGTCGGCGACGCAGACGTCGCGAAGCCGGCGGCGCCAGCTTCGAGCGCTTGAGCGATGACACGTTGCATTGCGCGCACGTCGTCGTCGGTGGCCGCTTCGTCGTAGCCGGACTCGCCCATGACGTAGAGCCGGACCGCGGTGTGACCGACGTAACAGGCGTAGTTGAGCAGCGTGCCGCGCCGTTCGATCGCGTCGAAATATTGCGGGAAGGTCTCAAAGTCGGTCCAAGGAACGCCCTCGAACAACGTGTCGGCGGCCATGTCCTCGACGTGCTGCAACGTCCGGACGAGCAACTCGCGGTGCTCCGCTCGGACCGGGGCGATCGAAAAGCCGCAATTCCCGGCCACGACAGATGTGACACCATGCCAGCACGACGGCGTGAGCGCCGGGTCCCAGAACACCTGTGCGTCATAGTGCGTATGGATGTCGACGAAGCCCGGCGAAACCACATGGCCGTCCGCCTCGAGTACCCGTCTGCCGTCGAGTCGATCCCCGATGGCGCTGATGACGCCGTCAGTGACGGCGACGTCGGCGGACCGGGCCGGGACACCGGTGCCGTCCACGACAGCACCGCCCCGGATCACGATGTCTGCGGTCATGGTGGCCTCCGTCGGCGTCTTCGGCATCCGTGGGCGCTCCCAGCATGCCCGACCTACCGGCCCATCAGCCACCACGTCCGCAACCAGCCCGTCGGCAGCCCCGCGACCGACGAGTCGTCGCTCTCGAAATTGGGGCCGAACCGCTCCATCGGATCGAATCGTCGGCATCAACCTTGACGGCCCATGTCAGGTTCGGGAGACGTCACATCCGCGCGCTGTGCGACCGATGATTGCGACGTTTGCCGCGTTCTTCTCGTGTCGAACGTGCATCGCCCAGCGTTCTAACACAGGCAGTGGGCGGCTTGCACGACCTGGGACTGACCGTCCCGAACTCCGTCCCAACGAGGTGCCTAACGAAGTTGCACGAAGTGCGCGAAGTGCAAACAAGGTGAGCAGGCAAGTCAAGACAGAGTGCGTGCGAAGCGACGCACGACTCTGCGACGAACGCCAAAAACCGGGCGCTGCCGGCGCCGAAGACGAGCCGCATGGACGAGCCGAAGGCGAAGCGGCGAGCCGTTTACGAGGCGCCGGGCGTCTCCGAGCCCGGGCTTGCACTTTGGCGTCGTCGGGCTGGTCGAGGCGACTTGCCGACGCTGCAAGACCAAACGAAGTCCGCGAAGTGAGTGAAGTGAGTCGCTCCAACGAAGTGCGTCGCCGCTGCCGAGGCGCCGTGCGGATCTGCGATCCGCTACGGCTTTTCCGCCGAGCCGACTACGAGGCGACCGCATACGAGACTGCGGCTGGCGATTTCATGGGAAGGATGCATTAGCGAGCGTCCCCCCTCAGCTCCGTCGACTGCGTCGTCCGTCCCGCGCTGGTCGAGCGCCGACGAGTTTCCACGAGTCTCCGAAGCGGCTGCGAGCTCCCAAGAGCCGACCGGCTGGGTCGGTTTTTCCTGTAGGCGATGCTCGTTGACCGCCGCTGTCAAGCGATTTCTCCCCGATTCTATCGGGATTGTGGAGATTAAGTCCCAGCCTGGGGCGGAGCGAGCTGAGTCAGCCTGAGCTTGTTTATTCGAGTCCGTTCCACCTTCGTGAGGTTGGGGGGGCGACGGCGTGGGGAGCGACATGGAGCGAGCTCGGTTAAGGGACGGACGCTGAGCCTGTGCCGGCGCGCCTCCCGCTATCTGCGTGCAGTCGGTCTTCATATACATTACAGTTCTGTGTCATCCGACCCCCCCTCGGGGCGAGTTTCCTGGTCGACTTCCGTGGCGACCAAGGGCTGCTCCGGATGGGGGGGGGCTCGGTAGGTGGGGCTGAGGTGATGCATCGCCTCTCTCACCGCTCAAGGCGTCGCAGTGGATCTCCGATCCACTCGACGGCTTCCACGGAAGGTGTGTGGTGGGGTGAGTGATAGGCGGAAGTACAACTTCAGCCTCGGCAACATCGTCGTCTGCAACGGGCGTGTGTCCTACTGGCTCGCTGCGGGCGAGTCCCCGCCGCCCGACGATGGGCAAGTGCTATGGCGACGGGACGCCCTACACGCTCAGCGTCTAGACCACGAGCGTACATCCATCCGTGAGACGCTCGCCGATTGGTATGACGTCGAGTTGTGCGGTGGTGACGAGGATTGGTGGTCTGAACATCACGGTCACCGCTTCCAAGTTGAGCGGAAGTCGGTCGCTCCCGGCGCTCCGTCTGTCTGCTTTCCCCGCGGACAGCTAGCTGCGCTGACTGGGCTGCACGGTGTGGTGGAGTTCTGTCAGGTCGCCTACGTCGTTCGTGAGGTTGCCGACGAGGTCGGTCTCGACGTTATCGATTTCGACCGCGACCTCTGGGTCGCTAACGCCGCTTGGTTTTGCCCGACCGTGCGTGGAGTTCTTGTCCGTCCGGCGCAGCACGTGAAGTGCGTTGTCGGTGGTCTTCGTCCGCCGGTCTTCTACGACTACTTCGGTAGTGGCGATGTGGAGCTCGCGCTCGCCGACCACTTCGTGAAGATGTCGGGAGCTCAGTATTGGTTGCTCAAGCTGACGTGGTGGGTAGCTGCTCACCGCTGCGAGGTGTTCATCCCCGATTCGCCTCATGACTGCGGCGCTACGTCATCTCCGTGTGGCTGGGATTTCGATGCCGAGCTCCGGCGCGTGTCTGAAGCGTCGGTGGTTGACACTTCCGCCGAGCTTGTTGAGCTGCTCCGTTACTCCGCGAGGGGGTGACGCATGATGGAGGGAGACCCGAAGCCGACTGATGACTCCGAACTGTGGTTTAGCGAGGCACTCGCCGACGTGCTCGACGAGCTCATCAGCGCCGGTTACATCATCGACAGTGGTGGCCGTCGTGGTGGTCAGATTGTTTGGGTAGCGACGCCCGCTGGAATCAGGGCGGCGTCCAAGTGACCCAGCACTACCGCAAGACCATCTCTTTGTATCGTCGCAACCGTCTTCGGCTGAAGCGTGAGACGCTTCGAGAGTTCGGCGAGCTGCGCTGTGTTTATTGCAACGAGCTCGTGAGTGACGACCTCCCGGTTGGTCATCCGCTGAAGTTTGAAGCCGACCACCGCATCCCCGAGCACTGGTTTATCGAGCGCCATCTGCCGGTCGACGATTCGCTCGAAAACTTGGTGGTGTCTTGCCATCGCGACAACTCAAGCGACGCGCCGACCCGAACTGGGTGAGTCCCCTGGAGCTCAAGCGTCGTGGTCTCGCGCCTGCGCCGACTCGATCGCGCCGTAGTTCTCGAAAGTCTGGCGTTGGGCTCGGCGGCGTGCGTTTCGGGCGTCCTCGTGTTCTGAGCCGTCGTGGCCGCGCTCGCGCTGAACTCCGTGCTGCACTCGCTGAGGAATACCGCCAGGCACTCGAAAAGAATCATGGTCGCACGGGCGGCGATTTTTCCGAGGAGTCCGACGAGGAGTGCAGCAGTTGAAGTTCTTGCGCCCTGGTCGGCATCGGAGATATGGCGAAGTGCGACCCGCTGGTCGCAATGAGCTGGTCGAGGGTCGTGAAGTCGTTAGGCGCCCTGGCGCCGTGGGGAGGATGCCTATGGCGTTGGACGTGCTACGTTCCCCCACCAAGAAGTGGCAGTGCCACTCGGTGACCGCACACCCGACACGTCACTTGCTCCCGCTCGAAGAGCATCTCCCGACCGATGCCGAGTCCCCGTGCGGATCTCCGATCCGCTGCGGGACGACAGGTGTCACGAGGTCGGCAGGAAAGAAGCGGCGACGTAGGAGCCGTCCTTCAGTCAGTGTCGTGAGCGCTCCCGACGCGCACGCTGAACACGACACAGGGAAGCAGGAAGCATGGCGATACGAAGTGCGAGTACGGGCAGCGATAGTTATAGCGAGGTTGGCACGTGACGACCAACTCCCAACCAGTGCACAAGCCGCCCGCTCGTCGTAAGCCAAACGCCGAGGAGCAGGAGCGGCTCCGCGAGCTCGTACAACACCAACTGGAACTCCGTCGTGCCGATGCTGAGGCTCAGCGGCTGCTCCGTCTTGAGTTGGCGCCAGTGCCGGCGTTCGATTTCGTCGATGCTCCGACCGACGTGGCATGGAGTCTCGACCACCCTCTCGGCTACTTGATTGAGCGCGTCTTCCTGCGAGGGTCGTTCACTCTCTTGGCGGCTGAATCGAAGACCGGCAAGACCGCTCTAGCACTTGAGGTCGCGTCGGCGTTGTTGGACGGTCGCCCATTCTTGGGCGAGCAATCATTTAAGGTGGCGCGGAAACATCAACGTCGCATCTTGTACGCCAACTTCGACGAGCCACGACAACTGTTCGCCGACCACGTGTTCAAGCGCCACCTTGACGAGCGCTTCCTGGCATTCCACCGTGGTGATGTTCGCCTCGACTGCCAGTTCACCGAACATTGTGAGGCATTCTCCGCCGCACTCGTGAAGTCCGATGTCGGTGTGCTCATGTTGGACGTAGCGTCTTCGATGTTTTTCGGAGACGAGAACTCGAACGCTGAAGTGGTGGCACTGTGCGACAACCTCGTGCGGATGATCCGCACGGCACACCTTGACGGTCTGCTATTGCTGACGCACACGAGCAAGGTCGGCGCTGTCCGTGGGCTTGCTCGTGGAGCGACTGCGTGGGAGACGAAGCCGGATTGCATCTGGCGTCTGACTCGCGGCACGAAGACTCACCGCAATGAGCGATGGTTTAACTGGGAAGGTCGGATTCCGCCGCCCGATTCCGGCTACCAAATCGTGTTCAACCCGCGCACGTATAGCGACACGACTGCGGACGCCGGCATCTACGGGTCGGACGCTTGGAAGAATCGCCGATACAACGAGCGCGACGAGGAACTCCGTGTTCACCGCGCGTTCCACCGTCTCCACGTGACGGCGTTGGCGATACTTGATGCTGAGTCTGCCCCGCTTGGCGTCTCGGCGTGGAAGTCTGCGATTGGGTCGAAGCAGTCGGCGGACGTGGTCGCCAACCTGGTCGAGATGCGCCTGGTGAACGTCTCCGCCGCTGCTGGTCGCGGTCATCGCATCGTGCACACGTTGGCGATGCCGTACGCAGATGCACTGCCCGTCTTGGACGCCTGGAGCGCCCGGCTGGAGACCGGCATCACCTCTGCGTGCGCTGCCGAGGTAGCCAAGGCTGACGGGAAACTCGGCACGTCCTCTGGTGACGCTCAGGATGGCGTCTCGATCCTCGTAGAGGATCGAGACGACCCTCTGGACGACGACCCGGATGATGGTCTGCCAGAGCTCGATGATGACGCTGAGGACGCTCTGGACTACCCCGACGAGTCCGACTGGGACGATTCGGACATTTTGTAGACACCGCTCCCAGCCTGGGTTATCGCTCATGCCGTCGCTCAGGGTCAACTCACAAAGAGGAAAGCGAGCGAACGCGTAACAACGCGAGTCCCGTCCCGCTCCCGTAAGAGCCCCGTCCCCAGCGAACGCCAGTGAGCCCAGAATGACCTTCTCGGCGGTTGCTCGTCCCGTGCCCCTACCCAGACGTCGGAAGTTCTCTGCAAGTTCGCAGAAGTCAGACGCTACTGGGCTCGGAGCCATTTCGGCACTTTCGCACAACCATTTGCCTTTCGGGCAGAACGGCCTAGCGGGAGTTTCCGGGCTATCCCGTAAGGGTGGGATGTCGTCCCAGGTCAAGGGTGGTGTTTGACGGGCTGTGCTGTATTACCCAGGTCAGCGCGTTGGGGCGTAGGCGTCGAGTCCGAAGAGGTCGTAGAGGCGTCGTTGCACGGGGTCCATCTCGGTGAGCATCCGGCGGGCCCGCGGCCGGCCGCGCTCGCCTTGGTAGAGCATCACGGTCTCTTCGATTTCGGCGAGGGTTGAGAGCAGTTCGCGCACGCTCATGGGCATGCCGGCGTGGGCCGCTTCGCGGACCATGAGGCGTGCCGTCATGAGGGCGAGCACGCAGTGGGCGACGTGCACGCGGATCTTGTGGTCGGTCCAGTGGAACATCGGCGAGAACGACACGACTTTGGGGTCCTTCATCTGGCGGAAGTCGGCCTCGACGTCTGACTGGGAGCGGTAGCCGGCCACCACCTCGGCGATGCTCCAGTCGTCGCGGTCGGTGAACAGGATGCGCTTGCCGAACAGTTCGTCTTCGAGCTCGGCCAGGGCCTTGGGCTTGGTGCGGAGCACGAGGCGGAGCTCGGACGGCTCCTCGCCGTGAAGTGTGGTCGAGATGACACGCGTCAGCCACCGGGGCTTCAGGATCTGGGCGATCTCGGCCTCGACTTGGGCTCTGGACTTGCGCCCCCTGCCGCGCTTGAGGCGGGCCGCGGTCTCGGCCAGTTGGCGGCGGGCCTTGGCCATGGTCTGCTCGAAGCCCCGGACCTGCTTGTCGTGCAGGTTCTGCGAGTGGGTGACCACCACCCGGCGCTCTACGCCGAACACCACGACGCGGGACTCGAAGGCCCGCAGCCCGGGGAAGCGTTCCGCGTCGACCGTGCGGTAGCGGCGCATCGGGACCGCCAGCAGGTCGGGATGGTCCGAGGGCGGCAGCGACCCGACGAAGTGCAGCGGGCTGTCCTCCATGAGCTCCTGGTTGGCGGCCGAGTCCTGGCCGGCGTCGTAGACAGGGTGAGCTCGCTCACCCGCCTCGGCCAGCGGCCCGAACCGCTCCACCAGCTCGGCCACCACCTCGGCGAACTGGGTGACGTCGGGGCGGTTCCCGGCATAGGCGTGGGAGACGAGCGGCACGCCGAAGTCGGTGGACACCACCAGCCCGAGACCGACCAGGCGCAGGTCGGTGCGCTTCTGCTTGGCGTGGCCCCGCTGGGCGATCGGGGCCCGGTCGTTGGCCGAGTCGATGTAGGTGGCGAAGTTCGTCATGTCGAGCACGAGCCCCGAGCAGTCGATCCCGAAGGACTCGACCATGCGGGCCACGATCCGGCGCTCGATCTCGACCAGCTGGGCTTCGGCGACCGCGTCCATGGCGTCCCAGAAGCGCCGGTGGTCGAGGGCGGAGGCGGGCAGCTTCACCAAGCGGTCGCCGGCCGTCGTCGCCCACCAGTCCGCGAAGGCCAGCTTCGAACACGGCGCCGACGACCCGGTTGGCGATGGCCAGGGCGAAGTAGGTCCCCACCGACGCCGCCGCATCCGAACGGCGCGGCCCCACGACCTCGTCGACGATCCTCGCCACCCCCAGCCGCTCGAGCATCGCCCACACCGCGGCCAGATCCCCGAAGCCCAGATGCCGGGTCCGGTCCGGTTCACCCGGCCCCGACTCCGACAGACGCTCCGCGATCTCGTCGGCCGAGCCCAGATAGCGCTGCGACACGATCCGCGGCTTGCCGCCCACCCGGGCCGATTCGACCAGGTAGTAGTAGGTCCGTCCGCCCTGCTTCTTGCCCACGATAGATGCCATATCTAGGTAATACACCATTGCCGACAAAACGCGAGCACCCGACCAGGACAAACGCGCTGGTCAGAGAGTTATTTCGAAAGAAATCCTCCGCGTCGCTCGACACACACTCAACCGGATAGCCCGGAAACTCCCGCTAGGATCTCGCTGCAAATCCCGTCGGCCAACCACATCCAGAGGGGGATCATGAGAGCACGCGTGATCGCGCGTTATCGCTTTACTCGACGACTCGCCATTGGAATGACAGTAGCAATGGCCTTCGGTGTTACGGCTTTAGCTACCGCGTCGACGGCGCCGGGGTTATCCACGGCAGGTGCTGCTCGGTCAAGCCCGCCGATACACCTACGTCCGCCGACGTACCCACACCGACGGCAACAACCGGCTGCGTGTACGGTGCTTCGCAGACCGAACCCTATGTGGTGCCGGTACCCGGGTTTAACCCCTTGACGGCGTCCGTAGCTGAAGACAACGCACAGGGTTTTCCGCCGCCACCGGCCGGAGCCGCCGCCGATGTTACTCCTACAACGGGTGGCCTAACTGAGCTTGCAATCTGGCAGCGTTATGTCCAGTGGTACCTGCATGGAGTGGTAATAAACTGTGCTTCGCCCCCCGCACCAGGGCAACCTCTGCCGCCTGGTGCGAACCCGACATTGGTCGCGGAAGCTCAAGTAATAGATTCGCACGATTTTGGTGCAAATAGTGCCAAGACTGGGTGGGTTGTTGATGGCAATCAATACACCGATTCTGAAACAAACAGCATTGTTCCTACCGTAACCGGATCCGGCAGTGACCAGGTTGGCAACTGGGTAGGAATCAACTTCAGGAGAGAACTGTGAGTATCCACTCGTACAGGGTGGTCTCGCAACCGCCGACACACCAGGCGGTTGGACATATGAGCTGTTTTACGAGGTAACACCACAATATAGAGGTGTTAACTGTGACTCGTCGCCGCCCGTGTCAGTGGATGCGGTCTCACCCACAAACATGTACAGTATGCATATTACGTTCGGTGAAGGAGGTACGGGCGCCACTCATCTCATTGACCAGACCACCGGATTTAACTATGACTTCCCGATCTCGACTCCCAACTCAACAGATGACGGGCATGCCGAGTTCACCGTTGAAAATGCCACTCCCACCCAAGAAATGGGGGACTTCGGTAGCTGGCTGTTCGACGGCGCTCAAGCCTATTCGCCAACGACAGGATGGAAGACGATCAACAATCTTCCCCTGATTGCACAATGGGATAATATAGCCCCTGGTGGGGCTAGCCTGAGCTATCCTGACAGTTCGGGAAACTTCCAGGTATGTTGGCTGATCAACGGAGGAACCGGAGTTGGAGATGACTGTCCAAACATATAGGCAAAGTATATAGCGACAAAGAGTCCGATCTCGAATCTCCACGAGGTCGGGCTCCTTCGCGTTCGACCCAGCTCTATTTCCTCATGACAGTCAAGCTGCGATCGGGGTCGCGATGTTCGGTTTAATGCGTTGTCGAGCGCGGTGAGTGGCTGGTAATACTCGAAGCGGCGGCATGGGGCTTCCGCCCAGCGCGTGCCGGCGGCCCGGCGGAATCGCATGTCGCCGGTCACGCCGGCGTTTCTCGCTCCCGACGTGGGTACGCACAATATCGAGCGTGGTCTCGAGGGTTCGCCGTCGCCAGCATGCGGATGAGCGTGCCGGTGACACAAGAGGTTGCCCGTAGGTTGAACTTGCGGTGTGGTCCTCCGTTCCGGGTGGAGCACTGTCGGGCGGGGCGATGACCTGGATCGTGGAAACGCCTGCGCCCCACACACCCTGCCCGGACATCCTTGGACGATCTGCTGCCTGTTTGGAGATGACCTCCGGCGAGGTAGAATGCGGGTGACCATCAGGGCCCGTGAACGGCTGTTCACCTCGCTCAGAGATCGTGCGAGGTTAGATCGAAAAGAGACGGAGCCCATGCGTTCGCTTCGTACTGAAGGCGACCGACAGAAGGTAGTCCGGAGCGTGGTAGTAGGGATGTTGATCGTGGCCCTTGGCGTGTGCTCGAGCAGTACCAAGTCGGCGACGGCCTCGGGCAATACGTTGGCGGGCTACCCGGAAGCCAACGTCCCGCTGTCTAAGAAAGTGTTCCAACAGCGCGTCAAAGCTGACCCGAATAACAAGGACGGTTGGTACATGCTCGGTGTCATCGAGCAGTCCGACAAGGATTCCGAGTCGGCCATCGCGGATTACGAGAAGGCGATTGCTCTCGACTCGAAGTTCGAGTCGGCGCTCTACAACCTGGGCGTCATCCGTTTCCAGGCAGGCGACTACACGGCGGCGATCTCCTTGCTGACCCGCGCCGTCGCCGCGAATCCCAATGATGCGAATGCGCATTGGACCCTGGGCCTGGCGCTCGCGAAGTTGCACACGGTCGCCGGCAACGAGCAGTCGCGGGTCGAGTTGAACAGGGCTGCGAAGCTCGACCCGTCACTCTGAAGCCAAGCCTCGGTTGAGCTTCAGGTCGAGCGGCTCGATCGCTTCCAGCTCGACGCAGCGCTGGCAATCACGACAACGCCGGCTCTTCCGAGTCACGATCGTTGTTAGACGCTCGCCACTTCGTTAGGCAGACTCATCGCTAGGCATCGCCAAGCGAGGTCTTGGCAGAGCGAAGAGGTAGACCGGCGAGCTCGCGAGCCGACCTCACGGCGTTGGTTGAGTGTCAAGCAGGTCGCCCATGAGTGCCGCTGCTGCGGTCGCCATCGTCGCCCGCACTTGCGCGTAGCGGCGTGTGGTGTCGATTCGCGGATGTCCGAGCCGTTCTTGTGCGACGGCAATCCCGAAGTTCTCGGCGGTCATCGTGCCCACGAGGTGGCGTAGTTGATGCTGATGCGTCCTGATTCCCCGCTCACTGCAGGCGCGCTTCCATCGTTCGGCGAACTTGCCCGGCTGACACGGCGAGATGCCATCAGCTGCGGGGAAGAGCAAGTCCCTCTCTCGTTCTACCGGCATGTCAGCGTCGCAAGACGCTTGCTTGGCGTATCGGTTGCGACGTTCAACTGCCCACGCTTCGATGAGCGCAGCCGTGGTGTCGTCGATGCTGACGACTCGCTTCGTGCGCGTCTTCGTCGCTCCGATTGTGACGTTGGTTTCTCCGCCTTCAGCAGCGAGTCCGTTAGCGAGTCGCTCGACTCTGACCGCTTCGTCGAACTTCACGGCATCGTCGAGTAGGTCGTCGAAGCGCAGTGCAGCGGCTTCTCCGACTCGGCAGCCCGTGACTGCACAGATGCGCTCGAAGCACGCGAGCTCAAGGTCTGTCGCCACAAGTTCTCGGAGCACGGCGGCGATCGCCGCCGGGTCAGGTATCCCCATTCTCGACACGGGCTCTTCGCTTGGCATCTTCGCCCGTTGCGCGACGTGCGGCAGTGTGAGCCCGTCCTCACCTCGTCGACATGCGAACGTGAGCATCGCCGAGAGGCAGATGCGAAGGTTCTTGACCGTGTTGTACGCCATGCCGGTGGAGCTCAGCGCCGCAAGCCAGTCCTCAACGTCCCCGACCGTGAGTTCGCTGACCTTCTTATCGCCCAGGTGAGGCTGGATGTGTCGTCGCCATGCGCCTCGGTAGTCGTCTCGTGTGTAAGGACTCAATCGTCCGAGCCCTGTCGCCTCAAACGAGCTCCAGAGTTCTCGCAGTCGTCGATTGCCGACTTGGCGTGTGAGCTTCTTGTTGTCGCGCTCGACGAGTAACCGCCGAAGCTCGCGTTCGGCATCTCGTCGGGTCGAGCCCACCGGCAGCGTCACCTTGTAGTACTTGTCGCCGCCCAGATGCACTCGCGCCCTGAACACGACGTCCCCATTCGTACGTCGCCGCTCCTCGATATGTCCGGTCGGTTTCACTTGCCCGCTCGCTCACGCAGACAAGCCGTCTCGGGCTTCCAGCTGTATCCGTCGAGGTTGGTGAGCCCGAGCTGAGCGAGCTCGTCACTGCATTTTGTCCGGGCGACGATGACGTCGACGACGTCCTCGACGTTCGCTTCGTCAGCGACCTCGACGACCAGTCTCACGATGATTCTTCGCATGTCCCGCCTTTTCCGTCCCGAACTCCGTCCCCAGTCCCATCCCAGCGAAAGTGAACGTCGACCGCCGACGCCGTCTGCTTGAGTGTCCGTGCGGCTCGTCGCAGCGGCGGCGGGGGGACAGCGCGTACGTCTTGACGTTCTCGCCACATTCGGGAGACGCTTGCGTCATGCGCCCCGCGAGCACTGACGTTCCTGATCTCATGCCGGCCGCCGTGTTCATGGGCCTCAAAGACGTCGCAGTCGAGGAGCGGCCCACGCCCCAGCCCGGTCCAGGCGACCTGCTGTTGGAGGTCAGTCACTGCGGGGTCTGCGGCTCCGACCTTCACTTCCTGGTCGAATGGGGCGGGCGCACCGGCGTGATCGAGGGCCACGAGTTCTCCGGGACGGTGGCGGCAGTCGGTTCCGACGTGACCGGCTGGACGGTCGGCGACCGGGTCGTGCCCGGACAGTCGCCCAAATGCGGCGAGTGCGAGTACTGCCGGGCCGGCCGGGTCTCGCTGTGCGTCCAGCGCGGCCGGGTCGGCGCCGACGAGAACGACAGCCAAGGTGCGTTCGCTCGCTACAAGCTGATCAAGGCCGCGTACGCGCTCCGAGTCCCCGACCAGCTCTCGCTCAAGCATGCCGCGCTCGTGGAGCCGCTCGCGGTCGCGTTGCACGGCATCACCCAGGGTGGAGGGGCGCGGCCCGACAGCCGCTGGTTGATCACTGGTGGCGGGCCGATCGGGTTCTTGTCGGTGGCGGCGCTCAAAGCCCTCGGTGTCGATGACATCGTGGTGAGCGAGCCCAAGGAGAAGCGGCGCCAGCTGTGCGCGAAGCTCGGTGCGCGCACCGTGACGCCCGACGAGCTCGAGACGCCGCGCTGGCCGCATGATCTCGTCGCCGAGCCGTTCGACGTGGCGCTCGAATGCTCAGGCAACGGGCGAGGCCAGGAGTCCGCACTCGCGCAGCTCAAGCGCGCCGGCACACTCGTGCTCGTCGGCGCGGGCGTCGCACGTCCCAAGTTCGACCCGAACCGGATCCTCCTGAACGAGCTGGTGATCACCGGAGCGTTCGTCTACGACGCCGACGGCTTCGTGCGCGCGCTCGAGCTACTCGCGTCGGGCACGCTGGCGAACGACCTGCTGGTGGAGCCCGAGGACTATCCGCTCAACAAGCTGCTCGACACGGCCCTCGGGCTACACGACGGAACCGTCGCCGCCAAGGCGATGATCGTGCCACGCGTCGACTGAAGGAGCACCGATGACGTCCACCGAAACCCAGCCGACCGGCCCGACCTTCGCGTCGCGCAAGCCGCGCATGAACCACGTGGCGATGAGTCTGGCACCCGACATGCTCGACGCCGAACATCGCAAACTGCGCGCCGATTTCCTCGGTGACGTGTTCGGTTTCTACGACCTGCCGATGCTCACCCAGGATCGGTACCGCCAGGTGTTCCAGGTCCACAACATCGAACAGTTCGTCTTCCTCATCGCCGACGATCCACCGATGAGCTGCGCTCGACTCGACCACTTCGGGCTGTCTGTCGGCGCCGAAGCCGAACTCGACGAGATCCTCGCACGGGCGAGAGCGTGGCAAACGCGCGACGACCGCGTCGAAATCGTCGACAAAAAGGTCGACGACCACGGGATGATCGCGATCACGAGCATCTACGTGAGATATCTGCTCCCGATGATGATCGAGATCCAATGGTGGGACTTCAAAGGCATGCCCCGCGCCAACGAAGGAGCGAAGTGACCGAACCCGAACTGCGATACGGAGCATTCGCGCTCCAAGGCTGGAAGCTCGAGTATTCCGGCTGGGACGCCGCCCGCGCCTGGGAACGCACCAAGGAACTCGCGCAGCTCACCGAACAGCTGGGCTACCACCATCTCTGGGTGTACGACCACGTCGAAACCGTTCCTCGCCGTGAGCCCACCACCATGTTCGAGGCGTACACGACGCTGGCAGCACTCGCCCAGCACACCAAAACGATCAGGCTCGGGCAGCTCGTCACATGCGCGGCGTACCGCAACGCCGGTCTTTTGGCCAAGCAAGCCGCGTGCGTCGACGTGTTCTCCGGCGGTCGGCTGATCCTCGGTCTCGGAGCCGGTTGGTACGAGCGCGAATACCAGGCGTACGGCATCAACTATCCGAGTGCCGGTGTGCGTCTCCAGATCCTCGACGAGACCCTCGAGGTCTTGAAGCGGCTCTGGACCGAAGAAACTGTCACGTTCCAAGGCAAACACCTGTCGTTCGACGGCGCATTCTGCGACCCCAAACCGCTGCAGCAGCTCCCGGAGATCTGGGTGGGCGGCGGCGGCGAAAAGGTCACGCTCCGCATCGAGGCCAAACACGCAGACAAGACCAACTGGCAGACAGGCATCGAAGGTTTCCGGCGCAAGTCGGCGCTCCTCGAGCAGTATTGCGACGAGATCGGCCGCGACTTCGCGTCGGTCGTGCGGACGCACGGTCCGGACTGCTGCGTGTTCGACACCGAAGCCGACATGGCCCGGTGGCTGGACTCCCCGGGCGGTGGATCGTTGTGGGGGCGATCGCCGCACGACGAGTACGTGCGCGACAACCTCGTCGGCACCGCCGAGCAGGTCGGCGCCAAAGTGCAGGAGTTCGTCGACGCCGGATGTCGTGAGTTCGTGTTGTGGTTCCGCGACGTACCCGCTTCCGACAGCCTCGAAGCATTCGCGCGCGACGTGATCCCGCCGCGTGAGGGGTTGATCCGCGCCCTGGTCCCACATCGAAGCATGCCGTCGGCGTGGTGTTACCGTCAGGTGTCATGACCGTGCTCTCTGACGCGCCCGCGTGCGAGACGACGGCATCGGAGGCTCCGACCGGACGGCCGCGCCGAGCGACGGTGATCGCGGTCGCTGCCGTGTTGGCCGCCGGACTCGTGTTCTTTTTCTGGACCCGCTCGGATCTATGGCTCGACGAGGCCCTGACCGTCGACATCGCCCGTGTGCCGTTCGGGCATCTCGACCAGGCGCTCCGTCAAGACGGCGCTCCGCCCCTCTTCTACGCGTTGTTGCACGTCTGGAGTGCGGTGCTCGGCTCCGGAGACTGGGCCGTACGGTCGCTTTCCGGGGTGTTCATGACCGGTGCTGGTGTCGCGTTGTGGTTCGTCGGTCGTCGGGTCGCGGGCCGAGCCGGAGCGTGGACAGCCGTGATCGTGATCGCGGCGAATCCGTACGCGATTCGTTACGCGACCGAGACGCGCATGTACGCGCTCGAGATCTTCTTGGTTTCCTGGGGGATCTTGGCGTTTCGGCGTGCGCTCGAATCGCCGAGGCCGGTCCGTCTCGTGCAGTTCGGCGCGATCGTCGCGCTGTTGTGCTACACGCAGTATTGGGCGCTGTACCTACTGTTCGTCGTGGCGGTGCTGCTCGTCGGACTGGCCTGGCGCGGCGAGCACCGCGACGCGGCGCGTTGGATGCTGCTCGCGATGGCGGTCGCCGGGATCACTTTCGTTCCGTGGCTGCCGACGTTCCTGTATCAGCGTGCGCACACTGGCACGCCGTGGGGGACGCCGCAGCTGCCCGGAGTGCCGTTCGGCTACACGCTGCGCGACTTCGCGGGTGGCGACGAGCAAGAGGGTTGGCTGCTGTTGGTCCCGTTGCTCAGCCTGTTGATGCTGGGACTCTTCGGAACGCGCGACCGACGAACGGCGAATCGAGCTCGACCTGCACACCCAGCCAGGTGCGCGGTGGGAGGCGATCGTTGGCGGCGCGACGCTCGCCGTCGCGCTGCCGTTGAACTATCTCGCGGGCGGTGCGTTCCAGTCGCGCTACAGCGCCGTCGTGTTCCCGTTCTTCGTCGTGCTCGTCGCACGCGGCGTCACGACCCTTTCGGATCCCGCGTGCGCGCCGGCGTCGTGGCGTTGGTCGTCGGGCTTGGCTTCGTCGGCGGGATCCGCAATGTGTTCACTGACCGAACCGAGGCCGGAGAGGTCGCTGCCATCTTGCGGGCCCACGCAGCACCCGGCGATCTCGTGGTGTATTGCCCCGACCAGCTCGGCCCGGCGGTACACCGTCTGGCCCCATCGGACCTCGACCAGGTGACGTATCCGGCCTTCGGCTCGGCCGCGTTCGTCGATTGGGTCGACTACACCGCGCGCCTCGCCCGTGCCGATCCGGTCGCGTTCGCACACGATGCGCTCGCCCGAGCCGGCGACCACACGCTCTGGTATGTGACCTCACCCGGCTATATCACGCATCCCGTCGTCTGCGAAACGTTATCGAGCCTGTTCGCGGCGTCCCGCCGGCGTGAGGTGCGGATCGGGCCCAACGAACACTTCTTCGAACATCCCGGACTGCAGGAATTTCCGGCCGGCGCTGCCGGCGAGCGGCTGATCGACGGTGCCGTCGCGCGCGCAAGTCGCACAGGCGATCGGCGGTGCCCGCGCTCGTGCGGTCCTCGTCCCCTACGTCCTGTCGCGCGCGCTCGTCGTATTGGCTCTGGTGCTGACGCGGCACGTGTTACGGGCAAGATCCGCGACGCCGCTGCCGCTCCAAGCGCGTTTGGGGCTGCTCGGCTGGGACGCTGCGTGGTATCGCGACATCGCCCGCAGCGGCTACCGCGGCGTCGCGAAGGTGGGACTTCGGTTCTTTCCACTGTTCCCGTTGCTCGGCCGGGTCGTGTCGTGGCTGCCCGGAGTGAGCGCGGGTACTGCAGTGCTGCTCGTCGCGAACGTCAGCGCCCTGGCGGTCGGGGTGCTCGTCTACGAGCTCGCACGTCGCGAAGGACGAGACCACGACCTGGCGCGGCGTGCGGTCTGGATCGTGTATCTCGCGCCGACTGCCTTCGTGCTGGTGATGGGCTACGCGGAAGCGACGCTCATGACCGCAACGGTCGTGGCGCTGCTCGCGATGCGCAGCCGTCGGTGGTGGATCGCGGCGGTTGCGGGAGTCGTCGCCGGATTGACCCGTCCGGTCGGTTTGATCCTTGTTGTGCCGGCACTGTTCGAGGCGTACCAGGCGCGGCGCGGCGCGACCCGAACAACCTACGCGGCAATGGCCGGCGCGGTCGTCGGCCCGGCGTTCGGGACCGGTGCCTACCTGGTGTGGGCCGAGCACCGGTCCGGCGACCTGCTGTACCCGCTCAGCGTGCAGCAGGCAACTGCGAGTCGCGGAGGTTGGATCGATCCGGTCCGTGCGGTGTGGCGGGCCGCGAAGCTGGCCGCCGACGGCGGGCACCTCAGCGCCGGCATTCACGTCGTCACCGCAGGTGCCCTCGTCGTGTTGATCGTCGTGTCCTGGCGACGTTGGCCGGCGTCGTTTACCGCGTACGCCCTCGTCGTGGCGGTCGTGGGACTCTCGGCACGCAACCTCGACTCGCTCGAGCGTTACAGCCTGTCGACCGTGCCGCTGGTCCTGGCCGCAGCTGACATCACCGGCGGTGGCACCCGCGAGCGCATCGTGTTGGTCGCGCTGGGGGCGGTGCTGGTCGCATGCTCGGTGCTCGCCTTCTCCGGCCTGCTGGTGCCATGAACGCGCCGACGGTCGTTCCGCCTGGACCCAAGACGCTCGGTACAGTGCCGGCGCCGGTAAGGTCGGCGCGCGAAAGACCAACCCTGGCCGACGACCGACTGGATAGCCGAGCGAGATGGCCGAGCGACACATGGTTGGCGTCAGCGCCGACCACGACGGGCCGGATGCGTCCACGGTGGTCGTCATCGGCGCGGGCCCGGCGGGGCTCACCGCCGCGTTCGAGCTCGCCAAGGCCGGCCGCGCCGCTGCGGTGACGATCCTCGAATCCACCGACGTGGTCGGCGGCATCAGCCAGACGGTCCAGCGCGACGGCTGGCGGTTCGACATCGGTGGACACCGCTTCTTCACGAAGGTCCGCGAGGTCGACGAGCTGTGGGACGAGATCCTCGCACCTGAGACGATGCTCGACCGGCCGCGCCAGAGCCGCATCCTGTACCGCGGCAAGCTCTACGACTACCCGCTCGTACCGATGAACGCGCTGCGGAACCTCGGTCCGGTCGAAGCGACACGCTGTGTCGCGTCGTACATCTGGGTGCGGGTCCATCCCCCCAAGAACCAAGACACCTTGGAGGGTTTCATGGCCCGCCGCTTCGGCTGGCGGCTGTACCGACACTTCTTCAAGACCTATACCGAGAAGGTGTGGGGCGTGCCGGCGACCGAGCTCTCCGCCGACTGGGGCGCGCAACGCGTCAAAGATCTCTCGATCGTGAACGCGCTGTGGGAGGCGATGAAACCCAAGCGGTTCCGTCGAGCCCGCGACGTGTCGAACGCCCATACGAGCCTGATCGAGGAGTTCAAATATCCCAAGTTCGGTCCGGGCATGATGTGGGAGGTTGCCGCCGACAAGGTCACCGTGGCCGGTGTTCGGCTCGACTTCGACCGGCGAGTCGTACGCGTCTGCCATCACGACGGCGGCGCATACGAGATCGTCGCGGTCGACGGCGCCGGCCACGAGCACCGGTATCCCTGTACGCACGTCATTTCGTCGATGCCGCTCGGCGAGATGTGTCAGGCGATGGACCCGCCCGTCGACACCCCCACCCAAGAAGCATCGTCCGAGCTGCACCATCGCGACCATCTGACCGTCGCGCTGGTCGTCACCGCAGAGCATTCCTTTTCCGACAACTGGATCTACGTCCACGACCCTGACGTTCAAGTCGGCCGCGTTCAGAACTACGGGTCGTGGTCGCCGTTCATGGTCAAAGCAGGTCGGACCTGCCTCGGGCTCGAGTTCTTCGTGAACGAGGGCGACCAGATGTGGACGAAATCAGACACCGACCTAATCGAACAAGGCAAAGCCGAGCTCTGCCATCTCGGGCTCATCGACGACGCCTCCGCGGTGCAGGCCGGCTACGTCGTGCGCATGCCGAAGGCCTATCCCGTCTACGACGAGGACTACCAAGCGAACGTCTCCACGCTGCGGAAGTGGATCGAGGCGAATACGCCCAATGTGTACGCGTGCGGCCGAAACGGGATGCACAAGTACAACAACCAGGATCACTCAATGTTCACCGCGATGCTGTCCGTCGAGAACATCCTCGGCGCCCACCACGACGTGTGGTCCGTGAATGTCGAAGCCGAATACCACGAACGCACAACCGACGGCCAAACCGGCGCGACCGGCCGCGACGCCCCGGTGCTCCCTCGGCGGGCGCCCGACGCTCCCGCCGAGGCGCGAGCCGCCGCGTCGAAGGCGGATGTCTCCGGCCGAGAGTGAGTCGGCGCATCGGCATCACCAACCGCTCGGCATGAAGCACACGACGCGGCAGTTCGCCGTCGCGCTCGGAGCGATCGCGCTGGTCGCGCTCGGGATCCGTCTCGCGTTCGTCGTGATCGTCGCGCCGAACGTGCCGGCGCTCGGCGACGCCACCGCGTACCACCTGCTCGCAAATAACCTGGCGCGGGGCCGCGGGTACATCCGACCGTTCGACGACCTGTTGCTCCACCTGCGGCGCCCGACCGCGGAATATCCGCCCCTGTTCCCCATATTGCTCGCGCTGCCCGCTCGGCTCGGCGCGCGTTCGGTGGAACAACAGCGAATCTTTGTCTCGTTCGTGGGTGCCGCAACGGTTGTGTTCGTCGGGTTGCTCGGCCGCCGGATCGCGTCCGACGGCGTCGGTCTGGTCGCGGCGGCGCTGGCGGCTGTGTACCCGATGCTCTTCCTCAGCGAAGCGACGCTGATGGCCGAATCGCTGTACGTCGCGTTGGTGACACTCCTGTTGCTGTGCGCCTACCGCGCCTACGACGAGCCGAAACTCGTGCGTTTCGTCGCGCTCGGAGCGGTGATCGGGCTCGCGACACTGACCCGAGCCGAAGGCATCCTCCTCGGCGCGCTGGTCACCATCCCGCTGGGCCTGCTGTTGCGCAACCTTTCCTCACGCCAGCGGATCGCGCGCGTCGCGATCGCGCTCGGTGTCGCCGTTGCCGTCATCGCGCCCTGGACGATCCGCAACGCCGTACGATTCCACACCTTCGTGCCCGTCTCGAACAATGTGGCGACGCTGATCGACGGTGCGAACTGCGACGCGACGTACAGCGGCGCTCAGATCGGGCTGTGGCGGGAAACGTTCTCGCAGCTTGGCGACGCCGCCCGTACGCTCCCCCAAGCCGAAGCCTGTTTCGACGGTTTCGACATCCGCGATCCGCACTTCGACGAGGCCAAGGCCGCGAGCGCGGACACCCGCGCCGGCCTCAGCTACGCGCGCCATCACCTCGGTTCGCTCCCGAAGGTCGCGGCGGTCGCGCGTGCTGCGTACGTGGGGCCTGTACGCACCCAGCCAGCAGGTGAGCTTCGAATCGCTCGAGGGACGCCCGCGAGCGTGGCAGATGCGGGGCACGGTGATGTACTGGGTCCTGGCACCGCTCGCGATCGTGGGCGTGGTGCTCCTTCGGCGCCGCCGGCGCGTCCTGTGGCCGATCGTCGCGACCGCGCTCACCGTGACCGTCGTCGCGGCTTCGACCTACGGCCAGCAACGCTTCCGGATTGCCGCCGAGCCCGCGATCCTCGTGCTCGCGGCCGTGACCCTCGTCGAACTATCGCGTGGTCACCCGGCGACGAGTCATGGATAGGCGACGGCAACCAGCTGCGGCATGAGCCAACGAGCTTCGATCGACGCGGCAGTCGGCGTGAAATGCCGTCCGTCGGGACGCAAACGCAACCCGTCGATATCTTCGGGACACGGCGGGCCGTTCGGACAAACCTGGCTCGCGAGGTCGACGAGAGACACGTCGCTCGGGTTCTGCGCGACGAACTCGTGCAAGATGGTGTTGAGCCGGGCGTAGCTGGCGTTGTCGACCGCGTTGCTGGTGTTGTCGACGCCTTGTGCATCGTTCGGAGCGGCCGCGGCCTCGGTGAGGACGACGACTTTCGCGCCGTACTTCGTGAGCTGCGCGAGTTCGGCGTTCATCCGGGCCAGCATCGCGGCGTTTCCGGCCGGAGTGCCCGACACCAACGTCTGGTTTCCGACCACGAGGTCGGACTTCTCCCAGATGCTCATCCAGACGACGATCTGCGGCCGGAGCTCGTAGATCGCCGGCGTCACCGCCTCGTCGACCATGATGGGGCAGCGCTCGGTGTGGGGGGTGATCTGTTCGCCGTCGGTCGTGGTGATGTGACCGCTCGCGACTCCGCACCCGAACACGGCGGCTTGGTACACGTCGGCGCCGACCTCGTCGCCGACCGCCTTCAGTCCCGGGTAGAGGCTGCACGCCGTCGAGTCGCCGACGATCAGGACGCGCAAGTCGGCGGCGCTGTGCGCGAGTGTGGGCGGTCCGAGCTTGTGGGCTTCGTCGATGGCTTCGTCGGTTTCGCTCTGACGTGGGGTGCCGCAAAACAGCGGGTCGCCGTAGGCCCAGGGAAAGTTCGTGAACGGCGGGGGCACGTACTTCGGCGCGGCAGGAACCGGTGCCGGGACCGATGTTCCCGGCCGCAGCGCGGCGGACCGAGTCCCGGTCGGTGCGGCCCGCGCCGCAGCCAACGTCGAGCTCGCCGGCAGCGAAATGGTCGGCGGTTCCTTGGTGCCGGCCAGGTAGTTCGGCGGGGGCGACGCGCCGGTGGTTGAGGCCAGCACGACCGCGAACGTGGCGACGACGGCCGGAAGTGCCACCCACCGCACGACGTTGCGCCGCCGGGCCGGTGGCGCACCCCGTTCGGGCCGTTTGGCCGGATGCCAACGAAGCGTCGGGCGTCGCCCCTCTCGGATCGGGAGCTCGACCAGATAAAAGCTGAGCGTCGCTGCCGCGAACGTCGCCGCGAGGCGAACGAGGTTCAGGGGCAGGCCATGGAGTCCGTGCAGGCGGTCGGGCACGAGCAGCACGATGAGCGGCCAATGGAACAGATACAGGCCGTACGAGAGTCGACCGATCCACGCCAGGGGACGGAACGACAACGCCGTTTGCAACACGCCGGGCTGCAGCGCGCCCGCGATCACGACGCACGCGAGCGCGGCGTACGCGACAGAGCCGCCGTGGTAGTAGCGCGAGCTGGTATCGGTCGCGACGTTCCACGCGTACATCATCACCACGAAGGCGATGCACGACGCGACGCGCAGGCGCCGCTTGGCGGCCGCGCCGGGCGTCCATACGAACAGGAGGATGGCGAGCAACGCGCCCATCAGGATGGTGTGGGCGCGGGCGTCGGTGCCGTAGTACGCGCGCAGGGGATCGCCCGCGCGGTAGGTGACCACCATGACCGTCACCGACCCGACGACCCCGGCGACGCATACCGCCGTCAGCACGCGCACCGATCCGCGTGCGACCCGCAGCGCGGCGAACGTCACCAGCGGCCACACGAGGTAGAACTGTTCCTCGATGGCGAGAGTCCACATGTGGCGCAGCGGCGACGCCGGCCCGAACAGTTCGAAGTAGCTTTCCTTGGCGGCGATGAAACGCCAGTTCGCGACGTAGAACAGGCTCGCGATGCCGTCGTCGCGGATCGACGCGCGGTACCACGGCGCGACCGTGGTCATGGTCATGATCGCGACGAACGCGAGCAGGATCAGCAGCGCCGGCAGGAGGCGCCGCGCCCGCCGGGACCAGAACTTCCGCAGCGCGATGTGATCCGACCGCCGCCACTCCATGAGGAGCAGCGTCGTGATCAAAAAGCCCGACAGGATAAAGAACAGGTCGACCGACAGGTACGCGCCCCGAGCCCACCCATAGTTGTCGTGGTAGGCGATGATCGCCAGCACCGCGAGCGCCCGCAGACCGTCCAGCGACCCCTGGTAGGCGAACTTGGCCTTCGCTTCCGGCGCCGCCAACACCGTGATCCCCGAGGCGTCCGCGGCCGCTTCGACGAGCGGCTCGGCGGTCTCGACTTCGGACACGCGGCGAGCATAGATGCAGGTGCCTAGGATCGGCCCGAGATGACGGCAGTGCTCGCGCCGGAAACGGCGACCTCCCACGCACCCGGCGTGCCCCGTTGGCGTCGCGTCGCGCTCGCGGTCCCGCTGTTCGTCCCGGCGGTCGTGATCGCGGTTGGCGGCTGGTCACATCGTTGGATGGACGAGGACGCGTTCATCAACTTCCGGATCGTCGATCAGATCTTCGTCGGGCACGGCCCGGTGTTCAACGCCGGCGAACGCGTCGAGGCCGCTACCAGCCCGCTGTGGCTGTTCATCCTCGTCGTCGGCCGCGCGCTTTTCGGGGCATTCGCGAGCATTGAGTGGATCGCGCTGGTGGCGGGGCTCGCGGCGGCGATCGGCGCGTTCGTGGTCGCCGGCTCCGCCGCCAAGATCCAACACCGTGGAACCGACGGCGTCGTCTTCCCGGTCGGTTCCTCCTCGTCGCGGCGGTCGCCGTCATGTGGGACTTCTCGACGTCGGGTCTCGAGATGAGCCTCGTGTGGCTCTGGCTCGCGGGTTCGTGGTGGGCGCTGATGACCGCGGCCCGCTGCGACGAGATCAGCGGCCGCCGCCGCCTCGGATCTTGTGTCGTGCTGGGACTGGCGCCGCTCGTGCGTCCCGAACTCACCTTCATGCTGGTGTGCCTGCTCCTCGCGTGGTTCGGGCTCGCACGCCCGCGCCGGGTCGTGGTCGACGTCGTGGCGATCTTCGCCCTGCCCGCCGCGTACGAGATCTTCCGTATGGGCTATTACGCGATGGTGGTGCCCAACACTGCGCTCGCCAAAGACGCCGGCGGCCTGCACCTGAGTCAAGGGTGGGCCTATCTGGCGAACTTCGTCACCCCCTACCATCTGTGGGTGACGGCGGTGTTGGTCCTCGCCGTCGTCGTCCTCGCGTACCGCATGCGTCCCAACCGGCGCGTCGCCGTCGCGACCGCCGCGATGCTCGCGGCTGCCGTGGTCGACGTCGCGTACATCGTCGCGATCGGCGGCGACTACATGCACGGCCGGCTGCTGCTCCCGGCCTTCTTCGCGTTCGGCCTCCCGGCTTCGCTGGTGATCCGCCGCGACACGGCGATCGCGGTGACGGTCACCGCCCTCGCCGTGGTGTGGGCGCTGGTGAGCGTCGTGTGGTTCCGGCCCCAGCCGCCCGCCCCTGGGATCGGCTTCGGGCCGGCACCGATCTCGGACTGGCGCACCGTGTCGGGAGCGACGATGAAACCGGTCGACACCGCGCTCGGCTTGAACGGCACCCAGGCTGCCGCCGCATACGCGCGAGGTGTGCGCGGCTACTTCAGGATCACCGACAAGACTCCGCGTCCCGGACACGACCCCGACGCCTTCGTACTCACCCTCGGATCGATCGGCGTGCCCGCCTACGACGCCGGCACCCACGTGTTCGTGATCGACATCGGCGGCCTCGCCGAGCCCCTCGCCGCCCGGACCGCTGCGATACCCGGCCGTCAGGCCGGGCACCGCAAACAGATCGACTTCGCCTGGTACGACGCCCGTTTCGGCGGGCCGAGCACCAACCCACAAGTCGTCGCGGCGCGGCACGCGCTCACGTGCGGCCCGGGCGCGGAGCTGATCCAAGCCGTCGACGGGAAGCTGACGCCCGGCCGGTTCCTGTCGAACATCTGGCACAGCGTCAGCCTGACGCGCCTGCACGTGCCGTCAGACCCGACCGTCGCCGAGCGAGAGTGGTGTTGATCGCGGCGTCGATCGCGACCGCGGCCAGCACGACGAACGCCGGTTCGGCGGTCGTGCGGAAACGGGTGCTCGCGTAGGTGACCACGACGGTCACGAACACGACGATCATCGGCGCGACCAACGGATAGACCGCCACCTTCCGACGGCGCAACACGAACGCGCCCGGGATCGACAGCAGCGCCAACGCCCAGAAGCTGTACAACGCAGCCCACGAGATCCACACGGGCTTGCGGCCTTCGATGAACGCGTCGACACGCACGTACAGTCCCGTCCGGTACAGCCCGACGATGCGTCGCAGCCGCACGCTTTCGACCACCGGAAGGCGGCTCAGGTGAGCGCGGATATACGCGATCGCCTCGCGCTCGGTACACGATGTCCTCTTGCGATTCGTCGTCCTTGAGGGTCAGGTGGTCCTTCTTGTCGATCGCCTCCGCGCACTGGATGTCGAAATAGCCCTGCAGCGGGCCGTAGTACGTCGAGTTGCAGTTCGCCGACGCGAGCAGCGGAGCGAACTGGGCGCTCAACAGCACCGGATGCACGAAACGGACACTGTTGTAGATGGTCCACGGCGCGAGCACGACCGCCGCGGCGAGCACCGACGCACCGAGCCAGCGCAGCCGCGTCGGCCACTGACGGTCGCGCCGCACGCACGCGAGCGGCACCACGAGCAGCGGAACCAGCAGGATCAGCTCGGATCGGGCGAGCGCGCCGAACGCGCACGCCACCGCCACCAGGACCAGGCGGCCCCCACTGGGTCGGCGCCAGTAATGGTACGCAAGCAGAAGTGCCGCGGCAGCCGCGAACATCGAAAGTGTCTCAGCCTGCAGCATGCCGTCGGGTGCCCACAGGTTCGGGTACAAGGCGGCGAGCACCCCCGCGACGATGCCGAGCCGGGCGCCGCCAACCGCGCGGCCGAGCAAGCCGATCAGCCACACGGTGCCGGAGCCGAGCAGGCACGACCACAGCAGGTGCGTGAGCACGCTCTTCATGCCGAGCACCGACGGGATCGCGAGGAAGATGATGTACAGGGGCGGGTGTTCGGCCGCGGCGCGATGCAACCCCAACTGGACGTAAAACGGCGAGATGAAGCCCTTGCCCTCGGCGAGGAGATTGGCACCCGCGTGGTAGAAGTACGCGTCGCCCTGCGGGTCGAAGTGACGACGGTACGCGAAGACGTACACGACCCGTAACGCGAGCGCGCCGACCACCACCGCCGCCAGCGTGGGGCGGAACCATCGCGGATCGCGCGGCGCGCGGGCCGATTGCATCGTTGCGGCCGGATCAGTCTTTGCCTGGCGGGCCGACGAAGACGGCCATCGGCATGCTGAGGTCGAGCATCTGCGAGATCATCGTCTTTGTGCCGACGGGCACACGCGGCGCGAGCGCGAGCATGAACAGGTTGGTGTCGACCTGGGAGACGAGACCGCCAAGTCGGTCGCGTCGGAGGTTTCCGACCACCTGGCCGTGCAACATGTTGAACTCGGCCCGCTGCGCCGCGGATCGCGGATCGAACTCCGCCACCTCGGTGAAGCCCGGGTCGCGGAGCCAGTTCTGGATGTCGGGACCGGTCGCGAGGTGCACCTCGAGCGTCGGTCGACGGGAATCGATCACGTGGTAGCGGGTCGCGCCGGGCCGGAACGCCTCTTCGGCCCGGACGTCGAATCCCCGCCGGTCGAGCTCATTCAGGAGGCCGAAACCCGCGGAGCCGATCGCTTCGGCGTCGGGGAGCCACGTCACGAGATACGGACCATGCTGGCCGTGGCTTTGCAGGCGGGTCAGCGTCGCGGCGGTCGGTCCGACCAACGCGCCGAGCGTTTCGTTCAGTCGAGGGCTTTGCACGGTCACGCTCGACGCCTGGAACGCGAACACGGTGCTGACGACCAACGTCGCCGCCACCAGCGCCCCCGCACCCGATCGGGCAAGTTTCGCGCCGGCAGCCGGACCGTTTCGTCGCCGTACGAGCTCGACGGCGGTCCATCCGATCGCCAACAGCATGAGCGCGGTGAGACCCCACGCCCATAACAACAAGTAGAACCAGACCGTCCCGAAAATCCGCGCGGCCGAGACCAACCCCAAGGCGAGCGCGACGACCAGCACTGCGTCCAACAACAGGACCATGCGGTGGCGAAGACGCCACGCGACCACCACCGAGGCCGCGAACGCGAGCAACAGCACGGCTCCCGGGACACGCGAACCTGTGACCTCGAGCGCGCCGCCGTCGTGTACGAGGATGCGGGTCAGCAGCGCCCACACATTGAGCTGCGCCAACAGCACGCCGACGCCGCGGCCGAACCCGATCGGCGGGTCGGGAGGATGGCTGAAATAGTCGCGGATGATCCCCAGATTCCCGGGAGAGTGCGCGAACTGATCGATGAACGGCGGGATCCACAAGCACACGCCGAACGCGACGCCGGACCCAGCCCACCGCAAGAGCGCCCGACGAGCATCGGCGTCCTTTCGACGCTTGAACGCCTGACGTCCGAGCACGACCGCGGCGACGAGGACCAGCCCCCCGACCAAACCGAGATACGAAATGTGGGTCTGCGCACAGAACGTCCCGGCAAACACGGCAACGGGAATCATCGCCAGGTCGTCGGCGAACACCGACCAGACCGCGAGCACGAACACGAACCACCACAGAACCGGCAGATACGGATTCCAAGGCAGCGTCAACAGATACGCGCCGTACGCACGGGTCAGGACCGCAACCACGGCTGCCATCGCGCACAGCAGCGTCCGCCCGCCTCGACGCAACGCCATCCACAACGACAGACCGATCGCGATGACGTCCAACGTGACGTTCGACGCGAACAGTCCGTACGACGAACCGCCGAACAGCCTCCAGACCGGCCACAGCGCATAGAAGCTCAAAGGTCCGGGATGGCTTCCACCGTTCGGTCCGAACGGACCGATACGGCCGGCCAGCCCGATCAGCGGAGGATGGCCGGTCGAGATATCGCGCACGCGGATCTCGGTTTGCGCCATGTCGAGCAACGGATACCAATGCGGGCGCCGCAAGACTACGAGCGCGACCAGTAACGGAAACGACAACACGAGGGTCAGCGCCCCGATGAGGAGCGCGTCGACCCTGCGCGCTCCTCGTTGTTGCGCCGCCGCCCCGGCCGGATCGGCTCGCGCGGCGATCGCGACGCCGTCAACGGCACAGTCCGGATCGACGGACTCGAGCCGGGTCACGGAAGTGCCTTCAACATTCGCACCAGTCCCGGCTGCACCGGCGACTGATGATGCGACCGGGCCGCGTCGTCGGAATCGTCGCGATGGGCCAGGAACCATTCGTACGACTCGATCACCATCGAAGCGTTCGAGTGCTGCGGTTCCCAACCGAGTTCCGTCTGCGCGGGGGTGATGTCAAAGTAGAGTGACTCGCTGTACAGCAACCAGTGGTACGGCGCGAACGGGGCCAGCCCGAGCGCGGCAAGGGCATGCATCGCAAGGCGCGCCGGCGCGACAGGAACGGACCGCAACCGTGAGCCGGTCTGCGCGTGGTCGACGAGTGCTTGGAGTGTCTCGCGGATGGTGCCGAACGTGCGCGCGCCGACGTTGTACACCGACGGTCCGGCCCGATCCGCGGCACGCAAACAGGCGTCGGCGAGATCGGCGGCGTGGACCAACTGGTACCGATTGTGTCCGCCGCCGAGCACGAACACGGGCGCACCGTCGGCCACGAAATCGAACAGCAACGCCATCACGCCGAGCCGGCCGAGGCCGAGCACCGTACGAGGTCGCACGATGGTCACGTCGAGCCCGGCCGCGATCGCGTCGTGGCATGCGAGCTCGGCCCGCAGCTTGGCTCGCCCGTACGCCTCGAGAGGCCGCAATGGTGTGCGGTCGGTCACCGGATTGTGCGACGGTATTCCGTACACTGCGCTCGAAGACGTATGCACGACCTTCGCGACGCGTGCGTCACGCGCGGCGACCAGCACATTGGCGGTGCCGCCGACATTCACCTCGTCGAACAGCGCCCGGTCCTTGGCCAGCGGCACCTGCGCGACATTGTGGAACACGACGTCGACGCCGTCACACGCGGCGCGCACCGTCTCGGGGTCGCGCACGTCGCCGGCGACGAAGTCGGCCCGGGCGAGGACCGGGGCCGGAGCATTCAGGTCGAGGATCCGAACCGCGTCTCCGCGGAGGAGCGCCTGTTCGGCCAGGATGGTCCCGAAGTAGCCGCTGCCGCCCGTGATGAGGACGGAGCGAGGCATCAGAGGCGATCACCACGTTCGAGGCACCAGCGCACACTGGTGCGCATGCCGTCGAACAACGCGACCGTCGGCTCGTATCCGAGCTCCTTGCGTGCCCGGGAGATGTCACACGCAATGGTGTCTTTCAACTCTCCGAGCACGTGCAGAGCCTGGACGTAACGTCCGCTCGCCTGCACGACCGCGTCGAGCTTCTCCGCGACGACGCCTGCGACGCGCGGGACGGGCAACGGACGGCGCTTCGAGACGCGCAGCCCTTCGGCTTCGCAGGCGTCGCGCACCGTTCGGAGCACGTCGGCCAGCTCGTACGGCTCGGCGTCGGCGATCCAGTAGGCATGACCAGGTGCGGCGTCGACGCGCTCGGCGAGCAGCGCCCCCTGCACGAGGTTGTCGGTGTTGACCATCGAACGGCGTTGCGTGCCGGGCCCGACGAGCGGGAAGCGTCCGCGCCGAACCGCGGACAGGAACTGCGTCTGACGTGGCGGCTGGAACGGACCGTAGAACCACGGAGGGCGCAGGATCACCGTCGCGAGGTCGCCGCGGTCGTAGCTGCGCTGCACGAGTTGCTCGGCCTCGAGCTTCGAGCGGCCGTACGCCATATACGGCGCGAACGGCGAGTCTTCGTCGAAGCAATCGTGACGCGTCCGATTCGCGCCGAAGGGGGAGTTCGACGAGATATGCACAAACCGGTTCACGCCGACCCGACGGGCCCGGTCGAGCATGAGCTGAGTTCCGCCCACGTTGACGTCGTAGAGCTCGCGTACCTGGCGCGCCGGGTGAATGACGGCCGCGGCGTGAAACACCGACGCCCGGCCGATCCCGTCGAAGAGCTCGTCGATCACCGTCGGGTCGCGCACGTCGCCGACCACCACTTCGATGCGTGGGTCGATCACCCCGAGGAGCGAGGCGTGTTGCGTCTCGTGCACCAGACACCGGATGCGCCGCCGAGCAGGTACGGCGAGCGACCGCACGAGATTCTGACCGAGCCAGCCCGCGGCGCCGGTGACCACCACGGTCGACGCCGCCGCACTCGCAGGCCGCGCACCCGGGGCTGCCTGCTTTTCGTCCTCCGGTTCGCCGTCGCGCACGAAGGCCGAGGCTATCGCCTTCTTGTTCGAAGCTGAGGCTCAGATCCGCAGACCCGACCATGATGGAAGTTGCGCCCGCTCGGCCGCAGGTTGGCGCCCGATCGGTGGGGCCGGCACCGACCGCCGCGGCAAGGTAGGTTCGCGGCTCTGTGCGTGCACTCGTGGTGACTCCGACGTACCAGGAGTCGGAGAACATCGTGGAGTTCCTCCATCGTGCACGTCGGGCCGTGCCCGACGCGGACATCCTCGTGGTCGACGACAACAGTCCCGACGGCACGGCCGATCTCGTCGACGAGGTCGGTGCGCAGCTCGGGAACATCGAGGTGTTGCGCCGGCCGCGCAAGATCGGGATCGGCGACGCGGTCCGGGCCGGTTTCGCGATCGCGCTCGACCGCGGGTACGACGTCGTCGTTCAGATTGATGCCGATCTCTCGCACGATCCTGGCGCGCTGCCCGACCTCCTCGCCGAGATCGAGCGTGGCGCGGATGCGGCCATCGGTTCGCGTTATGTGCCCGGCGGGTCGATTCCCCACTGGCCCTGGTATCGGCGGGCCGTGTCGAAGTGGGGGAACCGGTACGCCACGCTGGTGCTCGGTCTGCCGGTGCGCGACGCGACGTCGGGATACCGCGCGTTTCGGATCGATACGCTCAAGGCGGCCGACTACGCGAACACTCGTTCGAAGGGCTACGGATTCCAGATCGAGCTCTGCTATCGGGTGTGGAAATACGGCGGCCGCATCGCGCAGGTACCCATCGCCTTCACCGATCGCGTGCGGGGCCGCTCGAAGATGTCATTGAGTGTCGGGGCCGAGGAACTGGGACTCGTTTCGTGGTGGGCGCTGCAAGACCGTGTGCTGAAGGGGCGTTGGCGCCGCTGACAGGACATCGGTCTCGGTTCGCCTGGCTGCTGTTGGCGATCGTCGCGGTCGCGTTGGGCATTCGCGTGTCGTACGTTGCGATCGCAAAGGCCGGGCCGTGCGAGACGCGAAACTCGCACGGGCACATCGTCGCGTCCGAGCCCAGCAAGTGTCTGCAGGGCGACGAGCTGTTCTACAACGCCGAGGCGAACTTCATCGCGGCGGGTCACGGGTTCAATCAACCGTACGGCGCGCGGTTCGATCCGGGGGCCAAGCACCGGCCCGCGGCCGACCATCCGCCGCTCACAGTGTTGGTACTGACGCCGGTCGCTTGGCTGGCCGACCATCCACCGTTGTCGTGGGTGATCAACGAGCCGCTGCACGATCATGTGCGTGAAGATCGTTACACGATGGTGGTGCTCGGCACGCTGCTCGTCGGCATGGTCGGGCTGCTGGGGCGGCGCGTCGGAGGAGAAACGGTCGGGCTCGTCGCGGCCGCGATCGCCGCGATCACGCCCAATCTCTGGGTCAACGACGGACTCGTGATGTCGGAAACGGTGACCGGCGTCGCGGTCGTCGGTGCGTTGTTGTGCGCGTTCGCGTTGTGGGACCGGCCGACGCTGCGGCGCGCTGCTGCGCTCGGCGTGTTCTGCGGGCTGGCCGCGTTGGCTCGGGAAGAGTTCGTGCTCTTCGTGGTGCTGTTGGCCGTTGTCGTGCCGTGCGCGCTGCGTCGGCCGTGGAAAGAACGGGGCGTGCTTGCGGGCACGGCCGTGCTCGCCGCACTGGTGGTCATGGCCCCCTGGGTGGGCTTCAATCTCGCGCGGTTTCACGATCCGACGTTCATCTCGACGAACGACGGCATCACGTTGGCGGGTGCCAACTGTGCCGCGACGTACTACGGATCTGGCATCGGCCTGTGGGCCCTAGGTGCGTGTACCGGGAATCTCAACCAGCCCGGCGACGAATCGCAGGCGTCGAGTTACTACCGGCGCCGGGGCCTCGACTACATCGAACATCACGAGTCGCGCTTGCCGGTCGTGATCCTCGCCCGGGTGGGACGAACCTGGAGCCTGTACCGGCCGCTTGACATGGTGGCGTTCAACGCCGGCGAGGACCGCGAACCGTGGGTGACCCGCCTCGGCCTCGTCGCCTACTACCCGACGTTGGTGTTGGCGATCGGCGGCGCCGTCGTGTTGTGGCGGCGGCGGGCACGGGCCCACCTGTGGATCCTGAACGCGCCGGTGATCGTGGTCACGATCGGCGCCATCGTCACCTACGGTCAGACCCGTTTTCGGGCCGCGGCGGAGCCGTCGCTCGCACTGTTGGCCGCGGTGGGAATCGTCGCGATCGTGACCCACGTGCGGGCCAGGCAGGCTGACCTTCCCGACCTGGTCACACCGTGATGGCCTGCGCGCTCGGTTCCTCGGCGAGGGACAGGATCGGACCTTGCGCGGCGGCCGGCAGCCGGGTGAAGGCGAGCACCGCGATCGCATAGATCGCAAGTGCTGCGAACTGGACGGTTCTGAACCCGAGCGCCATCGACAGGATCGTCGTCAACACCGACCCGATCACTGAGAAGAATCCGTTGACCGCCCACGCCCACGCGACGTATTCCTCGCCGTGCTCGGTGAGCGCGACGACTCGATCGAGCCCGAGCGGCATGAACATGCCGAGACAGATTCCGAGCGGCGCCAGCACGATCACGGTGGCGAGGACGCGCACGGCGAGGCCGGTCGAGTCGAGGGAGCCGTCGAGGATCTGAGGGAGGGCGAACTCGTAGAACATGGTGAGTGCCGCGACGACGCCAAGCACGATCGGTACCGCGACGCGCGCCCGACTGGCGAGCCGCCTGCTCGCGAGCGCACCGATCCCGGTCGACACGAGCAGCGTCGCGAGGGTGACCGTCAACGAATAGGTCGGATAGCCGAGGAACTGCACGAGCCGCTGGATCATGGTGATTTCGAAGAACATGAAGCCGAGCCCGAGCGCCGAGAAGTACACGGCCGACGTGGCCTTCGCAGGCAATGCCCGCCATTTCCGGCGTACCGCGATGAATGGTGCGAGCAGGAACAGCGCGGCGTACACGACCACGATCGCGAGCAACAACAGGAGCACCCGTTCCCCGATCTGGTCTTCGGGGTTGTTCGTCTTGAGAGGATGGGTGATGTCCGCGATGACATCGCGGAAGCGGGAGAAATGCCAAAAGTACGGCGCGTCGTCGGTCACCGCGGTGATGTCAGTCTGAGAGTGCTTGACGATCGACGCGACTTGTGCGTTGTTGCCGGATGCGAGGCGGCTGACGATGCCGGTCCCGAAATGGTGGCCGGGTGCGGCGAGCGCATGTTGGTCGGGCACCTTGCCGAGGCCGGACAGGAACCGCTGCGTTTCAGCGGAGGTGATCGGCGTCCGGCTGACCACGATCGTCGAGAAGTCGCCCGCGCTGGAGAGCTGTACGGCGACGAGGAGGTGGTTGTTCGGGTCCTGGACGCCCAGCTCTTGCAGTGCCTTGCGCGCGGTGACGACGTAGCGGCTGGTTCGGTCCGGCGCGGCCTGAAAATCGAACTCGCCGAACTGCGCGACCATGATGCCGTTGCTCGTCAAATGTTGGAGCGTCATCTTGATCATCTCGGTCGTGTACAGGTAGCTCTCGGACAGCACGAACGCGCCCGAAGACGCTGCGTTCGTGGCGGCGTAGCTGTCAGGGGCGACGAACCACACGAGGTTGTATTTCTTGTGTTGACGCGCCAGGTATGAGCGGCCGTCACCCAGGTGCAGATGGACGTCGGGCCGCTTGGTCAGGTTTCCGGTGTAGCTGGCGAAGTGGTTCGTGAGCAGCGAGACGGTCACCGGATTCAGCTCGACCGCTTCGATATCGGGTGCGTGGTACGCGATCGACGCCAAAATCTCGTTTCCGCCCGCCGACCCGATGATGAGCTCATGCGGCGGGGGAGTGCCGAGCACGGCGAACGGAAGCGAACGTGGATCCTTGGAGTAGTAGCCCCTGATCGACGCCGGATTTCCGTTGAACCGCCGAATACCAGATCCGAAGGTTCCATCATGCACGAGGAGATAGTTGGAGGTCGTCTTGCCGATCTGCACGACATCGACCCGAAACACGGGACCCCAGGCCGAGTAAAGCGAGTGCGGTGTGTGCAGCTTGCCGTCCTCGGTGCGTATATCGGGTAGGACGCTGCTCGCAACGACCGTCCCGACGAGCGCGGCACACATGAGGGCGGCGACCCCGAACAGCAACGATCTCGGCCGGCACGATGCTGCACCGACAACAGCGAAGATCAGCGCCGCCAACATGATCACCCGGGGCGGACCCAGACGCGTGATGAGGGGAATCGCGAGCACGCAGCCGAGGCCGGCGCCGACGAGATCGGAAAAGTACAGCCGGCCGACGCCGTCGCGTGCCCGACCGAGAAGTACCGACACGATGATGCCGAACGAGATGAACGCGACGAAGATCGCGAAGCAGATGAGCCCGAGCCGCAGCAGATTCGTGACCGAAGCTCGAGTTCCGTAATCCCAGATCACGATCGTGTTGACGTGCAACACCGCGACGACGAGATAGCCGAGCGCGATGCTGACCGCGCCCAAGATCGCCGAAACGGCAATGATGCTGTTCGTGCTCCATTTGCGTACTGGGCTGTACACCGCCACGAAGACGCTGCCCGACCCGATACCGAGCAGTGCCAGCCCGATCACGAGGTAGGTGTAGTAGTACCAGAGCTTGTAGGAAATGATGCGCGTGTAGCCGACCTCGAGGAGGAGACCGGCCAGGCTGACGAGGAGGATCACGAGCGCGCGGGGCAGACGGACCTTGTCGTCAGTGACCGCACGCATCGTCGGGCTCCTCTCGAGAACGGCGGATCGTACCTCGCCCGATGAGCACATGACCGTGACCAGCGAACAAGCGCCAGGAACCAAGCCCGCGTACATCGGTGGGCTCGACGGCTTGCGCGCCATCGCGGTCGCCGCGGTGATCGTCTATCACTTCGCACCGTCGGCGCTGCCGGCCGGGTTCCTCGGCGTCGACGTGTTCTTCGTGGTCTCAGGTTTCCTCATCGCCCGGTTGGTCGTCGCCGAGATCGCAGGGACGGGCAAGGTAGGGCTCGGCCACTTCTGGGCCCGTCGGGCCCGCCGACTCCTCCCGGCGCTCGGGACGATGACCGTCGTCGTGCTCTGCGCGGTTGCGATCAACTCCACCGGCGCCGAGAAGCACGACATACGCGCGCAGGCGCTCGGCACCCTCTTCTACTGCGCCAACTGGGTCATCATTTTCGCGAAGAGCAGCTACTTCACGAGCATCGGTCGCCCGTCACCGTTCTTGCACATGTGGTCGTTGGCAGTCGAGGAGCAGTTCTATCTGGTGCTGCCTGTCGTGTGCTTCGCGGCGCGACGTTCGATCGTCCGCCATCCGGTCCGCGCCGCGTTGGTCGTCCTCGGGGCGGCGCTCGCATCGACGGCGTGGATGGCGGCCCTCGTGTCGCCGACCGGTGACCCGACGCGCGCGTATCTCGGCAGCGATTCCCACGCCATGGGTCTGCTCGTCGGCGTTGCGCTCGGAGTGCTGGCCGGCGCGGGCGGACCATGGGATGCGATGGCCGGGTATGTGAGATCGCACCCGCTGGTGGCCCGGGCCGCGGCTGGGGTCGGCGCGGCGTCGCTCCTCGGCATCCTCGTCGTCATGCGCCTGGCCACGTTTCAGACGTACGCGCTCTATCGTGGCGGCTTTTTCGTGTTCGCAGTGTTGTGCGCCACAGTGGTGGTCGTCGTCGCGGTGCTGCCCGCCGCGCCCGTCGCCAAGACGTTGCGCTTGCCGTGGCTGGTCGCGGTCGGTCTGCGTTCGTATTCGCTGTATCTGTGGCACTGGCCGGTGTACGTGTTCGTGTCGCCGCGGCCCGGTCTCGACGGCGCGTCACTGTTTGTCGTGCGGTTGGTGGTGTCGGTCGTGCTGGCCGAGATCTCGTACCGTCTGATCGAGCGTCCATTTCGTGTGGGAGCGGTCGCGAGACGTTCCGGCAGCCGCGGCGCGGTGCTCTACTTCGCAGTTGCCGTTGTCGTCGCGGTGCTCCTGGTGAGCACCGTCGCCGCGCCTGTTCGCGCTTCCTCCCAGCGACCTCGCGCAGGCCGCCGCGCAGGCTGCCGCCCACACGCCCGCTCCGGCCGGGGCCCTGCGTGTCGAGCTCTTCGGTGATTCCACCGGGCTCGTCTTCGGCCTCAGCGGCGCGAAGCATTCCAAAGAGCTGGATCTCTCCGTCGGTGGAGACGCCCGGCTCGGATGCGGCGTCGTGCAGGACAACCACTTCAGCGACGGCCGCGTGGTCCCCAGGCCGGCCCAGTGCGACGGATGGCAGGCACGGTGGGAGAACGCGATGCGCAGCGAGCCGCACGCCGTGCTCGCGCTCATGACCGGAGCGTGGGACATCCTTGACCAGGAAACAAGCAACGGGCTCGTCCGGTTCGACACCCCGGCATGGACGAACCTGGTGCGCGGCTCGCTGCGCGCCGCGCTCGGTCTCCTCACCGCCACTGGCCGGACCGTGTACCTGTTCCAGGTGCCGTGTTACGGCGCAGGCGACGAGAACGACCCGCTGCCGGAACGAAGTGACCCGAAACGCATCGCGGCGCTCAACGCCATTTTCGAGCAGGTTGCCCGCGAGATGCCCCACGTCGAGATCGTTCGTTGGCGGACGCTCGTCTGCCCGAACGGTCATCGGGTCGAGACACTCGACGGCGTTGACATGTGGCAGCCGGACAACGTGCACCTCTCCAGCGCCGGAGCGTTGGTCGTGTGGAAGTGGTGGCTGCCGCAGCTCCGCACGGCCCGCTAAGCGGCGCGCATGGTGTCCGTGCACACCCGGTGCAGACCGTGTCGTGCGATGGCCGGTTTGCAGGTTCGGTCCCGTGCGTGCCAGGGTGAATCGTGACCGCCGAGGTCTTCGTCTCCCCGCGCGGCCGGGCCGGACGTCTCGAAGGCCGGTACCCCTGCTTCGACGGCATCCGCGCCGTCGCAGTGCTGATGGTCATCGTGTACCACTCGGTGTTTTTCGCGACCTGGTTCGACACCTGGGCCGGAAGGTTCCTCGGGAACCTGAATGCCGGCGTGTGGATCTTCTTCGTGACGTCGGGATTCTTGTTGTACCTGCCGTTTGCGGCGGAGCATCTGCGTGACGGCCCTGCGGTGTCGCCACGAGGATTTGCCACCCGACGCTTCGCGGCGCATCTTCCCGGCCTATTGGGCAGTGATCGCGTTCTTTACCTTCGTCGTTCCCCGAGCGACGATCAAAGGGGTCGGGGGTTTCGCCCAGAGCCTCACGTTGACGTTCACCTATGTCCGGGCCCGCAATCCGTTCCTCGTCGGTCTTCCACCGGCATGGAGCCTGGTCGTCGAGCTGACGTTCTACGCGTGTCTTCCGTTCTACGCGGCGGCGATCGGTCGGCTCGCTCGCCGGTGGCGGCCGTTGGCGGTCGAGCTGGTCGGCGTCGCCGTGTTGTGCGCCATCGGAGTCGGCGCGATCGTCGCAATCGCCGAAGGCTACAACGCCCCGTGGATCACGGTGTTACCGCAACATGTCGCCGCGTTCGCGCTCGGTATGTTCCTCGCGGTCCTCAGCTCCGCACCGTTGCGAGCGCGCACCGTGACGCGACTCGAACGGCTGGGTCGGCCTGCGTGGATCTGGTGGGGTCTCGCGTTCGCCGTGTTCGTCGGCATCCCGCTCGTCTCGCACATCGAACCGCTCGGGGCCATGACCGCGGCGCAGACCATCGGTCTCCAACATTTGCGAGATACTCATCGGATTCTTCGTCGTGATCCCGGCGGTGCTCGGACCGCAACATCATGGCACGATACGTCGACTTCTACGCTCCCGAACCTTGACGTTCCTCGGTGTCATCAGCTACGGGCTCTACCTGTGGCACTGGTTCCTCCTCGAAGTCGTCCAAGAGGATTGGCTCGGCTGGCCGTTGCGGCACGGCAACTGGGTCGTCGTGTTCGCCGCCGGGTTCCCGGTCGTGCTCGCGGCGGCGACTGCGAGCTGGTACCTGTTAGAACGTCCGATCTTGCGTTGGGCGCGGTCGGTCACGTAGGCCGACGTTGGTCGAACACGCGGATCTGAACCCATTCGACGCCGTCGGCTGATGACGCGACGCTGGTGCGGGGCTGCGCTGCCGAACGCGGCGCGTGCGGGCTGGCGATCGCGCTCGTACTCGGGCCGCGACTCGTCCATGCCGGCATCGAACTGATAGGACGCAGCGACGACGCGCGCTCCTACACCTGGGTTGGCGTCTCGGCCGGCTGATCGCGCACGGGCACCTCATCCCGATGCGGATCCCCGACGTGATCGTTCCCCTCGGGCTCAATCTCCGACTCGTCGACGGATACCTCCCGTCGTACGTGTCGGGCCTGTTCAACGTTGTGTTCGGTCCGTTTGTCTCCTACAGCCTGACGTTCGTCGCGGGTGCCGTCCTGAACATCGTGGGTGCTCGATCGCTCGCGCGACGGCTAAGTCCCCACCGCCTGGCGCACGTCGTCGCAGCGATCGTGTTCCTCAGCGCACCGCCGATCGCACTCAACATCCAGGTCGGGCTGCCCGCTCTGCTGGGCATTCACCGTGCCGCTGCTGTTGGGCGACGCGATCGACGTCGTCGTCGGAAACCGTCCGGTGAGGCCACTGCGCCTGGCGGTGCGGCTGGTCGTCGCGGACCTCCGCAGCGTCTATTTCTCGTGTTCGGCGGCCTGGCCTACGCGCTGATCGTCAGCGTCGCGGCGCTGCGGCAGCGCAGCTGGCGGATACCGATCACCGTCGCGGTCGGATCGCGCTCGTCGCCTTGTCGCCTTTCGTCGTTTCGCGCGTGCAGTACGACCGAGCTGAGAAGAAGCGAGCCGCCGAGACCGAACTGCTCAGCGACAGCGAGCTGTTTTCCGCTGACTGCTCTCGATCTTCGCGGAGCCGACCCGGTCGACACTGTTGTTGCCACGCCCCGCCAGCTCTCGACCGGAGTCTCAATCGGCTGGTCGATCCGACGCATGCCCTCGAATCGACGATGGATCCGGGCCTGTGTTGCACGCGGGATGTGGGCTGTTCCTGCTTGCGCGCGACCGTCGCCGGACCCCGATCTTGGTGGCCGTCGCCGCCACCTGGGTCCTCTCGCTCGGGCCTTCCTCAAAAATTCGGTGGGCGCTTCGTCTGGCAACATGCCGGGAAGCCGGTTTCGTGGTTGCCGTATCGGCTCGTCCTCGCGATCCCTGCACTGGGTGGCCTGCGAGCCCCATTGCGCATCGGCGGGTGAGCGCAACAGTCGTGGCGGCCGTCGCGGCCGTGCTCCTCGCGACGAGGCTGCTCCTACGATTCCTTCGGACACGATGGGGACGAGCGCCGCGAGCGAACGTGCGTTGCGGGAGATCGGACGCCTCGCCGAGAGCTACCAGATCTTCCACGACACGCCCGTCATTGGTTGTGCGGGTTCGTTCGCGGCCGACCCCTGGTCGAAGCTGGTCCCGTTGGCGAGTTCGGATGCGCTGGCGAAGCTGCGATGCGACCGTACCGATACGGACGGTTCACCACCGCCGAGCGACCGACGCAGCCGTTCGGATCGCAAGACGTCGCGCGGCTGCGCAAAGAGTTCGGCGTACGGTTCGTCGTCGATCGGTCGATGTTCGGGATCGCATGCCCGTCGGTGAACGCGACGTTAGAGGCTGTCGCGATTGTTTGGGCTGGTGGATCATGGTGTGTGTGGTTGGGTGAGTCGGCGGAGGAGCAGTCGGCTGTGCGCGGCCCATACGAATCCTTTGGTGACTTGCGGGTCGCGTTCATAGTCGATTTGTAGACGGCGATGATTCGTCAACCACGACCAGGTCCGTTCCACAACCCATCGTCTGGGCAGGACCTCGAAGCGGTGGGCGTGGATCCGATCGACGACCTCTGCCGAGAGGTGGTGGTCGCGGCAGTGCTGCGCGAACGCACGTTTGAACCCGGCGTCGCACCAGACTTTCCGCAACCGTGATGACTTGGGGCGGGCCTCGTCGATCACCGCGATCCCACCCACGTTGTCCGACGTGTTCGCGGCGACGACCAACACTGCGAGCAACAAGCCGAGCGTGTCGACCACCCCGAACACCTTCCGGCCCGAGATCTTCTTCCCAGCGTCGAAACCCCTCGTTTCACTCGTCACTGTCGACGTGCCCCGCACACTGCGAGCATCGATGATCCCCGCTGACGGATCCGCGTCGCGACCTTCCGACTCGCGGACCAACGTTCGGAGCCGGTCGCAGACACGTTCCCACGTCCCGTCCTTCGACCACTCGAGGTGGTAGCGGTGCACCGTGTTCCAGTTCGGGTACCGGTCCGGCAGCGCCCGCCATTGACAGCCCGTCGCGCACACATAGAAGATCGCGTCGACGATCGTGCGTCGGTCATGGGTGATCGGCCGTCCCATCTTCCCCGGCGACCACGCCGGACGGACCAGATCCGCGATCAGTTCCCACTCCACATCGGACATATCACCATGCGTCGTACGCCACGTAATCGTCTGTCGATCCTGCTGTGTTCGCATGATTTAAGTATGTGACAACCCGACACTCAACACGTGGCAATCCGACCTCCACCAGCACAAACTTTCCCAACAGCCTCTTAGCGTTCTTTGATCGATTCCGGTCGCTCGGAGGAGACGGTCGCTTCGAAGTGCTCGATCTTTCGGCACGACGCCGAGGCGCCTAGTCAGCGCGTCGAGCAGCGCAGATACAGCTTGTAGCCGTTGCCAAAATTGTCTTTGAGGCAGAAGTCCTGGCGCAACACTTGACCCGGTCGTGGATCGCCGGGTTTCATCGACGCGTTCGGTTCGTTCCAGCTGAGCCAACGGTCCGACGCGATGAACACGTCGGCGTGTTGCATGTCCTGGGTGAGACGTGTCCCGCGACCGTTTGTGAGTCCCGGCTCGAACTCGATGAAATATGTGCCGGGTACCAAGCGTGGCAACAGGTAGTAGAGGAAGGTGTCGACGTAGGGCGTCACGGTGAGATTGCTGTTGCCGACGATGACGCGACTTCCGGGCTTGACGTCGTGGTCGACCGCGGCGAGCAGCGATTCGATGCTGTGAGCGAAGCTCGGATCGCTCCCGACATAGAAGGTGCGGCCGTCGTTGGTGATCGGGATGGTGTCGGACTTGGCGAACGAATCTTGGACGAGGGAAACGTACCGGCGGGCGGTGTAGGTCGGGAACAGCAACGAGCTTGCGATGATCACGGCGGCGCCCGCCGCGAGTCCCAGACGGGGACGAGGCCAGCCCGGCCGTAGGCCGGCGACTGCTTCGACGATCGCGGCGGGGACGAGGACGACGACGATGCCGCTCACCCACGCGAAATGTGCCGAGTCGGCTCGTTGCAGTGCTTGAGGAAAGGTCCCCAGCCCGAACAGTGCGCCGGCCAGGAGCACCCGCGGCCGGAACGCTGTCCGGCGCCCGGCGCACACACCAGAATCCGAGCGCGACCAGCCCGACCGAGAGCACTGCGAGCAGCCAGAACCACGTGAAGAGCTGCTGGGGGGGCGAAAGCCGCGGGAACGGCCACCAGCCTTCGACCGCGACGATGACCCGGGCCACACCCTGGAGATGGCTCGGGCTGGGCGGCACCGGGAGTCGCCTTCCGGCTCGCAGGTGCAGCATCGGATCGACGATCATGCCGCGCCACACCGTGTTCGGCCCGGCCAGCGCGAGCTGTATCGCATAGGGGGCGAGCCCGGCGCCGAGACCAGCGAACGCGCGTCGGACCACGGCGCCCGGAAGTCCCCACAGCGCGGCCGCGCCGGCCAGCGTCACCGCGAGACCGAGGTCGATCCGGTAGAGCATCGCGAAGCCGGCGAGGACGCCGCCGACGATCGCCCACCGTCGCGGAGCTCGCGCGGTGGCTGCGCTGTCGGCGTCGTGGCGTGCTTGCACGAGGGCGGCGAGCGATGCCAGCCCGAGCGCGAATCCGCCCGTGAACGGGAGCGCCGTGAGCTGCAGTGCCGGCATCACGAACATCACGCTCAACAGGACCGCGGCGGCGGCCACCCACCGGCCCCACCAGCGGACGACCGCCGCGGCACCCACCGCGGCGCCGACGAGCTGTGCGAGCCCGACGAAGCGCTCGACGAGGATGCGCACGCCGAAGACCTTGTAGATCGCGGCGAGCACCCACAGGCTCCCGGGTCCGTACAAGTACAAGAAGTCCTTATTCGGAATCGCGCCGTGCAGGACCCGGTCGGGAAAGACGAGCATGAAGCCCTCTTCCATCGCGGGGCCGGCGCTGCGCAACATCGCGCGCAGCGGGAGGATGAACGCAACCGCGGTCACCACCGCGATCGTGGGCCAATTCTTTCCGGGCCGGGACGTTAGCTGCGTGTCGACAACCGATCGCGAGTTCCGGCCGGCACCGCTCGTCGGTTCGGTCGGAGACCGTCACCCGAGCAGGCGAACAACTCGGCGCGGTCTGTCTGTTGGTCTTTCGGGGTCACGACGACTGGCCGCACAGGGTCGATAACCTATCGGGCTTCACGCACGCGAGCCTCGACGTATCCCGGGCGCGCCCGCGGCGGGCGGTCCGAGCCTGACACGACCACACGCCGATGATGCTGACCTGCGAAGACGTCCGTCCCTATCGGCATTTGCGGTAGAGCTCGTACAGGTTGAGGTACGTGCCGACGTGGCAGAAGTCGCGTGCCAGCACCTGTACCGGCTTGTCGGATCCGACCTTGCGCGACGCGTTCGGTTCGCTCCAGTTGTCCCAGATTTTCGAGAGGATCACGATGTCAGCGGACGCGAGCTGCTTGTCGAGCCCAGAGTTCGGAGCGTTCGCCACGCCGGGGTCCATCTCGATGTAGTACGTCGCCGGTACGAGGTCGGCCAGCTCGTAGTACAGGTAGGCGTCGCTGTACGGCGTCTTGCGGAGGTCTCCGGGCCCGACGAACAGGCGTTGCCCAGGCCGTGAGATGGAAGCCGCCGCCGCGATCACCATGTTCGCGGCGGTCGCACGGTCCTGCTTGCCGTAATAGAACACCCGTCCGTCGTGCTCGATCTTGAACGAACTGCGGTGCACGTCGAATGTCTGCAGCGAGTAGTCGGCGTAGCGCGTCGCAGTGAACGCGGGGAGCACGAAGATGACGAGCGCGAGGACGGCCGCGCCGGCGCCGAACCCGAGCCGCCGCGCCGAGATCTGCGGCCTGGCGCGGCGGGCGAGGTCAACGAGTGCGACTGGGAGCATGCCGAACGGGACGGTGCTCACCCACGCGAAATGTGCGGAGTCGACGCGTTGCAGCGCTTGGGGGACGGTGCCGAGACTGAACAGCGCGACGACGAGCAACGTGCGGGCCTGAAGCGACTCGCGATCTGCGCGCACGGCACGCCAACCTTGTATGACGAGGAACGCGACGACGCCGAGGAGCACGAAGAACCACAAGAAGAGCTGTTGTGACGCGTGAGGTTCGGGAATCGGCCACCGGAGCTGTTGTAACAGCCCGGCCCGTTCGAGGAAGCCGTCGACGTGCGACCACGGCGGCGGTATCGGCAGGCTGCGTCCGGCGCGCAGGTGGAAGACGGGATCGAGCACCATCCCGCGCCACACATTTCCGGCACCGGCGGTCGCGATGTGGATCGCATAGGGCGCGACGCCGACGCCGATCCCGGCGAGCAGACGTTTGACCCGGGGCCGCCTCATGCCGGAGACGAGCGCGAGGACCGACAAGCCGACCGCGACGATGAGGTCGAGTCTGAACAGCAACGCGACGCCGAGCAGCACACCGGCCGTGAACGCCCACCGTCGCGCCCGGCGATCGCCGTCTCCGTCGCCGTCTGTGCTGCTGTCGGCGCCGCAGCGTGGAGGCCGGCGGCGAGTCCGAGCACGCCGAGGCCGACGCCGCCGACCCACGCCAGAGCGGTGAGTCCGAACGGAATGATGATGAGCGCCGATGTGACCGCGCCCGACACCGCGATCGTTCGGCCCCAACGGCGGGTGAGCGCGTAGACGCCGAACACGATCGCCATCTGCTGGGCGAGGCCGAACAGCCGTTCTGTGAGCAGTGAGTAGCCGAAGACCTTGAACGCGGCGGCCAAGGCCCACAAGCTGCCCGGTCCGTACAGGTGCAGGAAGTCGCGGTTGGGGATCTCGCCGTGGAGGACGAGCTCGGGGAAGACGAGCATGAAGCCCTCTTCCATCGGCGGTCCGGGCGCACGTAACAAGCCGCGCAGCGGCAGGGCGAACATGAACGCGACGACAGCCAATGCGACAGCTTCACCCGAGCGGTTGGTGAGCTTTCCGGTTCGTTCGGACACGCGCAGACGGTTGGACAGTGCGCTATTGCGACAGGAAGTGGTCGCTGTTGCGAGCGGCGATCGCCATGATCGTGCCCTGCGGGTTCACGCCGGGAGCGTCGGGGAGCAGCGACGCGTCGTTGACGTGCAGGTTCGTGAAGTCCCAGACGCGGCCGAAACTGTCGGCGCCGGTACGGTCCCGGTTTTCGCCGATGCGAACCGTCGAGGTCAGGTGCACGGTCATGAGGTTGGCTCGGTTCCGGGAGGTGGCGTCCCACCACTGCACGAGATCCTCGGGGCCGCGGGCGACGACTCCGCCGGTCACCGACGGGTACATCTCGCAGGCGCCGGCGGCGAGCAGCACCTCGCCGAGGTGTAACAGCGCCCGCGCCAGGCGGCTCATGTCGCCATCGGTCAGGTTGTAGGTCACGAGCGGCGCCCGCAGCCGAGGCAGTGCGCGCACGCGGCCGTGGCCCTCGCTGCGTATGGCGGCGTAGTACACCGCGACGCGTTCCCAGTCGGCGAGCGCCGCGGCGTATTCCGAACCGGAGTCGGCGAGCGCGAGGGCGACATGACCGCGACGGCTAGCCGATCCGCCGATGGTGAGTCCCGGGGCGAACTCGGTGACGCGATGCATGGGCACCTCGCCGTGGTCGATGGGATGATCGAAGCGCGCCGCGATTTTCACGGTGGGATGCATCTTGAGCCCGTTGCCGATGTTGTGGCGGATGCCGCTGCGCTGCAACAACGCAGGTGTCTGCGTCGCGCCCGCGCACACGAAGACGTGGTCGGCGCGGATGACGAGTTCTTCGTCTGATCCGTCGGGACGTTGGCGATCGCAGAGCGCGCCGACGATGTGATCGCCGCTGCGCAACAGTTTCGACACGCGGCAGTCCGCGATCACGGCTGCGCCGGCCTCCATCGCCCGGGGGAGCAGCGTCCGGGCCATCGTCTGTTTGACGGCGCGGCCGCTCGGCTCGTAACGAAACACCCGAGAGAACTCCACGGCCTGCCAGCCGAGCTTGGCGGCGCCGCGTTCCAGCACCGCCGACGACATTGGCGGAGCGCCCGGCAGGCGCGACACGGCCAGCTCATCTTCGATGCGCGCCGAGTAGCGGTCGAGCGCGTCGGCGCCGAATTCATCGATGCAGTAGTCGCGTTGCCATTCGTCTGCCAGTTCGCCGGGCAGCCGGTGATACAGGCCGCTGTTGATCTCAGTGCTCCCACCGACGCAGCGGCCCTCCGCATAGGCGATGGCCGGACGACCGAGCGCGGCGCACGAACCGCCGTGGCGGTATTTGGCGACCATTTCCGCTAACGAGAACGGCTCCGTCGCGTCCGGATCGACCCACGGGCCTTCCTCGACGATGGTGACCGAACGTCCCGAGCGGGCAAGGGTCGCGGCTGTCACCGCGCCCCCCGCGCCCGATCCGATCACGAGCACGTCGGTGTCGTGCATCGCCATCAGCGCACGCTCGGCGTGAGCTCGTTCTCGGCGAACAGGACGAGCGAGTGGAGCAGCCGTACGTACTGACGTACGAAGTCGATCTGGCTGGTTTTCCAGCGTTCGACTCGGGCGCGCAGGCCGGCTGAGGCCGGGCGTCCGAGCGCATGGGCGATGCGGGCGCGTGCGCCGAACAGGAGTGACTCGCCCAGCACTCCGGCGCGGAAATGCTCGGGCATGGAACGGAGGGTCTTGTCGACGTACGACTCGACGGCCGCACGCTCAGCGTCGTCGAGCGTCGGGCTCATGAGCGCGGCGACGACTTCACGCTCGAACCAAAGCACGGCCTGGGAGTTTAACCACGAGCCGTGGAACGGTCGCGTCTGCGGTGCGGGAGCCGCTTCGGCAGGACACGGTCCCGCAGTCCCCACAGCGTGACGAGCGTCAACGCCTCCAACACGATGCTGCCCGACATCTTCGACGCGCCGCGGCACGCGATCGGTGAACGTGATCGGAACTTCCTCGATCTTTCCGCCCGCGAGAAACGCGCGGTAGGTCATTTCGATCTGAAACGCATATCCGGTCGAGTGCGTCGACTCGATGTCCATCGCACGCAAGATCGACGCGTGGTACGCGCGGTAGCCCGCAGTCGCGTCCCGGACGTGCAGTCCGAGCACAAGTGCGGCGTAGCGGTTTCCCCACACAGAAAGCTGTAAGCGACGCGCCGGCCAGTTGGGGACTGCACCGCCCGGCACGTACCGGGAACCGATCGCGAGATCGGCGCCGCGTTCGATGGCCGCGAGCAGCGTCGGGATCGCGGCCGGATCGTGCGAGAGGTCCGCGTCGATCTGGATCAGGACGTCGTAGCCGCGGGCGATGCCGATCGCGTGGCCGGCGCGGTACGCGCTGCCGAGGCCCATCTTGCGTGGCCGGCGCAGGACCTCGATCCCGCCTTTTTCGGCACCGAAGGCTTCGGCCTTCTCGGCGGTGCCGTCGGCGCTGCCGTCGTCGACGATCAAGATGTGGGCATCGGGGACGGCCGCCCGGACCCGTTGCACCAACGAGTCGAGATTCTCGACTTCGTTGAGGGTGGGGACCGTGATCCAGACCTTGGTCATGGCTGATCCGAAACGGTTCGGGGGACGCGGGGACGGCGCGCGACGGCGAAGAGTACCGGTGTATCGGCGTGAACGGACTCGCGGATGAACAAGTGCGACGAGTCGATCCCCGACCCGATCCCGCTGGTGTCTCCCAGGAACTGGTACGTCATCGGCAGCACGTGCTCGTACGCCCACACGTACGCCCACCGCGGGAGGCGGTGCCGCAGGTCGAGTGGGTCGAGTTTCAAGATGCGCTCGCCGCTCGCGCGGCGCATCGCGAAGTCGGCCTTGAGCACTTCGTCACCTTCGAGGCCGTAACAGCTGACGTCCTCGAAGAACAACGCGAGCAGCGACACGAGATGTTCAGGTTCGAAGAGATACACGTGGAACGGATTTTCGAAGTCGGCAGGCGCGTTCGGTGTGATCACGAACACGGTGCCGTCGGCGCGCAAGACCCGCGCGAGTTCGATGACGTGCCGCGCTGGGTTGACGAAGTGCTCAATGATGTGCGAAGAGACCGCAAAGTCGACGCTGCGGTCACGGAGCCCCAACACGGCGCCGTCGCCGACGACGTATTCGAGTCCGGGCGTCGACGCATGTGCAGCCAGGCGTACGGTGTCGCTGCTGTAGTCGGCGCCGACCACGACTCGGTCGGCGGCGGCGAGCCGCGAGGTTTCCGTTCCGACCCCACAGCCGACATCCAGGACGACGCCGGACCCGAGACGCGCGATCACCTCCCGGTAGCCGGCGTCGTGCAGTGCGAGCAGGGAATCCGGGGTCGCGCCCCGCATCGGCCGCTCGCCGGTGAGTTTCACCACGTCCTCCAACGCTTCGCGGCTGATCGCGATCAAGGAACCGACTCAGGGAGGGTATCGCTGCGGCACGGTCGTCTCACGGACCGGACCGAGCCGAACGCGCGGTCGGCGTCGTTCTAGACTCCCGCGCCATCGGACCCGACCCGGACCCTGTCGATCTCGACCCGTCTGGCTTCGACGTCGATGTCGTCACCAAGCTCGGTGATCTGGCGGCCACTGCCGGGTTGCGGCGCATCGCGATTCTCGCCTGGCGGGATCTCGACGATCCCGAAGCGGGCGGCTCAGAGCTGCACGCATCGCACGTCGCGTCACTTTGGGCCGAAGCCGGGATCGAAGTGACGATGCGCACGTCGTACGCGGCGGGCCATCCGCAGGTCACCTGGCGCGGCGGATACCGCGTGATCCGTAAAGCCGGACGATACCTCGTGTTTCCGCGAGCAGCGTTCAGCGAAATGATGGGTTGGCACGGCGCGAGTGACGGACTCGTCGAAATCTGGAACGGCATGCCGTTTTGGTCGCCGCTGTGGGCGCGCCGGCCGACGGTCGTATGGCTGCACCACGTACACGACTCGATGTGGGAGATGACACTCAGCCCACGTCTGGCGCGCGTCGGGCGGAATCTCGAGTTTCACGTCGCGCCGCTCGTATACGGGCGCACCCCGATCGTGACGCTCTCGAATTCGTCCAAGGTTGAGCTGGTACGAAAGTTGCATCTCCCGTCGCAGCGGATCGCGGTGGTGCCGCCGGGCGTCGATCCGTCGTTCTCGCCGGGAGGAACGCGCGCCGAGACGCCGCTCGTCGTCGCGGTCGGACGTTTGGTTCCGGTCAAGCGATTACCCGCCCTGATCGACGCGTTGGCCACCGTCCGCCAGCGCCAGCCCGCGCTGCGGGCAGTCATCGTCGGTGAAGGCTACGAACGTGAGGCGCTCGAAGCGCAAGTGCGCGAACTCGGCGCCGACAGTTGGATCTCGTTGCCGGGGCGAGTTGAGCCGGCGGCGTTGATCGATCTGTACCGCCAGGCGTGGGTGCTCGCAAGCGCTTCCGCGCACGAAGGTTGGGGCATGACGATCACCGAAGCAGCGGCGTGCGGGACACCGGCCGTCGCGACGCGGATCGCCGGGCATGCCGACGCGGTGGTGCACGAACGCACCGGATTGCTGGTCGACGATCCGATCGAGATGGGCGCCGCGATCGAGCGTGTGATCACCGACGACGCGTTGCGTGCGTCGTTGTCGACCGGTGCACGTTCCTACGCGACGCGATTCACCTGGGGCGCGACCGCCCGCGGCACACTCGAGGTGTTGGCCAACGAAGCACTCCGGCGCCGCCGGTCGTGAGCGACGCGTCCAGGGGGACGGCCGAGGAGGCCGAGTCGACGGCCGGGTCGACGGCCGGCCCGGCGACGCCGCGGTGGCGTCGCAGCTCGTGGCGCGCCGTCGGGGGATATGTGCTCCTCGCGTTGGCTGCCTACGTCCCCGTCCTGCGTAGCGACCCGGGCAAGGTCGCCGCCGACACGAAGCAGTACCTCTATCTCGATCCTGGACGGTTGCTGTCGCGGGCAGTGTCGATGTGGGACCCGCACATCGGGATGGGCACCGTCACCCACCAGAACATCGGCTACGTGTTCCCGATGGGTCCGTACTACTGGATTCTCGACAAGCTCGGCGTTCCGGCGTGGGTTTCACAACGGCTGTGGCTCGGATCGATCCTGTTCTTCGCCGCGGTTGGTGTGCTGTACCTGTTGCGCACCTTCGGCTTGCGTGGGCCGGGCGTGGTTGTCGCCGCAATCGCATACATGTTCACGCCGTACACGCTCGACTACTCGGCGCGCATCTCGGTGCTGCTCCTTCCGTTCGCCGCGCTGCCGTGGATGATCGGTCTCACCCGCAAGGCGCTGCGTGACGGCGGCTGGCGTTATCCCGCGATCTTTGCGTTGGTCGTACAGGTCATCGGTGGAGTCAACGCCACCGCGCTGATCTTCGCCGGTGTCGGTCCGGTGCTCTGGATCGCCTACGCATGGCTGGTCGACCATCAGGTCGACTGGCGCCGAGCGCTCGGCGTGACGGTGCGCATCGGAGCGCTGACGCTCCTCACCTCATTGTGGTGGATCGCCGGGCTCGAGATGCAGGGCACGTACGGCCTCAACATCCTCAAATACACCGAGACCGTCAGGGCGGTCGCGACGGCATCGTTTCCGAACGAAATCCTCCGTGGACTCGGCTACTGGTACTTCTACGGAGGCGATCGCCTCGGACCGTGGATCGAGTCGGCAAGCCAGTACACACAACGCCCCGCGGTCTTGATCGCGGGATACGGCCTCGTGGTCGTCAGCCTGCTCGCCGCCGGGCTCGTGCGGTGGCGTCACCGGATGTTCTTCGTTGCTCTGCTCGTCGTCGGGATGGTCATCGCGGTCGGACCGTCGCCGTACGCGGATCCGACGCCGCTCGGCGCGCTCTTCAAAGCGTTCGCGAACAGCTCCAGCGCCGGCCTCGCGTTGCGGAGCACGGCGCGCGCGGTGCCGTTGGTGGTCCTTGCCCTCACCGTGCTCCTCGGCCTGAGCGTCAACGTCGTGGTCGGATCGCTGCGCCGACACGGGCGTCCGGTGCTGGGCGCGGCGGTGATCGGCGTCGTGATCGTCCTCATCGTCGTCAACATGCCGGCGATTTTCGACGGCTCCTTCTACGGCAAGAACCTCGAGCGTCCGGAGAACGTCCCGGCATACTGGACGCAGGCGACGAAGTACCTCGATGCACAGGGCGACGCGACACGGGTGCTCGAAGAACCCGGCGCCGATTTCGCGGAGTACACGTGGGGCGATACCGTCGATCCGATCACCCCCGGGCTGATGAATCGCCCGTACGTCGCTCGCGAGTTGATTCCGTACGGCACCGCAGGCACCGCCGATCTCCTGAACGTGTTGGACCGTCGATTCCAAGAAGGAGTGGCGGATCCGGCGGGAGTCGTCGCGGTGCTGCGGCGCATGGGGATCGGCGATGTCGTCTTGCGCAACGACATCCAATATCAACGGTACAACCTCGTGTCGCCGCGCGAACTCAACCGCGTGTTCAAACAGATCCCCGGACTCGGCAAACCGATCGACTTCGGTCCGAAGACACCATCGTCGCAGGTGCCCCCGGCACCGGGTGCTCGCGAGGAAGACGAAATCGATCTCGCAGCACCCGCCAACGAGCCACTCCTCAACCCGGTTGTGGTGTATCCGGTCGAGAACGCGACGCCGATCGTACGTGCCGAGTCGCCCCAGAACGCGCTCGATGATCTCCGGCGACGGCGAAGGAATGATCGACGTCGCCAACGTCGGCCTGCTCGACGGCGCGGGAGTGACCCAATACAGCGCGTCGTACACGACGCCGGCGGCGCTGCGCGCCGCGGTCGGGCCCGCCACCGCGCTCGTCGTCACCGACGAGAACCGCGATCGTGCACGTATCTGGAGTTCCGTGCTCGACAATCTCGGCTACACCGAACAGGAAGGCGAGACGCCCCTCGTCGCCGACCCGAACGACGCGCGCCTTCCGGTGTTTCCTGGTGAGCCCGCTGACGCGCTCACCTATACGCAACAGCGAGGCGTCAAGTCGGTGCAGGCCAGCTCCTACGGCAACACGATCACCTATACGCCCGAAGACCGCGCAGTGCGTGCGCTCGACGGCGACACCTCCACCGCGTGGCGCGCGGCTTCACTCGGGAACGCGGTCGGCCAATACATCCGCATCGAACTCGACTCCGCGATTACGACCAACCATGTGAACCTCGTGCAACCGTTGAACGGACCGCGCAATCGTTGGATTACCAAAGTCCAACTTATCTTCGACAACAAGACCAAGATGTCGGTCGCACTCGACGTGTCGTCTCGCACCGCCGCGGGACAGACGATCTCGTTCGGACGCCGGCGCTTTTCGACGCTCGAGATCAAGATCACCGACGTCAACGACCTCCGCCGCAAACTGTTCGGCGGGGCCGACGCGGTGGGCTTCGCCGAGATCCGACTACGCGACGAGCACTCCGACCATAACGTGGTTGTCGACGAGGTCATCCAGATGCCGCAAGACCTTCTCGACGCGCTCGGCGCGTCGGCAGCCTCCCATCCACTCATCCTGGTGATGACGCGCGATGCCGTACGTCCCGTCCCGCCGCGCTCCGATCCCGAGCTGTCGATCGCACGGACCTTCGACCTGCCCGGATCCCGTACCTTCGCGCTGACCGGCAGTGCGAGCGTGAACACCGGCGCGAGCGACGCGGCGATCGACACCGCGCTCGGTCTCGCGCCGACGGTGACCGCGGACGCGAGCGCTTCACTCCCAGGCTGTCTGCAGTGTCACGCCGCCAGCGCCGCCGACGGAAATCCCGCGACCGCCTGGAACACGCCGTTCTCGACGGTCGGCGGACAATGGGTGCAGTTCGAAACGCGGCAAGCCGCTCACCGTGTCGGAGATGCACCTCCAAGTCGTCGCCGACGGCCGGCACTCCATTCCGACCTCGATCGAACTGCAAGTCGACGACTCGGTACGCGACCTGACGCTCCCGCCGATCACCAACCGGGCCGCCGAGAACGCGACCGCGACCGTGCAACTCCATTTCCCGGCCATGACCGGCCGGCGGATCCGGGTCACCATCACCGGCATTCGTCCACAGCTCGCGACCCGCGAATCGACCTTCGACACGGTGGTGGCACCGGTGGGCATCGCCGACCTCGGGATCCCCGGGCTGCGCATGGCATCGGCGCCGGCCGAGCTGCCCGGCGTGTGCCGGTCGGACCTGCTCACGATCGACGGGCACGTGGTGCCGGTACGCGTCACCGGCGCAGCCGACCACGCGGCGCAGATCGACGCACTGTCCGTGACTCCCTGCGATCCCCACGATCCACATCGCGTTCCTACCATCACGCTCGGACGCGGGGCCCATGTGGTCCGAACCTCCGAGGGTCTGCACACCGGCCTCCAACTCGATCGCCTGGTCCTCGCCTCAGCGGCGGGCGGCCGTCAGCCGCTCGCCGTACACGACGGACGTGTCACCGGTCTTGGCTCCGCCGCACCGCCGGCGCCGACCGTCACGATGGTGCACAACGGCGCGACGCGCATGCGCGTCCACGTGAGCGGTGCCGACGCGCCGTTCTGGCTCGTGCTCGGCGAATCGCAGAGCAAAGGATGGACGGCGACGATCGCCCACACGGGAGCGCTCGGCGCATCGCACCTCGTCGACGGCTACGCCAACGGCTGGCTGGTACATCCGACCCAGGCGTCGTTCGACGTCGTGATCCAATGGACGCCGCAACGTCAGGTGTGGGCCGCGCTCTGGATCTCCGCGCTGGCGGGACTGTTGTGCCTTGCCATCGTGGGCTGGGCGATGCTTCGGAACCGGTCGCCGGTCGTCACCACGGACGTGCCGTCAGACGCGCAGGTGCGCGTCGACTGGCCTGTCCCACCACGCGACGAAACACCTCGCCGCCCCAGCACCCGTCGCCAACGGATCGCAGTACCGGTCCTGGCTGGTCTGGTCGCGGCGTTGATCGTGGCGCCGTGGGTCGGGGCGCTCGTGTTGATCCTCCTGGTCGCGATGCAATGGCGACCCCGACTGCGCGCGGTCCTCGTGCTGGGGCCCGCAGTGCTGCTCGCGCTGGTCACCGTCTACGTCGTGTACCTGCAGCATCACTTCCGCTTCCCGCCGGTCTTCGAGTGGCCGACGCTGTTCCCGCTCGGACGTCCGCTCGGATGGCTCGCCGTGGTGTTCCTCGGCGCCGACGTCGTGGTCGAGCGGGTTCGGGCCGCACCGCCGAGCGCAGAACCGCAGCCGCTGCCTGCGCCTGATCCGTAAACGACCCTCGGGTGGGTTGCGGGTACGCGACAATCATCTGTGCTCCAGGTACGCGACCTGTCGGTAGAAGTTGGTGGCCGGTACACATTGACCGGCGCATCGTTCTCCCTGCGCGCCGGGGACAAGGTCGGTCTCGTCGGGCGCAACGGAGTCGGCAAGACGTCGCTGCTCAAGGTCCTTTCCGGCGAGGCGCCCGCCGCGCAAGGCGTCGTCGCACGCACCGGAGCGATCGGATACCTGTCCCAAGACCCGTCGCCGCGCGGCACTGGCCTCGACGGGACCGCACTCGCGCACGTGCTGTCGGCCCGTGGACTCGACGCCGCCAGCCGGCGGCTCGACGAACTCCACTGGCGTATGGCCGAAGACGCGTCGCCGTCCAACGTCCGCGCCTACAGCGACGCCGAAGACTCGTTCCGCAATGCCGGCGGTTACGCCGCCGATTCGGAGGTCCGCCGCATCGCGGCCGGTCTCGGACTCGCCGCCGACCGTCTTGACCTTCCGATCACTGCGCTGTCCGGTGGTGAACGGCGACGCGTGGAGCTGACACGGATCCTGTTTGCCGGCAGCGACCTTCTGCTCCTCGATGAGCCGACCAACCACCTCGACATCGACGCGAAACAATGGTTGGTCCAGTTCCTCCGGTCCTACCGCGGCGGGTTGCTGGTCATCAGCCACGACCTGCAGCTGCTCGACCAGGCGATCACGCGTGTGCTGCACATCGACGAAGGAGAGCTCGTCGAATATCGAGGGACCTACTCGCAGTACCTCGTGGCCCGTCAGGACGACGCGCAACGCCGGACGAAGCTCGCCGCACGGCAGACGAGCGAAATCGACCGGCTGCGCGCGCTTGCGAACTCCATGCGCGGTCAAACCGAGAAGCGGGCGCGCACTGCCAAGACGCTCGATCATCGTGTGGAGAAGTTGACCGCCAATCGCGTGAGCGCGGCGCGGGCCGAACGCAAGGTCCGGGTGCGCCTCCCCGAGCCGCCGCGGGCCGGCCTCGTCACCCTCGAGGTCGCCGATCTGGCCAAGGCATTCGGGACCAAGACCGTGTTCGAGGACATCACCTTCGACGTCGGCCGCGGAGAACGGATGCTCGTCCTCGGGCTGAACGGTGCGGGCAAGACGACCCTGCTGAAGACGCTCGTCGGTGAGCTTGAAGCCGATCTGGGGTCCGTGGCACTCGGCCATCAGGTGTCGCTCGGCTACTACGCGCAGGAACACGAAGGCATCGTCCGGGGACGCAACGTGCTCGAACACCTGCGCGACGTGAGCGCCGAGCCGGATCAGTATCTCCGTTCCCTCCTCGGCATGTTCGGCCTGCACGGTGAGATCGTGTTCCAGGACGCGAGCACGCTGTCCGGCGGCGAGAAGACGAAGCTGGCGCTGACGATGCTCGTCGCCGGCCACCACAATCTGCTCTTGCTCGACGAACCCACCAATAACCTCGACCCGCCATCCCGAGCGGCGATCGGTGCCGCGCTTCGCACGTGGAAAGGCGCGATGCTGTTCGTGAGCCACGACACCGAGTTCGTCACCGAACTCGAACCGAATCGGGTGCTGGTGATGCCCGACGGCACCGTCGACCACTGGTCGGACGACCTCGTGGAGCTCGTCGCCCTCGCGTAGTGTTCCGGCGTCAGCACGCGGGAGGTCGACGTGAGACGAAGCGCTCGAACGATGGTCGGGGCGGGGCTCGTGGCACTCGCGATGGCGAGCGCGGCGTGCGGGAGCGGCGCCGCGAAGAGCGCGCCGTCGTCGTCGACTGGGGGAAGTGGCGCCCAGGTCGCCAACGTTCCCGGTGTCGGACCTGGTGTCACCGCGACGGAGATCAAGCTCGGCGTCGCGCTGATCGACTACACGTGCGTCGAGAGCTACATCGACTCCATCTACGTGAATCAGGAGCAGATGTGGGGCTACTTCATCAACAACATCAACCAGCACGGCGGGATCGACGGTCGCCGCATCGTGGCGGACTATAAGGAGATCTGTCCGATCCAACCTGCGGCTGCGTTGGCGGCCTGCACGTCGTTCACCCAGGACGACCATGTGTTCGCCGTGGTCGGCAGTATGTACGACACGTCCGGCGACGCGCAGCTGTGCATCACCCAACAGAACAAGACGCCGCTCATCACGGACAGCCTCACGCAGGAGATCATCGACAAGGCGCCGCCTGCGCTGCTGCTCACGCCTGACATCACCGCCGACCGACAGTTGAAGGTCGTGATGTCGCTGGTGAAGTCGCACCACATTCTCAACGGCAAGACGGTGGCCGTGCTCACCGAAACGGACGCGACCGCTCGGGTCAAATCGGTCGTGTACCCGGCGCTGGCCTCGATCGGCGTGAAGGAAGGCAGCGAAGCGGTGCTGACGATCACCGGCGCCGACACCACGGCGGCGCAGGCTCAGCTGGCCAGCTTCATCGAACGTTGGAAGACCGAGCACGTGAACGCCCTGATTCTCGTCGGCGCGGCCGCTTCGTCGAAGCAGTTCATCAACGAGGTGAAGGCCGCCATCCCCGACATGCAGCTCATTGCCGACACGACCAGCGTCGAGAGCGACGCCCAGGACGACGTGAAAGCCCACATCGTGCCGAACCCCTACGACGGGATCATCACCGCTGAAGGTCGGATCGGCCTCGAACACTCCAAGACCGAGCACTTCCGCTACTGCAACAACATCTACAAGCAGGCGACGGGACACCCGATTCCGTTGCCGAACGTCGTGATCAAACTCCCGAACGGCAAACAGAACGACATTTACGGCAACGCGGAAGATGCCTGCTCGTTCGTGACGATGTTCCAGGAGATCGCGGCCCGGGTCGGCAGGAACCTGAACGTCGCGAACTGGACGACGACGGTGAACAACTTCGGGCCGATCGGAGTCATGAACACCGACTACGCGTCGCTCCACACCGGCAAGTACGACGCCGACGACACGTACGGCCTGGTCGAGTTCGACCCGAGCATCAAACCGATCGGCGACTGGAAGCGTCTGACGCCCATCGAAAATGTCAGCGGCGTCTAGGTTTGGGTCGGCGCTGACCGAGGGACGGTACCTTCACGCGTTGCTGCGTGGGATGGCCCGCTCGTCGGTACCCAGGTACGACGCGATCACGAGCGGACTGGTCCGGACCTCGGCCGGCGTGCCTTCGGCGATCACCGCACCGGCCTCGAGGCAGTACACGCGGTCGCTGATGGACAGGATCATCGGCAGGTCGTGCTCGACGATGACCAGCGTGGCGTCGAGCTCGTGCTGGACCCGCTTGATCAGCGGCCCGAAGGCCTCCGCTTCGCGCTGGGCGACGCCGGCGGTGGGCTCATCCAGGCAGATGACCGAGGGGGCGGCGGCCAGCAGGACGGCGAGCTCGACGATGCGGCGGGTGCCGGTCGACAGCTCGGCGACGAAGCGGTCGGCGTAGCGCCCGAGGCCGAGGAAGTCGATCAGTTCGGCGCCAGCGTCCGTTTGCCGCTCGGCACGAGTGGCGGGCGGGAGCCACAGGTGCCCCAGAACGACGTCGGCCGCCCGGGCTTCGAGCGCCAGCTCGCACGACTTCGCGGACGGTGAGCTCGGGGAACAGGGTGGCGGCCTGGAAGGTGCGTCCCAGCCCAGCCGGGCGCGGCGGTGGGCCGGAGCGGCTGACATCCTGGCCGAGACAACTCGACCCCGCCGTGGGCCGGGACGAAGCCGCCGATGGCGTTCAGCAGCGTCGACTTGCCGGCACCGTTCGTGCCGATCAGGCCGACCACCTCTCCGGGGTTGGCCCGGAAGTCGACGCGTCGACGGCGACCAGGCCGCTGAAGGCCACCGTCAGGCCGAGGGTCGCAGAGCACGCAACCGTCGTCGTTGGCGTCATACGCGCCCGGAGCGGCGACCGGTGAGCGATGGGGGATCCGTCGACGTCTTCAGCGGCTGCGGGGCAGGCGCTTCTCGAGGAAGCGCAGGCGCCTCGTCGCGGAACCAGTAGCCGATCTGGGTGAACCCCCCGGGGATGTACAGCAGGATGATGAGCAGCCCGATGCTCGACGTGAGCAGGGGCACCAGGGTGTTGTTGGGCCAGAAGGCGGGCAGACCGACGACCCACAGCGCGCCGATGACGGCGCCGGCGCGGCCGCCGAGGCCGCCGATGACGGCCATGGCCACCAGGGTCAGGGAGTCGTCGACGGTGAAGAAGCGCTCGGTGTAGCCGATGGTGACGACCAGGCCGCCCAGGATGGCGCCGCCCAGCCCGGCGATGAATCCGCCGACGGCAATAGGCGGTGAGCTTGGCCTTGATGGGCGAGACGGTCAGGGCCGCGGCCGCGTTCTCGTTCTCGCGCACGCCGATGATCGTGCGCCCGATGCCCCTGCGTCGGAGGTGGCCGGCCACTGCCAACACGACGACGAGGCACACCAGCACGAAGTAGTAGTAGCCCCGGTTGGATGATTCAGGTCGATGGCCCGATGTTGCCCGCGGGGCAGTTGACGGTGAGCGCTCCTCGCTCCCGGAGAAGATCGGCCGGGCGAAGATGTAGCCCTGGGCGGCGATGGCGAAGGCCAGGGTGCTGATCGCGAGCAGCAGGCCCCGCACCCGCAGGGCGCCGACCCCGACCGGCACGGCCACCAGGCAGGCCACGAGCACGCCGAGCAGAATGTTGAGCACAAACGGCAACGGTCGCAGCGTCGGGCCGATGGTGTGCCCGACGAACAGCGGCTCCAGGCCGACCGCAACCACGATCACCGCAATCGTGACGAGGCGACGGGTTGACCGCCATCGTTGCCTCCAAGCGGTGACGCCGACCACGATGGCGGCGACGCCGAGCCCCAGCACCACACGAAGGGGAAGGGCTGGAGCGAACCCTCGAACAGGCGGTGTACCCCACCCGATGTCCATGCTGACCCCGCGAGAAAACGCGGCTCCGCTCAGGGCGCCGATCCCGGCGAACGCCATCTGACCGAGCGAAAGCTGGCCGCCCCAACCGGTGAGCACCGTGACCGAGGTGGCGCACAGCGCAAAAGCGAGGATCTCGAGTAGGTAAATTGCCGTGCCGACTGATGAACGAGCAGCGGCAGCACGATCGCACCGACGAGCGTGACACCGGCCAAGACTGCGGCAGGCGGCGGACCCACCAGATCTCGCGCAGCCGCTCCGGGACCGGTGCGGACCCGCGGGGCGAACGCGAAAGCGCCGGCCGTGTCGGTCGGCGCGGCTCACCGCGCGACGAGCCCAAGAACCACGATGAAGAGCATGAACTGGAGAGGCCGGTTTCGTCGGGAAGTTGAAGACGAGAACCTGATCGAGGAGCCCGACGAAGATGGCGGCGGCGACCGCCATCGGGAACGATATCATCCGCCCGACCATGGCGGCCGACAATCCCCGCAGCAACGTGTCGGGTCCGATGGACACCAGGTCGGTGGACGCCTGCGACGTCGCGAACAGGATCACCGCCAGGGCTGACAAGAAACCGGCGATGGTCCAGACCGCCGTCGACACCATCTTGGGGTTGACGCCGGTCAGGCGGGCAAGGTCCGCGTTGGTGACCGAGGCCGCGGACCGACTCTCCGAACCTGGTGTGGCCGAGCAGCCACCACAGTCCGAGCGCGATGAGCGGGACGGCGATGATCGCCAGAAGCTGGGCGCCGGTGACGGTGATGTCGTGCATGTGGAACGGACCGAAGCCGATGCTCTTGATGGTCCACTGCCCGGTGATCGGGCTCGGAAAAGAGGTCTGCAGCGCGCCGGTGCGGTAGTCGGGGAGCGCCTGCGTGACCGCCTGGGCCAGCTCGGCCACGCCGATGGTGGCGACCAGCACGATGACCCGCGGCGCCTGGAACAGTCGCCGGATCACGGCCAGCTCGACGACGGTGCCCGAGGCGGTCCCGACGAGCACCGCGGCGATCAGCCCGAGCCAGTAGGGCCAGTGTGGATCCCGACCATGATCGCCAGCAGCGCCGTGGCCGGCACTCCGAGATCGCCGACGGCGAAGTTGATGACCCGGCTCGAGCGGTAGACGAGCACGATGCCCATGGCGATGAGCGGCGACGATCATCCCCTGCACCGACGCCGATGAACAGCAGGTTGGAGGTGAAGATGTTGGGGTGCAGCAGCGACCCGGCCATCAGCCGCCTTCGGCGCCGAAGAACACCGCCCGGACGAGGTCGTTGCGTTCGAGCAGGTCGTGGGCGGGGCCCTCGAAGCGGACCTAGCCCTTGTCGAGGAAGATGGCCCGATCGGCGATCGACAGGGCCACGTTCAACGACTGCTCGACGATGAGCATCGTCTGGCCCTCGTTCTTTGAGCTTGTCGACGATCTCGAGCAGGCGTTGGACCACGACGGGCGCGAGGCCGAGCGAGAGTTCGTCGATGAACAGGATGTCGGGGTCGTGGAGCAGCACGCGTGCCAGGGCCAGCATCTGTTGCTGGCCGCCCGACAGGCTGCGCGCCGGTTGCTTCTTGGGCTCTCGAGCTCGGGGAACAGGTCGAGCATCTGTTGGACGCGTTCGGCGATCTCGGTGTGGGTGCCGCCGTTCAGTCGGGCGCTGACGGCGAGGTTCTGCGCGACGGTCAGGCTCGGGAACACGCCCTTGCCGCCGGGAAGCTGGATGATCCCCATCCGGGCCCGGGCTTCGGGGGCGACGTAGGTGATGTTCTGCCCGTTGAGGCGCACGACGCCGCGTTCGGGTACTTCGAGCCCGCTGATCACGCGTAGGATCGTGGACTTCCCGGCGCCGTTGGTGCCGAGGAGGGCGAGAGTCTCGCCCTGTTGGATCTCGAAGTTGACGTCGAACAGCACCTGGACGGTGCCGTACGAGAAGTCGATGTTGGCGACCTGCAGGACGGGAGTTTGCGCTCCTTGCTCGGCGCGCTTGTGCTGTTCCTCCTGTTCCTCGAGGAGCTCTTCGACTACGAGCGAGAGGTCATGGCGGATAAAGCGGGCGCCGTTCATGAGCAGCAGGCTGCCGATGATGCTCGTCGGGATCCCGAGCAGGATGACCGTGTCGCGGATACCGAAGGCGTTGGTGAAGAAGTCGGCGAGGATGCCGCCGGCGAAGCCTCCGATGAAGAAGATGTACATGGTGGTCAGCGCGGTGCCCATGCCTCGTAATCGGTAGGGGAAGACCGCTTGGAGCACGGGTCCGACCATGGCGAAGGCGCATGCGGTCAGCACGGCCTGTGGGATTCCCGAGATCACGAACCAGACCTCGCTGTGGGTCGAGAACTGCAGCGGCGTGAAGATCGCCGACGGCAGGATCAGCGCGCCCACGATGGCCAGCGCCTTGGCCGGGTCCTTGCGGTAGGTGCGGTCGAAGTAGGCCCCGACGGGGAACAGGAACGGCAGGGCGCCCAGCCCGCGAGGCTCAGGATGAAGCCGCGGTGGAGCATGTTGTGCACGTGCAGCGTGTTGTTGAGGTACAGCGACTCCAGGCTGCCGGGGCGAAGAGGCCGAATCCGAGGGCGCAGAAGGCGGCGATCACGGTGCGGATGGTGGCGATCTTCTTGAGCCGGGTGAACGCGGCCTCCATCGAGGGTGCGCCGGGTTCTCGTCCTCGACCACTTCGTGGAGCACGTGGTCTTTTTCGAACTGGCCCCGCGGGGGTTCCTTCATGAAGAACGCGATGGCGCGACGAGCGACACCGGGATGCCGAGCAGGTACAAGGCCCAGCGCCAACCCTGGGGGCCGCCGGCGATGTCGCGATGACGCCCACCAGGAGCGGGCTGAAGTTACCGAGGATCTGCTGACCGAGGTTCAGCACGGCCGACATGCGGGCGCGGATACCGATCGGGTAGGCGTCGGCGATCAGCGAAGGATGCACGGCGATGGCGTTGGCCTTGGTGATGCCGGTGAAACAGAGGGTCCAGAACAACATGAACGAACCGATCGCGGCGCCGGTGACGAACGTGAACGCCGCTCCGAGGATGCTCGTCACCCCCACGATCGGCACGCGTCGCATGCGGTCGGCGAGCCAGCCGAGCGGGATCGCGCCGAGCGCATAGAACAATCCGGACGACGTGGAGATGAACACGGCTGTGCCTTGGCTGATGTGGAACGTGTGGATCAGCTCGGGTTCGACGGTCTGGACCACGTTGAGGGTCAGCGCATCGAACGAGACCAGCAGCCCCAGCACGATGAACATGAGCTTGCCGCCCTTGGAGAACGCCTCCCGGAAGTTGACCGGCTCCGACTCAACGCCGGGGAGCATGTCGTCGGGGAAGATGACCTGCTCTTTGGCGCGCGCTGGGCTTCTTGGCGGGCGGCTTCCTCGTCGAGCACCGCGGCCGCGAGCGACGCGGCGTTGCCGCTCGTGCCTGTCGCCTCGTCAGGTGCGTCCACAGCTCTCCCGGGGCGTCATTGTGCCGTTGGCGGATCGTAGGCGCTTCCTGACATGCGTGTCAGGCTCACCGTGCGCTTTTTGGCTTTGTCTCGCGTCAACTAGCTTCCCGCGATGACCGACGCTCCCGTTGCTCCCAAGTCGTTCCTGCTGTCATCGGACCTCGCGGCCTACCTCGTCGGGCACGGTTCGCCCCCCGACGACGTGCAGCTGGCCCTCATCGAAGAGACACGCGGGCTCGGTGCCGTCTCGGGCATGCAGATCGCGCCCGAGCAGGGAGCGTTCCTGACCGTCCTGACGCGCATCGTCGGTGCGCGCTCGGCGGTCGAGGTCGGAACCTTTACCGGCTACTCGTCGCTGTGCATCGCCCGTGGCCTGGCCGACAACGGGCGGCTGGTCTGTTGCGACGTGTCCGAGGAGTGGACGGCGATCGCTCGGCGGGCCTGGACGGAGCCGCGGTGGCCGACCGCATCGACCTACGGATCGCGCCGGGCGCCGACACGTTGCGGGCCCTGGCCAAGGCCGAGACGATCGATTTGGCGTTCATCGACGCCGACAAGCCGAACTATCCGGTCTACTACGAAGAGATCCTCACCCGCCTCCGTCCGAACGGCGTCCTGCTCGTCGACAACGTCCTGTGGGGCGGCCGCGTGGTGGAGCCGGACGCCGACGACGAGAACACGCGTGCGATCCGGGCGTTCAACGACATGGTCGCGGCCGACACCCGCGTCGAGGCAGTGATGCTTCCGATCGCCGATGGCCTCACCCTCTGTCGAAAGAAATGACCTCGAGGGCTACATGCCCCGGAGCATCTTGTAGACGGGGGCCATCTTCTGGCGGGTCTTGTCGGGAAGCGGGACGAGCTCTCCGAGCGCCCGGGCCCCCCAGACCATCTCCGCGGTGATCTCCACCAGATTGGCGATCTTCAACGCGTCTTTCGGCGACTTGCCGACCGTGAGCAGCCCATGGTTGGCCATCAACACCGCGGCCCGATCGCCGACCCACTTCGACACTTCGTCGGCGAGGTGCTGCGATCCGGTGAACTTGTAGTTAGCGACCGGCACGTCTCCACCCACGAACGCTTCGACTTCTTCGATCACGCACGGGATCGGCTGGTGTGTGATCGCGAACATCGTGCAGAACTTTGCGTGGCAGTGGATGACCGCGTGGATGTCGTCGTATGCCTTCAAGCAGGCGAGGTGCAGCATCTTCTCGGTGGTTGGGCCGCGGCTGCCCTCCACGACATTGCCGTCGAGGTCGCAGACGACGAGGTCGTCGAGCATCATCGTGTCGTACTCGAGCGACGACGGCGTCAGCGCGACGTTGCCGTCGGGCAAGCGTGCCGAGAAGTTGCCGGCGGTGCCGTGCACCAAGTTCGTTCGGAGACTTTCCTGGGCGACCCACAACAGGTCGGACTTGATCTGCTCGGCGCTGCCTTTGAGTTCGCCCATATCAGCTGAGAACCTCCGGGTTCACGCAGTTGGCCGGCTTGTCGCCGCGCAAGATCCGTGCGACGTCGTCGGCGATCAGCTTCGAATGGTTGGCTTCGGTGTCGTAGGTTGCGCCGCCGATGTGGGGTGTGAGCACGACGTTGTGCATCGCGCACAACGGATGGTCGAGCGCGAGATGTTCGCCTTCGAAGTGGTCGAGACCGGCGCCGGCCAGGTGGCCGGACCGCAACGACTCCACGAGCACGTCGGTATCGTGCAGCAGCGCTCGGGCCGAGTTGATGTAGATCGATCCCGGCTTCATCGCCGCGAACTGTGCCACGCCCATGAGGCGCTCCGTTTCGGGAGTGACCATCGCGTGCATCGACACGACATCGCACGCGGCGAGCATCTCCTGAAACTCATCTGAGCTGTGGTGCGTGGCGTCGGGGTTGTACGGGTCGAACGACAGCACCTCCATGCCGATACCCTCGAAACGCCATTTGGCGGCACGGCCGACCGCGCCGAAACCGACGATGCCCGCCACGCGCCCGGCGAGCTGCCACGCCCGGTAGCCTGGTAGGGGATCTTGCCGCCCGCGTAGACGGCGTCGGTGCGCACGTCATGGTCGGCGGGCACGATGAACCGATTCGCGGCGAACATCAGCGCCAAGGTGAGTTCGGCGACGGCGTCAGCGTTGCGTCCCGGCGCGCGCAGCACCGGTATCCCGGCGCGGGTCGCCGCGTCGATGTCGACGTTGTTGGGGTCGCCTCGACACGATCCGATCAGCTTCAACGGGAGGTCGAGGACCGGCCCCTTCACCGAGTCGGACTCGACGATCAGGATGTCGGCGCGTTCTTGGACCAGACGCGCTGCGAGCTTCTCACCATTCAAGATGCGGATAGGGACGTGTTCGATCCACGGGTCGTACACGACGTCGACCAACGCGTTGAGCGTCTCCCAACCCTCGCCCCGGAACGGCGCGGTGACAAGCGCCTTGTGTCGTTCGGCCACAGGGTCATCCTCACCGCGTGGCTGACGCGGACGTCAGGTTGGCCCCGGGCCGATCCTGGCGCCGAACGGCCGGCGACGCTCGTCGGGGGGCGACCGAACGGCGAGGTCGTGGCCCGACGAGCGCGGTCACTAACTTCTGAACGTGCCCATTCACTACGAACAAGACAGCGAACACGTCGTCGTGATCACGATCGACCGGCCCGAGGCCCGAAACGCGGCTGACATGGTCCATTTCAAGGCGCTGCGGGAGGCGTGGGAACGGTTCGCGGCCGATGACCAGGCGTGGGTCGCGATCGTCACGGGTGTCGGGGAGGCGTTCTTCGCCGGCGCCGACCTCAAGACCTACGTGCCCGAGATTACGAAGTTCCAAAAGGAGATCGCCGAAAAGGGGCTCACAGAAATCGACGGCTTTCGGCTCGACGACGGCACCCGATCGGTGTTGCGGAACTGGCCGCTCTACAAGCCTGTCATCGCGGCGGTGAACGGCTTTTGCACCGCGGGCGGGATGGAGATGCTCGGCGGCTGCGATATCCGGGTTGCGTGCCCTGAGGCGAAGTTCGCGGTGATGGAACCGAAGCGGGGCTTGTTCGCAGGCGGCGGCACGACTGTTCGTCTGCCCCGGCAGATCCCCTGGGCGCAGGCGATGGAGTTCTTGTTGTCGCGCGGACCTGATCCCGGCCGAGCGCGCCTACGAGATGGGGCTCCTCAACACGATCGTTCCCCGTTCCCAGCTGCTCGACAAAGCCCGCGAGTACGCAGCGCGGATGATCGCCAACGCGCCGCTCGCGGTGCAGGCGACCAAGCAAAGCGCCCTCAATGGCCTCTACGTCGACGAGGACGCGATCACGCAAGTCCGCGAGGCCGCGCACGCCTTGCCGCGCCGCGCTCGAACAGGTCGACGCCGCCGATCCGACGACCGCGCACGCGGCGATCGAGGCCAGCGTGACGGTGTTGACCCGGCTCGGCAAGGAGCTGCGCACCGCGTTCGAGAAGGAGAGTCGGATCTCGAGCGCGATCTTCCAGACCGAAGACGCCAAGGAGGGACCGAAGGCGTTCGCCGAGAAGCGAACGCCGATCTGGAAAGCCAAGTGAGCAGTCTCGATCCGCGTACTCCGTGCATCATCGGGGTCGCGACCCACACCTGGCATCCGGAAGTTGTGGGTGAGCAGGGCGCGCCCGAACCGCTCGAGATGTGGGAGCACGTGTCGAGGCTCGCCGCCCGCGACGCCGGCAAGCCGGCGCTGCTCGAGGCGCTCGACAGCGTGCAGATCGTGTACTGCCAGACATGGGAGTACGACGACCCGGTCTCGAGGCTTGCGGGCCGGCTCGGCGCCGACCCGGCCCACCGCCACTATTCCGGCATCGGTGGGACGACGACGCAACAGCTCGTGAACGCCACGAGCGAAGCCATGTTGCGCGGCGAGATGGACCTCGCCCTCATCACGAGCGCCGAGGCGCTCGCCACGAAGCGGCTCCGCAAGCGCCAGGGCGTCCGCTACGCGGCGTCGTTTGCGCCCGCCCAACGCTCGCCGTACCCGTGGGAGTCGCCGCCCGACCCGATCGAAGTGGCTCACGAGGTGTTTCAGGCCTGGCTGACCTTCGCGACGTTCGACTCGGCCCGGCGCGCACACCTCGACGTCGGGCTCGACGACTACCGCACCGGCATGGGTGAGCTGCTCGCACCGATGACACAGATCGCGGCCCGCAATCCGCGTGCGTGGTACCGGATCGAGCGGTCAGCGGCGCAGATCGTCGACGTCGCCCCGGACAACCGAATGGTCGGCTATCCGTACACCAAATACATGGTCGCGGTGATGGACGTCGACATGGCCGGCGCGCTCGTCCTCGCCACCCACGGACGTGCTGACGAGCTCGGGATCCCGGCCGACCGGCGGGTGTACCCGCGCGGATGGTGTGACGCCCGTGATCCGACCCTCGTCGCGCAACATCCCGACCTCGGACGCTCGCCTGCGATGGCCGCCGCCAGCGCCGAGGCGCTGCGGATCGCGGGCGCGGACGTCGACGACGTCGCGTACTTCGACCTCTATTCGTGCTTCGCGAGTTCGCTCCACTTCGCATGTGACGCGCTCGGGATCCGTACCGATGATCCACGCGGGGTGACCGTCACGGGCGGTCTGCCGTATCACGGCGGACCCGCGAGCGGATACCTCACTCATTCGATCGCCGAGATGGTCGAACGGCTGCGAGGGGAGCCTGAAGCCACCGGTCTGGTGAGCGGTGTCGGCATGCACATGACGAAGCACGTCTTCGGCGTCTACCGCGCATCGCCCGGAGCGGTCGAGCCGCCCGACGCGGCCGATGCGCAAGCCACCGTCGATCGTGCCGGTTCGACCGAGCTCGTCGCGGAGCACGACGGCCAGGCCACGGTCAGCGCGTACTCGGTCGTGCACGACCGAGACGGCTCGCCCGCATGGGCCCTGTTGGTCTGCGACCTTCCGTCCGGCGAGCGTGCGTACGCGCAGGCCCGCATCCGAGCATTGTGTGTCGACGCCGAAACCAACGAACTCGTCGGACGCACCGTCACCTTGACTCCTCACACCGTCGACGGTGCCGCAGGTCCTACCCGCGTCAATCTCGCGACGTGGTGAAGACGTCGCAAAACGGCCGCCGCACCCACGCTCGCGAACGCGACCACGACGCAAAGAAACCCAACCGTGTCCAACCCGCGAACGGCACCGCCGCGAGCCCCGTCCGGCACCGTTGTCACTGAGAGCGACCGCGCATCAACGTCGGCGGGCACGGCCGACACATACGGTCATTGACAGGGGCGGCGCTTGTTCCTTAGGTTGCGCCGGTACGATCACTGTGACGACGGTCACACTCGGCGTCACGCGCGCTGCCGGTCTCCATGCCGGCCCAATGTCACTTTGGGAGAATACGTGAGACACGTTTTCGGGTCGCGTCAGCGGAGTGGAGTCGTCGCGATCGCCGTCGTCTCGGCGATCGTGCTGGCTGCTTGCGGGAGCAGCAGCAAGACCACGAACCCCAACAAGACCTCCAATACCGCAACGCCGACGACGGCGGCTGCCCTCGCCCTCCCCGGAAGCCCACTCCCTGGGCTGACTCCGGACACGTCCAAGCCGGTCGAAGGCGGCAGCGTCACGTTCGCGGTCGACGCCGAAACGACCGGTGGCTGGTGCCTGCCTGAGGCGGAGCTGGCCATCAACGGCATCCAGGTCGCCCCGCGATCTACGACTACCTGACGGTGCCCGACGCCAGCGGCGGCTATGTCCCCAGCCTCGCCGACAAGATCACCTCGAACCCCACCTACACGCAGTGGACGATCCACTTGCGGTCGGGCATCACGTTCTCGGACGGGACGCCGTTCAACGCGCAAGATGTCGTCGACAACCTGAACGCATACCGGGGCACGTTCCCCGACCGTCACCCGCTCCTGTTCATCTTCGTGTTCCAAGACATCACGTCGGTCACGGCGACGAACAACATGACGGTCCAAGTCGACATGAAGACGCCGTGGGCGTCGTTCCCCGCCCACCTGTACCAATACGGGCGGCTCGGAATGATGGGCGAGCGCCAACTCCACGACGGCAAGAACTGCGCCTCGGACATGGTCGGCACCGGTCCGTTCACGCTCAAGCAGTGGATCCCGAACGACAAGCTCGTCGTCGTGAAGAACCCCCACTATTGGCGCAAGGACCAGTACGGCCAGCAGCTGCCGTACCTGAACCAGATCACCTTCGTGCCCGTCACTGACGGTTCGGTGCTGCTCAACGGCTTGAACTCCAAGACGTACGACCTCGCCAACACCGACGACACGACGACCGTGATCCCGCAGCTCCTGCCCGGGGCGAAGGCCGGCACCATCGGCCTGGCGATCGCGACGGCCAACCCGGAAACTGCCTACACGATCTTCAATACGTCGAAGGTGCCGTTCAACAACATCCTTGCCCGTGAGGCGTACGTGTACGCGTACGACACGACCCTGTACAACAAGCTGCGCCAGGACAGCCTCAACCAGGTCGCCGACGGGCCGTTCGGTCCCAACGTGCTGGGCTTCCTGCCCAGCACCGGTTTCCCGACTTACAACCTCGCCAAGGCGAAGGCGCTGGTCGCGCAATACAAGCAACAGACGGGTAAGCCGCTGTCGTTCACGTTGAGCATCCCGAACGACTCGGCGTCGGAAGCCAGCGTGGAAGTCGTGGTCGGCATGATGAAAGCGGCCGGCATCACGATGGGGCTCCATCCCGAAGAGCAGTCCCAGGAGATCAACGACGTCATTGCCGGCAGCTTCCAAGGGGCCGCGTGGCGCAACCACCCGGGCTTCGACCCCGACACGCAGTGGGTGTGGTGGCACTGCGGCGTCAAGCCCGCGGTCGCGGCCGCCCCGGCACCGCCGTCACCGAACATCGGGCTCCCGACGCCCCTCGGTCCGGTCGGCAACAACTGCGACAACGCGGTGAACTTCAGCAAGTTCAACGACCCGGTGATCAACCACGACCTCGAAGTGGGTCGGGAAAGCACCAATCTTGCGGTCCGCAAGGCCGCCTACGAGGGCATCAACACCGAGTTCGCCAAGCAGGTCTGGGAGGGCTGGGGTTACTGGTCGGTGTGGACGATCCCGTACCAGACCGACGTGCACGGGATCCTCGGACCGAACCTGCCGACCGCGACCTCTCCCGATGTGACAAGTCAGAGTCAGCCTCCGTACACGGGTTCTCGCAAGCGGCGACGACGTGTCGGGGCTCTGGCTGTCGTAGTCGTGGTCAGGCACAATCGAACAGGAAGCGGACGCGGCTCTGCCGAACAGGGGTGAAGGATGCGAGCAGCACTGCGGCGTGTGATCCAACTCGCTGTAGTGCTGCTCTGCGTCTCGTTCTTCTCGTTCGGGCTGCTCAGCCTGGCGCCCGGTGATCCGGTCGTCGCGATCGTCGGCTTCGCTTCACCCCAACAGCTCGCAGGCGTCCGCCATCAACTGCATTTCGACCGCCCGTTCCTCGTGCAGTACTGGTCGTGGCTGAGCGGATTCCTACACGGCAATCTCGGCTACCAGTACTTCGGGCCGACGAGCGTCCAGAAGGTCTCGACCGCCCTCGGTCACGCCCTGCCGGTGTCACTGCAGCTGATGGCGTACGCGATGATCCTGACGATCCTGATCGCGATCCCGCTCGGGGTGCTCGCGGCGTACAAGTCGGGCACCTGGGTGGACCGGGTCATCAACCTGACCGCGTTCGGCTCGATCGCCCTTCCCGACTTCGCGCTCGCCCTCATCCTTTCGTACTGGGTCGGCGTGAAGCTGCACTGGCTGCCTTCGCAGGGCTACGTCTATCCCAGCCAAAACTTCGTGTCGCACCTCAAGCACATGCTGCTCCCGGCGCTCAGCCTCGCGGTGGGACAGACCGCGGCCTATATGCGGTTGCTGCGCAGCGACATGATCTCGACCCTCCAAGAGGACTTCATCCTCATGGCCAAGGCGAAAGGCATCACCAACCGGCGGATCCTGTGGCGCCACGCCCTGCGTCCGTCCAGCCTCACGCTCCTCACCGTCGCGGGACTCAACGTCGGGGCGCTCATCGGCGGGACGATCGTCATCGAGATCATCTTCCAGCTGCCCGGGATGGGACTGCTGTTGTTCAGCGCGATCGAAGAGCGACAGTTCGTGATGTTGCAAAGCCTGGTGGCCGTCATCGCAGTTGGATATGTGCTCGTCAACATCCTGATCGACACCCTGTACTCGATCCTCGATCCGAGGCTGCGGCATGCTCGCGCAATCGCCTAACACCATCGCCGACGGGGACGTCGCGCCGCTCGAACCGGCCGAACCGGGCAAGGCTCGGCGGTTCCGTCGTCCTCGTTCCCAGCGTCTCGGCATCGGCGGGTGGGCGGCCGTGATCTGGCTGGGCATCGTGCTCTTCGGTGCCGTGCTGATCCCCATCTTCTTGCATTCCAACCCCAACTCGAACGCGTTGGCCGGGCACTCGAGCCAAGGCTTCCTCAAGGTGTGGAGCCACCCGCTCGGCTTCGACCGGGACGGCAACGACATGTTGTTGAACCTGGCCAAGGGTGCCCGCAACTCGATGCTCGTCTCCATCGGCGCGATCAGCTTCGGTTTGATCGTCGGTGGCGGCTTGGGCCTCATCGCCGGCTATTTCAAGCGAGCGGTCGACAACGGCATCACGACCGGATTCAACATCTTGCTCGCGATCCCGCAGTTCGTGCTGGCACTGTCGCTGATCACCGTGTTCGCGACCACGGCGATCGACTCGACCGGCAACCAGCATCCGCCGTCGTCGTTGCGTCGTCTGATCATTCTGATCTTCGCGCTCGGTGTCGTCTCGATACCGATCCTTGGGCGGATCACCCGTGCCAACGCGCTGCAGTGGTCCCAACGGGAGTTCGTGCTCGCCGCACGTGCGCAGGGCGCGACCAACATACGGGTCATGCTCCGCGAAGTTTTGCCCAACGTTCTGCCGGCGATGTTCTCGATCGCGTTGTTGGGGATCGCGGTGACGATCGTCGCCGAGGGCGGACTCTCGATTCTCGGCGTCGGGGTGCTCCCACCCGCGGTGTCGTGGGGAAATATGATCGCGATCTCGCCGCGCTGACTTGCAGACGTTGCCGTTCGAATTGTTCGAACCGATCGCCTGCATCTTCCTGACGGTGCTTTCGCTGAACTACCTCGGCGACATCGTGCGGGCCCGGTTCGACGTGCGCGGGAGCGCGCTGTGAGTCCGCGTCGCCGCAGGCCGACAACCGAGCGGTTCGCGGACGCTCCGCTCGACGGTCCGCTGCTTGAAGTCGACGGCGTGCAAACCTTCTTCAAGACCGAGCGCGGGCTCGTCCACGCGGTCGACGGCGTGTCGCTGACACTCGAACGGGGCAAGACGCTCGGTATTGTGGGGGAGTCCGGGTCCGGCAAGTCGGTGCTGTCGCGATCGATCATGGGTCTGCTCCCCAGCAACGTCGAGCGGCACGGCAGCATCAAGTTCGAGGGTCGAGAGATCGGCAATGCCGACAACGACGAGATGCGCCGGTACTGGGGTACCCAGATGTCGATGGTGTTCCAAGATCCGATGACCTCACTCAACCCTGTGATGCGGATCGGGAAGCAGATCACCGAGCCCTTGCGTTATCACCTTGACGTGAGCCGCGACTACGCGCAGAGACCGCGCTGGCGCTGCTCCAGTCGGTCGGGATCCCCGAGGCCGAACGCCGCCTGCGTGAGTATCCCCATCAGCTCTCAGGCGGGATGCGCCAGCGCGTCATGATCGCGATCGCGCTGGCGTGCGGACCGAAGCTGCTCTTCGCCGACGAGCCCACCACCGCACTCGACGTGACCGTGCAAGCGCAGATCCTCGACTTGCTGCACGCCCAACAGCGCGAGCGTTTCATGGCGATGGTGCTCGTGACCCACGACCTCGGAGTTGTGGCCGGTCGCGCCGAGACAACGGCCGTCATGTACGCCGGCCGCGTCGTCGAGTTCGCGCCGACCCGGGACCTGTTCAGCACGACACGCCATCCCTACACCGAAGCGCTCCTCAAGTCGATCCCCAAGCTCGCCCAGCCGAGCCACACTCGTCTCGAGGCGATCAGCGGCCGCCCACCCGACCTCGTGAACCCTCCCGTCGGCTGCAAGTTTGCGGCGCGCTGTCCGTACGCGCAGCCCCGCTGTGTGACCGAAGAGCCCCGACTCGGTGATCCGGAGCGACCCGGTCATGCGTTCCGGTGCTTCTATCCGGTCGGGACCGAGGCCGGGAAAACCGCGCTCGCGACCAACCTCGCGGCAGGCAAGACCGCCACCGGATTGCCGGTCGGGACGAGCGCTTCGGTGACGGCGAGCGCGTCGGTCGTGGCCTGATGGCAGGGTCGGGCACCGCGCATCTCCGCCCGCCCGAAGAGACGCTGCTGCGCGTCGAGGAGCTGGTCGTCGAGTTCCCGGTCGGCCGCACCGGCCTCAAAGTCCACGCGGTCACCAACGTGAGCCTCGACGTGAAGCCCGGCGAGACACTCGGCCTCGTCGGCGAATCCGGTTGTGGCAAGTCGACGACCGGCAAAGCGATCATGCAGCTGCCCCGCCCAAAGTCGGGCCGGGTGCTGTTCGAGGGCGCCGACATGACGCACCTCTCAGGCGAGGCACTTCGCAGGACCCGCACCCGCATGAAGATGATCTTCCAAGACCCGATCTCTTCGCTCAACCCGCGCCGCAAGGTCGAAGACATCATCGCCGAGGGTCTTCGGATCTGGAAGATCGGCACAGCCGAGGAGCAACAGCAAAAGATCGACGAGGTGATGCTGGCCGTCGGCCTCGATCCGTCGCTGCAACGGGGGCGGCGACCCTTCCAGTTCTCGGGCGGCCAATGTCAGCGCATCTCGATCGCACGGGCGGTGATCACCGACCCGACGTTGATCATCTGCGACGAGCCGGTTTCGGCGCTCGACGTGTCGGTGCAGGCGCAGATCCTGAATCTGCTCGAAGACATGAAGGCGCGCTACGGGCTCACGCTGATCTTCATCGCGCACGACCTCGCGGTCGTGAAGAACGTGAGCGACCGGATCGTGGTGATGTATCTCGGCAAGATCTGCGAGGTGAGCCCACCCGACGCGCTGTACAAGCAGCCGGCGCACCCGTATACGGCCGGGCTGTTGGCCGCGATCCCGGTACCGGATCCGAGCGTCAAGCCCTCCGAACGGCCTGCCCTCGCCGGCGAGATCCCGTCGCCGGTCGCGCCGCCGAGCGGCTGCCGGTTCCGCACCCGGTGTCCGAAGGCGCAGGATCGCTGCGCGGCCGAAGAACCGGAGATCAGGCAGGTCGCGCCCGGCCAGTTCGTGGCGTGCCACTTCCCGATGGCGCCCGGCGAAACGCTCGTCACCCGCAACGGTCAAGTGCCCTAAACCGCCCGGCACGGTGGTGCGGACGCGTCGGGTCGGGTCAGGTCAGTGGCGCGGCAGGCCCAACATCCGCTGGGCGAGGATGTTCTTGTTCACTTGCGTGGTGCCGCCCGCGATGGTGAGCGCCCGGCTGTAGACGCGGTCCCGGGCCCATTGGCCGGTCAGCGCATCGGGACCGAGCACCTCGGATGCGAGTTCGGCGACGTGCTGTTCGGTTTCGCTCCAGAGCAGCTTCGCGATGCTGCCTTCCGGCCCCATCGCTCGGCCGTGCAGCTCGGCCGAAAGTGCCCGGTCGGAGATGAGTTTGAGGAGCTCGCCGTCGAGGTAGATGGCGGCCAGCTTGTCGCGCAAGACCGGATCGTCGACGGCCATGCGACCGTCGCCGAGCGGTGTGCCACGCGCGTCTTCGATCAACCGGGCGATTTTGGCTCGGGTGCCGGTGTGGAGCTTGGCGACCGTTCCCCGCTCGTAGGCGAGTGTCGTCATCGCGACTCGCCAGCCCTCGTTGATTGGGCCGAGGGTGCAGCCGATGGGGACCCGGACGTCGGTGAAGAAGATCTCGTTGAACTCCTTGTCTCCAGTGATCGTCACGAGGGGGCGCACCTCGACGCCGGGAAGCGTCATGTCAACGAGCAAGCAGGTGATGCCCTGATGTTTGGGGACGCTCGGATCGGTGCGCACCAGGAGCTCGCACCAGTTGGCCATATGACCGAGCGTGTTCCATGTCTTTTGTCCGTTGACGATCCAGCATTCGCCGTCTCGCACGGCCGAGGTGCGCAGCGACGCGAGATCGGAACCCGCGTTGGGTTCGGAGAAGCCTTGGCACCAGATGTCGTCGCCGCGAAGCATGCGGGGGAGCAGCGACCGCTTCTGGGTGTCGGTTCCGTGTTCGATGATCGCCGGGGCAATGTTCGACAGGCCGATCGGGTTGAGCGTGCCCGGCACGCGGGCGCGGTGCATCTCTTCGGCGTAGACGACCTGGTCCATTACGCCGGCGCCTCGTCCGCCCCACTCTTCGGGCCAGGCGATCGCCGCGTATCGTGCGTCGGCCAGGGTGCGGTTCCAGGCGCGCAGGTGCTCGAGGGTGGAGTGGTCGATGCCGAGCGAACCGCCCACGCCTCGGGCCGGTATGTGGTCGGGCAGGTGTTCGTCGAGCCAGGCCCGAAACTCGCGACGGAACGCTTCGGACTCGGGCGGATAGCGAAAATCCATCGTGTGTCAACTGTCCGCGAAACCTGACATGCACGTCACCCTAGGACGTTCGTGGTTGCGGACGCGCAACGAGTTCACCGAATGGCGTGCCGGCGGCGGCGAATGCGGGCACGGTCGAACGCCGACCGATCAGGCTGGTTGGTGCTCGGCGGTGTTGAGGCCGCCGCGGGCGAGGGCGTCGTCGACTTCTCGTTGTCTGGCGATGTTCTCGGCGTGCAGTTCTTCGGTCGTGCGGACATGTCCGTCGACCTTGAGCTCACCCATGATGTGGACTTCGCCGAGCGTTTCGGTCATGTAGTCGGGTCCCTCGGGCGTGGGGATGAACCAGCCGGTGGGGCACATGGTGAGCACCTCGACGAACGAGAAGCCTGCTCCCGCGAGCTGTGACTCGAACGCTCGTTTGAACATCTTCTGGGTGCGCGCAACCGCTCCGGCGTTGTGGACCGACCCGCGTGCGACGTACGCCACGCCTTCGAGCTGTGCGATGAGGTCGCCGATGAGAATGGGATAGCCGTGGTATTGCGCGTCGCGTCCGTCGATCGAGTTCTTCGTCCGTTGACCGATCACCGTCGTGGCGGTCATGTGACCACCGGTCTCGCCGAACACTCCGTTGTTGAGCAGGATGCATGTGATCCGCTCGCCTCGAGCGGCGGTGTGGATCACTTCCTGCAGGCCCTCGTTCACCATGTCGCCGTCGCCTTGCAGCGTGAACACGAGCGCGTCGGGAAGCATTCGCTTGACACCGGTCGCGACCGACGGCGCACGACCGTGCAACGCTTGGACGAGGTCGACGTCCATCGTGCCGGAGAACGACGTGTAACAACCGATGCCGGCGACCGCGATTGCGTGTTCGACCGCGTCGAGCTGGGTGATCGTCTCGAGGAACTGGCGCACCGCGATCGGCTCGCCGCAACCGGGGCACATGTGATGTTCCTGCGTGAGCAGCAGGTCAGGCTTTTGGGCCTCGACGCGGCGGGCGCCGCTGGTCGGCGCAGCTGACGTGTCGAGCACATGGCCGCTCGGTCGATCCGTGGTGGTCATCGAGCTGCCTCCGCCTGGTGGGGTTGCAATGCGTAACCGTTCGCTTCGTAGCCGGGGATCGGCGGCATCTCGCGGTCTTGGTGCAGCGCGAGCAGCCGTTCGGTGATCACCTCGACGTCGAGGATCCGACCCACGCCGAAACCGGAATGGTCGGTGGAGACGCCCCCGATGAACGAGACGGGCGCGCGGCCCGCGGCGCCGATGCGCACGTCGTCGACCATCTGCCCGGCCGACAGTTCGAAGCTGCCGAGGCGCCGCACCTGTGAGCCTGACGCGGCGTCGGCGATCGTGGCGTAGGGAAACGGCCACAAGGTGATCGGACGCACATATCCGATACGGTGACCGGCGGCGCGTAGCTGGCGGATCGCGTACTTCACGAACTTGGCCGGCGAACCGAACGCGACGATCACCGTCTCGGCGTCGTCGACAAAGCCGGTTTCGACGCGTACCTCGCGCTCCATCAAGGGCAGCTTGGTCGCGATGTACTGCGCTTTTCCTTCCTGGCCGAGCGCGGGCTGTCCGACCTTGGCGACACCGAGCGGCGTCACCGCGCGGCTTGCGCCGGTTCCGGAACGTGATCCGTCGACGGCCCAGTCCTTGGCGGGCAGCGCGGGGAACGAGACCGCTTCGATCGTCAGCGCTTCTTGTGTGTGTGCGAGGAGATAGTCGCCGTAGATGAGCGCCGGATTGCGCCACTTGTCGGCGAGGTGGAAGGCGAGTTGAACGAGCTCGACGCCTTCGGTGACGTCCTGCGGTGCGAGCACGATATGGCGATAGTCGCCATGGCCGCCGCCGCGTGTCGCCTGGTAGTAGTCCTGCTGACCGCGTGCCATGTTGAACACGACGAGGGGCAGCTCGGCCAAGGTGATCTCGGAGAACGACTCCTGCATCAGGGACAGGCCTTGGCCCGTCGACCCGGTCGCGGCGCGCGCGCCGGTCGACAGCGCCCCCCAGGTCATGCCGACGGCTTCGAGTTCGGACTCCGCGTTGATACACACACCGCCGGCCGCGGGGAGGAGGCGGGCGAAGTGCTCGAGCACCTCGGTGAAGGGCGTCATCGGATAGCCGGCGAAGAACCGGCAGCCGGCCACGATCGCCGAGCGGGCAAGCGCCTCCGATCCTTCCATGAGCACACGTTCGCGAGCCGTGGCGGTCGAGGTCATGACGTGACCTCCGTGAGCACCGGCTGTTCGAAGCGGAACACTTCAAACACGAAGTCGGGACAGACGTACGAGCATGCAGCGCAGCCGGTGCAGCCGGGGTACAGCTCGGGGTAGCGGTAGCCCATGTGATTGACCTCGACCGACATCGCGAGCACGCCCGGCGGGCACGCCGGAATGCACAGATCACACCCCTTGCAGTGCTCCACGTCGATCATGACCGTGCCGCGACTCTTGATCGTGGTGATGGTCGTTGTCGTGGTCGGGTCAGGCATGGGTTGCGCTCCTCTCCCAGGCCGGATTGGCGTGGGCGGGCAGGAGCTCCCATCCCGCGCGGAGTGCCTGCTCGTTCGCTTCGATGTGCTGCGTTCGGTACGGCGGGATCGACTCCCGCATGGCATCCACGAGCGATGCCAACTCGACGATCGCGGTCGTTGCCGCGTACGCAGCGAGCATCACCATTGCACCCCCGAGCGGGTTTCCGAGATCGGTCGCGACGTTGGTCGCGGGAACTCGGATCACGGTGACCGCCGCGTGGACGTGCGCGCTGAACGTGGCGTCGTTGACGAGTACGAGTCCGTCGGGGCGGAGTTTCGCTTCCACTGGTGCCCAATACTGGTCATGCATTGCGATCGACGACCAGGCCTTCGAAACGACTGGCGGAGCTTCGATCGGTCCGTCGCCGATCACGACGGTGCTGTCAGTGTTACCGCCGCGCATCATGCCCCCGTACAGGCCGAGATACATGACATTGCGCCCTTCGAGTGCCCCGGCCCGTGCGAGAACCTGCGCGGCGAGCTGCACCCCTTGACCCCCGATGCCTGTGATCAACAGCTCTCGTTCCACCGCTACGTCACTCCCGTGATGCCGGCGAGACAGAAATCGACGACGCGTTGTATCTCCGCCCGGCTCGGAACGCGTCGATGCGCGATCGCATCGTTCATGCGTGCGAACGTCAGATCTCGAACGAGCTCTACGTCCTCGGCGCGGCCGCCCAGTGCAGTCACCGCCGGCGCGAGCGACGCGAGCACCTCGGCCCGACTCGCGGCCATGTCGGCGGGAAACAGATCGGCGAGCCGCGCACCGTTGCATGCGAACGGGCGTGTCGCCTCGGCAGCGTCACGGTCCCGGGCTTGGGCCATGACGCCGCTGATCCAACGTTGTATCCGCTCGGCAGGATCGGAGACGGCCGCGACGCGCCGCGCGAGATACGCCACCAGCTGGCGCTGCCCGTCGGCCAAGACGGCAAGCAACAGCGCGTCCTTCGATGCGAAATGGCGATAGAACGCCTGATTCGACAGGCCCGCTTCCTGCACGATCGCTCGCACCTGCGGGTCGATGTTCCCCTCGCGTCGCATCACAACGAAGGCGGCGTCAATGAACCGGCGAGCCTCGGCGGCATAGGCGGCTCGTCGCTCGGCCACCGCCCGGTCAGCGAGGGCTTCTTCAACCCTGTCCGACAAGTCCGGAACAACGTTCTGCATAGCCGGAACACTATTCCTAACCGCCGGGAGGGTCAACCACGCAGCACTGGTTCGACTCGGCGAGTCGACCAGAATCCTCGTCGCCGGGTCAGGCCGATCCAGGCCCTTGCTGGAGTCGTTCTACGATCAGGGGACGCTGGATTTGGCCGGTGGCGGCCGTACGGGGAAGCGAGTCGACGATCGCGACGCGGCGTGGATGTTTGAATCCGGCCAGGCGACCCTCGCAGAACGCCCGCAACTCCTCGACGGTCACCGGCGCCGAATCGGACTGGGTCACGATCACCGCGGTGACGACTTCGCCCCACTGTGCGTCGGGCACACCGACGACGGCCACCTCCGCAATGTTGGGATGGGTCCCCAGAAGCGCCTCGACCTCACGCGGTGCGACCGTCTCGCCTCCAGTACGGATGACGTCGCGCGCCCGACCGACGATCGACATGTACCCCTCGTCGTCGAGCGCGCCGATGTCGCCCGTGTGGTACCAGCCGTCGACGAGCGTTTCGCGGGTTGTGTCGGGATCGTCGAAATAGCCGTCCATCAGGAACGGGCTGCGAACGCATACCTCGCCGTGGCGGTCGAGCCGCACCTCCACCGCCGGTTGTGACACACCGACGCTCCCGGGCTTTCGGAACAAGTCGCCGTCGCCGAGCGCGAGCGAGGGACCGGCCTCGGTCGAGCCGTAGAACACTCGAGTCACCGTGTTCGGTAACGCTTGTTTGATCGCGGCCAGCAGCTCCGGGGGCGTCGCCGAAGTCCCGGTATCGGCCTCGATCAGCGCGGTCAGGTCATAGTCGGAGACGCCGTGTTCGAGGATGCGACCCCACACCGCAGGAATGCAATACAGCCGCGCCGCGTGGTGGCGCGCCGCGGTTGCGAGCAGTGTCGGCGCGTCGGGGTCTCGAACGAAGTGCACCGGACGTCGGGCCTGCCAGGCCCCGAGCGCGATCGTCCAACCGGCCATGTGGAACAGCGGAAACATGCACACGGTTCCACCTCCACCCGGGCTGCTCGTCGCGCCGACGAACGTGCGAAGCCAATTTCGCGCGGTGCGACAGCACGACGCCCTTGGGTCGTCCGGTGCTGCCGCTCGTGAAGAAGATGACATGGGGACCGCGCTCGTCGATGGCGTCCACCCGGGGCTGGTGGGTCGACCCGTTGCCGGCGAGGTCCCCGTGGCGCAACGGCACCGACAGCCGGCCTGCGAGCTCTGCCGCCGGCTCGACGTGTGAGCTCCCCACGATCAGGAGCCGCGGACCGCGTACTCGCCGACCGGCGACACCTCCTCGAGTGACGATCGAGCGTTGAGCGGCGCGAACACCGCGCCGAGCTTCGCCAAGGCGCAAAAGACCGCAACCGCGTCGAGGTCGGTATCGCCCCACCACAGCACACGATCACCGCAGCCGATGCCCTCGCCCGCGAGTGCATTGGCGATCGCGTTCGCCTGCCGGTCGATCTCGGCGAACGTGACGCGCTGTTCGTCGAGGGTGGCAGCGATCGCGCCCGGTGCGACCCGGGCCGCGTTCTCGAGAATTTGACTGACGAGCAGCATGACGGGGAGCCTCGCACGCCCGACTGCGGTCCCGCCTGCCCGACTTGCTTATCGACAATCGTTGTCCATAGGGTGCAGTTGTCATGAAGACGAGCGACCAGTTGACCGATCTGTTCCGGGAGCGTGGGCTCCGGGTCACCCCGCAGCGCCAAGTCATCTTCCGGTTGCTCTACGACGACGACGCGCATCCCACGGTCGAGTCCGTCCACGAGCGGGCGCAGGCCGAGATGCCGACGATGTCCCTCAAAACCGTGTATCAGACTGTGCACGATCTTGAGGCGCTCGGCGAGGTCGACGTCCTCGACCTCGGCACCGGCTCGCTGCGCGTCGACCCCAACGTCGAACATGCGCACCATCACCTCGTCTGCCGCGCCTGTGGTCGGGTTCGCGACCTCCCCGTCGAGTTCGATGGCCTGCGCCTCCCCGGCCGCTACCGGCGTGACTTCACCGTCGACGCGGTGCAAGTGATCTTCCGCGGTCGCTGCGACAACTGTTCGTAAGCCCGATCAGCCCAAAGGAGCAATGTCGACATGCCGAAGCTCAATGGAACCCAGACTCACGAGAACCTGAAGGTGGCGTTCGCAGGTGAGAGTCAGGCCAACCGTCGCTACCTGTACTTCGCGCAGAAGGCCGACGTGGAAGGCCAGCCCGACGTCGCGGCGTTGTTCCGGTCCGTCGCCGAAGGTGAGACGGGTCACACGTTCGGTCACTTCGACTTCCTCGCCGAGGTCGGCGACCCGGCCACAGGCGTCGCGGTCGGCGCCAGCGAAGACAACCTGAAGTCGGCCGTCGCCGGCGAGACCTACGAATACACCGAGATGTACCCGGGCTTTGCGCGTACGGCCCACGACGAAGGCCTCGAGGAGATCGCGGAGTGGCTCGAGACGCTCGCTCGCGCCGAGAAGAGCCACGCCGGCCGCTTCCAGGCTGCGCTCGAGTCGATCAGCTGACTTCGACATTCCTCGGAGTGGCGCACCATCGCGACGATCCGCTCGATCCGAAGTTCGCCGGCACGTCAGCGACGTGGATCGCGTGCGATCGCACGTTCGGTATCGGCAGCGACCTTGGGATATCCGCGAAACGTCGGTCGAGCTTGTCGCCGCCCGTCGACGTTCCTCACGGCCACGCGCCGCGAGGAGAAGCTGCACGCCAACGCCGCGATCGACGAGAGGACGCAGCACAACTCGGTGCCCGCGCTGCACAGACTTACGCGAGTCGAGGCCTGAGATGCGCAAACTGACCCTCGACGATATCGTCGACGCTCGTGCTTACGAGCGTGAGCGCGCCGACTTTCGGCGACGCATCATCGAACTGAAACGGATCCGGCGAATCGCGATCGGCCCAGTCATGACCGTCGTATTCGAGAACACCGACACGGTACGCTGGCAGGTACAGGAGATGGCACGAGCCGAACGTATGTTCCGCGGCGAACAGATCCAACACGAGGTCGACACATACAACAAGATCATCCCCGGTCCGGGCGAACTCTCTGCCACGCTGCTGCTCGAGCTCACATCGGACGCGCAGCTGCGCGAGTGGCTCCCTCGGCTGGTCGGCATCGAGTTCCACCTCAAATTCACGTTTCCGGACGGCAGCGTCTCGACCGGCAGGCCCTCCGACGAGGACGAACAGCGTTTGACGCGCGCCGACACAACCGCCGCGGTGCACTTCCTTCGCTACGAATTGACACCGACGCAGATCCGCGAATTCGACACCGGTCCCGTCAAGCTCATTTCGGACCATCCCGAATATCCCGAGGAAGTGGTGCTTGAGCCCGCGACGAGGACGGCACTCGCCGCGGACCTGCACGACGTGTCATAGCTCTGGTCGCGTAACGTTCCAGGCTGTGCGCATCCCGATCCGCCGGCTCGATCCCGGCCTTCCGCTCCCGGCCCCTCAGCACGAAGGCGACGCAGGAATCGACCTGTTCGCTGCGGCCGACGCGACCCTCGACGCGGCCGGAGGTCGCGCGCTCGTTCCGACGGGCATCGCAGTCGCGATCCCGACCGGATACGCCGGGTTCGTGCAGCCGCGATCGGGGCTCGCGCTCCGCCACGGAGTGACGGTGGCCAACACCCCCGGACTCGTCGACGCGGGGTATCGCGACGAGCTCCGAGTGCTGCTCGTGAATGTCGACCCGGTGCAGCCGTTCAAGATCAGCCGCGGCGACCGCATTGCTCAGCTCGTGATCCAACGCTTCGAAACCGTCGAATGGGACGAAGTCGCTGACCTCGACCCGACCGAACGCGGATTGAGTGGTTGGGGATCGACCGGCTAGCGGGGGCCTGCCGAACGCGTCGGGCAGGATCGTTCGTCGCGTCGACGGCTGGTCGGGCGGAGCTCGTAACTGCGTAGATACGAGCAGATAAGGTCCGGGCCCGTGGAGCGTCCCTTTCGATTCGGCGTGATCACCCCCAAATGCGGTTCGGGGCGCGAGCTCACCGAACAAGCGCGCAAGGCTGAGGCACTTGGATACTCGAGCCTGTTCGTCCCCGACCACTTCGTCGATCACGAACTCGCGCCCACCGTCGCGCTCGCCCACGTCGCGGCAGTCACCGACACGCTGCGCGTCGGCCCCCTCGTGCTCGGGAACGACTACAAACATCCGGTCGTGCTCGCACGCGAAATGGCAACCCTCGATCTGCTCTCCGGTGGGCGACTCGAGCTCGGTATCGGTGCCGGATGGATGACCATCGACTACGACAAGGCGGGGCTCCCGCTCGACCGCCCGAGCGTACGCATCGCCCGGCTCTCCGAATCGATCGCCATCCTGAAAGGCCTCTTCGCTCCGGGTCCGCTGACATTTCACGGCGAGCATTACCACGTGACAGATCTCGACGGTATGCCCAAGCCCCCGCAAGGCGCGAATCTTCCGTTTCTCATCGGCGGCGGCGGCCAGAAGATCCTCGGCCTTGCCGCCGCGAGGCCATGATCGTCGGGATCAACGCGAACCTGCGGACCGGCGAAGGCGAGTCGCGCGAGACCGCCCAGTCACTTCTCCCCGAGGCCACCGACCAGAAGCTCGCCTGGCTTCGAGTGGCGGCGGGTGACGGATATGTCCGCCTCGAGATCCAGTCGTTGCTCGGATTCGTACACGTGACCGACGACGCGTCGGGCATCGTACGCGCAATGGCCGGCTCATTCGGCGTTTCGGAAGCCGACGCAGTCCTCGCGCCGGCCACGTTGGTCGGCTCGGTGGAGAGCATCGTCGAGCTGCTCGAACAACGACGGGAACGTTGGCAGATGTCGTACATCGTCGTTCCCATCGAGTCAACGGAGACACTGGCGCCGGTCGTGGCGCGCCTGGCAGGAAAGTAGGACCTGTGCCCAAGCCCTTCCGATTTGGAGTCCAGATCTCCAACGCAGCGTCCGCCGCGGCGTGGCGCGATACGGCCCGCAAACTTGAGGATTTCGGCTACTCCACGTTGTTCATGCCCGACCATTTCGGCAACGAGCTTGCACCGATGCCGGCAATGGCGATGGCGGCCGCGCACACGACGACTCTCAAAATAGGCGCCCTCGTGTTCGACAACGACTACAAGCATCCAGCCATCCTCGCCAAAGAATCTGCGACCATCGATCTGCTCTGCGATGGTCGCCTCGAGCTGGGCATCGGTGCGGGCTGGATGAAGACCGACTACGACGCGCTCGGCCTGGACTACGACCCGCCTGCGGTGCGCGTCGACCGCTTCGAGGAGGCGTTGCATGTCATCAAGCAGTGCTTCACCGGCGAGCAGTTCACGTATCACGGCGCGCACTACCGCGTCACCGAGTATGCCTCGTACCCCAAGCCCGCGCAGCAACATGTACCAATTTTGATCGGTGGCGGCGGGAAGCGGGTGTTGTCGATCGCAGCGCGTGAAGCGGACATCATCGGCATCAACCCGAATCTGCGAGCGGGCGAAGTTGGGCTCGAGGCCACGAAGGACTCACTGCAGGGCCAAACCGACCGGAAGCTCAACTGGGTGCGTGAGGCCGCGGGTGCGCGCATGGCCGACATCGAGATTCAGATGCGGTTCTTCGTCACCAAAGTCACCGACGACCGGATGGCACTGGCGAGGGCACTCGCGCCGGCGTTCGGCGTCGAACCCGAAGAAGCACTGGAGTCAGGTGCGGCGCTCGTCGGGACCGAGACCGAGATCATTGAACAACTTCATCGGCGCCGTGAACGATGGGACCTCTCGTATGTGATCGTCGGAGACGACAACATCGAAGAGTTCGCCCCGATCGTCGCCAAGCTCACTGGTACCTGAAGGACCGCAGAGCTACTCGGCCAACCGCTCGGGGATCCAATCGCTCAGGCGTTCGCGTATCTCGTCGGCGGCTTCACTCAGCAGATGACCCGCGCCGGCCAACAAGACGATTTCGCCATGACCCGCGAGCGCCTGCACGACCGCGCTCGTTTCTGGCGGAAGGATTTCGTCCGCTGTGCCGTGAAACAACAAAAGTAGCGTCTCCCGCAGTTCGGATGCGATCTCACATCCTGCTGACTGAGTCGAGAGTGTGATCACCGCCCGACAGTGCTTGCCCAGTACTGCGCCGGTCTGGATCGCGACGGCGCCTCCGAACGAGTGTCCCATTACGACGAAGCGCCGTGCGCCGCGTCGTCCGGCCAAGTCCGCGGTCGCAGTGACGTCGTGCACGCACCGGGCGAGATCGTTCGGCTTGCGGTAGCCGACGCGGATAGTGCCGATGCCACGTTCCGCGAAGCGCACACCGAGGTCGTGATACAGGGCATCGGCCGGACCGAGCAAACTGCCCATGCCGCCGCCGCACGTCAGGAGCACTTCGCGAGCATCTGTCGGGCCGTGCCACAACAAGGTCAACAGGCCGCGCAGCGTGTAGATCTCGAGGTGGCGGAAGTCGGGCGCGATCTCGACTTCTTCCACCGTCAGCGCTTCGAGCAGCTCGAGCGGAGCGCGCGGGTCGTCGGACATTGCGCGGCGGCCGAACCGATCAGAGCATCGACTGCAGCAAGGTGCGGGTTTCCGCGCGTTCTTCTCGTGACCCGAAGATCGACGCAACATATTCGGTCACGCCGGCATCGGCGAGCTGGCCGAGCGAGCTCCTGACCGCGGCTTCGTCGCCCACGATCGCGACGTCGGCCGGTCCGGCCGCACCTTCACGGTCGAGCATGGCTCGATACGACGGCAAGAAACCGTAGATCTGGAAGTCCTTGGCTGCACGCTCGCGTGCCGTGTCGACGTTGCCGGTCACGCAGATCGGCAGACTGGCGACGATTTGCGGCGCCGGACGCCCGGCCCGCGCGGGCCGTGGCCGTGATCGTCGGCACTGTGTGCTCCGACAGGGTTGCGGGTCCGGTCATCCACGTCATCGTGCCGTTGGTGGCCGTGCCCGCGAGGTCAAGCATCTTCGGGCCGAGCGCCGCAACGAGCACCGGGAGGTCGGAGCGCGCCGCGACGTCGATTGCGGCGTGAGTTGAGATCGTCTCACCGTCGATGTCGGCTTTGCCGTCGATGAGCAAGGGCATGAGGACCGCCAGGTACTCGCGGATGTGCCGGAGCGGCTTGTCGTACGACAAGCCGAACATATTCTCGATCACCATCTGATGCGATAGTCCAATACCGAGCGTGAACCGCCCGCCGCTCGCGACCTGCACAGTGCATGCCTGCTGCGCCATCGTGACGGGGTGTCGGCCATAGGTCGGGACGACCCCTGTGGCCAGTCCGATCCGAGGTACCTCGCGTCCGGCGATCGCGAGCACACCCATCGCGTCGAGCCCGAAGATCTGGGGAAGCACGAAGCTTGCAAAACCGTCTTGCTCTGCAAGGCGCGCCTCGCCGACGACATCGTCGATTGTGCGTCCGCCGGTGTCGCCGCCGAAGATTCCGATACGCATCGCCCCTCCTAGGTGTACCTCGGCGAGGCTACCGTCCGGACGCAAACATCTCCCGTGACGTGAGTCAGGTCCCGAAACCCTTCGAGGTGGATGACCGGCCTACCTGATCACGAACGGTTTCAGTCCCTTGATCGAGAGTTCGGTGATCGCGCTCGTCTTCGAGCAGGACTGTCCTTCATTGACGGAGTACGCGATCGCGGTCGAAACCTTCGAGCCCTTGAAGAGGCCGGCGGTGACAGTGCCGCTGATCGTAACTTGGAGGACCTTCGCGCCCGTGCCGCTCAACGTCGTGCCGGTGAACGTCGAGGTCTTTCTCGTGTTCCACGTGATGGTCTCGGTGAGTGCCCCCTTCGAACCACCTTTGGCGAGGCCGGTGCAGTCCGTGGCCCCCAACTTCACGGTTGCCTTGCCTGATCCAGCCGCGACGCCACTGCCTGCACATCCCGAGAGTGTGATGGTCGCCGCGATGGTCTGTACGGTTTGCACCGAAGACAGGCCCGGCATGATCGTCGCCTTGCCGACCGAGGTTTTACAACTTGTGCCCGCCGCGCCCGCCGGACCGGCGACAATGCCGAACTGAACCAGCAACCCAACGCCGAGCGCGATCCGGGCAATCGATCGCATCGCGCTTCCCCCTCTGGCTGGTCGACCGGCCGAACGATATCCCGCACCCGGTCGGCGGGATAGTCGGGGATGTGCGTGCCGAGTGGAACACCCTTGGTTGATCGGATCAGACACGACGGCCTGGGTCGGCGTGCCCGCCAGGCTACGAAGAGACCCATCGCCACTTGCCCTTGATCAGATCGGTGCTGACCCTCTCGAGATTCATCGACGTCGTGGCGGTAAACGTTGACGTCTTGTTGTTGTTCCATCTGATCGTGGATACAAGCTTCAGCGCGGTCGTGGACCTCGGGGGCGAACCGCGGACAATCACCCTGATCTTCAGCGATCCTTGACGGTTCCGCCGTACCAGCACACCGCGGGCAGCGAGTTTGCCAGGACGTCGATCGCGAGGGTCTGGACTGTCGGCCCCAAGGAGAAACGAGCGACAGCAAGTTCTCCTGAAGCCGTCTACCAGGTATGCCTGCAGGTGCCATCGCCCGTCCCGCAGTGAGAACACCAGCGGGAGCCAGCAACGCCAGCCACCCTCGTCGTCAGCGCATCCACCCGAGCATGGCAGGCGACCAGTCCCGGTCGATCGCCGGCGGTGCCGACTCAAGATGCAGTCGGGAAGTCGCGTTGAAACACGCTCGGGCCAGTCCGAGAAGCTCCCTGGCGCGGGAGGCGTTTGTCGCCAGTTCGCTTGTATAGTGATTACCCTCACGCGGACGTGGCTCAGCTGGTAGAGCACAACCTTGCCAAGGTTGGGGTCGCGGGTTCGAATCCCGTCGTCCGCTCCAAGCAAGTCGTTGAAGGTGCAGGTCAGCGGTCCTTGGGGCGGCTGCTGCTCGTTTGGACCAAGCACGATTTCCAGCTCAGGCCGCGGTGAGGCCGCGGGAGCACCTCGGTAGGACGCGTCAAGCGCATCGGCGAGCGCCACGCGCGCTTCAGGGAAGAGGTGACCGTAGCGGTCGCTCGTAACGCGAATCGACGAGTGGCCAAGGTAGGTCTTGACCTCCTCGAGGTGCCGTCCCGCGGCCGTGAGCAGCGCCGCGCACGTGTGGCGCAGGTCGTGCTTATGCCGACGTCGGCATAACCGTAAGCAGACTTACAGCGTCCATCGCCGGCGAATCGGTGCTCAGGAGAGAACGCACTTTGGTGTCGAGGCGAGGACATGCCAGGGCAATCTGATGTGCGTCAGTCGTCATACCAGCGCGAGAGCCGGAGGTTCTCAGAATGCACACTCCTTGGGGTGGCGGTCAGCCGATCCCGAATACTCCGTTTCGCCGAGTCATACCTACGGACGCGACCGACAACCGGATGGTGATGCTGGCGGTCGATATGCCAGTAGGTGAGAACGTCGCGCCACACGCTCACGCACACGAGGATCAGGCAATCATCGTCGTATCTGGGACCGTAGGAGCAACGCTTGCTGACGAGGAGTTCGAGCTGACAACCGGGTCGGTTGTGTTCCTTCCCCGTGGCGTGCCGCACGGGCACTGGAACAAGAGCGACGACATTGCGCGGGTGTTGGAGATCTACACGCCGGGTGGTTTCGATCTCGTCTTCGAGCAGATCGGCGCGATCTTCGCTTCGGGACGCCTGCCGACGCCGGGCGACTTCCACCGTATCGACGAGGAACGTCGAGTCGCCTCACGCGGCTGACGACCGGAGGGCGTATCTGCGTTCTGCTCGCCGTTGGGGACATTGCTTGACGCTGGGGTGCTCCACGGCGTCGATACCGTGGGTTGCCCGAAGCGAGAGCGCCGTTCTTGTGGCGAAGAGCACGGTAGACCTCGGGTGTTAGCCGAGGTCTACGGCATTCTCATGACGGAACTACTACAGAACTCGCCTTTTACCCGAGGTTCATGGTACTCTTCATCTATGGCTGCCACGAGACGGGTGGACCGGCTCGCCCGCACCGGCAACCGGGTTGTGAAGCCGGGCGATTTCCACGACATCTACAGCAACCCGTGGGACGAGTTTGCTCGGTTGGTCCGTACCGGAGTGCTCGCCAAACTCGTACACGGTTATTACCTGCTGGTCCCCGAAGAACAGCGGGGCGGGTACTGGGCACCCGGAGTAGAAGGCGTCGCCCTCGGGATCGCCGTGGCTGACTATCGACGCGACTTTGTCGCGTTGATGGGTCCCGCCGCGGCTCGTGTACTGGGAGTTATCCCACGGGCGCTGGCCACGGCGACAGTCGCCGCGCCTCGCCAGCGCCCCGCTCTCGTCACCACTGTGGGACGTGTCCAGTTCGTGACGCGCGCGGTCGAGCGTCTCGATACGCAGCGGGTCACGACAGACATCACGACCGGTTGGGTCACAACCCCGGAGCAGACAGTCGTCGACCTCGCCGACCGTCCCAAGCTCGGCGGCATCACTCCCGCGACGGCCGAGGAGGCAATCAGGACCCTCGCCGAACAATGTGACCACCAACTCGTCGCCCGCCTGGCGCGGGCGCAACGCAAAGCCGCGGCGTGGCAGAGGTATTGCTGGATCCTCGGACTTCCCGCACCAGGTGGACGTCGACGCGTACCGACGTATGGGTTGCGCGGTGTCGGCGACCCCGACGACTACGGCCTCGAGGTGACGGCTGCGTGATCGACGCGTCCGAACTGCAGGAGTTGGCTGGTCGGTTCGGGGTCAGCACGATGCAGATCCGCCGTGACCATTTCATTTCGCATGTTCTTCGGGCGGTCGGGGAGCTGCAACCTGATACTCGATTCTTCGGCGGGACTGCGTTGTGCCGCACTTATCTTGACCAGATCCGCCTGTCGGAGGACGTCGACCTTCTCCATGCGGAACCGCGCGAGTTCCTCACAACGCTGCGCGACGAGGTACCGAAGGCCGTTCGGCGCGAGTTTCCCGGCACCGTTTGGTCGGAGCTGTCATCCGAGGGCGACGGGCTGGCGACTTTGCTCGCGCTGCCCGACCTCGACGCGATCAAGATCTACGTGGGACGAGACGGACGGACACCGCCGCGCGGGAATTCACACCCAGCCCTCGTCCGACTCCGATGCAAGGACCTCCCATCCGAACAAGTCTTCCAATGCCCCACAGCTCCTACGTTCGCGGCAATGAAGCTCGCAGCGTGGTCGGATCGGTATGCCCCGCGCGATCTGTTCGACCTGGCTGGCTTGGCGACTCTCGGGACCCTGTGTGATACGAACGTCGCGCGTATCTTCGAAGCCAAGATGGGCGTGCCGATCATCATGGCAGACTTCGCTCGCATTCCCCGCGTCACGGCCACCGCGTGGGAGACCGAGCTGGCTGCGCAAGTCGGAGTTCTTCCGCCGGCCGATGAGTGTCTCGAGTTGGTTCGCGTCGCGCTCGCCCGCCGCCATGTAGGCCGAGCACGCCCGCACCCTGAGTCCGCGGAACAGCACGGGTTATTGGCGTCTACCGTTTTGGTCATGGCGAAGCGTTGGGCCGCGACCGACGAGGAGCCGGATCGCGCTTGGTGTCGTCACTTCCGGTACGTTCGACGATTTCACGAGCGAATGACGGACGCTTGATGACAAGCGGTTTCCGTTTCCGGCGGATGCGTTCACGGAATTGCTGCCGATGCGCTGACGCTGGCGGGGCTTGACGCGGTCTGAACACCTACCGGAGTACGAGTCTCGCGGCAACACGGCGCATCAGAAACGGCGGACGGCACCGAACCTGGTCGTGGCGATGCATGCTGGCGTCGTGCCGGACTTTTCGGGCCTCGCAGGCTGGTGGCAACAGGATCTGTCGTGTTTCGCGTTCGTGACCCTTGTGTTAAACGGCGCGGGTGGCAGCCGAACGGACGGGCGGCCGGTCGCGATGTCTGTTCCGAGCTGGCCGCGGCTCGGGGCATTGTCGTATGGGTCAACTCGCGTCGAGGGCCCGCGCCGCCAACGTCTCGAGCTCGAGATCGGGAAAGCCGTGTCCGTCTCGGAGCGGCCCGCACGGCGTGTGGGCCAAGTGCAGCGATAGGTCGACGAGGTCGTCGACGCCGCGCTGTTCGCGGTAGGCGTCGGCGAGGTACGAAAAGTCGTTCATCGTTCCGAGGACGCTGCGACTCGCCGTTTTCTCCAGGCGGTGCTCGGTCATTTGGGCGAGCTCCGAATCGATGAACCGCGGGTCGATGCCGTGCGCGGCGAGAACGACGCCGAAGTCGTTGACGAACCTCGACACGAGTGTCGCGGCGGGAGCGAGCCGAACGAATACCGGCAACCGCGTCGGCTCGTTGACGAACAGCGAAACATGCGGCCTCCAGAACAGCGCGGTCGCGTACCAGTCGCCGAGCGCGGTCGTGGTTGGCCGGTCGGCCGGTGAGGGACCGCCGCAGCGGTCGAGGACCTTCTTGGTGGCATGCACTACGAACACGGTCGTCAGTCTCGCATCGAGCGGTCATCCGCGAAACGGTCTCTTGGTTCGGCGGGAATGTGCGAGCATACGTCGGCATTTCTGGTACAAGGCCTCCATGCCCGCCCAACCAGATCGTCTCGCGGTATGGGTCTCGCCGGAGCAGCGCGCGAGGCTCAGGTGGGCCGCGCGCCTCGCAGGTATATCGGTGTCGGGCTTCGTCGTCGAGGCCGCAGTCGACCGGGCGGAAGCGCTGCTGGCCGATCAGATGTCGACCGGGGTGTCAGCCGGCTACTTCGACGAGTTGGTGAACGCTCTGGATCGACCGGACCGCGCGCCGATGCTCACGAAGGCGGCGAGCCAGGTCACGCGAGGTCAGCGGATCGCAGCTCGGTAAGCCGTGCACGCGAGCTCAGGCCGCGGTCAGGCCGCGGGAGGCCGCAAAACAGGGGCAAGTGACGACAACCAGCGAACACTGCTTCCGCAGGTTAGGGGCAAGTCGGGCTGGTCACGGAAGTGCGCCGAAAGGCTTGCCAAGGTGGCGGTGGCGGGTTCGAATCCCGTCGTCCGCTCCAAGCACGACCGAGGAGGGGGGAGCGCTCTCTGCGCCTTTCGCTTCGCGTTCGGAGACGTGCGATCGCCCGTTCGGTCCGCGAAAAGTCCGTGAGATTCGCGGGCGCCGCTCGGCGGAACGTCTCATCGAGCGCACGATGTCGGAATGTTCGAGGAGGGCGACGACTTCGGATGTCGATTGTTTGGTGATCCCGAGGTAACCCGCAAGTTCGACCGGCGCAACGTCGTCGCGGCCGACCAGGTACCGCGCCGCGAGCCCGTGCACCACGGTCATCGGGGAGGAGGCTTCGTCCGGCCCTTCGACTCGGAACCGGTCGACGATCGCCTTCGCCGCCGCGTACGCCGAGAACGACGAGTTCGTCGTCCCGGCGCTCGTCTGCAGTGGTGACACAGGTTCTGTTGAGTGGTGCCGCTGGCGATTCCCACACGTCCATTATGGTCAGCCGACCTTACCGTCACGGTTCCTGACGATCATCTGGTGTTTGTTCTGCAGTCTCTCGTCGTCCCTTCCGGAGGCCCGTCCCCATGTCCCTTCGTTCCTTGGCGCGGTTTTGCTACAGGCGTCGTCGTCTGGTCGTGCTGCTCTGGTTGGTCGCGCTCGTCGGCGTGAACGTGTTGTCATCAGCGGTGGGCACGAATTTCTCAACGAACTTTACCGCGCCGAACTCCGAATCGACCCGGGCATCGAACTTGTTGGCCGCGAACTTTAAGGCGCAGGCCGGCGGCGCGGTACAGGTGGTGATCAAGGGGACACCGTCGGTCCGCGATCCCGCGGTCGAGGAGCAGGTGACGACGTTCTTGGTGGCGTTTGCGCGACTCTCGCACGTGTCAAGTGTCACCGATCCATACTCAACGCCCGGAGCCATTTCGAAGACGGGGACTGTGGCACTCGCGAACGCTCAGCTCGACGCGAAGTCGCAGGATGTGCCGACCACGGCAGGCAAGCGGATGATCGCGCTCGCGGAGCACTATTCGACTTCGCAGCTCGAAGTTCGGCTCGGAGGTCAGCTGATCCAGCAGTCGGAGCGGACGCCGCTGCCCTCGAGTGAAGGCATCGGTGTGCTCGCCGCGATCTTGATCCTCTTGATCGCGTTCGGGTCGGTGCTCGCGATGGCTCTTCCGATTATCGTTGCGTTGGGTGGTATCGCCGTGGGATTGCCGATCATCGGCCTGCTCACCCATGTCTACCCGTTGCAGAGTTTCGCGACAACGCTCGCGACGATGATCGGCGTCGGTGTCGGTATCGACTACGCGCTGTTCGTCGTGACGCGCTATCGCCAGGGATTGCACGCCGGCCTCGATCCTGAAGAGGCAGTCGTGACCGCGGTCGATACATCAGGACGGGCGGTGTTGTTCGCGGGTTCGACGGTGATCATCGCTCTGTTGGGCATGTTGGCGATCGGTCTGTCGTTCATCAGCGGGCTGGGTGTGGGCGCCGCGGCGGTGGTCGCAGTCACCGTTGCGGCGGCCGTCACGCTGCTTCCAGCGGTGCTCGGTTTTGTCGGCACGAAGGTCGACAAGCTTCGCCTGCCTTGGGTCCACAACGATGGCGACGGCACTCGCGAAACGATCTGGCATAAGTGGAGCCGGTTCGTACAAGGCCACGCGTGGTTGTTGACCGTCGCCGGCCTCGCGGTCGTGTTGGCTTTGGCGTTGCCGGTGCTGTCACTGCGTCTCGGGTTCGTCGACGCGGGCAACGATCCTGCCGGCAGCCAAACGCGTCAGGCGTACGACCTCCTGGCTCAGGGTTTCGGACCCGGGTACAACGGTCAGTTCGACTTGGCGATTCAGATCCCGGCAGGTGGGGATCACGCCGTGGAGCTGACGAAACTGCAAACCGCGGATCGCGGCGACGCCCGGCGTTGCGTCGGCCTCGCCCGCGATCACGAACCCGACGGGCACAACGGCGGTGATGCGCGTGTCGCCGACGAGCGCGCCGCAAGACGCGGCCACAACGACCCTGTTACATCGACTTCGCGGGCACGTCATACCCCAAGCCATTGCCGGGACGGGCGTCACGGTATATGTCGGTGGCGCGTCCGCGTCCACCGACGACTTTGCGAACCTGCTGAGTCAGCGGCTCCCACTGTTCATTGCGGTGGTGATCATGCTGAGCTTCTTGTTGCTGATGGTCGTATTCCGTTCGATCGTGGTTCCGCTCAAGGCCGCGGTTATGAACCTACTGTCGGTCGGCGCGGCTTACGGCGTGATCGTGATGATCTTCCAGTTCGGCTGGGGCAAGCAGCTCGTCGGTGTGAGCAAACAAGGACCAATCGAGGCGTTCTTGCCAATCCTGATGTTCGCGATCCTCTTCGGGCTATCGATGGACTACGAAGTGTTCCTGCTCTCACGCATCCGTGAGGAGTACCTACGGTCGGGAAACAACAGCACGGCGGTCGCCGACGGCCTGTCCGCGACCACGCGCGTGATCACAGCGGCCGCCGCGATCATGTGCACCTTCTTTCTCTCATTCGTTCTCGGTGACAACATCATCATCAAGCTGTTTGGCATCGGCTTCGCCAGCGCGATCTTCATCGATGCCACGCTGATTCGTATGGTGATTGTCCCCGCCACGATGGAGCTACTCGGCGACGCGAACTGGTGGTTGCCGAGCTGGCTCGACCGGATCCTTCCGCACCTCGACGTTGAGCGATCGCCCAGAGCTGACGACGACGCACCACCGAACGACGACGAATGTGGCGACCGTGACCAGTCCGACCCCGTCCGCGTCGCTCGCGCGACACCGTGATGCCGTCCCGAAACCTCCTCGTCGCCGCTCCAGGCCTGTTCGGGAGTGTGACAGGCGCTGGCCAGGCTTTGAGAATGGGTCCTGGGGACATTGTCGTGGCGGGCCCGTCGAACGCAGGGCCGTTGTGCGGCCGCTCAGCCCAGCGGAGGGACCTTCGTGCCCGACCAAGCCTCGACGTTCGCACGCCACTGCGCATCATCTTCGACGGTGGAACCGGCGATCCAGTCCTCGTCGGTCATGGCAAAGCGCTCCACCGCGACGGTTTCTGCATCACGGCCGACCCGATGTCGCAACGTCGGTGCATCGGTTGTAATCGCACGCCAGATGACCTGCGCGGTCTCGTCCGAGGTCGCCGGCTCGACCAAGCCGGCGAGGAGCAGCCACGCGGTGCGCATCGTCCACTCGGAGTACGGCGAAGTCGTATCGAGCGGCCTTTGCGCGGCCTTATCGAAGATCGGAGTGATCACCACACCAGGTTCGACGATCGCGATGCGTATTCCGAACGGCGCGGTCTCCGCCGCGAGCGTCTCGCTGAGGGCCTCGGCCGCCCACTTCGACGCCGAGTACGCGCCCTGGCCCGGGAGCGCGACTCGCCCAGCGGTAGACGTGACATTGACGATGCAGCCACCGCGCTGTTCGCGCATGGTCGGGAGCACGGCCTGAATGCAACGCAGCGTGCCCCACAGGTTGGTGTTCATGACCGCTTGGAACGTCTCGAGCGGTGTCCGTTCGATCGCGTCGCCGATTGCGATCCCCGCATTGTTCACCAGGATGTCAATCCCACCCTCGGCTGCGATCACCGACGCGATCCCATCTGCGACCGACCTGTCGTCGTCGACGTCCAGGACCAGGAGCGACAACGGCAGGGCGCCGGCCGCGTCGGCCAACGCCGCGCCCGACGGTTCCGATCGCACCGTCGCATAGACCCGGCAACCCTCGCGCGCAAGCCGCAGGGCGGTCGCGAACCCGATACCCGTCGAACTCCCCGTGACGATGGCTGTCCGCATCACCGCAAGGTAGCGCCCCACCCCGGATCACAACGCCAACCCAAGGCAACCGGCGTCAGGCGCGACAGCCACGGTCGCGGCGTTATACGGGGATTGTGCCCGAGGCGTGATTCGGGGTGGCACGAAAGGGGTCGCGCTTCGGGGTGGTCGACCGTCGCGTGCTAGACGCCTTGGCGGTCCCGCGGGCCGGGACCGCAGTTTCGATCCGCAGACTTTCGTGAAGCGTGAGCCGTGGTTGGGATGGCCTGGCAGGGAAGGTGATCTCGCCGTACCGCGAACGGCATGACGGCAGGCAATCGCAGCTGCTGGGTTGGAGATCGCCGGCACGTCCGCGCATCGTCGCCTACCTGCCGACCGGGCCAGCGCCCGTCATTGATGCGCCCCAAGGTTGGACAGCGTGGGTATCGTCGTCCGCGCCGAGCGTCCGCCACGCGCGGCGCTGGTCCAGACGACAAGGTCCAGATCGGGGAGGGGACTGAGTGGCGCTCGGGTTCCGTGGAGCGAAACCGCCCTCATCGCCGCGCCCTTCGACGACGCTGGCGATCGTCGGATGTCTCGCGCTCGCATGCGTGAGCTGCGCGTCATCGCACGCAGCTCACACGCCGACATCTGGCCTTGCAACGACGTCAACAACGGCACACGGGACCCAAACCACCAGAACCCCCACAACCCCAACAACCTCTTCAACGTCAACCGCGCAGACGAGTCCACCCACCGCCGCCGCGACTACAACGTCAACTCCGACGACCGCTGCGCCGGCCCCGGTCCCGACACTCGGTCGGCCAGCCGGCATCTTCGCCCGTTTCGGCAAGGGTTTCGGACGGGTCGAGCCATCCGAGATCTTCAACGGCGGAAACCCCACAGGCCTTGTCGATCACATCACCTGGAAGTCATGGGGCGGCTCGAACGCCGTGGGGACTGGTATCAGCGATTATGTCGGCCCCAACGAAGACGTCGCCCAAGGCTCCCTCGAGTCGGCGACTGTTTTCGCTTTCAACCTCGGCACCTGTGGCGGCAAGCTCATGTACCGCGCGGTCGAGTGGTACTTCCCCCAACACGGCCAGGTCTTCCAACGCAGCGACTACGAGAACATCTGCAGCGGAAGCTACACAGGAAACCCCTAAACGATCACGCGAAACCGCGCGACTTCACGCGACCGCGACAGGTGCGACATCCGTCCCCCTCACACGCCCGACCTTCCGCCTGCGGCCTCGTAGTTCGCGGCTGCCAGCGAGTGCAGGAACGCGTCGAACGTGGTCACGAAGGTGCGCATGCCGCCCTTGATCGCGGTTGGTCGAGCACGCGGGCTTCGTCTCGCCGTATGCGGCGTCACGCGTTCGTCCGGCCGCGCATCTCGCCATGGGCAACGACAAGCGTCACGGGACCGTGACGAGGTGTCGCGGGTGCCGCAACTCACCGTTTCCGGGACGACGGTGACGATTTCGCTTTTGAATCGCCGACGTGCCCGAACCGCTACACGCGGTCGAGCTCGAGCATACGGATCGCGTTGCCGCGAAGGATCTTGTACTTCTGCTCGTCGTCATCGATGTTGGCGAGCACCTTTTCGCAATACTCCTTTGAGCTCGGCCACGTCGTGTCGGTGTGCGGGTAGTCGGTCTCGAAGCAGATGTTGTTCTCGCCGACCTCGTCGAGCGAGTTCACACCGTGACGGTCCCAGGTGAAGCAGCCAAACACCCGGTCGTAGTAGTAGGTCGACGGCGGTTCGGGGCACAGGCGCTTAGAATTCTGCCAGGCGTTGTGCTCCTTCCACACTGTGTCGGCTCGTTCGAGGGCGTACGGCAACCACCCGATTTGCCCTTCCGAGTACGCGATCTTCAGCTTGGGGAATCGGTGCATGATCCCGCCGAACAGGTAGTCGCCCAGCGACGCCATCGAGTTGTTGAAGCTGACCATGCTCCCCACACCCGCCGGCACGTCCCGCGACGAGAACGGGTCGGTCGACGACGAGCCGACGTGCATGCACACGGTGGTGCCCGTCTCGTTGCAGATCGCGAACATCGGGTCCCAATAGCCAGTGTGGATACTCGGCAGGTCGAGTCGGGTTGGCAACTCCGAAAAGCACACCGCCCGCACGCCACCGCGCCGCGTTGCGTTGGATCTCCTGAGCTGCAAGTTCCACGTCCCACAGCGGGATGATGCACAGCGGGATGTTGATCCCAATCGCGGGATCGCACCACTCGTCGACCATCCAGTCGTTGTAGGCTTCCACGCAAGCCAAGGCGAGGTCCTTGTCGTCAGCCTCGTAGAACGTCTGGCCGCAAAATCGCGGAAACGTCGGAAACGGCAGCGACCCATCTACCCAGTTGAGCTCGAAGTCCTTCTTGCGCTCCTTGGCGTCGAAGCAGCCCGGGCGCATGTCGTCGTAGGTGACGGCGGTCATCGTCATGACCTTCTTGTCGAACGTTGACACATCTTCGCCCGACGTTGCAGACTTCGGGATCGCGACGAACTTCTTCTGCACGTAGATGACCTTGTCCTCGTAGATCCAGGCGTCACCCCACTCACCTTCGGGGTCCTCGGTCATCTCATACTTCGCGCCTTTCTTCAGCCGGAACGCGCCCCAGCGCTTGCGCTCCGAACGCGGCCCCTTCTCCCGATACTTCGCGGCCAGCCATGTCTGCCAGACGTGCGGCGGCTCCACCACGTGGTCGTCGACACTCACGATCTTCGGCAGCTCACCCATTGCAGTGCCTTCCGCTCGGGCCCGTTCGGGCCAGCGTCAGGAATCCTGACACCAGCGTCAGTTTACGGAATCGCCCGGATCATCGTCCGATGGCCGGGCAGGTCAATCGACACCCTCGGACGTGCATGCGGACGCAGGGACGAGCTCGTGCTCGCCGGCTCAACCGGACGGCCATGTGATCGTGGTCGACGTTTGGACAGGATGGCCGGGCGTCGTCGATGGTGGAGCCGCGAAGTGGGTCATCGTCGTTCGGCGCGATCGGCATCGTGAGCCCCACACGCTCGGAGTTCCTCGCAGACATCCGATCATCCGAAATCACAGGTCCCTCCGGCGGCTCACATCGAGATCAGCCTTCCACATGTCGTGCGCGAGTCACCGTCGAGCCGTCAGCACATGAACCGGCCACCAATCGGATGCCAACCTGCGATCGGTCACGATCGGCAGCGTCGCTGTGGTCGTCGCATGAGGACACGCCCGACAGGGGACTCGGGACGTCACGCGTTTGGCAGTCGTGCGGCACGCCGCGGCGTCGCGTGCAGTGTGAGCGGTGCCGGTCGCTTCTAGGTCCCGAATGCTTCGACGCCGCGCTGGGTCGGAACGAAGAGCAGTCGGTCGCCGACTGCCGGGGTGGCGAAGTGCTCGACGCCGTCGGTCGAGCGCGCGATGCTCACGTGGCCGGTCGTCGGGTCCATTCCGTAGAGCCCCCCATTGTTCCAGTTCAGCGCCCACACGAGTCCGCCGGCGACGATGGGCGAGCCGTTGGGGCTGCCGGTCGAGGCGGACCACACGCGTTGAAACGACATCGACTGCGGATGGATCTCGACTGCCTCGGTTCCGCTTCCGCACGGCACGTAGACGTAGATGTGAGCGTTCGCGCCGGTCCCGATCACGTCGGTCGCGTCGGCACCGAACGCTCCGCCGCCGAGACAGACCGGCCCCGTGAAGGCGCCATGGCCGATCCCGCCGAGCGGTTTGCGTTTCATGAGGTAGCCGAAGCTCCCGTTCGTAGCGGGCTTGCCGGCCACGAACAACAGCGACGAGTCCGGTACCGCGACCGGACCGGATGAACCCAGGTCCCAGTCTTCATCGTTGAGCTGTACCCAGTTGGCGGGTGCCCAGAAGCCGAGACGCTGCAACGAAGGTGACAGTTCGACGACGGCATTGCCCTCGTCGAAGTGCGCAATCGAGTTCGAGCTTCCGTTCCCGGTGGCAACGAACAGATCTCCCCCGGACGGCACGAAAGCGCCGCCCGTCCCCCAGATCGCACCCTCGCGCTGGGTTGGGACCTGGTAGCTGACGAGTGCCCCCTTCCCCGACGCTGGAAGGTCGACGACATAACCGTGGTACTGGCCGCAGTCGCCGTCGAGGCCGCCGAAGCTCACGTAGACCCGGCCGACACCGCCACCGAGGAGCGTGAGTGCCGGACGCTGTTGCTCGGCGGGGATGTAATAGGTGCTGGCGCTGTTCGCGTGCGGTGGATCGATCTGACGGTGCCAGACCTCATGATGGGTGGTCAGTGACACCGCGACGATCCAGTGCTGAATGTTCTGCCAGTGGTTGCCGCCCACCTCGGTCTCCTCTGCTGCGAGGATCTGACCTTTCGCCCCGTTGATGACCGGCGTGCCGGTGATCCCGAGCGGGTTGATGTCACCGCAACCGCCGTAGAGGGTCGGTGCCGAATCGATCACCGACGTGCTCACGGCGGTCCCGACATGAACATGCCAGATGACCTTGCCTGTCTTGGCGGCGAGCGCGTAGATGCTGTCGTTCTCGGTCGCGACGTAGACCGTCCCGCCGTAGACGAGCGGCTGACCGTAGACGGCACCGTCGAGCGCATGATCCCAGATCGGCCTCGACGACAGGGTCGTGATCTTCGGATCTGCGACGTCATGCCCAGACCGGGCGTTCCCGTAGTCATAGGTGGTGAGGTTGTCGGACGCTGCCGCCGGGACATCGGCCGCGGTCGCCCGTGCGGCCGTCGACGAAGAGGTGGTGGGGGCCGGTATGGCGGTCGACGAGAGTCGTGGACCCGTGGCGCTCGAGCAGCCCGCCGCCGCGAGCGCCACGACCAAACCTAACGCTGCGCGAGCGCACCATCGATTCCGACCACGACCGCTCCGTCTCACAGCAACCTCCTACGCTGCCTCCACACCCGCGACAGCCTCAAAGAACCTACCGGCGCCGACGACGAGCACGCCTCCGCTCCCGACGTTGACCCTCCTCGAAACATTCCTCCACGACAATGACCGACGGTTCTGGAACTGATGCCCAGGACCAAGCCGATCGTGACCGACCCGGTACCGGCGCCCGACGGGGAACCCCGGCCGCGATGTTCTGCGGCGCGGGTTACGGGACACCTCGCCCGCCGTTTCGCAGCGTCGGCAGCACTCGGTCCGCGACGAGATGGAGCGTCTCCCACCCGAGTTCCGGCGGGCTGCCGCCGCACAAGGGGTGCAGCGCGAGGGTGCCATATGTGCGCGCGTACTCGACCGCCTGCTCGGGCGTCAGGACGCGATATGCGCCGGCTTCGGCGCGCAACGCCTTGACCGTCAGCGCGGTCGACTTGCTCGCCGCCGGCGCATCGCGCAACCACGACACGTACATGCGCGCGTCGTGCAACATGAACGGTCCGAGACGCTGCCAGGCGCGGTCAACGTCTTCGGCCACGAAGATCGTCGTCGCGCCGCCCGGCGCGGGGAGGACGCACATTCCTGGCTTCTTTCCGAGGAGCGCGCACTCGTCGCGGTAGGTGTCCTCGAGGCCTGGTTCCCATACTTGGGCGAAGAACCCGAGCCCGAAGCGAGCTGCCCGACGAGCAGCAGCAGAACTCCCGCCGCCGTAGAACATGAGCGGACCGCCGGCCGTTGTGGGCTGCGGCGTCACCCGGATGGTGCGACCGTCGTACACGAACTCCTCGCCTGACCACGCCCGCTGAAGGACCGTGAGACATTCGTCCATCCGGCGGCCTCTCGATGCGAGTGAACGGCCGAACATCTCATACTCCTCCGGGCGATAGCCCAGGCCGGCAACGTACGCCACGCGCCCGCGGCTCATCACGTCGAGGACCGCCATGTCTTCGGCGAGCCGCACCGGATCGTGCAGCGGGACGAGCAGCGCGGCGACGGTGATCGGTACGGTCGAGGTGCGGGCCGCGATCGCAGCTGCGACCAGCAGCGGTGAGGGGAGATATCCGTCGGACGATGCGTGATGCTCGGACAACACGACCGAGACCGCGCCGTGTTGCTCACCCCACACCGACATCTCGACGGCGGCCTGGTAAAGGTCGCCGATCTCGGCCGGGCCCTGTGAGGGCGCGCGCATGTCGAACCGAAGCATGAACATGCTGGAATCGTAGGAGCGCTCGAGTGTTTGGCCCAGCTCCTTGGCCAGCCAGGTGTTGGGAAACGAGACCGCGCCACGGACCTTCTCGTATCGCTCGACCACATTGAATCCACGGTGCTCGAAAACAGGAGCCGCGAGCAGCGACGCGTCAGCCCAGAGTCGGGCGACGCCTCGTCGCGTTGCTTGTGCCTCCACCGCGGCGACGGCCTGACGGGCGACGCCCCGACCCGCGAAACCAGGATCGACGAACAGCAGTTCCAGCTCGGCTCGACCGCTCTCACCGATGCGACAGCCAGCGATCTCACCTCTGTCGTCGACGACGAACATGCTCGTCGAATCCACGACCTGTCGGAGGGCTGCCGGCGAGAACGGGCTCGACCACACGGCGATCTGGTCAGCGTCGTACGCAGAGGCCCGGTGAGCCTGATCGGCCGGCACGCCACGTCCGCGAGCGCCACCGCGTCGTCACGGACGGCGGGCCGAAGGATCATGATCACCGCGCCTTTCTCGCACGCTCGACCGCGAACATCCGGTCCTCAGATTCTGACTTGCGTCCTGATGTGCGACTGCCTCAACGACACCAACGGCGAAGGAGACGGAGTCCGTTCAGAGCCAACGTCCCATTTGATCTCGCGTCGGCGAATCGCGATGACCGAATCTACGACATGTCTCTTTACAGTTGGATTCGACGGTCCAACATGAGAGATCGCCTTGCCTTCGGTCGTGTCCTCGTCTGTCCCGGCGTCTCCCCGGCGAAGCTCGCGGGCCGCATGGTGCTCGACTGTTCCTCAAAAGCGCGACGACCGGCCAGGTCGATGACGACGACCACGCGACCCGTCCCTGTGTGCCGGAGCTCACAGCCCACGACGACTGACGCCACTCCCGATGAGGACGGAGGTGGGGCGACGCAATACGGACCGAACGACCGACCTGCGGCGTCCCAGAAGCGTGCGACAGTCCCCATGTCTCGCGTCCCAGGAGTCACTGAGGATCGGCGGCGCTCGGGATCCAACCGGCACGCCGGGCGAGAAGACGCGACGATGTTGGCGGGTTTCGGGCTTCGGAGGAGCAGACCATGACCATGACCGTGCGGCCGATCCGCGACGATGTCTCCGCGGGCGCACGCGTGGCGGGTGTCACCTATGACGGACTTCGCGACGCCGACCTGCGAGCGAAGCTCAATGAGATCTTCGAGGAATATGGCCTGGTGATCTTCGAGAACGTCGAGCCGACTCCGAACATGCATGTGGCGCTCAGCAACGTCTTCGGGCCACTCAAAGACCACCCGAGCAAAGCGGTCGCGCGAGCCGGTGGCGACGACATGCTCGGCGTCATCGAGATGCGCCACGAGCCGAACCAGCCGGGTGCCGTCCGGCTGGACGGTCGGCTCCTGTCAGCCTGGCTGCCGTGGCACTTCGACCACTGCTACAACGACCAACTCAACCGCGCTGGTGTCCTGCGCGCGGTCGAGGTCCCGCCGGAAGGGGGCCTGACAGGCTTCGTCGACGGTATCGCCCTCTATAGCGCAATCTCGCCCGAAGTGCGGGACCAGATCGAGGGAAAAACAGTGATCTACGCGATGGATGTGATCCTGGAGAACCTTCGGTTCGGTCGACCGGAAAGATTTGTCGAGGTCGAGCCGGCGGCGACCGCCGTCGACGTCATGGCCGAGTACGAGGGCCGGCCTCGGGCCCTGCACCCCACGGTCTGGACTCGTCGCTCAGGTCAGAAGGTCCTGCACGTCTCCCCCTGGATGGCGAAAGGCATCGAGGGCCGACAAGGCCCCGACGGCGATGCACTCCTCGCCGCCGTGTCCGACGAGATCGTCCAGGCGGCGAAGGAGCACAGCTACTTCCACCACTGGGAACCGACCGACATGATCATCTGGGACAACTGGCGTTTTCTCCACTCCGTGTCCGGCATGCTGCCCGAACACGCCCGGATCATGCACCGCACGACCATCGCAGGCGACTACGGCCTCGGTCGATTCGAAGCCGCACAACCAGCACACTCCTAAACGAAGCGACCTTCGGCAGGCGCGTTGCGCTAGCCGGTCCGGTCGCAGAAAACGACGCTGGGTTGTATCCCGATCCGAACCGCGAGCAGATGCCCGGATCGATGCGGTGACGCGACGCTCGCGAACGTCGTGCGGGACGGCGACGTCCGAGCTGAAGCCCGCACCGACCGCTGTGCCAGATACGTGGGCTTTACGTTGTGAGCGAGTCGAGATCGGCCTGGAGAAGGGCTGTCTTCAGGCCGAAGGTGTCGGCTCCGTGCTCGACGATTTCGCGGGTGAGAATGGCCCACGCTTCGTCGCAGTACTCCGTCACGAAAGCCCACGTCGCGAGGACGACTCCGCCCCAGGTCACACAGAGCAGACCTTCGGACGTATATCCGACTGCGACGATGCAGTGGCCTCCGTCAATCGGGGAACCGTTCACCACGGTCCACGGCACGAGCTCGCCGGTCTGTAGCTGCTTCGCGAACTGTTGCTGAGCAGACTCCGGACAGGCGATGCCGAGGTAGGCGTTCCCGAGGTACGCGACGACCTGCATCAGCTCGTTCCGGCTCTGGTAGTTGAACGGCGCGTACTGGCTGATCTTGTTCGGCCCCGCCGGCATGTGATGAAACAGGCCATCACTGCGCCAGGTCTGCAGCACGTCGGCGATGACACAGCCATCGTCGTTCGGTGAAAAGAAGCGGTACTGCGACTCGATGATCGCGAGGTCCGGACGGGCGTCACTCGTATCCTCAATCGCGTTTTCTCTCGCGATCACGTGATCGACACCGGCGATGACGCAGTCACTCAACGCATCGTTGCCGTCCATTCCCCACGGGATGGTCTGCAGCACCGAAAGTGTCCCGAACGTGGGCGGCGGCTTCGGAAAACCGGCTGTCGTGTAGGTCATGAGAGGGGACAGCCCGGCAGGGAATACCGCATCTCGTTTGCCGAGCTTCAAATTCGAGATGTCGTAGGAGGCGAGATCGGCAGCGGTCATTACAGCGAGTTCCTCAATTCCGGTTTCTGCGGCGTCGAAGGCCGGCACGCGGCGCTCGGGCGCACCCGAACACGTCCGAGCGGTCACGCGAGCGACCGCGATGCCAGATGGCCTTCATCGGCACCGGTCCGGATGTCCCGAGGAAATGACGCGACCCATGCTGCGCTGGTGGGGAATCCGAAGGTTTCGAGCAGGCCCCGGTGTCACAAAGGAGTGATTCGACCGGTGGCGACTGCTCGCACCCGACAGCCGCTTCCGACCGAAAACGGAGCCGATACCTGCCCTCGAGAGGTTCGAAGCCTCGATCTCCCCGCCGGGGTGTCACGGACCGCTTCACCCAGACGACGTACGACCTCGGCCACCGGCGCTCGGACCGTCGATCAAGCTCCGGGACGGTGCGGTCGGGCGGCCAGTCCGACCTCTCGAGCGCCCAATCGAGCCATGCCGGGTCGAGCAGCGTCCCGCGACCGTCCACGCCGAACGCACAACACCAGCGCCTGTTCGCGCTCCCCGTCCTGGGTCAATCTCTCCGCTTCGATGAGGCGGCGACGCGAGTGACGACGAAGACCGCTGCCCCAATCGGAACGGTCGCTCAGATCTCAATACCGAGCGACTCGGCCTCATCGGCCAGCGACAGCCAGCGCTCTTCGGCGGAGTCGACGCGGCTCTGGCTGGTGGCCAGCTTCGCGCTGAGGCGCACCAACTCCTTGTGGTATGCCGCCATCGAGACGAGCTCAGCCTGCACCGTGTCTCGCGTCGCCGATCGCGTCGGCGAGCCGCGATCGGCGAGGCCAAGCTGGCGGCGCAACGTGCTGGGGCTCTTCGTCGGTGCGGGCTTCGCAGCCGTTGCCGTCGCGCGAAGCGCCGCGGGCGCTGCGGACGCCGTTCGGGTCTGTCCAGCGCGTTGCGCCAGCCATCCGGCGACGCCACCGCGCACCACGGCGGCTCGACCGTTGCCGTCGAGTGCCAACACCTCGCTGACCGTACGATCGAGGAACACGCAGGTCGTGGCTGACGACGACCACGATGCCAGGCCAGTCGTCGAGGAACTCCTCGAGCGCGCGCAGAGTGTCGAGGTCGAGATCGTTCGTCGGTTCGTCGAGCAGCAGCACGTTGGGCCGCTCGATCAGCGTGAGCAGCAGTTGTAGGCGGCGGCGTTCGCCGCCCGACAGCGTGCCGATCGGAGCGAACTCCGCGTCGCCATCGAACCAGAAGTGGCGCATGAGCTTGACGTCGTCGAGCACGGGCTCACCGTTGACGCCCGCGACAGCGTCGCGCACACGCTGGTTCACGTCGAGGTCGCGACCGAGCTGGTCGTAGTGGCCGATCTTCACTGTACGCCCGACCTCGATCGAGCCCATCGTGGGTTGCAGTCGGCCGGCGATGAGATCGAGAAGGGTGCTCTTGCCGGCGCCGTTGGGGCCGACGATGCCAACACGGTCGCCAGGTTCGAGCATATGGTCGAACGGCTTCAACACGAGCAGCGGTCCACGGTCGCTCCCGTCGCGCGACCTGGGCCACGAGAACCCGACACCGTGGAGCTCGACGCCCTTCGTTCCGAATCGGGCGCTGCCCAGCGACAGGCCCAGCTCGCCTTCGCGTGCGCTCACCTCGGGGCCGCGCCCAAGCACCGCCTTGGCTGCGTCGATGTGTGCCTTGGGTTTCGACGTGCGTGCCGGTGCGCCACGCCGCAGCCACGCGAGCTCGCGTCGCGCGAGGTTCTTCGCGTCTGCTCCTGCGTCGCGGCTTGCGCTGCGCGTTCGATGCGCGCCGCGAGATACGCCGCGTATCCGGATCCTCCGGTGCGTTCCTGAGGAACGTGGAGGTAGAGACGCGCCGCGGTCGATCTCGAGCACCTTGTTGGTGACGCGGTCGAGCACGTGGCGGTCGTGGGTGACGAGGAGCAGGCCACCAGGGAGACGAGGCAAGCCATTCCTCGAGGTAGGCGATGGCGTCGAGATCGAGGTGGTTGGTTGGCTCGTCGAGGATGAGGGCATCCCACTCCCACGCGAGTAGCGCGGCGAGCGCCACGCGCTTGCTCTGCCCGCCCGACAGCTGGTCGGTTGACGTGTCGAGCAGGCTTCCCATGCCGAGGCGCGACAGCATCGCTTCGCCCTGCCACTCTTGCCGATCGAGGCCGTGGCACGCCGCTGAGCGAACGGTGCCTTCCGCGAGCACCGGGAGCTGGGCCAGCGCGCCCACCCGAACGTTGCGGCCGCGGCGCACAATGCCCGCCTCGGGCTCGAGGCCACCGCTCATCATGGTGAGCAACGTGCTCTTGCCGGCGCCGTTGAGACCGACGACGCCGATACGGTCGCCGTCGCTCAGGGTCAGCGAGAGATCGGTGAACAGAGGGTGATTCGGGCGCGACGCCCGCAAGTCTTGTGCATCGATCAGAATCACGGCTCAGGTTACGGCCTGCCCTGGGAGAGTTTCGTCGGACGAGCCCGTCCGCGATGGAACCGTCGCTGACCTACGGCGCCGTCCGATAGGGATGACTCGCCCGACGGCAACCTGCTCGTCGCTCCCCGAAAGAACGACGCTCCCGATGTAGGCGTCGAGCGTGTCACCTCTCGATGCCGGCTCGCGCATCATCGGCTCGCCGCCGTCCGATGGAAAGAGGCGCCACCGGACTCTGTGGCGTCTGGTCGGGCGATTCAGCGCACTCGCGAGCACACCGTTGAGGATCAGTCCACGATCTCGCTGGTCTGTATCAAGGCGGATCGACGTGTAGTTGGCAACGTCGGCCAGCACGTCGGCAGTGCCCGCATTGCCCATCGCGGCCTGCACCGCCTCGAGCGATTCGAACTTGAAGTGCACCGCGGCGACGTAAGGGCCATCGACGCCCTTGTCGATTTCCGCGCCGTCGAGGCCCCACGTCTTCACTGCAAGCGGCACGTGCTTATTGCGGTAGTAGTCGTGGTCGAAGGGGGCGCCCTCGGTCGACGGGTAAAAGACGCTGAGACGGATCATCGGGATGTCGTCCTCTCGTTCTGCGTAGAACAAGCAACGGTAGTCTCCCGCGTCCGCACCGTGCCTGACGAAACGGCATCGAGCGCGCCAGGTTCCATATGGCCGCCGGGACGTCCCAGACCGACGGGTACCAACGTCTGCTCGACGAACGATGACAGAGAACTACCTCTGCGCCAGACCGACGTGGCCGACTCGGCACGGTTTTACACGACGAGTTCCAGAACACGTTTGAGTCTGGGCACACGTGCAATCACCGCGCGTGCCGCCGCCTGTCCCATCGGGCGCACCCTCGGCTTGGACCGTGACATTCGCGATGGTGGCTGGCCGGGCTGGTGCCTGGTGCGTTCCGTGGTCGGTGGACGCGGCGGTATGTCGAGCGGAACTGCCGGCGAGTGATGATTGCTCAGTGGGGTCGACTGGTGTCAGTCAGACCAGTTCTTGCGGGCCGTCGCGCGGGTGTGAATCGCACGGTCAGGTGTTTGATACCGCCGACGAGTGGGATGCCCGATGGCCTGGAGGGGGACCGGGTCGCCGACGACCTCGATGTCGGGAAGCCGGGTGAACAGTTGGCGGAAGATGACGGAGAGCTCGCGCCGGGCAAGGTGGGCACCCAGGCAGAAGTGCGGGCCGGGGCCGCCGAAGCCCACGTGGGGGTTCGGGTCGCGGCGCACGTCGAAACGTTCGGGGTCGTCGAAGACGCGCGGATCGCGGTTGGCGGCCCCGTAGAAGATCACGACCTTGTCGCCCTCGGAGAAGTGGTGGTCCGACAGCGTTACGTCGCGGGTGGCGGTTCGCCGCATGAAGGTCACCGGGGAGGCGACGCGGACGATCTCTTCGACGGCGTTGCGGTGAGTCCGTCGATGTCGGACTGCCATGGCGCGCTGGTCGGGGTTCTGGGCCAGGAGCTGCATGCCCATGCTGATGGCGGTGCGGGTGGTGTCGTTGCCGGCAACGGCGAGGAGGATGAAGAACGGCGCGATCTCGTGGGGGGCCAGCATGTCCTCACCCAGGTCGTTGTTCACCAGCGCGGAGGTGAGATCGTCGGCGGGTGCGGCGCGTCGGTCCTCGGCGAGCTCGTTCATGAGTCCCGGAGCTGCATCCCCGCCTCGAACAGCGCCGCGGCGCTTCTCGGCCATCCAGCATCTCGGGGTCGCCCGCACCCAGGATGACGTTGGTGGCGTCGAGCACGGTGTCGAATTCGCTGCCGCGGGATGCCCATCATGTCGCAGATGATCAGGAGCGGGAACGGCTGGGAGAACGCCTCGACGAGGTCGACCTCCCCCTTCTCGCAGATGTCGTCGATGACCTCGGTGCAGATCGGTCTCGACCGAGTCGAGCACGCCTGCAGCTGACGGGGGGTGAAGGAGCGGGCCACGATCCCGCGCTGGCGGGCGTGGCGCGGGTCGTCCATGGTGATGAACGATCCGAAGAACTCCATCGTCTCGGCGGGCATGTCGAAGATGGACGACGGCCCTTTCCCGAGCAGAAGTCCTGCGGCCGCCGGCTGATCTCGACCAGCTCTGTGTATCGGACAACCGCGTGGAAGTGTTCGGTCACGCCGGCCATGCGGTTCTCCGCCGCGACCGGGACAAACGGACCGGACTCGCGAAGCTCCGCAAAGGTACGCATCCGCTCCGCGAGCGGCCGGCGCCAGAAGTCCGGATCGGCCAGCGGTGATCTCGACACGTCCAACAGCTCCCCCTGCGATCAGACCGACTTTAGTGCCGGGACCAGCATCACCCCTCGTCAAGGATCTGTACAGCGCCGAGAGCACGTACCACGAGGGTGACGGGCTCACGTTTGTCTTCGCCGTCGATCGAGGTGACGTTTCGGAACGTCACGACGTTCTCGTCGTCGCGTTCGTACCGTTCCGCGACGACTTCGTGAGGCACGGCATCGTGCGGGCCGAAAGAACGGTAGATCGGCACAGCAGCAAGGCTGCACGGTGAGCGCCCGATTGCCACGCAGGGAAGGGACGCTGTTCATTTCTGGGTCGTGACAGCGACACGTCGAATCGTCGCCGGCGCCGCCAGTTACCCATCTCCACTCGTTTGGGGAATCGAGACACACGCGACGGTTTCGTGCTGCGACGAAGTGCAGGTGAGTGTGTTGCGTGTGTTGCGTCACCCGCAGTCGACAGCGTGGCATTCGCGGGGTCGCGCTGTCCACTGAGACGTCGGGGCCTTGAGTACTCGGTGTGTCAGGATGGGATCATGCAGATGTCCGTGACGCATGGCCGGCTGTCGTCCGGCGAAGGCGCGTTCGACCTCGACGCGTTGGTTGCGGCACGGAGCACTGTCTGCGTGTTCGCGCCGATCGTCGTCAAGTGGGTCGCGGATACATTGCACGCGTCCGGTGCCCTCGCGGCAGCTCGCGCGGGCGACACGACGGACGCGGAAGTCGGGGCGGTGTCGTGACGCACCCGATGCGTTTGGTGTCATCACGTCGCACGCGCCTGACGGACGAGCTTGGCGCGAGCGGGCCCGCCGGGCAGAGGACCTGGGGTACTCGTCGCTGCTGATGCCGGACCATTTCCAGGACCAGTGGGCGCCGCTGGTCGCGCCTGACCGTCGCCGCGGAGGCGACCACCACGCTGCGGGTCGGCACGCTGGTCTTCGACAACGACTACCGACATCCGGTGGTGCTCGCCAAGGAGCTCGCCACACTCGATCTGCGCCACAGAGGGCCGGGTCGAGGTCGGGCTCGGGGCGGGCTGGAAACGATCGGACTACGACGAGGCGGGCATCGGCTACGACCGTCCGGGGGTCCGCATCGCCCGCATGGGCGAGGCGCTGCAGGTCATGCGGGCGCTGTGGGCCTCCGATCAGCCGGTCGAGTTCGACGGCGAGCACTACCGGTGCACGGTGCGGTCGGGACGCCCCGACCGCCCGACCGGGCGGCCCGAGCATCACCATCGGCGGCGGCGGCAGTCGGATGCTGTCGCTCGCCGGCCCGCGAGGCCGACATCGTGAGCTTGAACGTGACGCTCGAGCGCCGGTCGCGCTCGGGGCGGACGATGACCGCGTCGGCGACGCCGCCGCGTTCGACGAGAAGATCGCCTGGGTGCGCGACGCGGCCGGCCCCCGGCTCGAGACGCTCGAACTGCAGTGCCACTGCCCCTTCGTGCGGGTGACCTCGGACACGTCGACGGTCGCGGAGCAGATGGGCAAGGTGTTCGGCTTGTCGCCGGTCGAGGCGCTCGAGGCCCCCCTCACGCTGCTCGGCACCGTGGACGAGCTCTGCGAGATGGTGGAATCTCAACGCGGCGCGGTACGGGTTCAGCTACTGGATCGTTCCCGACGACGCGATGGAGGCGTTCGCGCCCGTCGTCGCCCGCCTCGCCGGCCGATGACGCGCGCCGGGACGATCAAGCGAACCCGCCCTCGTGCACGACAGCTGATCGACCACGCTCGCGACGTCGAAATCGACGGCCCGTCAGCGACGATGTCGCAGAGCAACCAATGTGTGTGGACGTTCTCGGCTCGAGCGCGGGCGAACGGAGAGCCGCGCCCCAAGGTCTCGCTCCCAGAGCAGCCAGGCATGAGGTCACGTTCGCAGCTGCGGGTTGGCTTGTGCCGACGAGCAAGACCGGCGAGCGGGTATTGGTCCGATCGGGCCGGTCAGCGTGACGGCGCGCGTTCTGTCGGCGTCTTGAGGCAACGGAGTTGCCGGCAGGTCTGTCAGTAGCCGAGTTGACGGGTGAGTGCGGAGAGTGCCTGCGCTGGCGTCTGTGTCGTCGTGTCGATCTCGAAGTCATATCTGGCGTCTCGGTGGACGATCCCGGTCTGAGCGCGCGCCAAGCCGGAGTATCGGTCGTCGCTGCGGGTGCGTTCCCGTTCCTCAGCTACGTCCGGTGCACACCGAATTCCAACCCACACAACGTCAAGGGCTGCGACCGAACTCTTCCAGTCGTCCCAGTGCGTCTTATCGATGACCACGTCATCCACGATGACGTTCAGGCCAGCATGCGCTACCGCACCGACCGCCGTCTGGTACCGCGCGGAGCAACTGTCGACCCACGCTACCGACACGAACTCGCAATCCTTCCTGCGCGGTCTCGAAACGGAGGCCATCCGCCGCGAACGCGCCACCGTCGTCTCCGACGCTTCTCCACTCGGAAGGCAACTTCTTCAAGATGTCATCGATTCCAGTCAGCAGCCAGAAGTCTCCAGCCGCGGCGCGTTGATCGCGAAACGCCGTCGCGAGCGTCGTCTTCCCGGCACTTGAAGCGCCGTTGAGAATCACAACTCTGGCCTTTCGTTCCATCGGCGCATAATGCCCGCGCCGCGTCGGTTCCGCCACCAGGACAAGGCCGACATCGACCCAGCCGACTGTCGCCAACGCGTGACATTCCCCGAACACCGCTCCTGCGTGCCACCGAACGGTTTGGGGCGCGTGTCTGCGGCGGCGTCCGGGACCGCGACCCTGCGGCCGGGCGTTTTCGCACTGGAGTCTCGGTGTCGCCTGGGAACGGCGCGAACTTGATCGCCTCGAGCGTGATCCGCCGACGCAGTTGTCGAATGCATCATCATCCGGGCCGTGTCGTGACGGCCTCGCCCCGCGACCGCCGACCTCGTCGGACATCGGCCCGGACCCCGCGCGCACCTGCTACACCTGGTGGCGTCTATGACGATTTCCAGCCCGTCGCCCGTTCCGCTCTACCCGGCGAGTCGTCCCCGGCTACGTGGCTGGCTCCACCAGGTCGCGTTCTGGGCCTCGCTCGCCGGGCTCGCGGCCCTCGTGCACGTTGCAGACAGCACCCTCGCGCTGGTGGCCGCGTGGATTTACGGTTGCGCGACCGCCGGGCTGTACTTGGTGAGCTTCTCGTATCATGTCCTGGCTCGCGGCCCGCGTGCCCGCCGCATCATGCAGCGCGTCGATCACTCGATGATCTTCGTTCTCATCGCCGGCTCGTTCACGCCGGTGGTGCTCCTCGCGGTCTGCATGGCCCGTGGCGTTGGGGGTTGCTCGGCGCGGTCTGGGCGATCGCGGCGGGCGGCGTCGTGCTCAAGTGCTTGGCGCTCGAGCGATTCCCGCGACTCGGCGGGGGCCTGTACATCGCGCTCGGATGGGCCGGCGTGGTCGCCGCCCCGGCGTTAGTGCGGCGGCCGCTCATCGGCCTGCTGTTCCTCTTCGGCGGCATCCTCTACACGGTCGGCGCCGCATTGTTCGCCAGCGGGCGGCCCCGTCTCAACCCACGCTGGTTCGGCTACCACGAGGTCTGGCATACCTTCGTCGTCGCGGCCGGCGCGCTGATGTTCGTCGGAAACTTCCTGCTCGTGCGGAGTGCCTGACCCCCGGTCAGCCTCACGGTCGGGAGCAGACGTCGACCTGCTCCGCCGTGACGAATCAACGCGTCCGCACGTCACGGGACGTGGCGGCGAACAGGATGTACGAGTGTTCCGATCACCACTGTCCGGCGGTGGTTTCGTCGACGACCGCTGGTCACACCCAACCCGTACCGATCGGACCCGAACCGGCTGAAGCGTCCCGGGTGGCAATACCGGGCAACTGCCGCCCGTTCGTGGCGCAGAAGAGCCCAAACGCGCGCGCAGTTCCCTGAACACGTTTCTCAAACATTCGCGAAGAGAGTGGCGCCAGTCGTTTGGGTTGGACACTTTCGCGATCGTCCGTGCTCGAATCTTCGGGGCGAGAGACTCCTTGAAATGTGGACGAGCCGGCACGGACAACCCGCCGGTCAACGACCGGATCCGCTGCGGTTTCGGTCAGCGGACGGCCGCATGGAGCGCGTGTTGGCGGTAGGCCCAGCCCGGTCCGCGCAGCACATAGGAGAGTCGCTCTCGCCAGGTGGTGGACCGGGCGACGTCGTCGAGCATTGCCGCGTGTTCGTGGGTGGCGACGCGCGCGGGATTGAACGTCTTGATGTTCTTCGTGAGGCCGTAGACGACGGGTTCGCGCTCAGCTTCGAACGTGCCGAACAGGCGATCCCACACGATGAGGATGCTGCCGTGGTTGCGGTCGATGTACTGCTGGTTGCGGCCGTGATGCACGCGGTGATGCGAGGGTGTGTTCAGCACGTGCTCGAATATGCCGAGCGTGCGGATCGTGTCTGTGTGGATCCAATACTGGTAAAGAAGGTTGATGCCGCGGGCGGTAGACACGAGCTCGGTGCGGATGCCGAGCAGCGACAGTGCGCTGTACGGAAGGAACGTGCCGAATGCGTCAGCAACAGGCTGGCGCAGCGCGGTAGACAGGTTGTAGCGCTCACTTGAGTGGTGCACCTCGTGAATCGCCCACATGTACCGACTCTCGTGCATCAGTCGGTGATTGAAGTAGTAGATGAGATCCCATCCGAGCACGGCGCCTACGAGCGCGATCGGCCCGGTACCGAGGTCGCGCACGAACCGACGGTCCCACATGCGTCGCGGGCTCGTCAGCTCGGCCCACGCGGTCGTGGCCGTGACCATACCCGCCGCGACCGCGACGACACCGCTCGCGCTCGCGACATGACGCGCGACGTCGGTGACGGCCGCGACGTCATCGGATGGCGCCTCTCCCCGTCGGGCCCGCCGCGCGACCTGGTCGGCGACTGTCGTGAGCACCGCGGCGACCGCGGCCGTTGCGATCAGCTTCTTTGCGTGCCGACCCTTGCCCGGAGTGAACGGCGCGAGGAGTCTCGGCAATACGATCGGGGCGAGCAAGCTCCCCACACCCATGGTAAGGCTCGTGATCGTGTCCCGTCGCTCGTAATCCGCCGCGCTCGGACCCTGCTGCGCGGCGCGCGCCTTGAGATATCTCTGTTCGGCGCCCATGGTCGCGAAGTACACGGGCACGGCCCCGACTGTCGGATCCACGACGCTCAGACTTCCGACGCGCGCAGCTGTGAGCAGTCGGGCAGACCTTTGCGTGCAGGTTCGCCGCGGTCGGAAAGCCAGAACGCGTACGCCGCCGCGTCTCCATTATTGGCTGACACGAGAAACAGGCTACGGGCGTTCGAACGCTCGGGGCGAGCGCCGCTGCAGTGTCGGACGTGGTCGTCTGGAGCGACGCGTTGTCTCGCTTGTTCCAGGACAATCCGACAATCTCGCGTCGGGGGTTACGAAATGCCGGAGCGGACACCGTTTGTGACCCGAGCCGTGTCGGAGTCCAGGCCGGTCATCCGTTGACATTCGGCGCCGACGGCGCGTCCCTACCGATGCGCAGCGGACCCTCCGAGACGTTGCCCGTCTCAACCGCGAAACGACTCTGTCCTGCGTGTCGTCCGGCGACGGCGAGAAAAGCGGCCACGCCTTCCAACCGGAGCGGCGACCCGAATCGTCCGTGCCATCGGTGCCGGCGGGCGCCTCGTGACGCCTGCAGATCTCGACGATGCCCATCGACGGAAGAAACCGGCTTCGACAGGCTGCAGGTCGGAGAACAGAGTCGGAGGCCCCTAATCGCGTCCTCTTTCTCCTTGCTGGTCGCTCGGATCATCGAGCGCTCGTTTGTCCGACGTGATCCGGGACAAGACGTCGACCAGGTACAGGGACCAGGGTACAGCCCCTGGTTTTGCGGTCGATGACCATTCGGCACGAGCGCTCGCCTCGGATGAGACTTCCGTATCGTCAAGGCGGCCCGCCACCGATTCGGTGACGTCTCGGGATCCTCGCTGAGGCCCTCAACGCTCCGTTCTCAGGAGAGTCGATGACCATCGCCGCGCGACCGAGGTCGTCGACGTGATCGTACGAGATACTGTTCTTGGGCCGGCAGTTGCGTAGCCGCACGATCGGCCGTCGACGTCAGGGTGCATTGGGCACGCCGGTCGAGGTGCCTCGGCCGGTTGCTCGCTTGAAGCGCGCCGCTGACTGGGGTACCCGCTTGGTAGCGGTCACACTGATCGTCGCGTGTCTGCTGGGTGCGGTCGGCACGTACGCGCTGCTCGACTTCGCAGAGACACAACTCCGCACTGCCAACCTCGCCGTCGACCTGCAGAATGAAGTGACACAGTTAGCCGGCATTTCCGACCAACTCGCAGTTTCGAGACCGGTTTCGGTTGCAGTAACGAACGAAGCGATCACGATCGAGACATCAGTGCGCGATCATTTCGCGGAGTTGCGCAGTTCAGGCTCGGAAACATCCCAAGTCCGCGCGCTCGGCAGACCTATAGACGTGTACCTCTTGACGTTCGATCATGAACGCGCGGCGGTGCTCGAAGGTCACCATGATCGTGCCGCAGCCCTTGCTGATTCCGAAGACAGCCAGTTCGCGAAGCTCACGCCACCAGCATTGTCGATCGTGCGAGAGCTGCGCCAGGACGCACTTCGTGCCGATTCCCAAATCCGCGAGGTCGTTGTCGGTTTGATCTTGCTCCTCGTGACCAGTGTCGTCGCGTTGCTCCTGTGGTGGGCTCGTCGTGGGCGACGCCGCGCGACATCGGCAGCCTCCGACAGCAGTCTGTCTCGATTCGAGACCCTCGTGGAGCGTTCGAGCGACTTGATCGCAGTCATCGGCATTGATGGATGTATCGCTTACGTGAGTCCCTCGATTACGAACGCGGCTCGGCGGGTCGAGCGCAGACTATGTCGGCGCAGGATGGGACGCCTTCGCGGCTTCGGGCGGCTCGACCGCTGAGGCCGAAGACTCCGCAGTCTTCGATCGAGTGCTGTCATCGCCGGGCCAATCAGCGGCGTTCGAATACACCCTGATCGATCGCAACGGACACGAGCGGCACTACGAAGCTGTCGCGACCAACCTTCTCGAAGAACCCACCATCCAGGGCGTCGTTCTCAACAGTCGCGACATCACCGAACGTGCTCAGTTCGAACATGAACTTCGTGACCGTGAGGAGAGCTTCCGCATGCTCTTCGATGACAATCCGTATCCGATGTGGGTCTTCGACAACGAAACGCAACGGTTCCTCCGGGTGAATGACGCCTCCTGTCATCAGTACGGGTACACCAGCGAAGAGTTCGCCGAGATGACGATCTTCGATCTCCGCCCGCCCGAAGGCCGAGCCGAACTCCTCGGCCATCTCGGTGAGCGCGGTAACGCTCCGATCAGGCCGGCAGCAGTCTGGTCTCACCAGACCAAGGACGGCAGTCGTCTGGACGTGGAAGTACGAGCACATCAGCTCACCTTCGATGGACGGGACGCGACGCTCGTTCTCGCCCAGGACGTGACTGAACGTCAACGCCTCGAGGCCGCACTGGAACATCGCGCCTTCCACGACCCCCTGACAGAACTTCCGAACCGCGGCTGCTGTTTCGAGACAGGGTGCAACATGCCCTGGACGCAGCCCTGCGAACCGACGGCGAAGTCTGCGTGCTCTTTCTCGACCTGGACGGCTTCAAGACCGTCAACGACACACTTGGACATGCCGCCGGCGACGAACTCCTCGAGCGCGTCGCGTGCCGTATGCAGACATGCCTACGGTCCGGAGACACCATCGCCCGCATGGGCGGCGACGAGTTCGCCATTCTCTTGGAGAGCGCGAGCCCGGGCGAACCAGGATTGCTTGCATCTCGCCTCCTCGACAGGGTTCGGGAACCGTTCACCGTCCACGGTCAAGAGATCTTCCTGACCGTGAGTATTGGCATCACTGACCCTCAGCAGGTCCCCGATGAGCTGCCGACCCGCACACAGCTGCTACGCGATGCGGACCTTGCAATGTACGAAGCCAAGGACACCGGCCGGGATCGCTATGCGTTCTTCGCACCGCACATGCGGACCCGCACCGCCCAACGACTGTTACTGCAGACAGATCTTCAACACGCGTGCTCGCCCGCGACCAACTTCGCGTGTACTACCAGCCCATCGTCCAGCTCGACAGCCTGGAAATCGTCGGCTTCGAGGCGCTCTTGCGCTGGAACCATCCCGAACGGGGCCTGATCTCACCATCGGAGTTCGTGCCCCTCGCAGAAGAAACCGGACTCATCGTGCCGATCGGTCGATGGGTCCTGCATGAGGCGTGCCGACAAGTTGCTCGCTGGCGACGCACACTCGACGGCTGCCGGCAGCTTGGCATCGCGGTCAACGTTTCCGGCCGTCAACTCCAAGGTCGACCATTCGTCGTGGACGTTCGCGAAGCCGTCGAACAAGCAGGTCTTGACCCGAACGCGGTCACGCTCGAGATCACCGAATCTGTTCTCCTCACCAACGCCGACGCGATCGCCGCACAACTACAGGAACTCAAAGACTTCGGCGTTCGCCTCGCGATCGACGATTTCGGGACCGGCTACTCGTCGCTGAGCTACCTCAGCCGCTTCCCACTCGACACTATGAAGATAGACAAGTCGTTCCTCGTCGATACCAACAACTCAACCAACCGTCAAGCCATGCTTCGCTCGATCGTCGATATGGCCCACAGCCTGCACCTGTCGACACTCGGAGAAGGCATTGAAACCACCGCCGAACTTGAGCGACTTCGCACCAGCGGTTGCGACCTCGGCCAAGGCTTCCTCTTCAACCGACCGCTGACAGCCGACCAGGCAACAAATCGACTCGCTGACCAGGCCACACCAGTCCACGCCGCGGCCGGATAGCGACGAGGGGCGCGACACAACCTGAGGGCGCGCTCGTCACGACCGACCGATCACAGACAGCCCGTCTCGGTATCTCGGTCGTGGACTCGGCACTCGTCGACGAGCTGAGCTTCGTGGCCTTGCTCGACGCCGGTGCCGACGACGTCGTAAACGAGCAGGTCGGCGTCGAAGAGCCCTTGGCCCGCGTGCGCGCTGGTACGACGATACGCACGCGAAGTCGACCACGAACGCCGTTGCCAGCTGCCGGCGGAGCGACGTCTCGCGGGCCGACGGCGCCGATGTCAGCTCGTCGTCTCCTGAGTGGCGGTACATCGAGGTCCTCCTCGAGGGCGCCGGCCGTCTCGTGACTTGACCCGATCTGCTCGCCGCAGTGCGGGGACCGCCTCCGGGCTCACAAGACGCAATACTTGCGGGTCTACATCACCGCCATCTGCCGCAAGGTCGAACCTGAGCGCCGCTTCCCACGCTAACTTCGTGACCGTGCCCGCGCTGGGTCTACCGTTCGTCCCCCAGCCCCATCCCGTACCGCAGCCGGCCTCATGAACACCATCCTGGTGGTCGACGACGAGCCTCCCATCCTGCAGACGCTTGGTGTCAACCTGCGTGCGCGCGGCTACCAAGTGCTCCTCGCCCCTTCCGGGCGCGTCCGCACTCGAGACCGCCCGACGTGAACATCCCGACGTCGTGGTCCTCGACCTCGGACTTCCCGACATGGAAGGCATCGACGTCATTCACAGCCTGCGTGCATACAGCGAAGTCCCGATTGTGGTGCTGTCTGCCCGAAGGGACGAAGCACAAAAGATCGCCGCACTTGACGCCGGCGCAAACGACTATGTCAGCAAACCCTTCGGGATGGGCGAGCTCATGGCCAGACTCCGCGTCGCCTTACGTCCAGTCACCGGGAACGACGATGTCCAACTCGTCGAGACGCCCGATTTTACGATCGAACTGTCGACGAAACGGATACGCCGCGCCGGTAAAGACGTGCGGCTCACCGCGACCGAGTGGCGACTCGTCGAGCATCTCGCCCGGAACCCCGGCCGGCTGATTTCCCAACAAGAGCTCATCGAGAAGGTCTGGGGACTCAGCGACGTCAAAACCAACTACGTGCGCGTCTTCATGGTCACCATCCGACGCAAGCTCGAGCCCGACCCCGCCCACCCCCGTTACTTTGTCACCGAACCCGGCTCCGGGCTCCGATTCCTCCCCGAAGGAACTGACTCCGACGAGACGGCGGACCCTCCGCAGTCGTAATCGACCAGCGTGTCGTCAGCTGGATCCGCACGACGCACGCACGGCGACGTCGCTGCGTTCAACGCGGTCGCGGCGGCCGGTGCACCAGGACGCCACGGCGTCGGACGGCGACCGGTGAGCAGCTCATCTCGGCGGCCGTTCGTGAGCGGTGCCAGCTCGTGGACTCTGCGCGCGAACCGCCTGCATCGGGGTTCAGTCGCGGCGGGCGATCCTCCAGATGTTGCGCATCTGCTCCACGAACTGGGCGTCCGCTTCGCTTTCGCGCTCGAGCGCGTCGAGTGTTTCACGGACAAGCAACACATGGAATTCGTCGGCCGCAGAAGGACGCAGGCGTGCTCGACCAGATGCCGCTTCACGTTCGATCAATGTGCCGGCGACGTACAGCGCGTTCAGGAGATACTGCACTCGCTCGGGTTGCTGCTCGCTCGACCAGCGAAACGGTATGGGCTGTTGCGCGATCGGTCGCCATTCATCCAGGAGCGAGGCGAAGACGTCGAGCGCACGGCGGGGGAGCTGCTGTTCGGGTACTGCGCGAAGCACCGCGAGCACGTCCGTCGTGTAGGAGGTCCACGCCTGGGCGCTGGCAGACGAGACGGGCCCGAGCTCGATATGCACGACGTACATCTACCCGATCGCAATGGCGCACACACGCGAACGAGTCGGCGTGCAACGGCGGTGAGGACACCACAAATCGTTGTGGAGGCGATCAGACGCCGTCCGGGTGTTGCGAACGCCGGCAAGGCTGTGGCGTTCTGGCGGAGACTCCGGCGGTGTGTCGCGGGTGTCGAACCCGACGCTCGGCGTTGCGTCAGCTGCGATCCTCGCCGATGCCGCGGCGCGATCAGCACCCAGCGGACCGTTCTGGTGGGGTGAGGACCGAGGGCGAAAGGCCGGAACGGTCTGCGTCTGTAGGAGACGAAGCAAGGCCTGATGAGCACGCGTCGCGATCAGGTTGTTCTGATATTTCCCGAAGAGCCCGTCGGCGCTCTCCGGGGCGGCGACGACCGTTTGTATGCTGCACACGCGAAGTCGGACCGCGTCGACCAGCTGATTTTCACTCGAGTCGCTCCGGCGGTCACAACAAACGCGCCCAGAAGGCCCGGCGTCGTCCAATGTCTCACTTGGTGAACGCCAGGCGGGGTGGACGGCGCCTTCGGGTGTCGAAGTTCGGACGGCGAGATCGTGTGGCATCGGTGCCACCGGACGTGTCGCGGTCTCGCCCCGGGACAACCATTCGCTTCGCACGGCCGTCGCGGCGGCCGCGGACGTGTCGATGCTCGACCCGGTCGCCTTCGATCATGGTGTGGCGAACGCGAGTTAGGGTCGTCGCCTTGACCGTGAGCGATGCGACAATGGGCAGCGACTCGCAACTCGAAGCGGCAGCTTCCGCGCCGCCGGACGTGCCGTTCCCCGTCGTATTTGCCGGGCTGCTGCTCGTCGGTCTCGTCCTTCGCATCTTGGCCATGCGAAGCACTTGGGGACAGCCCGACGGCGACGACGCAATGGCGATGCAGATGGCGCTGCGCGTGTCGCAAGGTCATCTCTCTCTGCTCTTTTGGGGCGGGAACTACGGCGGGGCCGTCATCACGTGGGTTGAGGGGCCGCTCATCGCGATCTTCGGAATGAAAATCTGGCTGTTTGACGTCGTTGACACTGCACTCATGCTCATCGCGGTGTTCTTGCTGCGAGCGATCGGCCGCCGCTTCGTGTCGCGCCCGGCCGCCGACGTCGCAGCCGGGACGTTCTGGTTCTTTCCGGCACTGTGGTTGTTCTGGAGTTCGCGCGACTACGTCTTCTGGCTTCCGGCGGTCGTGTTCGCGCTCGCGACATGCCTGTTCATCCTGCGATGGTTCGAGTCCCACAGCAGGCCGTGCCTGTTGGCTTGCGGCCTCTTCGCCGGCCTCAGCATTTGGTCGTACCCACTTGTGTTCGCCCTCGTCGGACCGGCGCTCGCGCTGTTGTTGTGGGCGTTGCGAAAGGATCGCAGGGCGCTTGTCAGCCTCGCCGCGGCCGGGACGCTTGGCGTCGCACCCTGGCTCGCATTCTTCGTGCTCCACGGAAGCGCCGTCTTACATGGTCAGACCGTGACCGGAAACCGGTTCGCAGACCTCAAGCACACCATCACGCAGGTGTTGCCGACCGCGTTGATCGGCGGCGAGAAGCGAGACGGCGCCACGTGGGCGTTGGCGAACGCATCATCGAGCCACCTGAAAGTGCTCGGAGCAGGCATCTATGTTGGCGTCGTCGTCTACACCGTCGTTGTCGCTTCCCGCCGCGAGCTTGCGCTGGCAGCATGCGGTGCGAGCGTCATCATTTGGCCGCTGGTGCTGATACTCGGTCACGTACCAATAAGTGCCGACACGTACCGCTACGGCGTGATACCCGTCGCTCCGCTCCTGCTCATCGCGGCGGATCTGCTTTCGAAGGTCCGGCTGGTTCCCTTGCTCAGTGTCGCCGCGCTCGTGTTGGTGATCCACACCATTTCGACAGACACGGCGAACTTCGCCGCCGCACCGACCTGCGCTCAGCCGCTCAAGGAAACCAGCAATGTCCTCGTGTCGAGACACGAAACCGCGGTGTGGGCGAGCTACTGGTTGAGCGCACCGTTGGACCTCTGCTCCGACGAGCACGTCATCGCGAGTTCGGTCGCTCCGCTGCGCGACCATGACGCAGAGATCAAAGCTGCAGGGGCTCCACGATCGATCTACGTCGTCTTTCCCGGCCAGGGGCTTGACCAGAAGCTTCTCAGCTGGACGGCCGCACATCACGTCTCGGCACGTCGGACAGTGCCCGGCGCCTACGCCATCTGGGAGTTCACGTCCCAGGTGACACCGAAACAGATTGGCCTCGATAGCGCCTTCTAGGTCACCCACACTCCATCTCTCAGGATGGGTCGACGCTCGGCCGCAAATCTCTCGTTCCGTGCGAGCGCGTCGGATGGTCCTGGCCGTGGTCGACGCGGGCGCGTCGCGGGAACTGCTGAAAGTGACGGCAACCCATCAGCGAACGCGGTTGGCGACCGCGGACGCCGACGTTCCGGCTCGGAAGCGACACGCACGTCGACGCCGCAGGCCCCCGTCCGGTCCACTCGTCGGCGCGGGTTCGTCCATCTCCGCGAACCGGCAGGCGTGGGCGGCGCGAGGCGCGACGGTGAACGGGATCGTCGCGGGAGCCGCGTTCGAGGGTGCGACGGCCGCGGCCGGCGCACTGCCGGCGCCGATCGCGACGCACCCGCAAGACGAGACCGCCATCGACACGTCAACTGGACCTCACTACCATTTGCTGAACCTGGGGGGAGCGGGGCCACAGATGCGACGGTTCGGGCGAACGCGGCGAAGCGTCGTTCTCGCGTCGGTAGCGGTGATTGCGGCTTCCGTGTCGATGTGGAGTCTGATCCCGACCGGGTCGGCTGGCGCGACGGTGACGGCACTGGACAACTTCGAATGCTCTGTCGCCGCGAGCGCGCCAACCGCCAAGGTGCCTGCGCCGTTCCCCTCGACACCGAAGAAGGAGTCCGTCAAGAACGTGTTCGCTCCCGGCGGTTTCGGCGCCGCGGTCGGGTCTTTGCAGTTGCAGTGCGATCCGACGCGCAAGACGGTCGTGTCCGCCGGCCACTCTGTGACGTCACCGATCACGAACGCTAACGCACATCTGGCATGCTGGACGGTCAAACCGAACGCGTTGAAGCTGCCGTCGCGCTTGACGGTGAAGAACCAGTTCGGCACGAGCGGATTGGAGCGAACCGCCGCGCGCGGAGTATGCCTCCCGTCTTGGGAGGCCACAACGATCCCGCCGAAATTTCCGTCGGCGGACACGCCGCCGAATCTTGACGACTTCGCGTGCTACGCCGTGGTCCACCCGAGTGGCACGCCGACCTTCAAACCGCCCGCATCGGTGCACTTGCAAGACCAGTTCGGCAGCGTCACGACGAGTGTGGCCGCGCCGAACATGCTGTGCTGCCCAGCTCCATCACGATCGGTGGAACCGCGAACGTGGACGAAGATCGTGAACCCGACTCAGTACGCCGTGTGCTTCGCGATCGCCTCGGGGACGACGGGCGCGACGTCGACGGTGTACGACAAAAACCGGTTCGGGGTCGGTGCCGTCAAGGTCGGGCGCGACACCGACCTTTGCCTCCCATCACTCGAGGTCACGGTCGCGCCGCCGACCACAACGAGCGCGCCGACCACGACGGCCGCTCCGACCACAACGACGACGACGACCACGCCCGGAACGCCGATCGCGATCACGAGCTATGCCGACGCAACCATCAAGACCCCGATCGACATCACAGCCGGGCCCGACGGCGCGTTGTGGTTCACCAACGCGGGGAACGACTCGATCGGGCGGATCACCACCGACGGGACGGTCACCAACTACACCGACCCCAGCATCGCCGGCCCGGACGGCATCACGGTCGGTCCCGACGGAGGGTTGTGGTTCACGAACGCAAGAACCAACACGATCGGGCGGATCACGACCGACGGGTCCGTCTCTCATTTCTCCGGCACCGGTATCGACGACCCGCTCGACATCACGGCGGGCCCCGACGGTGCCTTGTGGTTCACCAATAACGGCAACAGCACGATCGGGCGTATCACGACCGCAGGGGTCGTTTCGAACTTCAAGACGGACGCCTTCGGCGCCGTGTCGTACCCGGACGGGATCGCCGCCGGTCCCGACGGAACGCTCTGGTTCGCCAACACCGGCTACCCGGGGATCTCACAGATCACGACGGCCGGCGCGATCACCCGCTATTACGACGCGACGGTCTCGACTCCGTATCGCGTCACCGCCGGGCCGGACGGAGCGATGTGGTTCACGAACAGCGGCAACGGTTCGATCGGGCGGATCGCGACCGACGGAACGATCTCCAACTATCCCGACCCGACGATCTCCGACGCGCAAGGAATCGTCACGGGACCCGATGGTGCCCTCTGGTTCGCCAACTACGGCAACAACACCATCGGGCGGATCACAACCGACGGGACGGTCACGGACTACAACAACCCGGCGATCTCGCTCCCCGACAGCATCACGGTCGGACCCGACGGTGCCCTGTGGTTCACGAACATCGGCAATAGCACGATCGGGCGCATCGCCGTGCCGTGATCGGCGCGCCGACCGACCGCTAACCCCCGCTAACTCTCGTTCACCACCTTGGTGGGCAACTGCGCCTCGATCGCCTTGACCGCCGGGTTGGTGCAGACGTTGGCCGGAGTGTTATTCGTGACCTTGCAGATCGTCGCGGTGATCGTGTTCCCGGTGCCGATCGCGCCCTGACTGATGGCGTTCGACGGATCCGCGAGGGCAGCCGCGGCCTGCGCGTGCGTCTTTCCGGCGAGCACCGTCGGGTTATAGCTCGCGCCGGAGATCATGTACTCGTTGGCGAAGTCGATGAACGGGATCGAGCCGCCGGGCGCGGGCACATACGGCGGCGCGTCGTACGTCGACTCGAGCGACGCCTGCTCCTTCGTGGGCGTTTCGAGCGCCTGGTAGGAGTTGTTCTCCTGCTCCACGGTCTCGAACTGGACGTACGGACTCGAGTAGGTCGCGCCGTGGAACGAGAACGTGGGTGTGTCCGGGTCGGTCTCGGCCACACCGCTGGGCGTATTTTGGGCCGAGTCCGTAATCTTCACGTTCTTGAAGGTGCCGAAGCGCGAAAGCGCATTCAGGATCCCCCAGCGTTCGGCCGCGCAGAACGGGCAGTACTCCGCGCCCATATAGATGATGCGGGGCTTGCCGTTGGCGGCCTTGAGCGGACTGGAGGCGGGGAGCTTCAGCGGGAGATCGGTGACGCTTCCCTTGCCAACCTTCGTGATGGTGCTCGCGGGCACGCCGGTGACCTGCGCGACGAGCGACGCAGGCGCCGACTTGTCGCCCTTGAACCAGACGTTCGAGTTCGTTCCCCCGTTGTGGGACGAACCTGCGAAGACGAACACGAGCGCGACGCCGACCGCGATCACGACCGCGGCGATGATCCACGACGTCCGGTCCGAGCGCTTGCCGGCGCTGTGCGCCGCGACGACAGTTCGACCTTTACGGGCTTGCGGGCGTCGTTTCGGGGCCGAGCGGCGAACGGTCTGCTTGCTCATGAGACTCCTCGTGCGGACAGGGTGAGCGTGTCTTCAAGATCTGACGCGTCTGTGGGTTCGGATTCGAGCTCGTCGGGCTGGTCGGAGCGTACGAGCAGCATCATGGCGATGATGAACGAGAAAGCTGCGAGCGACATGAAGGGGATCGACACAAAACCGAATTCCCAGATATAACGCACCGTGCAAGGATCATTGATCACGCAGAACAGATGACTTTGGGCTGGAAACGCCTGAAGTTGGGTGTGGTAGATCGCGAACGCAGCCCCGATGACCGCCGGTGGCAGCACGTACGCCCACACTTCCCGGTCGCGGCGGAGTCCGCCGACGAGGAGCGCGACTGCGAGCGGGTACATACAGATGCGCTGATACCAGCACAGAGGGCACGGCACGAAATGCGCGATCTCTGACAGATAGAGGCTGCCGAGCGTCGTGAAGACGGCCACCGCCAAGGCGAGCCACAGCGCATTGCGGCGCAGATCGTCGAACAGGTATCCGGCGGTCGAGTCGGGACTGCGCCGGTGGATGACCGCCAACACGGTGGTCAGCAGCGTCGCGGCCCACACGAACAACGACAGCACGGCGAAGAGCTTCGAAAAGTCGGCCGTACTCATGGATACATCATCGGTCGCGCGAGGGTGTCGTTGCAGGTCGGGTCCAATCTGGGCCGTCCGAGCAGGTCTGGCAGACGCCAACGGCGTCGAGCTCGTGGGAGCTCAACGTGAACCCTTGGCGGCGTGCGAGCTGTGTGAGCGCTTCGTCGAGTCGAAGTTCGAGGTCGTGGGGGAGGTGGACGTCGGTCATCGCTCCGCACGTCTGGCAGGCCAGGTGGTGATGGTGGCCGACGAGGGCTTCGGTCAGCTCGAAGCGGGCAAGGTCGCCGACACCGGCCAAGCGTCGGACCACACCTTCGGTTTCGAAGACGGCGAGGTTGCGGTAGACGCTGCTCGGTCGCTGCCGAGGGGACCGCTCCACGATCTCGTCGACAGTGAGCGGCCGGCCCGCCTCGGCGAGCGCTTGGATCAGGTCACGGCGAGAGCCGGTGTAACGGCCGTCGTGACCAGCGAGACGCGCAGCGACATCCTCGTGGAGGTCCGGCGGCATTCGCCCAGCATACCCACCTGAAATGAGCATGATTCCCGTTCTTGACTGGCTGGCTCTCGAAGATCAGCCACCATCTGCCAAGACGCCGCCCAACGCGAACGCGGCAGGCTCTGTCCCGCTCCCGAATCGCCTTCCTGGCGGTTGTCGGCGCCGGTGGATGCGAAGCCGCGCCGACACCACGCGTGGGTGGCCGGACTCATCCTGCGAGCCTGCGGATGCCGCAGGATCGGCCCGTGGTCGATGTTCGGTCTCGCGGCGGCATTGCGGTGACGTCGATCGGGTCGGCGTGACGCTGAGATCGGCCGACTGGTCGTCTCGAGCGACGTTGTCGATCACGGCCGCGGCGGGACGCGCCGACGTGGTCGTCGGGCCCAACGTGGCCAGGCGCGCGCCGCGCTGAGTTCCGCGTAACGCTCGTCGTGGAGAAGCTCGGCTTGTGGGTCGGCCAACGGCACAAGCGGTCCTGCGACCCATTCGAGCAGCTGATCGGCGAAACGTGGGTTGCGGGCGAGGACCGGACCGTGGAGGTACGTGCCGACGACCCACCCATGGACGACTCCGTCGGTCTTACAGTCGCGCTCAGGTTGTCGGGGTCCGAGCGGAAGTTCTCCCGGACCGAGCGCGGTGACGCCGCGGTGGTTCTCGAAACCGACCAGCCAACCCGTCCCGAGTGCGTCGTCGCGGACGGCGACCTCACCGACCAATCGTGCCGGCGCCCGAGTCGTCACGGCGTCAACCAAACCAAGTCCGGGCACCGACGTGCCGTCGGGGTGTGGGAGGGAAGTTCCGATCAGTTGGAAGCCGGCGCACACGGCCAACAGGACGGCTCCATTGTCGACGGCGTGACGGAGCGCGCCGGAGGCGCGAAGCGCGTCGAGCGCAGCGAATTGCGGTGAGTCCTCACCGCCGCCGAGCAGGTAGATCGCCGCCTGGCGGGGGATCGCGTCGGTGATACCGACTTCGATGATGTGTGCCGCGATGCCGCGCCGCACGAGGCGGCGTCGGAGCACGAGTGCGTTGCCGACGTCGCCGTAGGTCCCCAGAAGCTCGGGGAACACGAGCGCGATGTCGATCGTAGAGTCAGCAGCCACGGTCGAGCTCTCGGGAGAGCCCCAAGAAAGTCGTATATGTCGCCGCGATCACCACTGGATTGTCACGAGCGCTGAGCGCGGCGACGAGCGGGTCGCGCGTGTCTTTTCGGTATGCGACGCCCGCGTGGTCGAGCCGCACCGCGAGATCGGTGGCGCGTTCACCGGTCGCGATGACGGCCCGCCCGACAAGCTGTTCGAACGGAACGTCCCACAGCCATGACGGGTCGCGGCCGTCTGGGCCTCGCGGATTGACCGCGACCACTACCGTGCCGTGTCCGTCGGCCAGAACATCGTCGATCACGTCGAGCGTTTCGACCCAACCTGCGGGGTTTTTCGCGAGCAGCAAGATCACCTCGTGGTTGCCGACGCAATAGCGCGCGTAGCGGCCGGAGACAGCATGCACGCGTGCGACGGCGTCCAGCGCGGCCTCGATCGACACGCCGAGCCTCCGGGCCGCGCCGATCGCGACCGCGAGGTTGCCGCGGTTGGCCCGGCCGGGCAGCGCGAGCGAGTAGGGATATTGCACACCGGCCACATGTAGGTGGTGAGCGTGACATTCGATCGTCGGCTCTGGACGGGCGAGCCCGCACGCCAGACACGACCATGAGGTCGGGGAGCGAGCCAGGAGCGCACCGCACGCCGGACACGCGCCGGCGTCGCTGTGCCACTCGGCGCCGCCCGCAACCCACGTGACGTCGGTCGTGGTGCTCGCCGCCCACACGACGAGGGGATCATCGACGTTGGCCACGACGTGCGCGTCGTGATGTTTCGCGAGGGTTTCGCGCCAACGCAGCGCGAGCATGCGGGTTTCGGAATGGCGGTCGAGTTGGTCACGGCTCAGATTGAGGAGGGCGACGACCGCCGCCGGAGCTGCGTCGAGGGCCGCCGGCAGGTAGGACTCGTCCACTTCGAGGATGACTGGCCCCGGCGCAGCCGCGCTCGTCGAATGTCCGTCGAGGAGCGCGCTCACCCATCCGGCCGGCAGGTTGGCGCCGTCTTTGTTTGTCGTCACATCGGTGCCGAGCGTCGCGGCCACGAGCGCGGTTGTGGTGGTCTTGCCGTTCGTTCCGGACACCAGGCACAGGGCACGACCGGTGAGGAGCGTTGACAGAAGGTCGGGTGCAACTTTGAGCGCGACGTAGCCGGGAAAGACGCTGGCGCGACCTCCTCGAAGCTGTGCAACAAGGCGCGCGCCGCCGGCTACGATCCGTGCGAGTCGCACGCGAAGCGCCGCCCACCCTGCGACCGGGTGGGCGGCGGATCGTGTTGGATCGGGCGTCACGGCCGTGACGCTAACCGGCGGCGTTCAGGACGCAGTCGTCTTGGCGCGCTTGGGAAGCCAGGTGTTCACGAGTTTCGCGACGCGGACGGGAAGGTTCTGTTCGATCTTCGTGGCCCGGGCGGCCTTGATCTTGCCGGCCTGCACCGCCGCGTTGAGCTTGTTCGTCGCGGCGGCGACGAGCGCGTTGATGACGGTCTGCGGATCGACATTGTTGGCGGTCGCGATCTGCGCGATGGTCTGGCCGGCGAGAAGATCCTGGCGGAGCGTCTTGCGGTCGATGCCGATCGTCTTCGTGATGATGGCGATGGCGCCGTTGCGGATCAACGCTCGGAGCCGAATCCGGGCCGCTCGGACGGCCGGCATGACCGCCGCCCGTGTCTCCGACGATGGACCCTGCACGGTTGTTGTGGACGGGGCGGAACTGGGGTTGGTGGCGGCGCCCGCGAGGGCGACGCCCGACGTTGCGAGGATGGCGGCGGTGGTGGCTGTGGCGATAGCGGTGCGGAGTTTCATGTGGCCACCATGTCACGTCAGTATGAGACCGGCATGGGCGAAATGTGAGGAGCGTGTGAAGACCAGGTTCAGGGCCGTCCGGTCAGCTCCCGCACGATGTCGAGGATGCCGTCGACGCCCGAACCGTGCAGGGTCATCCCCCCGTCGGTTACGATGTTCTGGCCGGTCACGAAACGGGCAAGATCGCTGCACAGGAACACGACCACGTCCACGATGTCCGCGGGGCTCCCCACCCGGGCCAACGGCGTCTTGGCGATCATGTGCTCCTCGCGGCCGAGGCCGCGGCGGTCGAGCAACAGCTTGGTCATCGGGGTGGCGATCATGCCGGGCGACACCGCGTTGACGCGGATCGACGGCGCATATTCGAGCGCGGCCGACGCACTCAACGCGGCCACAGCAGCCTTGGCGGCCGCATACGGCGCCTCTCCTGCGGCCGGGCGCGTGCCGGAGATCGACGCGGTCGACACGATCGCGCCGCCACCTGACTCCAAGATCAGCGGCGCGACTGCTTTGAAACCGTGGAACACGCCGGTCAGGTTGAGCGTGACGATGCGTTGCCATTCGGCGAGATCCCAGTCGTGGATCGCGGCCATTGAGCTGCCGCCCGCGTTGTTGAACAGGAGGGTCAGCCCGCCGAGCTGCTCGTGCGCGTCGAGCGCCGCGCTGTGCAGCGCGCCGAAGTCGGTGACGTCGACGCCGTACGCGATCCCGTCGATCGACTCGGCGACCTCGGCGGCGCGTTCCGCGTCGATGTCGACGACCGCGACCCGTGCGCCTTCGGCGGCCATGCGCCGACAGGTGGCCGCGCCGATCCCGGACGCACCGCCGGTCACGAACGCGCGCTGACCGTCGAGCAGACCCATAGGCCGAACCGTACCGCGACGAACCGGCCAGCGATCGTCTACGACGAGCTATCGTTACAGGCCTTCCAGGGCGGTTGGCTCAGTTGGTAGAGCACCTGCATGACGCGCAGGAGGTCAGGCGTTCGAGTCGCCTACCGCCCACCCGATCTTCTTGAGGTCCGATGTCCGCCCCGGCGAGCAACCGCCTCGGCCGCTGATGGCGGGCGTGTGTCCGGGAACGCCGCGTGGTCGACCTAGCCTTGAGGGACCGGAGGAACCATGTTCATCGACGGCTCGATCCATCAGCTGCCCGACATCGATCAAGCCGAAACGACCGAGTGGCTCGATTCGCTCGACGCGGTCGTCGACAGCCGGGGCAAAGCGCGCGCGCACTACCTGCTCGCGAGGCTGATGGAACGCGCCCGCGACAAGGGCGTGGGCGTCCCGTTGATGGTCCAGACCGACTACATCAACACGATCCCGCGCGAGCAGGAACCTTGGTTCCCTGGCGACGAGTACGTCGAACGGCGGATCCGTGCGTTCATTCGATGGAACGCAGTGATGATGGTCGATCGGGCGAATCATCGCTTCGACGGGCTCGGTGGGCATCTTTCCACCTACGCGTCGGCAGCCGCCCTCTACGAGGTCGGCTTCAACCACTTCTTCCGGGGAAAGTCCGACGGTGGGTACGGCGACCAAGTGTTCTTCCAAGGCCACGCCGCCCCAGGCATCTATGCCCGCGCGTTTCTGGAGGGGCGACTCACCGAGGACCAGCTCGACCACTTTCGGCGTGAAGTCGGCGGGAACGGGCTGCCCTCGTATCCGCATCCGCGCCGCCTCCCCGACTTTTGGGAGTTTCCGACCGTGTCGATGGGGCTCGGCCCGATCAGCGCGATCTACCAAGCGCGGCTGAATCGATACCTCTACAACCGGCATCTCGTCGACACGTCGAAGGCACGTGTGTGGTGCTTCGTCGGCGACGGTGAGATGGACGAGCCGGAGGCCATCGCGGCGCTGCGACTCGCGGCCCGTGAACAGCTCGACAACTTGATCTTCGTCGTGAATTGCAACCTGCAGCGACTCGACGGTCCTGTCCGCGGCAACGGCAAAGTGATCCAAGAGTTCGAATCGGCGTTCCGGGGTATGGGCTGGAACGCGATCAAGGTGATCTGGGGGGGAGGGTGGGATGACCTTCTCGCACGCGACATCGACGGCGTGCTCGTCAACAAGATGAACTCGACGCTCGACGGAGACTTCCAGAAGTACGCAGTGGAGTCGGGCGCATACATCCGCGAGCACTTCTTCGGGCCCGATCCCCGTCTGCGCAAAATGGTCGACCACCTGACTGACGATCAACTGCAGAAACTGCCGCGCGGCGGGCACGACTACCGCAAGCTGTACGCGGCCTACAAGACTGCACTTGAGCACGAGGGCGCACCTACGGTCATCCTCGCCAAGACCGTGAAGGGCTGGACGCTGGGCGCCGATTTCGAGGCGCGAAATGCCACACACCAGATCAAGAAGATGACCGTCGACGAACTGAAAAGCTTCCGCGATCGTCTCTATCTCGAAGTACCGGACGAGGCGCTCGAGAGCGGCGAACCTCCGTACTACCACCCGGGCTTTCGTTCGCCGGAGTACGAATACCTCATGGAGCGGCGCCGCTCACTCGCCGGGTTCCTTCCTGAGCGTGTCGAGCGTTCCAAGACTGTCGTGTTCCCGCGCGACGAGGTGATCGACCAGCTCACCGCGGGGACCGGCGACAAAGTGCAGGCCTCGACCACGATGGCCTTCACGCGTCTTCTGCGGGTGCTCCTCAAGGATCCGGAGTTCGGGCAGCGGGTGGTTCCAATCATTCCCGATGAAGCGCGCACGTTCGGGATGGATGCACTGTTCGCGGAGTTCAAGATCTACTCGCCGCTCGGCCAGCGCTACGAGCCGGTCGACGCGGCGCTCATGCTGTCGTACCGCGAGGCCACCAACGGACAGTTGCTCGAAGAGGGCATTACGGAGTCGGGCGCGATGGCGTCGTTCGCGGCGGCCTCGACCGCCTACTCGACGTGGGGCTACCCGCTGATCCCGTTGTTCATCTTCTACTCGATGTTCGGGTTCCAACGCGTCGGCGACCAGATCTGGGCCTACGGCGACCAAAGAGGCAAAGGATTTCTGCTCGGCGCGACCGCCGGGCGCACCACACTGACCGGCGAGGGACTTCAGCACTGCGACGGTCAATCACTGCATTACGCCATGGCGGTTCCGAACTGCCGGGCGTACGACCCGGCGTTCGCGTTCGAGGTGGGCGTGCTCGTCCGCGACGGGATCCGCCGCATGTACGGCGCCGGCGGCGAGAACGGCACGCACGAGGACTGCTTTTACTATCTCGCGCTGTATAACGAGAACTACGTGCAGCCGCCGATGCCGGACGGCGTCGAAGAACAGATCGTGCGCGGCATCTATCGCTTCCGCACCGCGCCCAAACCCCGCACACACCGTGCGCAGATCCTCGCGAGCGGACCGATGGTGCTGTACGCACTCGAAGCCCAAGCGCTGCTCTCGCAGCATCATGACGTCTCGGCCGACGTGTGGAGCGTGCCCGGTTGGAAACAGCTACGCGACGAGGCGATCGACAGCGAACGTTGGAACCGACTCCACCCGGCCGAACCGCCGCGGACCCCGTTCGTGACCGAGCAGCTGCGCGATACCGAAGGTCCGATCCTGGCGGTCACCGATTGGGTGAAGTCGGTCCCCGACTCGATCGCCCGTTTCGTGCCGCAGCCGTATCTCGTCCTCGGTACAGACGGCTATGGGTTTTCCGACACGCGGTCGGCGTTGCGTCGACATTTCGAGATCGACGCCGCGCACATCACAGTCGGGGTCCTGCAGGGCCTCGCCCAGACCGGCGACGTCAAAGGCGAGGTGGTCGCGGACGCCATCCGCCGCTACGACATCGATCCTGAACAACGAGATCCGCGCCGGACCTGAACAGCTCAGCGCTTCGAACGTCGCCGCGACTGGTGACCGCTACAGGTGATGGTCTGGGTCCCAGTCCTCGTCGTCTTCGAACTCGTCTTCGAGGTCGTCGTCGTCTTCGAGGTCATCGTCGGATTTGCTGTCCAGGTCGGCCAACGTGCCCGAACCTTCCCGGAACAGACCGTCGTCGTAGCCCTGCTTGAGTTCACGCGCTTCGCGGAACCGGCGCGCTCGTCCTTTTCTGGGCACGTCGTCACCTGCCTGGGAGTCGTACCGACCATTATGCCTCGGTGATTCGGCTCGCGGGCGCGCCCGAAGGCAGTTCGTACCCGGCCCGGCCACGAAATGGCTGATGGCCGTATCGGTCGAGGTGGATCAGGTTCCCGATCGGGGCGACCGGAGCTGGGGTCGGGACGCCCCGGGGCCGCCCCAGTGGAACCACCACGACGGGCGTGACCTGGGCCGGGAGCCCGAGCGTGCGGCGGGTCGCCCATCGGGACCAGACCGCGATCGTGCTCGCGGCGCCCCCGAGCCCGAGCGCGGCCCCAGCCAGCAGGAGATTCTGTACTGCCGGGAAGACGCCCACGTAGAACGATGCCGCGCCGATGGCCGAGAACACAGGACGTCGACCCCGAACGCACGCGACAACGATGACCGGCACGTCCTCGAAGTGGTCTGCTTCCCACTGGCGGGCCTCGAGCAGCGCGTCGTCGCCCGCACGCGTCTGCAGGACCCGTCGGTACACCGACCACCCCTGGCGATACGAGCGGGCGAGCTGATGGCGAATGTCGGGGTCCCTCACCACGACGAACTCACAACGCCGGCGTTGACCGGCGGTGGCCCGGCTGGCCAGCTCGAGCAACGTCAGGACGGTGGCGTCGTCGATCGGGTCGGGCCGCAGGCGATGCATCGGCGCCTGTGCACGCATGACTGACCCGAGCGAAGCGTCGAGCGAGCCAGTCTGCCCGGCATTGGAAACCATCCCAGCAAGGTACTTACTTGCCCGACAACTTGGCCCACAGTGCCAAGTAGCTGGGGTATTCGATCGCGTCGGTCACGTAGCCCGCACGGCGGAGCTCAGCGTGCAACTTCGGGAGGTTGGCCATCGGCACGCCCGAGTCGACGTGGTGGGCGAGATGCCAACCGATGTGATACGGGACGAGGAAGAAGCGGCTCAGGAACGATTGACGCACCGAGTGCGTCGTCAGGCGGCGATCCTTCGATCGTTCCATCCCGCCGTGCTCGGCGATCGAACGCAGCCGGTTGATCACACGCCACACTGTGAGGTACGGCGCCAACCACAAGATGAAGTACACCCAGGGGTGATGGAGCGCGCACCCGATGGCGATGAGCACGATCTGCACGGCGATGATTCGCCGTGCTTGTGAGCGCACCGCGGGTTCCGGGGCGCGCACGCCGCGTAGGAGCCCCTTGACGAGTTTGAGGCCGGTGCGGCCCGTCGCGTCGCGTACAAGTTTGCGGCGCAACGACGCCCTGACGATGGGGTAGCCACGATACAGCGGAATGTCGGGTTCTTCGGGGCCGAACTCGTCGCGGTGATGGGCCATGTGTCCGCGGCGATACAAGTCGATCGGGGTGAACGACGGGAATCCCAGCATCCAGCGGCCGACCCAATCGTTGACTCGTCGAGCGCGGAACAGCATGCGATGCGCCGCTTCGTGCATAAGGGCGGCGAACTGGGCGTGCGCACGACCCATGAGCACGAACGCCAGCGCCCAAACGAACAGATTGTTGATCCACACCGCGGCGACAACGATTCCGATCGTCTGCGCGTAGAGGAGCATCACGGCGAACGCATTGCGGGTGTTGGGAATGCGTCGAAGTTCCTCGCGCCACCGCGGTGCGGGCCGGGCGTTGGCGGCCAGGCGTTCGGTGGGGCGGAACTCCGTGAGCGCCTCGGGATCGGGCAGCATCGTCGGGGCGGTCACGAGATCATGTTACATTCTACAGACAGATGAATCAAGAACGTAAGGAACCTGCGGAGGTCGTCGGGGTGGAGCTCCTTGACCGCCCGCTGGCCCCGCGTTCTTTGATCGGCAGCCTCCTCCTCGGGATGCGCCCGCCGCGAATGCCCGGAAACCGCCTGGTGGAGTGGTGCGCGCTGTTCGCAGTGGCCGAAGGGACCGCCGCGTCGCGCTCAGCCGGATGGTCGAGCGGGGCGAACTGACCTCGACCGACGGGACCTACGAGCTGGCGGGACACCTGCGTCACCGTCAACCCGCGCAGGATTGGAGCCTCGAACCCAAGCTCGCCCCGTGGGCCGGCGAGTGGCTCCTGGGAGTCGTTGAGGCCGGCGCCCGGACCGCATCGCAGCGGTCTGCGTTCCGCGAGGCGGCAAGACGGCTGCGCACGGTCGAGTTGCGTGACGGCGTGTGGGCGCGGCCCGACAACCTGCCGCGCGCCGCGGCGCCGTCGGAGGCATGGGCGACGGCGGACGCCCAGTGCACCTGGTGGTCGGGCCGACCGTCGGCTGACAGTTCGGCGCTCGCAACGCGGCTGTTCGCTCCCGCAACCTGGGCCGAGCGGGCGCGAGCGTTGCACGTCCGGCTCGTTTCGTCGACCGAGCGTGTGAACTGCGGTGAAGCCGACAAAATCGCCGACGCCTTCGTGGTCGGTGCCGCGACCCTGGCTCACGTGCGCGCCGATCCGCTGCTGCCCTTGGAGTTGTGCGGTCAAGACTGGCCCGGGGACGCGCTCCGGGCCGCGTACCTCGAGTACCAAACGGCATTCTCAGACGCGGTCCGCGACTGGTTCCGCACGCAGTGACGTAGCCTCCGAACGTGAGCCCAAAAAGCGGTAGCGCGTTCGTTGCCGACGACCTTCTCGCCCAAGCCAGTCGCGTGCTAGCCGACGCAGTCGAACTGCGACGCGCGATCCACCACCACCCGGAGCTCGGTCTCATCTTGCCGCGCACGCAGGCCGCCATTGTCGAAGCGCTACGCGAGCTCAATCTCGAGGTGCGCGCGGGCGAGAACGTGTCCTCAGTGGTCGCAGATCTGCACGGCAAACCAACTCACGACGCCCGCGTCATCCTCCTCCGAGCGGACATGGACGCGCTCCCGATGTCGGAAGACACGGGCCTGCCGTATGCGAGCGAGGTCGACGGCGCCATGCACGCGTGCGGCCACGACGCGCACGTGGCGATGCTCGTCGGCGCGGCTCGGTTGTTGGCACGACGGACCGCCGACTTACACGGCACCGTTCGGTTCATGTTCCAGCCCGGAGAGGAAGGCTTTCACGGCGCACGGCACATGATCGACGCGGGACTTCTTGAACAGCCCAACGTCGACGCAGCATTCGCGCTGCACGTCGCGCCCAACTTACCCTCCGGTTCGATCTCTACCCGCGGTGGGGCGTTGATGGCGTCCGCAGACGTGATCGACATTCTCGTGACCGGCAAGGGTGGACACGCCTCGACTCCGTACCTTGCCAACGATCCGATGCCAGTCGCTGCGGAGATCGTCCAGGCGCTACAAGTGATGGTGACACGCCGAATCAACGCGTTCGATCCCGTCGTCGTCACGATCGCGAAGATGACGGCCGGTACGACCAGCAACGTGATTCCCGAGTCCGTGCATTTGCTCGGCACGCTGCGCGCCGTATCTGAATCGGGCCGAAGTCTGGCGACGGCCGGCATCGAGCGCGTCGCCACTTCGATCGCGCAGGCCCACGAAATGCACGCGGACGTGACGATCGTTCCGGGATATCCCGTCACCGTAAACGACGACGAGTTCGCGAAGTTCGCGCTCGATGTCGGACGAGATCTCGTTGGTGAGGAGCTGGTTCTCGAGATGCCGACGCCAGCGATGGGCGCCGAGGATTTCTCATACGTGCTGCAGAGACGTCCCGGAGCGCTTGCGTTTCTCGGCGTTTGTCCGCCGGGGGAGCGACCAAAGCGCGCGCACTCGTGTCATTCAAATCGCATGGTGATCGACGAGAAAGGCATGCAGACCGGGATCGCGATGCACTCCGCCGTGGCGCTGTCATATCTGGCCGACCGCACCTCCAGCGACGTCGGACAAGGCGTGAAGTAATCTGTTTGCCTCCCCAGGGCGGTTAGCTCAGACGGCTAGAGCGCATCCTTCACACGGATGAGGCCGGAGGTTCGAGTCCTCTACCGCCCACAAAAAGCCTCTGACCAGGGGATACGGTCAGGGGTCGAAGCCTGAGGAGCTGGCACTACGCTCGCTCAGGCGATAACCTTCGGTCATGGCCACTACGGAAATTGACCTCGCGCCCGGCGATCTGCGCTCCCTTGCTCGCTCGTGGGACCGCTCGCTTCGAGCGATGAATCGCTCGCCGAACACGCGCGCCGCGTACGGCGAATCGCTCCGACAGCTCATCGACTTCCTCGCGGCGAACGGAATGCCGATCGACATCGCGCGCATCAATCGCGAGCATGTCGAGCACTGGCTCGCCGACCTCGCCGAGCGGCGCGCGCCGGCCACCGCCAACAAAAGATATATGTCCGCGAGGAGCTTCTTCGGCTGGGCCGTCGAGGAGGGCGAGATCAGTGTCTCGCCGATGGCGAAGATGAAGCCACCGCCGATCCCTGAGAAGCCGGTTCCGCTCGTGCCTGAGGCCACACTCAAGAAACTGCTGAAGGCGTGCAGCGGCACGGACTTCGCCGACCGGCGCGACACGGCGATGATCCGTCTCCTGATCGACAGCGGCCTGCGTCGCGCGGAGCTGGCCAACCTGACGCTCGATGACCTCGACCTCGACCACGATTGCGTGCTCGTGATTGGGAAGGGCAAGAGGCCGCGAGCCGTGCCGTACGGACCGAAGGCGGGCCAAGCGCTCGACCGATACCTGCGCGAGCGCAAGCGTCACCCACAAGCGAAAGCTCAGGCCGTGTGGCTCGGCACGCGCGGACCGATCACCGGGAGCGGCGTCGCGCAGATCATCGAGCGTCGATGCTCCGAGGCAGGTATCCCGAAGATTCACCCGCACCAGCTGCGGCACACGTTCGCGCACGATTGGCTCGTGTCCGGCGAAAGCGAAGGCGACTTGATGCGTCTCACCGGCTGGCGCACGCGCTCGATGGTCGACCGCTACGCGGCATCGGCGGCGAGCGAACGTGCGACCGCGGCATACCAGCGTCGTCGCTCGCTCGGCGATCGGTTGTAGATGGAACGCGAAAGAGCCTCGGACGCGTTCGACGCGTTGTGCGCGACGATGGAGTCCGGGACCGCTGTTGAGGTCGACGCGGCGATCCGCGCCGCGGTCGATGCGGGATTCGCAGTACACGAGGTCACGCACATGATCGACTCGTCACTAAGGCGGGTAAAGCATGCGCTCCGCCGTGCACAACGCTCGGGCGGGTAGCATTACGTTCGCCGGATAGGGCGCTGCTGCCCGACTCCATATCGTCCGCTCCTGGGCAAGCGGCACTGAGACTCGCGAGGAGTCGCTGTGCCGTCGTCACTGAGTCCTTCGGAGCGTTCACTCCGCGCCCGGATCGCCGCTTCGGAACGCTGGGCACGCGAGGACGGCCTAGCCGGAACCGCGAAGGCGCGCAGCGCCGGTCCTGGAAGCGATGACTATTGGCTGCGCCGCGTCGATCCGCGAGGCACGCTCGCCGCGAGCGAGGCTCTGCGACGTGCGAAAAGTGCGAAGCGGGCGCATTTCGGCCGGATGGCTCTGGCGTCCGCTCGCGCTCGCCGGAGGACACCGTGACGCGAGAAAGCGCCCCTACGAAGGGCGCTTCCGCGGATGGCCTTGGCGGGCACCGATCCGATTCCGACTCTACCGCCAAGCACCGGGCATTTGTGAAGGTCGACAACGTTGCGCTCTTCGACCTCGGCGGCAAACACCACCTGAGGATGGCGGACCGATTGACGCTCTGCGTCCTTGTGCTTCGCGCCGACTTCCGCACTCGCGAGTGGTGGGGCACCGTGACGGATCTTGCCAAGGACGTTGGCGGAAGCCGCAACACCGTAGATCGCGTCCTCCCGCGCCTGATCGATCGCGGCCTCATCGAGATCGTGCGGCCGTTTGTGCAAGGCGGCGAAGGCTGCGTTCGCGTCTCGGCCTACGATCACCTCGTCGTTCCTGAGCGTGGCCGTAGCTCGACCTCGATTGCTCAGAATGGCGCGACCTCAGGCGCGAACGCTCGCGCAACGTTCGCGCAGGCTTCGCGCATTGAACGCGCACCGATCGTTCAAAACAGCGCGAGTGCAGTAGGTGTCACCAGCACAAACCGCGGCCGCGAGGTAGTGAGGCATCGAGGGAGAGAGATAGCGACCACAACCCCAAGCACGCGCGCGGTCGCGCTCCTCGAACGCGACCTCAGCGCTGCCGAAGTCTGTGTGAACTGCGGAGAAGTCGCCGACGGTGAACGCGGCATGAACGGCGCGCCTCACTGCAAACTTTGCGAGCGCTTCTGATGCCGCGCACCTGCAGACTCTGCGATCGCCCCAGCGAACAAAGCATCTGCGACTCGTGCCTACCCGGCCCCCGCTGGCCTGTTCGGTCAGCACCACCACGACGCACCACCACACGCAAGACAACGAAGAAACGGAGACGCCGATGACCTCGCGATCGGTCGCTCGGCCGCGCTCGTCTCGGTTCGCCGAAACGATGCGCGGCAGCCTGTGGAAAGCGAGCAGGGATCGCCTGAGATTCTGGCGCGCGCTCTGGTTCGGGCCGCGTGCCTGGTGGCAGGCGGGCCGTAGGCGATTGAGCACAGGTCATCCCTCTTCGCTATCGCCTGAGGGGGCGAATCGTGGGCGCTGACGCACGTGGCTACTCGTGGCCGCCGTTCGAGGTTGGCAATCAGGCGGCCGCGACTCATGGGGCACTGTCAGAGCGTCAGATTCGCCCGCTCGCCGACCAGCTCGCACGGGACCTCATCGCGGTAGCTCCCTGGTGCTCGCAGGCGGCATTCGCTGCGACCGTGGCAGCGTGGGCGTGGTCCGAGGCGCAATCGTCGCTCCTGCGGCGCTACGTGGACACTCACGGACTGCTCGGCGACGACGGCGTACCGATTCCCGCGTGTGCGCTGCTCGACCGCTGCGAGGCGCGCGCCGGCCGTCTGCGTAGCGAGCTGGGATTGAGTCCGCGCAGTTGGGCGGCGCTCGCCGCGACGCTCGGGTCCGCCGATCACGAGGCCGCGGCACGAGGTCTCGACGCTCTGCGAGCGGTCGGGCGGGAACTGGCCGAGGGGATCGCCCGATGACCGCTCTGCACGTGCTGGGCGGTCTCACGCTTGAGGATGGGCGGCGATGGGGTGAGGCGGCGGCCGACTTCCAACGTGACGACGCTGCGGCGATCCTCGATCCTTCGCCGAGTGCGGTGAGGCTGCACTACCTGACGCGGCCGCGTGGCGCGTCGAAAACGAGCGATCTGGCGGGCGTTGTGCTGGCGCTGCTGCTGGAAGTATTCGGGCCGGACGATGCCGGGCACGTCTTCGCGTGCGACAGCGATCAGGCTTCGGAACTGCTGCGTGCAGCGAGCGGGTTCGTGTCGCGTACGAGCGAGCTGCGCGGGCTCGTGGACGTGCAGTCGCGGCGGATTGTGACGCCGAGCGGTGCGTCGTTCGCGGTCGTGCCTGCGGATTCGGGTTCGGCGTTTGGGTTGCGGTCAAGGGCGATCGTGTTCGACGAGTTCACGATGCTCGGAAGTACGCCGGAACATCGGCGCTTGTGGGATGCGGCGTTTTCGACGCAGCCGAAGCTTGACGCGCTGCTCGTGCTACTCGGCACGGCGGGCGATCCGGCGTCGTGGCAGGCGAACGTGTTGGCGCAGGCAAAAACGTCGAAGCGATGGCGTGTCCACGAGGTACCCGGACCGGTTCCGTGGATCGCCGCGGCGGCGCTTGAGGAACAGGCCCGAATCCTGCTCCCAAGCCAGTACCAGCGGTTGCACCTCAATCAGTGGGTCGCGCCCGAAGATCGGCTGACGACGGTCGATGACGTGCGCGCCTGCGTCGACCACGAGGGCGTGCTCGCACCGCGGCCTCGCGTGTCCTACAAGATCGGTGTCGATTTGGGTGTGAAGCGAGACGCGACCGTGATCGTGGTCGCGGACAGCGAGGGTCGCGGCGACGATCGCTGCGTGATCGTCGACCGTGTCGAGGTGTTCGCCCCGAGGCCAGGTCGTCCGGTCGATCTCAAAGTCGTCGAGGAAGCAATCCGTCACGTATCGCGCAGCTATAACCGGGCGAGAGTTATTGCCGACCCGTGGCAGGCGCTCTTGATGATTGGCCAGTTGCGTTCGACGGGCGTCTCGATAGATGAGTTTCCGTTTACACAGCAGAGCATCGGCCGGATTGCTTTGACCTTGTATGGCCTGCTTCGCGATCGGCGCATCGGACTGCCGGACGACGAGGCGTTACTCGACGAGCTAGCGAACGTGCGGTTACGTGAAAGCAGTCCAGGTGTATTCAGGCTTGATCACGATGCAAACCGTCACGACGACCGCGCCATCGCGCTCGCACTGTGCGCGCATGCGTTAGCAGATCGCGGTCCGATCGGACCCGTCACAACAAGCTCGCAGGCGGCGCGACACAAGCGATTCGCATCGGGCATCGGCGAGGCGCGTCCGATCGCGTCGGCGTCGCAGCGACTCGCGGGCGGAAGTCAGCAAGAAAAGTATCTGCGCGCGCGAGGGAATCAACCCTCGCGAGCTACGACGCAAAGGAAGGTGGTCCTAACGATGGTCTCCGGTTTCCGTGACTCATACTCGATCGACGGCGGCGAGTTCGACGATGACGAATGCGCGCAGTATCCCGACGCGTGCGCGTTGTTCTCCATCGTGTTCTCGCACTTACGGCGGCCGGTCGTCTGCGCGCACTTGTGGAACGCGGCGCCGCTCGGACCGCTTGAGATGTTTCAATGCCGCGCTCTGCCCGTCGCTCGTTCGTTGTCTCGACTGCTTGCGCGACCATGTCGAGATCGAGCATCACGGCGAAGTCGGGTGCGCGATCCCTGCCTGCACCCGCCCGATCGTCGAAGGCGCACAGTGCGAAGTCGTGTTCGCGTCCGGGACCATTCACGACATCGCCGCGACCGACGAACGACTTGCGATCGGCATGGTCGCCGCGGTCGCCACTCTCTGCCATGAACACGGTGCGTATCGCCGGTGGCGATGGCCGACGATGATTGACCTACTCGGCGACGCGGGCACGCTCCCAAGCTGGGAAGAACATCTCGCCGCATTCGCAGACGAAGACGATCGGGACGAAGCATGAACCGCCGCGACGAGGCCGTCGTCGAAGTCCTCGTCCGACACGAGGAGTGGATCAGTGCTGAACGCGCAGAGCTGCCTCCGCTGGCGCGGGACGGGTTCGTCGACCTCACCGAACGGGCACATTTCGACGGTTATACGCTGGACGCGATTGTCCACGCGACCGGCATGCCGCGACGCGAGGCACGACGTGCGCTCGCACGTCTATCGGACGCCGGAACCGTGACCAATGGTGGCAGGTTCCACGACCAGTTCAGGCTCGCGGATGGCGTCGGGCAGCCGCATTGAGCAACGTCGCAGCCGCGTAAAGCGGCTTCGCCAGCGTTACAGCCCGTTTCGCTGGCGGGACAGGCTGTAACATCTAATGGGCTAGTGCGTGAAGGCCACCACCGAAAGCGAGCGTGATGGGGAGTCCCGTCAAGTCGTCTCGGCACTCGCTGGAGAAGCGCGCATCGCGTTCGGGTGAGTCCGTGACGTGGCTCGATGCGTGGGAGGTTGCGGTCGCGCTTGCCGGAGAGTTGACGGCGCGCGTCGCCCGGAGGGCTCGGTTGTTCGTCAAGGTCGCTCATTCGGGCCTTGATCCCGCGACGCGTGCCTGGACTGAGGAAGCCAGACGAAGAATGGCCAATGACTCCTTCACCGAACGTGTCCACGCACAACGGACACCCGAAGAGATCATCGACGACCACTTCGCTCGTTGAGCTGGGAAGTCGACTACACCGACGCTCTTGAGGATCTCCTTAACAGACCTCAACGCGATCGCAAAATGGCAGATGCCGCGAGACGTTGGATCCTTCTCGCGATGGAGTTCGGACCCGATGAACGCTCGGTAGAGGATCCGTTCAGTCCCGGACGATTTGGCGCAGATATCGAGGACACTTCGCTCACGGCGTACTTCCAGGTGGATCGACAACGCAGGCGGATTATCGTCCAGCGGTTCGGCTGACCTCCGCGAAAGCCACATCCGCTCCGCGCAGCACGACGTGGCCGCAGGTACGATCCCGCGCTGAGGTGTGTTGCGGCGCGGTCTTCGGGTGGTCCGTTGGGACCGAGTAGGCGGTTACGCAGTCACGACATCCGTTTTCCGTTCCTTCCCGCTTTGGCGGACCGACGGAGACCGCCCGCCGCACACCGACTCGCCACTGCCGCCGAGTTGTCGCACCCCGCGTGTATCGTTCAAGTCGAGACATGTCGGGGCACCCGCTAGGGCTCGTCCTGACCTCCACGACAACGACTCGGACCGCTAGGACCCTGGGACGTTGCTCGGGTGACAGAAGCCTCGCCCGTTAGGGCTGAGTTCGCATTCGTCACCCGACCGTCAGGATCTCACCGTGGAACGTCTCGCCGCATTGCTCTCGATCGACTTGGAGACGCTCAGCGACGACCAGCTCCCCGCGCACCGTCAGGCTTTGCACGCCGCGGCAGCGTCGGGACGCGCCGCCGGGGATCTGACAGCCGAGTCGTTGGCGCTACTCCGGGCCGCGGTCGACGTCGCGCGACAGATCGACGCGGAGATCGAATCGCGCGGGATCGACGCCGAGCAGCTCGAGATCGAAGCCGACGCCGTCCTCGCGGAGCTTGGTGTACCACGCACGACATCGCAGCGGCGGCCGATGGTTCGGTCGTTGACGGTTCCGGCATCGCATCGGCCGCGTTCTTCGCGTGGAATGTCATCGCGACCGATGATCGTCGCGTCCGGCAGTCCCGACGGCAGCGCACGATATGCGGACGAGGTCGCCATCGGTGAGGCGTTGCTGAAGGCAGCGGAGAACGCGCGTCGCAGTCCCGGTCCCGACGGCGACGTGATCCGCGTCGCGTCCGTCAACTGGAGCAGCGTCTACGAGAATGCCGGCGCGCCGACCGTAAGAGCGAACGCCTCCGCCGACGACAACGGACTCGCGCTCCAACGCGCCGCGGACGCGCATATCGAACGGATGCGAGGCTATAGCGACCTGCGAATCGCATCCGGCGGCGTTGTCGGACCGCCCGAACCCGATTACGCGATTCAGACGTGGGGTTCTGCGGATCGTCCGTTGCGTGACGCGTTGCCGTCCATAATGGCTACGCGCGGCGAGATCGTGTTCAACATCGCGCCGACGATCGAAGCGATACTCGTCGATACCAGTGGGGGCGCGATCGGCGCAGTCACCTCCGCGCAAGACGCCGCTTCGGCGACGAAGACGGTCCAGGAAATCACGGCGCCGACGCCGAACACCGTTGTCGTCGAGGCTGAGGTGCTGAGGTTCTCTCAAGGTAACTTCAGCGATCGGTTCGCGCCGGAAGTCACGAAGGCATGGATGGCGAACGGAATGGTGCGATTCGCACGGCATAGCGACTCCCGAAGGTTTAACGACATCGCGACCGCAAGCACACACATGACTGACACGCCCGCCCACTTCGGCGCATGGCGCGATCTCAAGCGGTGCATTCTCGGTCTAACAGAGGAGCTTGAGGATCGTTTGCGCGACCCGAACCTCCCCATCCGCATTCTGATGCCCGAATACGTCCCCGCAATGTGTGCGGCGGACATCGTCGCGCAACAGCCCGGCGATCAAGCGTGGGACGTGACCGAAGGACAGGTGCGCACGCAGTTGCAAATGATGGACCCGAACATCACGTTCTCGTTCATCTTCGACGGCAATCAGACGAACCAACGGCTACTCACAACGCCGACAGGGCAGTCGCCGCGAACGCCAGGCTTCAACGCCGACGTCGACTTCGTTGCGTACCCCGAAGGAACGTGGGCGTTTCTGGACGGCGGCGCGTTGGACTTGGGAATCATTCGTGATTCGGTGCTGAGCCAAAACAACAAGTTCGAAACGTTCTACGAAGTGTGGGAGGCCGTGGCGCAACTCGCGCCGATCTCGTATCACGCAACAATCTCGTTGTGCGCGGACGGCGCTTCGCAGGCTGCGAGCGCTATCAACGTTTGTTCTCCTCAAGGCTCGTGAGTTCACGTCGCGGCTGGCCTCTTGAGGTACTCGAACGGCCGCGACGATCGGGAGTGGCGTCGACTATTCGCTCCTTCGACGAAGGCTGGCGCCACTCCCCGCAGTTCGCGTAAAGGTCCCACCACGTTCGCCGGGAGCGGGCGCTATCCGGCCGTGGTGTAGCGGGGTGAGTCGGCCAGGGAGTCGCACCGAGGCCGACTCACCCCCCTCGCTGTCGCGCCTGACAGATACCGTCGTCGGAGCGTGAACGGACTCCATCAGCTCGAAGCACACTGCGAGTGCGGCGCGTCCTGGTGGCTATACGTCGACGAGGACCCGGACGACGTGTTGCCGGAGTGTGCGGTGTGCGGCGCGACAGTGTTCGACGTGCGCGACTGCGGACCGCACCATTCAGCGGGCCGGGACGTCGAGCCTTGACGCACAGTTTGCTGATAGCTAGACGCCCGACGTTCGGTAGTTGACACCGTTCGATTAGGTCCGTGCGGGCTAACAGGGTACGGTCCGCATCGGACGGTCGCTAACAAAGCTTGGCCTGCGCCAAGCGGGTTTCCCGCGCCCGGAGGCACAAACATGTTGACCCGACTGAGTGTGCGCGGGCTGATCGTGTTTCTCGTCGTCGGTCTCGCGGCCGGTGGCACATTCGCGTGGCCGACCACCGCGGGTGCAGCGAGTTGCAAGCCAGGTCCCCACGCGGTTCTTGTTGGCTGCGACCTCAGTGGCGCCAATCTCAGCGGCGCGAATCTCAGCGGCGCCAACTTCACTGGCGCCGATCTCGCGAGCGCGAATCTCAGAGGCGCGAACCTCACCAAGGCAAACCTCACGCGGGCGAACCTCACAGGCACGAATCTCTCTTCTTCCGTCCTCCTCAATGCCAACCTGACGAACGCCGTCCTCAGTGGCGCGACCCTTACGAGCGCCTACCTCTACGGTGCGAATCTGACCAGCGCCCATCTCCGTCTCGTCAACCTCAGTCATCTCAACCTCAGACACGCCGACCTCTCACACGCCGACCTGCGCCTTGCGAACCTCACCGGGAGCAGCCTCAACTCCGCCAGCCTCTCCGGCGCCAACCTCACTGGCGCGAACTTGAGTGGCGTCTCGTCGGGTGGGATCGTCGGCGCTCCGTCCGCGCTGCCACCGCACTGGTGGCTCGCCGACGGCTACCTCGTTGGCCCGGACGCCAACCTGTCTGACGCCAACCTTTCCGGCGTCAACCTGACCGGACTCGACCTCACCAGCACCAACCTCACGAGCACGAACCTGAGTGACGCCAATCTGACCAGCGCGAACTTCACCAACGCCACGCTCTACGAAAGCAACCTCGCCGACGCCAACCTCACGCGTGCCGACCTCGCCCATGCCTATCTCTACGCAGCCACGCTGACCAGCGCCAACCTCAAACACGCCAACCTCACTGCGGTCGCGTGCGTCGCAGGTACGAACTTCGACGGCGCAAACCTCGCGGGCGCCACGCTTACCGGTGGCTACGTCGCAGAGGCCACTCTCGCTGACGTCGACCTGGCTGGCGTCGACCTTGTTGGCGTCTCGCTGCCTGTCAACCTCGGCAGCGATAACTTCACCGACGCCGACCTTGCCAGCGCGGACCTGACCAACCGAGAATTCACGGACGCCAACCTCACTGACACCAACCTCGCGGACGCCAACCTCGACTTCGCGAGCCTGGAAGGCGCCACGCTCACCGATGCCAACCTCACCGGAGCGTTCCTCGCGCCAACAGACCTCAGAGGCGCGACTGGCTTGGAAACGGCCAACTTGTACGGGGTCACATGGATAAGCGCGACTTGCCCCGATGGCACGAACAGTGACAACGACGGCGACACCTGCGTCAATAACCTTGGCTAGGCGCGGCAGACGACGTCGACGCAGTCAGGGTCGTGGGGTCGTGCCGTGGTCACAACTGTGGTCACAGACTGCCGTGGACTGACCGCAGCGGCGATCAACACGCGTCTCGCCCCCCAAACACCTAAGCGGCTCGCGCCGAGACTCTTCCGGGCCACGGCGTAGGGACACTGGTCGGCCGGACGTGTACTCGGCGTACGCGTCCGGCCTGGCCGTCCCAATGCCGCATTACGCTCGGCGACATGCCGATCAGCCGCGAGGACTATGAGGCGAGTTGCGGCGCGTGGGCGCAGTGGCAGTTCGAGCGGTGGCTAGACCTATACGACGCGCTATCTCAGCGAACGGGCTGGCACTTCGAGGCTGGTGCGGACGACGACCTTCCGCCCGCGCCCGCGTGGTGCTACGGGCAGTTCCGCGCATGTCGTCTGATCGTGACTATCAACGGTGGCGGTGAGGTCAGCCTGCTTGAGCACGCCGCGGACAAACAGCACTCGTTCCTCGACATCGGGGCCTTCCTCTGGTGGCTCGGTCAACATGAGAGCGAGTACGTCGGAAAGTCGCCAGTACAGGAGCAGTTGCTCGACGACCTTTCGTCACCGGAGGTCGTGGGGCGCATGTTCGCGGCAGAGGACGACGAGGACACCAACGGCGGCGAGCGCGACCCGCTTTCAGACGATAACTAGGGGCCTCACGCTCTCGCGCCCGGTGGCCGCGCGCCTGCCGCGTGTCTGACTCACGGCGGGCGCCCAATAAGGGCGCACTACGCACTCTGCGGAATCCTTCACACGGATGAGGCCGGAGGTTCGAGTCCTCTACCGCCCACCACAAAAGGCAGGTCAGAAGGCAGTTCGTCGGGTCCGGAGGACCGCTCCGGGTAGCCAGGTAGGCATCAAGTCGGCAGAATTCTGTGTAATGTTGATCCGGTGCCCAGCGGTTGGATCAGACGTCGGAGGCTGAAGAACGGGTCGTACGCGTACTTGGCGAGTTGGCGCGAACAGCGCGAACCGCAAGCACTCGAAGCAGTTCAAGCTCCGGCGTGACGCGCAGAATCACCTCGATGCGATGAAAACCGAAGTCAAGACCGGGGTGTTCATCCCCGCGAAGACCGGGCGGACAACGCTTGACGCTTGGTGGGATGAGTGGTGGGTCACGCAGGTGCAGCTACGCGGCTCGACCGAGGCCCGAGACGCTGCGTCGTACAAGAACCACGTCAAGCCCACTTTCGGCGACGTGCCACTCCAGCGAATCGAGCATCACGATGTCGCTACCTGGGTCGCCACGTTGGTCGCCAGCGGTACAGGTCCAGACGTAGTACACAAGGCCCACCAGGTCCTGTCGAAGGCTCTGAAGGCGGCTGTGAAGTCGCACAAGGTGCGGTCGAACGTTGCGGAGGGAATCGATCTCCCAAAGATCGTCAAGCCGAAGATCCGAGTGTTCACGCCAGCCGAGATCAGCGCCCTGGCGTTGGCGATCGACCCGCGCTACCGACATTTCCCGACGGTGGGTGCCTACACCGGCTTGCGAGTTGGCGAAATGTTCGCGCTCGTCTGGGACAACGTGGATCTCGTTGCACGCCGCGTGTCCGTGGAAGCCACGGTCGTCGAAGTACACGGCCGCCTGACCGTCAACGAGCCGAAGACGAATGCCGGAAAGCGCGTCGTACCGCTTCCACAGGTTGTGATTGATGCTTTGCGGGCGGCGAACCCGAAACCGGCTCGCGACGATCTCGTCTTCCCGAACTCGGTCGGAACTCACACCCGGACAAACGGCTTCCGTCAACGCATCTGGGTGCCCGCGCTACACGCGGCCAACATTGAGGCGAGGCCGGTTCATTGCCTGCGTCATACGGCGATCAGTTTCTGGTTGGCGAGCGGAGCCACTGTTGTCGAGGCGAAACAGTGGGGAGGTCATGAGTCGGTTTCGACAATCCTCGATCGCTATGGACATCTACTGACGAGCCAGACGGCGCAGCGCATGAATGCGCTCGACCGACTTGCCACGTCTTCGCCCGGCGGCGCGGGTTTCTGAGTTAGATCACGCCACGGTCCCCAGCTTGGTCGTCGAGCCAGGCGATCACGTCGCGACGGCGGTACCGAAGGTGACGGCCGACACGAATAGCGGTCGGACCGGTCCCTTGGTACCGCCAGCGGTACAGAGTCGCAACGGGAACCTTCAGCAGGCCAGCAAGCTCCTCGCTCGTCAGGAGGTCAAGGACGTCACTCGACGAGAGATTCCTCGTCATTGCGCCCCGCGGATGAGCATGATCCGTTCCATCTTCAGGCCTCTGTCGTTTTGTCGAGATCGGTTTCTTCATCCTCGCCTTGGCTCTTGCACCACTCAAGCATGCCCTTGCGATGCGCCTTGGTCGGCGGACGCGTGGGCTGCGTTTTCTTCGCTGTTCGCGAACGCGGCGGTAGCGCTTCGGCGGCGTGCAGCATCAGGGTTACGAAGGAGCAACGACTCGAGACGCAGAGCACTGTCGTCGTTGCGTCGCACGGATCGGCTTCGGGATGATTTCTTCCACGATCAGGAATAGCGCGCGCGGAACGCTGGACGCGACATCTCCGACGAACATTTTCTACAGACTCGCCGCTCCCGAAAGGAGCGGACCCAGATGCGTCCGGTTGATGCGTTGACGCTGACGTGTCAATCGGTCACGTCAACGCGGATTCAGCCTTGTCTCACTCGTTGCGTACGTTCTGTCTGAGTTCGGATCGGAACGGTTCCCATGCACCCAACGACACGACACTCGGCCGTCGTTCACGATTGGCTCATCGCCAACGACCCGCTGCCGGTGCGCGCGTGGATCGACCGGAACGTTGACACGACCTGTGTCGACGCGCGGAGCGACTACGTCGAGACCTACTGGCTCGCCCTGTTGGGTCCATCGTGCGTGCTGGCAGCACGACGTCTCGTCGCCTGGCTCGACGCAGAAGCAGCCGGTTTCGAGATCTCACTGGCCGCGCTAGCCGGCACGCTCGGCCTCGGGTCCGGCATCGGCCGTCACGCACCCGTCGTGCGCACGCTGGCCCGTCTCGTCGAGTTCCACCTCGCGAACATCGACCAGACATTCGCGATACGCCGACGGTTTCCGGTGCTCTCGGACCGCCAAATCTTGCGGCTCCCCGATCACCTGGCCGCAGCACACGCCCTCGAGCACACCGCCCCACTCACCCCGCCATGACCCACGGAATCTCATCCACAAACCACTGCACGCAAGATCTGCACGCAAGGTCTGCACGCAAGGTCTGCACGCAAGGTCTGCACGCAAGGTCTGCACGCAAGGTCTGCACGCAAGGTCTGCACGCAAGGTCTGCACGCAACCTCTGCACGCAACCTCTGCACGCAACCTCTGCACGCAACCTCTGCACGCAAACGAAATGGAGTCTGATCACATGACTGCACGGACGATCACCATCGCCGGCGCGAGGGGTGGGAGCGGCACCACGACTGTCGCCGCCGCGACCGCGTTGCTCTTCGCCGGACACGCCGCCACGGAGCTCGTTGCCGCCGAACGTGACACGACCGCGGCGCTGCTCGGCCTCACAGGCCCGCACGACGGCCACGCGCCGATCAAGGCCGCAGAGCGGCTCACGTTGGTCTCGACGCCTTCTGGGACGGCTGAGGTGGCCGTCGTCGACGCACAGCGCCTCGACCAGCTCGACGCACGGCCGGGCGGGCTGTTCGTGGTGGTGTTGCGGGGCCCGTGCTATCTCGGGCTGCGGACGATCACGACCTGTGGTGTACGAGCGGACGGCATCGTGTTGCTCATGGAGCCCGGACGCAGCCTGACTCGGCGTGATGTCTCAGACGTGTGCGATGTTCCCGTCATCGCCGAGATCGCCGTGACCGCCAACGTGGCCCGCACGATCGACGCTGGCCTCCTCGTCAGCCGTTTCCATCGACTCCCCGAATTCAACGCGCTACGCCGCTATCTGAACAGTCTCGTGAGCTCTCATGACAACGAAACACCGACCCCCCAACATGACCCTCATGGACACACACGTCGCGCCCAAAATCGGCCTCCACGAGCGTCTCAGACTTGCTAAGCGGCACGGGCTGAGCCCGCGGCGCGAGTCGAGCACGTCATCTACACGTCGGCGCTCGCTCACCATCACGGACGTGTACGGACGTCGCCGCGAATCGACGCGGTTGACGTCGTCGCATCCGCGTGAGGCCGCTCGGTCAGATTCCCGCCATACCCCGAGCGGCCGACTTAGCCGGGCGTCCGTGCCCGCCACGCGTCGCACGGCCGCATTGGCATAGCAGAGGACCTTGGCGACGACTCCGCTCCGCAGCGCAGTTGAGCGCCACCGACAAGGTGCGGTCAGCCGCCCCAGCGTTGCCGAGGACTTGACGGAATTCTGCACCGAACCTCTGAAACCGAACGGCGAGGCGAGGCTCAGGGGAGAGCGCGCGCTCTGAGGTGCCGCGGCGAGAACACACCATCCTCACTGGCAGATCGGTGCGCGTCAGGTTGACCCAATGATCTGGTTGACGGTGCGTTTGCCTATGGCGGCGAATGCCGGGTTGGTCTCGCGGTAGTAGGGGATGGCGAGCAGGGTTTGGAGGGCGAAGCCACGGGAACGTGCCCAGGTGCCCTCATCGACATCTAACGGGGCTTCGCCCCCCCCCGACGAGTCGTGTGCGGGTGCCGGTTGGGTGGGTGGGCTCCGGCCGAGCGCATTGCTGGTGGGGTGTTTAGCCTCACCGTCATGAGCCGCTCGTAGCGGTGGTAGCCCGTGTTCGGGGCAGCGACGACCGGAGCCCGACGATGACCGTAGCTCGCTCGGTGGCTGACGTGCTCGCCGATCATGTGACCCTCGAGGTGGAGTGCATCGACCGGATGTACCTGAACTTGTATGTCCCGAAACTCCAGTACGAGGGCGGGGTGGTCGGTTTCTTCAAAGGTCATCGGGGCGCCACGTTCGCTTCGTCGGCGTTGATGGATCCCATGACGAAGAAGTTCGTGAGCGACGTGGAACGTTTCGTCGACGATCAGGGTGTCGACCTGGTCACGTTCGAGAAGGGTCAACGCAAAGACGACCTCGCCCATGAGTACCTGGCGTCCTTCGAGGGCGATGAAGGAGTCTTGTTCGTCGGCAAGGCGCAGGAGAAGACCATGGCGTATCGGACCGAGAAACGCTGGAACCCGGAGACCGGCCGCTGCCCGCGGTCATGGTCTCGGCGTCTCGGGCACGACGACCGAGACATGAGCCGCCAGCACCGGAAGCCACTTCAACTCCTTTTCCAAGTCGCGAGCCCAGTCCCGTACGCGCGGTAGCCGCACATACATGTCGACGCCGAGCCGCCAAATCGCGTTGACTGTGCCCGTCGACGCAACCGGCGCCACGACAAGATGTGCCCACTGCGGAAACTGCGAGGCGACCAATCGACGCACGAGACCGCTGTCGATCGTCACCTCATCGGCGTGCATTCTCGGCTGTGCTACTACGCAAGTCTGACCTCGCGGAACACGACCCGACGATGATTTCCCGAACACCAGGTCCGTTGGCGAAGGCCCGATCCGCAGTTATCGCGTCGAGCTCGTCGTCGTGTCAAGAACACACCGGCTCGCGTGAGTCGGATCGTTGTGGTAGCCGGGCGCACACTCGACGATCGTTCTGCCGCCGCAGGCGGCGACAGTGAAGACGACTACGACAGCAGCCACGCGTGACCTCACAGCTTGATGGACGATCGCCACCCCCTGACGGTTCCGCACCCGAGCAGATTGCCCGAGCCGGCGAAGTCGGTCGAGCGCGGATCGGCAGTTATTTACGTTGGGAGGCGCCGCTGTCGGTTAGGACTTCTTCCAGACCGAGACGTGGTTTGGACTCTCACCAGTAAAGGGGGTACGAGACCAGTCCGCCCATCGCTCCTGTGGGTGCATGCCGGCGAGTTCGGCCATGAGATCGAGTTCTGCTGGCCAGGCATACCGATGGTGGGAGTCGAAGAGGTGGATTCGGTTGCCCTCGATCCAGTAGTGGTGCGACGTCATTCGTTGCTCGGCGAAGTCGTAGGTGTCGAAGCCGAGATGCTCGTCCGAGATCTCGAATGGGTGCGCTGACTCACCGGGCGGCATCCGACGCAGTTGGGGTATACCAAGTTCGACGACGAAGCAACCACCGGGCTCGAGGTGCGCAGCGGCGTTGCGGAAGCACGCAACCTGTTCTGCTTGGGTCAGGAGGTTGCTGATCGTGTTGAACACCAGGTAGACGAGCGCGAACGACTCGTCGAGGCGTGTCGAAGCCATGTCGCCGATCACCACCGGGACGTGCTCACCGCCCGGTTTGGCCCGCAGTTCCGTCACCATGTCCTGCGAGATCTCGATTCCGTGAACCTCAGTGCCGCGCGCTCGCAGTGCCAACGCGACTCGCCCGGTCCCGATCGCGAACTCCAGCGCCTTGCCACGGCCCGTAAGGGCCGCCAGGAACTCGACCGTCGGGTCCAATATCGCGGGCTCGTACTGCGGTGCAGAGGTGGCGTCGTAGTACCTCGCGACGTCGCCGACGAAAACATTCTGTGGCATGTGGTGCAGTCTGACCGACCGTCCCGACCTCGCGATTCGGTTTTTCTCGCGACCGGCGTTCGTCACACCGATCAGTTATGGCGTGCCCGGTGGCAGTCACGAGCGGTCGGGCGGCGGACTATCGCTGCGCCAAAGCGTGAGGAGGTGCGCGGCGATCGGCCTGGGCAAGTAGGAGTGCCCTTCCGGGGACTCCACGAGATCCTTCTCGTCGACGCCGTCGACCGCCCACACATCAACCGGGCCGCCGGTGCTGTTGATGGTCTTGACGAACCATTCCATCTCGAACTCATTGAGGCACAGAAAGCAGCCAGCCTGCTCGGGAGCCGAGTTCCCGGCGATGCCGCGAGCTGCGCCCATGCGCCGCCAATCCAATCCATGAGCCTGGATCGACTCGCGATTGAGCGACGAGGTCACATGGAAGAGGCGACTCACGAGAACCAGTATCCCTCCAGCCGTCGGCGCGGATCGTTGTGTTTCAGCACGCCGAGACGAGACGGCGTCGCCGTCTGCGAATGACCGCACACGGGCTCCAACTTAGGCAGGGAACCTTTGAAATGTGACGGCGTACGCACAGCGCGCACTCTCGCCTGCCGCGCGTGCGCTCTCTCGAAGCAACTGGTCCGGGTCGGAGGCGTCGTCGTCGAGCCCGTCGAGGTAGGCCCGGTGTTCACGCAGCGAAGCGACGCCCAGATCGAGGGTGTCGGTGACATCAACGAAGTGGGTAGGTGTCGAACTCGCCGCGACCCAGATTGAGCGCACTCCAGCCCAGCGATCGCCGAGATCGGGGAACAACCACCGGTTTGCCGCGTCGCGAGTAGCGTCGATCGCGCCGAGGCCGACGGCGCGGTGGTCAGCATGGTTCACCGGTCCACCCGGACCCCACGTCAGTTCGAAGTTCATCGTCACAACGATGTCTGGCCGCAACCGACGGATCGCGCCAACGATCGCGCGTCTCAGCTCGATCCCTTCAACGACCAGGCCGTCAGCCAATCCGAGAAACTCGACATGCTCGACGCCGACGATCGACGCGCCACGCCGCTCCTCTTCCTCACGCATCGGTCCGCACAACGCGGGATCGACGCCGTCGATACCAGCTTCCCCGCTCGTGGCAAGCACATAGGAAACACGCTTGCCGTCGCTGGTCCAGCGCGCGACCGCACTCGCGACTCCGTACTCCAAGTCGTCAGGATGAGCAACGATGGCAACCGCGTCCTGCCAATCGTCGGGAAACGGCTGCAGGCTCACGTCGGCATGCTACGAGAACACACGAATCGCTCGCGGTGGCTTCAGTAGCGCAACTCGGTGATGACCTGGGGCGCCCGATCGAAGTTATGGCGTTCGTGGCCGCCTGGCAGTGAGCGTCACCAGTCGAGTCGTTTCAGCGCTCGCCGCACGTGCTCATCAAGGTGCGCGAGTGACAATTGATAGTTGGGCACATGGCCTTGCTCTCGGTCCGCGGCGAGGGACTCCGCAAGGTAATGCCGTGAGCTGAGCACACACATGAGGTCGTATACGGCGAGTTCGTCAGAGGTGCCGCCGACGATGCCCGAGTATGCGTCGGCGAGGCGATCGGCGATGTCCGGTCCGAGGAGTACGCACATCGAGGCTCGGCAATACGCGAGGTCGTACCACCGGGTGTCGAGCCGTGCTGCGCTCCAGTCGACGACACCACTGATGCGGCCGCGGTGCCAGAGGACGTTGCCCGGGTGGAAGTCGCCGTGAGTGAGGACGCGCTCGGACGTACGTAAAGGCAGACGTGCTGTGACGGCGCCAACGGCGGCGGCGGTCAGCGGATCGTGTTCGCCCGCTGGTGCGCGCCAAGTCTCGAAACGTGGAGGTCGCGTGACCGCACCCTCAGCCCCGTCCAAAGGCGTTTCGTGCAACTCCGCCAGCGCCTGCGCGAGCGCCCCGACCCACGAGTCGACGTCCTTGGGCGTCAAGTCCGGACGCCCAGGCAACCGCGACATGACCACGGTGGGCCTGCCGAACCAGACGGACTCCAGATCAGCAACGATCGGCTCAGGCACCGGCAGCGCGACCCGCTGGGCGAACCCGAGACGACTCCACTCCAACGGTGCCGTACCGTCACCGTCACGGTAGAGCTTCACGACCACTCGGCGCGGAGCCCGATCGAGTGTCACGTCATAGGCATCGGTCATCCCGGCTCCCGCCAACCGACACAACCGCGTTACACGCGCGCCCGGGGCAACCGTTTCGGCCAACGCCTTCCACCCAAGGTGTCTCGGCGCCATCGCGCCAGATTGCCCAGTGAGTATGGGGTGGCGAGTTGGTGGGTCCACCATCTTGTTGTTGGTGGTCGCTACGTTCCGGCGTGGCTTGTGTCTGACTCGTTGGAAGCACTGAGGTTCGTTGGGTGCGTGTCGGCCGGGCTGTGAGTTTGAGATAGGGCACGCCCCGTTCCGGAGGGTGTCGAGCGCTGTTAGCGCAGCGGCTCGTCACGGTCTCCTTCCCGGGACGTGCGTGCCACCCCTTGACCGTTTGAGAGAGAAGGGATGGCGATGACCATCGTAGAGATCACGCGCCCGGTTACGGGTGGAGTCGATACCCATGCCGACGTTCATGTTGCGGCGGCGGTCGACGCGAATGGCGGAGTGCTGGGTGTCGGATCGTTCGCGACGACGGCGGCGGGGTTCCGCGAGTTACACGGTTGGCTGGTGAGCTTCGGTGCGGTCGATCGGGTTGGGGTGGAGGGAACCGGTGCGTACGGTGCCGGTCTGGCGCGTCATCTGCGCGGTCATGGGCTGGTGGTGATCGAGGTCGATCGACCCAATCGGCAGGAGCGCCGCCGGAACGGCAAGTCCGACGAGCTCGACGCGATCGAAGCGGCGCGGGCGGCGTTGTCGGGCCGTGCGTCAGGGATCGCGAAGTCGGCTGATGGTGACGTCGAAGCGATCCGGGCGTTGTTGGTCGTGCGTCGTTCGGGCCGGAATGTGCGCATCAAGTACCTGAATCAGATCCGCCATCTCGGCTTCACCGCTCCTGACGAGCTGCGTGAACGGCTGCGGGACGTGCATCGTGACCGGCTGGCGCGCACCGCGGCTTCGTTGCGACCCACCGTCGGGAGCGACAGCGTTGTCTACGCGACGAAACTCGCCGATCGCGACGTTGGGACGCCGAGTGCTCGCCCTCGAAGTCGAAGCCAAGCGGCTCGACCACGAACTCGAGACGCTCGTGCGGCGCACCGCCCCGAGCCTGTTGGCCGTGTACGGCGTCGGGATCAACAGCGCCGCGATCTTGTTGGTCGCCGCGGGCGACAACCCACACCGACTGAAAAGCGAAGCGGCGTTCGCGCATCTCTGCGGCGTCGCACCCCTGCTCGCCTCGTCCGGGAAGATCGATCGGCATCGACTCAACCCCGGCGGGAACCGCCAGGCCAACCATGCCCTGTGGCGGATCGTGTTCACCCGCATGAGCAGCGATGAACGCACCCGCAAGTACGGCGCGCGCCGCCTCGCCGAAGGACGAAGCACACGCGAAGTCATCCGCGTCTTGAAACGCTACGTCGCCCGCGAGCTCTACCCGTACCTCGTGCACGACTGAACAGATCAGGAGTGGCAGGCCTGGCCCACGAATGCCCCGACGCCCATCGGCTGTCCTTCGAACGAACCGCCGGCCCGCCGCTCCAACAAGGTTCGGCAGCGTGGCCTCATAAGAGCATGCCCTCACTCGAGTGGCCCATCACTGGTCTGCCAGCACCCGCCGAACAACCCCTTGACAACCATAGGAGCTTCAGTGAGTCGAAGGACGGTTCTCGCCTGGATCGCGAAATCAGCATCTTTACGGTCGAGGCCGACGGCAGGTATCTACGTTCAGACGAGCACCACGTCCTGCGCCTTTTCGACCCAACAACTCTCGTGATGCTCCTGGGCGACATTGGCTACGAAGTCGAGGTACTCGACAAATACGTCTCGCAAGGAAGCCATCCTGCGCTGCCCGGCTGGTACGTCGTTCGAGCTCGGAAGGTGTAGCCGCGTTCGGTACCCGAGCCACGGCCAACGGCATATCTGCTCGATCTGCTCGTCTCGTCTCGGGACGTTGCCTGACGCTGGCGTGGCGACCCGTGTTTGCTCCGGTTGTTGGAGGCGAGCGGCAGCGTCGGCCTGAGGGAGAATCATCTCGCTACCGAAGGAGGAAAGTTGCAGCCTGAGTTGGTGTGGGCGATCGCTTCGCGTCGGCTGGCCGGCCTACAAAGATCGATGCCGACGATCTGGTCCAGGGAATGCGGGGAGCGTCACCGAACACAAGGTAACGCCGGTGTCATCGCGCGTCTATCGCGCGAGCGCAGTCGTTCAGGCATGTTCGCTTTTATCCGCAAAACGCTCCGACCTGCGGAAACTGTTCGCTGTGATCCGCCGTTGACCACCGGTTTTGCGTTCGCAACGTTGTGCTCTGCGACGTGAACGACGATCGGCGAGTCGGACTACGCCGCAGCTGCGGCGTGGCGTGTCCCTGCCGCTACCGGTCGTCGACGGATCGAGTTGAAGGTGCGTACCCAACGCTCCGAGCGTGACGCGCTGTCGCCTCTTCGTGAGTGACGGTGATGGTTCGAGCGGCTCGAAGTGCGAACCGAATGCGGCGGAAGCACTCTGATCCCCTCCCGGTCATGCCGAGCGCAGTCGTCGCCTGCACGTCAACTTGGGGGCGATAGCGACGCGCATCCGCCCGCCTGGCACGCTACGGGGATGCCACGCCGCCGAACTCGTGTCGACCTTGCCCATAGAGATGACCGGCTGACCGGTCTCATCTTCGGGGTATCAGTCGATGTCCCGCTTGACATCCCGATCAGCGCGAGCGCGACGAGCGGGACGTACGGCGCCGTGCGGCTCGCGGCGCGGTGGAAGATCGCCTCGAACTACAACACCACCGAACAGCCTGCCTCTCTCGTCGCAACCTTTGGCGACGAGAGTGTCGAACTCACCACGACGTTAATGCTCCTCGACGACCAGAACCCGACCCTTGTGGGCGCGACGATCGTCGGAAGTGTCGGCGGCGATCCTGTCGACCTGCAGGTCGCCCCCGGTCACGATCCGCACGACGACGTCGTCATTCAACGCATCATCAGTGTCGAAAGCGATCCGGCGGATCCGAACGTCGTCTACGAACGGGGCATCTTGATCGGCCCGGTCTCCAGACCCTCGTCTCGCCGGTACGAGGAGTACATCCTTGACGGCCACGTAGGCACCCCGCGGATCGCAGTCATCGCCCTCGCGAGTCGAGAGAAGTCCACCGTCGAAGGAACCATCGACGGCGAAGCCGTGAAACTCACAGCGACACGCTCACACGCCCCAGAGGGCGGTGTCCGCATCAAGGGCAGGTGGCACGGTGAACCGAGTCTCTGCCTGCTCTCGACCGCGTGCATGTTGTACTTCATGTAGCTGTGATCGTCAGCGCAGGTTACGGACCAATCCCGAGGTCCTCGAGTTGAGGAGTCGAACGTCATGGTCGACGGTCCGCAAGTGGGAACTTTCCGCGAATCGCGCATGTGCATATCGGTTGACTCGATCCACCGACGTGAACCCCCGTGCCCACCGAACACGACGAGCGACCGGCGTCTACCGTTGTGGTCGTGGCGAAGCGTTTGGCTGCGACTGATGAGGAGCGTCGCGAGATGTGCCGGATCGCGCTTGGCGCGGTCGCTTCGGGTGTGCTCGACGACTTCACGAGCGATTGGCGGACGCTTGATGAGAAGCGGTTCCCGTTCCCGGCAGACGTGTTTACGGAGCTGGCAGCCGATGCGATGGGGTTGGCGGGCGTGACGCGGTCGGAGCCGGTGTCGCTCGATGATTTCGCCGAGCGATACTTACCGGAGTTCGAGTTTCGTGGCAACACGGCGCATCAGAAGATGCGGGCGGCATTGAACCTGGTCGTGGGGTGCATGGCGGCGTCGTGGCCGACTATTTCGGTGTCGCGGGCTGATGGCAGCTCCAGGATCTGTCGTGGTTCGCGTTCGTGACGCTCGTGTTGATGGTGCGAGTCGCGGCCGAACGGACGGGTCGGCCGGTCGCCGATGTCTGTTCCGAGCTGGCCGCGACTCGTGGCATCGTCGGGTGACTCGCCGGCATCGAGGACCGGCGCCGTGGTCTAAAGGCCTTGAGTTCGAGATCGGGAAAGCCGTGTCGGTCGCCCGGCGTGTGAGGCATCGCGCGTTGATCGCGCGGATCCGGTCATTCGAGTTCGTTCGTTCCTATCCACAAAGGTGAATGCGTCGGACCTGCTGGTCCGCACTCGTTCGCCGCCGAACGTGACGCCTTGCTTCCCAAGCAGAGGCACAGTGTCGGTCGCTGTCGTATCAGTGCTCAGGAGACAGCGCACTGGGGTGCGGTCAGCCGTCGCTTCGACCAAGCGGCGAAGCGGGGACAAGGATGCAGGTCCAGCACCTGCCGCTTGCGTGCAGAGGTCCGCCGCTCGGCAGGAGCCAGATCAACCGGCAGACCGCGGAACCCGTCAACGCGTCGTTCAGGGGTCGAGTCCCCGGCGGCCCGATAACCGGCGCCGACATCTAGAGGGAGCCAGGGGCGGAAGCGGGGCACGACCGGGGACAGGCCCGGGTCCGGGGCCGGAGGACGGGCCGACGGGCCAACACCCGGACGCAACACGGGGAAGAAGCAAGAAGAGGGGGGACAAAGAAAAAGAGGGCGGGGAGCAGATTTTTGCGAACCGATTGGGGCTGGGGAGAGTCGTAAAGGGTATGGCCCGGGACGCGGACTCGTTGGGCGAGTGGGTGTTGGCCTGCTATGGCCGGGCGTATCGGACTGCGGTGATGATCTGTCGTGATCCGGCGGACGCTGAAGAGGCCGTTCAAGAGGCGTTCTTGCGGGTGTGGCGGTTCCGGGACGCGTTGCCGCCCGAAGATCGACGCGATGCGTGGCTGTACCGGGTGTTGATCAACGCGTGCAACTCGAGATTGCGTCGCGAGATTCAGCGCCGCGAGCGTGAGGTGCACGACGACGACGTCATGATCGTGGCAAGGGATGCGCCTGACGTTGATGCCGAACGTTCGCTGGTTGCGCGGGCTCTGGGCGAGTCGCTGCAGGAGTTGCCCGAGCCGCTGCGCGTGGTGGTGGTACTTCGCTACTACGGAGGGTTGAGCGAACGCGAGCTTGCGATCGCGATACGTCGACGACCGGGCACCGTGAAGTCTCGGCTGTCCGAAGCGCGTCGGCGCCTTGCCGCTGACCCGCGTTTGGCGGCGTTCGCCTCTGATGCCAACGATACGGAAGTGACGAGATGATCGACGAAGACGTCCTCGAACGGCTCCTCGACGAGTTCGCCCAACAGATCCCGGTGCCGGCCGACGGTGCCGAACGCGTGATCGCCCACCTCGGCACCCCCGCGACCCCGAACCGTCGTCCCACTGCTCGCCATCCTCGACTCATGCTCGCGGCCGCGGTTCTCGTCGTCGTCGCCGGTCTCGCACTCGTGGTGCACACGAACCACCCGAGCAAGAACGCGAGCGTCGCCACCGGCACGCCGGCGTCGAGGGCAACGGTTGTGGCAGGCGGGCGGAGCACCCGCGCCGGCGCGAACGTCGGCCTGAAGGGCGCTCAGGGACCAACCGGCGCGGTGGGAGCCAGCCCGGCCGGCCCGACGGGCTCGGCGGGAGTAGCCGGCGGGATCGGACCGGTGGGTCCCCAGGGTGATGAGGGAATCGTGGGACTGCAGGGCCCGTCGGGCGCGCAGGGCGCGACTGGCTCTCAGGGCCTGGTGGGCAACGACGGTTTGCAGGCGCAGAAATCGTTGTCGAGTCCGCCGGTGCCGCAGTCCGCGCCGACCGCGCCGACCGACGGCGCGCTGGTCGTCAAGACCGGCAATGTCGAGATCAAAGTGCCACCGCACGAGCTGCACTCGATCGTGGACTACGTGACCCAAACCGTCGTCAGTCTGGGCGGCTACGTCGTGAAACAAGAAGCGAACTACGCCGGCGTCGACCCGAGCGGCACGGTCACGCTGCGGGTTCCGGTCGATCGGTTCGAAGAAGCGATCTCCCGAATCACCAATGAGTCTGGGGTCACCGTCCTGAACGACCAAGAAACCGGCACGGACGTCTCTGCGCAGTACGTCAACACCCAAGCCGCCATCGACGCCGACACGACCGAGGCGGAATCGCTGTTAAAGGCGCTCGCGGAGACCAGCGACGTCAACGACATCTACCAGCTTCGCCAACAGATCGCCGCAGTGCAGACCACCATCAACCAGCTCCAAGGCAACAACAACCTCCTACGCGGCGAGGCCGCGTTCTCCGACCTCACCGTCGCGATCACCGAAGCCCTCCCGCCAGGGCACCACCTTCCCAGCCCAGCCGCACACCACGCAGCGACCGGATTGCACGGGGCATGGAAACACGCAACCTCGGGATTCTCCTCATCGACCGAATGGTTCCTCGCCCGCTCCGGTACCGCACTCATCCTCTTCCTCATCGCGCTCTGCTTCGTATTCGGACTCCGCTTCCTCTACCCCGCCCTACGCCGCGCCCTCCTCTAAACCGCTCTAAACCACGGCTCCGATATTGAGCGCGGTCAGGCAGTACTCGTCGGGCCCGTGCGCGCTGAACCGGCCCCATACGAGAGCGCACTCGGGTGGCACCACGCTGTCGATTGACCGTGGCGACGGCCGCTTGGGGCATGCACTATGGGGTAGGTGGAACTGGGTCGACAGTGGGGTCGTCGGATTGCTATGACGCGGAGCGCTGTTGTCTTGTTGTTGGTCGTGGCGGTCGCGGGGTGTTCGTCGAGTCATCCAGCGGGTCTGCGAGCTGCATCGTCGACCACGGTCGTGTCGGCGGTCGATGCCGTGTCGACTGCGTCGATGGACGCCGCGATTGCGCTTGGTCGCCGCATGCTCGACGAAGTCGTGCTTCCTGCCGGCTCGCAACCTTTCACTGGACCCGCACCGGGCGCCTTACACGCCCCGCTCGAGTTTCCCGGAACTCGCAACCTCGTCTTCGCGCACCGGCTCTGGACCGTCAATGAGACGCCATATGCACTGTGGCACTTTGTGCAAGCTCACGTGCCCTTCCACGGATACGTCGGTCAGGGCTCGATCACTGACGGCGGCGTACGGACGTGGACCTTCGAAGACGATCTCGCGGTCACTCCCCAGAACGTCAGCATGGGCTCGTTGCAACTGGGAATCACCGGCAATGCGTCGGGCCCATCTGTTGTCAGTGCCGACACGATCGTCGGGTGGACCAAGCCACGCCCGACCGACGAGTTCGTGCCCACAACCGATCGCACCGTGATCGTCAGCGTTGTACACATCAGTCCCGCGAGCCCGTCGAACGGACCGATCGGCAAACGCGTCACCACCTCCGACCCAAGACTGGTGCAACCAATCGTTCACACCTTCAACCAACTGCACGTGACTCCTCCACCCGCGCCAAACGGCGGCGGCTGCCCAGGTCCCGGCACCGTCGAGGACCGCGTCACCTTTTCCTCGTCACCGACCGCAACGCCCGACGTTGTCGCGACGGTCGGCAGGTGCGGCGGAGTCGACGTCACCGTCAACGGCCGCACCGAGACCGAACTCGACGACCTACCCCGACAAGAGTTCGCGACCGACGCAGCGCATGTACTCGGCTTCACCAACCCCCACTTTTGGTGAACCGAGTGCGGCGAGACCTTTACGGACACTCGGGTGGTGCTCCGGTTTGTCGCTCGGGCCGGATGTCAGGCGCTTAACCTCAGAACTTGGCCGCTGGCATCGAGGCGCACGAACAGGTTCGACGCGGCGCGCTCGAAGGCGGGAGCCGAACCGCTCGGTTGGTACACACTGGGTACACGAGATAGCCGGAAACCTCCGGAAATGGGCGGCAGCCGAAATCGCGAAAGTCGAAGTCAGGGGTAGTTTTCGGTAGTGACCGGTACCACCAGCAATGTTTCACACGGATGAGGTCGGAGGTTCAGAGTCCTCTACCGCCCACCTGTAAGGCCCGGTTTGAGTGTTTCACGTCTTTCGCAGTGCAACGACCCCCTCAAGGTACGCGGTCGAAGGCGCTCCGCTCTCGCGGCGAGCATCGCCGGACGAAACGCAACAGCATTGCGCAATTCGGATGGCGATCTACGGTGCAGGCCATGCGTGAGCACGAACACCGCGAGCAGCGGTTCGAAACGTCGGCGCAGGCCGTCGAGTGGGACGCGAGGTACAGCGAGCGCGACGGGGCGATGTGGAGCGGGCGGCCGAACGGACGGCTCGTTTGCGAGGTCGCAGACCTCGCCCCGGGTCTGGCGCTCGACGTCGGCTGTGGTGAGGGCGCCGACGCCATCTGGCTCGCTCGACACGGCTGGACCGTCACTGGGATCGACATCTCCAAAGTCGCCGTGAGCCGGGCGCGGGAGGCTGCCGAGCTGGCCGGCGCGATGGTCGAGTGGCTCTGCGGGGACGCGTTGCAGACACCGTTGCCGGCCCGCTCGTTCGACCTTGTGTCGTTGCAGTACCCGGCGCTGCCCAAGGCCGCCGGCGACTCCGCCGTGCGGACATTGCTCGACGCGGTGCGCCCTGGCGGGTTGCTACTCGCCGTCTATCACGACTTCGACGACGAGCACCGCGAACACATCAAGTCGCGGGGCGTTGACCCGGCGGACTACGTCGGTGTCGATGAACTCGGCTTGCTGCTCGCCAACGATTTCACGGTCGAGCGGCACGCGGTCGAGCCTCGCATTGACCCGCCGCCCTGCACCAAGCCCATCGCCGACGTCGTCCTGCGCGCCCGGCGTCGCTGACCGCACGGCCGGGAGGTTTAGCGCCTGGCGGATCCGATGACGACGATACCCGAGGCGCGAGATTCGGGCCGCGCGCCATGTATACGGGGCACCGTGTGACTCGGAAGCTTCTGTCGGGTGCCCGCTCGATGTTCGGTCGCGCTCGGCCGTGTACGGCGTCGTGACTGTCGGTGGGGCAGGCTGTCTGGGTGTCGACGTTGTCCGCGGGCCAGCGAGTGTGAGCGTGGCGGGTAGCGAATTCCTTCTTGAACTCGATGCGGTGACGGTCCGGTTTGGTGGGCGAGACGTACTGAGTGGTGCGGATCTCGCGATCGTGGGGGTGAGATCATCGGGGTGTCTGGTCCGAATGGAGCAGGCAAGACGACCTTGTTGCGGGTGGCCGCGAACGTGCTGCGCCCAGCGAGGGGGCGTCGGATTGGGCGGCCGAGACTCGCGTACGTTCCCGCGGCGGTCGATCCGCCGCTGTTGCAAGCGGGTGTGTGGTTGTCCGGTGTGCGCCGTGCCCGGCGCGTCCAACCGAGTGACGTGTTGGAGCAGCTTGCGTTTGACGGCGCGCTGGATCGGCCCTGCCGCGAGCTCTCGTTCGGCAATCTGCGCAAGGTGTTGCTCGCCGACGCCTTCAGCAGCCTCGCCGACCTGATTGTCATCGACGAGGCGACCGAAGGACTGGATAGTCGTGGCGCGGCGGCCCTGGTTGAACTAATGGTCGAGGCCCGCGGCCGGGGTGCCAGCATCTTGTTTGCAGAGCAGCAGACCCAGCGGATGGTCGGCGCAGATCGACTGGTGTCGGTGCCTCACGGCAGATTGGTCGTTGAGTCGTTGTCTGGTGGTGAGGTGACAGTGAGTCTGCGAGGACCGACCGCAGCGCTGAGTGAACTCACCAAGCGCGCCGAGGCACTCGGGTTCCGGTACATCGTGGAGCGCGAATGATCGCGTTCAACCTCCGGCTCGCCGGTCGCTCCATGCGCTGGCTTGGCCCGGCTCTCATCCTCGTGATCTGGATCCTGGCGACTCTCAGCGCTCCGGGACCAGCCCTCGCGAACGCCGGGAACTTGTTCCTCCTGCTGGTTGCGCTGACCTGCTGGCTCACAGTCTCGATCGGCAACGTCGACGACGACGGCCATCGCGAACTGCTCGCGGCCGCCATCGGTTCCCCGGCCCAACTGCACCGCTCGCGTGCGATCTCCGCTTTCCTCGCCGCCAACACGGTGAGTGCCGCTGGCACAGTCGCGTGCCTTGTGGCGACAACCGAACCGACGCGACCGACCGCCGAGATCGTCGTCGTGGGCGCATGCGTGCTCCTGCAACTCGCCGCGACCGCGATCGGCGTTGGCATTGGAACCCTGTTGCATCGGCCCGTCTTACGCCATGGCGGTGTCACGCTCCTCGTCACGGCCGCGGCGCTCGTCGGGATCATTCTCCTGCCACCGGTCCAGTTCGTCCTGCGCGCACTGAACGACGGCCGCACTACCGGTGTCATCGCACTCGCAGCCGCCGGAGGCGTCGTCGCATTCGTCGCAGTGACCGCGGCCAGCGCGCTTGCAGATCGACGCAACTAACGGCCAGGACAGTCCTCGACGTGCGGATTGCCGTCGCAAAAGACACTCGTGTCTTCGATCCTGCGCCGGGAGCGGCGGTACCAGACGGTTGCGGGCGGTTCTGGGGCATCTCGTGATATGGGATATGCAGCAGCACTCTTGGCTGCCCGATGGGATCGATGGATGAGCATTTGTCGTTGGCAGCGTTCGGTGGCATGCACGGATCCGAGAACCGGGTCCGTAACTCGCCCGCTGTCGCGAAAGCCTGAGCACAGTTGTCCCACAGATCTCGTGGCTAGACACGTGTATGTGCGACCGAACGAAATGAGTTGTGGAGCGAGCCGGTGATCGAAGCGGCAGCGCTGTCGAAGCGGTACGGGTCGACGTTGGCGGTGGACGATCTCAGTTTCACGGTGCCGGACGGTCGAGTGACGGGCTTCTTAGGTCCGAACGGCGCGGGGAAGTCCACGACGATGCGGCTGATCGTCGGGCTCGATGCGCCGTCGGCCGGGCGGATCACGGTGAACGGGCGAACCTATCAAGACCGACGTTTCCCGTTGCACGAAGTCGGTGCGTTGTTGGAGGCGAAGGCGATCCATCCCAGTCGCAGCGCCCGGAACCACTTGCGGTGGCTGGCCCAGTCGAATGGGATCAGCCCTCGACGCGTCGACGAGGTCCTGGAAGAGGTCGGTCTGAGCGCAGTTGCGCGGAAGCGGACCGGCACATTCTCGCTCGGTATGAGCCAGCGTCTTGGTATCGCCGCCTGCTTGCTCGGAGACCCCGAGGTGCTCCTGCTCGACGAACCGGTGAACGGACTCGACCCAGAAGGGATCCAGTGGGTCCGCCGGCTGCTGCGTTCCCTCGCCACCGAGGGTCGCACCGTATTCGTCTCCAGCCACTTGATGAGCGAGATGGCCCTCACGGCCGATCATCTGATCGTGATCGGCAAGGGCCGGCTCATCGTGGACGCGAGCGTCGAAGAAGTCATCGCGCAAGCATCGGCGAATCACGTCAAGGTCGTCTCTCCGCAGGCCGGTGCGTTACGTCCGCTTATCGCGGCGGCGGGCGCCGATGCCGAGCCGCACTGCGACGACACCTTGATCGTAACCGGGTTGGAGTGCCGAGAGGTTGGGATCATTGCCGCCAATGCGGGCATCACGCTCTATGAACTCTCGCCCCAGGAGGCATCGCTCGAGGACGCGTTCATGGAAATGACGCACGACAGCGCTGAGTATCTCGCCGGCCCGAACACGGGCGGGGGCGCGGCGTGAACGTCGCCGAAACTGTCCTCTCGACCGGCGGGGCGCGCAAGACGCTCCCGACGCCGTCTCGTGCGGGCCAGTTCGTCGCTGTCGTTCGGGCCGAGTGGATCAAACTGTGGTCGGTCCGGTCGACCCTGTGGTCGCTGTTGGTCACAGTCGCGATCATCGTTGGACTTAGCGCGCTGTTCTGCGCCGCAAATGTCGCCCGGTCCAATCATTTCGGCCCGGGAAAAATCGTCAACTCCGATCCCACTGGTTCCAGCCTCAACGGTATCTTCCTGGCCCAACTCGCGGTCGGTGTCCTCGGCGTGCTCGTGATCAGCTCCGAATACGCGACGGGACAGATCCGCGCGACTTTCGGTGCCACACCTCAGCGCGGGGTCGTGCTTGCGGCGAAGGTCGCGGTATTCACGGTCGTCGTGTTCGTCGTCGGATTGGTTGCCTGCTTCGCCGCGTTCTTCATCGGCCAGGGCATCCTCAGCGCGAAGTTCCATCAGGCGTCGATCGGCGATCCCGGTGTGCTGCGCGTGGTGATCGGCGGTGCGATGTACCTGGCGGTGTTAGGCGCCCTCGGCGTCGGGTTGGGAACAATCCTGCGCCGCACCGTGGGCGCGATCGCGGCGCTGGTCGGTCTGCTGTTGATATTGCCGATCCTTGTCAACTTCCTGCCGTCGCCGTGGAACACTGACATCGGGAAGTACCTCCCGTTGTCAGCGGGCAACAACATCTTCCACACGGCGAAACTCACCGGCACGGACCTGTCACTCTGGGTCGGGTTCGTCGTCTTCTGCGCCTACGCGATCACATCGCTCATCATCGCAGCCGTAGTCCTCGCCCGGCGCGACGCGTAATCGCGCCGGGCCGCCAACCGCACCGTCACGAACGGCTCGGTCCCGGCAATCCGGAGCACCCGCGGGCCCCTATCACGGGACCGTCGCACAAACTGGGCGTTATTCGGGGCGTTCGAAACTGGATCCGGGCCCAGGGCCTGGTGTCGCGGGTGGCGCCCGTTCGTGTTGTGCCGTCGCTCGACCAGGAGATGGGTCCGGGCCCGTGTCGGAGCGTTGTGACTGTGGGTGGTGGCGCTGGCAGTGTTGTTCGGTTCATGGATCGGGCAGGATGGTGTCATGTCAGAGAATCTTCGGGTCCTCGGTGCCTACAGCGCGGCGATGGAGCGAGGCGACCGTGAAGCGGTGTTCGAGTATTGGTCTTCGGACTTCGTGAGTCACGTGACCGAGCGTGTCAATCCCGCGCTGGTTGGCTCCGATGTGCGCGGTCAAGAACTCGAATGGTGGACGCAGGTTCGCAACGCGTTCCCCGACATGGTGTTCTCGGTCAACCTGCTCATCGAGTCAGGCGATCTCATCGTTTCCAACTGGACCGTTCGTGGGACACATACCGGAACCGCGTTCGATGACGTGGAACCGTCCGGTGAGCCGGTGGAGATCAACGGCACCGCGATCCTGCGCATCTGCGACGGCCAGATTGTCGAGCACTGGGGCGGACCGCATTGTCAGGACGGCGTCGGCCTTACTCACTGACGCACGGCATGTCGCCAAGTTGAGGCGGACGAGCCAGCTCCGTTCACTGCAGCCGCCTGACGCTCACGAAGAGCCCGGTCTTGGGGTTGGTGCCAGACTGCGTCGATGGTTCATGATCTGGTGGTTCGCGGTGGGCTCGTTGTCGACGGGACCGGCAGCGCCGGCCGCATCGCGGATGTCGCGATCGACGGCGACCGGGTCACCGCGGTCGGCGTCGTCGAGGACCGCGGTGCTCGGGAGCTCGATGCTGACGGCAAGGTGGTCACGCCGGGCTTTGTAGACATTCACACGCATCTGGACGCCCAGATCAACTGGGACCCGATCGGTTCGAGTAGCTGCTGGCATGGTGTGACCAGTGTGGTGCTCGGTAACTGCGGCGTGACGTTCGCCCCGTGCGCGCCCGATGAGCGCGAATACCTGGCAGAGATGATGGAGTCAGTAGAAGACATTCCCCGCGACGCGATCCTGACGGGCCTCGAGTGGGACTGGACGACCTACGGCGAGTACCTCGCAACAATTGATCGGCTGCCCAAGGGCATCAATGTCGGTGGGATGGTCGGCCACTGTGCGTTACGTCATCACGTGATGGGCGAGCGTGGCCTGTCGAAAGAACCGGCCAGCGACGACGACATCGCCGCGATCTGTGTGCTGGTCGACGAGGCGATCGGCGCGGGCGCGCTCGGGTTCGCGACGAGCCGCACGTTGTTGCACCGGTTCCCGACGGCCGCGCGGTACCAGGTACCTACGCCGACACCCGGGAGTTGTACGCGATCGCCGCGGTGCTTGGCCGTCATCAACGAGGCGTCTTCCAGGCCGCACCGCAGCTCGAACGGCCCGGAAAGCACTACGAGCACGTCGCCGGCGAGATCCACTGGATGGCCGAGATCCGTCGCCGAACCGGCCGCCCAGTCACGTTCACCGTCGGACAGACCAACCTCGCGCCCGAACTCCACCGCCGGATCTTCGAATGTGTCGAAATCGAGGCCGCGACCGGTAGCGACATTCGTCCCCAGACCACACCGCGAAGTCTTGCGGCGCTGTTCGGCCTGCAACTCCACACGTTCTTCGACAACGCACCCGGATGGGACACGCTCGCGAGCCTGCGCGTCGAAGACCGTCTCGCCGCCCTCGACGACGCCGCCCGCCGGGCCGAGTTGATCGGATCGGCCCGCGAACAGCAGCACATGGACTGGCGCGGGGTGTACGTCCTCGCGACCGAGCCGGCCAACTACCGGTTCACTCCAGCCGACTCGCTCGCCGCGCACGCCGAACGCCGCGGCGTCGACGCGGTGCAGGCATTCGTCGACATCTCACGCGAAACGCGCGGTAGCGCGCTGTTCAGCTACCCGTTCATCAACCAAGACCACGACGAGATCGAATGGATGCTCGCCAAGGACTACTGCGTGCTCGGACTCGCTGACGCGGGCGCGCACGTCGGCCAGATCATGGACGCCGGACAGCCCACCTGGTTCCTCGCACACTGGGTACGCGACACCCAGACCGTCACCCTCGAAGACGCAGTGCGCCGGCTGACGTCCGATACTGCCGACCTGTTCGGAATCGTCGACCGCGGCCGTCTCGTCCCGGGCGCGTACGCCGACCTCAACGTGATCGACCTCGACCGACTCGGATTGTCCCTGCCGAAGGCCGCCTACGACTTCCCCCTCGGCGCTGGCCGCTTCATCCAACACGCCACCGGCTACGACGCAACCATCGTCAACGGCGCCACCTTCATGGAACACGGCGAGCACGCCGGCACCCTCAACGGAACCACCCTCCGCAGTCACACCATCAATCGGTGACCGCAACACTTGGGACATCGACATCGGATCCCGCGCGACCCGGCGATCCGGCGCACCCCGACAGCGTCGTTCGGGACGGGCGCGCTGGAGTGCCGCTCTGCGCCGGTCTGTACGCGCACGTCGTCGAGCTTCTCGCTGCCGCTCTCGATGCTTCTGCCTGGTCGGTTCGTAGCCGGCGAGGTCTGCGCCGCGAGACTCATCGCCCGATGACCTCGGACGACGCCATCAGGAATGATGAGCGGCTGCATTCGGAATCGACCGAGACCACTCCGCTCCGCCCACGAGTCCATGGCTCGGCTCATGGCGAGGGGATACCGCTTGGCGGGCGTTCGCGTCGCGACGTTGGCTCGCAGCGCTCGCGCGCATCGAGTGCGCACCGAGGAATATCGTCTGGCACGGCAGTGACTCGACTCGTCCGGGGGCATCCATGTTCGTATTCCGCTCCTCACGCCCTATCTGCGCCGCCACGCTCGTCGTTGCGGTCATGGTTCTCGGACTTGGGGCCTGTTCGAGTAGCAAGAACGCGTCGCCGCCGGGCACCAACGCGGCCAGCAGCACGGCTGTGCCGGCTCAGACCACGACGACGCTCGCGGGCCGTCGGGCCCTACCGCCACGCTGACCCCTCTCAGCGGCGGCAGCGGCCCGTACCTCGGTGAATCAGACCCGCCCGATCTCGCCAAGCTTGGGTACACGACCCACGAGTTCGCGGCCGCGGGCACAGCCACGTCGTACAAGGTCGTCGGCGCGCTCACCCATGACGGTCGCTGGAAGCTCGTCCCCGACACGAGCGCGGCGTACCGGACGCGGGTGCTCGTACGCCAGCCCGCCGACCCGTCGAAGTTTAGCGGCACCGTGCTCGTCGAGTGGCTCAACGTCAGCGGCGGTGTCGACGCCGATCCGGAATGGGTCAGTTTGCAGGACGAGATCGTGCGCGCCGGCGACGCGTGGGTCGGCGTCTCTGCGCAACGGATCGGTGTCGAAGGCGGCCCGGTGCTCGTGAGCGTGAAGGGCGTACCCGGCGCGGATCAGGCGGGCGAGGGCCTGAAGAAGATCGACCCACGCGTTACGGCACGCTGGACCATCCTGGCGACTCTTACTCGTACGACATTTTCACGCAGGTCGCTCGGGCGCTGCGCACCGGTGCGGGCCTGAGCGGCCTGCACCCGGCACACCTCATCGCTGGGGGCGAGTCGCAGTCGGCGTTCGCGCTCGTCAGCTATTACGACGGCGTCCAGCCGCTGACTCAGGCCTTCGACGGCTTCTTCGTGCACAGCCGAGGCGCGGTCGGCCTGCCGTTCGACACCGCGCCCGGTGGCGCGGCCGGGATCCAGAACGCACTGACCGGCACCGCTGCGATCTTCCGAACCGATCAGGACGCGCCGGTCATGGATATCCAGACCGAGACGGACGTGGCGAGCATCCTCGACTCCTACGCCGCCCGTCAATCCGACAACCCGCGCTTCCGCCTGTGGGAGGTCGCCGGGACCGCCCACGCCGACGCGCACCTGCTCGGATCGAGCGCCAAGTACATCAACTGCGGCGCGCCGATCAACGACGGCGACATGTACATCGTCGCCCAGGCCGCGTGGCGCGCGCTCACGGCGTGGGTCGCACAGGGCATACCCCCGCGCCACGCGCCGCGCATCGACGTGACCGCCGACCCGACACCGACGGTGCGACGCGACGCCGACGGCATCGCGCTCGGCGGCATTCGCACGCCACCCGTCGACGTGCCCGTCGCGGCGGTGTCCGGCGTGCCGGGGCCCAACCCGTCGACGATCTGCCTGCTGCTCGGCTCGGCCAAGCCTCTCTCGGCGGCGCGCCTCGCGCAGCTCTACCCGTCGCGTGCCGCGTATCTGCAGAAGTTCACCGCTGACGCCGACGCGACCATCAAAGCCGGCTTCGCCGTCCCCGCGGAACGCGCCGCGCTGCTCGCGTTCGCCGAACCGCAGCGCATCGCCCCCTAAACCCGGCGGCCACGACGAGAGCGCAGATGTACGACACGCCCGCACAGACCGTCAACTTCCAGACCCACGACCAGGGCGAAGCCTCGGCGCTGACCCGACGTGTCCAACTCGCCGATCGCCCACGTGACGCGCGAGCGGCGAGCGGGGCGGTCGACTCGGGTTCGCGAATCACGACCACAGCACCAGCAATGCCAACCCACACGTCCCCTCGGCCCAGATTGGGGAAGGCCGGCTGCAGTATTCAAGGCGCGCAAGGACTGTCCCAACTGCAGCATCAGATTGCGGGCTCCTCAGGGACGGCGGCGCGACCAGGGGCCACATCATGCAGGCCGCGGGTTAGCGTCGCTGCATGTTGGCGTCGAGATCGTCCGAGGGTGCCGACTTGGTCGGAGCGGTGCTTACCGAGGACGCGCTCGGCACGCCGAGCCGCGCTGCTCGGGCACCTCGAAAATCCGCTTGACGATCAAGAGGCGTGTCTCCTCGAGCTCGTCGACGGGAACGGTTGAGGAGACAACAGATGGGTCGACCTGCGCTGCACTACGACTTCGGAGCGCGATTGCGGGTCTGACGTCAAGCTGGGCGGGGTACTGGTGTCGTGGAACAGCACTGTGTCGTAGCGGCCATACTGCGGTCTGGCGACCTGGTGCTTCTGTGTCATCGGTCGTCGAGTAGACGGTGGTATCCGTCGGTCTGGGACTTCCCCGGCGGCCATGTAGAACCAGGCGAACCGGTCTACCAGGCTCTCCGACGCGAGCTACTCGAAGAACTTGGCGTTGACGTCGGCATCGTCAATCGTGACGCGGTGCTCCATGTTCATCGTCCGGAGACAGGCTTGGATCTGAACGTGTGGTTGATCACATCGTGGGACGGGAGTCCCGAGAACCGCCAAGCTGATGAGCATGACGCGATCGCATGGTTCGACCGGGAACAGCTCGCAGACCTTGCGCTGGCGGACGATTCCTATCTCCCGCTGCTTGAGCACCTTCTTGCGAAGGAATGATGGCGACGAGTGATCCGGTCCCGACGGCGGGACCACCGATCGCGAACTCTCAGTGCCCGCGTCAGGGACACCCGAGCTCCACGCGGGATTCGCAGTTCTGGACGGCCTAACAACCGTCGGAAGGTCCCGGGCCTCGGAACTGCGTGCGCCACTGTTCGGCCCCGATTGTGAACAGGACGCGGGGGCGTGTACCCCTCCACGTATCGACGGGACTCGTCAGTCCTTGATCGGCGAGGCCGAACTTCGCCAACACCCGGAGGGACGCCAGGTTGTCTGGGTCAGCGGTTGCCCACATCGCGGCTCGGTGCAATACGGAGAAGCCGAAGTCGAGCAAGAGTCGGGTCGCCTCAGTCGCGTAGCCCCGTCCCCAGCGGTCCGAGCGGATGTACCAGCCAAACTGGCCGCTGTCCGTTCCTTGGATCCTGTCGATTCCGGCCCAGCCGGAGAAGCCCTTGGCGTCTTCAACGACCAGGTTGTAGCTAGGTCTGGGATCGAGGTGTCGTTCCTCGAGAAGCCGTGGCAGTCGGACCGCATCGGCTGAATCTCGATCAATCCGGAACTTCATGTACGTGAACATGGCGTTGTCAGCTTCAAGCGCGAGGAATGGTTCCCGGTCTTGCGGGACGAAGTCACGAAGCAGGATCCGGTCCCCTTGCAGCCTCAGCACGGTCGGAGAATAAGCGGCAATCGTCCGGCGGACGGTGGTCGAGCAGCAAGGCTCGGCTGCGATAGCGCGTGTGGTCGGCTCAAGTTGCCACGAACCGCAGGACCGTGACCTGCTGAAGATCGTGTGGCAGCACGGCTGTGAGGAAGTCCGCCAGGAAGGCTTGCACCTGATCGTTCGGTGGGGAAATGCACGGCGGTGCGCGAGCGGTTCCCAGAGTGGCGAGCGTCCCCGGCGAACCGTGATTGGGGCAGGCATGGCTCAAGTGAGTTGCGCGGCGCGCTGGTGTGAAGCCACGAGAGCCGCCCGATGTTTCACGTTGGAAGGGGACAGGCGAACGTTCCCAGGTCTGCATGAGGTCCGCGCGAGCTCCAGCGACAAGCGGTCATGTCGGAGCGACGCTGCGCAAGAAATACCCCCGGGTGCATTGACACAGATGAGGTCGAGGATTCGAGTCCTGTCCCGCCCACCGTAAATGCCCTGGTCAGACGCGCATGACCCCTGGCGGGGTCACCCGTTGGGGATGAAACTTTGTGTGGGTCGTCCGCCGACGTCGTAAGGCTCAGTGGTGCTGGGAGCCCGAAGGTCAGACTGACGCGGGGGTCTGCAGTGCGCTTGACCCGGTTTGACGGACATCCACGATCAGGGGTTTAACCCCAGGAAGGATGTCCATCATGATGGAGACGATGGGATCGAAGAAGGCCCGCCGTCGTCGGTCGTTCACCAAGGCGTTCAAGGCTGAGGTTGTCGAGCTGGTCCGCCAGCCGGGGAACTCGGTGGCGAGCGTCGCGCGCGATCTTGATCTGACTGAGACCGCGGTGCGTGCATGGGTGAAGCAGACCGATGTCGACAACGGCCGACGTGATGGGTTGACGACTGCCGAGCGAGACGAGTTGGCACGGTTGCGTAAGGAGAATCGGGTGTTGCGCGAAGAGCGCGACATCCTGAAAAGAGCGACGGCTTTCTTCGCGAGGGAAACCCGGTGAACGTGTTCCCGTTCATCGAGGCGGAGCAGGCTGGGCAGCGCAATGTCGTCAAGGCGTGCGATCTGCTCGAGGTTTCCCGGTCCGCTTTCTATGAGTGGCATCAGCATGTCCCGTCGGCCCGTGAAGTAGCCGACGAGGAGCTCGGCGAACGGATCCAGGTCATCTTCGACGCTTCCCGGGGCACCTACGGCTGGCCTCGGGTGCATCGGGCGTTACGAGACGAGGGCATCCACGTCGGCCGGAAACACGTCGCTCGGATCATGCGCGACAAGGGCCTGGTGGGCGTGTGCCGGCGACGGTGGGTCAAGACCACCATCTCCGATCCCAATGTGGTCGCGGTCGATCGTTTGAAGCGGTCGTTCGGTCCGGGCACGGTCGAATTGGACCGCGTGTACGTCGGTGATATCACCTACATCCGGACGTGGGAAGGGTGGTTGTATCTCGCGACCGTCATCGATCTCGCGTCCCGACGCGTCGTGGGGTGGGCGATGGCTGATCACATGCGCGCCGAGCTGGTCTGCGACGCGCTCCGTATGGCTATCGAGAACCGTCAACCTGCACCGGGTGCGATGTTCCACTCGGATTACGCCGAGCTTTTCGTTAAGCCGAGAGATGGTGCATTGGCCTGTGGCGGCGGGGGTTTGCTGACGGATTCCTCGGCTTAACTGATCGGGCGGGCTATCGGAGGCTGTAGAGCGCTTGGAGCTTGTCCTCGGTGAGTCGTTCGAATGGCGGGCTGATCGCGGGAGTGGCTGCGTTGACGGCCTCTCGCATCATGTCCATCGTGGCGAAGGCGTAGAAGGCGGCCGTGGTCGAGACGTTCTCGTGGCCGAGGAGTCGCATGATGATCGGCAGCGGGATGCCTTGTTGGTAGAGGTCCATGGCCTTGGTCTTGCGCAGCATGTGGCAGTGGATGCTCTCGGGAACCGAAGGGCAGGTGATGCGAGCGGTGGTGGCGGCATTCTTGAGCACTGCGGCCACGGTGTCGGTCGACAGCTGTGTTGGTTTGCCGTGATGTGGGCTGTAGAACACGGGCCGTGCGGCGGTGAGTTGGGACGTGTTCGGATGGAACTCGGCGAGGTAGATGTGAAGGTGTTCGATGGTCTTGCCGGTCAGTGGGACGACGCGGGTCTTGTCGCCTTTGCCGGTGAGCCTGACGTGCCCGGGCGGGTCCAAGCAGAGGTCCTGCAGCCTCAGGTTGGTGATCTCACCGACGCGGGCGGCGGTGTCGTAGAGCAGGATCAGCAGCATCCGGTTCCTGCGCGATTTGGCGGTGCGGCCGGCGAAGGCAGCGAGCACGGCTCGTGTCTGTTGTTCGGTGAGGTACTCGATCGGCTTCCTGGCGCAGGCTGGTGACCGCAGGGCCTTCGCTGCCTGGCTGAGCGTGACGAGGGTGATGTCTTCGGCGGAGCAGTACGTCAGGAACGCCTTGACGGTGCTCAGCCGTAGCGCGACCGTCCTGGCCGCGTAGTGCCGCTGGTCGATCATCCAGGCCAGCCAGCCGTTGAGATCGTCCCGGTCGAAGTGGTCGAAGCTGACGTGGGCGCGTGCGATGTTCTGCTGATCGCGCAGGTAGTCGAGGAAGCATTCCAGGCCGATCCGGTAGGCCTCGATCGTTTTCGGGGAGCGTCGCTGCACCGTGGGCAGGTAGGCGTGCAGGTAGTCCCTGGCGAAGGCGTAGAAGTCTGGGGAACAGGTTTTCGGGTCGCGCTTCATTCGAACCCCACCTCCGGTAGAAGCGACTGGCTCTCCGCCATAAGGTGGGCGTAGTCGTGCATGAAGTCCGGCGAGGTATGGATGTAGTAGTAGCTCGAGTCGATGCTGGCGTGCCCCATGTAGCGGGCCAGGTAGGGCAACATCGCGGTGACGTCCTTGCCCTGCCTTGTCCATCGTTCGACATTGGCGTAGGCGAAATGGTGCCGGAAGTCGTAAGGCCGTGGCTGCCGACCTCCCGCTGGCCGCGGGAGCGCGGCCTGGTCCCAGATCCGGTTGAAGACCTTCCCGACCGTCGCGGCAGTGACCTGGTTGCCGGTCGCGGAGACAAAGAACGTCCGCCGCGAGGAACCGAACATGGTGGCCGATACCCGGTCACAGCCGGCCAGGACATCGATGACCTCGCCGGTCAGCGGGAGCCTGCGAGAGCGGTTGCCCTTGGAGGACACGATGTCGAGGTTTCCGTCACGGAGCTGCACGTGCTCAGGTCGCAGCAGGCGGGTTTCGCCGGTCCGCAGCCCGCACGAGTGCATCAGCGTGTAGAACGCGACCGCCTGCCACCGCCACGGGGAGCCAACGTTCAGCGTTGCCGCCGCGTCGAAGAACGCCTCGATCTCGTACTTGCTCAGCAGGTAGGGGTGGGCGGGCACGAACTGGGCCTTCCACCGATCCGACAGAACGTAGGCGTCGCGGTGCCCATGGACCTGCAGCCACCGGCCCGCGTCGCGGATGTAGGACATCCAGGACCGGTAGCGGCCCGATCGGGCCAGCTGCTCGGTGACCCACCCTTCGACCGTTTCCCGGTCGAAGGCGGTCCGCTCGTGTGCGGTGCTGTAGGCGTCGAACTGCCTCAAGTACCAGATCCTGGAATTGCCGTAGAAGCCCATCTTCTCCTTGAACTCGAGGTAGGCGTCCAGCTCCGGCGCGAACGCGCTGGTGAAGCCGTGGGCCTTCATGACCGCGACCCTTCAGGCTCAGGCACGTCCAGCACGCACTCGAGCAGACGGTCCCGGTCGGCGCTCAAGTACAGGTTGGTCGACTCCGGGCTGGCGTGGCCCAGCACGGCCGAGATCGTCGGTAGCGGGACGGCCGCGCGTAACAGCCGCGACGCAGCGTTGTGCCGCAGGAGCCGGGTGCCGGCCTTCACGTCCGTGACGCCGGCCTTGCCGAACACGTTCGCGATCACCCGGTAGATCGAGCCATGGTCGGCCAGGCGGGTGTGTGGGGCCATCGAACGTAGGAACACGTGATCGCCATCCGAGAGGGGCCTTTGATCAAGCACGTAGTCCGCGAGTCTGCCGACCAGCAGATCGGTCAGCGGCACGGTGAGCGGGTTGTTCGTCTTCTGCTGCACGATGCCGGCGGTCCGTGCGCGCCAGTCGATGTCCCCCAGCTGCAGGTTGACGATGTCGCACGCGCGTAGACCCGTTGTCAGCGCCAGCAACGTGATCGCCGCGTCACGCGCGCTAACTGTCCCCGACGCGCATGCCCGCAGGACAAGACATTCATCGTCGTCGGAAAGAACCGGCATGATCGCGTGCGAACGCTTGACACCGGCCAGCCCTGCCGCGTCGACCAGATCGGTCCGGCCGGTGAACTTCAAGAACGGGCGGAAGTTCGACACCACCCAGAACAACGACGACCTCGCCCACCTGCCGGACAGTGACTCGAGGAACCCCAAAACGCTCGACCCGTCGGCATCACGGAGGCAGCAGATCCCGCGTGATTCCAGGAACACCAGGTAGGCGCGGGCCACCCGGCCATAGGCGTCGCGGGTGGCCGGCGCCAGACCACGATCGTGCATGTCGGCCTCCCACGCGGCAGCCACCGTGCTGAACTCACTCGACCCCGGTCGCGCGCCACCGCCGCCGCGTTTGCGGCACGAGAGATCCACCCGGCCGGTCCTCATGTAGGCGTCGAACACGCTGACCAGACGGCCGTAGTCGAATCTGCGCTGCGCACTGAATCGGCCAGTGCGCGGACTGACCGTCATCGACGCGAACGCGGTACCGAGTGAGGCCGTGTAGCAGCTGCCGCGCTTCTCGGCGAAGCCCGCCAGCGCTTTGATTGTCTTCTCGTACTGGCCGATCGTCGACTCCATGAAGCCGGCCTCACGCAGCGCCGCGACAACAACCGCCCCGATCTCTTTAACCGTCGTGTCCATGGCCATCTCCTCTCCGCAGGGCATCTCCCTGTCTGGAGACGGCGGACGGTAACCACGAAGCAGCGGATCGTTAAGCCGAGGAATCCGTCAGCGAACCCCGCCGCCACAGGCCAATGCACGATCTCTCGGCTTAACGAAAAGCTCGGCGTAATCGGTATGCATGATCACTCCCGCGATCTGGCCACCGCGAGTCGCGATCGCCATCCGCAACGCGTCGCACACCAGGGATGCTTTGCAATGTTCGGCGATCGCGAAGCCGATCAGACGCCTCGAGTACAAGTCGATCACCGTCGCGAGATACAGCTTGCCTTCCCACGTCTTGATCTCGGTGATATCGCCACACCAAATCTCGTTCGGGGCCGACGGGTTGAACTTGCGTCGGACCAGGTTCGGGAACTTCGGAGCGTGCGGATCAGGTCGCGTCAACGACCGACGCCGATGCCGTTTTTTGCCGACCAGACCGAGCGTTTGCATCCGTTCGGCGACCGTGTTCACGCTCAAGCCCGCCCATTCGGGACGGTCGATCAGCTCGGCATGTACCCGCGGTGAGCCGTACTCCCCGTCGTTCGCTTTGAACACGTCGACAATGGCCTTGTCGAGTTCGTCGCGGCGTTGTCGGGTCGGTGTCGGCGGCCGATTCCGATGCTTGTAGAACCACGACTCCGACAGATCCAACGCCCGCAACGACACCGAGACCGGGATCTGATGGTCGGTCCTCTGGGACTCGATGTGGGCGATCACGGCCTGCGGCCCGTCGCCTCGTTGACCCAGAGGACCACGGATCGTTTGAGGACATCACGCTGCATCCGCAGCTCAACGATCTCTTTCCGCAGCCGGTTGAGTTCGTCCCGTTCGGACTCACCCAACGCGCCCGGCTGCTGTGAGGCCCGCGCCTTGTGCACCCAGTTCGCCAACGTGCCCTCATGCACGTCGAGCTCCCGAGCGATCTCAGCGACCGGCCGGCCCGACTCCAAGACGATACGGACCGCACCATCCTTGAAGTCCTGATCGAACTTCCGTCGTTTCTCGGACATGGCATCTCCTCTTAGTCGATGCCTCCACGAAACGAGGGGATTTCCAGATCACGTCAGCCGCGTCGCGTCGCCGACACAGAGCGTCGGTGCTGATCAGCACGTGCGTCGCAGCGCAACCGGCACACCGCGACCGACGCGGTCGTCGCCGCACCTCGCCGTCGCGCCTTCGCAGCACCCGCCAGCGCGCGGACCCCCACGGCCGCAACCGGCCACCACAATCCGGACACACCAGCTCACCCGCCACCAGCGCGCGCTCGACTTCCAGCGCGTCAGTTCCTACGATCTTCAACAATGCCTCCGGGCACCAGGAAGGGCCCTCCCGTCACGTCCAAGTGAAAAAGCGGGAGGGTCCTTGCGCGTACAGGACGCATGCACGCTGACCCCAGACGCGAACAAGCACAACCCGAAGGCTGCCCCCAACCCATCTCCACCCTCGACGTCGCTACAACAGCCGCCCGTGTTCAACCAACGCGGCGCTCAACAATGTCGAGCCGTCCGTTGATGAGCACTCCACGGATGCCAGCCAGTCGAGACGCGTTCCGCACAAGTTGGTCGTCGTCGAGGAATGCTGCGTTGCTCCAGAAGTGCGTCACGATCCGGGCGAAGCACATGCGAAAGCGCGGATCGTCATAGCGTGGGTCGTGTCGGTAGCCGCCATAGGTGCTGACGTGTGTGTCTTCCCAATCGCACCATGCCTTCGCGGCCATTTCCCGGATATGTGGGTCTGTGTGCTGGAGGAGCCGGTTGTATGCGGCGGAGAGGTCACTGTCGCGTGCTTGCGCGGGTACCCCATCGCGGAAGCGGGCCCATGCTTCGGGGAAGATCCGGCCCATCGAACGCGTAATCCATTCGACCTCGCGGCGGGTGGTGGTCGTGACGCTCGCGAGGATCATCTCGGTGACACGTTCGGGATGCGCTTGGGCGTACGCGAGACCAAGCGTCGTTCCCCATGATCCGCCCAAGACCAGCCATCGGTCGATGCCGAGATGTATCCGGATCTGCTCGCAGTCTTCGATGAGGGCGGCCGTCGTATTCGTGGAGAGGTCAACATCGGCCTCGCTGGCATGCGGGGTGCTGTGACCGCAGTTCCGTTGGTCGAACTGCACGACCTTGTACGCAGCAGGGTCAAACATCCGTCGGAAGCTGGGTGAGCTACCCGACCCTGGTCCACCATGAAGCACGACTGCGGGCTTTCCGTCGGGATTGCCGCTGATCTCCCAGTACAGACGGTGGCCGTCTCCCACATCGAACATGCCGACATCGAACGGTTCGAGCTCCGCAAAACGGCTCATCGCAAGGAGCCTCCCAGATCGCCGTTGGCTTCGGTAGGCCAGGTCGCGCCGCGCTCTGTCGCAACGTTCGCCGACGAACCCGGAGGCGTCCGGCAACGGCCGCTTCCGGATGGGTTGCGGTGGGACTCGGAGACCGACCTACTGTCGTACAGATGAGTTCCGTAAAGGTCGCACGGTTCGAGGTGTCGCATCTCGGTGCGGTGCTCGCGTTGTGTGAGGCGGAGGGTTGGCCGTCGCTCCCTGCGGATCCTCGACGGGCTGAACGGATCCTGACCGCGTCGGATGCGTCGACCCTTGTCGTGCTGGATGACGGTGAGGTGATCGGGTTCGCGTCCGCGATGATCGACGCTGGCGCGCTGGACGGGTACCTCTCGCTGCTCGTCGTGACGGTCGATCGTCGCCGAGAAGGCGTCGGCGAGCTGCTGATCCGTGAACTCTTCGCCGTCTCGGGCGTCGAGCGACTCGACCTACTGGCGGAACCTGGATCCGAAACGTTCTACGACTCGTTCCCTCATCGTCGTATGGCCGGGTATCGGCTCTACCCCCACCCCTTCTGAGGTGGCGGATCACCGAGGCTTGGCAGCCACCCCAAATGTAACGGGAGACGGAGGTGAACTGTCTCGGGACTATGCAAAGAGGTAGCGCTCAGCTCCGCGATCCCCGGCCTTGTGGGTGAAGGGATCGGTGATCGTGCCTGGCGATTTCGGACCGCAGCACAAGGTGTTCGACGTTGACTCGGACCGTGTGACATCAATGCTCGCCTGGGAGTCCACGCGCATCAGTCTTCCGATCGAGGACCTTGCCTGAACGGAATGACTGGGGCCGAAGCACCATCCCGATGCACCATCCCGACGCGCTCGATGATCTCTTCGCGCGCGGGACGACGACCGCCGTGGGCTGAACCTCGGGCCGCGCTGATGCGCCCAAGGCGAGAGATGCTCGCGTCTTGCGAGACGCCGGGATGAACGCTCGGCGGGTGAATGGAGAGCGTTTCTGCGTCGGACCGAACCGTGGAACGCCGAGTCGGGCGACGTTCGGTGGTGATGGCGTATTTCGTTCGACCGTGACAGGTCGGATCGCCGAAGATTGCGGCATGGAACGAACGGCGCGTTACGACCCTGGGACGACCTTGGCTTCGTGATCCTGCCCGCGTTCTTGTCTGTCGATCAGCTCGCGGCAGGGGTCGGTGAACTCGGAATGTTGTTCCCGACCGCCGTCGAATTCCACGACGGGGTAGACGCCGTTCGGAATGCTCGGTTCGCTGACGAGTTCGGCGGCATTGACGGATTCCCGTTCGCGAGTGTCGAGCTCGGCCTGCTGGCAGTCCATCCTGATCTTGTCAGCGTCAGCGGGGACGCTGCTTCGTACTGATCGGCTTCGCGTGTACTCGATCGAAGCCTGGGCGAAATACACCGGTGCGGTGGACTACGACCAAGAACATCACCGCGACTATCTCGATCACACTCTGGTGGTGCCGTCGCAAGATCGTCGGTATCAGCAGGTCGAAATGTTCGTCTATCTCACTGACGTACCCGTCGACCTTGGACCACCATCGTTCGTTCCACGCTGCTACACCCAAGAACTCCCGGCCATTCCGAACTGGTTCCCACGAATCGACAACGCCCCTGCCGACGAGACACCGCCGTCGTGGAGATCACAGCACGGGCATCCAGACTTGTACGAGCGCGAAGTCTCAGGTGCGGGACCGGCAGGAACCGTCGTCGCCTACGCGAACGACACCCTGCACCGCGGTACCGCGATGACCGCGCCGCGTGGCGTGCGATACACGATCCACGTGAACTTCCGACGCGAGGGTGTCGACTGGATCGCGCGCCACTCCTGGCAGCAACACTCCAACACGTCCCGCTGGCACGACTTTGTGATCCGAGCGACACCGCAACAACTCATACTCTTCGGGTTCCCACCACCCGGACACCCCTACTGGACCGAACATACCATCAAAGACACGGCTCTGCGCTACCCCGGCCTCGACATCACACCGTGGAAATGGTCAAAACCGAACTACGCCGACTGAAGGCGACGCCCGCCCGACGTGTTCGTTTCGAACAGACGCTGATCGAGTGGTGGAACGGTCACGTATGGATCGTGCCGAGGTCGAACCGAGGAACTTCTACGACACCCTCCAGGCGTGTCGTGTGTTTCGCGTCGCGTCATGCACTGCCGTTGGTGGGTCCGAGCGAAGGTTGAACGACGGTGGCGTGCTCAACTCGACGCTCATCGAGTCGTGCAACGGCACCCTCTGGTCGTTCGTGCCCAGCCCCAACAACCCGACGTCTGTCGAGGACGTGCTGCGCAGGGACGTGTCATAGCTGTCGGCCGCTGCAGCGTCGAGCGCGAACTGTTCGACCGAACGTAGCCCATCTTGGTCGTCAGGATGTCATGAACGCGAGTGGTGTGGACGCGAGGTCGGGGAGTGCGGAGCCGGGTGTGATGATCGGGCCGCCGTAGTAACCGCCGTCGTCGGTGGCGACGAGGACGCAGGCACCGGGTTGGCTGGTGCAGTCAACGAGTCCGGCCTGTCCGCCGAGCGAGGCTCGAACCACGAACGATGTTTGGAGGGCGGACGGTCCGGTCGGGGTGACGGTCTGGCCGGTGGTGTAGTCGCAGTAGCCCAGGTTGTCGCCTTCGGTGATGGCGTCGGCCGAACACTCGATGATCTGGACCGGCTGATTGGGCGTGAACCCGGACACCGAGACGGCAATGTTCTGATTGTCGCTTAGGCCGGTGTTCGGGATAGCGGTGATGGTCGGGCTCACCGCTGGGACGTTCGGATCGAACGTCAGGGGCAGGTCGGTGGTGGGCTGTGATTGGGTGCCTTGCACAGTGAGTTCGCAGGCGTTGGTGGCGCAGTCGACGATCGTTGCACCGGTTGTCGCGACGGATGTGATGTCACGACGGACGGTGTAGGCGAGGGTGAACGCGCCGGTGAACCCGGCCGTCACGGTCCGGACGGTCGTGAAGTCACAGCTGGGCGTCGAGGCTGTTCCGACCGCGCATTCTTGGACGGTGACCGCATAGCCGGGCGTGAAGCCGGTCCCGGTCAGCGTGACGGCTTCCAAGTCGTCGAGCGGCGACGACGGCGAGAGTTGCACGGCGGCGACCGCCGGTTTGATGTACAGCCCGAACGTCAACGGCGCATCAACTGGAGTCGAGGGCCCCAACCCGGACGCATTGGCTTGGATGTCGCACGTGTCAGGTTTCGCGGCACAGTCGAGGAGCGACTGGGTGTTCTTTATCGTGAAGGTGACCTGGCGTCGTTCGAGCACGAAGTTCGAGGCGGTGAACGTTCCGTTGGTTTCGACGCTCACCGACCGTGCGGTCGCGTAGTCGCACACCTGACCCCTCGCGGCTGCGGGATGCGTGACGCACTGCGAGAGAGACACGGTTGTTGACGGAGCGAACCCTTTGCCTGACACGGTGACGAGCTGATGATCGGCCAACTTCGTGTTCGGCGAGACTGTGATCTTCGCGACCTTCGGTGGGATCTTCGGGTTGAAGAAGATCGTCTGACCGCTGGCTTGCTTCAAGTTCGCAACGTTCCCGGCGCCCAGGATGCAGCCTTTAGCGGCGCCGCAATCGATGGTTTTCCCGCCGACCGAAATCAGACGCCGGACATAGCGGGTCAGGGTGAACTTGCCGTGCTGATCGGACTGGACATAGACGAGGGTGCCGAGATCACAGTCGCCTTCTCCTGTTGCCCCGGCCCGGCACTCGACCGTGCCGATCTGCACGTTGTCGCTGAACCCGCTGCCGGTCACAGTGACGTTTTGTAAATCGACCAGACCGGTGGTCGGCGACACTTTCACGACCGGTAATGCCACCGTCGCCGTAGGAGAAGCGCCGATCGCGGCACCGGAAGTCGCCACCCCGAACGCCGAAACGGCGAGCGCGGCACTGACCGCAACGATGGACATCCGACGACGAACAGACCGGAACGCCATGTCCCCACCCCTCATCGACAACTCACCGGGACCGTACTCCCACCTGCCAAACCGACGATGACGCGCGCCCCTGACAATGGGCTCATCGGGAGTACGACGCTGCGGACGGTCAGGAGGTTCCTCGACGGCCGGAGACGGCCTCACGCGAAGCGGAGACTTCGTCCCGGCCGGTCACGACTCCGACCTGTCGGTGTCGAACACCGATCTGGGACCGTTGAGACGAAACGACCTGTGCTGTTCGGCGCGGTTGGGTGCGTCGGGTTCGGGGCGGAGTTCCAGAGAAGTCGCCAGCGTCGGAGAGCACCGCGACGGGCGGATCAGGGCGCGGCGAAAAGCCTGCTCAGCACGCCCTGCCGCGTTTTCGGCGCGCACACCCCAGAACTAGAACGGGTCGGCGGCTGGTTCTCGCACGCTGGCACGTCGCCCGTTTCGCTCTGGTAGATCCTGCGCCTGGCGCCGGGATGGGTGGTCCCTGCCGCCAGCATGACGCGTCGTTGGCCGTTGTCGCGGGGCACATGCGTGGTGGCGTGAGGGGCTGGTACAACTCCGGACCGTGAGCGCGTCCAGGTCTGGCTCCGAAGAGTGGCGCGGGCTGGTCGACGAGCCGGTCGTGGATCCCGAGCAGCGCATCGTCGATCCGCACCACCATCTTTGGCGGGGCGGGCCACTGCCGTACAGCCTCGCCGATCTGCTCGCCGACGTCGGCAGCGGGCACAGGATCGAACGGACCGTGTTCATGGAGTGCGGGGCCGAGTATCGCACCGACGGCCCGGCCGAGCTCGCGCCGGTGGGAGAGACCGAGTGGGTTGCCAGCGAGGCGCAGCGCAGCCGCGGATTGATCGCCGGCATCGTCGGGCATGCCGATCTGCGATGGCCGAACCTTGACGATGTCCTCGACGCACACACCGAGGCGGGAGGCGGACTCTTTCGTGGGATCCGGGACGCGCTGGCGCATGCCGAACCGTCCGACGGCCTGATGATCGCCGGCGGCGCGTCCGAAGGGCTCTTTGACAATCCCGCGTTTCGCGCTGGCGTCGCGCAACTCGGCACGCGGGGTCTCACCTACGACACGTGGCACTACCACTACCAGAACCGCGAGTTCCTCTCGCTCGCGTCCGCGGTCCCTGACACGCTGATGGTCCTCGACCACTTCGGTACGCCGATCGGGGTCGGCCGGTATGCCGATCAGCGTGACGAGATCTTCGAGGACTGGAAGCGCGACATCGCCGACATCGCCCGCCGCGAGAACGTGGTTGCCAAGCTCGGTGGATTAGCGATGCCTGACAATGGGTTCGGGTGGCACGTGGCCGACCGGCCACCGACCTCTGACGAGTTCGTCTCCGCGCAAGGTCGCTACTACCACCACATGATCGAATGCTTCGGTGCCGACCGTTGCATGTTCGAGTCGAACTTCCCGGTCGACCGCATGTCGCTGTCATATCGCGTGCTGTGGAACGCCCTGAAGAAGATCGCTGCCCCCTTCTCCCGCAGCGAACGAGACGCGATGTTCGTCGACACCGCGACCAAGGTCTACCGTCTCACCACATAGTCGTAGTGACCCGTCCCAGAACAAGAACGCCCGTCCCATAAGCCCGGGCCGTGACCGCCCAGATCGGCGCCGTGGCGCGCGCTCAAAGGTCGATGATGGGGCCTTCGGTGCGAGTCAGAGGCGCAATCGGGAAGTTCAGCTACGGGACGATGCCGTTGCATTCGGCGAGGGCGGGCGTGACCGCAGCGTCGGTCGTGATCGTCCTGCCGTCGATCAGTACCTCGCAGCTGATCGTTGATCCGTCGATACCTTGCCGCGATGACGGAGAACGGCGCGTCCGACGTGAGCGTCACCGTCATTTGGTACGGGACCGACGCCTGCGCGTTGTTGGCTCCGCCGCTGTCGACGTAGACGATGCTTGCACTGCGAGCGCTTCCGGTCACTTTGTAGACCACGACGTGTCCGGCCGGGAAGCCAGGCGCTCTCTTCCTTCCATTGCCGCGAAACCTGGCGCCGTTGAAGACCTGCGAACGGCAGGCGTTCAGCGCCGACCGATACTTCGTCGGATCGACACCCGCGGGCGGCTGCAGGAACCGAGCGTCGCCGCTGACGGGTCCTGTGCGTTGGCCGGTTGAGGGTGGGGTTGCGTTGTTCGAGCGCTGCGGTTGAGGCAGGGAGACGCCGTGCGCAGCCATGCACGAACGGAATGTGCCCCGTCGACCCGCTGTCGTCGAGATCCTCGTTGGGATCGTCGAAGTGGAGGTCGGGGTCGTTGAGGTGCTCGTATTGGTCGTTGCCGTCCTTGCGTTGGGTGAAGAGGAATGAGCTGACGACGAGCACGCTGCTCCGACCACCGTGAGCGCCACAATCGCTGCGGCGCGGGGACCGATGTTCCGCATTCGGCGACGGGCCTCAGACCGACCGTGCATCAGGGTGCTCCAAATTCGAGTGGCGTGACACGACGACGCTATGCCTCCCGCCAGGCAGCGTCAGTTCAACGCGACCACCCGATCTGCGCTCCCTGCCTTGCCCGCCGGTCGCGCTGAGGAAGCTCTGTCGGGCATTGGATGCGTTTCGGCTCGTGTGGTGGTGCCTCCGGTTCAGAACCCCGTCGTCCAGCACGCTGGCGAACCGGTGCACCAGGCCCCCGCTTCGCAGCCGCCGGGTGCGTTTGGGCGAGTCCGAACTGGCGAACTCAACCGGCTGCGGAAGGAGAACGTTGAGCCGCGGACGCACTGTGATGTCCTCAAACGATCCGTGGCCGGCTGGTTGGACGCAGCGACCGGCCGAACGCTGCGATAGCCCACACGAGTCACACAGGACCCACGAGCAGATTCCGGTCGCGGACTCGTGGCGGGCGTTGGATCTGTCGGCGTCGCCGCACTGGGGTCGTGGCGCCGAGGCCGTCGGCGCGCGCGTGCGTCGTCTTCCGTGCACGACGCGATGTCGCCGTTGAGATGCACGACCAGTGGCAGTAGTGTTCGATTCTGGGAGCATGTCGAAGCGTCCATCCGCGGTCCACTGCGTCGCTGCGCGTGGAGCGTCGGCTTCCAATCCGCGATGAGCTGCACCGAAAGGAGCGGGCGTCATGGCAACACTCAGCCCGTGCCGCGCTGTCATCGGCGCGGTCGCCTTGTCGCTTGTGGTGACGGTCGCGACGGTGGCGTCGCCGGCGCTGGCCGCGACCGGATTGCCGAAATTGAAGGTGACCCCGAGTACGAATCTTGTCAACAAGGAGAAGGTCCAGCTCACAGGAACGGGGTTCCCGAAGGAGAAGAAGGTCTATGCAGTCGAGTGCCTCAACACGGCGACGAGCCTGACCGGCTGCGATGTCGCTCACCGAGAAACCTTCACGACGACCGGCGCGGGCACCATGCCGAAGAAGTTCTTCTTCACTGTCCACACGGGCAAGATCGGCACGGGGAAGACCACCGGCACGTGCGGCAGCACGAAGAAGAACGCGAAGAAATGTGCGATCGCGATCGGATCCGGCAGCCTGTCCTACGCGGGCGCACCGATCACCTTCAAGGGCTGAACAGCGAGCCGAACCTGCCCACTCGGACTGATCTCCTCGGGAACTTCGGTTGACGTCTCGGTGAGAGAAGGCGCTATCCGAGCGCGGAGGCGGGGAGTGTCGCACCGGCTCGATAGACATCCCGGCCGCGATTTTCGGTGGCGTTGATGTGGCGATGTCTCATATCCGGTCGCGTGCTGGTCGGAGACGGGTCCTGGCGGCGTTGGATCGATGCTATTGATGTGTGGGCTCTCGCGCTGGTCTGGGACCGGTCGAGCATGCGGGTGCAACCCCCATCGTGCGGGCTTGTCGACACGGCGTCGCAGTGACGCCATCGCGCAGCCACTCGACGTCTGCCCTCGGGATCGCAACTTCTTCGACCCAAACGAGATCGACAATCAAATCGGCGACACATGCTGTGCAGGACGAGATGGCCGCGCCGCATTCGGCTCGGTTCAGCTCCCTCGCAAGAGGGCGGCGACGATTTCCCAACGTCATCGTGTGTGGTCACTCGAGCCGACGAGCCAGTTCGTATGCGAAGTCGATCGTCTGCGAGAAGGTTCGGGCGGGCTGGCTGGAGCGGAGTTCACGGCGGAGGTCCTGTTCGAAGCGGTCAGCGTGGTCGCCCAGCGCAGCGCGGGAAAGAAAGGAAGTGGAAAAGACGAATCCGATGAGCGCCTCGGGTGTCCACTCGTGATCGGCGAGGAAGTGGTACTTGCCGACCGGCTGCATTCCAGCGTCTCGAAGGATGAGGTGATCTGGACGGTCAATCCTCGCCTGCTCCCAGCCCGGTGGAACACGGCTGTGCGCCCCAACCTTGGTCATCCACCGATCGAACAGGGCCGACATCGTCGTCTGCCACGGCGCGTCCCCCTGCCATGGCGGCTCCGACCACAGCAGCGCGACGCATCGACCCGGGCGCAGCCACCCGCGAACCTTTGCGGCGACAGCCTCCCGGGGGAGACGTTGAAAGGCGTTTCCGATCGCAATGAGGTCGAACGACGCTTCCGGCGCCACCAGCTCTTGTGCAGATGAGGTGATGCACCTGATGTTGTGGACGGCGGCTTGTTCGGCCTTTCGCTGCGCGAATCCGATCATGTCCGGCTCCTGGTCCACTGCCCAGACCTCACCGAACGAGCGGTGCATCGCGAAGCTGATCTGGCCGGTGCCACACGCAAGGTCGAGAAGCCTGCCATCACCGGCCAGCCCGCCTCGTTCGAGAAGGTCATCGATCAAGGCGGGCGGATAGGGAACTCGGAACCGGTCGTAGTCGACGGCTGTGCCTCGGTAAAGGTCGGTTCGAAATCCACAAGTGTCCACCCCGGCATTCTCGCCGAAGCGTCGCGCGAAATCCTTTTGGGAGAGGTCGGCGATCGCGAGCGCGGACATGAGTTCCGTTCGGAGCGGATCCTGTAGGGAACGCTGGTGACACCGGCATGGAACACCTTGTGCTCCAGACGAAGACCGAACTGGCAACGACGCGACATCGAAAACCGACCAGCGTTCAAAAAGATGGTCCGATTGTGAACAGGTTGCGAAGGGCGATCAGCTGCGTCAAACGCGACTTCGGTCTCTAACCGCATCGACGCACTTCTCGGCGCCCCGAACCTGGGGCGCCAACGCGATCGACACACTGGGTGTGACCGCCACGACGAAGACGCCACCGCGGACCGACACCACGACGACACAGACGAGCACCGCACATCGACCGCCACCAACACGTCGCTCCCATCGACCTCGACCGATGAGCCGACGACCGAGGTACCGCAAGTTGATGGAACCTATGTTGGCGTCGAGCATTTCGCGCTGCAACGGGCCGTTGTGCGTTCGTCGATCATCACATCGTAGGAACGTTCAGTCCTGCCGACGGGACGACGTGGGACTTTCATCAGGGCTACTGCGCGACACTGCAGTGCGACCTGTGGAGTGCTATGGGCATGTTCGTGTTGACGGCACCGGAAGGTGCGACTGTGACCGGTACGGTCACCGAAAAGAACATCCACGTTTCCAGCGCTGAAGTGCCACACGCTCGACATCACCGCCGACACGCAACGTCTGTTGGGCGCGACCGGCACTTGTCGGCTCGCCAATCATCTCCGAGTGATCCGTTTCGGACTCCAGGACGACCTCGGCTCGTTCACCTGCAATATCGCCCCGTGAGGTACCTGTGAGGGCATATGGTGCACCGGCACCAGAGGAGGTGGGGCGATGGCGGTTGAGACGCTCGGGATTCGACACATGCATCTCTTGGTCGGCGACCAGGACCGCTCCGTTTCGTTCTACCGGGACGTGTTCGGCATGGAGGTCGACTTTCGCGACGGCAATATTGTCTTCTTGCAATCGCCGAACCACCGTGACGATCTCGCGTTGCATCTCGCGGTGACGGAGAACGAGAAGAACCGAGTTGGGGTCCAAGGTGGCTGCGAACATTTCGGCATCACGGTCAGGGACCGTGGAAGGCTCGATGACTGCATCGCTTTGGTCGTGGCGTCCGGTGGTGGTTTGGTCGACAAGGGCGAGCACGCCCCTGGTGTCCCTTACGCCTACGTGACGGATCCGGACGGGTATGTGATCGAGATCTGACGTCTGTTGGCTCGCAACATCGTCATGTGGTGGAGCGACCTGCGTCGTATGGCGACGAGCCGATGATGCGTTCGTCGCGGCTGCAACGTTGTCGGATGCGCGGACGCGTGCGGGGGCCGACAGAGGAGCAAGAGGCCGCTCACATTCATCGCTGCCAATCCGCGGTCGTGACGGCCGGGCGATGCGCCGGTTGGGCTCCGAACGAAGACCCGGTGTCTTCGGACCGGAACAATGTCCGGCCGCGTGCGTTGTGGACGACCTCGACCTCGTCGACCGCCCAGCCCGAGCGTTCGATCACACGAGCGAGACCCGGCCGGCAAGACCAGCGCGCGTACACCGAAAGGATCGCACCTCGATGAGCCCTCGCATCCCCGAAGCGAGGCCGCCGAGCCACTCCGCCATGCGAGATCGAGAACGTTCGAGCGCTCGCGATGGGAGAAGGCGAGAGCACGGTCCTGAGGTACGTTCCGGCGGTTTCCGGGACAGTCGTCAAGGGTGCCAGAGCTGCCTCTTGCGGCCGTCTGGTGTCGGTCGAAACGTCCAGGAAGGGCGAGGCTGGCGGTTGGCTCTTTAGCTGGCTTGGCGGGTTCCCGATGTCATGGGGATGACCGCTGCGGTGGCACGATCGAGCGAAGGCCGAGGCGGTCGCGTCGCGCTCGTGGTTGTGCCCAGCGTTCTCACCGCCGTCGCGTTCATGGTGGCGTCCTATTTCGGTCTCGTCGGGGACCTGCCGCTTTGGGTGTTGTTGACGTTGTTGGCTGTCTCGGGCGTCGTTGGAGAAGTCACGGTTGGTCTGGTGACAGCTGACGCGACCACATCGGCCTTGCATTTCGCGGTTGCTTCGCAGGTGTTGTCGGTGTCGGCAATTATCTACGCGATCGGGTGGGGACCCACCTTGACGATCGGCTACGTGTTCGTGGTCGCGCGCCTGCTTGACAAGGGCGGCGCGCGGGTGTGGCGCGCGACGTTGGGTTGGACAGTGCTGGGTATCGCGTTGGGGCAGACGGCGATTGGCCTCGGCATCGTACCGACGTATGTGCCCGCGCCATATGTGCATGGGCTTGCCGCGTTGGGCATTTTGGGAATGGCGTTCGTGATGTGGTTGCTTGGAACGAAGACGGAACAGAATGAGCGTTCGGACCGTGAGGTGCGCTCAACGTTGTCGTTGCTGACCGCGACCCTCGACTCAACCGCCGACGGCATCTTGGTCGTCGACTCCCACGGGGCGATCACGCAGTTCAACGCACAGTTCGCACAGATGTGGCGAATAACGGAACAGGTACTCGCTAGTCGTGATGACGGTGCCGCGATCCAGTTCGTGGTAGACCAACTCGTCCGGCCTGAGCTCTTCACCGCGAAGGTCGACGAGTTATACGCGCATCCTGACGCGAAAAGCGACGACACGCTCGAGTTCAAAGACGGCCGCGTGTTCGAACGACACTCCCAACCTCAACGCGTCGACGGCATCATCGTCGGGCGGGTGTGGAGCTTCCGCGATGTCACCGACCGCAACCGACTCCTCGACGAACTCGCCCATCAGGCCTTCCACGACGGGCTGACCGGTCTTGCCAACCGAGCCCTGCTCCACGACCGCCTCGACCACGCCCTGGCCCGGTCGCGCCGCTCAGCCGCCACTGTCGCCGTTCTGTTCTGCGACCTCGACGGCTTCAAAATGATCAACGACACGCTCGGCCACGACGCCGGCGATTTGTTGCTCATCGACGTCGCGCGGCGGATCGAATACAACATTCGAGACGGCGACACCGCGGCGCGTCTGGGCGGCGACGAGTTCGCGATCGTGCTCGACGAGACCACAACCGACGACACCACCACCCTGGCGCAGCGGCTCCTCGACACCCTCCGAGAACCGTTCGTCGTCAACGGCCGCGAGATTTTCGTCTCCGCGTCGATCGGCATCGCGGAAAACCGTACCAAGGCGCTCGACGCCGACGAGCTGCTGTGTCGCGCGGACATCGCCATGTACGCCGCGAAATCACGGGGCCGGAACCGCATCGAAGTGTTCGAACCCACGATGCAAACAGACCTCGCTGCACGCCAAGCACTCCACGGCGACCTCCGACACGCACTCCAAGACGGCCAACTCAGCGTCCATTACCAGCCGCTGTGCGACCTCGACACCCAAACCATCGAGTCCTTCGAAGCCCTCGCCCGTTGGAACCACCCAACCCGAGGACTCGTCGGCCCCAACGACTTCATTCCCATCGCCGAAGAGGCCGGCCTCATCGTCGATATCGGCCGCTACGTCTTCCGCGAAGCCTGCCAACAAACGGCCCAATGGCGGACACTTCCCGGAGCGCAGAACCTCTGCATCGGCGTCAACGTCTCCTCCCACCAACTCGCCGACGAACACTTCGTCACCGACGTGCAGACCGCACTCACCGAAGCCGGACTCCCCCCAACCGCGCTCATCCTCGAACTTACCGAAAGCACCCTCCTGTCGGACACGTCTCTCGTCCAAGCGCGACTTGAGGCCCTCAAACGCCTCGGGATCCGCATCGCGATCGATGACTTCGGCACCGGATACTCCTCGCTCGCCTACCTTCACGCGTTTCCCATCGACTTCCTCAAGATCGATAAGTCGTTCGTCAATGAACTCAGCCAAACGACCAACGACCAAGGACTGGTCATGGTCCGATCGATCATCAGTATCGGACACAACCTCAACCTCGGCGTCATCGCCGAAGGAATCGAACAAACCGCCCAACTCGACGAACTCCGCGACGCCGGCTGCAACACCGGCCAGGGTTATCTCTTCGCCCGACCCGTCCCCCCCGACCAAATCCCCGAACTCCTCGCCCACAACATCGCAGCGGCCGCCGCGTTGATCACGGCCACCGCGGCCACACCAGACGAGCGACCGATGGCTGGCGCCTGAGCGAGCGTTGACGGATGCGGACGCGCAGCGCACGGACGCGAGCGCTTCCAGAACTCCCCGTGACCTCGAGCGCTCGCTGATTGGGGCAACCTCCGGTAGTCGTCGGTCGCGACCGCCGAAGCAGCGATACGAGAGCGTCGCGAGCGCACCCGTCGTCTCGACGTCGAACGCGTCGAACCGAGGGGCAGCGCGACCCCGCCCGCGTCTTTCAGATCGGCTCGGCGTCGCCGACTCTGCTCGACCAGCTCCGCAGCCACGACGGAGAACCCCGCTTGTGGCGTGCTGACCTTGAGCCTCAGTCCCGAGGCAAACCGACGCGCGTTCGACGCGCGGTCCGCAAGGAGCGGCCTGCCGTTCTCGACGAACCGCGTCCACGGAGCAGCTTGAATCATCCGAACGTCTCCGACGATTCGATGCCGAGTACGACGGATCGGATCTGCACACGGACGCGGGAGGTGGATCATCTCCGAACGCATAAACTTTTCTCCGCAGGCCAACTTCAAGAGCATGAACGTTGTGCGCGCCGGCGACATCGCGCTGACAGGTCGTGCCTCGGCTGGCAACACCCCGCGACCTACGGGCCGGCTCCCGCCGGTGCTTAGTTCGGGGAGGGCTCCCGCAAGAGATATGCGGCGTTGCGTCCGAAGAACCCTGCAGCGCTGTCCTGAGGTGCGAGTCCAGCGGCGGCGTAGTCCTCCATGGCCGTGAGTGTGCCTTCGGTGTGGGGATAGTCACTGCATGCCATGAAGATGTCGCCGGAGCTTTTGATGAGTCGGTGTGGCTGCTCGTACGAGAACGCTGCGACACGTACCTGACGTTGGAAGTACTCGCTGGGCATCAGAGAAAGTTCGGTGGACTCGCCATTGAAGCGGGCAGTGTGGCGGTAGCCACCATCCATCATCTGGAGATGTTGCGGTACCCAGCGCGCCGACAATTCCATGATGCCCATCCGAAGATCCGGGTACCGCTCGAGCACGCCGTTCAGGATCAGGTCAGTCAACGCGAGGGCTGCGCCAGTCCAAATGAACACGACGCTCAGTGGTGTGATCCCGCCTTCCATGTCCTTGCCGTACCAGGCCTCGTCGAAGGGGCGAGCTTGATTCGCGACGTGGAACACCGGAGTGATGCCGTGGTCCACGAACGCCGCCCAGACGCGATCGAGGTCGGGGTGCGACAGGGGCCGCCCATCCACCAGCGAAGGTGGAATCAAGCCCACACGGATACCACCAGCGGCGAGCGTCTCGAGTTGGGCTTCAAGCCACACCAAATCCCGAAGGCTTAAATGCGCCACCGGGAAGAGCCGCCCCCCACCTTTGGCGGCGATCTCAACGATCCAACGGTTCCACGCGGTCATGTTCGCCAGCGTGGCACGCAGATCATGCTGCAGATGTCGCTCCCAACCGATCCCGTAGTTCGGGAACATGATCGAGGCATCGAAACCTGCTCGATCCAGCTCGAGGAGGCGAGCGTTCGGGTCCGAATAACTCGCGCTGAACTCCTCAAGGTCGAAATCTGCAGGCAAGCCGTCCAAGAACCGCTGTCGAAACACGCCGATACCGTCAACGTCACCCGGGCGATGCGGGCCCCCCAAACTCAAGCGACGGTCGCCGAACATCAGCCACGTATAACCGAGGTCATCGGTCGCCATATGTAATGCAACATCGCGATCGGCCGGGTCGACGTACGCCCGCCACATTCCCGACGGCTCAAACAGGTGGGTATCGGAGTCGATGAGCAGATCCACCGCGCAGCTCCCTTCCAACGCCACAGATGCCCTTCGAGCGTTTGGTTGAGGTTACCGCTGAGTCCGGTCACCCGCCGGAAGAGAACCTTGCTGATACGCGATCGCATGTCCGATACGAAACCCGGCGACCAAAGCAACGTTCGCCGCGAAGGGTGGGCGAGTCGCGCTGGTGGGTCGTCCCGGTGGGTTTGGTCGTGCCCAAGTCGAGCGGGCCACGAGTTGAAGGCACGCGGTGTGACACGGTCGGGCCCTAGCGCCAGTCCGTCAAGCAGTCGGCGACGAACATGAACCTTCCGGTCGGGATCCGTCGTCAGGTAGGGCGGGTTGTCCCCATCAGCTCGAGCCACGCCAACACCGTGGCGCCCCAGCGCCGGATCCCACGCAAAACGGCACACCCTTCACTCGCATCCGCAGGAACGAAACTTGCAACCTTCACACAGACGTGGCTGTGGCGCCCATGCAAACGTGAGAGCGTCCCAAAACGCGTCGGTCCGTTGACACCGGACCGCGACACGTCTGTCGAGCGTGCCGACCGGACACTCAGGCCGGACAATCGGGGAGGTACGCGTACCGTCATACCTTCTCTGTATCCCAGACGAGCACCGCGGGCAGACCGACATAGGCGGCGAGCACAGCGTCGGGGATATGACGAAAGGCGCGTCGCTTGGTCGCCGCCTCGGCGGCAGAGAGTGCCGGTTCGATGCAGTGTCGAACATGAAGGTTCGCTGACCGGAACGCCGACAGGTAGTCCGCGTGGGTGTGGGTGTGTTCACGAACGAAGCGACGTTCGTTGTGCTCGGTTTTGAAGGGTGCATGCCAACCCAAGAACGCTTGGAATGGATGGAGCACCGAGAGGACGAGACTCCCACCAGGGCGCAGGACACGCGCGAGCTCTCTGATGGCGGTGTCGAGGTCGGCGACGTCCGCGAGGGCGAGCCCGCACACGGCAAGCTCGAACGTGTCACCTTCGACGGGGATGTCGACCAGATCAGCCTCGACGAAGACCGCATCAGGCACCGCATCACGAGCGCGGCCCAACATCTCCCGCGTGAGATCGATCCCGGTGACGTCGTGTCCCACCTCGACGAGATGACCGGCATGGCGTCCAGTTCCGCACGCCGCGTCGAGCGCTCGACCGGCCGGCAACGGGTCGACCAACGACCAGACCGCCGGCTCTTCCAGTGCAACAATCGGGTTGCCGGGCTCGTCGTAACTCGCAGCCCACGACCGATAGCCATCTTTCGGGTCTGTTTCGCTGGTGAGTTCGCCGCTTGAGAAGACTTCGTCGTCCAACAGAGTTCGGATCTCCGTGAGACGACGGTCGGCGTCGCTGTCGGTTCCGTCGTATAGCCGGCGAAGCAAGGCCAGGCCTTCGATCCCCACCAGCAACTCGCGAAGTCGGACATGACGAGCCATCCGCGCAACCTAGCGACCGCGCACGTCGCAGCTCGAGAAGAGAACCGCGCGGCCGTCACTGACCCCGTCAAGTCTCGTTGGGGTTCGGGACGTTCGCGTCGAGTTGGCCGAGGAGCGAGCGTCGCGAGCGACCGATCCGCACGGCCCGCGCGACGACGCGACCGAGAACCGTTCACCGCGCGCAGCCGCAGTTTGGACGAGTCAATCGACAGTTGGGGGCACGGCGCCGGTGCCGTCATTCCCGCGCGGGAATCTGGGAGACACGCCTCGGGTGGCCTGACAGACTTGGCGGATGGGGTCGGACGGTTCGACTGGGCGAACTGTTGTTGGGTACCGAAGGCGCCGCGCTGTTCCGCCATCTCCTCGACGGCGACGACTGGTTCGTCGAGCAGCGTGTGACGGCGATCCGCAACCTTGCCGCGGGGCTCGACGGCGAGCGGCTTTCGTCGGGAATGTTCGTTCCTGAACTCGATGTCACCGAAGGGTACGCAGCCTGGGCAGCAACGTACGACACCATGAAAAATGGGCTCATCTGCGCTGAGGAACCCTTGGTCGCGTCGGTGACGAAGGATCTGAACGTCGGCGTAGCGTTGGACGCCGCGTGCGGGACGGGACGCCACGCGGAATGGCTCGCGGCTGGCGGGCATGAGACGGTCGGGATCGACGCCTCGTCCGCGATGCTCGATATTGCTCGTCAGCGGGTGCCGACTGCGGAGTTCAAGCTCGGCGACCTCACCAAGCTTCGCTTCGATGATGCCTCATTCGATTTTGCGATCTGCGCCCTGGCACTCGCACACTTGGAACATCCCGGTCCGGCCATCCGAGAACTCGCACGGGTGGTACGCCCCGGTGGTCGGATTGTGCTCACCGACGCACATCCAAGCTTCGTGCTCATTCAAGGTCAGGCCTTGTTCCCCAGTCCACGCGGTCTGGCATACGTGCGGAACTATCCCCACCCGCACGGCGTGTACCTCAACGCGTTTCGAACGCACGGCCTGTCAGTCCTCGACTGCCGTGAAGCGCCGATGGAAGCAGACTTCACGACCGGCATGTTCGCCGGGGCCGCCGACGCCGCCGCCGCACTCTGGAACGGCATCCCGGCGATCCTGGTCTGGTCCCTCCACAAAGCGGGATAGACCGTGCCCGCAATACCCGCTCTCCTGAACGTGGAACGACGGTGCATCGCTACCAGCACCCGGGCTCGCGATGCGGACTCCCACCTGTACTTGATCGCGGCCACGCCGACCGCGACCGCGGTCGCGGCGACGCCCTCGAATATCTTTGAGCCGAGCTTCGACATCTTCTGGCGGAGACCAACTCGAACAAGCAGCCCGAATCCCCCTAATGCCCCGAATCCCGGCCGCTCCGACCAGTACGGAACTGTCGCACGTCCAGGTGGGGTGGTCCGGCGCCGCATCGTGTTTCCGTTTCATCGTGTGGGCGATTACGTTAGCGACGGGTCGCGCTCGGCCCGTTCTCGGCATGTATCGCGCATCGGTGATACCGAGAAGTGATCTCTGAGGGGGTAGGGGATGCGTCGTTTCGGAGCAATTCTGGTTGTGATCGCCGCAGCGCTGGTCGCTGCGGTTCCGTTGGCTTCAACAGCTGGGGCAACCGCTGCGCCAGCTTCGTGTGCGGCATTGAGCGGGACCTTGACCGGCACTGCGACACTTTCGAAGTGCACCGATCCTGCGAACACTGGCGGTTCGGGCAAGTTGGTGATCAATGTGAAGACGTTGGTCGGCACGGTGACGTGGAACAAGACTGGGACGACCACCATCAAACTCACGTACACAGTGCCCAAGGTGAACAAGTGCGCGAAGCCCACGATTGAGGTGGTGCTCGGCGGATCGGTCACCGGCGGTAAAGGTGCCGCATTGAAGTCGATCCCCGCAAAGTCGAAGATCTCTGCGACGGCGTGTTACGGGACGAAGACCGCGACGCTTCTCCCGAAGACCGTTTTCCGGTTCTAACCAAGAGCTCGCAGTTTGCTGGGTTCACGCGGCCCCCGACTTCGGTCGGGGGCCGCAACACGATCCAGCTGGTCGCGCCAATTGCACCCCGACTGACCCGAGTTTGACCGGCGCAGCCGCCACTTGCGTATCGCCACACCTTGTGGCGATACGCAAGCACGAGCGCGTTCCGGTACGTGTGACGATCTCGGCGCGGCCGCGGTGACCCGCCCGAAATCCAGAGTCAACAGCCCTGATCACAGACCCACTGCGCGTCCTCGAACGACGGCGCCGGGGTGTCGCCGGCGGTACTGCGGCTCGCAACTGCGGCTGAGCGTCCCGTCAGCCAGCATCGGTATCAGCGCGTGGAGCAGGTTATTCGATGCACGTTCGGGGATCGGCTGATCACCGAAGTACCGCGACGTGCGCGGTTATGGCGCCGCGGGCACTCCGCCCCAGGTGTTGTAGAGGAGTTCGCCGATCGCGCCAAACGCGACGGGCGCCGAGTCGTCTGGGCGACTGGCGAAGTCCGTCTGCTCGTCGGCCATTGCCGCGACGATCCATGCCGCGGTGTCGGTCTCGAAGAGACCAGAATCGATGAAACGGCCGACCCCGTTACCAGTCTTGTTGTACACCCTCACCGGCATCTGGATGCCGACGTCAGCTGCGTAGGCCATGTGCGGGAGTCGTCGCGGAAGTCCAAGCAGGTGTTGTTGGCGGAAAAGCATCTCGCGTGCTCGTCGGCCGAGATGCGCGTACAGCTCAGCCAGATCGCGTGGCGACGACCATGAGAACGACTCTCCGGCGAGCGCCCGTTCCAGCGTGATGGACTCGTTCAGCTGCGCCGATGGGCAGCCAAGTGCCGCGGTCGTCGCGTTGATCTCGGCAGCGCCTCCCAGTACCTCGACGAGCATGGCGGTCGCCGTGTTGTCGGACACGATGATCATGAGCCAGGCAAGGTCATCGAGCGTCGGTTCCAAGTCGTCGGCGAGGTACCGCAGCACGCCCGAACCGTCGAATCGTCGCTCGGGCGCGAGGCCCACGCGTTGCCGCGGGTCGAGCGCACCCGCGTCGACACATCGCTCGTAGTGCACCAAGATCGCCGTCTTCACGCTGCTCTCGGCAGGAAAGACCCGATCGGCGTTGACGACGACGGTGTCGCCAGTGGTCAGGTTGCGTGCGTAGACACCGAACACGCCCGGTCGTCCGTCGAGAACGTCTTCGAGGTCTTGAGCCAACGGCGCGGAAGTCACGGTCGGTGCGGCACCGCGCGATTCGATATATCCGGGCGTCCGTCGTGCACGGAACGCAGACTGCTTCGCGCTGCCCTCGTCATGCGAGTCTGTGGCTGTCGAATGCTCGTTCGGGTGGGTTGAGCAGGTGGTGGCGTAGGCAAGAGTGGGCCTCGGGGGACCGTCGAGGACCGACGTGTGACCGGTTTCTACCGTCTTGTCCGCCTCGTCTGCTTGATTTGGCTGCCATGACCGTCCGTCAGCTCGATACAACATCGACAGTTTGAGGCAACGTGGGAGAACGGCTTTCGCATCGCTCCTCGTGAACCTCGCTGGTGACGGCACGATGTGGTGCTTAACCGAGAATGAACGTCGCTCGGCTACGCAGCTGCACGGTTCAGGGCGCGTCATCTCGATCGTTTCATCTTGATCGGGACGATCGCACACCGGTCGACGCGCAAGGATCTTCCCTCACCCAAGCCCGCAAGACAGGGACGGCCGCTCTCGAATACAAGCGTCGTCGACCCGGAACGTTTGCCCACCAGAGGCTTCTCGTGCCTGCCTGAACGATGGCGTTCTTCCGAGGCGACCGAGGCAGTCGTGTCACAGGGCGCGGGGGTATGTGGCTGCGGCCGGCAGGTCGAAGGGATTGGCGGTTATCGTAGGTTCGCATTCGATCGACTAGAGGGGGCCTTGTAATGAGACGGATTTGCATGTTGACGATGGCGATCGCGTTGTTGGCGCCGATGGCGGTGTTGACCGCTGGGTCTGCCGGCGCGGCGACGGTGGTGCAGTGCACGAAGGAAGTGGGCGCCGTGAACCTGAAGACGCAAATAGATACGAGTACCGAGTCGGGGTGTACGCCCGTTTCGGCCACCGGCGGTTCCGGCAAGACGGTGGTGAAGATCACGGCCAAGGCGAGTACGACGGTCTGGTCCGGCGGGAAGGGCACCTCGGTCGTGACAACGATCTCCGAGAAGGCTGGCCCGAAGGTCAACAAGTGCCCGAAGGGCGACACGCTGTTGCTGATCGTGGGCAAGATCACGGGTGGGACGGGCGCTGCGCTCAAGGCGATGCCCAAGGGTCAAGCCGTGACCACTGATGTGTGTGTCGGTAAGAACGACAACAGCTCGCTCGAGCCAGGGACCGTCGCAAAGTACTAAAATTTAAGTATCGAAAAGTCGCGACTGCTGTCGTGGTGTGGCCCCGCGGCGTTCTCCGCGGGGCCACACCATGTCGCCGTACGACAACGGCGCACCGCTTACTGCCGAAAGGTCCCGGACCGTGAGCCAGGGCGAGCGGGTGTTCTTCCGGCCGCGCCGTATGAAACCTCTCCGGCGTTGACACGCGCCGCGGCGAACGGCGCACTCGTTGCTGATGCCGTTGGATGCCGATGTCGGCAGAACACCACGAACGGCCGAGCGCATGCCGGGTATTTGTGACGCACGGCGCCTGGCGCAGTTTTGGGTGTTCAGCGACGTACGCGCGATTGACGGGCCCTGAGGTGTTCTGTTCACGGAGACGGGTGACGGCGGTGGTCCGCGACCAAAGAACACTGGATGGTGTCGCACAGGTACGGTTCGGGTCGGGATGTGTAGGGAGTGCGAGTCACAAGAAGAACGACATCGAACGATCGGAGATTTGGACCGGCCGCGAGCCAACCGAGTGCCACTCGGAGTCCGAACTGCGGGTCGGAGTGGGCGAGGAACTCGTTGAGGTCCTTCGCGATCGGCAAACCTGGGCCCCTTCGTCGTCGGTCCGGGTCGCGCACGCCAGACGCTGCGCCACCAGAGGTGTCAGCCCGTGAAGGCTCGTGGCATGGTTTGGCGCGCCCGTGATCCTGCCCCTACTTCTGCTGGTGTTGGGTCTGGTGTGGTGGTTCGTGATCCGACCATCGACGCTCCGCCGCGACCGCGGCCGCTCCGATGACACCAACGGCAAGGCGGCGCACTCAGCCTCCTCGGTGCAGCGTCACCCCACCCTGGTCGTGGGTCTTCCCGTGGTCGAAGCGGTCGTCGAGATGATCGGCGTCACGAATTCGTACGGGCGCGGTCGCCGACAGCGCCTCGCCCTCGACCAACTCGATCTCGCCGTGCCCGCGGGAAGTGTGTTCGGTCTGCTCGGCCAGAACGGAGCAGGCAAGACGACGGCATTGCGCTGCATACTCGGCCTCATCCGTCCCGATGCCGGCACGTGCCGCATCCTCGGCGCCGACAGCGGAAGCGAGCTTCATCGGGTCATCAAACGTGTTGGTGCGCTCATTGAGACTCCCGGGCTCACCCCAACCTTCTCGGGACGCCAGAATCTGGCCCTGCTCGCCCGGCTCGACCGTATGGGCGTCGGCAGCGTCGACCGAGCCCTGCGCAACGCCGGGCTCGACGATCGAGCCGATGATCCCGTCGCCACCTACTCGCTCGGGATGCGCCAACGTTTGGGGATCGCCACCGCGCTGCTTCGGGATCCCGAAGTTGTCATCCTCGACGAACCGGCAAACGGGCTCGACCCCGCCGGCATCGCCGAGATCCGCTCCCTGCTGGTCTCCCTGGCCCGTCAAGGCCGCACGGTCATCGTCTCAAGTCACCTCCTCGACGAGGTCGAGAAGGTCTGCGACCGCTTGGCCGTCATCGACGCGGGTCGTTGCGTCGCGGTCGGCCCTATCGGCGACGTCGTCGCCACCGCCGGCGTCGGCGCGCTCATCGTCGGTGTCTCGGATCCGATCGCCGCCCAGCAAACCCTCGCCGCCGCGGGAATCGAAGCGACGATCAGCGGCGGGACGCTTCGGGTGAGCTGCGCGCCGAGCGACGCCGCCCACATCACCGAGATCCTCGCTGCCGAGCGGCTCTTCGTGAACGAGCTGCGTCACGACAACCCGACCTTGGAGGCCGTCTTCTTCGGCCTGACCTCGCCGGGTATGCAACCCCGATGATCGATCTGCTCGCCGCCGACGTGCACCGCGTCCTGTGGCGCCCACTCGCCCATGCCCTGGGTGTCATCTCGATCACCGTGATCGCGGTCGTTGGTGTCGTCGTCTTTGTCCATAGCGGACAACATCCCTTCAATCCGCTCACCGGGCTCCGGGGTGCACTGGTGGATGCCACCACCCCGCTCGCCCTGGCCGGCTTCGTGCTGGGCGCCTCGCTCATCGGCGCCGATTACGCCAGCCGCGCCCTGACCACCCTGCTCACCTGGGAGCCGCTGCGCGCCCGGGTGCTCGCGTCGCGAGCGGTGGCGTGCGCCGCGGTCACTACCGGGGCATCGCTGGCGGTACTGGCACTCGTTCTTTTTGCCTTGCTCCCCGCGGCGCTCGCTCGCAGCACTGGCCCAACCCCAACCGTCACCTGGTATGTCTCGATGGCTGGTCTCGCTGTTCGTTGCGCTCTGCTCGCCGCCGCCGCCTCCGTGGTCGGAATGTCCTTCGCGACCGTCGGCCGAAGCACTGCCGCAGCACTCGGCATCGCCGGCGTCTACATCTTCGTCGTCGAACAAGCAGTGACGAACGTCGCGCCTTCGCTCGGCCGCTGGCTCGTCGTTGTCGATGCCATCTCTTGGATAGCCATTGCCGCCCATCCGAGAATCGCCGGTCCAGGAGGGCCGACCAATGGTCACACCGTCATCACGGCCGGACTGTTCCTCCTCGCCCTTGTCGTTGCCTTGCACGTCCTCGCGACCACCGTCCTGAAACACCGCGACATCATCTAGAAGCCGGCGGGAACGCCCGCAAGCATCAGTCGCAGGTGCGGACAAGCCGTCGACCGGAGGTGGACTCCGAGCACTCGGCCGCGATGCCGACGTGTCTTAGGATCACGGCCCTCGTGCCGAACCCATGAGAGCACATGGCGCACGCCGCGATGTCGGGAGACATCACCCCTCTTAGCGAGTTGTGATGTCCCAGAACTGTCCCAGAACATCACGGGGCGACCGGAAATCCATGCGCAAACGTCTGCGTGTCAATGTGTGCGGCAGTGGAGGTCAGCGTGCGGCGGAGTTACCGCGGGTGGTCGCATCGAGAGCGCGGATCAGCCCTTCCAGATCGGCGACGGTGACGGTGAGCGCGGAGTGGCCCGAGCGTCGGAGCGTGCTTGCGACCTTTTCGCCGAAGTGGACGCAGACGCCGCCCGTTGCGTTCGTGCCGAAGGTCAGTCCGTCGTCGACGAACGACATGCGGGCCCCGATTGCCGTCCACCAGCGGTAGCCAGTGGTGATGTGTGCGTCGTCGATGTTGTCCAAAAACGTCGCGACACGCAAGAAGCCGTAGGTCGCGACGAATCGGCCATCGTCGGTGAGCGTCACGCCGTCTTTGGATGGTCGCACGCCAAACGGGCCCCACAGCGGAGCGAACTTCTTGTCGAACGCGTACCGAAAGTGCTCGCTCACGGGCCCTCCGAGATAACGATTCGCCAAGAGCGACGCTACGCCGCCACGATGCACGATCCGACTGCCGCCCGAGCTTCTCCTGACAGCTTCAGAGTCGTTGGGGCCGGGGGCGTCGGGCGGTGACGTCGGCGGTGCCCCACGTGCCTCGAAACGCGTCGGAGGGTGAGTTCGGTGGGTTCTTCGGACAGGGGGCGTCGCCGGCAGGGTGGTCGCCGGCAGGGTGGTCGTCGGCTGGGTGGTCGTCGGCTGGGTGGTCGTCGGCTGGGTTCGGGAGATCGCATTCGTTGGTTGAGCGGCCGGTCAGTTGGAATGGTCGCCGGGCATGACGTCAGTCTCGGATTGATGCCACACAGGGCTGTCGCCGGCGGTCTCTACGTTGAACCCATAGTCGAAGACGAGGGTCCCACCGAAGGTGGCACCCACCGCGACGAGCGCGGCGACCGCGAGCGAGAGCACGAGGATCACGATGGTCGGATGGGTGCGCGTATGGTACGCGTTCAGTCGCAAGGCGATGTCAATGAGTGCGAGCACCGTCACGGTGATCATGGTCCACGCATGGGTGTTCGCGGTGCGGCGTGCTTGGGTGCCCTTCTCGGTCGAGCGCAGCCAGTCCCAAAAGCCCGTCAGCGCCGTGAACAACGAGACCACGGCTCCGGCGATGAACACGTAGGTACCGGCGTGGAAGAAGTCACGGGCCCAGGTGTCGTGCCGCCCGAACGAGGCGATGAGGTCGAAGATCGCCGCGAAGATGTATGCGGCTACGGGAAAGTCGGTGAGCGGCGGATGCGTTGGTTTTCCGGCCCAGCCGCGCAGTCCTTTGAACTTGCGGCCGCGAACGGTCAGGGTCGGTCGCACCGAGAACTTTCGCATGGCTACCTCCTACGGGACGGCGTGCTCGACGGTTAGCGGTGGGTGCCGGTGAAGGCGAAGAATCCTGGCGGCACGCGGCGTCGTCGCGCAGCAGGTACGGTCCGGCGGCGGTGATGGTCCGTGAGCCGGTCTCGCGTACGCCGCGCGGCGTCATGCAGAGGTGTTCGGCTTCGAGGACGACGGCGGCGCCTTTGGGCGCCACGCTGGTTTGGAGCCAGTCGGCAACATGTTTGGTGAGTCGCTCTTGCATCTGAAAGTCGCGGGCGAACAGTTCGACGAGCCGTGCCAGCTTGGACAGGCCCAGGATGCGTCGGCCGCTATGTCGCCGACGTGGGCGACACCGTGAAACGGCAAGAGGTGGGGTTAGCACAGCGACTGGAAGGGAATGTCGCGCGCCACGACGAGCCGGTCGTAGCCCTCCTCGTCCGCGAAGGTCGTGAGGTCGGACGGCGCAGACGTCAACATCTCGGCCGACGCTCCGACGACTCGGCGCGGGCATCGCGAAGATGCTCAGCGCTGTGGTCGCGTCCGAGCGTGACAAGTTGGTCTCGTACCGCTTGTTCGACGACCGCGACATTGATCCTTCGCCGTCCGATCAGCTTGTCGGCGTGGCTGAAGTCGGTCGACGGATCGAGCATTTGTGATGCGAGGGTGGTGGTCATTCGGGCTTACCCTCCTCTCATCGCTGAGGTACCCGACGCGCAACTCGCACACGCGATCGCGCCACCGACCACCGCGGCAACGCAACGCTGGCACGAACTTCCGATCGGAAGCGCCGCATCGCTGGCTCGTCGGTCCGAACGCTCATGCCGTTCCGGAGTCTACGAGCCGGCTTCTCCCAGAACGGGGAGACCGCGAGCCTTTCAGCGCCGATAACAAGCACTCGCCCGCCTACTCGTCGAGCGACATCCGAGGACGATTCACTCTCCCAGAGTGGATACGGTTCGACGAACCGTGGCCAGCGTCAGCACGTGTTGCGGAACGCCGGACACCCTGCACCACGACGTACGGGCTCACGACTCCCTCACACGACCGTCCCGGATAGAGCTACACGCCGATGCTCGTCATCCGCGAAGGGCGGCGGGTCGTTCTTCACTGGTGCCGAGTGCGAACGGCGCTCTCAACAGACCTGTCCGCGTGCAACGCGACGTTCGAACAATGCGGCGCGAACGTGTCGCTTCTCGCTCTGCAACGGCGCTGATGCCAATACCCGTTGGTGACCGTTCAACGCCGGGCTCCGCTCGAGAGCGGACCGCAGAGGTTCACACGCCCGCGTGACATTCGGCCGCGAAGTTGCGGTACAGATCCGGCGCTTCGGGGTCCGGCGGAGTCTGTCCTCGGCAGATGGCGGCGATCATTCTTGTCTCGTAGGCGGTCAGATTCGCCTGGTATGTGGCCTGATTGTTTTGCAGGATGCCGTAGGACGGGTCGTATACGCCATTGGCGTACCTGACGACGAAGAGCTGGGGGAGCCAGCCGGTCGGGTTGGGGTTGCCCTGCCCTGGAAGGCCTGGCTCATCGCATCCTCCGCCGTCGGACGTCGCGATGTCGTCTTGGTTGAGCGCGAATGGGTATTCGAGGCGCGTCGTCCTGGGCATGCATCCGGCGATTTGCCAGTTCTTGATCAACAAGAACGTCGCGCCTGGGTCGATGGCGCTTGCGTTGATTGTCTCGAACGACGCAGGTATCCCTTCCGCTGCGAGGGAATCCTGGAAGAGGTGGGCCCATGATGCGCACTGGCCAATACTGTGCGCGTCGGTCAACAGTTCTTCTGTTGTCGTCGCGTCGCATGCGGCGGACCCGACGAACCCCGGATCGTAGTAGTGCAGCGCGGGTCCGTCGCCGATATCGCCGGTCGCCGGGTCGAGTGTCATTTGCCGGAACTCGCCGACGGGACCGGTGTCGGCGTTGGAGAACTCTGACCAGGTGCCGGCGGCGACATCGGCTTGGGTGCTTTTTCCTTCGGCGCCGTGTGTGGTGTGCCAGACGATGGTCAGGAACACCGAACCGCTGCCGTGGAACAAGACGAAGAGGTCGTGGCGGCTGATCCCCGCCGGAATGGTGGTGTTCGCGGCGGTGGTCACGACCCAGGTGATCGTCATCGGTGAGGCCGGGAGAAGCATCTGTGTGACCATGTTCGGAAGTGTGGCCGTCTTGCCGTTTGGCGGCGCGAAGCCAGTGACGGGGTTTTCTCCAGCGACGAGTGTTACCCCGGCCTTTTGAAATGTCAGTTGTCGGCCTCCGACCGTGGTGGTGCCCGTGATCGTCGCCGGGCCTTCGGGCACGGCACCGGCCACATAGAACTGGGCCTGCAACGTGATCGGCGTATTCATGTTGTACGCGACCGGCCAGTTTTTCGTGGTCACACCGTCGTGGTTCGGGCTTTCCCACTGCGCCCCGGCATTCGTGTGAACCGCCGCGCCGGCGCGATCGATCCGTACCTCGAAGCTTCGATCGAAGGCCACCCTGTCGACTGCGATGGTTGTTGGCGCGTCGCGTTTGGTTGCCGTTCGTGCCGCCTCGGCGGTCGCGGGCTGCACCATAAGCGGTCCAACACCAAACACGAGCGCCACGATCGCGGCCGCCTTCGGACTGCGGGTTCTCAACTGGCCAGCCGCACGGGCCCCGCGCTTCACTGTCGTCGACTCCCGTGTCTGGCGCTTGTCGAGTGGCCAATACGTCGATGTCTCGCAGAACATTCCGCCCGCGGAAGTGCCCGACGTCCCGGAGTCCGCCGATCGAGTCGCCGAACTCGTCGGTCGACGCGAAGCTCGTGAAACCCGCGGCGATGTTCGACCGCATCTGATCGGCCAGTCCACTGCAGCGGGTCTGCCCGCGTGGCCCTGCGTGTCGCCGCGAAGCATCGGATGTCAGCGAACGGCATGTCCATCACTGGGGCACGAAACACACCCCAACCGGGCGGCAGGCCACCCGCACCAGGACCATCCCCGACGCCCCGCGACAAGCCAAGGAGGTGCCGGAACCCTGGCCGACCACCAAGCCATATCGCTCTCCCCAAACCGCCGCAGATCGACGCGCACTCTCGACGCTCGACCACGAACGGTCCCCGCGCTGTCGACGCTACCCGCGGTGCAGGGCTCTCACAAGTGCATATGCAAGGGGCCGCGAACAGATGACGCGCTCGGCACGAATCCACGGACGGAGTGCCGTGAACGGCAACCTTGCTCGTCGGTCCGCCGACATTGAAGCGGTCTATCTCGTCGAGGTCTGTGGCGCGGGCGACAGCATGCTGCGCTCCACATTGTCAGCGCGGGGCCGACGTCGGGTGCCATGTTTCCGTCCCGCCCGCAACGGCACAGGGCAGTCCTGTTGTGATGCTCGCGGGAGGCGTGGGCTTGGTCGCCGGGTGGGGGTCGTGAACAGGGGAACCCGGGAGGTGGTGCGTCCGTGTTTCGGCGAGTGCTTCGCCCTGCCCTGAGTGTTTGATGCCGTCGGCGGTGGTTTCGAGTGGGAGTGTTGGGCGAGTGCACGATGGCTTCGACGATTCCTCGACCTTCGTCGTTGTGTGTGAGGTCGTCGATGAATCGTTCGTCGATCTTGAGGACGTCGTCGGGAGTTGGGCGAGTGCGGCGAACGAGGAGCAGCCGATGCCGAAGTCGTCGATCGCGACGCGCGGCGCGGCCGAGTTCATCGAGGGCGTCGCTCGACACCCAATGGCGACAAGCTAGGTCTGAACGACACTGCGGCGCTCGGCAGATCGGCCGCGACGAACATGTGTGGGAGGGTTCGTTCGCGATCAGATACGGACGATGAGGTAGACCGCCCAGCACCCGACCACCGCGGCGAAGAGGAGGCAGGCGCGCTCGACAGGTCGGGTGTCTTCGATCTGATCGAGCCCGAGGATGCTCGCAAAACCGACGAACCACAACAGGCATCCGCCCCCGACGACGGTCAACAAGAGTCCGAGGACGTTCAGCCAGAGGTGCCACGGGTTCGCGGCGTGGCGCGCGAAGTACAAGCCGACCAGACCTACGAGGGTGTAGGCCGTACCCCAAATTGCCAGCATCCACTGACGTTCGTGGTCGTGCTGTTCGTTGTCGGGTATCGGGTGGCTCACTGTCGCTCCGACGTTGAGCTTCCGGGCCGCACGATTTCGTCGGTGTCGCCGCACCTGAGCGCGATCTGCGTTCTGCATTCTGGGCACACGATCGTCGCGGCGGCAAGGTTGCCGCAAGAGTGCATTTTCTGTGGCTTGTCCGCGCCTCCGCAACGACCGGTGCTCCAGTCTTCGGTCGATTGCCGAGGTCGCTGAGCCTCACCCGGAGCGATCGGCGTGCGTACGTTGGGGCGGTGGCTGGCGGTCAGCGGCTCGGTGTCTCGAGTGCCGGACGGATACCGAGAACTCGCCTGGGCGGTGCAGCAGTCCGCTCGGTGCGACAGTCATACCGCAGCGTTGTTCGGGGCCTGCGGCGCCGACCCGGTCGGGTTGAGACACATGAACCTCACCAGCACGCTATGAGCACCAGCAACGTCCGCGTAGCCCCGCGGTCTGCACCACAAGCCTGCGCGAGGTCTTGAGGTGTTCCGCACCGTTCTCTCGGTCTTCGGCCCGTTGCGCGGACGCGTGATCGGTGTGGCAAAGAAGCGATTGCACAGCCCACGTGACTCAGACTGTGGCGCTCGACGATTCGCCGAGGGCTACCCGCTTCGTGATCGCGCCGCACAACGCGCGCCGTTGTTGCACCCCGCCCTTGTCGAATGTGCGCCCCGCCAGCACATCTGGAAGTCCTCTGGCGAACTCCGCGTCGGTCGCGGTGGGGGCACAAGCCTCGACGTTCGCATCCCGTTCGCGTCGTCGGGCCGGACACGCATCACGCCGCCAGTCGGTGAAGTGTGCGCAACGCATGTCGGATGTTGTTGTGCACCGACCGCTGAGGCACACGTCTCAGCGCGGCCGCGCGGCGTTGCGAATCGTTGGGAATCGTCGGGAATCGTCGGGAATCGTCGGGAATCGTCGGGAATCGTTGCGAGCTGATCCGAACCGACCATGTCGAACGGTCCGGTGAACACGGCCGACGAGTTGTTGGCACCCGTCGCGAGCCGGGTGGTCAGAAGGTTCGACCGACGATGTTGTCAGTGTCGAAGTAGTTGGCGGTGAACTCGATGACCGGGTCGGTGTTGAAGGGCTTGCAGGTATAGATGTCGACGGAAAAGAACAGCAACGGCTGGTCCCAGGCGTAGAAATGCGCCCCGGAGGTTTCCCAGTGGATCCAGCCGGCCCATCCGTAGCGTTGCGAGCGGTGAGTCACTGGCCTGGTCAGGGTGCGCATTCCGCACACGGCGGAGAGCCGGTTCAGGTACTGGCGGATGTGTACGGCGTCGATGGGCTCCCCGCAGGTGCCTTCGACGACGAGGCGTTGGCGATGGATTTGGGGCGCAAGATCTCGCCACTGGCAGTTCTCGCGGTGTTCATCGATCAGCATGAAAGAGGTTTAGCCGACACTGACCTCATAGGCAACAGTGACCCCAGAGGCAACAGCGACCCCAGAGGCAACGCCTACCCCACGCTGATCGAGGGGAGGCCGGCGCGGCGTCGAGCAGGGAGGTTCAGGCGTGGATTGGTGGGCGTCGGTTCGCCCAGGGACGGGCGTCTTCGAGCTGGGCTGCGACCCGAAACAACACGTCCTCTCGGTTGGGGGCCGCGACGAACTGGACGCCGATCGGCAGTCCTGACGCCGCGCGGGCGAGCGGCACCGACATCGCCGGCTGACCGGTCGCGTTGAAGGGGACCGTGTAGATCGCGAACGGTACCGAACGAGCCGAGGCCCGGATGCCGCCGTCGTCTTGATCTCCGATGTCGCCGATCATCGGCGGCGGTTCCGCGCACGTGGGCGTGACCAACAAGTCGAAACCATCGTCAACCCACCAAGAAATCACTCGCCGGGCCCATCGGTGCAGGTTGGCGAGCGAGCGGACGTAACCGCCAGCGTCGAGCGTCGCGGCGCCCTCGCGCAGCATCCAGGTCATCGGTTCGACGTCATCTGCAGTGACTGGACGCCCCACCACTTCGGCGACGTCACCGAGATCGGCGTCCAGCGATGCCAGCATGACCGTCGAGATGGCCTCCATAGCGGCTAGATCATCGAGGCCGGCCGGCGACGCCGACTCGATGGTGTGGCCCAACGACGCCAACAACCCGGCAGCGTCCTCGACCGCCGCGACGCACTCCGGATCCGTCGCCGTGATTCCCAACGGCGCATCAGTTCGAACCCCAACACGTAACCGGCCCGGAGCCGCGCCGACCTCGCCGCGATACGGACGCATCGGCGGCGGCGCGCTGTACCAGTCGCCGCTCATGTAACCCTCCAACACGTCCAAGACCGCCGCGCTGTCCCGCACCGAACGCGTGATCACATGTCGAGCGACCATTCCCGCCCAGGATTCAGCCTCTTCAGCGCCCATCGAGATACGACCCCGCGACGGCTTCAACCCGAACAGCCCGCACATGCTCGCCGGGACACGCAACGAGCCTCCACCATCGCCGCCGTGACCCAGCGCCACCATGCCGCTCGCGACCGCCGCCGCGGTACCGCCACTCGAACCGCCCGGACTGCGCGCAGGGTCCCACGGGTTACGCGTCGGGCCGTACGCCAACGGCTCCGTGGTCGGCATCAACCCGAACTCGGGTGTGTTCGTTTTCCCGACGATCACGAATCCCGCTGCCTCCAACTTTGCGAACAGAAAACACGTCGACGGCGCCATCCAACCCACATCACGTAACAACCGATTGCCCGCGTGGTACGACGCGCCTCCGAGTGTGCCGTCGAGATCCTTCACAACAATCGGCACCCCCCGAAACGGCCCATCTCCGCACCCGTCGACCGCAAGCGACCGAGCCCGCTCGAACAACGGATGGATCACCGCGTTCAACTCATCGTTCAGCGCTTCGACACGCCCGATCGCTGCTTCGACCAACTCCAACGGCGAGGCCGCACCGGACCGCACCAACGCGGCCTGATCCGTAGCATCCAACAAGCCAAGATCCGTCATCGCGGCACGTTACAACGACACCCACGCCACAAACGCGGACCACGACCGTTGAGTCGAAGCGCGACGCGACCCGACAGTGCGACCAAGAACATCGTCGGTACCCCGAACACAAGCAGCGCACATCGAGCGTCGCGCCATCCGACCCGACAGGCTGTACGACGATTCGGCCTCAGCGGTCGACCGCACAGTCGGGAACGCCGCGGCTGACCAGGGACTTGAGATCGTCGACAGGCCATCGGGTCGGAGCCCGTTGCGCAGGTAGCGCCGGTTGAGCTCCGCCGGGATCTTCCCGGTCCGGGCCAGATCGAACGCGCTGAGCTCGTCCCCTCAGCGTTGTCCGGGGCCTTTTCGAGGAAGCTCCTCATCGCGGACCCTCCGCACGGGCTCGGCGACACGACTCAACGAGCCTCAGACCGACGCCTGCTCGGTCGACCGGTCACACGAATCGCCCGGCTGGGCCTGTGACGAGGCGGTTCACGTTTCCAGCGTGTCCCGGCAGGTCCGTCGGTGTTGCCCACGGGACCGCCGATGTTCGCGACCGCGTCACGCGGCGGGGATGGCACTGCACCCGTGTCGTACTAGGTCCTCGTTTGCGTCGTCGATCGAGATACCCGGAGGCCAGTCGATCTTCCGATCGTTACTCGGCACGAGCGCAAGAAGAAGATCCGTCGCGTCTGGGGTGAGTTGGGGTGTGCCGTGCTGGCGTGCATCGACGATGACCTGGAAGAGCACCTTGCCGATCACGAAGGTCGATTGCGAAAGGTAATGCTCGGTGCCGTCGATGGTGCGGCTGAACAGGTCACGTTCGTAGGTGAGCCGAGCCTTACCGTCGTACCTGCCGACGAGTATCTGCGTGCCCGCGTGCAGACCGGCGCGACGCAGATACTCGCACGCGACGCGAGGCGTCGGTACCGCGTCGTCATGGACATACTGCGCGACTGCAGCGGTCTTCGCCGCCCATCGAGCAAGCGCTCCTTGCTGTCGTGGCGACAGTCGCTTCTCGTTTCCGACAATCATCGTCGTCAAGAACGGGCTCACCTCGTCGTCGAGGCGCTGCAGCCAGCCGTCACTGCAGCTCTCGCAAATGCAGTCGACGGTCTGGTCGACCTCCCTTCGCAGGTTCTCCACCACGTCGTCGAAGCCGAGCTCCGTGTTCGAGATGGTCAGCTGGTCAGCGAACAAGCGACACAGCCACTCCGGCCAAAAGTACGTGACCGTTCCGATCGGCTGGTCGCAAAAGATGCACGACGGAAGCACACCCGCCATCTCGGCGGGCGCGGCGGACACGTCGACCTTCGGGGTGGGCGCGACTCGAGGCGCAGCAGGCGCGACAACATTGCCGTCACCCATCGGAGCGGTGCTCGGCGCGCGTCCGTTGTGTCCGTACCCCGCCACTCGCGAGCCCCGCAGGGTCATTTGGTCCTCGCGCCGACGATCGTCCCGCCACGCCACCGCGACCAACCACAGCACTCCGACCCAGACGAGGACGCTGACCCCGACTGCCACTCCGACAAGGATCGACGCCATCTTCGATGGTCGCGTCCCGACGAGGCCGACGGCTAGAGCACGAAGTCCGTTTTGACCGATATTTGACCTGACCGACGGGCTCGGCCCTCGCTGACCTCGACGAGTGTGAGCTGACGTCGCGCTCTTCGTTGCGTTCAGCCAGGAGGCGTGTCCCTCGCTGTTCGAAACCGCTCGCCCGAACCCGCGCCTGATGGTGGTGCCCGCCAAGTGTGTACGGCCCAATGAAGCGCCCCTCTCGAGCGCGCTCAAACCGTCCACCGAGGCCGGGAGCAGCGCGCGGCGTCGAACGCGTGCAGACGCCGCTGTCGGCGCCGTGGCGGATGTGGCTCGGCCCCTCGGCGTCGCAGCCATGCCAACGATCGGCGACTCAACCGATGGCAGGCCGTCGAACCCGTGATACAGGCGCTTGTCGAACTGAACGGAGTGGGCATGTTCCCGCGCACGTCGATGACGACCAGCGAAGCGCCACCACCTCGTCCGACGTTGCTGTGGAGGCGTAGATCGGTTCGATCGAGAGCCGCTCGGCCGGTGGCGCGCCCGTGGCGTCCCCCAACCAGCTCGCGTGCTTGTCGAGACGAAACGTTCTCGGGACTCGCTTCGCCTCTGGCACACTGCGTCCATGGACGCCGATCCCTCCGGTCGCGCAACAGCCAGCAACGCGACGTTCGCCGGAACAGCTCGCAGTGGAGCAGAACCGTGGGACAAGGACCGCCCGAGATGAGCCCTCACTACGCGGAGTGACCGCGTCGATCACAGTTAGTGCTTGCCCTTTTGGATCGGCGCCTCCTGCGGGCGTCAGGTTGATGCACGAACGAGACGTGTGCGTCGTGTCGTCCGTTTTGCCCTTTGGGCGCGGTTTCGGAAAGACTGACGCGCGTGCTTGAGGTGTTCGGACAAAGGGCGTCGTTGCCCTTCGACGACCTTGCGCCCGCAATCGTCCGACAGTGTCACGTCATCGACGGAACGCCGTCGATGCCTGATCGACGAGCATGAGACAACCGACAATCTGACGAGCCTTCCGAGGTGGGCGCGATGACCGTGTTGCTGGAGCCGGTGACGCATCGATCGGACCGATTGGCAGATTGGGTGCACTGGGGGACGGCGGGAGCTCACTTGTATGCCTGGGAGCAACCGACCGTGTTCTTCAGCGTCGACGTCGACACGTGTCAGGCGTTCGCGTGAAGCGACTGGTCGACTTCACGGGCGAGTTCTTCAGCGCGGACGAGATCGTGGCCAAGGAGTTCTGAGTTGGAACTCGATCTCGGCCTGCGTGAGCGAACTGCGTCACTCGTCGAGCGTTCGGAGGCAGCGCAACCATTCGGCGTGCACGTGTTGTCGTCGACGGATCCGGCTTCAGAGCTCGGCCGCGTCGTCGAGCGCGTCGTGTTCGAAGAGTTTTTCGACAACTCGCCCGAACTCCTGGCGCAGGAGTACGAGCGGTACGAACCAGCGAGCCTGTTCTTGTGTGTCGTGGATAACCGTCGGTTAGTGCCGGCCGGGGTCATGCGTCTGGTGGTCTCTTCGCCCTGCGGTTTCAAAAGTCTCGATGACATCCCGCGGGTGTGGGGCGAGAGTATCGATGACGCCATCGCGAGTTCCGGCTCGGGTCTCGACCGCGCTCGGTGCTGGGACGTCGCGACGTTCGCGATCACGTCGGAGTATCGAGGCGCGGCAACAGAAGGGCTGGTCAGTCTTGCGCTGTATCAAGCGCTCGTGATGACTGCGCGTTCGTGCAACGTGCCGTGGTTCGTCGCGGTGCTCGACGTCTCGGTGCTCGCCGCAATCTCCGAGCGAATGGCGGACCCGTTCACCCGATTTCCCGGCCTCGCGCCCAGGCCTTACCTCGATTCACCGGCGAGCGTGCCGGTGTTCGTCGACCTCGACGCATACCAACCGCGCCTCGCCGAGCTCGCCCCGACGATGCACGACATCTTGTTCGAAGGCGCCGGTCTCGAAGCAGCTGTTTGGACTCCGGATTGGGCGAGTGCTACGACTGCCGCTCTCCCTCAAGCAAACCTCCCGAACCGCGGCGCGTCCGATCAGGCCGACGCGATGATCGCGGCTCGAGGCGCCGGACCGAACTGAGACACCGCAGCGACGCCTTGCGTCTGCTCGGCCTTCCGATGTCGCTCGAACACAGAGCTTCGGCACCCCATGCGTGATCGTCCCGTGTGTGGACACGCCGATGGTCACCGGTCGCGCCCTTGCGACCCATCGAGGTGAGCACCAGGTTCGCCCCGCGGCGGCGCTTCGACAGCTCATGACGCTGGTTGAGTGGCGTGAGGCGACGGATGTTCGCTCGCCGGTGGGCGCGTCCGCCTTCCCGGCACGCACCTGTGACTTCCTGTCACGCTCGCGCCAGTCACCTCGCGAACCGCCGCGGCGGTCACCGTGTCGCTCGCTGTCGACCGCCGGCGGTACCACGAGAACGTTCGACGCGACCGCACTCACACTCCCGCAGGTGAGCATCTGGCGCCAGCTGTACTTGGCGAAGCGACTGACCGACCGTTGTGGACGTCGAAGAGATCCGCGCCGCGCTCGTCCAGCTGTCATCTCAAGTCGCGAGTAGTCCGGCCGGCATCTGTACGCGACGTGCTCGAAAACCGGAGAGCAACGGTCCAGGCTGCGCAGGCTGGCCGCCGACGGGACGCGAGGTGCGTCCTTGCCGGGCACGGCCCGAATGCCGAAGTGGCGGTGGACAGCGACACGACCCGCCACGCGGCAACGGGGCAGGCCGTGAAGACGGAAGGCCCCCATCCATCCATGAGCCTCCGTCCTCCAATCGTAGGGGTACCTCGCAACATGTCAATGGCACGATCGAGGTAGACACCCACTCGCACGCCGAGTATCACGCCTCGGGGCGCACGGGAGGCTTCCGTCGCGCCCGACGGCGAGGCGACACCGCACTCGGCCGATGCCGGGCAGGACTGCCCAGATCGCGGCACCGAGGTGGGTGATGTTGCCCTCCGTGAGATCAGGGAGTGCGAGCCCGGAACCCCGGCTTTGTCCCTATCCAGAACGCGACGCGTTCGGCGGCTTTGCGGCGGTGGGGCGCAGTCATCTCTGGCGTCAGTGTGGACTGCCGGCGTTCACGTCAGCACGAGAGGGAGTCGGCTCGTGATTCGGCTCACGACGAACGGTGATGTTCAGTTCGACCCAGTGCGGCCTGGAGCGAGTCCGGATCTTTCTTCGCGCGCTCCGCGCCGCTGTTGGAGCCGCTGGACGGATGTGAGGACTCCTCTTCCCAGATCGCCGTAATCTCGCCATCTCTGGTCGCGCAAACCGGCCGGCTCAGGATCGGGCACACGTTCGGCGTCGACGGCAGAGATCTCAGCGCGGGGACGACTGCCGGCGCCTCCCGTACCGTGGATACCGGCTGAGCGAGAAGCGCGATGGCGTCGACGAGCGCATGTCGCTCGAGCCGGTGAACCTCGATCCGGTCGGCAACCCTGGCGCACATATCCGCAATGCCTGACAGCGCAAACGAAACGTCGGTGGCGCAATCGGTGACCGTTTCTTGCAGGCTCTCGACAGCGGTGTGCGTCGAAGCCCGAACTCGTGCGTGCTCCTCAAGATCCATCGACAAGCGAGACTCGATCTCCGCGACCGAGTCGACAAGTACCGCTCGGGAGCGACTTGCTGCGGTCGCGAGATCCTCGCGGATGGCGTTGAGCGTCCGCTCGTCCCCGCGCACGAAGCGACCGAACGCCTTGAGTTGTCCGCTCGCTCCCCGTCGTTCGAGCTGTTCTTCACGCGAGGCGGCGTCGGTGACCTCGTTCGGGTACTGCAATCGCAAATCGAGCGAACTGTGCTCGACCGGTACCGCGGTCGCGGCGGGCACCGAGGAGACGGGCGCGGTGCGGACGTTGCGAGCGAGGAGCTCGGCGACACCGACGACTGCCACGAGGATCGCGACTGGAATCGCGATGACGGGAACACCGAAGATCGAACCCAACGATGAAAAATAGTCGCCCGACTGGGCGGGTGTCTCGTGGCCACCGAACGAAACGACTTGCAACGCAAGCGACACGGTCGCCGCGCCCGCCGCAACCAGCGCCAAGAGGGAAAGTGCATCGACAGCACCGGCGTGCGCACCCGCAGCGACGTTTGGTACGCCAGCGCGGAACAACGAGAGCGGACAGCGCAACGAAAAACCCGCTGACTAGGAGCCCGGCCGTCGTCACGTCAGTATCGGATCGGTCGTCACGCGCCCACCGGATCGCTGCCCTCGGCCGCCTCTGTGATCCTTCCAATCATCGTGACCTCTGCCAACCAGTCGCATCCCGCGTGCATAGTTCTCGAGCCTCGAAGCGCCCGAACCGGTCGGTCTGATCACGATCGGACTGACGCGCTGTCGTGCCGTTGAGGCACAACATCCGACCCTGGCGCTGCGACCTCCTTGTCGAAACCCCAAACGCACCGCCGCGCCGCCGGCGTTCACTGAGGTCGCACAACGATCTGACACGACCGCAGAAGCTGGCAACCCCAACGACCGGAGCCGGCCCGACTCTACCCGGCCGCACGCTGGGAACGGTTGGTCGATCTGAGAGATGCAGAAGGCTCTGGCTGGCCGAGTGTTTGTCCACACCGACGCAGAAGTCGCCGCGTGGCACCCCGTCTCCGCGAAGTGCCCTTCTGGTTGAGATCGCTGCGGGCTAGGCCAATCGCAGTTGATTCCACCAGAAGGGCGCCTTCGACGGATGGCGAACGGCGATCAATATACGCCGCACAAAAAGACCTATTCAGTGGTCAAAAACGTACGGTTCCGTAGTTGTTGTCGTTGTTGTTGTCGGTGTTACACGGGTTGCCTTTGTTGTTTCCCTGGTTCCCCTGGTTGTTATAGCCATCCAGGTTGTTGCCGCCCTGGTTGGGGTCGTGGTTTCCCTGGCACTGGCCGTTGTTGTTGTTGTTGCCCTGGCCACCGTAGTTGTTGCCCTGGCCACCGTAGTTGTTGCCCTGGCCGTAGTTGTTGTTGTCGCACTGGCAGCCGTCGTTGTTGCCTTGGTTGCCCTTGTTGCCCTGGCCACCGTAGTTGTTGCCCTGGCCACCGTAGTTGTTGCCCTGGCCACCGTAGTTGTTGCCCTGGCCACCGTAGTTGTTGCCCTGGCCACCGTAGTTGTTGCCCTGGCCACCGTAGTTGTTGTTGTTGTTGTTGCACTGGCAGCCGTCGTTGTTGCCTTGGTTGCCCTTGTTGCCCTGGCCACCGTAGTTGTTGCCCTGGCCACCGTAGTTGTTGTTGTTGCACTGGCAGCCGTCGTTGTTGCCTTGGTTGCCCTTGTTGCCCTGGCCGCCGTAGTTGTTGCCCTGGCCGTTGTTGTTGTTGCCCTGGCCGTTGTTGTTGTTGTTGCACTGGCAGCCGTCGTTGTTGCCTTGGTTGCCCTTGTTGCCCTGGCCGCCGTAGTTGTTGCCCTGGCCGTTGTTGTTGTTGCCCTGGCCGTTGTTGTTGTTGCCCTGGCCGTTGTTGTTGTTGCCCTGGCCACCGTAGTTGTTGTTGTTGCACTGGCAGCCGTCGTTGTTGCCTTGGTTGCCCTTGTTGCCCTGGCCGCCGTAGTTGTTGCCCTGGTTGTTGTTGCCCCAGGGGCTGCTATTGCACTGGTTGCCATTGTTATTGCCGTTGCCACCGTAATTATTAGCGAGGGCTGGCAACGCTGTTAGGGCGAGAGCGGCCGCAGCCGCTCCCACAAACAGAAATCGTCTCTTCACGGATTCTCCTTGTGTGGGCATCTCTTGCTGTCGGCGGTTGATCCGCTCGGCGGCTCGTTCTATTCCGGCGCGGTCTTCATATCAAGATGCAATGTCACAGAATTTCGGATCTAGGGGTGCCGTATCGCCGCATTATGGGTTTGATGGTCGTTTCGCGGCTCGAGGTCCTCAACTCCGTATCTGGACGAGCGATACGTCAGTCATGAAATGAGCTGCGTTTATACAGCATCAGTTGGATGATCGCGCCACTCACGTTGAGGTCGAGAGACAGACACCTCAGTACTCAACTTCGGCGCGCAACTGTGCCACTTTGCCACTCCGTAACTCAGCGTCACCGCGGTTAACTGACTGCGCCCGAGTGGCGGTTAAGGGGCGTGCCGGCATTGACGCGCGTGGCGCTGGTTCGGTCGTCCCGCTCGGGACCGAGCGACGCGAACTCGCCGGGCGCGGGCTTGCAGTGGCGTGGAGGTGCGGTCGTAGCGACGTACACGACACCCGCGACGTACGCGGGACACCGGCGTACGCCGCGGCATCTCAGTCGCAGTCGCGATCCGGATGTGACACGACTCGCGTGGCCTGTTTGGCCGTTCAGCTGTGATGTTGTGCGTCAGCGACTACGTCCGGGAACGCGGCACTTGATGGAACCCAGCGTGCGTCGACGTTGGGGCCTCAACCAGTGCGATGTCCCGATCCCCTCGTTCGCCGGTGAGCCGTTCGAGCTCGGAACCCGACGTATGCCCTCGCGCCGCGAGGCTGTGCGTATCTTCGACGGGTACGATCTGCATCACTATCCGGTGCCGGCTCCGCGGGGATGCAACACCGACAGTGCTCGCCTCGTTCGACCCACTGGTGGCGGTCGCGATCGAACGTCGCCGCGTGTCATCGGCAACGAGCCCAAGCCCAGCAGGTCGACGTGATCCCCGTGCGCACCTCACGCCGTCGATCCTTACGTGGAGGTTCAGCCGAGCGCCGGTGAGCCTCTTGGACAGCGGATTCTGGCACGCCAAGTCGATGCGATCCGTTGCGCTCGACTTAACAAGAACGGCATCGGGACCTTCAGCGGTTCAGCGCATGATCACGAGCCCGGTCTTCACCGGCGCGAACGATGCAGTTCATCCTGAGTACTTCGGCGCTTCATCACGATCGAACGTTCCGTCGTCGTCGTCATCGGGTGCCACTGGCTCCGGTCGCAGGCAAGGTTCGATGGCGGCAGCGAGCGCCCAAGGTTGCGGCCGAGTCCCGGGTTCGTCGGCTGCGATCGGTAGTGATTCGGCTTCAATCTCGGTGGCCGTCGCGGCGGGTTGCGGCGAGATCACCAGTTCGAGTGTCGCCGATCCGCTATCACCGGCCGAGGAAGCGTCATCGCTGACCGGAACCGCCGCATGCTGCGACCAGTCTTGCGCCGGACCTTCGAGAAGCGCGTCGGCCTCGAGCTGAGCTTCGGTCACCTGCGCCACCGCGGCCTGATCTTCGATCTTGTTCTGCGTGCGACCCGCAACGACGCCGATTTCGATCGGTTCGGTGATCCGGAGCGCCGCGGTGTAGTAGTCGGTCGGACCTTCGACGACGCGGGTGTCGATCCGTGGTTCGGTGATCCGCAGCGCCGCCTCGTCGTTCTCAGGGGAAACGCCGGCGGCGTCTTGTTCCCAATCTTGGGCGGGACCTTCGACGTCGGGCGTCCCGATGATGGCCGCGAGGTGGTCTTCGGCCGGGTTTTCGAAGAGGAACGCCTCGATCACTGGTTCGCCTACCGGGATTGCTGCGATGTTGTACAGGGGGTCTTCAACGCGGAGCGCTTCGGAGACCGGGACCGACCCGATGTCGTCTTGTGCCGGGTTGTCAACCGAGCGCGCTTCCGCCTTCGGCGCTATCGGAAGCGGTCTCGTCGGCGGTGTCGCCCAGAAGTCGGCATCGATCCGGGGCGCTCGCTGGATGCTCAGACGCTCGGACCCACTCACGACACGAGTGCGGCCCTGAGGTATCGACGCGGGTGTTCGCGCAGTCCCGTTTTCCGGTTCGACCCCCTCCCTCGGGTCGGTGTCATGCATGATCAGGTGACCTATTGCACGGCGCGGCGCGCGCCAACCTCCAAGTTGTCGAGCTGGGCTTCGAGGGCGACAACCCTGTCACGGCCGGCTCTGGCGAACGCCTCGAGCGTTGTCGTGTACCGCCAACCGGCATCGTCCGTCGCAACCGGTTCGAAGAGTGTCCCCGTCGGGTCCTCGACGCATTCGCACACGACTTGCCGCATCGGTTCTGGTAGCCGGCCACGCCGCGCCGCCGACGTCGAGGAAGTGTTCGTCCTCGAATCCGCGGCTCGTTCCACTCGCAGCGCGCGCCGAACTGCGATGATGTCTGCGCACACGGTGCATCCAACCTGAGCGATGGACTCTCCATCTGCATCATCGTCGCCGACGGGTTCGGCGCTCCTCCCGGTGGTGACCCCCGAACACAGCAGCGGCAGGGGCCGTCACCATGGACGTTGGGTTGGCCTTGAAGTGTGCGCTTCGCGCGTTGTGGAAAGAAAGGGGACAACCCTGTGTCTTTCGAGTGGACAACTCCCGCCTCTGTCCACAGTTATCGCCGACCTGCCGGTTCACCGATGCGTCGCACACGCCAGATCTGGCCGAACACTCTTAGTGCGGACGGCAAGCTTCGACAATTCCGCGAATGCGCGTCGCGTCGGACAGTCACTCTGGATCATCGAGCGGTCATCGACGTTCGCACCACCCAGTTGTCGACGCAGGTCCGTTGATGTGCCGAGGACCGCTCGATGGGACGCCGAGAGTCGGCGTTCGTCCACATCGTGAAGACGAGACCGAACGGCGGCCAACTCGGAACCAATCGTCCCATGCGGCTGTCGTGCGAGCCTCAAGGACTTGCGGTCCAGTCGCGGCGCTACCGATGCACACATCGAGCTCTCGTACCCTGATCGACCTTGCCCCGACGTCGGCCAGACGACGCAGACCCAGATCGGCGAACGGACAGCATCCACATATGAGCGTCGTCGCGTTCCGGCATCGCGGTTTGGGGCTGTGCCATCCGCGCCGCGTTCATCTCACGTTTGTTGTCTCGCAGCGAATCACCGATCGGGTCTTCGCCGGATCGGCACCGCCGACATCGCGGCTTCGAGGCAGCTCGACGTTCTGGCACCACGGGCCGGCGGGCGGCTCAATCGTGTCATGGTGTCGCATCTCGGCCCTATCGGTCGGCACCGCGCTCCGGTGCCGACCTCGTCGGACAGCGAGCCCGAGTTTCGGGGAGAGCCGGAAACTCCGGCTAGTTCCAAAGGGCGTCGAGGTCCATTTCGACACGTATTCCGGCATCGACGGTGACGTCGGGACGGGTGTCGTGACGTGACACCTGTACGGCGTCGAAGTCCGCGGCAACGTCGCCGGTGAGGAAACGGCTGGGCTGGCTCATCGTGTGTTCGTCGTGGCCTCGCGGTCGGAAGTGGAAGCGAAGCGGGAGGTAAACGTGGAGGTGACGGCGCGGGCGGGTGACGGCGACGTAGAAGAGGCGGCGTTCCTCTTCGAGTCCTTCTCTCGAGGTCAATGCCATATCGCCAGGGAAATTGCCGTCGGCGGCGTTCAGGAGGTGGACGACATCCCATTCGAGGCCCTTGGCCGAATGCACAGTGGAGATCACGAGCCAGTCGTCGTCGATCGCCGGCGTGCTGGCGAGGTCGCCGGTCGAGTGTGGCGGTTCGAGCGTGAGATCGGCGGCCACGTCGGAGAGTCGTGCGGCGTTGTGCGCGACGGCGGCGAGGGCGTCGAGATCCGCGAGCCGCGACTGCGGGTTGTCGTATGCCGCGCTGACCAGCGGCTTGAGCGAGTCTCGGAGGCGTTCGCCGTGCGATCCGACCGACTCGCCGTCGGCGCGTCTGAGGCACTTGATGAACGCGTCGGCTGCCCGACGCGACGCGGGCGGAAGTTGCTCGACCGCGAGCGGCCAGCGCATCAAGATCTCCGCGGGTGTGCCGGGTCGGTCGACCCCGAGGGCGGTGATCGCTCGGTGAGCGCGAACGGGTCCGACTCCCTCGAGGAGTTGGAGGAGCCGGAACCATGCTCGTTCGTCCCGAGGATTGTCGGCGAGGCGGAATAGACAGATGAGGTCCTTGACGTGGGCCGCCTCGAGGAACCGCAGACCGCCGTATTTCACGTACGGGATGCGTCGGTGTGCAAGCTCCAGCTCGAGGAGGTCGCTGTGGTGTGCGGCTCGGACGAGCACGGCCTGATCTCGCAACGCGATGCCTTCTTCACGGTGGGCGAGGATCTGGTCGCAGACCGCGTCGACCTGTGCGTCTTCGTCCGCGCAGCGCACGAGCCGCGGACGTTGTGTGCTCGACGGGGGCTCGGTGCGCAATCGCGTGATGAACCCTTCCGGGGCACCCTCCGCGATTGCGTTCGCGACATCGAGGATCGGCTGGACCGACCGGTAGTTGCGCTCCAGCAGAATCGTGATCATCGAAGGGAACGCCACCTCAATGTCGAGCAGGTGCCGGGGGCTCGACCCGCGAAAGCTGTACACCGCCTGTGAATCGTCGCCCACGACGGTTAACCGCGGGTCGCTGCGACGCAAGGCGCGCAGCAGGTCGACCTGGAGCGCGTTGACGTCTTGGTATTCGTCGACGCAGATGTGGTCGATCTCGGAAGCCAGCTGCGGGCCGAGTCGATCGTCGGCCGCCGCGGCGCGCCAATATAAGAGGAGGTCATCGAAGTCGACGAGACCGAGCACACGTTTGCGGTTGACGTAGGTGCGGCAGATCGACCCGATCGGCTCGATCTGCTCCGCACACCACGGAGCGATCTCGTCGATGACGGCCGAGAGCGGCCGCTGCGTGTTGACCGATCGCGAGTACAGATCGAGCAACGTCCCCTTCTTCGGGAAACGTCGGCCCGTCGCTGCCGCGCCCTGTTCTTGGCGTACGAGATCGATGACGTCGGCTGCGTCGCCGGAATCGAGTATCGAGAAACCCTCAGGCAGGCCGACCGCGGCCGCGTGGCGCCGCAAGGTCCGGTGAGCGATCGAATGGAATGTCCCGCCCACAACCCGACTCCGTCGACGTCGGCCCGCCAGTCCCCAAGAGTCGGCAAGCAGGGTCTCGGTTCGGTGCACCAACTCTCGGGCTGCGCGCCTGGTGAACGTCAGCGCCATGACGCGCTCGGCAGGAATCCCGGTCCCGACAAGCCACGCCACCCGGGCCGTCAGTGCGGTTGTCTTCCCGGTGCCAGCCCCGGCGAGGATGCGAAGCTGATCGCCCTCGAACGTCGCGGCCGCCCGTTGCTCGTTGTTGAGGTGATCCAAGGTAGCGAACACACGTTCGATCCTAGCCATCGGCGAGACCCGGCGGCTGACTCCGTGGGCTCACCTCGCCGACTGGGCGACGGTTTGGGGTGCAAGCTGCACGATGCGTTCGCCGAGACCGCGGCCGAGCCCGGACCGCTTTGCAACGCGTCCGCGGCCGAGACAGTCCCGACTTGACCTGCCCGGCGACCGGAGCCGCCACGAAGTCCACCATCAGTCCGGCGCCCAATCTGGCGTTCGCTTCTCGACGAACGCACGGAAGCCTTCGATCACCTCGTCGCCGTTCACCGATTCGTCGAAGGTGATCTTGTCGATCGCGCCATAGCGTGCGTTGACGAGGCGCTTCAAGGCGACGCGGGCTCGCGGGGCCGCACGCAGCATGTCATGGACGACCTCCTCGGTCGTCGCACTGAGTTGGTCGTGAGGTACGACACGCGCAACGAGGCCGTGCCGTTCCGCCTCGTCTGCGGTCAGTCGCCGGCCGGTAAAGAGCATGTCCCGCGCGAGCGCGATGCCGACGTGCTCAGGCAGGATCGCCGCGTGATACGCGTCGGCTACACCCCGAAGCAGCTCCGGCGCACCGAACACCGCCCGATCACTGGCGATAGCGACGTCAGCCAGCATCGCGATCAGGAGACCACCACCCATACAAAGCCCGTTGACCGCCGCGATCACAGGCTTGCGTGAGTCGCGGATCGCGTCGAACGGCACCGCACCGGTCCCGAGCAGCTCGCCGTAGTTCACCGCGCCCTCATCGTGGTGACCGCCGAGCTCGCCGCCGGGCGCGAACACGTCGCCGGTGCCAGTGACAACCAGCGCCAGAAGCGATCGTGACGCATTGACTCGGTCAACCGCGCGTCGGATTCCGAAATACATGTTCGCCGTGAGCGCGTTGCGGCGCTCGGAGCGATCGATCGTCACCCACGCAGCCGGGCCGCGGAGTTCCCACCGCAGGAAACGAGATCCAAGATCGACTTCATCCGCCATCTTCGTCGCCGCCTTCGGGCCTCGTCGGTCCAAGCCGCCTCTCCGTGAGGCGGACTTCGTGTGTCTAGCTCGGTTCAGAGGTGGATCGGAAGTGCAGCGGCCCGCGGACCGTGGCGGTATGGACCAGCTCGATCTCGTTCTCATGGACCGACCAGTATGGGAATCGATCCAGCGGGGCACCGAAATGACCGAGATGCGACAGCACTGTCACGCGCATCCGGTCGGAGTCGGCGCGAACCGGCCTATGCGAGCGGGAAACATTAGGTGATGGTTCCCGAATCGGACGCGGCGGTGATCAAGGCGTCACTCGACGAGCCGGGATACTTCGGGCAGCTCTTCGACCGGCACGCGACCGTGGTCTTTCGGTATCTCGTGCGTCGAGTCGGTGTCGACGCCGCCGACGCGCTGCTCGGCGATGTGTTCCGTGTCGGTTTTGAGAAGCGGGCCACGTACGACTGCGAACGACCGAACGCGTGGCCGTGGCTGTACGGGATCGCGACGAATCTCATCGCGCACCACCGACGGAGTGAAGCGCGCCGGATTCACGCGACCGTACGCCTGCTCACACGCCGCCCACCGTCGGACGACCCAACCGAACAGGTCGCGGCCCGGCTCGACGCCGCCGACTTGTGGCCACGCGTCGCAGATGCGCTGGCGCACCTTCCGGACGGCGAACGCGATGCCCTGCTGCTGTACGTGTGGGAGGAACTCAGCTACGACGAGATCGCGACAGCGCTTGGCGTGCCGATCGGTACGGTTCGGTCGCGGATCAATCGGGCGCGGCAGAAACTGCGCGAACTGCAGACGTCGATCGGGAGACAACGGTGAGCGACGACTTCGACGGCGTGAGAGAGCTGCGGCCCGACCGGGTCCAGCCCGACGATCCGGTCGAGCCCACTGTGTTCGCCCGAGAAAAGGAGAGACTGATGTCAACGATCGACGAGACACGCGAAGAAACCCCGCCGATCCTTCAAATGCCTGACATCTATCCGCGGTTGGCGTACGAAGACGAGCGCGCCGCGCTCGACTTTCTCACTCGCGTGTTCCAGCTCACCGAGATCCGGGAGGCTCGCACCGAAACCGATGAGTCAATGCTGGCGTGGTTGCGGGCAGGTGATGGCGTCGTCATGATCGGCCACGCCAACGCCGAGATCCACCAGATTCACAGCCCCCGCACGATCGGCAACACGACAGTCCAGATGATGGTGTACGTGCACGACATCGACGCGGACTTCGCACACGCGGTCGCCGAAGGCGCCGACATCACGATGCAGATTCAGGACGCGTTCTACGGCGAGCGCCGCTACGAGACAACCGACCTCGAAGGTCATCGTTGGCATTTTGGTGAGCGTCACGCCGACATCAAAGCCCGCGGCGGTATCGTCCCCGACGAGCCGCAGGGCGGCAAGTCGTAACGGTCCGAGGGAACACCTCGACGGCAGGGTGAGCGGCTCGATCGACAGTCCGCGTCTCCCCGAGCCGTTCCGGGATGTCCGACGGCCCGCCCACCGCGACGTTCTGAGATTCCTCTCAGGACGCTGACGTGGCTCGCATGGTTGGCCACGAGGCGAGCATCACGCGAGCGTCGCGTTCTGGTCGCAGCCGTACTGTCAGCTTGGTCGTGTTCGGGGAGTTCTCGGGTTCACGACGTACCGGATGCCCCCGAGTTCGCTCCTTTCGCCAGCTGGGGCACAGATACCCGGAATCCGTCCACGAAAGGTCGGCTGGGACTTGCCAATAGCCGCGAAGGGGGATGTACTGGCCGTTCGGCGGGCACTTGTGGGGCCGTGGTGGGAGGAGTCATGGGCCGAACGTGTGATCAGCGGATCTGGTGCGGGGCGCGTCGCGTGGTGGCGGTGGGGATGGGAGCCTCGCTTCTCGTCGTGTTGGCCGCGGTTCCGGCGTGGGCGACCGCGCCTGACGCACCAGCCGCACCGACGATCGCGAGCGGCAATGGACAGCTCGTCGTCACCTACGTCGAGCCGGCGGATAATGGCAGCCAGATCACGAGCTACACCGCGACATGCTCCACGACGACTATGGGCGGCGCAACCGGCACCGCGAACTACGACACGCCGGATGAGAGCGTGTCCCCGATCACTGTTACCGGCCTGACCAACGGCGACAGTTATACGTGCACGGTCTACGCGACCACTGACAGCTCCGGCCCGGCGTCACCCGCGTCGAGCGCGGTTGTCGTCGGCGCGCCCGCGCAGCCCGCACAACCTTCCGTGTCGGTCGGCGATTCTCAGCTCGTTGTCACTTACGTCGAGCCGGCGGACAATGGCAACCCGATCACGAGCTACACGGCGAACTGCACGTCCACCAACGGTGGCGCACCGGGCAGCGGCACGTACGACACGCCCGATGAAAGCGCATCGCCGATCACTGTGGCCGGTCTCACCGGCGGCGACAGCTATACGTGCACGGTCATCGCAACCAACGGTGAGGGCCCCAGCGTGGCGTCGCTGGTCTCTGCTGCCGCGATCCCGCTCGGTGTTCCTGCCACGATGGCGCGGCCGGTGGTTTCGCAGGGCGATTTGCTGCTTGTCGTGTCGTACGTCGAGCCGGCGGATAATGGCAGCCCGATTTCGAGTTATAGCGCGGTGTGTACGTCTGCGGATGGTGGGGTTCCTGGGATCGGTGTGTATGAGACGTCGGATGGGAGCGCATCGCCGATCTCGGTGTCGGGTGTGACTGAGGGTGATAGTTATTCGTGTGATGTGAGGGCGACGAATGGTGTTGGGACGAGTGTGGATTCGCCGGGGTCTGCGCCGGCGGTGGTGGTGGTTGGTGTGCCGGGTGCGCCGTCGGTTCCGTCGTTGGTGTCGGGGGATGGTCAGATCACGGTGTCGTTTTCGGCTGGTGTCGGGAATGGTGATGCGGTGATTGGGAATACTGCGACGTGTGTGTCGTCGGATGGTGGTGTGTCGGGTTCGGCGGGTGGGGTGTCGCCGATTGTGGTGTCGGGGTTGACGGATGGTGCTGGGTATGACTGTTCGGTGGTGTCGACGAACAGTGTGGGGTCGGGTGTGGCGTCGGGGTCGAGTTCGATTGTGGTGGGGTTGCCGGGGGTGGCGGCGCAGCCGACGGTGATGTCGGGCGATTCGCAGATCGTGGTGAGTTTTGTTCCTCCGAGTTTGAATGGTTCGGCGTTGGTTGCGTACAACGTGACGTGTGTGTCGGCGGGGAATCCGGTGGCGTTCGGGTCGGGGGTGGTGTCGCCGGTGACGGCGACGGGTGCGGTGGATGGGCAGAGTTATGTGTGTCATGTGACGGTGGAGAACACGTTGGGGGATGGGCCGGATTCGCCGGAGTCGTTGCCGGTTGTTCCGGCGGGGGTGCCGGGGTTCCCGAATCCGGCTCCGACGTTGACGGCGGGGAATGGTGTGATGGAGGTGGCGTTTGTCGCGCCGGTTGATAATGGTGCGCCGATCCTGTCGTATACGGCGACGTGTACGTCGGTTGATGGTGGTGTGACGGGCGTGAAGTCGGGGCCGGTGTCGCCGATTGGTGTGCCGGGGTTGACGGATGGAGATTCGTATACGTGTGATGTGAGCGCGACGAATAGTGCTGGGACGGGTTCTGTGTCGGATGAGTCTGCTCCGGCGGTCGCGAATGCGGTGCCGGCCGCGCCGGCGCAGCCGTCGGTGGTGGCGGGTCCGTCGCGGGTGGTGGTCAGTTTTGTGTTACCGGCCGCGAACGGCAACGCGATTTTTAAGACGACTGCGGGGTGTGTGTCGAGTAATGGTGGTGTGTCCCGGACGGTGGTGTCGGAACCGGAAGATGTGGGTGAGACGTTCTCGCCGGTCGTGGTGTCGGGGTTGACGAATGGGAAGAGTTATTCGTGTCGGGTGAATGCGACGAATGATGTGGGGACGGGTCCGTCGTCGCCGGTGTCGGCGGTGGTGATTCCTCGGACTCCGCCGGGCGCGCCGACGGGGGTGAAGGCCTTGTCGGGGAATGCGGCGGGTCCGGCGGGACCGGTCGTGGTGTCGTTCACGGCGGGATCCGCGAACGGGAGTGCGATCACGTCGTTCCGGTTGACGTGTACCGACGTGAAAGATGGGGCGACGTTCACGAAGAGCGGTCCGAGTTCGCCGCTGACGGTTGGGGGACTGACTACTGGGCATCCGTTCTCGTGTGTGGTGGTGGCGGTCAGTTTGGGGGGGACGAGCGTCAAGTCAGCTGCGGCGACCGTGACGTTGGGTGCGCCGGGCCAGCCGACGATCTCCAAAATTGTGCAGAAGAACCATGGGGTGACGTTGACGTTGTTGGCTCCCGTCGCGAACGGGGCGCCGATCACCAGATATGTGGCGCAATGCACCTCGACAGATGGTGGTGTCGGTCGAGGTTCGGCCAGCCCCGGCGGCGAACTTGTCGTCACCAACATGAGTTTGGGCACCATCTATACCTGCGCGGTGACCGCCGACAACTCCCGCGGTGCTGGCACCCCAACCAAAACCGGACCGATCACCATCACCAAATAGACGGCCCCCCGACCGCCGTCCCAGACCCCCGGTCCCCCCACCCCAGACCGACCGCCGTCCGGCCCGACGCGACAACCCCGAACCTCCCCCCGTGTCGTCAACCACCATCGGCGACACAACACCAGCCCACACCAACACGGCCACAACCGAACAGCCCCGATCCGCACACCCCACAACCGGAACTCCGAACACGCCGGCCGTATGTGCTCGAACGCTCGCGGCGTCAGCCGACTGCGTCCTTGCGAACCGGTGGGTCGTGTCTTTTCGTCTGAAGACGAAGCATGTGCTGTCGCGCACAATGCCGTATTCCGAACGGACCGTTTCCTCGTCGTCGCTCAGACGATTACCAATCCGGGGGGACGTCCCGGACCGCTGACGGTCAGTACGAGGGTCGCCACCGTTTCGCCGATTCGGATGCTTCCGGACGAAATCTGAGGGGATGAGGTCCATGCTGAACAAGTCGACTTCGCTGGGACGGCCGCACGGCTGGAAGGCTTGGGTGTGCGGCGTCGCGATCGTGGGCGCCTCATTTGTCGGTGCCGGCGCGAGCGGAGCGTCGCCCACCGTGCCGGGCGCGCCGACCATCACGTCGGTGACCGCCGGAGACCACTACGTCAAGGTCGCGTTCAGCAGACCGGCCGACGACGGCGGCGCACCGATCTTTACCTACAAGGCGACCTGCGTATCGAGCGACGGCGGCGCGACCCGTTCCGCGAGCTACTTCAGCTCGCCGATCCGTGTGAGCGCGACTGCAGACCATACCTACACCTGCACCGTCATGGCGAAAAACAGTGCCGGGTTCGGTCCGCCGTCGGCGCCGTCCGCGCCGGTCGTCGTGCTCCCGGTCCTGCCAGGCGCACCGACGATCACTTCGGTGACACCCGAGGACCACAACGTCGATGTTGCCTTCACGAAGCCAGCGAGCGACGGAGGATCACAGATCTTTAACTACAAGGCGACATGCACATCCAGCAATGGTGGCGTGACCCGTTCCGGGAGCTATTTCCGGTCGTCCGTTCGTGTCGAAAACTTGACCGGAGGCGACACATACACGTGTACGGTCATGGCCCAGAACAGTGCCGGGTTCGGTCCGCCGTCGGCGCCGTCCGCGCCGGTCGTGGTACTCCCGGTCCTGCCGGGCGCGCCGACCATCACGTCTGCCACTCCAGGCGATCACGACGTCACGATTGCGTTCACCGGACCGGCCAGTAACGGTGGATCACCAATCGTGAACTTTGAGGCGACGTGCACCTCGAGCGATGGTGGCGCGACCCGCTCGGCGAGCTACTTCCGTTCGCCCATCCGCGTCGGCGTGACCTCGGGCCACACCTACACCTGCACGGTCGCGGCCCAGAACAGCGCCGGCTTCGGTCCGCCTTCGGCGCCTTCGGCACCGTTCGTGGTGCTGCCAATCGTGCCGGGGGCGCCAACGGTCACGTCAGCCACCCCGGGGCTCGACAACATCTCCGTCGCATTTTTGCCTCCCGCCCCCAACGGCGCAGTGAACATCTTCGACTACAAAGCCGAGTGCTACTCGAGCACGGGCGGCGTCACCCGCTGGCAGGATTCACCCGTGTCGCCGATCTTGGTCAGCGGCCTGACCGGCGCCAACACCTATACATGCGTCGTGATGGCAAAGAACGACGTCGGGTTCGGTCCGCCGTCGGTGCCGTCTGCCCCGGTCGTCACGCTGGCCCCGCCGGCGGCGCCAGGCGCATCGACGATCGTGTCGGTCACGGCCGGGCCGCAGAGCGTTTCCGTCACGTTTACGCCACCCGCCAGTGACGGTGGCGCAACCATCACCGATTATCAGGCCACATGCTTCTCGAACGATGGTGGGGTGACCCGCTCGGACGACCAACCTGCCTCACCGATCCTTGTCGGTGACCTGACGGCGGGCGACACGTACACATGCGTCGTCCTGGCCGAGAACGGCGCGGGCTTCGGTCCACCTTCGGTGGCGTCGGCGCCGGTGACCACACCGTCGTGAGTCGAGCCTCGGGACCGGCTCTTGGAGAAGTATCGCCCACGATCGCGTACCACAACAGCAGCTCCGACGGTGCGCGGTCGTGACGGCATACGCGTTCGTGACGTCACCCGCGCCCGATCCAACCATCCTCGGAAGGGTGTCGCGCCCGTTCGGCGCATCTGGACGCGCCCTCGTCGAGCGAGCGATGAGTGGTTTCCTTCGTGCACGCACGGGTAATTCTTCGGCGGAAGCCGATTCGAGCGTGTGGAACGACGAGGGGATTCACGATGGGCAAGTCCAGTCCAGGGTTCCGGCCCGGGGCCGCAACGGTCTTCTTGTGTGGCGTTGCGATCATCGGCGCCGCGGTCAGCGGCGAGTCAGCGGCCGCGGCAACTACGACCGTGCCAGCCGCGCCGACGGTTACGTCGGTGAAGGCCGTCGGGTTGAACAGCGTCAACGTTTCGTTCGCCGCGCCCAGCGATGATGGCGGCACGCGAATTGTGAGCTATAGAGCTACTTGCACCTCAACTGACGGCGGCGTCGCCGGCGCGCACAACGCATCCCACTCGCCGATCCGTGTGCCGAGCCTCACCGGGAACGCCACCTATACCTGCACCGTCTCGGCGAACAACGCGGTCGGCCCCAGCCCCGCCTCAACGCCTTCGCTTCCGGTGGTCGTGCGTCCACGCGCACCGGCCGCGCCGAGCATCACCTCGGTGAAAGCCGTCGAGCTTCGCAGTGTCACTGTCGCGTTCACCAGCCCCGCCGACGATGGCGGCGCGCCAATCACAAATTACCGAGCTACGTGCACTTCGACGACCGGCGGTGCGTCCCACGCCCGCGAGGTGCACCAATCGCCAATCACCGTCACGGACCTGACCGCCGCCGAGACGTACACCTGTACCGTCGCCGCCGACAACAGAATCGGTTTGGGCCGCGCGTCGGTGGCGTCGACCCCGGTGATCGTCCGTCCCACCGCACCAGCAGCGCCGACCATCACATCGGTGAAGGCCATCGGGCAACGCAGTGTCGAGGTCAGCTTCACCAAACCCTCCAACGACGGTGGCGCGCCGATCAAGAACTACCTGGTCGTGTGTCGATCCACCAACGGAGGTGCCGCCCGGGACCGTGACGCAGCCGACTCGCCAATTCGGGTCGCGGGCCTGACGTCCGACAAGACCTACACGTGCACCGTCGCCGCCAGCAACGACGTCCGTCTTGGCCCCGCCTCGCCACCCTCGAAGCCATTTGTCGCCCGCTCCAGTTAGCCGACAGCACGGCCCCCCACGCGCCGAGACCGATTCGTCGACGTGCTCGTGACCGGCGCGGGCCGGGACCCATGCGATCCGAGCTGGGCGCAGATCTCGCCCACGCGACACGTTCAACATGACCACGGGGCCGACACGAACCGCAGTGCTTCCCGCACGGTCTGTGCCGTCGTTCGCGAGGTTGGGTTCGGCGCCCCGGCTGTCGCCTTACAACCGGCAACGCTGCCGCTGTTTCGGGGCCGAACCGAGCTGTTTCCCTTTCGGGGCCTGGACGATTACCCTCTCGGGGCGCGCAGCGGACACCGAACGGGACGACGAAATCGGTCATCTGCGAACGCTCCTGAAGTCAGGAGCAGGGGGGTCATGATGGGCAAGTCAAGTGGTCGAGGACGGCCGCGTGGCTGGACCGCTTGGCTCTGCGGTGTCGTGGTCGTCGGAGCCGCGCTGAGTGGAGTGTCGAGCGGCGCGTCGGCCGGTGCGGCAACGGTGACGGCGCCGGGCGCGCCGAAAATCACGTCAGTGACCCCCGGACTGAGCAGTGTCACGATCGCGTTCAAGCCGCCCGCCGATGGTGGTGCGCGGATCTTGAGCTACCGAGCCACGTGCACGTCGAGCAACGGTGGCGTCGCGGACTCGCATCAAAATTTCAACTCACCGATCCGAGTGGCAGGCCTCACCTCAGACAAAACGTACCGGTGCACTGTCGCCGCACTGAACAGGGTCGGCTTCGGTCCGGCGTCGACGCCCTCAACCGCGGTGGTCGCCCTTCCGACGGTGCCGGCACCGCCCAAGATCACGTCGATGACGCCCGGCTGGCACAGCGTCACGATCGCCTTCGCGCCCACCAATAATGGTGGCGCCCCGATCTTGAACTACTTGCTGGTGTGCTCCGTCGGCTACGGCATTCGCACACATCAGGGATTCAGCTCACCGGTCACGATCGCGTGTGTCGGCGGCGGCGAGCCGTACCTGTGCACGGTCGCCGCCGAGAACAGGGTCGGTTGGGGCCACGCCTCCCCGACGTCAAGTCCGGCAGTATCGCTTCCGATCGCGCCGTCCGCACCGACGATCACCTCGGTGAAGCTCGGGCAGTACGGCCCCACCGTCGCGTTCACGAAGCCGGCGAACGACGGCGGCGCGTCGATCTTGAACTACCGCGTCACTTGTACCTCCAGCAACGGCGGGGTCACGAACTCGCATCAGGCATTTGACTCACCGATCACCGTCACGGAGCTCTCACCCGACAAGACGTACACATGCACCGCCGCTGCGATCAACCAGGTCGGTATCGGACCCGCCTCGGCAGCGTCGCTCCCGTTCGTCGCGCCGTCTCCCTGAACGACCGCCGAGATCTCCAGACATCGTTGACCTCAGAGGCTGTTGGGAAAGTTTGTGCTGGTGGGGGTCGGATTGCCACGTGTTGGGTGTCGGTTTGTCACATACTTAAATCATGCGAACGAAGCAGGATCGACAGACGATTACGTGGCGTACGACGCATGGTGATATGTCGGATGTGGAGTGGGAACTGATCGCGGATCTGGTCCGTCCGGCGTGGTCGCCGGGGAAGATGGGACGGCCGATCACCCATGATCGGCGCACGATCGTCGACGCGATCTTCTATGTGTGCGCGACGGGCTGTCAGTGGCGGGCGCTGCCGGACCGGTATCCGAACTGGAACACGGTGCACCGCTATCACCTGGAGTGGTCGAAGGATGGGACGTGGGAACGTGTCTGCGACCGGCTCCGGACGTTGGTGCGCGAGTCGGAAGGTCGCGATGGGGATCCGTCGGCGGGGATCATCGATGCTCGCAGTGTGCGGGGTGCGTCGACGGTGACGAGTGAAACGAGGGGTTTCGACGCTGGGAAGAAGATCTCGGGCCGGAAGGTGTTCGGGGTGGTCGACACGCTCGGCTTGTTGCTCGCAGTGTTGGTCGTCGCGGCGAACACGTCGGACAACGTGGGTGGGATCGCGGTGATCGACGAGGCCCGCCCCAAGTCGTCACGGTTGCGGAAGGTCTGGTGCGACGCCGGGTTCAAACGTGCGTTCGCGCAGCACTGCCGCGCTCACCACCTCTCGGCAGAGGTCGTGGACCGGATCCACGCCCACCGTTTCGAGGTCCTGCCCAGACGATGGGTTGTGGAACGGACCTGGTCGTGGTTGACGAATCATCGCCGTCTACAAATCGACTATGAACGCGACCCGCACGTCACCAAAGGATTCGTATGGGCCGCGCACAGCCGACTCCTCCTCCGCCGACTCACCCAACCACACACACCATGATCCACCAGCACAAACAATCGCGACAGCCTCTCAGAACTTGCCGGGGTGCAAACAGCTGTCGACGATGATCCGTTCCAACCTGCGAGCACACGCGGTGACAAGCGCCGGCCGCGAAACGGACACGGCCCGGTGCTCGAAGCGGGACACCGCCGTGATGAGCTGCGCCGGGCCGAACGGCGAAACCCGGATGGACGCGCGGCCCGGGCGCGATCTGGTCGCTGAGCACGTGTCGTGCGCGCGCCGACGCTGACGGCCGCGCCGGTAGTTTGAACGGAGTGCGCCCGGTCGTGACGGCTGTCGAGGTGACGAAGCGTTGGTCGACGACGCAAGCGTTGAGCGGCGCAACGTTCGAGATCGGCGACGGGGTCACCGGCCTGCTCGGTGCCAACGGGGCGGGCAAGACCACGCTGTTGGGATTGATTCTCGGGCTGCACCGACCCGACTCGGGGACCATCACCGTGCTTGGGCGGGACCCGTGGGTCGCGGGCGCCGACGTCCGAGCCCGCCTCGGCTACGCGCCCGAGCACGATGCGCTGCCGCCGGATGTGGCCGCCCACGACGTGGTCCGCCATCTGGCCGAACTGCACGGCCTGCCCCGACGGGAAGCTACCTCTCGGGCCAGTGACGCGCTCTGGGAGGTCGGACTCGGGGAGGAACGGTTTCGGCCGGTCGGGACCATGAGTACTGGACAGCGCCAGCGGGTCAAGTTGGCTCAGGCGATCGTCCACGACCCCGAGCTGCTGCTCCTCGATGAACCGACGAACGGGCTCGACCCGGCACAGCGGGACGACATGTTGGCGCTGATCGACCACGTCGGAGGCGACCTGGGCATGCATGTCATCCTTTCGTCGCACCTGCTCGAGGAGGTCGAGCGAGTGAGCACCTCCGTGGTGATCCTCGACGCCGGGCGCGTCGTTGCCGAGGGCGAGATCGCCGATCTCAGTCGTACCGCTCCAGAACTGATCGTCGAGCTTGACCGCGACGACGGCACCGATCCGGCGCCGACGCTGGCGTCGACCCTGCAGGCCGGCGGACTGTCGGTTGCCGTCGAAGGTGCCCGGCTCGTGGTCGTTGCGTTGGAGGCGTCGTGGGTCTACGACGCGGTCAGGGATGCGCTGGCCGACGGCGGTTACTCGGTCCGGCGACTCGAGCGCCGCACAGCAAGCCTCGAAGATGTCTATTTGGCCCGGGCCGGTTCGGGGCGAACGATTTGAGCGAACGGGACAGTGACGTCATCGCCGCCGACGGTCGCGCTCGGATCTTCGAGCCCGGCTACCGCGCGTACCGGGGTGTCCGTCTCGGGGTGGCGCATTCGGTGTGGACGTTGGCCCGCCACACGGCCGAGCGGATCCTGGGCCTCAAGCGACCGGCCCGATACAAGGTGCTTCCGTTCGCGGCGATCCTCATCGCCTATCTTCCGGCGATTGCCTTCATCGGGATCGTGGCGTTGATCCCGAACGGGCTCCAACGGCTCCCCAACCTGATCCCCGGTCCCGGCCGTTACTACGGGTTTATCACCGCGGCGATTGTCCTGTTCGCTGCCCTGGCGGCGCCCGAAGCGCTGTGCCCGGACAAGCGCTCACATTTTCTGGGACTGTATCTGTCGTCCCCGTTGAACCGCACGACCTATCTGCTCGCCAAAGCAATCGCGGTGATCAGCGTGCTGTTGCTCGTCACCCTCGGGCCTCCACTGTTGTTGGTGGTCGGCTTGGCTTTGCAAAACGACGGGCCGCGCAGCTTCGGCGGGTTTATGGAAACGCTCGGGCAGATCCTTGCCGCGGGGTTGTCGCTTTCGTTGATGTGGAACTCCCCTCGGATCGTGGAGGGTTCGGTTTACGCGGCGTGCCGCGTTTGGGTGTTGAGTTTCTCGTACGTAATGGGGGCGCGCCAGCCGCAGTGACTGTGACGCCGGGTTCGGTTGTAACGGTCCAACCAGCGGACGAGCTGTTGCCTCGTACCGGCCTTGGTGGGGAGCACGACCCGGTAGATCAGCTCGGTTTTGAGCGTCGCGAAAAAACTCTCCGCGGCGGCATTATCGAGACATGACCCGGACCGGGACATCGACTGCACGATCCCGTGTCGTTCGCAGAGCTCAACGAACGCGGTAGCGGTGTATTGCGACCCGCGGTCGGTATTAAGCGGAACTCCGCTTAACTCGGATTACGCCGAGCTTTTCGTTAAGCCGAGAGATGGTGCATTGGCCTGTGGCGGCGGGGGTTTGCTGACGGATTCCTCGGCTTAACTGATCGGGCGGGCTATCGGAGGCTGTAGAGCGCTTGGAGCTTGTCCTCGGTGAGTCGTTCGAATGGCGGGCTGATCGCGGGAGTGGCTGCGTTGACGGCCTCTCGCATCATGTCCATCGTGGCGAAGGCGTAGAAGGCGGCCGTGGTCGAGACGTTCTCGTGGCCGAGGAGTCGCATGATGATCGGCAGCGGGATGCCTTGTTGGTAGAGGTCCATGGCCTTGGTCTTGCGCAGCATGTGGCAGTGGATGCTCTCGGGAACCGAAGGGCAGGTGATGCGAGCGGTGGTGGCGGCATTCTTGAGCACTGCGGCCACGGTGTCGGTCGACAGCTGTGTTGGTTTGCCGTGATGTGGGCTGTAGAACACGGGCCGTGCGGCGGTGAGTTGGGACGTGTTCGGATGGAACTCGGCGAGGTAGATGTGAAGGTGTTCGATGGTCTTGCCGGTCAGTGGGACGACGCGGGTCTTGTCGCCTTTGCCGGTGAGCCTGACGTGCCCGGGCGGGTCCAAGCAGAGGTCCTGCAGCCTCAGGTTGGTGATCTCACCGACGCGGGCGGCGGTGTCGTAGAGCAGGATCAGCAGCATCCGGTTCCTGCGCGATTTGGCGGTGCGGCCGGCGAAGGCAGCGAGCACGGCTCGTGTCTGTTGTTCGGTGAGGTACTCGATCGGCTTCCTGGCGCAGGCTGGTGACCGCAGGGCCTTCGCTGCCTGGCTGAGCGTGACGAGGGTGATGTCTTCGGCGGAGCAGTACGTCAGGAACGCCTTGACGGTGCTCAGCCGTAGCGCGACCGTCCTGGCCGCGTAGTGCCGCTGGTCGATCATCCAGGCCAGCCAGCCGTTGAGATCGTCCCGGTCGAAGTGGTCGAAGCTGACGTGGGCGCGTGCGATGTTCTGCTGATCGCGCAGGTAGTCGAGGAAGCATTCCAGGCCGATCCGGTAGGCCTCGATCGTTTTCGGGGAGCGTCGCTGCACCGTGGGCAGGTAGGCGTGCAGGTAGTCCCTGGCGAAGGCGTAGAAGTCTGGGGAACAGGTTTTCGGGTCGCGCTTCATTCGAACCCCACCTCCGGTAGAAGCGACTGGCTCTCCGCCATAAGGTGGGCGTAGTCGTGCATGAAGTCCGGCGAGGTATGGATGTAGTAGTAGCTCGAGTCGATGCTGGCGTGCCCCATGTAGCGGGCCAGGTAGGGCAACATCGCGGTGACGTCCTTGCCCTGCCTTGTCCATCGTTCGACATTGGCGTAGGCGAAATGGTGCCGGAAGTCGTAAGGCCGTGGCTGCCGACCTCCCGCTGGCCGCGGGAGCGCGGCCTGGTCCCAGATCCGGTTGAAGACCTTCCCGACCGTCGCGGCAGTGACCTGGTTGCCGGTCGCGGAGACAAAGAACGTCCGCCGCGAGGAACCGAACATGGTGGCCGATACCCGGTCACAGCCGGCCAGGACATCGATGACCTCGCCGGTCAGCGGGAGCCTGCGAGAGCGGTTGCCCTTGGAGGACACGATGTCGAGGTTTCCGTCACGGAGCTGCACGTGCTCAGGTCGCAGCAGGCGGGTTTCGCCGGTCCGCAGCCCGCACGAGTGCATCAGCGTGTAGAACGCGACCGCCTGCCACCGCCACGGGGAGCCAACGTTCAGCGTTGCCGCCGCGTCGAAGAACGCCTCGATCTCGTACTTGCTCAGCAGGTAGGGGTGGGCGGGCACGAACTGGGCCTTCCACCGATCCGACAGAACGTAGGCGTCGCGGTGCCCATGGACCTGCAGCCACCGGCCCGCGTCGCGGATGTAGGACATCCAGGACCGGTAGCGGCCCGATCGGGCCAGCTGCTCGGTGACCCACCCTTCGACCGTTTCCCGGTCGAAGGCGGTCCGCTCGTGTGCGGTGCTGTAGGCGTCGAACTGCCTCAAGTACCAGATCCTGGAATTGCCGTAGAAGCCCATCTTCTCCTTGAACTCGAGGTAGGCGTCCAGCTCCGGCGCGAACGCGCTGGTGAAGCCGTGGGCCTTCATGACCGCGACCCTTCAGGCTCAGGCACGTCCAGCACGCACTCGAGCAGACGGTCCCGGTCGGCGCTCAAGTACAGGTTGGTCGACTCCGGGCTGGCGTGGCCCAGCACGGCCGAGATCGTCGGTAGCGGGACGGCCGCGCGTAACAGCCGCGACGCAGCGTTGTGCCGCAGGAGCCGGGTGCCGGCCTTCACGTCCGTGACGCCGGCCTTGCCGAACACGTTCGCGATCACCCGGTAGATCGAGCCATGGTCGGCCAGGCGGGTGTGTGGGGCCATCGAACGTAGGAACACGTGATCGCCATCCGAGAGGGGCCTTTGATCAAGCACGTAGTCCGCGAGTCTGCCGACCAGCAGATCGGTCAGCGGCACGGTGAGCGGGTTGTTCGTCTTCTGCTGCACGATGCCGGCGGTCCGTGCGCGCCAGTCGATGTCCCCCAGCTGCAGGTTGACGATGTCGCACGCGCGTAGACCCGTTGTCAGCGCCAGCAACGTGATCGCCGCGTCACGCGCGCTAACTGTCCCCGACGCGCATGCCCGCAGGACAAGACATTCATCGTCGTCGGAAAGAACCGGCATGATCGTGTGCGAACGCTTGACACCGGCCAGCCCTGCCGCGTCGACCAGATCGGTCCGGCCGGTGAACTTCAAGAACGGGCGGAAGTTCGACACCACCCAGAACAACGACGACCTCGCCCACCTGCCGGACAGTGACTCGAGGAACCCCAAAACGCTCGACCCGTCGGCATCACGGAGGCAGCAGATCCCGCGTGATTCCAGGAACACCAGGTAGGCGCGGGCCACCCGGCCATAGGCGTCGCGGGTGGCCGGCGCCAGACCACGATCGTGCATGTCGGCCTCCCACGCGGCAGCCACCGTGCTGAACTCACTCGACCCCGGTCGCGCGCCACCGCCGCCGCGTTTGCGGCACGAGAGATCCACCCGGCCGGTCCTCATGTAGGCGTCGAACACGCTGACCAGACGGCCGTAGTCGAATCTGCGCTGCGCACTGAATCGGCCAGTGCGCGGACTGACCGTCATCGACGCGAACGCGGTACCGAGTGAGGCCGTGTAGCAGCTGCCGCGCTTCTCGGCGAAGCCCGCCAGCGCTTTGATTGTCTTCTCGTACTGGCCGATCGTCGACTCCATGAAGCCGGCCTCACGCAGCGCCGCGACAACAACCGCCCCGATCTCTTTAACCGTCGTGTCCATGGCCATCTCCTCTCCGCAGGGCATCTCCCTGTCTGGAGACGGCGGACGGTAACCACGAAGCAGCGGATCGTTAAGCCGAGGAATCCGTCAGCGAACCCCGCCGCCACAGGCCAATGCACGATCTCTCGGCTTAACGAAAAGCTCGGCGTAATCGGTATGCATGATCACTCCCGCGATCTGGCCACCGCGAGTCGCGATCGCCATCCGCAACGCGTCGCACACCAGGGATGCTTTGCAATGTTCGGCGATCGCGAAGCCGATCAGACGCCTCGAGTACAAGTCGATCACCGTCGCGAGATACAGCTTGCCTTCCCACGTCTTGATCTCGGTGATATCGCCACACCAAATCTCGTTCGGGGCCGACGGGTTGAACTTGCGTCGGACCAGGTTCGGGAACTTCGGAGCGTGCGGATCAGGTCGCGTCAACGACCGACGCCGATGCCGTTTTTTGCCGACCAGACCGAGCGTTTGCATCCGTTCGGCGACCGTGTTCACGCTCAAGCCCGCCCATTCGGGACGGTCGATCAGCTCGGCATGTACCCGCGGTGAGCCGTACTCCCCGTCGTTCGCTTTGAACACGTCGACAATGGCCTTGTCGAGTTCGTCGCGGCGTTGTCGGGTCGGTGTCGGCGGCCGATTCCGATGCTTGTAGAACCACGACTCCGACAGATCCAACGCCCGCAACGACACCGAGACCGGGATCTGATGGTCGGTCCTCTGGGACTCGATGTGGGCGATCACGGCCTGCGGCCCGTCGCCTCGTTGACCCAGAGGACCACGGATCGTTTGAGGACATCACGCTGCATCCGCAGCTCAACGATCTCTTTCCGCAGCCGGTTGAGTTCGTCCCGTTCGGACTCACCCAACGCGCCCGGCTGCTGTGAGGCCCGCGCCTTGTGCACCCAGTTCGCCAACGTGCCCTCATGCACGTCGAGCTCCCGAGCGATCTCAGCGACCGGCCGGCCCGACTCCAAGACGATACGGACCGCACCATCCTTGAAGTCCTGATCGAACTTCCGTCGTTTCTCGGACATGGCATCTCCTCTTAGTCGATGCCTCCACGAAACGAGGGGATTTCCAATGTTCGGTGCACTGTCGTTGGCCATACCGAGCTTGACGGACCGTCGGGGGATCGCGTCGGCTGGCTCGCTGCTGCTCATTCTCGGCTCGACTGCCATCGCCAACGTGGTCGCGTTTGGTGTGCACGGACCGCGCAACGTCCTTGCTTTGTCCCTCGGTCGGCTTCCGTTCGAACTGGCGCTACGCATTTTCGGTCTCCAACGGCCTGTCGACGCGATTCCGAGGCGGGCTGGGCTCGCCGAACGGCTCGCCATTATCCACAGCGGTCGTCGTCGCCGCGAGTGTCGGGGTGACGCTCGTCGCGGCCGCGGTGACGTGGTGGCGCGTTGTCGGCACCGAGGTGACCCGATGACCGTTGTGAACGACACGACGCTGGAGGTGCGTCAGCTCTCGAAGTGGTTCGGGTCTGTCGTCGCGCTCTCCGACTTGACGTTCGACATCGGTCCGGGTGTGACCGCGCTGCTCGGCCCGAACGGCGCTGGCAAGTCGACACTGTTTCGGATCCTGTGCGGCCTCGCCAATCCCACGCAGGGAACGGTTCGCATCTTCGGCGAAGACCCGCGGGCGAACCCGGCGCTGACCCGACGCATCGGCATTGCCCCACAGCAGGACCAGCTCTTTGAGCATTACACGATCGTCGACTTTGTTGGCCTGGCCGCCACGTTGCACCATCTCCCGAATCCGACGGCGTCGACCCTCCGGGCGATCGAAATCGTCGAGCTCGATCCCGGCGACTCGCGGCCGTTGTCCGCGTACTCCAAAGGGATGCGCCAGCGGGTCAAGCTGGCGCAGGCAATCGTCAACGACCCAGACCTGCTCGTCCTCGACGAGCCACTGGAAGGCCTCGATCCCCGCCAGCGACTCGGAGCGATCGAGCTGTTTCGCAGCCTCGGAGACGCGGGAAAGACCGTCATCGTCTCCAGTCATGTGCTCGACGAGGTCGAACGTTTCGGATCGCGCATCTTGGTCATCAACCAAGGTCGACTTGCCGCCGAGGGGCCGTTCTCAGCGATTCGCGACTTGATGGACGATCGGCCCCGTCATCTGCGCGTCGGCACCGACCGGCCCCCGACATTGGCCGCCGGCCTTTTGATGAGCGGCGTGGTGACCAGCGCGCGAGTCAACGACGGTTGGATCGAGGTCGAAACGGGCGACGCCCCCGCGTTCCGGCGATCGGTCGCGGCGATCGCACGGAACTGTGACGTGCGCCTCACCGAGGTGCGCGCCCTCGACGACGACCTCGAGAGTGTCTTCGCCTATCTCCTCGGACCGAGATGACCGCAACAGCTGTGCCCTCGACGGCGAGGACCCTGTGGTCGGTGCTTGTCCGCTCGATCGTCACCCGGGTACGCGTCATTGGTTTGGGTCTGCTCGGTGCCGGGGCGATCGCCCTCGGTGTGGCCGTGCACCTGTCCAACGCGGCCAACCGGCCAGACGCGGCCTGGTCGCTCGTCGACTCGTACGGGCTGTCCCTGTTGATCCCGGTTGTCGCGCTGATGTTCGCGTCGGCGGCGCTCGGCGATTTGGCCGAGGACGGAACGCTCGTCTACCTCTGGCTACGCCCCGTCCCGCGTTACCAGCTCGCGCTGGCCGCGGTCGCGGCGTCGGTGACGGTCGTGGTCCCCGTCGCGCTGATCCCGCTGCTCGTCGGCGCCGCGATCAGTGGCGGCGGGATCCGCTTGATTGATGCCACCGCGGCCGGAGGAATGTTGGCGACCGTGGCGTATTCGGCCGTGTTCTGCGGCCTCGGGCTCCGAGTGCGGCGGGCGCTCGCCTGGGGTCTGGCCTACCTGCTGATCTGGGAGCAGGCCGTCGCCCGAGTGTCACACGGCGCCGCTCGGGTATCGCTGTTCGTCAGCACTCGCTCACTCGCGGCGTACTTGGCCCGCCGTCCACCGCCGCACAACGCGGTGGCCTGGACGACCGGACTGATCCTTCCCCTCGTTGTCGCGTTCGCCGCCGTCGTGGTGACCACTCGGTCACTCAATCGCGGTGAAATCCCCTGAACGTCGACGCACGTCCGTTCACGCGTGAGATCACCAAAGGTCGCATTGTTGCAAGCGACAATCTCGCGCCGTCGGCGGATACCAACTGTCAACCGGTCAGCGTTGTGTTCGGATGCAACGGCAGGATGACCGGTCGGCGTGGCGATTGGTTGAAGTTGAAGTCCTTCCAAAGGTTGCCGAGTATTGCCTCGTTTTCACGGACATCCGGTCTCGGGTCAGGTCGGCCGTCCGTCTTGGGGTCGAGGCGCTCGCCGTCAAGAAAGTCGTCTTCGATGAATTTGTCGTAGGCGTCGAAGCTCAGCGTCTGGTGGTCGATAAATCCCCTTTTCGCGTAGGCGCTGATCACCAAGGCGGGGACTCGCAGCCCGTAGCCGTTTTCGTCGACCCTGGGTGGGACGACGTTGTCGTAAAAACCGCCCCAGTCGTCCCACGCAAGAAATATCGCGGTCGAATCCCATTCGGGACTGCGCATGACCGCGTTGATGAGCCGCGTGACGTACGTGACGCCGGCACTGATTGGAGACGGCGGATGCTCGCTCACTTGTCCCGAGGGAACGACCCACGAAACTTCGGGCAACGTGTTGTGTCGCAACTCGTTGAAGAAGTCGTGGGTCGGTCGAATATTCCCGAGCTGGTGGTCATCGTGCACAGTGTCGAAGTACGGCAATGGATTCCAGATGCCGGGCGTCTGCCGCGTCTTGCGCGACCGGCACGCACGAGATCCCGCCGCTGACGCAGTCGGGTTGGGTTCCGGCCGCCACGTAGTAACCCCACGACACGCCCGCGGCGTGCAACAAATACGTCAGGTCGGTCCAGGCATAGATCGGTCCGTGCTTCGCCGGTCGCAGCGGGTGGACATCGGGAGGCGACGCGATCGACGACTGCGTGTCGTCGTTCACGCATGAGAACGGGTGATTGTGGCGAGTGCACGTCGCCGACCATTCCGAAACCAAGAACAGGTGGGCCGGCAGACTCCACGATGAGTTCGGCTCGAACATGTGATCCTGGAGGACAAAGTCACGCGCATACGTCCAGTAGTTCGGAAGATCGCTGCCCGTGTGGTACCCCATCGCGTCAGGCAGTCCACTTCTGCGAATACCAGCACACTCCGGGTTCACCGAGTCGGTGCACGTATGAGCGGCAATGCGGGCCCGAATCGCGAACCCGTCCATACGCCCGTGGTCGATATCCAACACGGCGTTGTCGCTGCGATGTGGACCGCCCACGTTCACGTTCTCGTGATCGACGAAAGGCCGCACGCACGGCAACGGCTTCAGGTCAGGAAGACAAGGCGTCGGGACGCCATGGCTCATCGGGATCCCGTCCGCTCCCGGGAACGTCCCGAAATAATTGTCGAACGAACGGTTCTCCTGCATGATCACGATGACATGGCGGATCTTGTGAATGCCAAGCGGCGGAACATCGACGGCCACAGCGCCGTGGGAGCTTCCACACGCCGACACGAGCGTGCCGAACAGCGCGACGACAACGACCGAGGTCGCCACCCGCCGGAAACGCACTCGACCAACCCTTCCGGCCCCAGCCACCCGGACGAGCAGCCTCTCAGACCAAACGCCGAGATTGCACCATCGCGCGACGGCTTTACAGATTCTTTGCTCAACGACAACGGGTCAGGTTACGTCAACCGGCTGAACACGAAGGGAAACGGCTGGGGTTCCGGCTCCGGAAATTCGGGCGCCGTCCCGTCGCTTGACGTGGCACCACGGGATGCGCCAAGGACGCCCATGCTTGTGCACTGCACGGGTAGCGCGAAGGATGCCGGGCAAGCCGAGCCGGGCGCGGCGATGAAACGACGCGTGCCACCCGACGTGCGCGGCGCGGCACGAACAGCACCGCCGCCATCGGGTTCGACACCGTCGACAACGCCAAGCTTCGCCGCGGAGCCGACCGGTCGATCGACAGATCCGTTCTGCTTCATTGAAAGCCCGCCCGCTGGTCGGCACCGCGCCCGAGCCTCCCGAAATCGCCGAAACTGACAGATAGATAGGTGAACGATCGGACACGGTGAGACGCCTGGTCGAGCCACCACGAATTTGTGAACTCGCAGCTCACGACTGCGGCCGCGTGCCGTCTGGGAACGAGGCGGCGGGTCGGAGTCGTTCGGGATTGACTCGGTCCGTGGCCAGCCGGTCCGATGCTGTTGCGGCCCGAGTCGGAAACCGGGCGGCGTCGTCGCAACCCTGGACGACGCCAAGCGGCGACGAGATGCTCGAGCCCGCGCCGATGACAATCCGTGTTCTGTCAAGTCCGAGAGCGAGCAGACACGCTGGTTCCCGTTCGGGTGACCGAGCTGATCGGGACGCGGCCGCACCGACGACCGCAGACCGAACTGCTCGACGTCGAACACAACGTCGATTGGTCGGCGAACCCGCACTCCCGGCGGTCGACCTTCCGATCGTGTGTTCCGCGCCGCTCCTGAAGAAAGCGACATGAAAGGGTCACGCGGGAAGATCGCTCGGCGAAGTCATCGTGAGTGGACCGCGCACGGATCGTGCGGTTGGGGGTGGTGCAAGGTCACCGACCCTCGAGACTCCTCGCACGGCAGCAGTGCTGCCGCTTCGACGTCTCAACCGCTCGAGCGTGGCCGCCAGCGCGCACAGGAAACGCAGAGCACGAGAACCGGCGGGGGCCGTTGTGACCAGCAGACACGAGACGTTTCGCCTCCGCCGAGGCGATGTCAACCAGATCGTGGCTCGATACCTGCGAATGCTCGACGCCAACGCTCCAGATGAAGCGGAGCGGACGATCCTCGAACGAGCCTTCGTACGAGTCGCCAAAACGTTCTCCGAGTACCACGGAGTCGGTTACGAGGCCTGGCGGGATGTCGGCGTGTCAGCCGATGTGCTGAGTCGATGCCACCTCGACTCCTGACCTGCCGACGGCGGACCGCACCGCGGTTCCGTCTCGTCGCGCGTGTCGCTCGATCGGGCCGTGCGTCATGAGTGCAGGAACCGCGCGCCGGCGCGGCGGACGTGTGCGGCACCTGCGGGCGTTCGGCGATGTGTGTGGCGAGGTCGAGAGAGTGGGCTGGGGGCCGATCGCCGCCCCCATCGGCCGCGACAGCGACACCGTACGCGACTGGCTCGGTGACCCACATTTCCGCGAACGCGACCCGATCTCTCCACGGCCAGAGCAGATCTCGGATCGCTCGGTATGCGTCCGAGAGTTCGAGCATGCGAGCGGCTTCGGCGGCGGTCACGAGTGCTGACGACCAGAACGGCGCACCCGGCACGTTCGCGAAGTCTCTGTCCTGAACGTCGACCGGCGAAATGCTCGCCCCCTCCGATCGGCGAACGGCACGGCGCGACAGCCGCGGTCCGGACAGCAAGGTTCGGCGTTTTCGCTGCTTGGAGCGCAGCGCGTGCTTGTTGACGCTGCGCCAAACGGCGTCTCGGGCCAGGTCGCTCCCGGCACGGATGCGACGGTCTGGGACAGTGGCGCATCGATGATCCTCAATCCAAGCGTGCCGCCAGTCGGGATCGATGATCGTGTCGGTCAAGACTGCGTCTGCCCGCTCTCGGTCGAGGAACCGTCGGGCAGGATCGAGAGATCAGCATGCTTCGCCGCGCCTGGTGTCGCCCAGCTCGACGTCCGTCGAGGCCGAGGAACGCTCGACGATGCCCAGAGTTGCGGACGGTGTGTCCGACAAGTCCGAGGACGATCGGACGACACCGGCAAGCGCACGAGGTTTGGTCCAACGGAACCAGATCCTGGTCTGACTCGGGTGATCTCGCAGAACTCCAGACGATGCCCGTCGAAAACGTCGCGACGCCGGCGCAGGTCTCGCCCGCTCAGAGAGGTTGGCGCCGGCGGTCGGCGTGATGACGCTGCGGCTCGGTGTCTTTGAATTCGCCGGGACCTCTCCGACAGAATCTCGGTCGAGGTCAACACACATGAGACGTGTGACAGGCTCTGGGTGACATCGTGTGGGGCCGTGCATCCGCGAGAGTTGCCTGACGGCATGCCAATGTTCGTACGCTGGGTGCCCGATACTCACACTTCACGGAGTTGTGGGACATGACTGCAGAGCGAAGCACGATCCGCGAGACGAACACCGATCAGGGATCGTTGCGCGGCCGTCTCGTTGAACCCGCGCTCACTTCGACGCTGAACGCGACCGAAGGTCAGCGGCGTTGGGTCGCGGTGAGGGCCCGACGTCCCGCCGTGAAACGCGTCGAACCTGACGTCGTCCTCGAATCCGAATCTGCGATCCGTACCCCGCAAACGTTGCCCGTACCGCCATGCTGCGACCCCACACCGGGACATGTCAGCGAGCCTCGTTCGCGACCTGACTTGGACATCCTTCCCGCTCCGGCGCCACCGGCCGGGCCTCTTGGACATGAGACGATCACCGCCTCAGTGCGCGCACTGCGTGAGAACATCCGCGAAGACCGCGTCTTCACCTCGCGGCCGCGCCTTCTGCCCGAAGGGACACACGCGCTGCGCATCGTGATGAGACGATCGAACGGCCGCCGTCGCTGGGCCCTCGAGTTTCTCGTTCGTCAGCGCAACACTTGAGGACGAGCCGACGGCCGCGACTCCTGCGGCCGCCGTTCGTCTTGCTGTTGTGTTTGGGGTTGACCCGGTTCGCCGGACAGTTTGGTTATGCCGCGTGAGCGGTCTTGTGGTTGCGGAGTTTGTTCTCGTAGGCGGTGGGTGTGCAATAGCCGAGCGATGAGTGCAGTCGTTGCCGGTTGTAGAACACTTCGATGTAGTCGAACACGGCCCGGTGTGCGTGCGTACGTGTGGGCAGTGCTTGGCGGTAGATGCACTCGAGTTTTAGAGACGCAAAAAAGCTTTCCGCGACTGCGTTGTCCCAGCACTGCCGCGGCCGCGACAGCGACTGGATCATCTCGTGTTTCGTGAGCAACTCGGTGAACTCGGTCGAGGTGTATTGCGACCCACGGTCGGTATTAAGCGGAGTTCCGCTTAATACCGATTACGCCGAGCTTTTCGTTAAGCCGAGAGATCGTGCATTGGCCTGTGGCGGCGGGGTTCGCTGACGGATTCCTCGGCTTAACGATCCGCTGCTTCGTGGTTACCGTCCGCCGTCTCCAGACAGGGAGATGCCCTGCGGAGAGGAGATGGCCATGGACACGACGGTTAAAGAGATCGGGGCGGTTGTTGTCGCGGCGCTGCGTGAGGCCGGCTTCATGGAGTCGACGATCGGCCAGTACGAGAAGACAATCAAAGCGCTGGCGGGCTTCGCCGAGAAGCGCGGCAGCTGCTACACGGCCTCACTCGGTACCGCGTTCGCGTCGATGACGGTCAGTCCGCGCACTGGCCGATTCAGTGCGCAGCGCAGATTCGACTACGGCCGTCTGGTCAGCGTGTTCGACGCCTACATGAGGACCGGCCGGGTGGATCTCTCGTGCCGCAAACGCGGCGGCGGTGGCGCGCGACCGGGGTCGAGTGAGTTCAGCACGGTGGCTGCCGCGTGGGAGGCCGACATGCACGATCGTGGTCTGGCGCCGGCCACCCGCGACGCCTATGGCCGGGTGGCCCGCGCCTACCTGGTGTTCCTGGAATCACGCGGGATCTGCTGCCTCCGTGATGCCGACGGGTCGAGCGTTTTGGGGTTCCTCGAGTCACTGTCCGGCAGGTGGGCGAGGTCGTCGTTGTTCTGGGTGGTGTCGAACTTCCGCCCGTTCTTGAAGTTCACCGGCCGGACCGATCTGGTCGACGCGGCAGGGCTGGCCGGTGTCAAGCGTTCGCACGCGATCATGCCGGTTCTTTCCGACGACGATGAATGTCTTGTCCTGCGGGCATGCGCGTCGGGGACAGTTCACGCGCGTGACGCGGCGATCACGTTGCTGGCGCTGACAACGGGTCTACACGCGTGCGACATCGTCAACCTGCAGCTGGGGGACATCGACTGGCGCGCACGGACCGCCGGCATCGTGCAGCAGAAGACGAACAACCCGCTCACCGTGCCGCTGACCGATCTGCTGGTCGGCAGACTCGCGGACTACGTGCTTGATCAAAGGCCCCTCTCGGATGGCGATCACGTGTTCCTACGTTCGATGGCCCCACACACCCGCCTGGCCGACCATGGCTCGATCTACCGGGTGATCGCGAACGTGTTCGGCAAGGCCGGCGTCACGGACGTGAAGGCCGGCACCCGGCTCCTGCGGCACAACGCTGCGTCGCGGCTGTTACGCGCGGCCGTCCCGCTACCGACGATCTCGGCCGTGCTGGGCCACGCCAGCCCGGAGTCGACCAACCTGTACTTGAGCGCCGACCGGGACCGTCTGCTCGAGTGCGTGCTGGACGTGCCTGAGCCTGAAGGGTCGCGGTCATGAAGGCCCACGGCTTCACCAGCGCGTTCGCGCCGGAGCTGGACGCCTACCTCGAGTTCAAGGAGAAGATGGGCTTCTACGGCAATTCCAGGATCTGGTACTTGAGGCAGTTCGACGCCTACAGCACCGCACACGAGCGGACCGCCTTCGACCGGGAAACGGTCGAAGGGTGGGTCACCGAGCAGCTGGCCCGATCGGGCCGCTACCGGTCCTGGATGTCCTACATCCGCGACGCGGGCCGGTGGCTGCAGGTCCATGGGCACCGCGACGCCTACGTTCTGTCGGATCGGTGGAAGGCCCAGTTCGTGCCCGCCCACCCCTACCTGCTGAGCAAGTACGAGATCGAGGCGTTCTTCGACGCGGCGGCAACGCTGAACGTTGGCTCCCCGTGGCGGTGGCAGGCGGTCGCGTTCTACACGCTGATGCACTCGTGCGGGCTGCGGACCGGCGAAACCCGCCTGCTGCGACCTGAGCACGTGCAGCTCCGTGACGGAAACCTCGACATCGTGTCCTCCAAGGGCAACCGCTCTCGCAGGCTCCCGCTGACCGGCGAGGTCATCGATGTCCTGGCCGGCTGTGACCGGGTATCGGCCACCATGTTCGGTTCCTCGCGGCGGACGTTCTTTGTCTCCGCGACCGGCAACCAGGTCACTGCCGCGACGGTCGGGAAGGTCTTCAACCGGATCTGGGACCAGGCCGCGCTCCCGCGGCCAGCGGGAGGTCGGCAGCCACGGCCTTACGACTTCCGGCACCATTTCGCCTACGCCAATGTCGAACGATGGACAAGGCAGGGCAAGGACGTCACCGCGATGTTGCCCTACCTGGCCCGCTACATGGGGCACGCCAGCATCGACTCGAGCTACTACTACATCCATACCTCGCCGGACTTCATGCACGACTACGCCCACCTTATGGCGGAGAGCCAGTCGCTTCTACCGGAGGTGGGGTTCGAATGAAGCGCGACCCGAAAACCTGTTCCCCAGACTTCTACGCCTTCGCCAGGGACTACCTGCACGCCTACCTGCCCACGGTGCAGCGACGCTCCCCGAAAACGATCGAGGCCTACCGGATCGGCCTGGAATGCTTCCTCGACTACCTGCGCGATCAGCAGAACATCGCACGCGCCCACGTCAGCTTCGACCACTTCGACCGGGACGATCTCAACGGCTGGCTGGCCTGGATGATCGACCAGCGGCACTACGCGGCCAGGACGGTCGCGCTACGGCTGAGCACCGTCAAGGCGTTCCTGACGTACTGCTCCGCCGAAGACATCACCCTCGTCACGCTCAGCCAGGCAGCGAAGGCCCTGCGGTCACCAGCCTGCGCCAGGAAGCCGATCGAGTACCTCACCGAACAACAGACACGAGCCGTGCTCGCTGCCTTCGCCGGCCGCACCGCCAAATCGCGCAGGAACCGGATGCTGCTGATCCTGCTCTACGACACCGCCGCCCGCGTCGGTGAGATCACCAACCTGAGGCTGCAGGACCTCTGCTTGGACCCGCCCGGGCACGTCAGGCTCACCGGCAAAGGCGACAAGACCCACGTCGTCCCACTGACCGGCAAGACCATCGAACACCTTCACATCTACCTCGCCGAGTTCCATCCGAACACGTCCCAACTCACCGCCGCACGGCCCGTGTTCTACAGCCCACATCACGGCAAACCAACACAGCTGTCGACCGACACCGTGGCCGCAGTGCTCAAGAATGCCGCCACCACCGCTCGCATCACCTGCCCTTCGGTTCCCGAGAGCATCCACTGCCACATGCTGCGCAAGACCAAGGCCATGGACCTCTACCAACAAGGCATCCCGCTGCCGATCATCATGCGACTCCTCGGCCACGAGAACGTCTCGACCACGGCCGCCTTCTACGCCTTCGCCACGATGGACATGATGCGAGAGGCCGTCAACGCAGCCACTCCCGCGATCAGCCCGCCATTCGAACGACTCACCGAGGACAAGCTCCAAGCGCTCTACAGCCTCCGATAGCCCGCCCGATCAGTTAAGCCGAGGAATCCGTCAGCAAACCCCCGCCGCCACAGGCCAATGCACCATCTCTCGGCTTAACGAAAAGCTCGGCGTAATCCGAGTGGAACATCGCACCCGGTGCAGGTTGACGGTTCTCGATAGCC
>CAVSNP010000003.1:0-292091 GCA_963729375.1 uncultured Actinomycetes bacterium
GGCGAGCTGGAGATCAGTGCCGTAACGGCGGGCAGGTGGAGTTGCGCGGGCCGCATTCCGCTCAGATGTCGCCGAAGACGTACCACACGACGAACCCGGCCGCGACAGAAGCCAGGATGACGAGCGCGCCGAAGAGCAGCTTGACCGCAGGGCGCGCGTGGTCAGGCGACGACGCGGAATGCACCCCGCATGAACGGGTGAATCCAGCAGAAGTACGTGTGCGGCCCGGGCGGCAGGTTCGTCGGTGTCGACCAGGTCACGCTCCCCGACGATGGCGGCCCGGCGGTTCCCAACTCGCCGGAGTCGAACTGGATCGGACCGTTGCGCGAGGGGATAGGCGATGCCGGTATAGCCGTCGCAGGGCGCTTGGCAGGACGTGATGGTGTGCCAGATGCCGTTGCCGAGCGGGGCGTCGAGATTGTCGAAGGTGATCGACTGGCCGACCTTGATGGTCGGGACCGACGTCGCGATGCTCATATCGCCGGCGGAGTATGTGAAGTTGCTGATGTGGATCACGTCGCCGTTGGGCCCGGTGCGACGGGAGCTCTTCTCGTCGACGTAGTGCTTGAGGTCCGGTGTCGGGCTGCCGTGGTTGTCGTCTTCGGGGAGGTGGCCGTGGGTGAGGATGCCCGGCGCGTTGACGTTCGTGGTGAACGGGTAGGTTCCACCGTTGCCGTACGCCATCCAGACGACCATGATGCCCATCGCCTCGTACCACGACTCGTTCTTCGAGTCGTAGGTGGCGGTGATCTCGAGCTTGTCGCCCTTATGGACCTGCACTCGCCAGTTTTCGGGGGTGGCTGACATCGACATGTCCCACGGGACCCGGACCGGCCGGCTCGTAGTAGTGCGCGACCGACGTGAAGAGATGCACGGTGTCGGTCGTGCCCGGCTTTGCCAGGTTGGTGGGCACGACTGCGCCCGTCGCGTTGCAACCACAGGTCGGTGTGCAATCCGCCCGGATGTACGTGGCCGGCGGTCGAGATCAGGACCCCGTTCTGGTCGACGGTCCAGACGTTCTTCGCGGGGCCGCCGAGGTACGGGTTGGTCGCGTCGTCGGGATAGGTGTAGTTGCCGTTCTGTCCGCCGCCCTTGGGGACGTTGAATACCGGGTATCCCTCACCGTTTTGGACGTCCATCCAGATTGGCACCACCGGCACGATGCCCTTCGCGGCCGGGGACGTCGCCGGGATGAAATCGATGTCGTACGTGACCCACACCTGCGCCCGGTTCGGGGTGAGGTTGTGGATCATGTAGTCGAGCAGCCAGTGGTCGGAGGTCTTGTACGCGTAGCCGTAGCCGGGCGGGAACTTCAGGTTCGTCTTCTCTTCCCCGACTGCGAAGAACCGTTGTGGAAGACCGGGCGCCGTCGCGTCCGGGGCCGACAGATTGAGCCACACCGCGTGGTGGAGGTGGATGACGTCGACGCCCGGTGTCTTGCCGTTCGCGTACACGAGGTTGGGGCGAATACCGACGATCCAACCGTCGACGGGCGGCTGCTGCACCGCCGCACCGCGGTTCTCGATGTTGTTCTGGCCCGGTTGGATCGTAAACGGACCGACCTTGAAGTGCAGCCGTTCCGCGCCGCTATCAGGCGCCTGGCTCATCGGTGTCAACGACGCGATGTCTTGCGTGTTGGGCGAAACGGCCGGAGTCTTGGCCGAAGGCGCGCTCGACGGCGAGTTCGACGAACTGCCGCAGGCGCCGGCGACGAGCAACAACGCGAGCGCCGAGACCGACGGGGCGAAGCCGTGTGTGCATGCCCGCAGGCTAGCTGCGCTGGTCCGGTTTCGCAGGCGCGGGCCGTGTGCGGGCTGCGAGCGGCTCCCGACTCGCCGCGGCCTCGGCACAACCGCTCGGCACGACGGGTCCACGCGGGTGATCTCGGGCCGAACGTGTGATGAACGAACGCCGCACGCGTGGACTCCCGAGGTCCTGGCTGGTAGACAAGCCCGGTCTGATTCGACCAACCTGAGGGGTATAGATGCGCAAGGTTGCTGGAGTGCTACTCGCGGCGGCGATGATGCTGCCGGCGGTTGTGATGGTTTCGCCGGCGGGTGCCGCGACGGGGACGACGTGCAAGACCGCGAGCGGCACGGCGACGTTCACGCCTCCGCTGCCGAAGATCGGGTCCACGACCAAGGTGAAGCCGACCATCAAGGTGACGGGCACGCTGGGCGGCTGCACCGGTGGGGGCGTGACCGGCGGGACGATCTCCGCCACGCTCAAGCAGGCCGTCGCCGGGAACTGCTCGTCGCTCCTCGCCGGTGCCACTGCCAACATCGCGGGCACTGAGACGATCAAGTGGAACACCAAGGCGACCTCGACCGTCGCGCTCAAGCTCACGGGCGTGACGAAGAAGGCGACCGAGACGACCGCGACCGGTCCGGTCAGCGCCGGCCTGTTCAAGGGTGCCAAGCAGGCGGGAACCCTCAACTACACGCCATTGAGCCACGGTTGCACCACGGCAGCGCTGGTCAAGGTGTCGTTCAAGCAGATCACCGCGATCACGATCAAGTAGGCCGCGCTTCGGCTCCGATGGTCAGATTCATCTGCACTGGGGCCCCGCCGCACACGTGCGGCGGGGCCTGCTCGCGCCGTCCCGCAGTTCAGGCGTCGCGATCGTGGAGCCAGCGGTGCGCGGGGTCCTCGTGGAGGGCCAGGCCGCGGGCCGTGCCAGCCTTCGGGCCGAGCGCCCACAGGTAGTAGAGGCGGTAGCCGGGCGCCGCGCAGACCGGGTGGTAGCCGCGCGGGATGCCGACGACTGCGCCGTGTCGCAGGAACACGGCGTGTTCGGCGCCCGGATGTTCGTACAGACCCTGGAAGCCGAAGCCGTCGGGCCGATCGAACCGGTAGTAGTACACCTCTTCGAGCGCGGGCTCGCCGTTGCCGCCGTCGTGCTTGTGAGGCGGGAACGACGACCACTCCCCGGCCCCGTTGAACGTCTCGCCGACGAGGAGACGTTGGGCGGGAACGGTGTCGGCGATGACGTCGTGCACCTGGCGCTGCCACCCGGGCCGGCCGCGCCGCGGACCACGACATCGGCCGGGGTCACGAGCACCGGCGCCGCGCCGGGCGGCGCGTGCAGCGCGCCGCCGACCGTCGCGGCGAGCGCGAGCTCGGCCGCGAGTGTGTGCCGACACGTCGATCGAGCTCCCGGGCGGCAGGTACATGGCCGTCGCGGGCTGGTCGAAGACGTCGTCGCGGTGAGCCGGCCGTCCGTCGAACGCGACGTCGCCGGCGAGGAGCACGAGCGCGGCCTCGATACCGTCGGGTACGGAAATCGTCGCGGTTTCGCCCGGCTCGAGGTCCGGGAGATCGAGCTGCACGGCTTCGCCTCGATACGCCGAGCCAACCGGTGTGATCGTCACCGGCATACGACCGGCGCCCGCGAGATGCCGGCGATCACGAACGACGCGGTACGTTCGACGTCGCCGGCCGGTTCGATCGAGGTGAATCGATCGACGAGCGCTTCGAGCATCGCCACGATCTCGATCCGCGCGAGCGCGGCACCGAGACAGAAATGTGGACCGAACCCCAACGCGACATCGTGGTTCGGGTCGCGACCGACGTCGAACCGATCGGCGTCCGCGCCGAACTCGTCTTCGTCGCGGTTGGCCGACGCGTAGAGCAGCAGGAGCGGATCGCTGGCCGCGACCTCGACGCCGCGCACCTGTGTCGCGCGCGTCGCGGTACGCATGAAGGAGATCACCGGCGTCGTCCACCGCAACACTTCCTCGGCCGCGGTGTCGAGAAGCGAACGATCGTCGGCGAGGCGCCGCCACTGGTCGGGTCGTTCGGCGAGAGCCACGATGCCGCCCGAGATCGCGTGCCGCGTGGTCTCGTTGCCGGCCACCAACAACTGGTTCAGAAACATCACGAGCTCGTCGTCTCGGAGTGACTCGCCGTCGACTTCAGCCTCGGCGAGCACCGAGATGATGTCGTCGCGGGGGTCGCCGCGCCGCGCCTTGGTGATATCGAGCAGATATTCGTGCATCTCGGCTTGGAGGCGGGCACATTCTTCGGGGGGCCAGTCAGTCGCGCCGGGAATCGAGGCTTCCGACCACTGATAGAAGCGCAGCCAGTCCGACTCCGGAATGCCGAGAAGCTCGGCGATGATCCACAGCGGGAACGGGACCGCCAAGGTCTCGACCGCGTCGAATGGAGTGCCCGGATCGACGCCCGCGACGAGTTCATGGGCTCGGGCGCGTACCCGCGGCGCGAGCGCCCGCATGCGTGACGGCGCGAAGCCCGGCTGCACGAGCTTGCGGTAGCGCGTGTGATCAGGAGGGTCGGTGTGCATCATCGTCGGCGGGGACGGATACTCGACTCCGATCTCGAAGGTCAAGATCCCCTTGCCGGAACAGAATTGCTCAGGATCGCGCGAGATCGTCACGACGTCGGCATGCTTCGACACAGCCCAGTAGCCGAGTTGTGCGTTCCAGGCGAGCGGCGCCTCACGGCGAAGTCGCGCGTAGTGCGGGAACGGATCGCCGGCGTAGAAGCCCGGCTCTTCGAGCGTGGCGGCGAGCGCCTGACCGGGCCTCGATCTGTCCATGCGTCCGCACGTTATCGATGCGGACACTGCGACGCGGCTGCGAGCCGCGCTGGACGATCACCGAACGGCGAGTGGCGTCGGCTTGGCGGCGGGCTTCGCCCGGCTACTACCGGTTCACACGCTCGGAGTCTGGACCTGCCACGCGGTGAGGTCGTCGGCGGGACTGTCGCCGATCAGTTCAGCCGGAAGCGCACGGCCGAGGAGGTATCCCTGCGCGAAGTCGCAGCCGATGAGCCGTAACGCTGCGAGCTGGGTCGGTGTCTCCAGTCCTTCGGCCACCGCGGTGAGGCCGAGCGCATGCGCGAAGTGTGACAATTGCTTCGACAATGCTGGTGTCTTCGTTGTCGTGGCCGAGCCCGTCGACGAAACTCCGGTCGATCTTGAGTGCTTCCACCGGGAACCGTTTGAGGTAGCTGAGCGAGGAATAGCCGGTCCCGAAGTCGTCGATGCTGAGGTGGATTCCCAGGCTGCGCAACGTGCGTAACGCTTCGGTCGCCGACACTGGGTTCTGCATCGAGCGCGTTCTCCGTCAGTTCGAGACACACGGCGTTGGGATCGACTCCGGTTTCGCTCAGGATGCGCGTCACGGTCTTTGGGAGTGTCGGGTCGGCGAGCTGGCGGGGTGCGAGGTTGACGTTCATCGCGAGCATGCCGCCCGCCATCTCGCGGTCACGCACACCCTGCCAGTGCACGACCTGGCGACACGCGGTTTCGAGCACCCATGCGCCGATCGGCACGATCAGCCCGGTCTGTTCGGCGAGCGGGATGAAGTCGGCGGGCGGGATGATGCCCCGCTCCGGATGGTTCCAGCGGACTAGTGCTTCGAAGCCGATCACCCGGCCGCTGCGAAGGGCGACGATCGGCTGGTAGTGCACCACGAGCTCGTTGCGTTCGAGCGCGCGGTGCAGGTCGGTCCCGGTTCTCAATGCCTCGACCGCTGCTCCGCGATGGTCGGACTCGAACACGACCGCATGCGCTCGCCCGCTGTTCTTGGCGCGGTACATCGCAGCGTCGGCATGTCGCAGCAGCGTCTCCGACGTGTCACCTGCGGCCGCGATCGCGATGCCGATGCTCGCGGTGACGAAGACCTCTTCGGTCGTCAGCGTGATGGGCTCGGCAACCGCTTCCAGCAACCGCGCGCGATCACGTTCGCCGCGTCGTCGTTGACGAGGTCGGCGCACAGCACCACGAACTCGTCGCCGCCGAAACGGGCGATGACGTTGCCTGGCCGGAGCGTCGCGGAGCCGCTGCGCCACGGTGGTGACGAGGTCGTCGCCGACGGCGTGACCGAGACTGTCGTTCACGACCTTGAAGTGATCGAGGTCGATGAACAGCACCGCGACCTTGCGCTCGTCGCCCACCGCCAGGGCTGCCGAGACGTGCTCGGTGAAGCTCGAACGGTTCAGCAGGCCAGTCATCGAGTCGTGGGCGGCGTCGTACGCGAGACGGTCCGCAAGAAGTTTGCGATCGGTGATGTCCTCCAGTTGGCCGATCTGATACATCGGCCGCCCCGCCATGTCGCGTACCAGTGACACACTGAGAGACGCCCACACCGTCGTTCCATCAGGGCGGAGATAACGCTTCTCGATCCGGTAGAAATCGATTTCGCTGCGGGTCAGGCGATTTCGGTGGTCGTCGCTGGCTTGGCGATCTTCGGGATGGGTGAGATCGAGGATCAGTGTTCCCGCCAGCTGTTGCTGGGTGCGGCCCAACAGCACCGCCATCGCACGATTAGCGCGCTGGATGCGACCGTCGAGGTCGACGAGTCCAATGCCGATCGGTGCATCGTCGAACGCGTGGCGAAACGCTTCTTGGGCTTCGTTGAGCGCGGCTTCCTGCGCCTTGCGCTCGGTGATGTCGCGGAGGTTGGCGACCCAACCACCGACGCTCGGATCGTGTGTGAGGTCGGTCACGATCACGTCGAACCATCGCCAGGTGCCGTCGCGGTGACATAAGCGCACCTCGGCCCCGCCGCCCGAGGAGTTTTGGGTCCCGGCGGTGATCGCGGCGCGGAGAATCTCGACGTCGTCCGGATGCGCAACGTCGTCGCCGACCATTCCGACCGCCTCGGCCGAGGAGTACCCGAGGATCGCCTCGAAGGCCGGGCTCACATAACTGATCGCGGCGTGCGGACCGATCACCATGATGATGTCGGACGCGTGCTGAACAAGCGCCCGGAATCGTTGTTCGCTCTGGCGGAGCTCGGCCTCGACCCGTTCAGTTTCGGTTGTCGCTCGGCCGAAGAGTTTGATCGTGAAGGTCACGCCCAGCGCCGCGAGCACCGCGAGCCCGTGCACGAGCGGTGGGTCCACGAGCGTCGGCGCGATGCCCGCCGCGATCGCGAGCTCGCCGAACGTCAACGCGGCCACGCTGGCCACCATCGCGGGAGCGACGGCCCGCGAGCCCGACAATCGGATGCCCTCCACCGCGCCGAAGATCAGTCCGATCGCCAACATCGGTCCCCACCCGAGGGCGTACATCACGGCCGTGATCCCGAACGTCTGCTCGGCAATGCGTGCCCACAGCCGCCATCCCTGGTGGTACTGACCCCACAGCGCGGTGGTGACACACGACATCAAAAAGGCGACGAGCAGCAGCCCGATCAGAAACCAAATCGGTGTCGCCGCGATCAGATCGAGTCGGCGCGCGGCCCACAAGACCGGGGCGACGACCGGCAACGTGAGGACCGTCGGGTCGACGAGCTGGGTCCCCAGCCGCGTGCGAAAGCTCGTTGTTGTCGATCGCGAGGACTCCACCTCGCGGCTATCGGCGGGCTCCGACGACGCCTTGACCTGCCGGCACGCCATCCGCGCCCACAGTGGCGGACGGCACCACCGACGAGACGACGAGCGCGGCAGTCGACGCGGCGTCGGCTGGGCGTCCGAGATGGAAACCCTGGCCCAGATCGCATCCGCAGGCCGCCAGCGCCTCCGACTGTGCGGCGCTTTCGATACCTTCGGCGACGGGGACGAGGCCGAGTGTGTGCGCGATCTGCACGATCGCCTGCACGAGCAGCGATCCCGATCGGCTGAGGATGTCGCTCACGAAAGAACCGTCGATCTTCAGCAAGTCGATCGGGAACTGTTGCAGATACGCAAGCGACGAGTAGCCCGTGCCGAAGTCGTCCACCGCGAGCCGTACGCCGAGGTCGCTCAACCGTCGCAGTCCGACGGTCGCCGCGGCCGGATCCTTCATGAGTGCGCCCTCGGTGATCTCGAGGATCAGCCTCGGCGGATCGAGCCGACACTCCTCGAGCAACGATTCCACCCGATCGGGGAGTCGCGGGTCGAGCAGCTGGCGGGGCGCAACGTTGACGCTGACCGCAGGCGCGGCTGCGCCGCCGACGATGTCTGACCAACGAGCGGCCTGCTCAGCACGCGGTGACGAGCACGTGACGGCCGATCTCGTCGATGAGTCCGGTCTCCTCGGCGAACGGGATGAACGACAGCGGACTGAGCAGTCCGCGCTCGGGGTGCTGCCATCGAACGAGCGCTTCGAGCGGTGATGCGACCCGACTGCAGCTCATAGATCGGTTGATAGTGGACGATCAGCTCGTCCCGTTCGACCGCGCCTCGCAGGTGCGCCTCCAAGTCGAGTCGTTCGACCGCGGCGAGGTGCATCTCGCGAGCGAACACACGACAGCAGTTCTTGCCTCCGGCCTTGGCGGTGTACATCGCGAGGTCGGCGTTGCGGAGCATCTCGTCGGAGCCGGCGCCGGCCGACCCGTACGCGATGCCGACACTCGCGGTCGCCGACACGACCAACGCGTCGAGGACGACAGGTTCTTGGAGCGCGGCGATGATGCGCTCCGCGACGTCGATCGCGTCGTTGGGGTCGGCGAGCGCGTCCATCAGCACCGCGAACTCGTCGCCTCCGAGTCGGGCCGAGGTGTCGCCCGCACGGACACAACTCGCGAGCCGGTGGCTCACGATTTGGAGGAGCGAGTCGCCAGCCGAATGGCCGAGGCTGTCGTTGACGGTCTTGAAGTCGTCGAGGTCGATGAACAGCACCGCGAGTTGTCCGCCGTGACGTTGGAGTCGGGTGGCGGCATGGTCGACGCGGTCGCGAAACAGTGCCTGGTTGGCGAGCCCGGTTAACGGATCGTGGAACGCCTGGTGTGTCAGCTCGTTCTGGAGACGGCGTTGCTCGGTGATGTCTCGGAAACTCCACACCCTCCCGACGACTTCGCCGTCGATTCGTTGCGGAAGCGAGTCGCGCTCGAACACTCGCCCGTCGTTGAACTCGAGGAGGTCGTGGCTGTGTGCGTCCGGCTCTTCGTACAACTCCTGGACCTTCGCGACGAACGCGCCAGGATCGCGGAGCTGTTCGAGGACCGAAGCAAGGGCGCGGCTGTCGTCACGCTCGATGAGGATGTTCGCGGGGATGCGCCACATTTCTACGAAGCGGCTGTTCCAGCTGGTGATGCGGCCGGCGCCGTCCACAACGAGGATTCCGTCGGCCGTCGACTCGAGCGTCGCGGCCAAGACTGAGTTGGTTTCGCGAAGATCGGTGACGGCCGCGACTCGGTCGGAGATGTCGTGGCCGGTCGCGACGAGGCCTTCGACGGTGGGATCGTCGAGCAGATTGGTGAACGTGAGCGCGAACGGGACCGTCCCGCCGGAGGCGTGACGAAAGGAGACGTCGATGGTGACCGGCGCGGGCGGCCGGTCCGACGCGGCTTGCTGCACCGAAACCAATGCGTCGTAGAGGATTTCATGGTCGCGCTCGTCGACGGCCTCGGCGAGCGGTCGATGTTCCAACCACTCCTGGTCGAGCCCCAGGATGCGGGTCAAACCGCCGGAGGACGACTCGACCACGCCGTCTCGCGTCAACAGCATGGTCACCGAAGCGGCGTTCTGCATCAGGGAACGGAATCGTGCGACCTCGTCGCCGGCGACTTCCCAACGACGACGTTCGGTCAGGTCACGTGCACTGAGGACGACGCTGTCGCCCAACGGCGCGCCGATGATCTCGACGAGGCGCCAGCCGTCGGCACTCCGTATTCGTAACTCGATGAGCGATCCGACTTCCTTGGACTGAACGCTCGTCAGTGCGAGGAGGGCGAGCTGGAGATCGTCGGGATGGATGAAATCGAAACCGTTCTGGCCGATTGCCTCGTCGACGGGGATGCCGAAGAGACGCTCGGCCGCACGGTTGGCCCACCGGACCTGCGCCGCAGCGTCGATCACGAGGACCGCATCGGGGAACGCCGTCGCGATGGCGGCCAGGGCCGCGAGCCCGCCCGCAGCCGCGTCGTCTGCCGTGTCGCCCACCCCGTCCTCGACCATCGCCTCTATTCATCGACCCCGAGCCGGTGGCCATTGAGCCCCATTGGGCCCCCGACGCCGGCTCAGGTGGGCTTGACCCGATTCGAGCGCAACGAACGAGGTCCGGTGCCGTAGGCATTCCTGGCCGAGACTTTGAAGCTGTAGACCGTTCCCGCCTTCAGGCCGCTGATCGTTTGGCGGGTGGCACGGGAATTGAAGCCGCGCTGCGTCTGGGCCTGGTCGCCGATGTATGGCGTCACGATGTATTCGACGACCGCAGCGCCGTTCGTCGAGGCCGGCGCCCGCCACGAGAGCATGACCGCGCCCGGTAACGACAAGGCGACGACGTCGCTCGGTGCGATCGGGGTGCCGACCACGACCTTGTTCGACGGATTGGATTGCGGTCCGGTGCCGTTGGCGTTCGAAGCCGCGACCGCGAACGTGTAGGTCTGACCGTTGGCGAGGCCGGTCGCGGTTGCGGTTGTGGCCGCCGAGTCGAACACTTGGGCGGGCTGGGCGACGGAACCGATGAACGGTGTGACGACATAGCCGACGATGGCCGACCCGTTGTTGTTGGTGGGCCGGCTCCACGTCAGTCGCACTGCACCGTCGCCGGGTTCGGTCGCGGGAGCGCTCGGCGCGGCGGGGACGCCGATGGTTTTTGGGGTGGTGGTGAGGGATGGGTAGCCGATGCCGACGGAGTTCACGGCTGCGACGGTGAAGGTGTAGGTGTCGCCGTTTTCGAGGTGGTCGACGGTGGCGGTGGTGGATCGTGCGTTGAATGTTTGTGGTGTGAGGGGCAGTCCGTGGAGGGAGGGTGTGATGATGTAGGCGTGGATGGGTGCGCCGCCGTCGCTGGCGGGTGCTTGCCAGGTGAGGGTGGCTTGACCGTTTCCGGGTGTGGCGGTGGGGGTGTACGGCGAGAACGGCACGGTGGCGGTGAGGGTGGTGGTCGGATCGACGGGTAACAGCATGGGTGGTCGGGGCGGCTGGTCGAAGTTGAAGTCGTTGGTGAGGTCGCCGAGGACGGGTTCGTTTTCGCGTACGTCGGGTCGGGGGTCGGGTCGGCCGTCGGTTTTGGGGTCGAGTCGTTGTCCGTCGAGGAAGTCGTCTTCGATGAATTTCAGGTAGGCGTCGAAACTTAAGGTTTGGTGGTCGATGTAGCCTTTTTTGGCGTACGGGCTGATGACCAGTGCTGGGACTCGAAGGCCGTAGCCGTTGTGGTCGACGACGGGGGGGACGACGTTGTCGTACAGGCCGCCCCAGTCGTCCCAGGCGAGGAAGATCGCGGTGGAGTCCCAGTCGGGACTGTTCATGACTGCGTTGATGAGGCTGGTCACGTACGACTGTCCGGCGCTCACCGACGATGGTGGATGTTCGCTGACCTGACCGGACGGGACGACCCACGACACTGCGGGAAGCTGGCCGGCTTTGGCGGCTTGGTAGAACTTGTCGACCGATTTGATGTTGCCGACCTGGTCGTCGTTGTTGACGGTGTCGAAATACGGCAACGGATTCCAGATCCCGGGTGTCTTGGCGTTCTGTTCTCCCGGGACACACGTCAACGCCGACGGGTCCGTGCAGTCAGGTTCGGTGCCGGTCACGACGTAATAGCCCCACGAGACGTGCTGTCTGTGCAGCAAGTACGTCAGGTCCGTCCACGCATAGATCGGTGTCCCCGGCGACCCGGCCGGATGTTTTTTTGTGTTCTGGGGGGGCTTCGGTCCGGGTGATTGGATCTCGTTCGTGCAGCTATTCGGATCGTTGTGGGTCGTGCACTTCGCCGACCACCCCGAAACCATGAACAGGTGCGCGGGAAGACTCCACGACGCGACCGGCTCGAACATGTGATCTTGGAGCACGAAATGTTGGGCGTAACTCCAATAGTTCGGGATATCAGACTGGGTGTGATAGCCCATCACGTCCAACGGACCGATCTGACAGTTCGGATTGTCCGGATCGACACAGTTCTTTTGTGCGGACTCTGCCGTCGCGACGAAGCCGTCCATCTTTCCGCCGTCGATATCCTTGCGCGCTTCGGGCGCGCCGTGGGGACCGCCACCATTGTCGTCGTTGTGGTCGACGTACGGCTTCTGACAGCCGCCTTGCTGCGGATCAGGGACACACACAGTCGGTTGACCGTCCGCCATCGGGATCCCATCCGCGCCTGGGAACGTCCCGAAATAATCGTCGAACGAACGGTTCTCCTGCATGATCACCACAACATGACGGATCTTGTGGATCCCGGTCAGCGCCGCGCCCGACGACCGCACACCAAGAAACGGAACGACGCTCGGCGCGCCCACCGACACGACCACCGCCGCCAACAACGACGACACCAAGACCAGCACGCCCCAAGCCCGGAACCGCACAAACCATCTCACGAGATCGTCATCGACGCCGACGTCACCGACAAGCCCCCCAGCCGCGTGCTGGAGGAGCAGTTACCACCGGAAGTGGTCGCTGCGAGCCCTCGATCGAGAACCAATGTTCCTGTGACCTGCGCATCAGAGAACACATTCGACTGCGATCTGACCACTCCGAAGAAGTGTGCCGTCGTGGTCTGTCCATTGGTCGAGCCGAACACGAGTTGAATCGAAGCCCCCGATGTTCCCATTCCACCCGGTGAGGTCCACGTCAAGGTTCCCGACCCGCCGCTGGGCACGCCGATGGCCGTGCGACAACTGATGGCGCGCTTCGTCCGGAACGACACCGAGATCTGTGCCGCACGCACGTACGGCCCCGAACACGACCCGAGGGTCGCTTGGAGGACGACGGTATGCGGCTCGGCGGTGGCCAGCAAGAAACCGGGGCTGACGACCACTATTCCGCTATGTCCGGAACAGTTCGCCAGGTCTGGGGCGTTCGGTGGAGCAACGACGACGGGGCCGACCGTTCGCGGCGGGCTCGCGCCGCGTGTGTTGATCGCCGTGACCCCGCAGGTGTAGGTCTTGCCGACTGTCAGATTGTCCACCACGATCGGGCTTGCGTGCTGCAACGGGCTGGCCGGAGCGCCGCCATCCGTCGACGTGCACCGCCGCGGTAGTTCAAGATGGCGTGACCGTTGTCGGACGGGGGCGAGAACACGATCGCGATCCCGTGTGCGAGTGGGAGCACCGCGATCACGTCAGGCGGGGCGGGGGTGCCGACCGTCGCGATCGCTGCGCCCGAAGCGACGCTGGTCCCGAAGAAGTTGGTCGCGGTCACGACACACGAGTACGCGTGGCCCGAGAGCAGGTTCGACACTGTGATCGGCGACACCGTGCCGGTTGCGCTGCGGGTGACACCCCTCGAAACCGGCGTGCACGTCGCGCGGTACAGCAGGATCGCGCCCGCGTTTGCGGGTCCGGGATGGAAGGAAACTTTCAGCGATCCTGACAAACCGGGCGCTGATTTCGACACGACCGGCAGGATCGACGGCGGGCCGGGTTGACCGACCACCAGTGTCTCCGACGTCGCGGACGCCGCGCTCGCGCCGATCGCGTTCGTTGCGGTGACGTCGCAGACGTAGACGTTGCCGTTCGAGAGCGGGCTGACCGTGAGCGGCGAGCTCGGTCCTGACATCGAACCGTTGATCCCGCCGTTGGTCGACGAGCACACCGCAGTGAAGGTGGTGATCGCGTTGCCGTTATCGCTGTTCGGCGCGAAGGAGACGGTGAGTGCCCCGTCGCCGCTTGCCACGTCGCTGATCGTCGGTGGCGCGGGCGCCGCGGCCGGCACGGCCGGCGCCGACGGCGCGGACGCAGGGCTCGTCCCAGCCGCGTTGGTCGCGGTGACGGAGCACGTGTAGGTGTCGCCGTTGGTCAGGTTGTCGACGACGATCGGCACCACAGTCGGACCGGTCAGGCTTTTCGCGCCGGGCGTACCGCCGTCGGAGGAAGCACACGTCGCCGTGAATCCGGTGATTGCGTTGCCGTTGCTGTTCGGAGCGACGAAGGTGACCGCGATCCGTTCGTTGCCCGCAGTGGCCGTCGGCTGGGCTGGGGCGTCGGGAACGGCCGCGGGGACCGCGGGCCCCGAACTGGGCGACGCGGCGCTGTTGCCGGCGCTGTTGGTGGCGATCACGGTGCACGTGTAGGTGTCGCCGTTGGTGAGGCCGGTGACGGTGATCGGCGACGCGCTGCCGTCGGGTGTGGTGTAAGTGCCGGTGCCGGTCGCGCCGCCGTTGGTGGACGTGCAGGTCGCGGTAAAGCTGGTGATCGCGCTCCCCCCGTCCGCGGGTGCGAGGTAGGTGACAACGATCTGTGCGTTGGCGGCGACGACGGTTGGTTGTGCGGGTTGGTTGGGTACGCCGACAACGAGGGCGGTCGAAGCCGGCGATGCCGGGCTGGGGCCGAGGCTGTTGGTGGCGATCACGGTGCAGGTGTAGGTGTCGCCGTTGGTGAGGCCGGCGACGGTGATCGGCGACGCGCTGCCGTCGGGTGTGGTGTAGGTGCCGGTGCCGGTCGCGCCGCCGTTGGAGGACGTGCACGTCGCGGCGTAGCTGAGGATGGCGCTGCCGTTGTTCGCGGGTTCGGCATAGGTCACGACGATCTGGGCGTCGCCATCGGAGACTGTCGGTTGCGCGGGCGCGCTGGGCACGCCGGGGGTCGGGACTGCGGCGGCGGACGCCGGCGATGCCGGGCTGGGGCCAACGCTGTTGGTGGCAATCACGGTGCACGTGTAGGTGTCTGCGTTGGTGAGGCCGGCGACGGTGATCGGCGACGCGCTGCCGTCGGGTGTGGTGTAGGTGCCGGTGCCGGTCGCGCCGCCATTGGTGGACGTGCAGGTCGCGGCGTAGCTGAGGATCGGGTTGCCGTTGTTCGCCGGTGCGAGGTAGGTGACAACGATCTGTGCGTTGGCGGCGACGACGGTTGGTTGTGCGGGTTGGTTGGGTACGCCGACAACGAGGGCGGTCGAAGCCGGCGATGCGGGGCTCGGCCCGAGGCTGTTGGTGGCGATCACGGTGCAGGTGTAGGTGTCGCCGTTGGTGAGGCCGGCGACGGTGATCGGCGACGCGCTGCCGTCGGGTGTGGTGTAGGTGCCGGTGCCGGTCGCGCCGCCGTTGGTGGACGTGCACGTCGCGGCGTAGCTGAGGATGGCGCTGCCGTTGTTCGCGGGTTCGGCATAGGTCACGACGATCTGGGCGTCGCCATCGGAGACTGTCGGTTGCACGGGCGCGCTGGGCACGCCGGGGGTCGGGACTGCGGCGGCGGACGCCGGCGATGCCGGGCTGGGGCCAACGCTGTTGGTGGCAATCACGGTGCACGTGTAGGTGTCTGCGTTGGTGAGGCCGGCGACGGTGATCGGCGACGCGCTGCCGTCGGGTGTGGTGTAGGTGCCGGTGCCGGTCGCGCCGCCATTGGTGGACGTGCAGGTCGCGGCGTAGCTGAGGATGGCGCTGCCGTTGTTGGCCGGTGCGGCATAGGTGACCAGGATCTGGGCGTTGGCGGCGACGACGGTTGGTTGTGCGGGCGGCGCGGGCACGCCGGCCGGGATGGCGGTGGTGGACGCCGGCGATGCGGGGCTCGGCCCGAGGCTGTTGGTGGCAATCACGGTGCACGTGTAGGTGTCTGCGTTGGTGAGGCCGGCGACGGTGATCGGCGACGCGCTGCCGTCGGGTGTGGTGTAGGTGCCGGTGCCGGTCGCGCCGCCGTTGGTGGACGTGCAGGTCGCGGCGTAGCTGAGGATGGCGCTGCCGTTGTTGGCCGGTGCGGCATAGGTGACCAGGATCTGGGCGTTGGCGGCGACGACGGTTGGTTGTGCGGGCGGCGCGGGCACGCCGGCCGGGATGGCGGTGGTGGACGCCGGCGATGCGGGGCTCGGCCCGAGGCTGTTGGTGGCGGTGACGGTGCAGGTGTAGGTGTCACCGTTGGTGAGGCCGGTGACGGCGATCGGCGACGCGCTGCCGTCGGGCGTGGCGTAGTCGCCGGTGCCCGATGTGCCCCCATTGCTCGACGTGCAGTCCGCCAGGTAGTCGGTGATCTGGCTGCCGTTGTTCGCGGGCGCGACGTAGGTGACCACGATCTGTGCGTCGCCGGCCGAGACCGTCGGCGGTACCGGCTGGAGCGGCGCGCCGACGACAACCGAATCGGACCCGGGCGACGTGCCCTGACCGTCAGCGTTGGTGGCGGTGACGGTGCAGGTGTAGGTGTCGCCGTTGGTGAGGCCGGTGACGGTGATCGGCGACGCGCTGCCGTCGGGCGTGGCGTAGTCGCCGGTTTCGGATGTGCCCCCATTGCTCGATGTGCAGTCCGCCAGGTAGTCGGTGATCTGGCTGCCGTTGTCGGAGGGCGCGGCATAGGTGACCAGGATCTGCCCATCGCCGCCCGTGACGGTCGGCGCCGACGGTGCGTCGGGGGCCGCCGCCCAGGCCGGGGTCGCGACCAACGCAACCACCAGCACGGCTCCCATCGCCGGCGCGACGACGCGCAGCGTTCGGCCCGGTTTCGGCCTCCAACGCACGCGCTCCACCCCCACACCCCCACTGGACCTGTTTGTCCCCGACTAGCCAGTAAATCCAGTTTCGGACCTGGGTGCAAGCCTCTCTGCGTATTTCCGACAAAAACCTCTTTTTGCTCAGATACGGACGCCGACGGCGTGGGGGGTGCCCGGTCGGGGCAGGGGATGGCGGAACAGCTGAGACGCGTTCTCGTGCGAGATCTTCGCGATTTCATCGTCGGAGAGGGTGCCGAACACGTCCGCGAAGACCGCCTGGGTGTCGGGCCAGGTGCCGTCGCCGTGCGGGTAGTCGGATTCGAAGGTGATGTGGTCGACACCGACCGTCGTTCGGGTCGACAGGGTCGAGGGGTCGTCGATCGTCGAGAACCAGAAGTTGCGGTGCAGGATCTCCGCGGGCCGAAGCTCGCCGGGGAAGTAGTGGCCGTAGCCCGATCGGGAGACGATGTTCTCGAGTCGGTCATGCAGCATCGCGACCCAGCCGATGCCGCCCTCGCTCATGATGATCTTCAGATCAGGGTGCTTCACCGCATATCCCGACCACAGCCATTCCGCGCAGGCGCTCAACGAGAGCTGACCGAACAGCGTCGCACCGAGAGGAACCATTGGCGCGCCCTTGGGCATGTCGGCGACTCCCGTCGAACCGACGTGCAGGCATATGACCGTGTCCGTCTCCGCGCATGCGGAGATGATCGGGTCCCACCACGACGAGAAGATTGGCTCCATCCCGATGCGATGCGGCATCTCAGGCAACGTGACCACGGTGAAGCCCCGCGCCGCGTTGCGCCGAATTTCCTGCCGCGCCGATCTCGGGATCGGCAAGATACGTGATCCCCATCGGAACCATCCGATCGGGGTGCGGCGAATACCACTCGTCGTAGAACCAGTCGTTCCACGCCTGCGTGACCGCGAGCCCGAGGGCAGGATCTTTGCATCGTGAGAACACCGACCCGCAGAACCCGGTGATCTGCGACGGAAAATTTACCGACGCCCAGACACCGTTGATATCCATGTCGCGAACTCGGGCATCGACGTCATAACAGGCGGTGCGCATTTCTTCGAATCGGGTCGGCTCGACCTTCCAATCTTCAGTCTTGCGGCCGACCACCGCGTTGAGGCCGACCTGGAAGAAGATGTTCCCGTCGAACTGCCAGACCTCGTGTCCCTCTTGCGTCTCGATGACCTTCGGCGCGTCGCCTTGGAGCCGAGCGGGCAGGCGACCCTCGAACATGTGGGGAGGTTCGACGAGATGGTCGTCGGTCGAGAACAGCGTGTGACAGATCGGGCGCGGCTCAGGATCGGGCAACAAGCCGTGCGTCTCGGTTTTGCGCCAGTGCAGACGGATACCGTCAGTGTCGGCCACACGCTCAGGCTAGAACTGATCAGCGGTCGGCGTCAGATGATCGTCACCTGGGTCGGGTGGCGGTCGTTGGGCGCGATGTTGCGCTCCGCGCCTGCGACGTCGACGACGTGTTCGAGACCGCCGACCATGACCCGCGCCGCACCCGGCTCGATGACGAGACGCATCTGTTCGTCGTAGTAGGCCAGCTGGGTCGGGTCGACCGAGAACCGGACCGTCGCCGATTGGCCCGCTGCGACACCGACGCGCCGCGAAGCCGACGAGCTGGCGGTCCGGTCGCGCCACGCGTGCGACTTCGTCACGCAAGAAGAGCTGCACGACTTCAGTGCCCGCCCGTTTCCCGGAGTTTCGCAGCTCGACTTCGACGATGATCGCGGTGTCGGTCGACACCGGTTCGCGGACCCGTAACGACTCGTACTCGAACGTCGTGTAGGTCAAGCCGGAGCCGAAGAAGTACAACGGCCACGACGGCACGTCGACATAATCGCCGAAGATCTGGCTTCGCCCGCCGCCCGCCCGGTGATCGTGATGGACCGGGACGTGTCCGGCACTTCGCGGCAACGAGATCGGGAGCCGACCCGTGGGTGCCTCGATTCCGAAGATCATGTCGGCGATCGCCGCACCGCCTTGCTCGCCCGGAACCCAGGCGTACACGAGCGCGCCAACGTGCTCGGCGATCCACGGCAGTGCGTGCGCCCGGCCGCTCATCACGACCACGACAGTCGGCGTCCCCGTCGCGACGACGGCTTCGACGAGCTGTTGTTGCACGCCGGGCAGACCCAGGTCGCTCGCGTCGCGAAACTCACCGCTGGTGCAGTCGGGCATGAACCAGACCGGCCGCCGACGAAGCAGACCGCGACATCGGCCGCATATGCGTCGGCGACGGCGTGAACGAACCCGTCGGTGCTCGTGCTGCGAATACCGGCGCCCCGGGTGTAGGTGACATGGCGCGCGATTGCTCGGATGCCGCCCAGCGGGGTGATCGAGTCCGGATAGTACGGCCCGGGCGCGAAGTCGCCGGCACGCTCGATGAGCTGCCCGTTGTGGTCGCGGGGCTGCACGATCTCGGTGTGCGCCGGATATGAGTAGTCACCTTGCAGCAGGCGCTCGTCGTCGGCGCAGGGTCCGATCACGGCCACGCGCCCGTCCCGCGAGAGCGGCAACAGGTCACGCTCGTTGCGGAGCAGGACGAGCGATTTCAGCGCGGCTTCCCGCGCAAGTGCGCGATCCGCGGGGCCGCGTGTACGGGACGTCGGCCGTGTTCTCATCGACGAACGGCTCGTCGAACAGGCCAAGCGCGTCTTTCAACGCCAAAATGCGACGAACGGACCGGTCGATGAGCGCCTCGTTGAGCGCGCCGGCGTCGACGAGTTCTCGCAGCGGCGTCCCGTAGCAGTCAAGTTGTGGCAACTCCATGTCGAGGCCCGCTTCCAGCGCCCGGTGGGCCGCCTCGCCCTTGTTCGCGGCGATGCGGTGGTGCGACATCAGGAGCTCGACGGTCGAGTAGTCGGCGACGACGGCGCCGGAGAACCCGAGCTCGCCGCGCAGGAGGTCGTCGAGAATCGCTTTGGATCCGCCGCATGGGAGACCGTCGACCGAGGCGTAGGAGTTCATCACGGTGGCCAGCCCCGCTTCGGCGATCGCGGCGCGGAACGGTTCGGCGACGACTTCGCGCAGCTCGCGTGGGCCGAGCTGCACCGGCGCATGGTTGAGGCCCCCTTCCGAGAGTGCGTAGCCGAGGAAGTGTTTGCCGGTCGCGGCCACGCCGTGTGCGAGATCGCCCTGGACTCCCCGGACGTATGCGACGCCGAGCCGCCCCGCGAGATAGGCGGACTCGCCGTATGTCTCCTCGACCCGGCCCCAGCGTGGGTCTCGAGCCACGTCGAGTACCGGTGCCAGGGTGTGCCGAGCACCCGTCGCGACCATCTGATCGCGGATCACGGTGCCGATGCGCTCGATCAGATCAGGATCCCACGAGGACGCGAGCCCGATCGCCTGCGGGAACTGGGTGGCGTCGCGTGCGCAAAGACCGGCGGTGCTCTCCTCGTGAACGATTGCCGGAATTCCAAGGCGCGTCTGTTCGACGAGGTAACGCTCGAATCGCGTTCGTGAACACGGCGCGAGCCCGCGGTCGCAGGCCGGTAGTCGCGCCGAGACGTGTGATCTCACCGATGCCGTGCCGCGAGCAGCCGATCGGCGCGTTCAGGCGCGAACGCATCTCCCTCGACGAGCGCCGTGCACCACACACAGCCGAGTTGTGCCAGCTTCTCGTCCAGCGTCATGCGCGACAGGACCGCGTCGATGTCGACCATGCCGACATGCTGACGCGGTCCGGTCGCCGAGTGCGAGTGCTGGGCAAGCCTGCCCCTACTTCTGCAAGATCGCTTCGGCTTCGATGTTCAGCTTGATCTTGTCGCCAATGACGACGCCTCCCGCCTCGAGCGCCATGTTGTACTCGAACCCCAGTCCTTGCGGCTGATCTCTGCGCTGGCGCTGAATCCGGCGCGCTGATCACCCCACGGTGAGGCGATGGTGCCGAGGTACTCGAGGTCGAGCGTGACGGGTCGGGTCACATCCTTGATCGTGAGGTCACCGCTGACCGTGTATTCGCCGCCACCGACGTCTTCGACCTTGGTCGAGCGGAAGGTGATGGTCGGATAGGTTTCGACCTCGAAGAAGTCGGAATTGCGCAGGTGATCATCACGGCCCGGCTCGCCGCTGTTCACGCCGGCGACGTCGAGGACGGCGACAACGGACGACTCGAGCGGGTTCTCGGCGATCGTGACCGTTCCACTTTGGACCGGGAACCGGCCGCGGACCTTCGTCACCATCAGATGGCGGGCCGTGAACGACACGTCGGTGTGTGTCGTGTCGAGCACCCAAGCTCCGGGGGTGGGCAAAACGGTCTGGGCGGTTCCGACAGAGTCGACAGCAGCCATGGTTCGCTCCTCAACGGGTCAGGGTCCACTCTTTTGTGAACTCAAACGTTGTCAACGCAAAGATCCTCGACATTATTGCGCGCACAAGTAAATTCTGGATGCGGGGTAGCATTCCGGCATGGCGGAGCGGGGTGCGAGGGCGGTGGCGAGCTGGCTGACCGACCCGGAGATGCGGTGCTGGCGAGCCCTGATCAGCGTCACGACCGGCGTGCTCGGCGCCCTCGACCTCGAGCTGCAGTCCGAACACGGTCTGTCACTCGGGGAGTATGAAGTGCTCGTACACCTCTCCGAAGAGCCGGAACACTCGCTGCGCATGACGGACCTCGCAGGTCGGCTGCATCTGTCGCCGAGCGGCATCACCCGCCGGATCGACGGCTTGGAGCGCGCAGGCCTCGTCGAACGTCGGCAGTGTCCATCCGATCGGCGGGGCTCCAACGCCGTGCTCACCGCGGAAGGCTCGCGCCGGCTCGCGGCTGCCGCCCCGACGCATGTACGCGGCGTGCGCGAACACTTCATCGACCAGCTGAGCGACCGCCAGATCGCCGACCTCGCGTCGGCGCTGTCCAGCGTCCACGTCGATCGTGACGCCGCCGCCGGCGGCTGCGACAGCGTTCGCTAAGCACCGAACGGCTTAGACGCGTTCGACCACGCGACCGGTGCCGTCGGCGTTTCCTCAGCGAGGAACCAGCGAAAGAACAACACGCCCCGCCGGTGGCCCGCGGTCGAAAGCCAATTCGGCTGACCCGGATCGCGGGAGGCGACGACGAGACGCCACGAACCGTCGGTTTCGTACACGACCTGGGCGCCGTTGAGACCGATGCGCTCGTAGCGATAGTCGAACGTCTGCATGAAGGGGTTCCACAGCATGCAGCCCCAGTACGCGCAGTCCGGTGACCGACCGTCGATCACGAGTTGTTCGTCGTCGGCGAGATCGAAGGTACCCATCGCGTAATGCGCATCTTTCGCGGCCCAGCCGTACGTCGCGTCGGGCACGGCCCAGACGTTCGCGATCGTGTTGGGTTCGGCCGGGTCGGGGAGGGGAGTGATCGCGAGCAGCTCGCGGCAAGAAGTTCGTCACCGAGTGCAGCCGTGCGGCCATTGCCGCGTCGCTGACCGGCGCCGGCGGCGCCGGTGCCGGTATCGACTCGATTTCGTAGACGGTCGGCGCTCCCCGCACGGGATCGACGTGGTAGTCGCGCGTGATCATCGCGTTCGCATCGTCGGTGAGCGCGAGCCAGTTCCTGGCGCCGGTCGGCCGCTCCCGCGAAACCGCGATCTCGAAGGTTCCGTCGCCGTCAACGATGAGGTCGCGGTCGTTGAGATTCGACACGATGCTGGTCGACCAACGCCCGTCGTCGGGACCGCCATAGACACACACCGACAGATACACGGCGTCGCCGCGTGTGCCCCGGACGCGATACTCGAGGTCGGGGGTAACCGGCGCGAAGTTGTAGAACGCATCGCTGTTATCCCCACCCCACTTGAAGGTCGGGCCGACGATGGGAACGAAGGCCGGACGCCGCGCGTCGGAGCGGAGATAGATCTCCAGCGCGGCGTGCAACGCGTCGGTCAGGTAGCGGTAGCCCTCGGCCACGCTCACCTCGTCCTCGAGCGCGCGTTCGCCTTCGAGGAATGTTCGATCGGCGTCACGCAACAGGTCGCACAGCTCGCGGAATGCGTCCCTCGACTCCCATCGCGCCATGATCCCGACGTTACCGACCGGGCGTGCATCGGTTCCCCGCCCGTGCGCCCGATCGCGGTCTGCGTTCCCGCCCACCGCACATCGGCGTCCGAAAACGGGGCGAACCCCGCCGCGCGGTCCTTCCGCAGACCGTGCGAGGCGACCCCGTCCGAGCTTCGAACCTCGAGGCTCGATACGGGCAACGTGCGCTGCCTCGTCGAGCGTTCGGAACCTGAACCGCGGCGCGCTCGACGGTACGCGGCCGAGATCCCCGTCGGGCACGCCACCGTCACCGTCGACCGGCTGCGGTGAGGCTCCCGGTCACGAGCATGCGACCCCTCGGCCGGCGCGAGGTGCTGCCCGGTCGGCCCGCCGACGCGGTTATCCGCCGACCGTGCGCCGCCAGTGTGCTTCGAGGGCGGCCCGCGCCAGCGTCTCGTGATGGTGGTGCCAATCGTCGACGTCGTCGATCGACCGCCATGCAATCTCGCGGACTTCGTGCGGCTGCGCCCGGATCTCACCGCCGATCGCGTCGCAGAGGTACAACACCGAGACGACGCTATGGGGGTTGCCGTGCACTCCGGCTTCCCGCGCGAAGACGCCGACGAGCTGGCTGACTCGAGCGACGAGACCGACCTCCTCAGCGATCTCGCGCACGGCCGTGCGCGCCGGCGTCTCGTTCGCGTCGACCCAACCGGCAACGAGGCCCCAGCAATCGTCGTCGACCCGGCGCACCAGCAGGATCCGGTCCCGATCGTCGAACAGCGCGGCGTCGGCGCCGACCTTCGCGGTCACGTAGCCGAGGTCTGCGGCGAAACGGGCGCGCACCTCAACGACATCCAGACCGGCGCGATCGGCGTATTCGAGCGACGCCAACGCGAGGAGCTGCTCGTAGCGGTCGCGATCGAACGGATCGGTGGCGTAGTGAAGGCCCGTCTGCGCGATCGCGCGCACCTGGTCCAGGAGTGCGATGACGTCGATGGGCCGACGCTAGTTGCCGACAATCCAGCTCGCGACAACTGGTGCGAGCTCGTCGCAGCATGCGTTGTGGACGAACTGACCGCTGCCGTCGACCGCGAGATGCGGTTGTCCGGCGCGACCAGGCACTTCGCGCGGGTGCCCGCCCGCCGCGCCGGACCCATCCCGAGCGAAGCACGCCATGACGAACGCTTGTCCCGCACGTCTGGAGTGTTCCCACACCGTGCGGTTCCGACGACGATCGTCCCCTCGGCACCACATCGGTGTTGGCGCACGTTGTCGCCGTGTCGGCTCGCACGACGGCGCGCCGCGCCGCCCGTCGGACACCGCGGGAGTCGGTCCCGACGATGCATCCGACGACGTCTTCGACGGCCGCAAGCACCGATGCCAGTCGCGGAAATGCGTTGCCGGTCGCTGCCGCTGCGGCACGAACGTGGGACGCGCACGACCCGCGACGGTGGTGCTCGGCCACCGCACACGGTCGGCTGCGGGCCCAGTCCGGGCCGGGCGCCATTTGGCGCGACTCGAGCGCTCGGTGGGTCCGCTCGTCGGAACGACCGAACCCGACGAGAGCTCGGTCGCCCCCTGAGCCGCTACGAGCCCCGATCCGCCGGCCCTCGGTACGGTGCAATCACCACGTCGCCGAGCCGCTTCACCGCGTCGATCCACGCCGCGCGGGTCGTCGCCCGCCCCAGGTGGAGCACGGCCCAGGTCACGCCGAGCTCTTCGAAGGCGGAAAGCTCGTCCACGGTTCCGGCCGCGTCGTGCGCGAACGGCGAGAAGCAGATGTCGATCGGTTCGACCCGTCCGATCGCGTCGGCATACTCGCGCAGGATCGTGACGCGGCGACTGAGCTCTTCGAAACTCGACAACTCGGGGGTTCGTACCCGTGACGTCAGACCGCCCGGGTTGAGGAACGGCACCCAACCCTGACCCCGTTCGGCGGCGCGGCGGATCGCGGCCGTGCTGTTGCCGCCGACCCAGATCGGCGGATGCGGTTTCTGAACCGGCGCAGGCCGCATGATCGTCCCACGCGTGCGGAAATGCCGGCCCACCGTCTCGATCTCGCCGTCGATCCACACTCGACGCATCACGTCGATCGCCTCATCGGTCAGCTCGTTGCGTTCGTCGAACTCGACGCCCAGCGCCCCAAACTCCGGTTTGAGGTATCCGGGCGCGACACCGAGGATCATCCGTCCGCCCGAGAGCACGTCGAGGCTCGAAACCGACTTCGCCACGAGCAGAGGATTGCGGTACGGCAGCACCAGGATGTGCGTTTGCACGCACAATCGGGTGGTAGCCGCGGCCGCGAACGACAGGGCGACGAACGGATCGAGCGCGTGGTGGCCGCCGCCGGCGAGCCACTTCGCGTCGGGCGCAGGATGGTCGGTCACGAAGCATGCGTCGAACCCGGCGGCCTCGGCCGCGCGCGCACACGCCATCACGGCCTCGCCGTTCACGAACTCCTCGGCCCGGTCGACACGGTCGGTGGGCAACCCAATCGTGAACCGCATCTCCCGAACCTAATCGCAGCGGACTGGTCCGCTCCTGACGACAACCGCCCAATCCTGAACGGCACGTGCATCGCGCGCGGGCCGACAGCACCGACCGGCCGATCGGCGTCTCCGACACCGGCCTTCACGTCGGCGTCGGCTTGTCCCACGGATTCGACGTCATTGGCACGGTCAGGGGGTGGCGAATTCCACGCAGGGGGCGAGCGATGTCGCGGATTGCTCAGTCGCTGACGTTGCGTGCCAACTCCGACCGTACCGCGACGCGGTCGTCCGTGTGTCCGATCTGGTCGGGGACGGCGTCGGGATCGGTAACTTGCAGAGCATCAGCACCGGTGCCCATCCCGAGATGGGGCTCACCGAGGAGGCCTCTGACCTGTGACCACGATCTACTACGAGCGGGATGCCGACCTCGGCGTGCTGGCCAACGAGCGCATCGCGGTCGTCGGATACGGCAACCAGGGTCGTTCCTGGGCGCTGAATCTTCGCGATAGCGGATGCGCACCAGATGTGTGTGTACGGGACGACGACACGCGCGACCGAGCGGTCGCCGACGGGTTCGACGCCCACGACCTCGAAGCTGCGAACAACGCCGACGTCGTGTGTGTGCTGGTGCCTGACGATGTGATCGCGCAGTTGCCGCTCGTGCCGCGGGCTGAGTCCTGCGTGATCGTCGCGAGCGGCTACACGCTCGGGTTCGGCCGCCTCGACCCACCCGGCGACAGCGGGATGGTCGCCCCACGGATGCTCGGCCCGGAGGTGCGGCTCTGCTACGAGGAGGGCGTCGGTTTCATCACCGCGGTCGGAGTGCATCACGATGCGACCGGCCGTGCGCTCGACCGGGTGCTGGCGATCGCGAAGGCGATAGGCGGGCTCCGCCAGGGCGGGCTCGCGCTCACTCCGATGCAGGAAGCGGTGTTGGATCTCGGGGTCGAGCAGGTGCTGTCGCCCGCGCTGACCGCCGTCAACAATGCGTTCGTGCAGACGATGATCGAGCACAACATTCCCATCGAAGCGATCGTCGTGGAGTTGGTGCTCTCGGGAGAGGTGGAACGTACCTATCGCCTGTTGCGCGAGGTCGGCTACGCGGTGCAATCCGAGTTCCACTCGCCGACGAGCCAGTACGGGCAGCTGACGCGACGAGGTCGGTACGACCATCTTGACTTCGCCGCGACGATGCGAGCCCTCGCCGACGACATCGAGTCGGGGCGGTTCGCCGACGAATGGGATGCCGAACGCGACGCTGGCTACCCGACACTCACCCGGTTGCGGGAACAGTACGCCGGCTCGGCCGTACGGGAGTACGAAGCGGAGCTCCGGCGCCGCCTCGGGCCCAACCTCATCCGCTGGTAGCGAGTCAACAAGGAGCAAGATGGATCGGGTTCGAATCGGGATCGTCGGCGTCGGCAACATCGCGACACTGAACGTGCCGGGATATCTCGCGCACGAGCATTGTGATGTGGTCGCGTTGTGCGATCCGCGCGCGGAGGTACTCGACCGTCGCGCCCGCGAGTGGCGCATCGATCGTACGTACGCGGAGCTCGACGCGCTGCTCGCGGATCCAGACATCGACGCGGTCGAGATTTTGGGCCCTACCCCGCTGCACGCCGAACACGTGATCGCAGCAGCACACGCCGGCAAGCACGTGAGCGTGCAGAAGCCGATCGCGAACACCGTGTCAGATGGCCGGCGGATGGTGCAGGCCGCCGAAGACGCGGGCGTGATCTTCCGGGTCACCGAACAGGCGTGCTTCTACCCGCCGTTGCGCAAGGCCCGCGACCTCATCGCCTCGGGGATCATCGGCGCTCCAACCGTCGTGCGGATCAAGACTGTGGTGGGCCGTACCGAGTCGGAGTTCCAGGCCAACCTCGATCCGGCCGGTTACTCCTGGCGGTTCAACAATCAGAGCCCAGGCGGTCACCTGTTCGACGACGTCATGCACAAGTACGCGATGGCATTGTGGCTCGTCGACGAGCAGGTGCGCAGCGTGCAGGCCATCGTCCGACAGGGACCGCTGTTCTTCGAGGCGCCGACCGTTGCCCTGTGGGAGTACGCACGCCACGACCTCCTCGGCATGATGGAAGTGTCGTACGCGCCCGACATGTTTATCCGCAGCGACTACTACGGCGCGGACGAGTTCTTCGAGATCCAAGGGACCCGAGGTTTCGTATGGGTGACCCGACTGTGCGGGAACCTGCACGTCGACCTCCCACCGTTGGTGCTCTACGAAGAGGACGGCCGACAGTCGTCGTTCGCAGCGCTCGACGCGTCATACGACGCGTCGTTCCGCCACGCGGCGGCCGGCTTCGTCGACGGGATCCTCTCAGACGAAACGCCTGATCTGTCGCCCCGAAAGGGAATCGAGGCTCTACAGCTCGCGTTTGCGGTCTATCAGGCGTCGAATGAACGCCGGGCGGTCGATCCGAGCGAGATCGACGAGTCCGTGACACCGACCGGCTGGCCACCCAATGAGGACAAGATGCGGCGCGACGTGGAGGCGCTGTTCCGCCGCGAGGCGGCCCGCTCCGAGCGCCTGAGCGGGACGATGGGGGAGAACCCGTCCCAACGAACCTAAACCTGGATCCACCGATCGGTGATGGCGGTATAGGTCGCGTATGCGCGGAAAGTGCCTCCGTTCTTGGGATGATTGCGGTGTTCTACGCCACATTCGTCCGAGAATCGGGAGGCACTTCCGGTGGGTTCAGTATTGCACTCGATCGATCAGCTTGAGGTGACCTTCGATGATGAGTCGTTGGTCGCGAACGCGGGGCTGATCACCCCGGCCACGTTGATGCTCCGGCTGCGTCTCGAGGGGCTGGTGGATGCGACGGTGCGGCTTTCGGGTCGGGTTGGGGGGTCGCGTCCGGGCCGCAAGGTGTGTTCGTTGGTCGCGTCGATGTTGGCGGGCGGTTCGCATATCGATCATGCGGATGTGTTGCGGGCGGGAGCGACGGAGCGGGTGTTGCCGTTCCGGGTGATGGCCCCCTCGACGTTGGGGACGTTTTTGCGGTCGTTCACGTTCGGGCATGTCCGCCAGCTCGACAAGGTGATTGCCGAGACGTTGCGGCGGGCGTGGGCGTTCGGCGCGGGACCCGGCAACCGCAGGCTGGTGATCGATGTCGATTCGACGATCTGTGAGGTGTACGGGAAACAGAAACAGGGCGCCGGGTATGGGTATACGAAAGTGTTGGGTTATCACCCGCTGCTCGCGACCCGGGCCGATACCGGTGAGGTGCTGCATGCCCGGATGCGGCAAGGGCAAGCGAACACGGCCCGGGGTGCGCGACGGTTCGTTGAGGAGTTGATCGCCCGGGTCCGCCATGCGGGCGCGTCGGGTGAGCTCGTGGCCCGTTTCGATGCGGGGTTCTGGTCGTACGACACGATCGCGACCCTCGCCCGTCTCGGGGTGCGTTACACGATGGCCGTCAAGGCTGGAAACACTGCGATTGCGAAGGCGATCGCGACGATCGACGAGAAAACATGGATCGCGATCGGGTACACAGCCGATGGTGAAGCTCAAGTCTCTGAGTGTGTGTATAAGGGTCGGCGTCTGATCGTGCGACGGACCCGTCTCACCGACAAGACCCAAGCCGCGCTGTGGCCCAACTGGCGCCACCACGCGTTCTTGACCGACCTCACAGACGACACCGTCACCATCGACAAATTCCACCGTCACCACGCCGTCGTGGAACTCGCGATCCGTGACCTCAAAGAAGGTGCCGGACTCGAACACGTCCCATCCGGGAACTTCTCCGCCAACGCAGCATGGCTCGCGTGCGCGATCCTCGCCCACAACCTGATCCGCTGGAACACCAAACTCGGCGATATCCACCCCGACGATCAACTCACCGTCACGCGCACCATCCGCACCCAACTCATCGCCGTACCCGCCCGGATCGTCAACCTTCACGGCCAACACACCCTGCGGTTCCCCGCCCGATGGCCCTGGGCCGACACGATCCGCACCGCGCTCGCCCAACTCCGCGCCATCCCGCAACAATCAATGTGTGAGGACCTCCTCGGCTCGTGCGCAGGCAACCATGTGGTTGACAGAACGCCCAAGCACGATCAAGGAGGTCCCGGATGTCGATGGTATGTGGGTTGGATCTGCATCGAGAGCAGATCACGTTCGATGCGTTGGTGTTGGAGTCTGGGGAGTCGTGGTGCGGCAGGGTCTGGCAGCCGGATCGGGAACGGTTCCGGCGGTGGTTGGCTCGCGATGTGACTGGTCGGGCGGGGGATGGTCTGGTGGCGTTGGCAGTGGAGGGCTGTACAGGCTGGCGGTATGTGGTGGAGGAGATCACCGCGGCGGGGTTCGAGGCGCATGTCGCCGAGACGGCGGACACGAAAGCGGCGCGGAGTCGCAAGCATCGTGCCAAGACCGACCGCACCGATGCGCGTCTGTTGCGGGAGTTGTTGGCGGCTGGGGAGTTGCCGGAGTCGTGGATCCCGCCAACGGTCGTGTTGGAGTGGCGGGAGCGGGTGCGCCTGTACAAGTCGTTGATCGATCAGCGCACCGAGTGGTGTCAGCGGATCCATGCCGAGTTGTTTCACCACGGGGTGTCGGTGCCCGAAGGTGCGATCCGTTCGGCTGCGGTCCGGGCACGAATCGCCGACAAGGATGTGCAGCTCTCGCCGGCCGCTCGGCAACGGATCCGGGTCGGCTATCAGATGATCGAGGCCACCGACACCGAAGCGTTACCGCTCAAAGCAGCGTTGACGCGTTTCGGGTTGCGCCAGCCGGCGTGTCGGGCGTTGGTCGACGCGCAGTACGGGATCGGCGGGTTGTTGGCGGTCGCGGTGTGGTGCGAGCTCGGCGACTGCCGCCGGTTCTCGCGCTCGAGACAAGCCGTGCGTCATACGGGTCTGGATGTGACCGTCGATGCGTCGAATCGCCGGCGGCGGGTGGATATCTGGCTCGCCAAGGTCCGGAGACGTTGCGGTGGGCGTTGTACGAAGCTGCGAAGAACTCGTCACATCAGCGCAGTCCCGACCACGCCTACTACGCCAAGCTGAAGGACCGTCATGGCGCCAAGATCGCTGCGATCTCGGTCGCACGTCTGTTCACACGCCGCTGCTATCACATTCTGCGCAACATCGATTCCGAGGTGGTGTACACCATGGCGACCTGACCCTGACCGCGAGTGACGGCGTAGGCCGCCTCTTTCACATCAGGGTCGTCCGCGATCAGCTCCCGAAAGGTGATGCCCGCCAGCACTCGTGCTGGACGGCCTTACAACAATGACGCGATCGCGCTCCCAAGGGGGACACCCAAATACGATTGTTGTCGCCGACGACATCAGAATCGTCGAGCACCGAGGTAACGCTGGGCGCCCCCACGCCGCCGCCACCAAACCCATCCCGCACGCTCACGCAATGTCGTTCGTCTTCGCTCCGTTGCAAGCCGAACATGTCAGCAACACCAAACCGACCACGACCAACCCGAACCCGTGCGCGCTGTTGCCCGACTCGCAGAATGCAGACGCGGCGACGACGCTAAATGAGCACGGCTCGATGCCTCCTCCGGCGGTCATCGTGTGCCGCCGCTCGTCGGCGTCAAGGTCGTTCGTCCTCGCTGCGCTGCGGGCGCTCCACCTTGACCCCTCCCACGCTGGCGGCGAAGTCCGCGACCGTGAGGAGAATCCATCACGCATCATCTCGACGGTGTGCCCCATCTCACCTCGCGGTCAACACGCGCCCGAAGAAGTCCTTGACACGCACACCTCAACAGGTAACTCACCTGAACGAACCACGCCGTTCGTACTCAACAAACCGTCACACCACGGCGCAGCCATCCCCAACGACGCCGCACAACACGATCCGCGCTCACCAACACGCCAAAAACGTGGCTCGCCCAACACGCACCCTCACCAACACGTCACAAACACCCGCCAAACTCACCACCGGACCCCCGACACAGTCACCACAGTCGAAAATCGGTGCTTCCAGGCTAAATTGGCGGTCATCAACACGTCGTTCCGGGCTCGCCGTCGGTCTCTGCTAATCGCCCTTGGCGCGAATGCGGCGTTTCTCGTTGTCGAGCTGGTCGGCGGCTTCGTGTTCGGGAGCTTGGCGCTGATCGCGGACGCTGCGCACCTCACGTCAGATGTGTTGGCGCTCGGTTTGGCGCTAGGCGCATTGGCCCTCGCGCAGCGACCGCCCACCGAGCGCCATACGTACGGTTTCGACCGCGCCGAAGTGCTCGCCGCGCAGGTCAACGGCGTGCTGCTTTTCGCCGGAGCGGTCGCCATCGTCGTCGAGGCCGTTCGCCGGCTCGGCAGTCCCCACCACCTCGACGCGACCGGCGTGCTCGTGATCGGCATCGCCGGTGTCGTGGTCAATGTTGTCGAGCGCGCTCGCGTTGGCGCGTACCGCGCACGGAAACCTGAACATGCGTGCGGCCCTGTGGCATCTGACGCTCGACGCGTTGGGCTCACTCGCAGTTGTTGCCTCGGCGGTCGGTGCGCTCATATTCGGATCGGATCGTCTCGATCCGATCGCGTCGCTCGTGATCGCCGCGCTCGTACTCATCGGCGCATGGAGCGTGCTCCGCGATGCTGCACGCGTGCTGCTCGAGGCAGTTCCGAGTGATGTCGACGTCGCCGCAGTTCGATCAGCGTTGGCGCACGAACCCGGCGTCGAAGCGGTGCACCACATGCATGTCTGGTCGCTCGGATCGGAGTCGTCGGCGCTGTCGGCCCACGTCGTGCTCACCGGACCGCTCAGCTTGCACGACGCGCAGGAGCGCGCAACAGCGTTGAAGACGATGCTCGCGGACCGATTCGGGATTGAGCACGCGACCCTCGAGGTCGAATGTCACACGTGCATCGACGATCCCGTCCACACTGGAGTTCCTCCTGTCGCTCCGGCCCATCCCGGTCACCACGAGCACTGAGAGCATCCGATGCCCGACGCCGTCGTGATCGGTGCGGGACCGAACGGCCTCGTTGCCGCGAATATCCTCGCCGACCGCGGTTGGAGTGTCGCCGTCCACGAGGCCGCTGCCGAGCCGGGCGGGTCGGTCCGCTCGACTGAACTCATCGAACCCGGATTCGTCAACGATCTCTTCAGCGCGTTCTATCCGCTTGCGTTCGTGTCGCCGGCGATCACGAGCCTGCATCTCGAAGACTACGGATTGCGATGGTGTCGTGCGCCGCTTGTGCTCGCGCATCCTGCTGGCGACGGGACATGCCCGGTGCTGTCCACCGATCTCGACGAGACCGCGGCGTCGCTCGACGCGGGCTACGCCGGCGACGGTGACGCCTGGCGGCGGCTCTATGACCGATGGACGCGCCTCGCGACCCGTTGCTCGCGGCGCTGTTCACGCCCACGCCGCCCATCGGCGCGAGTGCTCGACTCGCGCGGCGCGCCTGGCCCGACGGTTGGACACGCGTCGCGCGGTTCGCGCTGCTGTCCGTGCGTCGCATGGGCGAAGAGGAGTTCGGCTCCGACGCGGCACGCCGACTCCTCGCTGGATCAGCGTTGCACGCCGACCTCTCACCCGAAGCCGTGCTGGGCGGGTTTTTCGCGTGGGTCTTGTGCGGGCTCGGTCAGGACCTCGGTTGGCCGGTCCCCGAAGGCGGCTCCGGCCGGCTGACGGCTGCGCTCGTCGCCCGGCTTCGGGCGCGTGGTGGAGAGGTGGTATGCGACTCGCCGGTCGAGCGCGTCATCGTCCGTGATCGGCGCGCCGTCGCGGTACGCACACGCGGCGACGACGTGCGCGCGACGCGGGCCGTGCTCGCCGACGTTGACGCGCCTTCGCTGTACCTCGATCTGGTGGGAGCAGAGCACCTGTCGTCGAACGTCGTCGACGACGTGCGGCGGTTCGTGTGGGACAACGCGACGGTCAAGGTCGATTGGAACCTCGATCGTCCGATTCCGTGGTCGTCGGAGCCGGCGCGGCGAGCGGGCACCGTCCATGTGGCCGACAGCGTCGACGCGTTGACCGAGTCGACGTCGGCGCTCGCCCGCGGCCTTGTCCCGGCGACTCCGTTCCTCATCATGGGCCAACAGTCGATGACCGATCCGTCGCGTATGCCGGCAGGAGCGGACACCGCCTGGGCGTACTCACATGTGCCCCGCGAGATTCGCGGCGACGCCGCCGACGAGTTGCGCAACGCTGGCGACCGTTCGACGCTCGACCGCTCCGGGCTCGAACGGTTCGCTGACCGCATGCAGCGAGAGGTCGAGCGGCTCGCGCCCGGATTCGGTGCCAGCGTGCGCGGACGGCATGTGATGGGACCGGGCGAGCTCGAAGCTCGGAACGCCAACCTCGTCGGCGGCGCGATCGGCGCCGGTACCTCGCAGCTGTATCAGCAGCTTGTCTTTCGGCCCGTGCCCGGTCTTGGGCGTCCCGAGACACCGATTCGAGGTCTGTATCTCGCGTCAGCCGAGCGCGCATCCCGGTGGCGGGGTACACGGAGCGTGTGGTGCGAATGCCGCGCGGGTCGCGGTCGCGCACGATCGTGTTCGCCGGGTCGTCGCCTTCGCGAAGAGTCGGCGCGCCGGTCCCCGCGAGCATGATCTGTGACCTCTCTGCCTCGGTGACGATGCGCAGAGGTGAACGGGTTGCAGGATTCCCGCTTGCGTCGTGTCGGTGAATCGGCGAGCGCAACATGTGTGAAGGTCCGTCCCTCGGCTGGACGTACACGTCGTCCGAACGTGACGGCGACGACCACATCTCGCTACGGTGCCGACGGTGCGGATATCGATTCGGAAGTTGATCAGTTGGGTTTCGACCCCGCAGCAGGAAGGGTTGCGTCCGTCGTCAGACTCGGCTTGGGCGCAAAGCGTCGTCGAGCACGAACGTCGATTGGCAGCGCTGCGCACAGCGAGTCGCAGACGACGAGCACAAGGCGTCTGAGTGGGGCGACGTCGCTGCCGATAATCACGCTCAGCGTGAATCTGTGCGTTCATGCAGTGATCGCCGACCTCGCGCGGCGATGGCATGCTCGGGGGCGTACACTCGAATGTGGTTCTGCCCGGACCCCGCGGCCCAGACCCTGCTCCGTCGCCGGTCCAGAACCAGCTCTGTGACGAGCTGGGAAGGACGAGCCAATGCGCGGAAACGAACCGTTGGAGTATCGACCTGGCGCGGCCCGAGCCAGGCGGGCCGATCAGGAGCTGAGTGAGCATCGCGGCGAGGCGCGGACCGCACCGGCGTCGTTGGCCCAAGCGGATGGGCAGGTCGTTGTCGAGTTGCACGACCGGGTGATCGGTCACCTCTTCGGATCGAGATTGAGGCTGGCGAGCATCTTGAGTCTCGGCAACGTCGACACGAACGTCGCCGAACGACTTCGAGACGTGATGGATGAGCTCGGCACTGCGGCGCGAGACATCCGCCGTACGGACCGTACTCGTCTGGTCCGGCGATCCGGACCGACCCACCATCTGACCATCGTCGAACCTTCGTCCGATGGTTGAACATGCTCGACCGGTACGGGTTGACGGACGCCGCTACCTGTGCAGTTTCGAAGACGGCCAAGTGTTCGCGTACGCGACACCGGTCGGTCCGGACTTCTTCCACGCAAGTGACCACAGCCCCTGGGCCCATGAGCGGGAAGGGCTGCTGTTTTCGGCGCGATCCGGCGCGCCGTTCGCGCGACGTATGGGCCAGGTGTTTCATGACATCACGTCCGACATGCCGTTGTATTACAACGGACCGAATAGATCCTCAGGGAACTGTGTCGAGGTCCGAGAGTTGGTGGTCGTTGCCGAGCGCGTTGCCTGCATGGACGACCGGCACATTTCGAGTGTCGCGTCCGGTCGGAGTGCACGGGCGGGGAGAAGCGGCGATACCGCCATCCGCTGCATCTCGCGCGACGGGTCGGGCCGAGCGTGGTGAACAGAACCTGCTGCGTCCTGCCGACAGGGTCGGCGATTTCGTTCGAGTGAGCGGTTCGTCTCGACGGCAGGCTCTTGCATGTGTGCGAGCGCTTCAGCGAGCGTGCAGTCGCCACGACGCTTCCGTCGCGTTGTCTCGCGCCAGTTCTGTTCTCTCGGGACACGCTGAATTGGGCTGACGGCCGTTCGTCAGTCCTTGTGCATGACGCATTGGTGGACCAGCCAGTTGTCGGCACCGATGACGATGAACGAGCGCTGCCCGTCGGTTTTACGTTCGGCGTCGGTCACGGGCCGGGCTGACGAAGCATGTTCACCGCTCACGAAGGCTGGCAGTCGACGACTTGAAAGCGGTACACGCCAGCGGTCCACCCTGATCGCTGCGCACATCAGGGCCGAAGGTTCGAAGGTCGTGAATGCGCGGCGTCGTCGGTCAGCTTGCGTGGGTGCATCGTTCGCCGAGCGCCCAGCGCGGCAACGATCGTTTCAGTCGAACAGCTCGGACGAGCGCACGAACGCCGCCAACATGCCGAAGAAGACGCCGGCGAGCACGCCCAGGCCAACCGCGAGGGCGATCATCGCGGTCCAGTTCTGATGCTGCCTCGCGACGGCGACCGCGATCAGTCCGATGAAGAACGCGACGGCGACCGGCACCGAAATCGCGATCGCTTTGATGGCGGTCCGTTGAAAGACTTGTTGGGGGGTCCGCGGTGGTCTGGTCCCAGGTTCGACGCTCGGTTGTTCGGCGGGAACGATGTCATTCGTCATGGGTGTCCCTTCCGACCGGCACGCGCTCCATATGCGACGTCCCGATCGTACGTTCTCGCCGGCACCTGCGGGCCGTCGCCCGCGGTTCGGTGGCAAGCCGTCCTCGCGACGGGATGCTGGGGCCGGGGCCTCGTCTGGCGCTGGAGGCAGCGTGTCGCGACCGCAAGTTCGGCGAGCACGACGCGATTTCGATCCGCGGCCGTGCCATGCACGCGTGGTCGGCGACCGCGGCGATCTCGACGAAATTCGAGGCCCTGAACGATCGGCACGTCGAATCGGTGTTGTTGGCTCACCCACCACGGGACGTGCCCCTCCGTATGCGGTGAACGCGGGCCGGACAAGCCTGCTGGAGTCGGCGATGAGCATCTCGATCTTCAAGCACGGCAGCGACGCTGGCCGAGCACCCGCCGACGGTGCCGTACCGCGCGGACCCTGCGCGGGATCGCTTTTCCGGGGTCCGCCGGCTCGTGTGGCTCGTTTGGCAGGCACGCCACGAGCCGCCGTATCCCCCGGCGACGGTCGTGGCGTGCTGGCCCACCCCCGCTTGTGCTCGAACAGTACGTCTGCGTACGCGGATGCTCAAGAGCGAATCTGGGGGTGGCTCCATCGGTGCAGACCGACGAACGCGGCACGACCCGCCGGGGGGGTGGCGGGTCGTGGGTGCAAACGAGGGATGGGGGCCGTCGTTCTCCCCGATTGTCAGGTCCGACGATGACAAGGTTCTAGGCGGATTCTGTCAAGGTTCGGTCTTCCGGTCGGCCCGGCGGGCCGGAAGACCGCACGCGACTTCGCGCCATCACGCCCTCGGAGCCACCCCGCGGGCGTGATGACGTTGTGATCGGTCCGCTCCCACGATCGGCGCCCCGGCGGTCTTCGGTGCCGTTGGGCATGGTCGAAGCCACGAGAACACACCCGACTCGAACACTCACAGCCCGCACGTCGGACATGCGCCGTGTCCGGGATCGAGTCGGTGTGACGCGTCACGACCCGCCGGCGGGGTTGGCGGGTCGTGAGCGCGAACGCGGTGTCAGGGCCGTCGCTCTCGCCGATCTTGCGGACTGTGTACGCCAAGTTTCTAGTCGAGTTCGGTCAAGGTTCGGCCCGAGGCGGATCTCGTCGTCACACGACCGATCGGGTCATGGCCGGCGTCGTCCCTGACCGCGAGAGGCGGCGGTCCGCTGCTTCATCAACAGGGCCGACCGGCCGGAACTGCACGCGCGTGCACCACACCTGCGCGGCGGTTTCGGCGCCATCGCGCGGCACGTGCACAAGTTGTGATCTGACCGACCAAACGCGGCGAAGCGCACGACGGAAACCTGACGCAACGCAAGACGTCGCACGTGATCCGACAAGCAGTGGTCGAGCGCAACCTTCGATTCAGCACCTCGGGAGCGGTCCGACGTCCGGCGACGATCGTCCGTCTGACGGTGCGTGCGACGTACGCGCGCATGCCGGTGCGTGGACGTGGTCGCACACGCGATAGGCACGAGGGTGCGCGGCAACCGTGACCTCCACGACGACCCCCTCCTCGGAAGGCCAATCCTGTCGGATCGACCGTTCAGCGCGCGGTGCGCCGAGCGGTCGACGACTCCTGCGAGCGCGGCGATTGTGCGGCAGCCGACACGACAAGTCGGACGTCGGGGAAGGACTCGGCGGTCGCGACCTGCAGGCCACATGCTCGCGGCGGTGGAATTGTGCAGCCGCGAACGTCATGCGGCTCGACGACTCCCTCGAGACGCGCAGCGTCGAGCGAACTGTTCCTGGCGACGACATCGCCACAATCTCAGGACTCGGGGCCAACCCGCCGCAGCCCCACTTTTGATCCGCGCAGCTCGATTCGCTGGCGGCCGTCTTTCGGTTCTGGGCCCATGAATGGGCCAACCCTGACGGCCGGCCACGTGGTGTGGGTTCTCGTGCTGCATGATGTGGCGATGGGAGGAGTCTCACGCGATCGGTTCATGGCCGGTCGAGCTGAGGGGGCGCCGTGACCGGCCGGCGGGGGGTCGCAGCGGTTGTCGGCGCTGTCGTCGTGGCGGCAGTGATCGTCACGACGGTGGTGTTGTCCCGTTCGAGGCACGTTACCCACACGTCCTCGGCTGGGGTCACCACGACCACAACGACGCTGCCCGCGGTCGACTACGTCTATGCCCACGCGGCGGGCGCGACGACGGTGGCCGGCACCGGGGCGCCAGGGTTTCGGGGAGACGGAGGGCCGGCCGTCGACGCTCAGCTCGACGCGCCGGCCGGGATCGCCGAGGACGCGGTCGGGTGACCTCTTCATCGCCGACGCCGGAAATTGCCGTGTGCGCGAGGTCCCGGCGAGGACCGGGATGTCGTTCGGTCTGCACATGCAGGCCGGCGACATCGTCACCATCGCTGGCGGTCCGTGCCGCGATTCGAAGGCCGAACCCTGCTCCGAAGCGCTCTGGCCGTTGACGCCGCAGGTGATCTGTTCATCGCGTTCGGTTCTGGTGCGCGGGTCGAAGAGCTCCCGGCACGAACGACCACGGCGTTCGGTGTGCCGATGACAGCCGGGAAGCTGGCGGTTGTGGCCGGGACCGGCGTGACCGGGTTCAGCGGTGACGGCGGGCCCGCCGGGCGCGGCGAACTCGACGACCCGACCGGTGTCGCCGTCGATCAGGCCGGGGACCTGCTCATCGCTGATACCGGCAACTGCCGCGTTCGTCTCGTGGCCGCCACGAACGGCGTCCGCTTCGGGGTGGCCGTGTCTCGCCGGACATATCTACACGGTGGCCGGGACGGGGATCTGCGGGTCGGCGGGTGACGGTGGCGCCGCGTTGCATGCGGAGCTCTGGGATCCTGGCGCGCTGGCCGTCGATGCCGGCGGCGATGTGCTTGTGGCCGACCAGGGCAACCGGACCATCCGGGTACTGGCTGCGCGTCCGGGCACGTTCTACGGTGTGGCGCTCGCTGCTGACCATCTCGGCACCGTTGCCGGCGAAGGATCCTACGGTCCGTACCTCGTCGACGGGCTGTCTGTCGCTCGGCGAGGCGGCCGAGATCAATTTCCCCAGCGGCCTTGCCGTCGACCACGAAGGATCTGTACATCGCCGACGGCGCGATGCACACGATCCGTCTCGTGCCGGCGTGTCGCGACCACGTTGCTCGGCAAGAAAGCGCTCGCCGACGACATGTACACCGCGGCGGGTGCACTGTCGACGGGAGGGCTTCACAACCAGACGACGTGGATTCAGACCCGCTTGCTCGATCCGACGGGCCTTGCGCTGTCGCCTGGCCGCGAGCTGATCTACAGCGACACCGGAGCGAACGTCGTGCGCGAACTACCGGCCGGTCGCTGAGCCGGAGCGGAGGATCTATCTGGCCGCGACCGCGAAGTCGTAGCTGCCCGCACCCACGTCGAGGATCACCGTGCCGGTGCTGGCTCACGACCCTGACCCCGGCCGCGCGTCGACAGGTGTGCCGCCTTCGGTCACGCGTGCGACGGTGGCATCCGGGAACTCGACACTGCGCGGCAGCATTGGGAGGAACCGTGACCGCAAGGGCCGTGCCTTCGGCTGCGGTGCGCCACGCCACCGCAAACTCTCCGGCCGGTGTGGGGAACGTGCCCGAAACTCGGGTCAGTCCACCTGAGGGTGGGGTGATCGTGACGACCGTGGCCGGCCCGTTCGGCGGGGCGGGCGTGGGCACGACGCCGAGCAGTGCCTCTTGGATGCGACCAGGGCCGAAGAGCCCCATCCGTGCGACATGCTGTCACCGATCAGGTCGCTCGGGGTCCAGGTCTCCCAGGTGAACGTTCCCCCCGACTGCGAGGATGGCGGCCCATCCTGGGAACGACGCGTCGGTGAGGATGCGGACAATGTCGGCATCACGTCCGCCGGCGTGGAGCGCCCGCAACAGCTCCATGCCGCGGTCGGGTTCGACCGAGATGTCAGCGAGGCGACGTATTTGGCGACGCCGGAGATCTGCGCGTCGGGGACCACGCCGTAGGCCAAGGCCGCCACGATTGGCCAGCTGCGACGAGTGGGTGCTCTGCTGCCCGTCACTTCGCAGGCCGTCGACATAAAGGCCGTCGGTACCCACCAGGTGGGCGTTGACCGCGGCGGTGAGCGCTGCTGTGCGTTCGGGTCTGGAGCGACGCGGTCTGCGCATCGCCGGCAAGGGCGGCGATCTCGCCGATCCGACGGAAGGCGTTGACCGCCAGGATGTTCAACGTCGTATCGGCGTTCGTGTTGTAGTCGTAGCCGTACTCGTTGTCGCCGTTGGTCGACATCGGTTGGCCGGAAATGAGGCCCGGTCGCCGGGTCGATGATGCCCGCGAGGTAGTCCGACAGGCGGGAGAGGGTCGGCAGCAGGGCGGTGACGGTGGCGCGGTCACCGGTAGAGAGGTAGTAGCGCCACACCCATTCGGGATACAGGGCGGTGAAGGTCGGGTAGTTCTGGGGGCCGTCGTCGTTCGGGTAGACCTCGTTCACCTGACCGGTGGTTGGCCAGTAGCGGGCTTGGGCCCGTGCCATGTCGCGCAGCCCCTGCCAGCTCAGGTTCTGATCGCCGTAGGTGCGCATCACCGTCTGGGACTCGTTGGCGGCGTCCCACAGGAACTGGCCCTTCTCCCGGGTCGGGGTGTCGATGAACTGCTCCTGCGACGTGTACAGACCCGAGTGGGCGCACAGCGCCCACACCGCGTCGAGCGTCGCGTTCGACGAGGTGAACGTGGCTGTCGGCAGGTCAGGCATCGTCGCGTGGCGGGCGAACGAGCGCGACCTGGTCGTTCCCCAACGTCTCGCCGGGATCGTCGATCTGCAGGTAACGGAACCCGAGATACCAGTACGGCTCGAACGTCTGAGTGCCGGCGCGTTGGATGTACGAGAAGGACAGATCGGTGCCCTGGGTGTTGTGTGTCGTCGAGACCGATCCGTCCGGGTCGAGGGTGTAGCCGACGTGCATCGGCACGGTGTGCCCAGCGATGCCCTGACGGAACGACACGGTGGGCCGACCGGCGTAGACCTTGCCGAAGTCGACGACGACCGATCCGGTCGGAAGTGCCCGAAGCGATGCTGCAGGCAGCACTTGTTCACTGATCCGGGTGCGTTGGGCGAACAGATGGGTGAACGGTTCCGTCCCCACCGGTCCGCGCACCGCAGCCGGTACCCACGTGCTGTCGTCGAAGTCGGCTTCTGACCATCCGGTCGGAGACAGCCGGCCGTCGATCCATTCGACGAAGTCGCCGCTGTCGTTGTTGCGTTGAGGAGCGGCAAGCCACTCCGCGCGACGGGTGCGCCAGGCGCCGTCCGATCCGACGATCACCACGTTGCCGTCGGCGTAGTGCACCATCATCTGGACCAGGAGACCCGGGGCTGACGTCGGGCGTCCGCGGCCCGGTCCGTACCAATGATGCAGGACGCCGATGGCGTTGAGCTTTCCGGGAACCAATGCCGTCGTCACGTCGGTGGCCTGGTAGTACTGCTCATCGGGGAAGCAGAAGCTCGGGCCGGAGTCGACGTGGGTGCCGTTCACCCACAGTTGGTACTTGTGGGCGGCGGCCACGTAGGCGGTGGCGTACGCGACGGTGCCCGTCGGCAGCGCCCGCGTCGTGCGGAGGTAGGTGTATTCCTCCACACCGGGGTCGGCTGGACCAGGCCGTAACCAACGCACGGTCCAGTCCTCGTCGCGTAGTCCCGTTGTGAACATCGCCGGCGCGCTCGGTTCGCTCCAACGGTCGGCGCCGTCCGCCGTGCTGACCGTCCAGCGGTAGCGCGAGTCCGCCGAAAGCCGCGGTCCGCCGTAGGCCACGAAACTCTGGTGTCCTGAACGCACCTTGCCGGAGTTCCACACCTCGGAACCGGAGTCTCCGGGTCCGAGGACCACAATCTGGTAGCCGCTTTGCACCGCGCCCCGCCGAACATCGTCGACCTGCCAAGCGAACAGGACGCTGTCAGGGTCGACGCCGACTGGCGCAGCGACGCCGGTGACCGTCAGCGCGGTCGGCGATCCGGGGACGCGCTGCGTTCGCGTCGACGTACCGCTCGCCGGGGTGGACGCCGATCCGGGGCGGGCGTCGTCGACGCCAGCACCGACGGCCGCGGCGGCCACCAACACTGCGCCGGTTTTCAGACCGCTCGCGAGGAAAGTGCGCCGATCCACGCAGCCCATCGTCCCTTCGTCGAGGTGACGCCGATGCTACAGACGGAGCGTCACTCGAACCATCAAGATGGATTCCGCGGTGACGCCCGACGTCGGTCGCGCCGCGATCGTACGAGGTCACAAGAATCGTGTGAGCCGACGCTTGCCGGTGCGACTACGAAGGCTGGCTGTCCTGCGCGGTGCGCAACCGCTTCGACAGTGTTTGGAGCAAATTCCAGGCGATGGTCGCATTGTGCTGCACGAGCGGTCGGAACTCCCAGTACGTGAGCCCATGGCACACGAGATCGCTCCTCGCGGTGATCGTCGCCGAACGTGCGCCCTCGTCGATGAGGGCGATCTCGCCGAAGTAGTCGCCGCTCGTCAGCGTCGCCCGCTGTCGGCCGCCGACGGAGACTGTCGCCTCGCCCGACTCGATCACGAAGAAGGCTGCGCCGCCCGCGCCCTCTTTGGTGATCGTTTCGCCCGCGGCGAAGCGGCGTTCCTTGAACAGCGCCGCGATGCCTTCGATGTCGCCGTGGGCTCAGATCGGCGAACAGCGGCACACGTTCGATCACTTCGACCGACCCGCGCGTTGCTCCGGGCCCGGTCGGGCGCGATGACGACCCCGCCCGCGTCACGGCGCGGCACTGCAGCAGGAACAGCTGCCCACCCGCGAACGCCCATTCGATGTCACGCGCCGGTGGTCCGTAGACCTGCTCGCACCGCCCAGCAAGCGCGTTGAGCTGTGCGAGTTGATCGTCGTCGAGGCACAGCTGCTCGACGAGTTCGGGCGCGACGGTCTCGTCGAAGGTGCCGCCGTTGGCCGCGGCGCGGATCGCGATCTTCTTGACGCCGGGTGTGCGTTCGAGCACCGCACCCGACGCGGTGCGAAACGGAAGCTGTCGGGGATGACGCGGCCGGCGACGACGACCTCGCCGAGACCCCAGCTCGCCTCGATCAGCCGCTCGTCGGCCTCGTTGATCGGATTCTGCGTGAACATCACCCCGGCGACGTCAGGATCGAGCAGCGACTGGACGACGACGCCGACGCTCGGACGGGCGAACAGGCCGACGCGTTGGCGGTATGTGATCGCCGAGTCAGAGTTCGCAGACCACCAGATCTCGCGGATCGCGGCGCTCAGGTCGTCGACCGACGGCACGTTGAGCAGCGTGAGGTGCTGGCCTGCGAAACTGGCGTCGGCGCCGTCCTCGTCGACCGCCGAAGAGCGCACCGCGAGCGGCCCGACCAGTGACCGGGCCGCGGTCGCGAGCTGCTCGATCGCGCGTTTGCTGCCCGCGGCCACCGCGTCGACGAACGAACCGGACAGTGCGACGCCGGGCGGGATCGGGAAGCCCGGTTCGCGCCGCCGACCCCAAACCCGTTGCTTTCGCTCCGAAGCGCGATTCCTCATGCGCGTCGGCGAGCGGCACGACCTCCGTCACGCGTAGACCGTCACTTCTCCCGCGTCGCCGTCGACCCGTACGCGCGTACCGTCGGGAATCCGGTCGGTCGCGTCACGCGTCCCGACCACGCCAGGGATGCCGTACTCGCGCGCGACGATCGCCGAGTGCGACAGCAGACCACCGCTGTCGGTGACGATCGCGCCGAGCAGTGGCAACAAGATGTTGAACGCCTCGGTCGTCGACTCGGTGACGAGGACGTCGCCCTGCACGATGCGGCCGAACTCGGACGGGCCCGAGACGCGCCGAGCTGGACCTTCGTACGCACCGCCGCTGGCGGCCAGACCGCGCAGCAGGTTCCCCTCGTGCGGAGCCTCAGAACTGCCGAACAGCTCTCCTAACGCGATACCGGTCGCTTGCATGACCCTCGCGACCCCGGGCGGGAGGCCCGCCGGGTCAGGCAGCGGAGGAGGTGGCGGCCCGAGCGACAGCGGTGCCTCCTTGGCGGTGCGCGAGCTGCGGTCCGCGAAACGCTCCGCGAGTTCGTCGGCGGACGGTCCCGCCGCATCGGTCACCAGCGAACACATCTCGTCGAAGCTGGCGTCGACGAAATGTTCGGCGTCGTGGACGCGGCCCTTGTCCTCGAGTCGGCGACCGGCCGCGAGCACGGCGCGCCGCATGATGCCGGATGCCCAGATGTCGCTGAAGACGCCCCGTTCGTCGCGCAGGCGGTACATGAGGCGCGCCTCGCCGAGCAGCTCGTCGAACTGTGCACGATGCTGGTCGGGTACCTGTTGGCGGATGTCGGCGATGCGTAGGTCGACATCTGCGATGTTGTTTTCGCCTCCGTCCACGGACAATCGGATCGCGCGTACCAGCACGTCGGGTAGCTCGAGCGCGTAGCGTCCCGAAATGTCGAAGCCGTCGAGGAGCCGATAGCCGACGAGGTCGAGATAGTTCGACATCGCCGCGCCGACGTCGCCGCCGAACGTGCGCAGCTCCCCAAGTGTCTTGTCGGGGTCGCCGTCCGAGTCGAGGAGCGTTCGAGCAACCGTGTCCTGTGTGATCGCGATGATGAGCCGCTCGAGCTCGCCCGACGCGCCGGCCGAAACGGGCGCGGCGCCGCGCATCATTGCGAGCGTTTCGGCCGGCGCGACGCCGGTCCAGGACCCGAGATGCGCGAGCAGGTCACCGACTGGCACCATCGCTGAACCCGTGAAGCGCATGTGCTGGAAAATCATCTGCGAATGGTGCTCGCGACATCGGGACAGGTACGCGACCATCCCGTCGTCGGAGAGCGAGTCGGCGTCGACCGACTGCAGCTCGCGGTGGGTACTGACCGCGGCCGGTTTGGCGCTCTCGTCCCACTCGCGCAGCTGTTCGCGCCAGACCTTGTGCGCCCACACTTGCTCCGCCGCGCGAAACGCTGCGGGATTTCCGACTCGGGTGCCGGCCGCATCGCGTTGTAAGCGAAGCCGTTGACGTATTGCGTCTCCATCGACTCGATCGGCGTCCCGTAGTACGCCATGAACTCATGCGTGCCTCGGCGGAACGGTTCGGGGTGCATCTCCGCCCAGTAGCGCGTCACCGGACGCGGGAAATGCACTGGGTCCAAGTTCCACGATCCGGGGCCGGGAGGCTCGAAATGTGCCGACGTCTCACCCTGTCCGGACATGCTTGGCCTCCCTGCGTTGCCGCGCGGCTCGTCGCCGCGCCCGACGCACGCATTCTCACGTGCCGGGCACGATCGGGCAAGCGCTGACCGAGAACCGTTTTCCGTCGACCAGGACACCCCCGGCAGCGTGTCGATGCGTCGTCGCGCCTGAGAACTCTCGCCCGCGACCGCGAGGTGCGTCTCGAAGAGACAGGCTCTCGCCAGTCGGTGCATGTCACCGACTGGCGAGGGCTCTCAAGGACGTGCAACGCAAGACACGACTGGGTGTGCGGGTCAACTCGGGCGCCGCCGGCGCACCGACGCGTGACGTCTTGTCGTGGCGTTCACAGGTCAACGCACGGAGCGACCGGCGGTCTTCGACGGGGGTGTGCGCGACGGCGCGTCGCAGAACAGCACAACACATCGGGAGCCCGCGCGGTGGCTCGGCCGCGTGTCCTGCAGCGGGATGCGTGTCGATGCACGCATCGACGGTCACATCCAGACCCGTGTGGCGCACCGCCTGGCCGAACGTCAGAACCGGCGCCAGTCGTCCAAGCTCGCACCACACACCGCCACCGCCAACCGTCCGCCGTTCTCGTATTTCGCGTCGGCCAACTCCCGACCGGTCGGTTGCGTCGTCCCGACCGCATGTCAAAGCACGCTTGAGCAGCACAGCCCCGGTGTCGGTGAAGTCGAAGTCGATCACCTGATCGCCGACCGAGACCCGTGAGCGAGCGGCCGGCGACTGCGGTACCGCCTCTGGTGATGCTTGCTCGGACCGGCGCGGGACGGATCGCATCCCTCAGCCGGCTCCGTGATCGACCATCGAGGTCTGTTGCTTTTGTGGCGACTGTTGCCTGATGAGGCGAAAGGCTGATAAACACCGTTCGTGCTCGTTCACGAAGAAGTGGCGGTGTCCCGAGCGGCGGTGTCCGATGTCGGCGGCCTGCAGGTCGACGTGGACTCGGAGGCGCCCATTGTGGGAGCGCGCTGGGGCGTATGGATCTTCTATGCGGTCTTCGTGGTGCTCCTCGCGTTCGAAGGCGTCGTCGTCGGTGCCGTACTTGCCGTCGCGCGTTCGCTGCATCATCCCAGCGCCGGTCCGTGGGCGGCGTGGGCGCTTTTCGTGGTGGGAGGCACGCTGCTCGGGTTCGTTGAGTTGAGAGCGATACGACCCCAACAGCGCATGCGCGACCCGCTCCTGCGCGCATGCTGTTGGCTGCAACGTCATCTGGGCATCACCGGGTACGTGGTGAACGCGGTGATCCTCGGCGGGGCTCCTGGATCAGCCGTTGCGCTCGTGCAGACCGATCATCCTCGCCGCCGCACCCTGACGTGTCTCGCCGCGGTGCTCTTCGCCAGCGTTTGGGTGCCGCTCTTCGTCTTGGTGTGGCGGTAGGCATCGACACCGTGGGTCGAACGACGACCCGGTGACCCGGCTCGGACCGCGCCGATCGGCATCCGCCGCCCAGAACGACGTCCCGTCACGACGGCGTCGGGCGTCTGCGTACGATGCCGGCACGGCGGCGCTCGGACTGCACCTCGGAAGCGGGGACACGCCCCCGCGCGGGAATCAGCCCCGCGGTGTGAGCGATTCGTCCGTGGGTGATCCCGGTGCGCTCGTCGCCCCTCGCTCGCCGGTCGGTACAGCGCAGGTCTGTGCACGGCGGCCGGCGATCAGTCTCGAACGACGGACAGTGCTGGCGGATGCGTGAGTGTCTGGAGGACGACGCAGTATTGCTCCGTCGTGTGGATGAGCGCGTCAAGGTCGGCGGCCGGTGCATCCGATTCGAGGTCGAAGCTGAGCCGGATCGATCGAAACCCGACGGGTGCGGAGCGATCGACACCGAGTGTGCCGCGAAAGTCGAGATCGCCCGCGGCTCGAACCGTGCCGCTCACGGAGATCCCGCGGTTCGTCGCGACGGACCGTAACGTCACGCCGGCGCAGGCGACCAGCGCCTGCAGGAGCATGTCGCCCGAACACGCGAGGGTGCCGTCACCGCCGGTCGCCGGATGCAACCCCGCCTCGATGAGCGCGCGACCCGTCTGGACCGAACAGCTCACGTCGCGGTCGGTGAGCGTGCCTTCGGCACGCAACGTGATCACCGCAGCTGACGGCTCGGCACGATAGTGATCTTTGATCGGGCGTTGCAGCGCCCGAAGCGCGTCGGCGTCCATCTCTTCCTCCGGTTTTCGCGACCAGGGATACGACCAGACCGCAGGTGGCCATCGCCGTCGTGATCGTACGCGCGGCCGTGTGCTGGTCGGCGTCGCTGGGGAGGCGTCGGTCGCCGACACGCGGCTCACCGCGCGGATTTGACCCAACGGCCGCGAGCTGACGAGAAGGCAGCGCTGTCGAACGTGGGTCCGCGAACGTTGTGATTGCGGGCCGCTGAACCCCCGGTCGGTGACCGTTGCGGCGCGCAAAACCGAGTGAGGTCGACGTTAGGTCGGCTTGAACATTCGAGCGCGCTCGGCGGGGCTGGCGTGCAACGCGAACTCATCGAGTTTCGCCAGGGCGGGAAACAGCGCCGTCACGAACCGGCGCTGTAGGTCCGCGACGGCGGCTTTGTCGGGAGCCTGATCGAGATTCTTGACGAGGTTGAGGCGCGAAGCGTCGACCCACGCCAAGACATCGGCGGCGCCCTGCCATTCCATCTCGGTCCTCATCCCAGTCAGCAAGTGGCGGGTCCAGTCGAACCCCGTGTGGGGCCATGGGTTTGGTCGACAGAGCCGGTTCTTTTCGGCCGTCGTCCGTCCCGACGCTTCGACGAATCCGCTCAGCGCCGCCGAGAGGCTCAGGCTTACGCGCGTGATCGGCTGCAGGGTGATGTTGTCGTCGGCGAAGATCGGCTTCGGTGCGTTGTCGCTCAGCCCGGCCGACGCGCAGTGGACATGCACATGATCAGGACTGGTCGGGATCGACCCGTGTTCGAGCGTGATCGCATCCCGGTCGATGCGTTCGACATGGCCGAGTCTCACGACCTTTTCGATACGTCGCAGCTGCTCCAGTTCGTCCAGACTTGCCGTCGCGCCTTTCAACATGGACGGCGGGACTGACGGGTCGATGCGCAACACCACCTGGCGTTCCTCGAGCCGCTCGTAGACCTGCTCGATCGAGTCGCACGCGGCGACCGCTTCCAACTCGGCCACGATTCCCTCGAACGTCGCGACGACGCCATGACCGGGCTGGAAGAACGCGCGGTTCAGGATCCACGACTCGCGAGGACGGATCCAGGTGATGTCGTCGGGTGGAGTGCCCTGATCGAGCAGCCAGCACGCGGCGTCCATCGCCGTCTTGCCGCCACCGATGATCACGTAGCCGGCGGCGGGTTTCGCGACGTTCGTCAGTGCACCAACGGGAACGCATGTCGCTCCGTCGGCCACTTCGAATGGGGGCGGGTCCGTGGCCGGAACGCGCGACGCCATGTAGGTGGCGTCGACGACCCGGCGGCGCACCAACACGTCCGTCTGGGTGCCGGTCAATCGGGATCGGAATCGCCGGGCGCCGAGGTACTCGCACATCGAAAAGAAACGCACCCGACCCGAAGCCAACATCCGATACCGCATGACCTCGTCGAAGTAGCCACAAATTTCCGGCCCGTCGGCACGTTCATAGAACCCGGCGTCTCTTCCGCCGGGTTCGACTCGGTCTTTTCCGAGTGGGGTGGAGTTCACGCCGTAGTTCATGGACGGCTGATGCAATTGCACGAACGGATACGAGTCGAGCCAGTGACCACCGGGGCGGTGTCGCCGGTCCACCATCACGACGTCCGCGTCGGAGTGCTCGATCAGCGTGTCGACGAACCCCATTCCGAGCGCTCCCGCGCCCACAACGAGATAGTCTGTCTCGATCTCCGAACTCGGGCTCATCGCGCGGCAACCGTAGCGTCAGACCCGCCATCGCACCGGACCCCGAACCTCGCGTCGACGCCGTCGGAGTGTCACCGATATCTCCTCGGGACGTTCCGGGCACAACCGCGCGTCGGCCCCTCGACATCCGTGACAGGAACGGCACGGTCCCCGGAGGCGTCGGCACGGCAAACTCGACGTGCGGACCGAAGCGTCATGCGGCGTTGGCACCGCGCCGGTTCTCACAACCTGAACGGGTGACGTCCCCAAAACCCGCCCGTTGCCGGTCCCAGACCGGGGCTACGCGGCGGTCAGCGGCGGTACTCCAAGCGACGCCAGTTTGTGCCACGACCGCTCGACGATCAGCGGGTAGGTGTGCAGGTAGTACGGAAGCGCGGCGCACGCCTGGTTGATGGCGGCGCCGCGGCTGCGAGCGAGGGTGGCGTCGTCGACGTGGAGGATGTCGACGAACGCACTGCGAGAGTCCTCGGTGAACAGGGGCGACCATACGACCTGGACATCGACGGCGGGATCGCCGGCGCACACCGAACCCCAATCGACGATGCCGCACAGGCGGCCGCCGCGCACCAGACAGTTTCCTTCGAGATCTCCCTGGACCCAGACGGCAGGACCGGCGTGCGGGGCTGCCGCCAGTGCTTCCTCCCACACCGCGATCGCTGCAAGTGCGTCGATCAGGTGGCTCGCCCGTTCGATCGCCCGACGGGTGGGATCGTCATACTCCTGCAGTGGTCGGGCCCGGTTGGACGGCGACGGGGCATCGTCGGTGGGTACGGCCTGAAGTTCCCGGACCACGTTCGCGAGGTCGACCGCGAACGAAACCGGGTCGTCGACTCGGTCGAGTGCGGCGCCCTCGCCTGGTATCCACCGGTGTACGGCCCATTGGTACGGGTAGCCCTCGCCGGGCTCGCCGACAGACACAGGCTCCGGCACGGCAATCGAAAGGTGCGGGGCCAGGCGAGGCAGCCAGGCAGCTTCCCGTCCGATCTGTTGCGTCGCCCAGTGGATACGGGGCAGACGCACGACCAAGTCGTCACCCAAACGCCAGATCGCGTTGTCGGTGCCCCACGGCTCAACTTTGATGAGGGGCCGGTCCGCAAGCTTTGGCATCTGCGTTGTCAGCAGTCGGCGTACGAGCGCGCCGTCCACGTCGACTTCATCGTCGTGCATGCGGATCGACATCGCGACCAGTCTCTCGGTGTTTCGCTGCCGCGTCGACGTGATTGACGCGGACGCGGACCCCTCGCAGCGCGGCCGGCATCGCACCCCCAACGCTGGCTTCGTGGCGTCGGGCGCAGTTCGGCGCGTTCGACCTGTTCGAGGGTGTCGCGGTGCGGTGTTTCGGCGTCGAGGACACGCTTTGTCGCACAACGTCGTCAACGTACGCAGGGGTCGGGTTCGTGTGAGCAGCAGTCCGCGATCTCGGATTGGCGGGGTCGACCTTCATAGTGTGTGGTTCGGTCCTGACCCCGCGCCGAGAGTTGGTCCTTCGAGGATGAGGCAGGCGGTGAGCGCGGCGGTCCAGTGGAAGTCTCTGATGCAGTCGACTTTGCGTCGGATGTCGTAGCGGCCAGCTGGTGGTCCTTTGCGGTCGCATTCGGTGGGCGGCCGTCGGTCGCTGGAGTCGTAGAACTCGAAGGTGACGCCGTGGGTGTTGTAGTAGCGGTCGACGAGTTCGATCGTCTGGGTGCGAAGACGTGTTGCCGCATCGATGCGACCGTGGCGACAGAGTCCTTGGACGATGAGATAGTTGGTGTTGATCCATGTGGCGCCGCGCCACATATCGGTTGACCATGCCGGGTCCGAGAGCGCGACGCTCGGTGCAGGGGCTTGAGTGGCGAAGCGGGTCGGGTCGTCGAGTGCTTCGACGAGCCGGTCGACACGCTCGGATGGAAGATCTTCGAGCAGCAGTGGGAACAAGCCGCTGATTGCGGCGACGTCGGTGAGCTCGCCGGTCATTGCGCGGTCGTAGTAGAGGCCGTGCTCATTGTCCCAGAGCAGGTTGTGGATGGCTCGGCTCGTGCGGCGGCTGGCGTTGGTCCATCGGCGAGCGCGTGTTGTATCCCCCAGATCGGCCGCGATGGCTGCCAGGCAGGCCATATCGTGCGCCGCGTAGCTCGAGAAGTCGACCGCGTCGAGGGCTGTCGCCGCGTCGAAGCGGACAGAGTTGTCCATGCCGGACTCGCCGGAGCGGCAGTCGGGGTCGTCTTCGATGTACCACTCCAACAGCCCGTTGTGGTTGCGGTCGCGCTCGCGAAGATTCCACTCGATCGCGCGTTCGAGGCGGGGGAGTGACCAGGTGAGCCGGTCGGGGTGACACGCGACGCGACTGTTCGTGAACACCGCCCATGCCAGCAGGGGCGGCTGCGTCAGTTGGTCGGCCGGCCAGTGCGCGCCGTGGCAGGTCGGGATCATGCCGTCGTCGCGCTGGCTGTCGAGCACCGCAGCGATGAAATCCCATGCGAGGTCGGGATCAAGGTAATTCATCGCGAACGAATGAAACGCCGAATCCCAGAGCCAGACGTCTCGATGGGGGACACGGTCGGGCGTCGACCACCGCGGATGATGTTGCCCTCCGGGGCGAGAGTGTTCACCTTCATCACGCTGAGGCACTTGTTGAGCAGGCGCGCGGAGGACGGTTCGACGCTCATCGGTGCGTCTCGCAGGAACGTCAAGCGATCGTGCGCGGTGCGGCCGACGTCTGCGTGCACGCCGCGCTCCCGCGGCGGAGTGCCTCCTCGGCGGATCGGCCGTAGGCAAGGGCGAACGTCGGTCCATTACGCACGAGCACTAAGGCGTCGCCCCAGCGAGTGTCGGCGGCGATGGTCGCGTGATCGAGCGCGTCGGTGCGTCGATCGTGTTCGAAGGAGAGCTCGATCGTCGTGGCGGGCGGCGCGATACCGACGATCGTGTGCCAGGCTGAGAACGTCACGACCAGCTCGGTCGCGCCGGGCCACTCGACGCCGAGCACGTCGCCGGTCGCCACGCGCACCCGGCCACCGTCCGGGACGCCGAGTCGGAGCTCACGCCGCGTCACGAGCTGGAAGAGCAGTCCGTACTGCGCGTTGGTTGCCGTCGCGACGAACGATGACAGCACATCCGTCGGCCCGTCGACCCCGGAAAACGCGAACAGCGCGCCCTCACCCCACACGTCGGGCGGAGCGACGAGTCCCTCGAGAAGGTACTCGAGCACGGTCACGGATTAGTTGCCGCTGATGTCTTCGACGGGAGTGATCGGCTTCGCGAGCCCGGTGTTGCCGAGCGCCGAGTCGTACTCCTGGAGGCGCCATGTGTCGTCGGCCGTGTACTTGCCCGTGTGCAGCGACGAGTAAGGACCGGAGCCGCGGTTCGTGATGGGCCCGAAGTGGTCGACGGTGTAGACCCAGTTGGTGTTGTTCAGGTACGGGCCCACACGCTGCGCGATGTCGTGGAACATGGACAGCGTCTGGCACGCATCGCTGATCGTCCCGTTGACGTCGTTGATTTTGCCGTTGGGCAACTTGATGGTGTGCTCGGCGTCCGGCGCGACCTTTCCCGTCGCGGCCAGATAGATCGCGGCGCAGTACTTCCAGTTCGCGCTGTCGTCGAACTCCTTGGCCGAGAGGCCGCCCGCGGTAAGAATGCCCTCGTACGGGTTGGGCTTGACTCCGGCCGCCTGCTCCTGCGCCGCCTGGTCGCCGACGTCGTTGTTGTCGGCCATGAGGAGCATGTGCGGGAACGCCTGCTTCACCTTGACGAGGAACGCCTTTGTCGAAGCCAAGTCGCCGGAGAGGAACAATGCGTCGACGTGCTCGGTCTTCCACTTCTCGATGAAGCTGTCGAGCTGGGCCTGGCCCGCGGTCGTGTCGCCCGTCGTGCCGACGTCGAGGATCGCCGTTGACCCCAGCTTCACGCCCGCTTTTTTGAGTCCGGGAACGATGGTCCCGTTCACGACGCTCGACTCGGTGGTGTCGCCGAGGACCGCGACGGTCTTGCCTTTGAGTGTCCCTTCCTTTTGGAGGAGCTGGATCAGGATCGATGCTTGTCGCTCGGGTATGTCGCCCGCGGTCACGATCAGGCCCGGTGGCGACTTGTCGATGATCGCCTGCGTCAGGTTAAACGTCATGAGCACGCGGTGCTCCTGGTTCGCGATGCAGGTCTGGGCGTCACCGGAGAAGTCGATGAACGTCCCGACGACCGCGAACACGTTGTCGTCTTCGGCGAACGAGGTGCACAGCGACAAAACGGCCGCGGTGCCGAGCGGCGTGTAGAACTTGTAGTACGGGACGATCTTGCGTCCGTTGATGCCGCCGTGTGCGTTGATGTTGTTGATGTAGATCTGGTAGATCTGCTTCTGCTCTGCCTCCGTGCGAATCAGGTCGGTGAACTGCTCGATCTGCGTGAAGTCGACGAGCGCCACACCGATCTTGATTGACGTCTCCGAGACACCGTTCCCGAGCGTCTTGTCGATCGGGACGTTCGGCCCCGTTGTCGGTGTCGTCTGCCGGGCTGGACTTCGCGCTCGTGGTACCAGAACCACACACGCTCATCGCCAACGCCGCGAGTGCGACACACGCGACCGCCAGGTTCTTTCCCAAGTGATGAACGTTCTCCACGCGATCCGCTCCCCCCGTGCCGCGAGATAATGGGACGCTAGATCGAACAGGTCTGTGTTGTCTTCCGCGTCGGCCGACATGTATGACCCCCGAGGGGCGGCCCCGCACGACCCGATCGTCGGCTTTGTTCGTCTTCGTGTGCTCGGATCGCTAGGACCTTCGCGCCCTGGTAGGCCGGGGTTCGACCCGAGTCCTCGCGAGGATGATCGTTCTCAGTCTGGCGTGTTCCGCGCTGTGCCAACAGTGGAACGGGTGTACGCGGTGGATCCCGCACTTCGTCGGGCCCAACGTCGCCGCGGCTGGCGGCCTCAGCGCGAAGGGATCGCGAACGGGCTCAGATCTCGCCGAGCGATGCCAGCAGCACCACGACGACGCCGATGACGACTGAAGAGACGAGAGCCACGGAGGTCTCGCTCACGCCGATCACCCTCGCAGTCTCTCAGACGTCGAGCAACGCCAACAGCACAGGCCCAGGCGAGTCCGCCACCCCACTTCTCAGAATTCGCGACGGTGCGATCAGAGTCGGCGACGATCGCCAAGAATCGCCCGCTGAGGTTCGTGTCGAACTGCTTGTACTGTCCTATGACCGAAGGCACTCGTTGTTGATCTTGTCGACCAGCGAGGGCACCCAGTGCGGCCCGTAGCGAGCCTGAAGCTCTGATCGTCGCCAATCCTCGCCGGTCACCAGTTCTCTGCAAAGCGGCGAGCCACAGCTGCACTCCATCGCGAAGTCTGAGGTGTCGCTGCTCGTCCCGTAGTCACTCGTCAGTTCCTCACCAACGATGACGTCCCGGCGCATCGCGAGCGTCACCGAGTCGACATACCAGAGGTTTGGATCGCAGCAATGATTGCCGTAGTGATTCCGTGTGCCCGCCGGCAACACGAGGTGGACGTCGTCCACGAACGCGACCGTGTCGATGTAGGGATGCGACGGATCTCGCGCCGCTGCGGCGAACAACTCGTCGAGTTCGCAGCGAGGACACGAGTTGCCCACCGAGACACGGAACCGCGGTGCCTTCGCCGAGCGCGACGCGGGCGAAGAGCCCTTGCCCATGAATTGTCGACACACGCGTCTCTACCGCGGGATGAAGCCAGCATTCGCGCTTCGGGATGGGTCGATCCATCGCGCCAGTGTGCCGAATCAACCCGGCAGGACCAGGCGCACCCTCGTGAACCGGCGTCTCCGCGGGTCTGGGATGGTCGCGGGGTCAGGTCGTCGGGTTTGTGTAACCGGAGAGCTTTTCGAGGACCCTGTTTTGGAAGTGGTCATAGGTTGCTCCCAGGTCGCTGAGGATTTTCGCCGCGAGAGCTGCGGGCTCCCCGAACAGCGAGAGCAACAGGTGTTCGGTCCCGATGTAGTTGTGCCCGAGCGTGCGGGCTTCGGTGGCGGCTCGCTCAAGCGACTTCGTTGCCCGGGGCGTGAAGGGCGCGGCCGCACTCGCGACCACTGGCGCCGCGCGGGACGACGATCAGCACTCGTTCTTCGACCCGGATGCGCGTAATCCCTGCTTCGTCCAGGACCTGTGCTGCGAGGCCGCCGGACGGCTCGAACAGGCCCAGCAATAGGTGCTCGGTTCCGATGTAGTTGTGACCGAGCAACCGTGCCTCTTCTGACGCCGCGCGCACAGCCGAGCGCGCCCGCTCGGTGAATCTCTCAAGGGTGGGAGCGGGAGATGAGAAACGCTTGTGCGCTGCCTGCTTCGTCACGCTGAGCGCTCCGCTGATCTCGGACCACGAGCGCCCGTTGCGGCGACACTGGTCGACGAAGTGTGCCAGCAACGCGTCTGCAACTTCTTCGACTTGGGCGACAGTCGTCGCCGCGGTCGCGAGCTCCGCGAGGACGTCGTCACTTTCTGTATCGGCTCGGACGGTGGTGATCAGCTCTTGGAGGCTCGGCGCCGGCGTCATTCGTCAACCATAGATTGACGACCTTCGGTTGTCAATGTGAAGTTGACGCCCCGAGTCAAGAGCACGGCACCGCCCACGTCGGGCGCTCGAACGCGCCGGCACTCGCCGACAGGACAGACAAGACGGCCTTCACCCGAAGAGTCCGTGGACCACTTCCGAACGGATCCCTGGTCCGGGTCCGCGGTTCTACATGGCCTTCGGATCTCCGACGTGCATCAGCCCAGCGCTCGGTCTCACGAACGGTTGTGTCGATTGATCCTCGTCTTCCGCAAACCGGGTCACGTGGCACTTGGCCCGGCCGGGGCGTGAGATTTGTTGGCGGGCTCTGTCAGCCGCCGGGTTGCTTGTCGGGTGCCGGTTACCAGGGAAGGTCGACTTCGAGTCGGTCGCGGTTGGCGCCGATGAACAGTGATGGGGGGAATCGCGAGAGGAAGGTGAACTCGTTGTAGGCGTGTTGGAGCATGGCGGGACCGACCTCGTCCGGAACCGCGCTCGCAACGTCGTCGGCGGCCATGCCGAGCCCGGGGAGGTCTTCGCCGAGGAAGAAGTGACTGCGCATCACCAGACCCCAGGACGTGTCACGACCGATGTGGAGGAGGCGGGCTCCGAGGACGTCTCCTGCGGGTGATCGGGGCGGGGGATGGCCGAGGCCGACTCGTCCCACGAAGGAGGTGCTGACGGTTTTTTGTTCGACGGCCAGTGCATAGCTGGACAGCGTCGAAGAACTCTTCGGGTCGGCGGAACTGAACGACGACAGCCTGCGCCGGTAGACCGGTGATTTCTTCGACGGCGAAATGCTCAGACCCGACGTGGGTGTCGTCGGCGAGATCACCGTCCCACGCGCTTGAGATGTGGTCCCTCGGGTGCCACCAGATATACCGCTCGTGTCAGGCCGAGAACGGAACCACCATTCGAACATTTCCCCGATGCAGCCGTGCATGTCGGTCCGGACAGCGACGTGGAGCACGCCGTCATCAAGTCGCTCGAACCCCGTCTCGAGGTTCAGTGGTCGAGGATTCAGCAACTCACCGACATCACAAAGGTCCATGACCCTCCGATCTCGTCGATCATCATCATCCCAGACTGACTCAGCAGCGCTCGACGACAACGCGGACGAACCGACCATGTCCGTGTCCACACCGCCACGTTCTCGGTCGTCACCGCACCGCCGCCACACCGCCCCGGCTGCGCGGCCTCACGGTAAGCCGCGCAACTCCGCGACCGCACGGTGCCCACCGCAACTGAACAGTGCCGCACGACGACACCCGGATCACTCGGGCTCCGGCTGCCGGTCTCGAGCGAAGCGGCCCAGAAGAACCGCGCACTTCCGCGAGGCCCCAATCCCGGGTGGCGGTCCTCGCGAGACGTTCTTGGACTTCTACGTGAATCCGAACAGCACGTCCGCCTCGGTGCGGAGGTAGGCGACGTCTTCCGCGCGTTCGAATGCGGCATCGCGCTCCGCGAGTCTCGCGAGTTGTTGCTTGCCGAGAACTTCGAGGAGGCAGACGCCGGCTGTCGCGACCATCTCGAGGGCCCAACTCGACACCGCCGCAGAGAAACACCGTCGGCCGTGTCGCTGCGCGTGGCCCGGACATGGCGTCTGCTCTCGCGATGGGTGCGCAGCCGGCTCGTGGCGATCGAACACGCACACGCCGACGCCCGAGCCACGCGATCGGTTCGCGTCGGCTCCCGACACGTGCCACGGCCCGCCGCAGCCTTTCGCGGGAGATGCACCGGGTCGTGACCGCGAGGTAATCGTCCCTCGGTCGATCATCTCGGCGGCGTCGAAGGGACGCGCGTCGGCGCGGGCGTTTCCACGGCACGTTCGAGGTACAGGTGTCGGCTGCTGTGACGTGAAGCGACGTCCCGGATAGAACGCATCGACGGGACGCCGCTGGCACGCCTCCATGCATGGAATGCGATCTTTCGCACTGCACGGTTGGCCGCGCCGCGCTCTCGGATCGCTGTTCCTGTTTCGTCGGGACGGCGGCTGACTTGAGAGACGCGCTGTGTCCGTGGCCTGAGGTTCCCCCGGGACGCGCCACGACCCGCCGCTGCGGGACGACGGGTCGTGAATGGAAAACGAGGAAGTGGGAGCTCGTCCCCTCGATTGTGCCGATCGCGTACGCCTAGGTTCTAGACCGATTCGGTCAAGGTTTTGTTCTCCGACGCGTCGCGACCCGCCGCCGGCCAGTGCGACGGGTCGTGACTGACGGGCCCGTGAAGACGCCCATCCGGTCGCAATACTCGCGTTCCCGGTGTAAGGGGTACAAGTAGTACAAAGAGGTGGTACTGACAGGTGACGCCCGACCCGCCGCAAGCGTGCGGGGTGACGAGGATGTACTGGACCGCGTCGTCTTCGAGCGCCGGAGTCGTCGCTCTGCACGCCTCGCCTGAACGTATGCTGCGATCATGGCCGGTCCGCTTGAGCTGGACGGCTTGAGCCGCCGGTTCGGCACCGTCACAGCGCTCGACAACCTGAGTTTCGACGTCCCGGCGGGTGAGGTCGTTGGATTCCTTGGCCCGAACGGCGCGGGGAAGACCACGGCGATGCGGGCCATCTTCGGCTTGACCGACCTCGACGGCGGCTCGGTGCGGTGGAACGGTGCCCCGATCGGACCCGCTGAACGACGTCGCTTCGGCTACATGCCCGAGGAACGGGGCCTGTACCCGAACATGTTGGTCGCCGAGCAGGTCGAGTACATCGGTCGGTTGCACGGGATGGATGCGTTGACTGCCGCCACGGCCACCACCGCGTGGCTTGAGCGCCTGGCGGTGGCGGACCGGGCAACCAGCAAGGTCGAGGCGCTGTCGCATGGTAACCAGCAGCGAGTGCAACTGGCGGCTGCGCTCGTGCACGACCCTGAGGTGTTGGTGCTCGACGAGCCCTTGGCCGGTTTGGACCCTTCCGGCATCGACGCCATTGGCGACGTCCTCTTGGAGCGGGCTCACGCTGGGCGCTGTGTGCTGTTCTCGAGCCACCAGCTTGACCTAGTCGAGGACCTCTGTGAGTCGGTGGCCATCATCGACCACGGTCGGCTGGTGGCGAGCGGGACCGTCGACGACCTCGCCACGAGAGGGGCGCGGCGGCTCGCGGTTCGAGTGGAAGGAGACCGTCAGGGGGCGTGGGCTCGAGTGATCCCCGGCGTCACCGTGTCGGAGATGGACGGCGGTGAGGTTCGGCTCGTCCTCGACGACAATACCGACAGCGACGTGGTGTTGGACGCGGCGCGCTCCGCCGGTCATGTCACCAAATTCGTTTTCGAACGCCGCCGCCTTTCCGAAGTGTTCCGGGAGGCGGTCCGCCGATGAGAGCCCTCCCCGTCATCATCGCCGTCGCGGTTGGGGTCGTCCTCATCCGCCTCGGCCGACGCCGCCGGCGTCGGGGCCACCGGTCCCCGACGGGCGTCCTTGTGGCGCGACTTCGAAGACGGAAGCTCCTCGGCGACACCGGCCTTGTCGCCGGACGCGAGATCCGCGAGCGAGTGCGAGGACGGCTCTTTCGAGTGGTGACGGTCATCCTCTTCGCCGTGGTGGCGGCCGCCGTAGTCATTCCGACGATCCATACCAAAACGACCAGGAGCCCGCGAGTAGGCGTCGTGGCCAGCTCAACGTCCCTTGAAGCTGAGCTGCAAAGCCTGGCCGACAGCGTGGGGCTGTCCGTGAAGCTCGTGATCGAGCCGGACCTGTCGCACGCACGCGCCGCCCTGAAGGCTGGCCAGCTCGCCGTAGTTGTGGACGCTCCCGAGATGATCCTGGTGGAGGACCCCATCTCGGCCTCCGACACGTCGGCCGGGGCCCGCTACGTGCGGGCCGTATCCGTGGCCCTCGGCGCTCAGCACGCCTTCACGCAAGCCGGTTTGACCCCGCAGCAGGCGGACACCGTCGCCAGAGCCAAGCCGTTGGCGGTGGACAGCATCCACGCCGGCGACAAGAAGGCCCGTACGCCGGCGCAGGTCACGGCACTGCTCGGCGTGATCCTTGTCTTCATCGTGCTCACCCAGTACCTCACGTGGACGCTCATGGGGGTGATGGAGGAGAAAGCGAGCCGGGTGGTGGAGGTTCTGCTCGCCACGGTGCGGCCGATCCAGCTGCTCGCCGGCAAAGTCCTCGGGATCGGCGCGGTCGCCCTTGCCCAAGCCGTTGCCCTCGTCGCCTTCGCGCTGGTGCTCGCCGAGGCGGTGGGATCGAGCTTGGTGCACGGCGCCGCCCCACTCGTGGTCGCGGCCACGCTCGCTTGGCTCGTCCTCGGCTACGCGTTCTACAGCTGGCTGTACGCAGCCGCCGGCTCGCTCGCCGAGCGCCAAGATCAAGTGCAAAGCCTGGCACTGCCACTGAGCGTGCCCCTCATCTTCGGGTACATCGTCTCACTCACCGGAGCCAGCGCAGGCAACGCTTCTCCGCTCCTGAAGGTGCTCGCATACCTACCCCCCACTGCCCCCTTCGCCATGCCGACCTTGATCGGGTTCGGCGACGCGACCTGGTGGCAGTTCCTGCTGTCAGTGGTCGTCACGCTCGCGTCCACGGTCGTCGTCGCGCTTGTCGCGGCCCAGGTGTACCGGACAGCCGTACTGCAAACCGGCAGTCGGGTGCGACTGCGCAAGCTCCTACCGATCCTGACGCGGAAACCGCCCACACGAAGACACGCGGAGGCGGCCAATCACTAACGGGGCTTCGCCCCAGCCCGACGAGTCGTGTGCGGGTGCCGGTTGGGTGGGTGGGCTCCGGCCGAGCGCATTGCTGGTGGGGTGTTTAGCCTCACCGTCATGAGCCGCTCGTAGCGGTGGTAGCCCGTGTTCGGGGCAGCGACGACCGGAGCCCGACGATGACCGTAGCTCGCTCGGTGGCTGACGTGCTCGCCGATCATGTGACCCTCGAGGTGGAGTGCATCGACCGGATGTACCTGAACTTGTATGTCCCGAAACTCCAGTACGAGGGCGGGGTGGTCGGTTTCTTCAAAGGTCATCGGGGCGCCACGTTCGCTTCGTCGGCGTTGATGGATCCCATGACGAAGAAGTTCGTGAGCGACGTGGAACGTTTCGTCGACGATCAGGGTGTCGACCTGGTCACGTTCGAGAAGGGTCAACGCAAAGACGACCTCGCCCATGAGTACCTGGCGTCCTTCGAGGGCGATGAAGGAGTCTTGTTCGTCGGCAAGGCGCAGGAGAAGACCATGGCGTATCGGACCGAGAAACGCTGGAACCCGGAGAACCGGCCGGCCGTATCCGTGGATCGTGCGGGCCACGGTGCTCGTCAACCATTACTACTTCTATTGCGTGGACCGCGACTTCGGGCCGTTCTTCATCAAGTTCTGTAGTTACTTCCCGTACAACGCCAAAATATGTTTGAACGGGAATGAGTGGGCGAAACAGCAAGCCGCGCAGGCTGGGATCTCGTTCGAGGCGCTCGACAACGGGTTCGCGTCGTGTGAGGACCCGAAGCGTTTGCAGCGGATCTGCGGCCGGTTGAACGCGGCGAAGATCGATCGGCTGGTGCGGAAATGGTTGGCGTTGCTTCCACATCCGTTCACCGGAGCTGACCGTCGGGCCGGTTACCGCTACGACGTGTCGATCCTCCAGGCCGAGTTTTCCCTCACCCAGGTCCTCGACCGTCCCCTGTCGGGGCGGGTCTTCTTCGAAGAGGTGATCCGCGACAACCTCGACATCGGCCGGCCCGACCAGGTGTCGTTGATCTTCGAACGGCGGGTGACCAGACGCACCCCCGGCCGGTTCCGTACCCGCGTGATCACCAATGGGGTCACCCCGTCACTGCACGTCGACTACAAACGATCGAAGATCAAGCAGTACCACAAGGAGGGACAAGCCCTTCGCACCGAGACCACCATCAACGACGCCCACGACTTCGGTGTCGGCAAGCGGCTCCATAATCTTCCTGCACTAAAGGAGATCGGCTTTAAAGCCAACCGGCGTCTCCTCGACGTCCAACGAACGAGCTGCGACTGCCACATCGGAGAAGAAGCGTTCGGTCGGGTTTGTGCCCCGACGGTGGTGGAAAGACAACGCGCTTCGGGGCTTCGCTTCGGCGACCCGAAAGTGCAGGCACTCCTGAGCGTCCTCGTCGTCTTTCGACTTCTGCCCGACGGGTTCTCCAACAAAGACCTGCGGACACACCTCGCGCCGCTCCTCGGCATCGACGCCGAGACCATGACCGCGGGCAGAATGACCTACGACCTCCGGCGCCTCCGCCTCCACGGAATCATCACACGCATACCCCACACCCACCGCTACCAGGTCACACCCTTCGGGCTCCGCGTCGCGATGCTGTTCACCCGCACCTACGCCCGCGTGCTCCGACCCGGACTCGCCCTCGTGCTCGACCCCCACGCGATCGACACACCACTACGCCGCCAACTCGAACGTCTCGACACCACCCTCGACACGTTCATCGCCGAATCTGGCCTCGCCGCATGAAACTTGACTCAACTGTGCCGGCTTCGCCGGCTAAAGGTCCCTAGCTACTTGCCCCTGAAGAAGTCGGTGCCGTAGGTGCCGGTTTCGTCGGTTTGTAGGTCCACGCGTGTTGTTGTGGGTTCTCGCTCGGCTTGTGTTTCCCGTTTCGGCCGTTTGTGGGCCGTCGGGACGCGCGAGCCGAGCGAGGGCTGGACGGTTCAGGTGCGGGTGGGTGTTCGTTGTCGGCCGGGTGGTCCGGTGTCACCGGTTGTAGGTGTTGGTTGTGGTGGTGTGGGGTTGGATGGTTGGTCGGGTTGGGTGTTGGTGAGCGCGGCGATCTTGGTTGCGTTGTGGGTGAGGACACCCCAGCCGCACCAGGTCATGACGCCGGTTTCGCCGTCGTTGAGGGTGCGTCGCCAGCCGTAGTCGCGTTTGAGGCATGAGATACGTGCTTCGGAACCGGTACGCCATTTCACGAGCCGGACGAAGCGACGGGCACGTTGTTGTTGTTGACGCGCTGCGCCGGGCCGTCCTTTGCGTGGGATCGCGATGTGTTTCACGCCGAGTGCTTCGAGGTCGCGTTCGACGCCAGCTTCGCCATACCCACGATCCGCGGTGACGGCGCGAGGAACCCGGCCCGCGCGTTGGGCGATCCGTTCGATCGCGGGAGCGAGCATCGGCGCGTCGGGCGGGTTGCCTTTGCCGACGACATAGTCGACGACGACACCATCACTGTTATCAACAACTTGTGCTTTGTATCCGAACTCGATGGGTTTGCCGAGACGACCTTTCGCGATCGGCCGTGCATCCGGATCGTGTAACGACACGACCCTGGTCGCACCGTCAGGAACGTCACCCGCAAGACGAACCCGGGTCTGGGCCGCGACGCGTTCCACCAGCTCCGCGGTACGTTCCAACTGGCCGATCAACGCGACCGTCTTCCCAGACACGCGTGCACCGCGACGACGTACACCCCGACGGGCGTTGACGGCGACCCGTCGAGCGTCTGCCACACTCCGCAGTGCGATCGCGGTCATCTCGCCAGTGATTGTCAACACCTCGGCTTTGGCGTCGTCGTTCCGGCGGCGAAGCCACACCGCGATCCCGTGCGCCCGGCGGCGCACCGAACGGGTCCGGTTCCGCGCCTTCGTACGCGTCGCCAACCCGGCCTCTTTCAACGCGGCCGTCAACCGGGCCAACCGCGCGACCCCTTTGGCGAGCAGACCAGAATCCGTCGGGTACGCCACGTTCGCCTCCACGACCGTCGTGTCCGCCCGCACCCGGTCACACTTGATCACCTTGTTCTCGTACGCCTTGGCGAGCAGTGCCTCGTTCAGATCGTGGATCGCTCCCTCACCACAACGCGACGTGATCTTCATCAACGTCGTCGGATGCGGCACCCGAGTACCGAGCGGCACCCGAGCGAAACGACGCCACGCCAAACTGTCCGATACTTCGCGACACAACGGCTCGAACCCGAGCCGATACCGGTACTTCAAGAACATCATCCGCACATACGTCTCGATCGGGATCGACGGCCGGCCGATCACCGGATCGAAAAACGGCCGGAACGGCTCGAAGAACCGGGCGTCGTCCAACAACACGTCGATCTCGCCCAGATCGCCAGGCAAGCCCATCAGGCACTCCGGGATCACCGACTCCCACAACGTCGGCCCATCATTTACCGTTCTCAACATGACGATGGCTCCAATCCACGATCCACAACGCGGTTGGAGCCATCGTCACACCAATCGAACCAAATCGCGAGCACCCCGCAACACAAAACCCCACGTCAACAGCCATCTCAACCCCGACATTTTCAGGGGCAAGTGTGCGTCCAGCAGCTTGGACGCCATGTCATCGAGGAGGTGTCATGACGTAACCGAGTGACAAGCTCAGGGCAGCCAGCCGGTGCGAGTCCGGTCCGGGGAGACGCCAGGGTCCTCGGTAGCGCGGCTCCCGGCATCGGGTGAGAGTCCGGTGTCGAAGCGGAGCAACTACATCCCGTTGAGGGGGTGGCAACTGGCCGGTCCGCAACATGAAGTGAAGCCTGCGGCGTCGTAAGAGAAACTCGCGTGAGCGAGCCAAGGGGGAGCCGAGCCGACACTTTGACGGCGAAGGCCATGGACAGCACTTGGGATCCTGGAGCGGGTGCTCAAGAACCTCCCGGCGTATGGGGCGTGGAACGGTCAGAAGGTTGTCCTGGGAACTGGAGAGAGCCTCCTCGGCCCCGGTCTGTGGGTGCGGGAAGCATGCTTGCTTATAACCGGTGATCCCGGGAAGTGGTGAGCGGTCGAGAGGCAGTCGGAGGGGGTCGTAGTAGTGATGACGGCTGGGACAACACAACCCGGTTCGAGCGAAGGGCCCCTGCTTCATCGATGCATCGTCGTTTGTAGGGAGGGGTTCGGATGAGTGCCCAGACGGCTCGATCCATCCGCCGCACCGAGGGTGTGGACCAGACCCGAGCTCTTCAACGTGTGCTGTATCGCAGTGCCAAGCAGAATCCTGCCCGTCGGTTCCATGCTCTTTATTGTCATGTCGCCCGCAGCGATGTGTTGGCTCGGGCTTGGGACGACGTGCGTGTCAACCGTGGGGCGCCTGGTGTTGACGGTGTGCGTATCGCCGACATCGAAGCGTCCGGGATACAAGCGTTTCTTCGTGAGCTCGCTACGGCGTTGCGGGAACGGACGTATCGTCCTGCGCCGTTGCGGCGGGTGTATATCCCCAAGGCGGGGGAAACGGCGCAGAATGCGTCGAGGCCCCTGTCGATCCCAACGGTTCGTGACCGTGTGGTGATGGCGGCTGCGAAGATTGTTCTCGAGCCTGTGTTCGAGGCCGATTTCCTTCCGGTGAGTTTCGGGTTTCGTCCGAAGCGTTCGACTCACATGGCCTGTGAGGCCATTCGGGTCGAGGCGAACCGGGGGGCCGAGTGGGTGCTCGACGCTGATCTGAGCAACTGCTTCGGCAGCATCTCGCACGACGCCTTGATGACGCTGGTTGCGCGCAGGGTGTCGGATCGGGACATGCTGAAGTTGTTGCGGGGTTGGCTTCGGGTGGGAGTGTTGGAAGATGGGCTGGTGACCGACATGGTGTCGGGGACCCCGCAAGGGTCACCGATTTCTCCCGTGCTCGCCAACATCGCCTTGCATGTCCTCGATGAGGACTTCACGCACGGCGACGGGAAGCGACTCGGGAAGCTGGTGCGTTACGCCGACGATTACGTCGTCCTTTGCCGCACTCGACCACAGGCCGAAGCGGCCCGCCGCCGGGCGGGACAGGTCCTGGCACCGTTGGGTCTTCAGTTGAACCCAGACAAGACCAGGATCGCATGCCTGACCCGAGGAGCGGAAGGCTTCGACTTCTTGGGTTTCCATCATCACAAGGTGGAGTCCTGGAAGTGGCGTGGTCATTGGTATCTCCAACGCTGGCCGTCACGGCGGGCGATGGCATCGGTGCGGGCAAAGATCCGTGCCGGTACTGACCGCCGTTTTGCGGGAACGTCGATGCAGATCGTGGTCGCCAACCTCAACCGTGTGTTACGGGGATGGTGCGGATACTTCCGCTACGGGAACTCGGGGCGGAAGTTCGAAGACCTCGATCTCTACGTCCATGAACGCTTGGCCATCCTCGCCAGCCGCAAGCACGGGAAGAGCGGATGGAACCTGGGTCGCTTCGATTGGGAGTGGCTTCGTGTCCTTCGGGTCTACCGGCTGCAAGGAAAGACACGGTGGGGGACTCCGAATGCATGGCGATGAACGATGTCGGAAAGCCGTGTGCGGGAAAACCGCATGCACGGTTTGAAAGGGGGCCGCTGGCGAAGCGGAACGCCCACGGTGAGATGGAACAAGCACCCGACGAGAAATCGTCGGGACTGAGCCCATCGACCTACCGGCGAACGACCAGCCAGCGGCCTACCTCACAGCTAGGTGCCACCTTCCGCCCCGAACGCTGGTCGTGAGGTCGGCGATCCTCCAGACCGCAGCAGCGACCTCGTGCGCGGGCGCGGGTTGTCGCATCTCGTCCGTGAACCCTTGGGTCGTTTCGCCTTCCGCGGCAAGCGCGTACGGATCTCGCGCACGACGTGGTCGTCGGGATCGAACGACACGAGCAGCGGTAGCCGGATGATCGCGGCGGTGGCTGACCGCAGAGGCGCACCGCGTTCAGCTTCTGCTTTCCACGACCGTAGCTCCACCCCGGGTCCGGGTCTGACCCCTCGTCGCGAGCGATACCGTCGCCGGAAAACACGGCGTCGGCAGATATGACCACGATGTCGGCGTCGACTTCACACGCTGACGCGACGACATGCGCGGTCGCGTCGACAATCGCGGCGCGGTCCTTCGCATATTCGGCGTGGATGACCAACGACGGATCGGCTCGCTTGACGGCCGTCGGCGTCAGCCGTTGCTGCACCGTCGCGAAGCGATATCGAGTGGTGGCCAGCACCCGCTCATAATGTTCCTGGTGGCGCGGCGACGCCACGAACGGCGGCTCACATAACGCGCGTGGGTGACCCAGACCGCGCGACGACCGATAACCCCGGGCGACCCCCCATCTCCAATCGCCGGAAGTGGGTGGCAGAATGGTTGGGTCCGGGTGTTGGGTATTGCAGCTATACGGTGCCGGCGGCGTCGATCGATGCAAACACCGAAACCTCGGGCGGTCCAGCCATTCCGATCGACGACATGACCTCCGCGACCTGAGGGTTCCCGTCGAAGAAGCTCTGGAACTGCTCCGCGGTTTCCCATTCGTCGACGACCATGAGTTCGCCGTCTCCGGCGACGAAGCGGTGGTGAAGCATGCCAGCACCCTTCACCGACGCAGAGATCTCCTCGAGGAACTTGGCGTTACTTTGCAAGCCCTCGATGGCCTTCGCGACGTCTGAAACCGGGACGCGAATCGTTACCAAAACACTCACTGGTAGTACCCCATTCGGTTGTGCTCTCCACCACCCCGTCTGAGGCGGACCCTCGGCAGGCTAGGACAATGGCGGGCGATTCGCTTCTCCCGCTCTTGCTTTGACGTACGGACCGCTATCACGAAGAAGAATCGTCGGGTCGTGCGTGCCTCGCACCCGCGTACCGCCGCCCAACGGCCGTCGTCACGGCTCCTCGCGAACCGGTGCCAAAGCGTTCTGTGGCGGTGGGTTGCCGGGAGTATGGGGCGTCCCAAAGTGGGAGCGTCGTTCTTCAGGGCGCTCGGCTCTGGATCTCGCGGTCCGAGCGCGAGATTCCGGAGTGCTGTGGTGAGGCACCCTTTTCGGCTCCGTCGTGACCGTGCGATTGTGCCGGTCCGCGGCTTACCTTAGGGCCGTGCGGACGGGAATGGTGGTGCAGTGACCACCGAGAACGTGACGGTGCTGTTCACCGACATGGTCGGCTCGACCGCGTTGGCGTCGGGTCTGGCACCCGACGACGCCGACGAGTTACGTCGCGACCATTTCTCGATCTTGCGTCAGGCAGTCGCGGAGTCGGGCGGCATCGAGGTGAAGAACCTGGGTGACGGGCTGATGGTGGTGTTCGCGACCGCGTCGGCGGCATTGTCGTCCGCGGTGGGGATGCAACAGGGCGTCGAGCGCGGCAACCGCAGCGCGTGAGCAATTGGTCGGGTTGCGGGTCGGGTTGAGTGGCGGCGAGGTGATCCGAGAAGACGACGACTACTTCGGGGATCCGGTAGTCGAGGCTTCCCGCCTTTGCGCCCATAGTGAGAGCGGACGGGTGCTCGCGGCTGACGTGGTGCGGTTGATGGCGGGTCGCCGGAGCCGTCATGAGTGCCGGGCGCTCGGGAAGGTGTCCTTGAAGGGCCTGCCCGATCCGGTCGCAACAGTCGAGATCGTATGGGAGCCGCTCGGCGCGGCTGAAGCTGGCATGTCTGTCCCGTTGCCTGGCCGTTTGGCCGTGGGTCCCGCGGTGGGTGTCGTCGGCCGGGCCGCGGAGATCACGGTCATGTTGGACGCCTTCAAACGTGTCGCGAATGGCGAGGGACGCGAGGTGCTGCTCGTGTCTGGCGAGCCCGGCTTGAGTAAGTCGACGCTGGTAGCTGAAGTCGCGCGCTCGGTGTTCGACGCCGGTACGTGTGTTCTGTTTGGGCATTGCGAAGAAGATCTCGCTCGCCCCTACCAACTGTTCGGGGAGGCACTCGGGCATTACGTCACACACGTTGCGGAAGATCAGCTGGTCGCGCATGTTGCGGCGCTCGGTTCGGAACTGGCTCGTCTGGTCCCGGTCCTCGCGACCAGGATCCCTGACCTTCCGCCGTCAAAGGCGACCGACACCGATTCGGAGCGGTTCTTGCTGTTCGCAGCCGTAGTCGGAATGCTCGCTGCCGCGTCGGAACATCAGCCGGTCGTGTTGGTGCTCGACGATTTGCAGTCTGCAGATACGGCAAGCCTCCAGCTGTTGCGTCATCTCATCGCATCCGATCTTCGGATACGTGTGCTGATCCTCGGCGCTTATCGCGCCAGTGAGCTGTCGCATGCTCACCCGTTGCTCGACACGCTGGCGGTGTTGCATCGACAGCCCGGCGTGAGTCGTATCGAACTCGCCGGCCTTGACGACGGCGGTGTGGTCGCGTTCGTGGAAGCGGCCGCCGGACATGCTCTGGACGACGCCGGGTTGGGCCTGGCCCATGCTGTGTATCGCGGAGACCGACGGCAACCCGTTTTTCGTGAGCGAAGTGCTCCGTCATCTCTCCGAGACGGGCGCGATCTACCAGGACGCCGCCACGGGACGGTGGACCGCACTGGACACCTTGGATCAGATGGCGCTCCCCGACAGCGTCCGCGTTGTGATCGGCGCGCGGGTCGGGCGACTTGGAGCTGATGCCGGGCGGGTGCTGTCGATGGCGGCGGTGATCGGTCGGGACTTCGACCTCGATCTCCTGGCCCGAGCGACGAAGACATCGGAGGACGAGCTGCTCGATGTGCTCGACGCGGCCGTGGCGGCGGCACTGGTACGCGAGTTGGCGGACAGTCCTGGCCGCTACTGCTTCGCGCACGCCCTCATCCAACACACCTTGTATGAGGACCTCGGTCCCACGCGCAGGTCGCGGGCGCACCGACAAGTCGCCGAAGCACTCGAAGACCTCGTCGGGGATCGGCCCGGACGGCGGGTCGGGGAACTGGCACGCCACTGGTTCAGTGCAACCCAACCCATCGATCTGGCGAAGGCCATCAGTTACTCGCGTCAGGCAGCCGATGCCGCGCTCGCCGCGCTCGCACCTGAGGTCGCCTCGCAATACTTCGCACAGGCACTCGAACTGTTGACTCAGGCCGATGATCACGACATGGTGTTGACTCTCGACCTCGCGATCGGACTCGGCACCGCCCAACGCCAAGCCGCCAACCCTGCGTATCGGGACACGCTCCTCGACGCCGCCCACCTCGCCGAGCGTCTCGGAGATACCGATCGGCTGGTGCACGCCGCGCTGGCCAACTCTCGAGGCTGGGCCAGTCACACCGGACGAGTCGACGACGAACGGATCGCTGTCCTCGAACGAGCACTCGACGCGAACGGTCCGTCCGACAGCGCCGACCGCGCCCGGCTGCTCGCCGTGTTGGCGTCCGAGCTGACGTTCGGCGTCGACCTCGACCGGCGCCGCGCGTTGAGCGACGAAGCCGTCGACATCGCCCGTCGCCTCGGTGATCTGCCCACCCTGACATGGGTCCTGACACACCGCTTCGACTCCGTTCGGGCCCCGCACCTGCTCGCCGAACGACGGTCAGCCGCCGAGGAGAACCTGGCAGTAGCCAACATGCTCGATGATCAGATGGCCCTCTGGCTGGCCGCACAAGGACTGACGCAAATAGCAGTCGAGAGCGGCGACATCGACGCCCTGAACGACTCCCTCCGACTCGAGATCCAACTCGCTGACGCGCTCCGCCAGCCATATCCGCGTTGGCTCACCCTCGTGCACCAGAGCTCACGGGAGTTTCTCGCGGGACGGATCGACCAGGCCGATCATCTCGCGGCTGACACGTTCGGGCTCGGCCAGGGAACCGGCCAGCCGGACGCACTCGCGATCTACGCCGGCACGCTCTTCTCCATATGGGTCGCGCAAGGACGCGTCGCGGACCTCGTACCCGTCCTGGAGGAAGCGAGCGCCGACAATCCTGGGATCGTCGGGTTACGAGCCGCGCTCGCGACCGCCTACTCCGCGACGAGCCGCAAGGCGGATGCTCAGGCGATCTTGACCGATACCCGTCAGGTCGGCTTCGCGACGATCAACCTCGACGGGGTATGGCTCAGCACGCTGTGGCTGTTCGCTGCGGTCGCAGCGGAGCTCGGCGACCGCGACGCGGCCCACGAACTGGTCGACTTGTTCGAACCTTTCGCGACGCAGTTCGCATCCGACGGCGCCCACGTCCAGGGCACCGTCGCCCAGGCACTTGGCCGACTCGCAGCGGTGCTCGACCGCGACGATGACGCCGACCACTGGTTCGGTATCGCAGAAGCATTAGAGGGCAACATGAAGGCCGTCCTCATGCAAGCGGGCACTCGAACATACTGGGCGGAAGCGCTCGCGCAACACGAGAGCACAAACGATCGACGACGAGCGCGGCTTCTGGCCGAACAGGCACGCCATGCCGCGCTCGGAGTGGGCTGCACACCAATCGTGGAGCGGTCCACCAGCGTGCTAGGCGCCATATAGCCACGGAACGACGCGCGCCGCCGCGTCGCGTCGGCGCCGACGACTCCCAACGTCGATTGAGCACATGCTGCGCCGCCGCACAAGCGTGATCCTCGACCACAGCCGACCGTCCGGGCGAGGCATCCGCGATCGCCAGCGTCTAGGTGCCGGCGGTTCGGTGATACGGCGGGGATATGGGACTGTGCGCTCTTGTTCTGGGGCACCCGGCGCTCGGTTCGACCGGACTCGTGGGCTGCACGCGCCCCTATCGGGCACCAATCTGCTCGGATTCGTCGAGTGCAGACTCGTGTCCGTTCGGCAGAGCGATAGGCGCGCCCGATCGTCAGGTCGCGAGGGTCGAGTTCGATCGCGAAGGCCGGGTCGGGGTCGATTCCTATCGACGCGAAGTTGCCGGCGATATCGAGGCTGACGAAGCCGTGTAGACCACCTCGCGGCGCCTCGACGAACTGATACCCAAGTTCGTTGGGTTAGAACTCTTGCAGGGCGTCGCTTCGACACTGCGACCGCCATCGTGCACATCGAGGAACAGGCGACGCACCTCATGTCAGGTGAGCGCATTGTCGCCCCACCGAAGTCGGCCGCCGGCAAGCGGACCGTCGTATTGCCTGCGATCACCGTCGAGGCACTCAACGCGCATCTCGACCAATACGTACGCGCCGGCGACGACGCGCTCGTGTTCACCGACCCGAACGGCCAGCCGCTCCACAAGGATGTGCTCTACAAGGCATGGAGATCGGCCAGAGCCGCGGTCGTACTCGAGAATCTGACGATCCACGATCTGTGCCAGGCCGGAGCCACGCTCGCCGCGTGGACCGGCGCTTCCACCAAGGAGTTTTCATGGCCCGGTTCGGGCACGCATCGCCGAGAGCCGCGCTGCGCTACCACCACGCCGCCGAAAGTCGAGACCCCGAGATCGCGGCGCGCGCGGACGATGTGTTCGCCGCCGTCCGGAACCCTCCGCCCTCATCCATCGACGTCACGCGCGATGGACGCGCGATGGAATCGGACACGCGAGAGGCCCAGATCAACGAAGAAGGCGTTGACCCGGGCCTTTTGGGAGGAGAGCGGGTGACGGGAATCGAACCCGCATCACCAGCTTGGAAGGCTAGAGGTAGAAGCCCTTCTACCTGCGCAAAGACACGAGTTTCGGAACCTCAGGCCGCGGTTTGGCCGCGAGCGATGCGCGCAGCACCCCGTCGAGAGCGTCGGCCAGCGTCACGTCGAGGCTTGGGAACAGGCCGCCGTACCGATCGAGCGTCACGGTGATCGACGAGTGACCGAGCCGCTCCTTAATCGCCAAGGGATGCGCGCCCTGCGCGATCGCGAGCGCCGCCGCGGTGTGGCGCAGCTCGTGAAATACCAGCCCCGCAAGCGGATGCTCGGAGATGATCTGGTCTGTATCGGGATCGTGTTCGACGACCCAACCGAGCGACCGGAGCGCCCGCGTCCATACGGTGCGGAAGTTCGATCTGCGCATCGGCTGACCGCTCGGCAGAGGGAACACGAGCCCGCTCGCACGCACAGCTCGCGTGCTCAGATGCGGTCCGAGTTCGTCGAGCAGAGCCGCCGGAATCGTCACCGTGCGCACGCCCGCTTTAGTCTTCGGTGGCCCGACGTCGACGCGGCCGCCGACCTCGATGAGCTGCTGATCGATCCGGAGCCGGCTGCGGAACACGTCGAGACGGTCGACGCGAAGGCCGGCGAGCTCGCCCCAGCGAAGGCCCATGTACGCGGCCGTCAGCACGAGCGGCCGGTAGTGGGGCGTGATCGCGTCGGCGAGCTGCGCGACCTCTCCGGGCTCCAGGAACCGCATCTCCCGAGCACTCTCGGGCGGCAGCTTCACGCCGGAACATGGATTGCGCGCAAGTCGCCCGTCGTTCACTGCCGCGGCGAGCACCACGCTCAGCACGAGCACGTGCCGGCGCACGGCGCTCGAGCTCAGAGCGTTTGCTTCGAGCTCCGCTGCGAGCATCGCCTTCACGTCGGCGGTGCCGATCCCGGCGAGGGGCCAGCCGCCGAACCGTGGGCGCAGGTAGTTCCGCAGCACGCCGTCGTAGAGCTCGCGGGTCGTGGGGCGCAGGTCGAGCGATGACGACTCCGCCCACCGATCGGCCCACTTGTCGAACGTGAGCCGGCCGAGCGCAGGGTCGATCCAGCCTCCCGTCTGGCGCGTTGATTGCTGCGTTACGAGCCACCGCTCCGCGTCCGACCTTCCGCTCGAAGGTCTGCGATCGTTCGCGTCCGATCAGGTGCGCGGTACCTCGCTCGCCACCTGCCCGGACCGCGCTTCTCGACGTGTGCCATCACTCGCCGCCCTTCTTCAGGATGTCTCTTGCCTTCCGGGTGAGCGTTCCGCCTGGCTTGCCTTGTCCAAGACCTTTGAAGAGGCCGCGGTTGATCCGCGAGTCCTCGCAGCATCCGGACGGTCGCTGCCGAGTAGCCGATCTCCTCAGCGAGGGCGACGATGGGGCGCTTCGGCTGTTCCTTGCATACGGCCTCGTACCGTTGAGCGACGCGGGCGAGCTCGAGGTTCGACCAGGTTTGCGGGCGGCCGGTACGGGGTCGGCCACGGCGGTTCAGCGGCGTTGCTCGAAATGCACCATGGAGTTGCCAAAGCGTCGCGTGGTCAATACCGATCTCCGCGGCCAAGTCGCGATCGACTCTCCATTCGGCGCGGAGTAGTTCGAGCCGAACGTTGCGCCGCAGTAGCTCTGGCTTGACGTCGCGCAACGTGCGTGCAGTGAGCGTCGGCTCCTGGTCGCCCCTTTCGTGCTCGACGACGAGGCGGGTCAGATGTACATCGCGCAGCGTGGCGTTCGGGATCACCTTGAACGTCGTGCTGACGCACCAGCCGGCGTGGTCGGGAATTTGGCTCGGGGCCGAGGTCGATCCGGTAGCGACCATCGCGGAGGCGTGTCGCCTTGATCTTGGGCGGTCCGAGATCCGTGAGTCGAGGCTCCGAGAGGATGTCGATGGAATCGGACTCGTTAGAAATCCCGGGCATACTTGAAGCTTTAGGTAATTCACGTGAAGTATGCGAGAGAGTCCTTGTCACGGAGGTAATCAGAGTGTTCCTGAGTCTGGATCAGCTCGCTGAACGATGGGGCGTCAGGCCACGGGTCGTGTACTCGCTTCGGTATCGGGGTGACGCACCTCGAGCGATGAAGGTCGGTCGCGAATTGACGCTTCGACCTCGGTGATGTTGAGGCCTGGGAAGCCGAGCGCCGCGACAAGGGCGGACCGCGGACCTGAGTACATCGCGAGCGCCTGCTCGGCGTGAAAACGGCCTGGCTGAGCTGTAACTCGAACCGGGCCTCGGAACAAGGATCTCAGGCATGAACCCTACGACCGGCCGCGGCTCGTGGAGCCCGCGGTGGCCAAGGCGTACCCAGACAAAATCGCCGAGTCGCATGAGCGTCGCGAAAACCGTGTGTTGTCGACGTGTGTCGATGAGCTCGAAGTCGACTTGCGCGAGCTCGCGTCGGACGTCGCCGAATGCACGAGATCGTGACGGAGCTAAGCGACCGGTCGGGGCGGTGATGGAACTTCGGCCGCTCGGCTACGACGAGCTGTATCCGGACGGGAACGACGGTACAGCGGTCTCCATCGACAAGGCGACGGTCGCCGAATCGTTGAGGAGCGGTGTCGCCGCGCGCGATGCGAGCAGCGGCGACCGAAAGCAACGGCTCGTTGAGCGCGGGTGACCCGATGCCGAACGCCCGTAGGTTCGTCGCCGACCGCTACAACCACCCCGAGCACGAACGACTCGTTCATCACGGAGGTGCGTTCAAGCACTGGGATGGCACCTGTTGGCCGGAGTGCGACGACCTAGCGTTGCGCGCGGCCATGTACCGGTACTTCGACGGCGCCCAGTACCTCGACCCGAAAGGCGAGTCGAAGCCGTTTCAGCCGACGATGCGCAAGGTCGCCGATCTTGTCGATGCGCTGCGCGTGGTCGTACACCTGCCGACGGAGACGATGGCGCCCGCGTGGTTGGGCGAATCGGTTGACCTGCCCGCCGACGAGATCGTGTCGTGCTCGAACGGACTCCTGCACGTTCCAACGCTGCGCTGTACCCACACTCACCGACATTTTTTGTGATCATTCGGTGCCGTTCGCATTCGACCCGGAAGCACCTGCGCCAGCACGGTGGCTGCGGTTCCTCGACGAGCTGTGGGGCGACGACGAGCAATCCAAGAGAACCTTGCAGGAGCTGTTCGGCTACTTGGTCGCCGGCGACACGAGCCAGCAGAAGATTCCGTGCCTCGTCGGTCCTCGACGTTCCGGCAAGGGGACGATCGCGAGAGTTCTTACCGGCCTAGTCGGGCGCTACAAGTCGCGGGACCGACGATCTCGGGCCTGGCGACCAACTTCGGATTGCAAGAGCTGATCGGTAAGCCGCTGGCGATTGTGTCGGACGCGTGGCTGCGTTCGGATCAAGCTGTTCTCACTGAGCGGCTGCTCTCGATTTCGGGGGAGGACACGCTCACCATCGACCGGAAGTATCGGAACCCGTGGACTGGCCGACTGCCGACCCGGTTCCTGATCCTCACCAACGAGCTGCCACGACTGAACGACTCGTCTGGCGCACTCGCGTCGAGGTTCATCCTGCTCCAGTTCGTGAGGTCGTTCTATGGCAAGGAGAACACCGCACTTACGGGCGAACTGCTCGAAGAGCTGACTGCCATCCTCAACTGGTCCCTCGACGGTTTCGAGAGCCTCCGTGCTCGCGGCCGGTTCGTGCAGCCAGAGTCGGCAGCGGATGCCCTCCGCGAACTTGAGGATCTCGGCTCACCGATCGCAGCGTTCGTGCGCGACCGCTGTCAGCTCGGACCGTACGAAGTTCCCGTCGACGCGCTCTACGACCAGTGGAGGGCGTGGTGCTCCGACAATGGTCGCGACCGACCCGGTACGAAGCAGACCTTCGGCCGGGACCTCCGAGCGGCCGTCCCCGGGCTGAGTACTCGCCAACCAAGGGACGACGAGCGGCGCGCGCGCCACTACATCGGGATCGGGCTCGGTGTTGAGCGCGACGGCTGATCACGCGTTCCACTGCGTTCCACGCGACGTTGGCACACGTTGGCACACGTGTTTCGCGTTGCGGTCGGCTCGCCGTCCACCGACTCGAACCCTGATGGCAGCGCGAGGATGCGGGTGGGGTCGTGAGCGATTCGCGTCGAAGTCGCGACGTGTGTCGATGCAGTGGCCTGACTTCGGAGGTACAGCCGTGGGAGACAAGCAAGCCAGGCGCAGACCGCTATCGTGACCCGAGATTGATGCCATGGCCGAGGGCGTTCAGGCACTACTCGCCGACTCCGACGTGGGTCTCTCGCCGGATCGGCGGCTCCGCTGGGAGGGCGCGTTGGCAGCTCTTGAGGCGGTGCTCGGCCAGCGTTCGTCGCTAGTCGATGAAGGCGGCAGCCTCAGTTTGTAAACGCAGGACCGAGCGTTTATACTTGGACGATGCGAGTCGTGATCTACTGCCGAGTGAGCACCGCTGAACAGGCGGCTGAAGGTCTCTCTCTGGACGCTCAGGAAGCCCGCTGCCGGGCGTGGGCGGAGGCGTCCGGAGCCGAGGTCGTCGACCTCGTGACGGACGCCGGGGTGAGCGGCACGAAGCCGTTGGCGTCCCGCAAGGGCGGGGCGCACGTTGCCTTGTTGCTCGATGCTCGCCGGCCCGACGCTGACGCCGTCGTGGTGCTGCGCTGCGATCGCCTCGGTCGCGACGCAGCAGAGACCCTCAACCTGTTCAAGCGGTTCCGCGCGGGTCGGGTGGGGCTCGTATCGGTAGCCGAGCACTTCGACTTCGCGACGCCGCACGGACGAGCGATGGCTCAGGTCGGCGCGGTGTTCGCCGAGCTCGAGCGTGCACTGATCGCAGCGAGAACCGCCGAGGCGCTCGGAGAACTACGCCGGCAAAGTCGAGTATGGAATCACGCTCCGTTCGGATGGCGAGCTGTCGACGGGAAGCTCGTGCCGGATGCGAACGAGCAGGAGACGCTGGCCCACGTTGCGCGTTCTTCGCGATTCGGGTATGGGTTATGCGGCGATCGCGAAGGCGTTGGCGGACGAGCGTAGGCCTACCAAGCGTGGCGGCACGTGGGCCGCGATGAGCGTCCGCTCCGTGCTGCGCACGTCGGCGAGCTTGCAGCTCGAGGCCATCTAACGCCTCGGATGCCCCACTCGTCGGTAGTGGGGTCAGTTTGATTCGAGCAGTTCGCACAACTGGGCGATGGACCAGGGGTGATCCTCCAAGGACCGTCCTAGGGTTACACCCCATGAGATCAGGCCCGAGTGGCCGTATCGCCGCGATCGCAGGCCAGGTCGCCGTCGTAGTCGGGCTCGTCATCGTCGGCGTGACGTACAAAACATCGGCCGTGACGCCACTCGTCGCCGTGGTCCTTGTTGTTGAGTTGTTCTTCGCTCTTGGCGGGTTCCTCCTCGGTGAACAACGAGGCAACGGCGCGGTCGGCCTGTTCCTCGGCCTGTTCCTCGGACCGATCGGACTGCTCATCGTCGCCGTGATGGAACCAACCGCCGAGGTCCGAGCCGAGCGAGAGCGTGCGACCGAGACCACTAGGCAGTCGCGCGACACCGGCCAGACCCACGCGTGCCCGTTCTGTGCAGAGACGATCAAGGCCGCAGCGATCGTCTGTCGACATTGTGGGCGCGACGTGCAGTGAACTCCCGGTGTGGAATCAATCTCCGTTACGCGGCGATCGCGAAGAACCTTGGTCGACGAAGGCCGGCCGACCAAGCGAGGCGGCGCGTGCGCCGCAATGAGCGCCGCTCCGTGCTTCGCACATCGGCAAGCCTGCAACTCGAAGCTATCTGATTCCCGCCGCCGGTGAGCGCCCGCGTGATTCGGACGCCCAGTGGATCGAATTTCTTTCGCGAAATTTCAGCCCTCTCCCGTCACGATGATGCTGAGGGCGTGCCGAACAGTGCACTGATTTGAGCGTCGGAACGCGACCAATAAGGCGCCAGATCTTTCAGTGCAGCGCCTGACTGGCTCGCATCAGCCGTGAGCACGGAGCCTTCGGCGGCGCATGGGTTCGCGGTGAACGGACTGACATTCTCAAAGCATGCGATGGACGCGTCCAGTGCGCTCACCGTTGTATTCGCGTCCTGAACATTCAGCTGCACGACATCGGATGGCAGGCCGATTGCAAGGTTCGAGAGCATGGAAGAGAAGTCGCTCATGCTGTCCGCCGCGGCTTGGTATTGACTGAGCGCGGCCTCGAGGCTGCCGCCGTTGTCGGCGCTCTTGTCTAGGTCGTTAACCTCGTGGGCAAAGAGAGAGATGGCTTCGTCGACTTCGTCTCGTCGGGTGACGCTGAGACTGAGGTTCTCGCTGGTGACTTGATTGGTTGCAGTAGCGAGGCGCGACTGCATGTCTGCTTCCTGTCGGGCTGCGGTGGCTACAGCAGCCGCGAGATCCCTTTTCGCTTTGCTGCGGCCCGAGGACGCCGAAGAAGCCAGAGATACTGCGAAGCCGGTAGATCCGGCCATGATGACGAGAAGCGTGATCACAGAGGTGCGGAGCCACCGAGGCGACTTCGGCATCGTGGTTGTGTGTGCGACCGAAGCATCGCCAGCGTCGTCGAAGACTGGCGCCTGACTCCATGTGGCCGCCGTAGTTCGCCTTAGCGACGGAGCTGTGACCGTTCGCGCTCGCCAAGGGGCCGTGACGGCGGGCTTTTCGACTTCGACCGTGCGACCGCTCTTGTATGGAGAGCGACAGTCGTCGCCTGAGGACCGTTTGCGGCTACGAGTTTCCAGTCGATCATCGAGCGGTATGGCTCGGCTCCTAGTACTTCTTCGTTGCCCCCAAGCTGTTCGGCGGACGCCTGATTGAGCGAGTGAGCGAGCGACTCGCCGATCTCTTCCGCTGTTGGCGAGGACGTCGGGGTCTCGGATGATCGTGCGCCATTGCTGTCAGGAGCGTCGGCGTCGATCGTGCTCCTCCGGTGTGCCGCTTCCCCAAACCAATCAGCGTTGTCATTCATGCTTCCCCCAGCCTGACCCGAACGATATCTGGATTTCAGATATCCGACTACCGGATCAAGCCTGCACGCCGTGGCAGGGACGATCTACACGGCCGAGCATCGGCGCCTTGTCACGATCTTGCGTGACCTCCGATCCAAACGAGGGATAACCCAGGCGAAACTCGCGGCCCAACTGAAGCGGCCGCAGTCCTACGTCTCGGCGTACGAGTCGGGCCAACGCCGACTCGACCTGATGGAAGTCGAGCGAATCGCGAAGGCTCTCGGGACCACACTGGGCGCTGTTGTTCGCCGATACGAGTCACGCGGTTGAAGGGGCGTAGCGGCATCGAAAAACTCAGCGGCCCGCCCCTTACTGCGTCGGACAAACGAGACGCTTCACTCGTGGTAGCGGGACAGCGTCACACGAACAAGGTCGGGCCTTCGACCGAAGCGCTACTACGGGGTGCGAGAAGACGTTGCCCAGACGTAGCCTCGAGCGTGTGAACGGCCATGAGGTTGAATCTTGGGCACGCGGGGTCGTAACAGAGTGCTCCGCGGTCAGCTTGTCGAGGACGGGCGCGTGAACGCAAGTCCGTGTTCTCCGACGACCACGCTCGAGCCGCGGGGCAGCTTGGCGGTACCGCGAATACGGCGTGGTCGCCTGAGGTGTTGTGGCTCGTGGGCATCGACGAATCGGCGCGCGCCGTCACTGGTGCAAGCGTTGACGATCTGTTCACCCTGCCCCACGACCGCGCTTCAGCCATGCCCCACCAGCCCCACACAACGGAGGACGAATGATGCCTGCAGGACGACCCCGCGGCGGACCGAACGGACGCCCCACCGCAATCGACCGTGTGATCGGCGAACACGACGGCCACCCCATCACCGTCTTCGACCGAATCGTCGGCCTCATCGAGAACAACGCATACTACGAATCGGCCTTCGCGGCGGCCGGCGTCCCGATCGACACGGGCCGAGGTTGGCTCGCACCGGCGCCAAAGTCCTCATCAAGATCGGGGACTGCCCCGTCGACGACGCCCCAGGACTGACGGACCTCGAACGTCGCTGCGCCCACTTTCAACGGCTGTACGGCAGGCTGAGGGCCGCGCCGATGTTGCGGCGACACTCGATGTGCAGAAGTTGGCGCGGGGCGGCGTGCTCGAGCAGGTCACGACGATCAAGGTCGACGCTGACGGCAACGAGATCGAACGGACCATCAAGTCGACGTACACGTTGCCGGATCTGCGGGCGATTCAGTGGTTGCAGAAGCATGGCCCGTACCGGGATCGGTATGCGGATCGGGTCGAGTTGACGGGAGCGGAGGGCGGTCCGATCGAACTGTCGCAAGCGGAACGGGCGACCGCGTTGTTGGAGCAGGTCCGCGCACACCGGGCCCACGGGACTGTCGCCACAGCGACCTAACGGCGTACGGTTCCCGCCAGCGGGGCTTGCGAAGGCGGGGCGCCATGTTTTATCGGTTTGGTTTCGCGGGCTACTCGTCGGGGTCGTCGTCAGTCTCGCGGCCGGTGGCACATTCGCGTGGCCGACGATTGCGGGTGCGACGAGTTGCGAGCCAGGTCCCCGAGCGGTCCTTGTTGGCTGCAACTTCAGCGGCGCGAATCTCAGCGGCGCGAATCTCAGCGGCGCCAACCTCACCGGCGCCAAACTCGTTAAGGCGAACCTCAGAGGCGCGAACCTCACCAAGGCGAACCTCACGAGGGCGAACCTCACCGGCGCCGATCTCATTTCTTCCGTCCTCCTCGATGCCAACTTGACGAACGCCGTCCTCACAAGCGCGATCCTCACCAGCGCATACCTCTACGGCGCGAATCTGACCAGCGCTCGTCTCGGCCTCGTCAACCTCAGTCACCTCAACCTCAGACACGCCGACTTTTCCCACGCCGACCTGCGCCTTGCGAATGTCACGGAGAGCAATCTCAACTACGCCACGCTCACTGGTGCGAACCTCACCGGCGCCAACCTCACTGGGAGCAACCTCACCGCTACCAACCTCAGCGGGACGAACCTCACCGGCGCCAACCTGACCGACGTGGCGGAGGTTGCTCCCGGTGCGGGTTCGATCGTCGGCGCTCCAGCCGCGCTGCCATCGCACTGGTCGCTCATTGACGGCTACCTCATCGGCCCCGGCGCCGACCTCACGGGTGCCGACTTCAACACTGACAACCTAAGCCGTGCAGACCTGACCGACGTGATGTCGGGTGGGATCCTCGGCACTCCGGCCGCGCTGCCGCCGAGCTGGTCGCTCATTGACGGCTACTTCGCCGGCCCGGGCGCCAACCTGTATGGCGCGAATCTGAACGGCGCATATCTTGCGAACGTCAACCTCAGCGGCGCCGACCTGAGAGGGGGGGCCAACCTCACTGGAGCCACGCTGGCGGGTGCCAACCTCACCGCTACCAACCTCGCCAACGTCAACCTCACTGACGCGAACCTCAGCGGAGCAACGCTTGCCGACGCGAACCTCGATCCTTTTGCCAACCTCACTGGAGCCACGCTGGCGGGTGCCAACCTCACCGCTACCAACCTCACCGGAGCGACGCTCACCGACACGAACCTCAGCCTTGCGAACCTCACTGAGGCGAACCTGACCGACGTGACGTCGGGTGGGGATCGTCGGCACTCCGGCCGCGCTGCCGCCGAGCTGGTCGCTCATCGACGGCTACCTCGAAGGCCCCGACGTCAACCTGTCCGACGCGAATCTGCAAGGCGCCTATCTCGCCAACGTCAACCTCACCGGCGCCCAACTTTTCAATGCCAACCTCGTTAGCGTCAACCTCACTGGTGCCATCCTCGTCGGCGCAGACGTCTCCTATGCGAACCTCTCAAACGCGAACCTCACGGACGCGAACCTCACGGACGCCGCCTTCAGTCAGGCCACATGGTCCGACACAACTTGCCCCGACGGAACCAACAGCAACCTCGACGGCGGCACTTGCGTGAACAACCGTGCTGAGGGCGCCAGCGATGTCGACGCGGTCAGGGTCGAACGTCGTGCGCGGTCGCCACGCGCCCTCCACCAGGTCTTGGAAGGCAGGCCGCGGCCAGGCCGCGAGAGGCCGCGAAATGGCGGGTACCCAGGTGACGCGACGTGAAACCTCAGAGGTGCTCAGCGTGTGCGCTGACCTGCGCATACATGCTCTGACGTGCAGAGCGGGTGACGGGAATCGAACCCGCATCACCAGCTTGGAAGGCTGGTGCTCTAGCCATTGAGCTACACCCGCGAACGGGGAGAGACGGTACTCGCGCCGACCTGCGTGTCTGCGCTCGTGACGTTCAGTGTTCGCGGAGGACACAGATCATGGCAACAACGAACAGACGCGCGCGATGGGCGTTTTCAGGAGGAGTCGGGGAGGGGGGATTTGAACCCGCGTGGGCCGGTATTAGCGGGTGACGGCGCATGCTGCCACATGACGTTTTCGCTCGTCAGCATACGTGTGTGGTGATGAGTGGTCCCGCCCGATGCCGACGGGTGACGGAATTTCTGCGACCAATCCGTGACCACCGTCCCGCCAAGCGGCTCGTGCTCGACGATCGAGTCGTAGACGTTGCCGGCGGGGTCGAGAGGGCCGGTTTCGAACTGGCGCTCGATAACCGCGACGGCGCGCTGACGATCGTTGGCGGCCTGGATATGGTTCAGAGCTTGTTTTGCTTCGTGCCCTTGGACGTTGTCGTTGAGCGCGTCGAGTGATCCCACGATCAGCGCCACGCTCCGCGCGACACAGGACAGCAGCGAACGTCAGGGCCCTCATGACAACGCGCTCTGCGCATCGACTGCGCCGGAGACATGCGGACTTCAGATTCGCGAGGAAAGGTCGAAGCACCGAATCAGCGCGCAAACCGCTTCGATTTACCCACTTCGTCTGCGGCCACCCCAGGACGAAGTCGTTCAGCCACACCCGGCGCAATGTCGCGGCAGCGAGGAATCCAAGACGACGTCATGCAGCACCCACATTCCTGCGATCAACATGAGGGCGCCGGAAGGCCTTTGAGGCGATGACGAGATATGGTTGCAGACCCCGGCGCGACCGAAAGCACTGCGACCGACACCCCAGCAACCGGAGCGGACCATTCGAGTCGGCGCGGGGCGATCGTCGACGAGCGACCGGTCGCGACAGGACGGATTCGCTCTATCACGAGATGCTGCCGGGGGAGTCGAATGCTGTCGACCCCGAGTGTTGCGATTCTCGTCTGCGGTCTGGTTGCAATCGCCGCAATTGTCGCTGGAGCCGTCGTCATGTCGAATCGCAATGGCGGACGGACGAGATCCGCGTCAACGCCTGTCGTCGCCCGCGCGAGCCTGCAACCTGCAAAGGCGTTGAGGACAGCGCCTGCAACGTTCGCGCCACTGTTCGCCGCGGACAGCTCCGGGGTGGTGCGGGTCGAATCGACGGGATGTTCATCTGCCGACGTCGGAACCGGCTTTCTCGTCGCGCCCAACCTGATCGCAACGGCCGCTCACGTCGTCGAAGGAACTGCCGATATCACGCTGCACGGTGCGAAGTACGAAAGCGTCGGGGAGGTCGTCGGTATTGACGCGGTGTCGGACGTCGCGTTGGTGCGCAGCCAGACGGGCTTGACGGGCCATGTCTTCTCGCTCGCTCAGCGTTCGCCTGATGTCGGTACGCCCGTCGCGACCATCGGGTTCCCAGAAGCGTTGGCCGATCACACTGACCCAGGGCACCGTCAGCGCAGTCAACAGGTCGGGAAGGTTCAACGACGGCATCACACGCCATGGCCTCATTCAGACGGACACTCCCGTGAACCCCGGCAACAGCGGCGGTCCGCTACTCAAGGCTGACGGGACCGTCGTCGGCGTGGTTGAAGGCGACCTCACCCCGCGAACGGCATCGGCTACGCCACTGGTGTCGACGTTGCGCGTCCGCTTCTCCAGGGCTGGCAGCACTCGCCTCAGGTCGTCCCGATGGCGCGCTGTGGGAAGCCCAAACGATAGAAACTCGCCCTTCACGACCTCCCCGATTCGACGTTGACATCCCAAGCGGCAACCATTCGGCGCATCGGCCGGCCACGTGGGCAGCATGCAGCGGCCGCACGCGTATGAGTACCTCTTGAGATGTCGTCACGCAAAGGAGCCCAGCATGGGATTGATCCGAAAGACACTGTCGGTCGGAACGCTCGGGATCGTGTCGTTCCGCAGCAAGAAGGAGAGACTGCGACGAGCCGAACGATCACAGCACGACGCGCAGACGTCCCTGCAAGACGAACATGCCGCCCGTCTGGCCGCCGAAGACCGCGTCAGCGGATCAGAAAAACGGGCGAAGCGAGCGAGCGCACAGGCAGCCCACGCCGCCAAACGTCTCGAACGATCCAAGCATCGGAACCGACGGCACAAGAACGAGACCACGCGAGACGTGCTCGCGGCGGTCGAGCCGATGGTGCGCACCGGAATCGACAACGTGCGCAGCGCGAGCGCGGAGACGGCCGAACGCAGTCGCCGCGCCAGGCGCCGTACCCGCAAGGCCGCGACACGGACGCTGCGCCGAGCGAAGAAAACTGCTGCGCCGCATGCCGCGTCGGTCGCCGCCCGCGCCGCAGATGTGCTCGATCACATGACCGCTTCCGACGAGTAGCGACCTCGACGATAGAAGTGGCATGAGACCGTCATCCTGCGAATCGGGGCCGGCCGACGTTTACCAGAGAGAGCATCCCCCAGATGGCTCCAGCGGAACACTGACAACTTCTGAGCTGGCGCGACGCGCCGACAGTCAGTCCGCCCGCCCACACTTGCGCAGAATCGCCGCGTCGAGCCTCACGGTAGCGACGCAATGATGCCGCTCAATGCGTGGAAAAATCGCCACTGGTCGGCTGGGGTGGGGTTGGTGTGAGGCCCCCCGATCACCTATCAACCGGCCTCGCAAGACCGTTGGATTCATGAAACCATCGGAGAAGCTCGCCGAGCTCGTCGCGGCTACCCCTTGAATCCGCCGTCCCCCAGGACGGTGATATCGCTAGATCCGGTCCTCCACCTTTGAGAGTCACGACGCCCACGACGTGGGCAGGAGGTGAGCCTCGTAGCCGGTGGACTCGTTTCGAGGAGGCACCCCCACGTCCTCACGGAGCTAGAGCCCCAACACCGTTGGAGGCATTGCTAGAGAGCGGGTTGTATCCCCAACGGTCGACTTGTTCACACTCGGCCTCGGTGAACGATGCGCGTTTGCGCAGTTCTACCTCGGTACGTGATTGGAAGCTCATCCCATCCGGGTCCGGCCCCTCGAGGATCTCTATCTCACGACGCGCTCGTTCCGTGTCCGCCTCGAGGTAGTGCGCTCGCAGATCGCGTTGACGCCCGAAGAAGCGGCCGTGTACCCGTTCGCGTTCGACCATTGGATCGAGATGGAGTTTCTCGCACAGCTGGCGCGTCCAACGAAGCCCGTTCTCGACGTGGAACAGCTCATCAGTCGAGGCGTAGTCCAGCGCACGTGCAATGTCGACCTGGCCGAGGATATCCCGAGTTGCGATCTCGAGGGGCAGCTTGTCGATGGCGAGGCCCTCGAGCACCGTGCACAGGATGAGGAGCCGCCAGACAAGTTCGCGTTCGCTTCCCACCTCGCATTCGGGGAACTCGTATGCGAACTGGTAGTTCGAACCATGCTGAGGAAGGCACGCTTCGTCAATGCCGCGGTCACTCATCAGACGACGAAAGAACTCTGCATGGCGCGCCTCGTCGGTCACATGCCGGGCGACGCCTGCGTGGAACGACCATGGCAGTGTCGGGTGCTCATAGGAGCACCGGGACATGAGCTCCATGGCGCAAAGCTCGGACATGACGTTTTCGTTCAGCTCGCCGGCGATCTCGTCGTCGTCCAGTCGAGAACCCATCCTCAAGTTCGAGCGTGCGCCTGTCTCCGGCCGTACCCTCCCAGCTGGTCGCGCCGGCACAGGTACGCGGTCCTGTGGCTCCCACATCACTTCGTCGAGCGACACGACCTCGGTGTCGGAATCGGCCAGCGCCCTGTGGACCTCGGCGACGAGCGTGCCGGACGTCGCGGGTCCCAACCGTTCCAACTCGCCGATCGCCGATCGCACCACCGCCATCAAACGCGCGTCGTAGAGGGGATCGATCCGGGCGGCGATCTCCCGATAACGAGCAAGCAGGACCGACGGGACGTCCTGGCAGAGTCCTTGGACTACGGGAGCGGAGTCGTGGCTCGCGTCGAGCAGCCGGAGTGGTGCCACCCACACTGGCTTGACAGTCAGAGCCGAGTCGTCACGCTCGAGAAGTGCGAGGGCGTAACCACGCACGGCGCTTGCTCGTGCCATCGTGGCATCGAGGCGGGAAGCCAGCCGGAGCTTGTCGTCGAGCTCGGGGGTCTTCGCGACCCACCCAGCGCTGACATGGGCCACAGCTCGCTCGAGGGCGGCGAGCCGGAGCAGGTCGTCCACGAGCTCAGGTGCGGACCACCGCCCACCCGGACGCTGGTCGCGATCGGGATAGGTCGTCGTGCTCACTACGCGACAACAGACTTGTTCCAGGGACAACACCCGGCACCGGACGCGAAACCAGGACCCGCAAGCGCTGTGGTGGGAAGACCACTGGCTTGGTTCAGCGCCGCCCCGAGGCCCGAAGCGACGGCGGGCGAGAGGAGCGGGCCGCTCCCGAGAGCGCCCATGACGCCCCCGGAACCGAGCGCAAAGCCGGCAACATCTGTCGTAGCGTCCTCGACCAGCAGCCTCTTTTCCTCATCGGTCAGGTCCCAAGTGTCGAGTGTGCCGGGGTCCTGGGCGACCTTGTCGCGGAACTCTTCGTTGTTCAACATGTTGGTGTACACGCCCGCGAGTGCATCTTTGCTCATGACAAGCTCCTTCTCCGATGTCTCGTGCTGACTCGACCACGGCGCCGTCAAGCGCCCGCGCCTCCCGTGTCGCCCGTCTAGGTCGCCGATGTTTTCTCCGAAACTCGCGCAGTGTGGTGTCACGCGAGCTCGTGACCGCGGCGAACATACTGCGTGAACAGCAATTTTTCGATTGTGGGCTCGATGCCGCCTTCTTCAAGCACCCTTTGGTGTGGGCGACGACATCAAGGCCGAGGTCCCCGCATTCCCACATCTTCCTGCCCCCACCGGCTCGTCGCCAAGGCATCCGCGTCACGACGACGCTAGAACAAGGCGCCAGCTCTTCGAACCGGGGATTTCCCTAGTTTCCGGCATGCCCAGGCCGATGTTTTGCCTCTTTTGCCGTATGTCGAACCAAAGAGCCGCATCGCGATCCGTCACTCGCCGCCCTGCAATACCGGTTCTTCGGAAATGAACGGGGTGGAAGTCCTCAGGAGGCGAAACTGGCCAGCATGTTGCTCCGCGCTGCGACACCGGATGACGCCAGGGAGGTGGCGAACGTTCATGTGCGCTCTTGGCAGGAGCGATACACGTTCGGCGCGTCCGACCCTCTTCAACCAGCGACCATCGTCGCCGTCGATGAAGGGATTATCTGCGGGTTCGCGACGACCGGTCCCGCCTGGGGCACCGACGGGCACGGGAGCGGGGAACTGCACGCTCTGTATGTCGATCCGCCGAGTTGGGGTCTTGGCGTCGGCCGAGCGCTCATCGCCGCTGCCCGTGAGCACCTGTGTAGCCAAGACTTCACCGAGGCGTGTTTGTGGGTCCTGGTCGGCAACGACCGCGCTGAGCGCTTCTACCGGGCTGACGGATGGGTCTCGGACGGCACCCAACGCGTCGCTGCAGTTCACGGATTAGTGGTCGACGAAATTCGCTACGAACGACATCTCGTGTGACGCGCATGCGGAGCGACGGATATCCGCCCGTACCGGTTCGTTTCCGAAGAGCTACGTCCTGGTCAGACGCACATGAACCCTGGCGGGTCACCCGTTGAGAATGAAGATGAGCGCCCTCGGCGTTTTCTGGCTTCGGAATTATGCGGGCCCGCATTGGCACCGAGTGGCGTCGTCGGCGCGCAATCTGTGCGTGCGTTCTGCCAGGTTCGGCATGTCTGCGGCGAGCGCCGAACAGGCAGTTACAGCGCGTCGGCGAGAATCGCTCGGGGTGGGTTCGGATCGATCCAGATCCCTACCGTGACTGCAGTGTTCTCGGCCGCCCACCCACGCAGCGATTGCTTCGGCGTCCTGGGCTACGGATTGCGCGCGCCCATCGAGGACGATCGTGAGTTGACCGGACGCTCGGTGGATCGACGACATCCGGTAGCTCGCAGGTAGTTGCAGTCGGCCTGAGCGCAACGCTTCCCGCCAATCCTCCTCCGCTTGCACGAGTCGCGGATCTAGCTAGGTCCATCGTGCTACGCCATCAGTTCCGCGTTGTGGCTCAGTTTCGCTTGCGTTCTCGCCGTCTGCCACGTTCGCGATCGCTTGCTGACGACGGAACTCCTCTTCTTCCTCAGGCGTCTGGTCGGGGCGTGTCACGATTACACGGTGCCCGCCCACTGGCGGCAGGTCGAGCGCGGATCAGATATGGCGTTAGCCGTCGATCTTGTCGACGGCGTACTGAGGCACTCCGCACCGCTGGCGATCGGTGATGTCAGGGAATGAGCACGGCCTTGCCCACGACCTTGCGGTGTTGCTGGTCCGCGAGGGCGCGAGCGGCGTCGTCGAAGGGGTAGCTCACGGGCTCGACCGGGTCGAGCTCGCCCGCGGCGATCATTGCGACCACCTCCGCCACCATCTCTTGGTTCGCGGCAGCGTTCCGCGCGACCCAGCCGCCCCAGTCGACCCCGGTCACGCGCCGGTTGCGTAGCAGCACGTGGTTCGCCGGCAGCCGCGGGATGTCACCGGACGCGAAGCCGATCACGATGAACTGCCCGTCGTCGCGCAGCGCACGCAGGCACTCCTCGCCCAACGTGCCGCCCACCGGGTCGTAGACGGCGTCGACTCCGTCGCCACCGCTCAGCTCGCGGGCGCGCGTCTTGACATCTTCGGTGGACGAGTCGATTACGGCTGCCGCCCCGCGGCTCATCGCTACGCGGCGTTTGTCGGCCGACGACGCAGCCGCGAGCACCCGCAGCCCTCGCGCGCGCCCGACATCGACCGCAGCGAGACCCACGCCGCCGCCCGCGCCCAGCACCAACAGGGACTGGCCGCGCTCCAACTTCGCCCGGCGGGCCAGCGCAAAAAACGCCGTCATGTAGCTCTGCATGAACGTGGCGGCCTGACCGTCGGTGAGCGACGGTGGCACGATCCACACGCGGTCGGCGGCCGCGATCATCTCGGTGGCGAAGCCGCCGGCGCCACTAGCGACCAGCACACGATCGCCGACGGCCGGAGCGACGACGCCGGCTGCAGCCTCGATCACGATGCCCACGCTTTCGCCGCCTGCCACGAAGGGAAGCGGTGGCTTGATCTGGTACAGACCCTGCACAAGCAGCGCGTCGACGAAGTTCACGCCGGCTGCAGTGACGCGCACGCGCACATGACCCGGGGGAAGGCCGTCGGACGGGCGCTCCTCGATCACCAGGTCTCCCAGGGGTCCGAACGATCGACAAACGACGGCGCGCATCTATCCGACCGTACGCGCCGAAAGGGCACCGGCGCGAATCGGTAAGCCGCTGATCGACGCGAAGTTCACCACGTTGCGGACGGTGTCGATCGCTGGACCCGCTCGGTCAGTTGACCGCCCTCACTGGCAGATCGGTGTGCGCGCGCATCTGTCACACGACTACGGCTTCTGCGCGACGGCGATCAGCCGCGTACCGTCCAGTGAAGTGCTGTCGACGTCGAAGTCGCCATAGAAGCGCAGGAACCGAAAGCCGTTGGTCTCGAGGAAATAGCTCAGTTCCTGCGGGAAGAAGAGACGGAACTCGGTGACGTCGCTTTGGACAAGCTTTCGGTCGTCGATCGTGAACACCGACTGCGTCGCGATCTGGACTGCCTGGCCTCATCGATGCCGTGCGCGGTCACGTAGCGCAGGTTGAACGGTTCCCAAACCGCCTCGATCGCCTCAAGGTACCCCCGCGTCTGGATCAAACGGATGGGGTTGAAGACGTCAATGACGACAAGCCCTCCGGACCGTAGCGCGCGGTGAAAACAGCGCAGCGCGGTGACGATGTCTTCGTTCGTCGTGTTGTAGGAGAACGTCGTGCAAACGCACACCACCGCGTCGAACTCGTTATCGAAGGGCAGCGCGCGCATGTCGGCGGCGTCGAACCGCAGATGCGGACGTGCGGTGCGCGCATAGTCGAGCATCCGCTCGTTCAGATCGACGCCAGTCCCAGTGAACCCGAGCCGTGACAGGCGGTCGAGGTGGCCCGCTGTACCGCAGCCCACGTCCAGAACGCGTTCGACGGAGCCATAGCGCCCGAACACTTGGGCAAGGAACGGTGGCTCGCGATCGAACCTTGACTGGTTGTTCTGCTCCCAGATTTCGGGATGGTCAAAGAGGTACTTGTCCACCGGTCTCTGCATGGTGACCACAAAGTAGGGCAGAGGGCGAGCGGTCGGGCCTCCCCGAAAGGCGACGGAGCGACGCGTCGACGAGCACCGATTGCCCTGATGGAGCGCGTGACACCACAAGCCAGAACCGCACCGAACGCCGTCGGCCCGTCGGCAGCCAACCTCGTCCGTATCCGCGACCCCGCTTATTTTCCGAAGAGTCTCCAGCCGCAATACCGCTGTCGCACCAGGTCGTCGCTCGTTGCACACCAGCCGGGTATCTCTCTAGCTCTGCTGTGGTGCCGTGTCAGGCAACGTTCGCCGCGCTTCACAAGTTCACGAATGGCGTTGTTTCAGGCGTTGCTGGCTCACCGCGCGCTACCGCCGACTCGCTCGACGCATCGGCAGCAAAACGCCATCTCGCACTCGATCCTTGTCGCGCTTGGTGGGTGCTCACCTACAACTGCGGCTACACCGACCTCGGTGCGACTTCTATGACCGTTACACCAATCCCGACGCGCAAGCGCGGCGCCTCCGTCCGCTCACTCGAAGCACTCGGCATACCGTCACCCTCGAGCCCGCCGCCTGATCCGAACCCGACACTTCTAGACGCAAAGGACGGGGTCGGTTACGTCAGGCGCCACGCCGACCGACCGCGGCCAGCGCGGCGCTGGCACGGATCGACGTGACGCGGTGCATGGTCTGGCTTAGCCGGCCGGCGAATCTGGGTGCCTCTCGCACATTGGCGGCAGTGGCCCAGAGCACGGTCTTCGTCTGGAACGGCCGCAGTTCGGCATGTTTCGAGCGAATCAACGCGACGATCCCCGCGATGTGCGGAGCGGCGTAGGAGTTCCCGGTTCCGGTGAGACGCGAGCCGCCGAGCCACGCGAGATCGACGTCGACGCCCGGAGCGAGAAACTCGGTCGGTGGTTCGGGGTTGTAGTGGAACCGAAACGGATCGTGCGACAGGTTCGAGGCGACACTCGTGACTGACGCGAACAGCGACGGGAAGCTCGGGCGCACGATGTTGTTTGCGGCGGTCACGATGACGGAGTTACGGAAGTAACCCTCGTCGCACACTTCGTAGAAGGGAAGCGCCCACTCCTTTCTCGTCGTGCCGAGCGAGAGGTTGATCACGTCGAAGCCCTGTTCCACCGCCCACGCCAACCCGCGTCAGGAACGCGGCGGCCTTTCCGGTCAAGCCCGCGCCGAGCACCTTGACGCTAGTGATGCGTGCGTCCGGCGCCAGCGAGTGCACGATGCCGGAGCACGCCGTTCCGTGACCGTAGGAGTCGTCGTGGGCGCCGGTCGTTTCGACGACGTCGCCGTTCTGGTCGAGCGTGATGGCGATACCCGCGTTTGTGTCGACGCAACCGTGGAGATCAGGGTGGTCGGCTTCGACGCCACTGTCGATGATCGCGACGCGCACGCCTCGGCCGGTCGCGCCGCCCCACGCCCATTCTGGGGTGAGGTCGTCCAGGGTCAGCGCGCCGGGCAGGCGCAGGGCGACCGAGTCCCGACTGTACGCGGGACGGCTGTCGTCAGCCACTGGCGATCAACGCGGCGATCAACGATGCCACGACTTCGTAGCGATTGGGATCGCTGGCCCCGAGACGGCGGAGTTCGCTGGCCAGCTCGTCAGGTGCGGGCGCGCGTGGGTTCGACTGTCCGAGCGTCTCGACGGCGACGCCCGCGACTCCGGCGATGAGCGTGGCCAGCTCGACGTCGTCGAAGCTGAACATTGCGTGGTCGCCCTTGTCGACGATCTCAAGGACTCCGGCGACACCGCTGTCGGACTCGCACGGAATACACAGAACGCTCGTTGGGCGACGTCCGATGATCGCGGCCACACCTTCCGTGGCGCGTGGGTCGTCGGCGCGCGGCGAAAGCGCCATCGGTTGACCCGAGCCGAGTACGAAACCCGCTGCGCCGGCGTCGGCGTCGACCATGGCGCCGAGCACGTCAGCCGCGTGAGGGCCTGTCGCGGCAACGACTTCGAGCGCGGTTCCGCTCCGGACGAGGAGCCATCCGTCAGTGCCGCCCGTGCCGCTGACCGCGGCTTCAACGAGTGCTTGAAGGACCGGTTCGGGCACGAACGTCATGATGGCGCGACTGGGAAGGCGCCACTCATGCGCACGACGTCGGGCCGGACCGGTTCGACCGTGGGCAAACCGCCGGCACCGACGCGACTCACGCGCATAATCATGCTTGCCCGGCTGAGGCGCTCACCACCTTGTGGGCCGACCCGACCGTCGCCGGTGCCCACGAGCGCGGCGGCGACCGAGGGGTGGATGGCCGCGAGCGCCGACAGACTGTCGGAATCCAACACGAGCAGCTCGACCGGTTCTTCGGCGACGAGCTCCGCGCCGGTGTCCGCGCCGAGCAGCGCAGAGAGCCCGAAGGCGTCGCCCGGCTGCAGCGCAGCCGCGGGCATCAACTGGCCGTCGAGACCGGGCGCGAACACGCGCGGTCGACCCTTGCGCACGACGGCCAGCATTCCGGAGTTCTGCGCGAGTCGCGCGCCCACGGGAAGCTCGAGGGCGCGGAGCCTGGACGCGGCGGCCGCGAGCTCGTCGCGGCGAGGCCGGAGAAAATGCTGACCGCCGAGAGCGCGCCCACCGCGTCGAACTGCGCTTCGGTGGACGCGATGCCGCCGGTCTGCTCACCCCACAGGTCGGCATACACACCGTCGAGCGCGACCAGCTCGGTGTGCGTCCCGCGCTCGACGAGGTGACCGGCCGACATCACGAAGATCTGGTCGTAGTTGGTGATCGACGTCAAGCGGTGCGTGACCGCGATCGTCGTGCGTCCTTCGCCGACGCGCTCGAGCGTGTCGCTGATCAGTCGTTCCGTGCGGGGGTCGAGCGCCGACGTTGCCTCGTCAAGCACCAGGACTCGCGGGTTGCGAAGGAGCGCGCGTGCGATCGCGAGGCGCTGACGCTGACCCCCCGACAACCGACCGCCGCGTTCGCCTACCAGCGTGTCGTAGCCGCGCGGCAGGGTCTGCACGAAGTCATGGAGCTCGGCGGCGCGCGCCGCGGCCTCGATCTCGGCTTCGCTGGCGCCGGGTGCTCCCATCGCGATGTTCTCGCCGAGGGTGGTGTCGAAGAGGAAGGTGTCTTGGAACACGACCCCGAGCTGGCGACGCAACGACGCCACCGTCACACCGCGCAGATCCTGCCCGTCGAAGAGCACTGCGCCGTCGTCAACGTCGTAGAAGCGCATGATGAGCTGCAGTACCGACGACTTGCCGGCGCCGGTCGGCCCGACGAACGCGACTCTGCTTCCCGCGGGAATCAGACAGCTGACGCCTTCGAGAGTGGTCCGCTGCGAGGTGTATGAGAATCCAACGTTGTCGAGTCGGACTTCGCGAGTCAGGGGCGGGAGCTCGGTCGCCGCGGGCGCGTCGGCGATCTCCGGGGAGGTGTCGATCACCTCGTTGATCCGCAGCAACGATCCCGTCGACGACTGGATCTGCTGCCCGATCCCGGTGAGTGCGGTCACTGGGCTGATCACTTGTCCCATCACCGTCATGAACGCGATCAGGGAGGGAAACCCTAGGTGGCCGTGCAGGATCAGCCACGACCCCAGACCGAGGACAGTGATCTGCAAGACGGCGACGATCATGGTGATCGACAGCCCGAACAGCCCTCCGAAAAACTGGAGCTTTACCTCGCGACCGGACAGTCGTTCGGATCCGCGCGCGAAGCGGTCCCCTTCCTTGTCCTCGAGCCCGAATGCCTTCACGACGGCTTGGGCGCCGTAGTTCTCCGTCGCAATCGTGTAGGTGGAACCCAGCTCTTCCTGCACGGCGAGACTGCGTTTCCGCACACCCGCCGACATGACCCGGTAGACGATGGCGACAAGCGATGCGGTGATGAACACGATGACGCTGAGGAGCGGGTCTTGCACGAGGATATAGATGCCCAACGCGAACATGGTGAGCAGTTGGAACAGCCCATCTCTGATGGTCCCGGAGAGTGCGCTCTCGAGCTGACCGACGTCGGAGAACAGCCGCGACATCACGTCGCCTTCTTGCTGGTTGCTGAACCAACCGGCCGACAACGATTGGAGGTGGGTGAACATGTCGACACGGAGATCGCGCGTGACTCCACTGCTGACGCGCGCCGAGAGGTACGCGCGCCGCAGTCCGGCGAGCGACGAGACTACGAAAGCGATTCCGAGAACGACAAGGATGTGCGCAATCTGACCGAACTCGTGATGAATCCGAACCGGACCGAAGTTTTGACGAAGCTGCAGGATCTGGGTTATCTGCTTCACGGATATCGGGAAGAGCAGCGTGAAAGCCAGACCGAACAGCATGTACACGAAGATCTCGAGCTCGCGACGCCGGTAGGGGCGCAGGTACCGGATGGTCAGTCTGAGGAACTCTCGAAGCTTGATCTTCGGCGGCTCGCCTCTTACCGACCGGGCCCAGCTCTCCTCGAGCGCGGCGAGCCCGCGCCCGTAGACCTGTTGCACGGCGACGTCGACAGAACCGGGTTCCGCCGTGTTCAAGACCTTGAGGAACTGCTCGCGGGATGCGCGGCCGATCAGAAAGGCAACGAACGACTGAACCATCGCCGTACGCAACTCGCCCTGCGCGTCGGCGAGAGCAGGGAGGGCGATGCCGGCGAGCTCCGCATCGGGGCTCGCGGCGCCGCTCACCACCAGGCCGAAGCCCTCGACCAGAAGATTGAGGTCGGGCCCGGCGGGCAAGGTCGAGCCGAGAACGAGAGCCAGAGGCCGCTCGGGCGGTTCCGGTGGCGACTCGGCGGTCACGGCCATCCATATCTCGCGCCGGCCGACGTCGACGACGCTTCCCTCCGTGACCGGGTCGCCGGTCGACGGGTCACGAAACGGACCGACCAGACAGATCTGCGGCGTGAGGGAGCTGAGCTCGGGGCCCAGGCCGGCCAGACGCGACCGCGCCTTGCGTACCGCCGACGCCATGCCTGGCACCGCGCGCTCGCCGGGAGTTCCGGCCCGGAAGCGGATCACGGCTCCGTTGACCGGGCGAGCCTGCAAATCGTGGAGGCGTGGCAGCGCGGCGCGCGCCACCGGTCCACTGACGACGACGATTTCGACATCACCGAGCCGGATCCGGTCGCCGACTTCGAGTTCGGCCGATTCGGAGATCAGCGCATCATTGACGAGCGTCCCGTTCGTACTTCCGAGGTCAACGACCGTCAGCGTCGAGGGTCCCGGCTCGAGCGCGAGGTGACGGCGCGACACTCGCGCGTCTTCGAAGATGATGCCGTCGCACTCACGCCCGAATTCAACTCGGGCCGAGATCGTGAGCTGGCGGGGCGCACGCTCGGGCTCGCGAAACTCAACGATGTATTGCTCGGTTTCGATGCCACCCGCGGCGCTCCACCGGGCCATTGTCACCACAGGTCGCTCGCCGCGCAACCAAGCACCGGCACGGCGGCCGAGCCGCCTACTACGCTCTCCGCTCGATGGTGGATAACGACCGAGTGGCCGCCGCGCTGCCCTCCTACGAGGTCGGAAGTGAGCTTGGCCGCGGGGCGTGTGGCGTTGTGCTCGCCGGTCAACATCGCCAACTCGGCCGACTTGTCGCAATCAAGCAGTTACCGAGAGCGTTTGGCGCCGACCCGGCCGTCCGGGCCCGATTCCTGGCCGAGGCTCGCGTCCCTCGCGACGCTTGACCATCCCCACGTCGTCGCGATCTACGACTTCGTCGACTACGAAGGCCTCTGCCTGCTCGTGATGGAACGGCTCACAGGCGGCACCGTATGGAGTCGCTTTCATGCCGGCGGCTTCACTCCCGATGTGTCGTGCGCGATTCTCCTCGCCGTATGTTCGGGACTCCATCACGCACACCAGCACGGCGTCTTGCACCGCGATGTGAAGCCCGAGAACCTGATGTTCTCTGGCGCTGGCACTCTGAAAGTCACCGACCTTGGGATCGCCAAGGTCATCGGCGGGTCCTCCACCCTCGCCACTCGCCACGGTGAGATCCTCGGAACCCCCGCGTACATCGCACCCGAACAGGCGCAGGGCTACGAGCTCACACCAGCCACCGATGTATACGCGGCCGGCACACTGTTGTACGAGCTTCTGGCGGGCCGGCTCCCTTTTCCCGCCGACGCCGATCCGGCAACGCTTCTGTACCGCCACGTACACGAGGCGCCGCCCCCGCTGATCGAGATCGCGCACGCCATTCCGATCGACCTCGCCGAAGTTACAGATCGCGCCATCTCCAAGTCTCCGGCTGACCGCTATCAGAGCGCGGAGGCGTTCGGCGTCACGATCGCGGGATGCGCGGCAAAAGCCTGGGGTCGCGGGTGGTTGGGCCGCACCAATGTGCCCGTCTCGGCGAGCGGTCCAATCCTGACCGCAGCACTCGGCGAGGCGCTACCCGGCGAGAGGACCGGTGGGGCGACCACGGTCGAGAGCGCGCAGCCAGCGAACGCGCTTCAGGCGCCGGTTGCCGGCGACTTCCTGCCGATTCAACTGTTACACCCCGAGCTCAGGAGCGACGACGCACGCGACGAGCGGCCCGCCGAGTTCCCTGCGCACATCAGCGCGGCGCCGACGCTCCCACCGGAGTCCGCTCCGCTCGTTCCGGTCTCGTCGAGCGAGCCCGCGCCCGCGACGATCGCGGACCCTGCTCGGTCTCGAGACGCACTATCGGCGCCCAGCGCGGGGAATGCACCTCCCCCTCCGCCAAAGTTCTCAAAGCGGGCAGCGCATTCGGCAGGCGCGGCTGCGCGCCCGAGTCGAGCGCTACTCACCACCGTCGTAGCACTGGTAGTTGTCGCAGCATTGATCGGAGCCACGCTCGTCGTCACCGGCCGAGGAAAGGGCAAGTCGCACAACATTGCGGTGCCGACAAGCAGTCCGGGGCCGCATGGCAGCCCGCCGCCATCGAACGTCGCCTGGAGCGAGTTGACAAGTCTTGACCCGATCAAGCGCATGGAGGCCGGCTCAACGGTCTTGGGCGGGACGTTGTACGTGTTGGGCGGGTTGACCTCGGAAGCGACGTCAACACGGAGCGTCGAGGAATATGACCCCGAACAACAGGATTGGTCCAGCGGACCCCCTCTCCCGCATCCGTTGCATCACTTGATGGCGGTCACCTACCGCAACCACGTGGTCGTGCTTGGCGGTTGGTACCCCACCAGTCCAGGCCTTCAGAACATCGAAGGCAACGTTTCGAAAACCGTATGGGAGTTGGTCGGCAACGACTGGAAGCAACTCCCGTCGATGTTGAAGCCACGCGCCGCCGGTGCCGCGGCCGTGATCGGCAACGACATCATCGTCGCAGGTGGCCTGGCAAATGATCAACTGGTGACCGACGCCGAAGAGTTCAACGGCACGAACTGGATCGACATCCCGAACATGCCGACGCCTCACGATCATTTTGCCGCAGTCTCCGATGGTCACTGCTATTACGCGATCGGCGGACGCGGATTGCATGAAAACGAGGTCTCGGACGCGGTCGAGAGTTATTGCATCGCGACGCCCCAGAAGTGGAACGAGCTGAAGGGTCTGCCAACCCCGCTCGATGATGTGGCCGCTGCTCTGGTTGGCGGCCAAATCATCACCGCAGGTGGTGAGACGCAGAACACCGTGTACCCCAATGTCGAGGCTTACAACCTGTCCTCCAAGACATGGTCGACCCTCCCGCCGATGAAGACCGCTCGCCACGGTCTTGCCCTGCTGTCGGCAGGACTGGCCGTGAGGGCGGTTTATGCGATCGACGGTGCCACGGGACCCGAGCACACCCAACCCAGCAACATTCTTGAAACACTCGCCCTGCCCTGACCAGCGGAGCACATTCTGTCGACCTCCATCGGCGCCCACGAAGGTCTCATCCCGCGTCGATCGCGAAGTTAGGTTTCTCGGGAGCGCGAACGATCGTCTGGAACGAGGTCACCCATCCTCTCGGGCCTCCGCTTACTCCAAAACCCTGCGGGTCGTGACGCGCCGGGCCGAACCGCGCAAGGAGCTTGGTGCGCAATTTCATTGCACAGTTAGTCGCAGGGTGGGTCTGGAGCACGTCGGGGTTGGTGGCGATCTTGTTCACCGATCTCGTCGGCTCCACTGCGCTGTAGCAAGAGGTCGGCGCGACACCGTGGCGGACAACGTGCGGCGCAAGCGTGCTGCGTCGGACGATCGGTCTACGGGTGGCACCGAAGTGAAGTCGCTGCTGGTTTCGCGCCTGACCACCATGTCCAGACGGCTGAATTGAGTCGACGCGCACTGGTGTCGTGGGACCGAGCGATCAGGCCGTCACGAACTCTTCTTGTGTCTTCAGCCGGCCTTGCGTAGTCGGTTGAGGTGCTCGCTGCTGCGATCACTGCGGGACCGCGCGGCGTGGCCGACGGCGAGCGTCGTTGTGTGCCGACGACGCCAGGCCCGTAGCCGCCGGTCGGCGCGTGCCTCTTCGTCGGCCGCGCATTCGGCACGCTCACGGTCGTAGGCGTTCATCGGACTGCCATCCGTTCAATTTCGTGTGCAACGCTCGGTGCGAGCCACCAGGCCAGCCGGCGCAGGAACTGATGCCACATGGGTTTCTCCTCTCCTTCGGACGAGGTCGACAGTCACCGGCCTCTGTTGTGCTTGAGGGCGGCCCGTCCGTCGCGGTTACGCGTCTCGACCGAGCGACGCAGTCGCGGCGTCGCGTCGCGGCACGGGAGCGGTCTCGGTCGCGCCGGCGCGCAAAAGCGGTCTATCGCTCGCAACCTGCTATGTGCGCAGGAGGGCGAGCGATAGACCGCTGAGGGCGAGCAGTTGATTGCTTACTGGCTGATCGACGCAACGTTCGATGCCACTGCGACGCTGTTGAGCGAGCCGAGCGAGAAGGCGTTGGCGGTCTGGGTCACCGTGGCCACGTTCGTGACGGGGCTGACGTTGATGTCGAGAAACACCGGGAGGTAGGGCATTCGTTGCTCCTTTGGTTGACGACCGTTTTGCCGGTCGGAGTCGATTGTCGCCGCACCCGTTGTGCGGTGACATCCCCCTTGTGTCTCGAGCGGGTCCCACGGTTACGGCCACCAGCCGAAAAATTGAACGACGCTTCTGCTCGTTGCTGTCGACAACGCGCCGAGCAACGCGCACGTGTGGGACTCACCGACGGGTGCGCGGCGGAGAGGGCCTTCGACACACCGGCGCGCGCTGGTGCGGATCGATCCCGACGCGGCCGGCTCATGGCGCGAAGGTCTCGATGAGACGAGACGATGACCCGGCTCGGAGTCACCGGCACGCTGGCTCGGACGCTCGGAACAACGAACCCGACGGAGTCGACGATCGACATCGGACCTGACAACACGCTCAGGCTCACGGCCCGTAACGACACTGGGCCCACCGCCCGCACCCGACGACCCACCAAAACAGACCCTTGACACACAGAGGATTCGTTCGGTTCTGCGGATTGGTGGCGGTAAACGCCGCGCACCTTGGGTCCACGAGGAGGATCTCAGCTGCGCAGCAGGTGCGGCGACAATCGATTCAAACCGGCGATCGGTCCCACCAAAGGAGCAACCAATGCGCTGTCAGGACTGGTGCCACTCCTACCGTCCCTACGCCTCGGACGGTTCGTTCGGTAGCCCGGAGCACATCGTGCTCGACTTCAGCCCCGTCACGAACATCACCATAGTGACCCAGACCGCGAACGTGTTGTCGATCGGCGGCGTCGCGCAGCTGCATCCAACGTTGCGTTGATCAGCCAGTAAGGCGATCAACTGTTTTCGCCCGTGAGCGGTCCGTCGCTCGCCGTGCGCAGGAGGCGGCGAACGATAGGCCGCATCACGACAGGCGCGGCGAACGGGTCACCGTTACATCCTCGGCTGATGTAACCGGAGATGGCCCAGCGCACACTCCGTCCGGAGATCAGCGACGCACAACGGTGTGCCGACCTGATCTCGGCACCTTTGGGAAACGGCCGTCGCGCAGAAGAACGGCAAGCGAGGTACGCCGGGCATCGTGTACTGGGGTCGAGCAGCGTCGGAGTTGCCGGTACCGACGACGCAACCACCTCCGCGTCATGCGACTTCGACGTCTCCCCGGCGCTCGAGCTCAGTGGGCTGAGGGCCCGCGTCGTCGACGCCGATAGATACGCCTCGATCGACCTCAACACGCCCTCGAGCGCCCGATGATCCGCGACCCCGAATTTCCTGGGGGGGGTGTAACCGTCGACGCACACGCGCGCTCTAGACGAGCATGGAAACCAACGCAGAACAGCGAATGCTCGACAAGTTGCAGCATTTCGTACAAACAGACCTCGATGTCATGGAACGCCGGGCCCTGGCCAGGCTGATCGCGCCAGGTGTCGAAGAAGCCCTCTTCTCGGACGCGGAGGTCCAGGGCTTCGGCGGCGGCTTCTGGATGCGCGACGGCCTGGCCATCGGTCTGGCCAACCTGATGGCGCAGGAGACTCCGGACGAATCAGGAATCTGATCCCGCCGGCGGGGCCGGCACTTGCTCGTCAGGCCTCGCTGCTTCGTAGAGCTGAAGGTCGTCCTCGGCGGCCGTACAGCTCGGACATGATCTGGCGTGCCGGGCCGCCTCGATGAGCTGGCCGGCATCGATGAACTTGGCTAGCTCAGAGCAGCCGTGCTGACGCCGCCGCCACGACAACTCCACGCGCAGCAGGTCGCGGAGGCGGTCGCGCGCGCTTGGCGATTTGCTTGGCCGTGTTCGCCGATACGTCCATGGCTGTCGCGATGTCAAGCGGCTGAAAACCGAGGCTCATCAAGGTGAGTGCCAGCTGGTCTCGTTCCGACAAGCCGTGAATGGCAGTTGTCACCAGTTCCGAGAGGTCTGCCAGCTCGGCGACGACGTCAGGACCGTCCGCGTCAGACTCCTTCTCCGGGAGCTCCTCCGACTCGTCCCGGGCGAACCGCTTTCCGTGGGCCGCCGCGACCCGCCGTGCGATGACCCAGAGCCAGGGTTTGAAACGCTCGCGATCCCTGAGCTGGTGAATCCGCTGCCAGGCGACGATGAGGACCTCCTGCGTGAGATCCGCTATGTCCTCGGGTCGGTAGACGCCCCGACTGCGAAGGACTCGCTCGATCCCGCCACGCGACGCGCGATCCAACTGGTCGAACGCCCGCGGGTCGCCTCCCTGGGCCGCTTCGACGAGCGCCGAGAGGTCGGCTCCATTGCTCGCCGAGATCGTCACGATGAAATGGTAGAAGCGGACAACGGGATCACCAAATCTCCCGCCACCCTCGACGTGATCCCTGACACCGCCCCTACCCAACAGCGCAGTGGGGTGTGCGGGGCTGGATCCGGCGTTCGGACAGTCCCACGCGATCCGGCGCCGTGACGGGCATCAGAGGGTGGTGTCGTGGTCGAATTCGCGTTGCGACTCAGGCGTTGTTGGATGCCGGAATCGAGGCTGCGTTTGGAGTCGGTTGCCGTCCTTGCATCATGCCCGCGCGGGTCGGCCGCGGTGATCGGCGACGAGATCGTCCTGACCAGCGGGGTGGCGAACCACGGCTCTGTCCGCCAGACCGAGGTGTTCGACGGGAAGAAGTGACACGACGTCGTGCAGATACCGACGCTTCGAGACGAGTTGGCCGGAGCGACGGGCGGCCGGTACTTCTACCCGGTCGGAGGCCGGCTGGCGGGCGGCGAAACCTCGCTGGCGGTGGAGCGGCACGACCAACATGTGGTTGGTGCTCCCGCCGAGGTCGATGCCTCGCGCGAGCTTTGGATTCCTGGAACAAGCCTCCCAGCTCTACGCCATCGATGGGACCACCACGGCGCCGCGTAGCTCTCCCGTTTCGACGAGTGAAGTCTTCCACTGGTCGACGTCCACTCCGTGGGTGTCAGCTTACGTTCGTAGGCGTTTCACGCTTGGCGGTGCTCTCCGCTGACCGTCACCGAGGAAGATGATCGGCTGGAGCCGTCGGCGCTCACGGCGACGACGTTTAGCACTGTCATCCCGTGGCCGACGCTCACTCCGACCGACCAAGTGCCGTCGGGGCGCACTGCGACCGGGTCCCCGTTTACTGTGACCATGGCTCCCCGTCCTGCGGTCCCCGAGATCTGTACCTCTCGTGCACCGGTGTTCACCATGCTGAGGATGCTGACGTTCGTTTGAGATTCGTACATCGGTTCCTCGATGCTTTCGTAGGCTCACGGCGTCGATTGCGGCCTATCGCTCGTCACCTGCTCTTTGCGCAAAAACGGCGAGCGATAGACCGCTGAATGGTCAAAATGAGCTGCTTACTGGCTGATCTGCGCGACGTTCGAGGCAACGGCCACGCTGTTGAGGGAGCCGAACGAAAAAGCGTTCGCGGTTTGGGTCACCGTGGCCACGTGCGTGATCGGGGTGACGTTGATGTCGAGAAGCGACGGGACGTAAGGCATGTTTGCTCCTTGTGTTGACGACCGTTTGCCGGTCGGAGTCGATTGTCACTGCACCCGTTGTGCGGTGACATCCTCCTTGTGTCTCGAGCGGGTCCCGCGGTTACGGCCACGGGCCGAAAAATCGATCTTTTCTCTCTGCTCGTGCTTCGTTCGTCGCGGGACCGATGTCAAGTCGCGTCGAAGGCCCCGACAAGCTGCCGTTGTTCGACAGCCTGTCGGGGCCTGATCAGGTCCGTACGCCGTTGTGCGTCGCTGATCTACCGACGGAGGGTGGGTTGGGCGATCTCGGATTGCACCAGCGTTATTGGGTGATCAGCGCGATGTTGGATGCAACCGCAGTGCCGCCGCCGATCGAGAGCGCGTCGGCGATCTGGGTCACGGTGGTGATGTTCGTGACGGGGCTGAAGTCGAGCACGATGTACTCCGGGCCGCCGAAGGAACCGTACGAGCCGTAGGGGCGGTAGGACTGACGCCAGTCGTGACAGTGCATTGGTTGCTCCTTTGGTGGGACCGTCTGCCGGTCTGAGTCGATCGTCGCGGCACCGGTTGTGCAGCTGACATCCGCCTAGTGCACCCCACACGCTCCGCGGTTACAGCCCCAAGCCACAGACCCGACCATGCCCCACTTCTTGTGTCTTCAGCCGGCCTTGCGTAGTCGGTTGAGGTGCTCGCTGCTGCGATCACTGCGGGACCGCGCGGCGTGGCCGACGGCGAGCGTCGTTGTGTGCCGACGACGCCAGGCCCGTAGCCGCCGGTCGGCGCGTGCCTCTTCGTCGGCCGCGCATTCGGCACGCTCACGGTCGTAGGCGTTCATCGGACTGCCATCCGTTCAATTTCGTGTGCAACGCTCGGTGCGAGCCACCAGGCCAGCCGGCGCAGGAACTGATGCCACATGGGTTTCTCCTCTCCTTCGGACGAGGTCGACAGTCACCGGCCTCTGTTGTGCTTGAGGGCGGCCCGTCCGTCGCGGTTACGCGTCTCGACCGAGCGACGCAGTCGCGGCGTCGCGTCGCGGCACGGGAGCGGTCTCGTCGCGCCGGCGCGCAAAAGCGGTCTATCGCTCGCAACCTGCTATGTGCGCAGGAGGGCGAGCGATAGACCGCTGAGGGCGAGCAGTTGATTGCTTACTGGCTGATCGACGCAACGTTCGATGCCACTGCGACGCTGTTGAGCGAGCCGAGCGAGAAGGCGTTGGCGGTCTGGGTCACCGTGGCCACGTTCGTGACGGGGCTGACGTTGATGTCGAGAAACACCGGGAGGTAGGGCATTCGTTGCTCCTTTGGTTGACGACCGTTTTGCCGGTCGGAGTCGATTGTCGCCGCACCCGTTGTGCGGTGACATCCCCCTTGTGTCTCGAGCGGGTCCCGCGGTTACGGCCACCAGCCGAAAATGGGAATTCATTTCTCTTTGCGTTTCGTTGGTCGCGCACGTCGAGACATCTGCGAACTCGTTCGTCGCGGGACCGATGTCAAGTCGCGTCGAAGGCCCCGACAAGCTGCCGTTGTTCGACAGCCTGTCGGGGCCTGATCAGGTCCGTACGCCGTTGTGCGTCGCTGATCTACCGACGGAGGGTGGGTTGGGCGATCTCGGATTGCACCAGCGTTATTGGGTGATCAGCGCGATGTTGGATGCAACCGCAGTGCCGCCGCCGATCGAGAGCGCGTCGGCGATCTGGGTCACGGTGGTGATGTTCGTGACGGGGCTGAAGTCGAGCACGATGTACTCCGGGCCGCCGAAGGAACCGTACGAGCCGTAGGGGCGGTAGGACTGACGCCAGTCGTGACAGTGCATTGGTTGCTCCTTTGGTGGGACCGTCTGCCGGTCCGAGTCGATCGTCGCGGCACCGGTTGTGCAGCTGACATCCGCCTAGTGCACCCCACACGCTCCGCGGTTACAGCCACCGGGGCGCAGACCCCGACCTTGCCCGTCGCCGCCAGTCAACCGGTGCGGCGCTATCGCCGCGTTGCACGCGGCGGTAGCGAGGAACGGTCTCGGCGCGGGCCGGCGCGCAAAACGGGCGACCGCTCGCGTCCCTGCTCTGTGCGCCGGACGGCGAGCAGAACCGCTGACTGGCCAAGTTTCGCTGCTTCCTCGCTGACCTCCGCGACGGTCGACGCCACTGCGACGCGGTTGCGCTTCCTCGGCCGCCGTCATCTCGCGATGAGGCGCTCGCTTGCCGATGCTCCGGACGATGCCGACGGACGCGACGCCAGCCCCGGTCACGGGGTGCGCATTCGCGTTTCGTTTGGGAGCGGCCTGGACCGTGCCGAGTATCGACTCGCCGCTGACCAGCCGATTTGAAACGGAAACACGATCTTCGACGATTCAGCTCCGAGCTCATCGAAGTTGCGAGAGACGGTCTCTGACGTACTCCCGTCGAGCCGCGTCGGCCTCGGCGAACGCGTCCCGCCCCGGCACATCCTCCGGCTGATCGCCCCACGATTGATGTCCGATGTGCCGGTACATGTTCCGGACGGCCTGCGGAGTGTCCGCCCAGGCGAGACCTCGCCGTTGCAGCGCCCGGAAGAGAGCAGCACCGGTCGAGTACACCTTGAGACTCTGAAACTGGCGAAGCTCGGATTCGTGCATGCGCCAGCGCGGACCGATCGCCTGCAAGCGCTTTACTTCGTCCGGATCGCTCGCGTGGCTGAAACCCCGAAACGAGACGTTCAGTTGGGCAGGCACCGCAGTTCGCATCAGCATCAAGTGCGGAGCGAGTCGAGGTGCGTATCCGGCGACTCCCGGCTCGAACTCGCCGACTGCGACCAGGTTCATCTCGGAGGTCGCGCAACTTGTCAACGCCGTGAGCCAACCAGGATCGTAGAACTCGACGTCGGAGTCCATCGTTACGACATACGGAGTCCGCACCTGCTTCACGAGCCAATCAAGCGTGGCTCCGTGCATCGACAGGTCAGCCGGCGCGTGCCGCTCCGCGCGGCGACGATCAAGCGGCACGACGTCGAGCCAGTCGAGACGGCTCAGGTATTCGAGCGTGCCATCGGTCGACCCGTTGTCGGCAACGAGAACTTCAACCGACTCCGGCGTGCACTCGCGCAGCGTCTCGAACGTGAGGCGCACCGCGTCAATCGCATTCTTCGTGGCGCAGACAATCGTGACGGCCGCATCGTTGACTTCATTGTTCGCGGCGTGTCGGGCGGTCTGCGCTCGCTGGCTTGACGCGGATCGTCGGGCGGAGGGAAACGGGAACCCGAACCGGCTTCAGCGCGTGAACGCCGAAGCGCTCCAAGTACCAATGTTCGACCCGCCCGCACACCGCGAGGTAGTCGCAGGCGAGACACTTCGACGGCAGCGCGACGTCGGGTGACGTTGCGTTGCCGACCTGCTGGCCGACCGCGACGAAGGGATCCAAGTAGTGCAGCTGGGCGTCGCGCGCGCCCGCCGACTGCGGGTTGGCGCGCGTACCGAGCTCCCACATCACGTGGTCGGCGTTTTCGCCTTCGAACACGCACAGCGGAATCGCCTCGAATCGAAGTTGGTATCCGGCCTCGCGGATGAGCGCAGCACACTCGTTCACCGAGGACCGCGCCTCCTCCCACGAGATCGCGGCATCGGCGGCTTCGGCGTCCTTCGAAAGGATCATACGATTCAAACTCACGGCATCGACCATGGGCATGCGTGCCGCCAACATGCGACAGATGGCGGCGTTCTCGGCTACTCCCGAACGCGAGACGAGCAATCGAACTTCGAGGGCGAACTTGCGTTCTTCGCGCAACCCGCAGAGGACATCGAGCGCGAGCATCGTCTGCTCGAAGCTCCCCGGACGGCGGGTAACCGCTTCGTGGCTCTCGGCGGTGCTGCCGAACAGCGCGATCTCGAATCGCGTGACGCCCGCCGCGACGACGTCGGCCGCGTACTCCGCATCGACCAAGCGGAGCCCGTTCGTGAAGAGCGTCACTGCGGCCCCACCGGCCGCGCACCGGCGCACGATGCTCAACAAGTCCGGATGCAGCGTCGGCTCACCGCCGGCCAACGACACGACATCGTCGCTGAGCGGCGCATCCGGTCCGAGGAACCGTTCGACGTCATCGACCGTGAGGCCTTTGGGCCGTGCGCGGACCACAATTCCGCCGTTCGCGAGGTTGGCAGCACAGAAGGTGCACCGCTCGTTGCAGACGTAGTTGATGTTGAGAAAGTACGAATGGCGCATGATTCGACGCGCTACCTGGTGGATGTGAGCGTCACGTCGCCAGGGTGACCTTCTTCCAGGCTGTGGCGGACGTGGTCGATGAGCCCGCGTAGCCCGCAGCATCGGTCGTCGTGTTCGGCGTTGTGCCGGCTCGATGTGTATCGCTCGTGCGGGCACCAGCCGCGGCACAGGGAGAACTCCGGACACTCGCGCATCAGGTCGAGGTCGGTCTTGCGGTCGTGCCGAAGCAAGTTGATGGGCCGACTCTGCCGCATCGTCGGGAAACCCTCGGAACATACGTTTCCGAAGGTGTACCGATCGTCGCCGATGAACAGGTCACAATGGGCCACGTCACCATTGGGCTCGACGAGGTAGTACTTGCCGAAGCAGTCCCCGCCCGTCTGGCATGTTGTTCCGCGACCGCCTCGAACCAAGTTTTCCACTCCGGCTAATTCCCTGATGTCGATTTCGGGATCGCCGTGTTGGCGCCAGCGATCGTACAAACGTGCGAGAAACGCGTTCCGTCGGTGCGGTTCCGTGTAGTTCTCAGTGGGGGTGAGCCACTGTGCCTCGGGTTGATTCACGGGACGCGCCTCGAGACAGCTCATTCGCTTGATGCCTACCTCGAGCAGAAAGTCGAAGAGCCGATCCGGTCCCAGGTCGAGCACGTCGTCGGTGACGACGATGAGCGCGCAATACGAGATTTCGAACTCATCGAGCATGCGCAGTCCTTGGAGTACGCGCTCGAAGGTCGGCATCCCGCGAACGTCTCGGCGGAGCTTGTCGTGGATCTCGGGGGGACCGTCCAGACTGACACCGACCGTGAAGTGATTCGAGCGGAGAAAACGCGCCCATTCCTCGGTGAGGCGTGTGCAGTTGGTCTGAATGCTGTTGCGTACCGTTTGACCCGGGCGGCGAAACCGTGCCTGCAGCGCCAGCGCCCGGCGATAGAACATGATCGGGAGGAGTGTGGTCTCGCCACCGTGCCATATGAACTCGACGTCGGCGTGCTCCGGATCCTGAAGGGCCGCCGCGGTCATGTGCGCGAGAACATCAAATGACATCGTCTGGTCGGGCCCGGCCGCCCAGTCGTGACAGTAGGTGCAGCGCAGGTTGCAGAGCCGGGTCGCTTTGACGATGAGCGAGACGGTTTGCATTTCGGTCACGACTCGGCGAGGAGTGCGCGCACGAGCGCTTCTTCTTCCGGCGAGAAGAGATCGGCGTCGCCGACCAGCGCGGCCCGCGTGATGGGATCAGCCGCTCGAAAGAGGATGTTTCCCAGCATCGCCCGTTCCCGCTCGTCGAGCGTCGTGGCGAGCTCGTCGAGGTGTTGGCCGAGCGCGGCGGCCGAGGCGGCGATGTCATCGGCAAAGAGCATGAGCGGGTCCCCCCTTGCGCGTCGTTCTCGGCCGACGCGACGAGTGGTGATGCCGAGGTCGGTTCCTCAGGCGAGCTTCGTGGGAGCGCTCTTGACCCAAGCCGGACCGATGTCGAGCCACACATCTCCCGCCGGAGCGACGCTCAGTGCGTTGCTCGCAACCAGGGGCGCGAGGAAGCTCTGGGCCGAGGCGCCGAAGCCGATGTTGAACTGGAAGCCTTCGACCTCGGCGGTCTCGGCGCCGGCGCCGCCAACACGACGTTCAGGAGCGCCTGTTCGCTCACGCTCAAGCCCTTCCCCCACTCGGTGAGCTTGTCTGCGAAAGTGTCGAGTTGCGCCTGGGTGATGTTCTCTTCTTCCGACATGTAGACCATCCTTCAGGTGCTGCCAGCGGCGATCGTTTCCCATTCTCGCATACGACGCTTCGGAGCACGCTGGTGACGCGAGTCCGACGCCGGTTCCGATTGCCACGGATCGGCGTGCACGGTCTTCGACATTCGGCAGCGACCTTCATGATCGGTGCGGGCGTGACCTCGAAGCTGGTCGCGCCGCGGCTCGAGCGCGCGAACCCCTCGATCACGTTCGGTGTCTCCCGTCACGTGATGCCGGGGACAAGACCGGGCCGCCGCCGCCGACGACGCGTTTGCGGAGCGTGCTCGCGTCCTGTGACCATTCCTGACCACGGAGCCCGACAGAACTCTCTGACCAGCAACGTTACTGTCGGGGAGGGGGGATTTGAACCCCCGACCTTGACGACCCAAACGTCATGCGCTGCCGGACTGCGCTACTCCCCGGGGTACCCGTCAGCCTACCGTCGCACGGTCGGGTGTGAGCAGCGAGCCCGGCGTTTCGGCTTCTCAGCCGCCGTCAAGTCCCGCGAGTGTTTCGCGTGAGGTCGTCGCGAACGCGAATGCCCCCAACGCCTCAGCGGCTCTTATGGCGCGTTCAAGCAGTTCGCATGCTTGCTTCGGCCGGCCCAGCAGCGCTTCGAGGCGGCCGAGGTGATGCGCGACCGGGCCCCAGTAGGCGCCGCCACCGCCGAAACAGTTGAGCACCACGTGTCGGTCACTGTATGGAGCGAGAAGACGCACCAACGTGGGTGCGCGTTCGCGATCGCCGAGCGTCGCCGCGGTATCGGCGAGCACCGCGACGGCCAGCAACCAGTTCGAATCGGCAGGAAGCACGAAGTCTCCGGCGGCGAGCTGCTCGAATGCTTCGCGAGCCGCATCGAGCGCGCCGGCCTGCGAGCAACACAACGCGAGCACAGCGCGATAGGTAGGAATGTGCGGGTTTTGCTCGGCCGCCGCGTGCAACAGGTCGAGCATCTCGGCTGCGCGGCCTTGGAACAGTCGGATATCGACCAAGTTGACGCCGAGCGCGGCAACGGCTTCGGGGTGTTCCGCGGGTGCTTGGTACGCCAATGCTTCGAACGCGAGCACTTCCGCATCGTCGAATCGACCGTCGATGACCACGATGAGTGCCCGCCAGCTCGTCGTCGCCCACGACCAGTACGGGTGTGCGAGCTGGTCCGCGAGGACGCGAGCGTGCTGGATCGCCTCGTCCACACCAGCCCGATCACCGAGCTCCAGCAGATCTTCGACGAGTCCGAGCTCTGCGGCGAGTCGACGCTCGGCCGCGACTTCGCGCGGGGAGCGCGAGCGCCTCGCGGCCGTCCGCGACGCGGGCAATGGTGCCGGCGGGTCCCATGAGCGCGATGCGTCGGGCTTGGAGTGCGACCACGAGGCCGTTGGTGTCGTTTGAACGTCTCGCCTCACGCAGGGAACGTTGCGCGAGCGCGTCGCGTTCGTCTTTTGCGTCGGTGAGCACAAGCGCAAGCGCAAGCTCGGCCAACACTGCGACGAGGAGGTCGACGTCGTCATCTTGCAGTCCGTCCAACGCGTCCCGAAGGAGCGCGGCGCGCTCGGCGTCCTCGAGATCTACGGCCACGCCGCGACCGCCGCCTCCGACGAAGGCCAGTGTCGCTTCCGCGGCAAGGCGACCGCGTTGATTGGATCGAGCGAGCGTCAGCGCGGCTTCGAGCGCCGTGCGGCTCTCACGGGCGTTTCCGAGCGCCCGTTGGGCCCGTCCGACACCGATGAGGGCGTCGCAACGTTCGTCCACATCGGACGCGAGCTCAGCCGCGGTCGCGAATTGATGACGAGCGACCGACCATGCGGCCTGAACCAACGCCGCGGTTCCGGACCGGAGGAGAGCGCGCGTCGCGTCGCGCACGGATCCTGGGCCAGCGCCAAGGTAGTGGTGTGCCAGGAGGGCCGGGTCGGCATCACTCGCGGCGAGCACGTCGGCGATGCGACGGTGGAGCCGCCGACGTCGTGTGTCGCTGATGGTGGCTAGCACCGCGTCGCGTACGAGCTCGTGCACGAAGGTGAAGCGGTCGGGGCCTTGCTCGGCAAGGAAGTGTTGACGCGAGAGGTCTTCGACGATGTCGAGGAGGCGTTCCGGCTCGATCGACGAACAGGACTCGAGCGTCGCCAGGTCGAACTGCTCGCCGGCCAGGGCCACGAGCGCGAGCGTCGACGTCAGGTCGCGGTCGAGCGCGTCGAGGCGGCGTGCGACCAGCTGCGCGACAGCGTCGGGAACCGCGGCCGCGTCGAACGGTCGGCGAGTCGTCTGCACGTCGAGAACGAGCTGCGTGACGTAGAACGGGTTGCCGGTGGTTCTCGCGGCGAGCCGCGTTGCGACCGAGTGCGTGTCGTCGGCGAGCTTGACTCCGATGCTGTCGAGTACCTCGATGAGATCGTCGACGGTCAGGCCGCGGAGTTCGAGCGTCGTGGTAGGGAGTCGGCGGTGGAGGTCGGCGAGCGCGGCTGCGACCGGACCTTCGGCGTCGCGAACGGTGATCACCAACAGGCATGCACGCTCGGCGAGGATCGGTGCCAGATGACGCAGCAGCGCGAGCCCGTCCTCGTCCGCGAATTGCAGGTCGTCGAAGACGATCACGATCGGTTCGGTCAGAATCAGGTCGAGCGCGCTTTGTACGGCACGGAACAATCGGGTGCGAACGTTCTCGTCGGCGGCGCGCACCGATGTGTTGGCGGGCTCGATCAGCTCGGGCACCAGTGTCGTGAGATCAGCGGTGAGCGAACCGAGACGGACGGTCACCCACGGGCGCGCGGTCACGAGTTGTTCGAGTATGTCGCCGAACGGCTGATAGGGGAGTCCGACGTCGGCCAGGCAGGCACCCCAGAGCACCGGCAGCGTCGTCGCGCCGCGCGGCCTGCGCGATCTGGGCCGCGAGACGGGTCTTGCCGATGCCCGGATCGCCCACGATCACGACTGCACGGGTGTCGCCGTCGCGCACTGCGTTCCAGTCGACGTCGACCCGGCCGAGCTCCGCGTGACGTCCGACGAACGGCAACGGTTCCGAACGGGCCGGCACGCGGGCCGTGTTGGCCGTGCGAACGTTGGCACGCGGCGCGCTCCCGAGCAGCGCGAGATACGCAGCTTCGGTCGCCTCCGCCGGGCGGACGCCCAACTCGTCGTTGAGCAGACGTCGGCAACGCTCGTATGCGGTGAGCGCCTCCCCGCGGCTACCCAGGGCGTCGTATGCCGACATCAGCGCGCGGGTCGCGACCTCGTCGAACGGGTCGACCGCGAGCGCCTCGTCGGCGAGGAGCACGGCGCGATCGGCGGCGCCGACGCCGAGCGCTGCTTCCGCGCCGGTATGGAGTGTGCGGAGCAGCTGGCTGCGGAGGCGGTCTTGCCATCGTCTCGTCCACGCGGCGTCGGAGGCGGGGAAGAACGGCAGTCGCAGCCGCTCGAGTGCGTGTGTCGCGATGTCGGCCGCGCGCACCCAATCGCACCGCTGCACCAGCTCTTCGGCCGCGGCCGTCTCCTCGAGGGTGCTCTCGATGTCGACCTCGACGTCGCTTGTGAGGTGGAGTTCGACGCGGCCACCGCGAGACGTGATGCATGTCGGCGGCGCCCCGGCTGCCATCAGGAGCGCGCGGGCGCGCGAGACGACCTGGCGGGCCGGGCCCTCCCAGTGGCCGGGTCGGTCTCGGGGCCAGAGCAGTTCGGCCAGCTCGTCGCGTTGCAGCGGGGCTGGCCGCTCCAGAACCAGGCGGGCGACGGTCAGCGACGGCTGATGTCCGCGGGCGCTCACCGTCGGTCGGCCTTCTCCCAGCGCGATCTGCCCGAGGAAGTCGAACCGCATCAAGTACCTCTTCGGAGACACGGACCGCTCCGTGTCATCCGGACTGCGTCATGGTTCCGAACCGATGGGGACAGCCGACAGTCGCTGGGTAGACTGGACCACACCGGCGAAGGAGGACCCACATGCATTCTGCACTCGCCGAGATCCTGGCGCTTGACGTCGAGTCGGGCCTGCCCATCATCTTGATTCTCGTGCTCATCTTGTTCGGAGGCTCGCAGCTGCCCAAGCTGGCCCGCGGCCTCGGGTCGGCGCAGCGCGAGTTCAAGAAGGGTTTGGAGGAAGGCGCTGAGGACAAGCCGGCCGCCAAGCCGGACAGCCCGAAGGCCGACTGACCCGCCGATCCGCCCGCATTCCCGGTCGGATCTGCTCGCGCAAACATCGCGTGTCAGTCTGACGAGGTGAGCTTCCCGCGGCTGTTCTCGCCGCTCGTCCTCGGACCGGTCGTTGCGCGTAACCGCATCGTCTGCGGCGCGCACTTCACGATGTACACCGAGCCGAGCCGCACCTACGGTGAGCCGGGCTTCTACGGAGAGCGCTACGGCCGATACCTCGCCGAGTACGCACGAGGTGGGGTCGGCACCGTGATCGCCGGTCAGGCGCAGGTGCACCCGACCACCGCGTACCAGATGCACAACAACGCTGCCGTGTGGGATCCCGCATGTGTACCGTTGCTGGTGCGGGTCGCCGAGCAGATCCGCGAGCACGGCGCGCTGGCGTTCTTGCAGCTGGCCCACAACGGCGGAGTCAATCACGCCACGTGGTCCCGCCTGCCCGTGTGGTCGGCGTCGGGCATCGCCAACCACATGGAGCCGTCGAAGCAAATCGAACGCGACGAAATCCGCGAGGTCGTCGAGCACTTCGGGCGGAGCGCCCGCCACGCAGCCGACGCCGGCTTCGATGGAATAGAGGTGCACGGGGCGCACGGCTATCTCATCCATGAATTCCTTTCCCCCGAACACAATCGTCGTACGGACGAGTATGGCGGTTCGTTCGGCAATCGGCTCCGTTTCGCGGTCGAGGTACTCGAGTCGGTTCGGGAGGCCGTCGGCAGAGCGGTCGCGGTCGGCGTTCGGCTGGTCGGCGACGAAGAAGCACGCGACGGGCACGGCCTGGGCGCTGCCGAGTGTGGGGAGATCGCCGCCGAACTCGCGAGCTGGCCTCGTCGACTTCGTGAATGTGAGCGTCGGCACGTCGGGGATCGGCATGGTCCGCCCGATGTACTCGCCGCATCTTCTCGGTGTGCGGGCAACCGCGATCGTGAAGAAGTCGATCCCCGACGTGCCGGTCTTCGCGGTCCACCGGATTCTCACTCCCGCCGAGGCGGAAGGGATCCTCGAACGCGACGAAGCCGACGCGGTGACGCTCGTCCGGGCGCTGATCGCAGATCCCGAGTGGCCCAACAAGGCGCGGCGAACAACGGACCGCGGAGATTCGTGCGTGCACAGGTTGCAACCAGGGCTGTTACGGGAACCTCACGCAGGGCTATCCGATCAGCTGTGTGACGAACCCGAGCGTCGGACGTGAGGCGATGCTCGGAAGTGGCACCTTGACACGCGCTGCGACACCCAAGCGGGTGGTCGTCATCGGCGGTGGTCCGGCCGGACTCGAGGCCGCGTGGGTCGCCGCCGCCCGCGGCCACGATGTCACGCTGTTGGAGCGCGCCGGCGAACTCGGTGGGAAGATCCGACTGGCGGCGATGCTGCCCGGTCGTTCCGAACTGTCAGCGTTCGCCGACTGGCGAGCCGAGGAGTGTGCCCGTCGTGGCGTCGACGTGCGCATCGGTGTCGTTGCCGACGTTGCCGGTGTGGTGGCGTTCGGACCGGACGCGGTGATCGTCGCCACCGGTGGTCATGCGTCGGTGTCCACACCATCGAAGTCGCACCCGATGCCGATCGCGGGATGCGATCAGGTCTGGGTATTGGACCACGAACGCGCCCTCGTCGAAGCCGACTCTCTCGGTGAGCAGGTGGTGATCCTCGACGCGATCGGGCATATCGAGGCGATCGGAATCGGTCACCTCCTCGCAGAACGTGGCCGCCAGGTCACGATCGTGACGCCGATGCACGCACCATTGCTGCTCGACGCCGAGACGATGCACAAGGCGTTGCCGCGGGCAGTGCGCGCGGGCGTTCGCTGGCGCCCGAACACCGCGGTCGTCAGGATCGGCGACCACGAGGTCACCGTCGTCGACGTCCTGTCGTACGCCGTCGACACGTTGCCGGCCGATCACATGGTCATCCGCACACACGGCGTGGCCGACGATGGGTTGTACCACGCCCTCGCCGCCGAAGTGCCCGAGGTGACACGCGTCGGCGACGCGGTCGTCCCCAGGCTCGCGGACCGAGCAATCTACGACGGCCACCTTGCCGGCCGGGCCTTGTAGCTGCCCCCTATCCGGACGGTGACCCTCGGCGGGCCGCGGTCCACTCGGCGGGTGGTCGGTCGGCGGCCTTCGGCGGCGCGTCGAGCGGGAGCTCGGCCGCGACCTCGTCGGCGGTGAAGCCACCGTCGTTGCGTCGCCAGGTGCGCTCCACCTGCCAGGAGCGGACGTGCTCGATCGTTCCCCCGTGCACCTGGTAGGTCTGGCCCGAGATGCCGGCCGCCTCGGGCGACGCGAGGAAGCAACCGAACTCCGCGACATGAACCGGGTCGCGCGGATCGAACCCGTCCGAGTCGGCGCCGGCCTCGCCCGTCGCGCGTGCCATGCGCCAACCGATCCGGGCGAGCCGCGTGTCGGCGCCGGGCATGATCGCGTTGACTGTGACGGCGTACGGCGCCATCTCGGTCGCAACCGCCTCGGTGAACGCAGCGATCCCGGCCTTCGCGGCGACATAGTTCGACTGTCCGGCGCCGCCGTAGAGCAACAGGCCAGTCGCAGTGTTGATGAGCCGTCCGTACGTCGCGCCGTGTTCCTTGGCTTGCGCTCGCCAGTGTTGGCACGCCGGACGCGAGACGACGAACGTCCCGCGCAAATGAACGCGGATCACGGCGTCCCAATCGTCGTCCGCCTGGTTGAACACCATGCGCGCACGACCGAAGCCGGCGTTGTTGACGACGACGTCGAGACGGTCCCATCGGTTGAGTGCGAGTGCAACCAGCGAGTCGGCAACCGACGCGTCGGCGATGTCGCCTCGGTGCGCGACTGCCTCGCCGCCCGCCGCGAGAATTTCGGCGACCACAACGCGGGCTGGATCTTCGTCGGTGGCGCGTCCGTCCGTTGCGACGCCGGCGTCGTTCACGACCACCCGCGCCCCGTACGCGGCCAGACGCAACGCATAGGCACGGCCGATGCCGCGACCGGCGCCGGTGACCACGGCGACACGTTCGCGCAGGTCGATCACACCGAGATCCTATGTATCGGACCAGGCGCACAGCCCGGGGCCGGGATGTTGTGCGACTTCGCCGCGTCGTGGAGGCGGCGGCTCGCAGCCGAGTGGATATGCACACTCTCGATACACTGCCTCCTCCTTATGCAGAGCACGGTCGAGCCGGTCGAGGGCAACAAGGTGAGGCTCCATATCACGGTCCCGGCCGATGAGTTCGAGCGGGCCCTCGACGCCGCATTCCGCAAGTTGGCCCGCGAGGTGCAGGTGCCCGGTTTCCGGCCCGGGCAAGGCACCTCGGCGCTGTTGGAGGCTCGGCTCGGCACCGACATGGCACGCGAGCAGGCGCTGCCGCGACTCGCTGCCCGAGTACTACGTGGACGCGGTCAGCCGAGGCACGATGTCGACGTGATCGCCGCGCCGGAGATCGAATGACCGCCGGTGAGACAGAGGTGACGTCGAGTTCGACGCAGTTGTCGAGGTGCGCCGCCGGCGTCGCATCTCGACGGGCTATGACGAACTGCGCAGATCGAGATCCCGATCGAACCGAGGTCGCCGACGAATAGCCGTCGATGACGCAGGTCGACCGACTGCGGGAGCGCTTCGCCGACCTCGAGGACAAGGCGGCGCCGCTCGTCGACGGCGACTACGCGAAGATCGACATCAAGGGATACGTCGACGACGAGTCATCGATGCGCTCAGCGCAACCGACTTTCTTTACGGGTCGGCTCGGCCGGCCTCGTCCCGAAGCTGGACGAGCAACTGCGCGGGAAACGGGTCGGGCGACAATCTTGCGGTTCACCGCCGAGCTCCCCGAGCGGTTCGGGGAGCGGGCCGGGAAGGGAGACCGTTCCGATGCTGGTCAAGGAACGAAGCGAAAGGTCTTGCCGGAGCCGACCGACGAATGGGCCTCGGAGGTCAGCGAGTTCGACACCATCGAGCGAACTGCGCTCCGACGCCCGGACCCGGCTGGGCCTGGTCGGGAAGGTCCAGGCCCAGATGCTCGTCCGGGAAAAGGTGCTCGAAGCCGCGGCGGGGCTGGTCCGACGTCGACCTCCCCGAGGCGCTCATCGACCAGGAAGCCGAGCGGCGGCTGCACGACCTGGCACCGATCGCCTCGAGGAACAAGCGCGACGATCCCCGAAGATTACCTCGCGGCGACCGGCCAGGAACAGCAATCGTTCGTCGACGGCATGCAGCGAAGGATCCGGCCGACGCCGTACGCGCCGACCTGGCGCTGCGGGCGGTCGTGGCGCAGGAGAATTTCGGAGCACCGAGGAGGAGATCGGAGCGAAGATCGGCCGCCTCGCGGAGCGTCTCGAGCAGAAGGCCGAAAAGGTGCGCCGCGACCTGGAACGGAGAGGCGTGGTGGAGGCGGTACGCTCGGACATCGCTCGCGGCCAAGCACTCGAGTTTCCTCGTCGACCATGCCGCTGTGGTCGACGAGGAGGGGAACCGCTGATTGATCTGACCCTGCCTGACGGGAGGCCACCCCGGCGAAGCCCCCCGCCGGACGCGGCGAGATGCAGACGACGTAGAGGAGCCAAGTCGACCAAGGAAACCCCCGAGGCGGGACCGTCCCGCGCCTGCAACCAATCGTGCCGACCGTGGTCGAGCAGACGAGCCGGGGCGAACGGAATTCGACTTGTACTCGCGGCTGCTGAAGGAGCGCATCATCTTCCTCGGGACGCCGATCGACGACATCGTCGCCAACCTGTTGATGGCGCAGCTGATTGACCTCGAGAGCGAGGACCCGGACAAGGACATCTCGCTGTACATCAACTCGCCGGGCGGCGAGATCACCGGGCTGTTCGCGATCTACGACACGATGCAGTACATCAAGCCGTCGTGCAGACCATCTGCATCGGGCAGGCCGCCTCGGCGGCCGCGGTGCTCCTCGCCTCCGGGGCGCACGGGAAGCGCTTCGCCCTCCCGCACGCCCGCATCCTGATCCACCAGCCGCACGGCGGCGCGTCGGGCCAGGCGGTCGACATCGAGATCCAGGCCAAGGAGATTACCCGCATGCGCGAGCTGCTCGACCGGATCCTGGCCTACCACACCGGCCAGACCGTCGAGAAGGTCGGCGGAGACACCGACCGCGACTTCATCATGAGCGCCGAAGAGGCCAAGCGAATACGGCGTGGTGGACGAGATCTCGACCAACCGCGAGCTCGCCTCGATCGGCACCGCGGCAGGGGCATCGGCTAGCAACGGCCCGGCCGAGGGCGAGGAGGGCGTCGTGGCGAAGTTCGGTGACGGGGGCGACCTGCTCAAGTGCTCCTTTTGTGGGAAGAGCCAGAAGCAGGTCAAGAAGCTGATCGCGGGTCCCGGCGTGTACATCTGTGACGAGTGCATCGATCTCTGCAACGAGATCATCGAAGAGGAACTGTCGCAGAGGTCCGAGGTCCGCTTCGACGATCTCCCCAAGCCCCGGGAGATCTACGAGTACCTGAACGACTACATCATCGGTCAGGAGCACGCCAAGAAGATCCTCTCGGTCGCGGTCTACAACCATTACAAACGCGTCCAAGCCGGCGCGTACGGCGATCCCGATGTCGAGCTGCAGAAGTCGAACATCTTGCTCATCGGGCCGACGGGCTGCGGCAAAACGCTCCTCGCCCAGACCTTGGCCCGGCATGTTGAAGGTGCCGTTCGCGATCGCTGACGCCACCGCGCTCACCGAAGCCGGCTACGTCGGCGAGGACGTCGAGAACATCCTGCTCAAGCTGATCCAGGCCGCCGACTACGACGTGAAGAAGGCCGAAACTGGGATCATCTACATCGACGAGATCGACAAGATCGCGCGGAAGGCGGAAAACCCGTCGATCACCCGGGACGTTTCCGGTGAAGGCGTGCAGCAGGCCCTGCTGAAGATTCTCGAGGGCACGACAGCGTCCGTACCTCCGCAGGGCGGCCGCAAGCACCCGCACCAAGAGTTCATCCAGATCGACACGACGAACATCTTGTTCATTTGCGGGGGCGCGTTCGCCGGCATCGACAAGATCATCGAGATCGCGATCGGCAAGCGCGGCATCGGCTTCGGCGCCGACGTCCGCCGCGGCGAGGAGATAGGAGCTCGGCGTGCTGCTCGCCGACGTGTTGCCCGAGGACCTCTTGAAGTTCGGCCTGATCCCCGAGTTCGTCGGCCGGCTCCCGGTGGTCGGCGTCGGTCCACAACCTGGACAAGGACGCGCTGATGCGCATCCTCGTCGAGCCGAAGAACGCGCTGGTGAAGCCAGTACCAGAAGTTCTTCCAGTTCGACGACGTCGACCTCGTATTCACCGACGACGCCCTCGAAGCCGATCTGCCGAGGAAGCCCTCAAGCGCGCGACCGGCGCACGCGGCCTGCGAGCGATTCTCGAGGAGGTCGCTACTCGACGTCATGTACGACCTGCCGTCGCGTTCCGACATCGTGAAGTGCATCGTCGACCGCGAGGTCGTCCTGCAGAAGGTCGCGCCGACGCTCGTGACCGAAGAAGAAGCGCGCCGCTCCGCGTAACGCCCGCTCGCCGGCTACGCGAGTCTTGCCGTATAGCGGCCGTCCCGTTCGGTGACGCGAGCGCGAAGCGCGAACGCTGCGCTCAGTATTGCGCTGGTCACCGTATCTGCGATCGGACCGGAGGCTGTGACGCGCCCGTCCGCCATCACCAGCGCATGCGTGAATCCGGGTGGGATCTCTTCGAGGTGATGAGTCACGAGCACGAGCGGCGGGCGAGCCGGATCGTGCGCCCAGTCGGTGAGGTCGGCGACGAGCTCTTCGCGTCCGCCGACGTCGAGTCCGGCCGTCGGCTCGTCGAACAGGACGATCCCGGGATCGTTCATCAGTGTGCGCGCCAGGAGCACCCGCTGACGTTCGCCGGCCGAAAGTGTCGGCAGCCGGTGTTCCGCCAGGCCGGCACACCGAAAGCGTTCGAGGAGCGAAACCGCGCGCGTGATCGTCGACGGTGTACTGATGCCACCACGGCGCCAACGCCGCGTAGCGGGCGGTCATCACGACCTGCGCGGCGGTCATGCTGGGCTCGAGGCGGGCGGCGAGCGCAGGTGACGAGAACGCGATGCGCTCCCGCAGTGTGCGCACATCGCAACGCCCGAGGCGCTGGCCGAGCACGTCCACGGTTCCGCTCGTCGGATGCAGGTACAGAGCTGCGATCCGCAGCAGCGTTGTCTTGCCCGCGCCGTTGGGTCCGAGCACGACCCAGCGTTCACCGGCTCGGATCTCCCACACGACGTCGTCGAGTATTCGTGTCCCGTCGATCTCGAGGCTGACGTGCGAGCAGCGCAGAGCGGAGGTCACCAGCTGGTATTTAGCAGCTCGCTCCGTTGGTTTCGGGTGCGACGATCGGATTCATGGGCGGCACGGGCTGACCGGCGGGCGGGAGCGGAGCCCCCATCCTGATCGCGAAGTCCTCCACGACCATGAGCGTCCCGTTGAGACACGCGGCACCGATCCCGACCAGTTGGCCCTGGGGAAGGAGCATGTTCGCTCGGTGATCCGCCGAATGCATGAATCCGACGTGCGCCGCGCCCGCGTTCGCCGCCGACCCGGAGCCCGAGAAGATGTTCTCCCCGACCTCTTCGAACCTGCCGTCTGCAGCTTTGATGATCGTCTCGAGGTTCTGATGGTGGAACGTGCCGGTCGCGAGCAGTGTCTGCGCCCAGCTCTTCGCCCGGGAGGCGAGCAGCTCGTTCCACGACAGCGGTGAGAGGCGCCGCGCGGCGCGCTCGGTGTTCATCCGGATCAAGACTTGCAGCTCAATCAACGGCGACAAGCGGGGCGTCGTCTTGGCCGGCGAACGCTGCGACAGCGGCGCAGGCCGTACCGACGGAGGGGTGTGTCGTATCGGGGTCGGCGCCAGCGTCGAGAGGCCGACGGCGCCCACGGACGACGCGACCATGTATCCACCGTTCGGTGACGCCGCGATCGAGTCCACCGCGTTGCCGTCCGGTGCGAAGTTCGATCCGCCAGCGGACGGGAACTGGGTCCTGAACATGCGAGCGTGCCCGAACGCGTCGGTGCGCCCGTCAACGGCGGCGAGCCAGTAGCCGTCGCCGGACCGTGTCGACGCGATACCCAGGATCGGGACCGACGACGCAGCGCCGTGGGCCGATCCGCAGAATTTGGCGTCGCCGAACGTGAACACATCGCCGTCAACCGCCGCGAGCCAATAGCCGTGGCCTGATGGTGTCGCGGCGATGCCGACGATGGGTGCGTCGAGCGCGCGGCCGCCGGTGGATCCGTAGAACTTGGCGTCGCCGAACGTGAACACGCCGCCGTCCGACGCGACGAGCCAGTAGCCGTGGCCTGATCGGTGTCGCGGCGATGCCGACGATGGGTGCGTCGAGCGCGCGGCCGCCGGTGGATCCGTAGAACTTGGCGTCGCCGAACGTGAACACGCCGCCGTCCGACGCGACGAGCCAGTAGCCGTGGCCTGATGGTGTCGCGGCGATGCCGACGATGGGTGCGTCGAGCGCGCGGCCGCCGGTGGATCCGTAGAACTTGGCGTCGCCGAACGTGAACACGCCGCCGTCCGACGCGACGAGCCAGTAGCCGTTGCCCGACGGTGTCGTGACGATGCCGACGATCGGATGCGTCGACCCGCCCGCGGACAGCGATCCGTGATAGCGGTCCGCCGATGACGTCGCGCCGACGGTGATGGCGCCAAGTAATGACACCGCCAACGTCACGACGATCAACGCGAGCGAGCGACGTGTGGCGCGTCCAGTTCGAAGAAGGTCATCGGGCCCCCACTCACCGGCGGGCACCCTGCCATCCCCGGAGCAGGTTGACAACCCGAGCGTCACCGCAGAAACGGACGACAAGCGTCGAAAGGGTCGACATATCTCCGTACCTGCACGAAACCGTCAAAGTGCCTTCCGCGTCGAGCGAGCTGTGGAACCATCGCTCCTAGACTCGCCGCCGATGACCACCGGCGCCGCGGGAGAACCTGCACCTCAAGAGGCTCGAACCGCCTCGGCTCACGTGACGCGTGCCCGACAAGCCCAACCTCGACGGTATCGGCGAGCGGTGGGCGCGCCAGTGGGAGGCGGACGGTACGTACCGTTTCGACCGATCTCGGCTACGAGACGAAGTTTTCTCGATCGATACGCCCCCACCGACGGTCAGCGGATCGCTCCACATGGGATCGGCATTCGGTTACGTGCAGACGGACTCGCTCGCGCGTTATCAGCGCATGCGTGGGCGCGAGGTCTTCTACCCGATGGGGTGGGACGACAACGGACTCGCGACCGAACGGCGCGTGCAGAACTTCTACGGCGTCCGGTGCGATCCCCACCTGCCTCACGACCCTGCGTTCGAGCCGCTCACGACGCCGCCCAAGGATCCGATCCCGATCTCGCGGCCGAACTTTCTCGAGTTGTGCGCCCGGCTGGTGGCACAGGACGAGCAGGCCTTCGAAACGCTGTGGCGGGGCCTCGGTCTATCCGTCGACTGGTCGCTCACCTACACGACGATCGGGACTGCCGCACGACGCACAAGTCAACGCGCGTTCCTTCGCAACCTCGCACGCGCCGAGGCATATCAAGCCGACGCCCCCACGCTGTGGGATGTCGATCTTCGCACCGCAGTCGCGCAAGCCGAGCTGGAAGACCGTGAGCTGGCAGGCGCATATCACGCGTCGCGTTTCCACCGCCACGACGGAGGCGGCGACGTGTTGATCGACACGACGCGCCCGGAGCTGTTGGCCGCGTGTGTCGCCGTTGTCGCCCACCCCGAAGACGAGCGCTACCAACCGCTGTTCGGAACCGAGGTTTCGACCCCGTTGTACGGCGTTTCAGTACCGGTGGTCGCGGATCGTCTCGCCGATCCGGAAAAGGGAACGGGCGTCGCGATGATCTGTACGTTCGGTGATGTCACCGACGTCGTCTGGTGGCGTGAACTCCGGCTGCCGAGTCGGGCGATCATCGGTGTCGACGGACGAATCCGCGCCGAACCTCCCACGGTCGTTGTTGATGGCGCCGCGAGCGTGTACGCGCAGATCGCCGGCAAGAATGTCAAGCAGGCACAGAAAATCGTCGTCGAGCAACTGCGAGCGTCGGGCGAGCTCGAAGGCGAGCCGCGCGCAATCACGCATCCGGTCAAGTTCTACGAGCGCGGTGACCGGCCGCTCGAGATCGTCACGTCGCGGCAGTGGTACTTTCGCAACGGCGGCCGCGATCCCGAACTACGCGCGGACCTGCTTCGTCTCGGACGCGAGCTGCGCTGGCATCCGTCGCACATGCGGGCGCGCTACGACACCTGGATCGAGGGTCTCCAACTCGGACTGGCTCGTCAGCCGACAGCGCTACTTCGGGGTTCCGTTCCCGATCTGGTACCACGTTGGCGCCGACGGAGAAACCGTCTACGACGACCCGATCGTGCCCGACGAGGACGAGCTCCCGGTTGACCCGTCATCCGACGTGCCCGATGGCTTCACCGCCGACCAACGCGGCAAGCCGGGAGGCTTCGTCGAGGACCCCGACGTGATGGACACGTGGGCCACCTCGTCGCTCACACCCCAGATCGTCACGGGCTGGGTCGACGACCCCGATCTGTTCGGCCGCACCTTCCCGATGAACCTGCGTCCGCAGGGTCCTGAGATCATCCGCACCTGGCTGTTCGACACCGTGGTGCGCGCTCGGTTCGAACACGGCGAGTTGGCCTGGTCAGATACCACCATCAACGGATGGGTCCTCGATCCCGATCGCAAGAAAATGTCGAAATCCAAAGGCAACGTCGTCACGCCGATGCCGCTCGTCGAGGAGTACGGACCCGATGCAGTGCGATACTGGGCTTGCAACGGCCGTCCCGCCGTCGACACTGCCGTCGACTACGGGATCATGAAAATCGGTCGCAAACTGGCGGTCAAGATCCTCAACGCGTCGAAGTTCACACTCAACATCGCCAACGCAACGCTCGCCGCCGACCAACTCACACGCGACGATCTGACGACGATCGACAACGCGCTCGACCGATCGATGCTCTCCGCACTGGCTGACCTCGTCGACGACGCGACGGCCGCGTTCGACACGTTCGACTACGCCCGAGCTCTCGAACGGGTCGAACGGTTCTTCTGGCGGTTCTGCGACGACTACGTCGAACTCGTAAAAGGCCGCGCGTACGGTGGTGTCGGCGTGTCCGAAGCCACTTCGGCGGCGCTCACGCTCCGCACCGCGCTGTCAACGCTGCTCCGCGCCCTCGCACCGATCATGCCGTTCGTGACCGAAGAGGTGTGGTCCTGGTTCGCGGCCGGATCGATTCACCGCACGCCGTGGCCAGTCGCAGCACCGCTGCGGCTGACCGAGGGCGACCCACTCGTCTTCGAGGTCGGCAGCGACGTGCTCGCGGCGGTACGCAAAGCGAAGTCGGAACAGAAGCGCTCGCTCATGACGCCCGTGGCACGCGTCGTCGTGCACGACACCCCGGAACGGCTCGCCGCGCTGCGCCTCGCCGATCCCGACCTGCGCGAGGCAGGCAAGATCGCCGCGATCGCAACCGAGGTCGGCACGCAACTGCGGGTCGAGGTCGAGCTCGCACCGCTCCAAGACGCGTGAGCTTCCTGGGCGGCCTGACGCCGCAGGCCTGGCTCGATGCCCATGTGAACCTCGAGACGGGCGTCGGCGTCCCGGCACCAACCCGCGAGCGAGGTGCGCCGACACTCGAGCGGATCGGCGCACTGTTGCAGTATCTCGGGTCGCCCCAGCTCGAGTATCCGGCGATTCAGCTGACCGGAACCAACGGCAAGACGACAACAACCCGGATGATCGCGGAGCTGCTCTCCACGGTCGGATATTCGGCCGGCGCCTATACAAGTCCGCATCTGCAACGCGTGAACGAGCGCATCGCACGGAACGACGAAATCATCTCCGATGGCGATCTCGACGAACAACTCCGTGTCGTCGCGGTGGTCGAGGCCGAGCTCGGACTCGACCCGTCCTACTTCGAAGTTGTCACCGGCGCCGCGCTGAGCTGGTTCGCCGACATCGCGGTCGACGTCGCGGTCGTAGAAGTCGGTCTCGGCGGTACATGGGACGCGACGAACGTGATCGACGCAGACGTCGCGGTGGTCACCAACGTGAGCATCGACCACGTGCAGTATCTCGGCGACACTTGCGAGAAGATCGCGATCGAGAAGGCCGGCATCGTCAAACCCGGCAGCACGCTCGTGTTGGGCGAGACCGATCCCGATCTCGTTTCGATCTTCGAGGAACGCGGCGCGGCGCGGGTCGTCAGACGCGACATCGATTTCGGCACACGCGCGAACGTGGCGGCCGTCGGTGGACGGATGCTCGAGCTCTTCACGAGCGGCGCCCGCTACCCGGAGGTGTTCGTACCGTTGTACGGCGCGCACCAAGGTGACAATGCCGCGATTGCGCTGGCGGCCGCCGAGGCATTCGTCGGTGCTCCGCTCGCGGCCGAGGCCGTCTACGACGCGTTCACGCGCGTGCGTTCCCCCGGCCGATTGGAAATCGTCGGTCGTCACCCGCTCGTGCTGCTCGACGGCGCGCACAATGTCGCCGGCGCACAGGCGCTGCGCGCCGCGCTCAGCGAAGCGTTCGCGCCAGCACCGCGTACGTTGGTGATCGGGTTGTTGCGCGAACGGAATGCGCTCGAGATGCTCACCGCGCTGGGACTCGATGAAGTTGCGCAACTCGTGTGCGCGCGACCTCCGAATCCTCGAGCGATGGCGCCGCAGCTCATCGCCGAAGCCGCCGTGGATCTCGGCTTTCCGGCCGAGCACATCGAGGTGGTCGACACGGCCGCCGAGGCGGTCTCGAGCGCGTTGTTGTCGACACCGGCCGAAGGCGAAGTCGTCATGACTGGTTCGTTGTCTTTCATCGGAGCCGCGCGGCGTCCTGGTTCATTCCTGACGCGCGGCCGGTATTGGTGGGCCCACTCGCCGTGATGCGGACGCTCGTCGGCTTTGGGCACGTTTGGACCTCTCCTGTAGCCTGCAGACCCCATGACCACGGAACGCACGCTCGTCCTGTGCAAGCCCGACGCCGTCGAACGCGGGCTCGTCGGGGAGATCGTCGGCCGGATCGAGCGCAAACGGCTGACGATCGTCGCGCTCGAGTTGCGGCTGCTCGACGCCGAAACGGCGAAACAGCACTATGCCGAGCACGTCGGCAAGCCCTTCTTCGAGGACCTGGTCGCGTTTATCACGCGTTCGCCGCTCGTGGCGATGGTCGTCGACGGCCCGGACGCTTGGAGGGTCATGCGCACGATGATGGGCTCGACGAACCCACGCGAGGGCCGCGCCGGGAACGATCCGAGGCGATCTGGCGGTCGAGCTCACCGAAAACCTCGTACACGGAAGTGACAGCCCGGAGTCAGCCGAGCGCGAGATCCCGCTGTTCTTTCCGGGACTGTCGTGACCGACTCCGCCGTTTTCGGATCAGGGAGGTCGCGTTCGCGAGGGGAGTGGCGAGGCGGGAGTACGACTCGTAGCCTTGGCCGCACGCGCCAGCCTCCGAGCCTGAGGTCCAGTCGGCGGAAGGGAGTCGCGTTGAGAAGCGAACCCTTCTACGCCGGACTGCTCGGCCGCGACATGGCGGTCGATCTCGGCACCGCCAACACACTCGTCTACGTTCGCGGTCGCGGAGTCGTCCTCGACGAGCCTTCGGTGGTCGCGGTGAACGTGCGCGACGGCCGGCCGCTCGCGGTCGGCATCGAAGCCAAAAAGATGATCGGACGTACCCCCGAGCACATCCTCGCGATCCGTCCGTTGAAGGACGGCGTGATCGCCGACTTCGACATCTGCGAGAAGATGCTGCGCTACTTCATTCAGCGCGTGCACCCGCGTAAGTGGGCCCGGCCCCGCATGGTGATCTGCGTACCGTCAGGAATCACCGGTGTCGAGCAGCGTGCGGTGCAAGAAGCGGCCGAACAGGCCGGCGCCCGCAAACCCGCGTACATCATCGAGGAGCCGATGGCCGCCGCGATCGGAGCGGGGCTGCCGGTGCACGAACCCGCGGGCAACATGATCGTCGACGTCGGTGGCGGCACGACGGAGGTCGCGGTGATCTCGCTCGGTGGGATCGTCGCGAGCGAGTCGATACGCATCGCCGGCGATGAGCTCGACGACGCAATCATCACGTACGTGAAAAAAGAATACACGCTCGCCTTGGGGGAACGAACCGCGGAGGAGATCAAGATCGCGCTCGGAAGTGCGTATCCGTTGCAGGAAGAGCTGTACGCAGAAGTGCGAGGTCGCGATCTCGTCACCGGGCTTCCGAAGACCATCGTCGTGTCGACCCAGGAGATACGCGAGGCCATCGAGGAGCCGGTCGCGGCGATCGTCGATACGGTCAAGGTGACACTCGACAAGACACCACCCGAGCTCGCGGCTGACATCATGACGCGCGGCATCGTCGCGACGGGGGGCGGTGCGATGCTGCACGGCCTGAGCGAACGGTTGAACGCCGAGACCGGCATGCCGATCGTCATCGCCGCAAATCCGCTGTATTCGGTCGTGCAAGGTTCCGGGCAGTGTCTCGAGAATTTCGACGTGCTCAAGGGCGTCCTGAGCTCAACTCAGCAGTAGTCGAGCGAGGCCGAGGCCGAGGGCGATGGCGAGGCCGCGGGGCGCGAATCGGCGCCGGTTCGTGCTCGCGCTGGTGGTGCTCACCTCGCTCACGCTGATCACCCTCGACAGTCGCAGCGGACGATCAGGTCCGCTCGGAGCGGTCGGGCACGTCGCGCACGACATCGTGTCGCCGATCCAGCGGGCGACGGACGCGGTCGCGGGCCCGGTCGGCGACTGGTGGAGCGGCATGATCGACTCCGGACGTCTGAAACGCGAGAACCGCTCGCTGCGTGCGCAGGTGGCCGAGCTCAACGGACAACAGCGTCAGGCGCAGATCGACATGAAGCTCCTCAAGTCTCTCAAGCAGATGATGTCGCTGAACTCCACGTTGCTGGGCAGTGCGCGTCAGGTCACGGCGCGGGTGGTGATCAGCGATCCTGGGAACTTCGAATCGACCATCACGATCGACCGTGGACAAGAAGTCGGGATCGAAAAGGGCATGGCGGTCGAGGCGTACGACGGCGTCGTCGGAGACGTGATCGACTCGTGGCACGGCGGGGCCGAGGTACGGCTGCTCACCGATCCGGAATCGGCGATCGCGGTGCGTACCGTTGAGCAACCCATCGCCGGTATCGCGCAAGGCCAGGCCGGCAGTCGTGATCTCGTCGTTTCCGACTTCGACGCGAGCGCACGCGTGCACCGCGGCGACATGATCGTCACCGCGGACGTCCCGAACAGCGACTACCCGCCCGATCTGCAGGTCGGTACCGTCACCAGTGTCGAGGAGCAGCCCGCGGGGCTCGGACTCACCGTAGAGGTTGCGCCCGCGGTCGATTTCGATGCACTCGAGTACGTCGACGTGTTTCGCTGGGTGCCGGGCGAGGGACCGGTCAAAAACACGACGACCACTTCGACGACGACGTCGACCACCTCCTCGACGACCACGACGACTCCGTCGTCCAACTCGGCGCCGACGTCTTCGTCCACGTCGAGCCCGGCGACGACCACGACGGCGACGTCCACGACGACGACCACGGGGTTGACCACGACGTCGGCGCCGACAGCAGGGACGGGCTGATGCGCGCCCGTCGTGTCGGGGTGATGCTCGTGGTCACCGTCGTGGTGCAGGTCGCCTTGTTCCCGCATCTCCGTCTGGTCGGGCGCGTTCCCGATCTGGGTCTGGTCGTGGCGGTCGCGGTCGCGTTCGATCACGGACCCGAAGCCGGCGCGGTCGTCGGATTCCTCGCCGGGCTCGGCTTCGACCTGTTCCTCGAGACGCCGCTCGGTCTCACCGCGCTCGCGTACGCACTGACTGCCTATTCCGTCGGAGTGTTGCAGGGCGGCGTGCTGCGGACGCCGAAATGGTTCACGCCGGTCATCGGCGGGGCGAGCGGAATTGTCGGCGGGATGCTGTTCGTCGGGATCGGCCTGTTGGCGGGTGTCGACGGCGTCCACGGCAACCACGCATACGCCACCGTCGCGTTCGCGTCGGCGTATGACGCCCTGCTCGCCCCGTTCGTGTTCCTCATGATCGGCGCATGGCTGCGAGAACCACGCGAGCATGTCGGCGGTCGCCGCGTCCTCGGCTGACGAGACGGCCGGCAAGCCTCGGGGCGACTCCTCGTTCGGATCGTCGACCCGATAGCGTGATTTCCCCTCCGCATGAGTGACAACAGCCGCGTTCGAGTCAGCATCGTCGGCGTCGTCGTCGTCGCCTTGTTCAGCACCCTCCTCGCGCGGCTGTGGTTCTTGCAATCCGGGCCGGAGGACAGTCTCAAAGTTCAGGCGGTTGTCGACAGCACGCGGGTGATCCAGACCCAGAGCCCGCGCGGTGAGATCCTGGACCGCAACGGCACGGTCCTCGTCAAGGACGCCGCGTCGTGGGCGGTCACGGTCGACCGGACACTGCCGAAACGGACCGCGGCCCGAGTGCTCGGACAGCTCGCCGAACAGCTGGGCGTCCCCGAGCAGGAGCTCGAGTCGCAGTACACGAGCCTGCGTCAATCTCCTCTCGAACCGGCGGTCGTCGCACTCGACGTGAACCAACCCGACCGTCTCTCGATCCTCCAAGATCCCGAGGACTACCCCGGTGTGCACGTCGTCGAGCTGACCGTCCGCTCGTACCCGCAGGGAGATCTCGCGGCGCAGGTCCTCGGCTACGTCGGCGAGATCAACGCGACCCAACTCGCGGAAAACAAGAAGTTGGGCTATCAGGCCGGCGACGAGATCGGCGAAACGGGCGCCGAAGCCGCCTTCGAGTCGGTGCTGCGCGGCAAGCCGCGACGCGAAACGATCCAGGTCGACCCCGCAGGTCACCAAGTTGGTGGACCGGTCTCTGTCGACCCCGGGTCACCCGGCGACAACGTGTATCTGACGATCGACGCCAACGTGCAACGAGCAGCTGAGACTTCGCTGCAGGACGGCATTCTGTCGGCCCGTCACCTTCAGGACACCAACGTGGCCGCGCAGGGTTACGCCACGCTGAAAGCGCCGGCGGGTGCGGTCGTGGTACTCGACGCCGAGAACGGAACTGTCGCGGCACTCGCGAGTTACCCGACCTATCCGTTGAACTGGTGGGTGGGTGGCATCAGTGCGGCGCACTACGCGTTGTTGAACAATCCGGTGAGCAATGACCCCCTCCTGGATCGGGCGACGCAGGGTTTGTACGCCCCGGGCTCGACGTTCAAGCTCGTCACCGCGCTTGCGATGGCGCAGGACGGGATTCAAGGCGTGGGTGACTACTTCGACGACCAGGGCCAGGTCGACCTCGAGGGCACAACCGTCAAGAACGCCGAAGGTGAACGGTTCGGAGAGGTGAACCTCCAGCAGGCGCTGACCGTTTCGAGCGACGCGTACTTTGCGACTGTCGGCGACACCTTCTGGCATGTGTGGAAGGGGGGCGACACGACGCGGGGGCTCGGCATCCAGACCGAAGCGCGCGAGCTCGGCTTCGACGCCGCGACGGGAATCGAGCTCGGTGACGACGCAGGTCGCGTTCCCGATCCGGCCTGGAAGTCCGCGTTCGCCGACGCCAACTACAAGAGCGCGGTGGCAAAACGCGAGAACGGCACCTGGTTGCCGTCCGACAACTTCTTCATGGCCATCGGTCAAGGTGATCTGGTCGCCACGCCCCTCCAACTCGCGAACGCGTACGCCGCGTTCGACAACGACGGCACCTTGTGGCAGCCCCGCATCGAAGACAAGGTCGTGAACGCGGCGGGGAAGCTGGTCGAGACGGTCACGTCGAAGGTGATCCGGCACGTCGCGTTCGATCCGGCAGTGCGGGCCGTGATACAGGCCGGCTTCGACGGCGCGGTCGCCCAGTCGAATCCTCCCGGAACCGCGTACCAGGCGTTCCAAGGATTTCCGCTCGCCCAGTACCCGGTTTCGGGCAAGACCGGCACCGCGCAGGTGAAGAACAAGGGCGACACCTCGCTGTTCGTCGCGATGTTCTCAGCTGACGGTACGCCGTACGTCGCGGTGGTCGTCGTCGAGCAAGCCGGCTTCGGCGCGCAGACCGCGGCGCCGATCGCGCGGCGGATCATCGAAGCGATGGACCACCTTCAGGCGCCGGCAGTTGTCGCGATCGACGCGGGCCACGACTGATGACGGACCACCGCTGATGGCAGGTCCCTCGGAAACGAGCCCCTGGCGGCACGCCGACCCGTTGCTCCTGACGCTGCCGTTCGCCATCTCCGCGCTCGGCTTGCTGATGATCTATTCGTCGTCCAAGACGCGACTCGCCAGCGAAGGCCTGAGCAAGCTTTACTACGTCGAACGTCAGAGCCTCGCGATCGTGATCGGCGTCATCGCGATGGCCGTGGTCCTCGCGATCGACTACCGCCGTATCCGCGACATGTGGGGGCTCGTCTACCTCGCCGTGCTTCCGCTGTTGATCGGCGTGCTGGTTGTCGGCCAGAAACACCAGGGCGCGCAGGCGTGGTTCCAAATCGGTCCGTTGCAGTTCCAGCCGTCGGAGATCACCAAGGTCGTCGTGGTCGTCGCGGTCGCCGGCTACTGCCACCACCATCGCGACGACCTCGACACCGGCCGTCTCGCCGTCGCGGTCGCCCTCGCCGGCGTCGCGATGGCGTTGGTGTTCGCCCAGCACGACCTGGGAACGACGCTGGTGATCCTCGTATGTTCCTTCTCGGTCCTGGTGGTCGCCGGTCTGCGGCCTGTCCATATCGGTGTGCTCGTACTCATCGGCGTGTCCCTCGTCGGCGCCGCGGTCGTCACGGGCAAGGTCGCGGCCTACCGCGTCGATCGGATCGTCGGCTTCCTCGATCAGGGAAACGCCAACCAGCCGGCGTCGAAACAAACCGAGGCCGCGTACAGCTTGAACGAGTCGAAGATCGCCATCGTCGACGGAGGCTTCTCCGGCGAGGGTTTGTTCAAAGGCCGCCAAACCAATCTGGCGGCCGTCCCCGAACAGCCGACCGACTTCATCTTCACGGTCGTCGGCGAGGAGCTCGGGTTCGTCGGCGGAGCGACCTTGATCGGCCTCTACGGCCTGCTCGTCTGGCGGGTCTGGCGGGCCGCCCGACTTGCGTCCGACTTCTTCGGCACCCTGGTCTCGGTGGGGATGCTCGGAATCTTCGCGTTCCAGGTCTTCGAGAACATCGGAATGACCATGGGCATCATGCCCATTACCGGCATCCCCTTACCGTTCATGTCGTACGGCGGCTCGGCGATCATCGCCTCCTTTATCGCGGTCGGCCTGGTCGCCAACGTCAATATGCGCCGATTCAGCTGAACGGGCACGGGGATCGGTCTCCGGCCCTGCGACGAGCCGGCTGGGGTATGCTGACCCGGAGATGTCTGACCTGTGGCCGAGGATCGAACCGCTCCTGGCCCGGGTGGAGAAGCCCGCTCGCTACATCGGCATGGAGCGGGGCAGCGTCCGGCCGCACCACGAGGTGCGACGCGTCTGCCTTCCTCCTGATCTATCCCGACACCTACGAGATCGGCCTCCCCAACCAGGGGCTCCAGATCCTGTACGAAATCCTGAACGAGCGGCCCGATGCGGTAGCGGAGCGCGCCTACGCGCCGTGGACCGACATGGAGGCGTCGATCCGCGCGTCGGGCCTGCCGCTGTTCAGTGTCGACAGCCATCGCAGCGCCGGCGACTTCGACGTGCTCGCCTTCAACCTGTCGGCCGAGCTCGTCTACACGAACCTGCTGAACCTGGTCGACCTCTCCGGGGTGGCGGTCCGCAACGAGCACCGCCAGCCCTGCGACCCGCTCGTCATCGCAGGCGGGCACTGCGCGTACAACCCGGAGCCGCTCGCCGAATACGTCGACGCGTTCGTCATGGGCGACGGCGAAGAGGTCATCGGTGAGATCGCCGACGTCGTCGGCGCGTGGAAGCGGGGCGGCCGGGCGTCTCGGGAGGCGGTGCTGCGCGACCTCGCGACGATCCCGGGTGTGTACGTCCCGTCGATGTACGACGTCGACTACGACGGGCAGTTCATTCGCGAGGTGCGGCCGCGTTTCGACGACGTACCTGCGGTGGTCGACAAACGCACCGTCGCCGACCTCGCCGATTGGCCGTACCCGAAGCGTCAACTCGTCCCACTCGTCGAGGTGGTGCACGACCGACTGAACGTGGAGATCTTTCGGGGCTGCACCCGGGGCTGTCGGTTCTGTCAGGCCGGCATGATCACGCGTCCCGTCCGCGAACGTCCCGAAGCGCAGGTGCGCACGATGGTACGCGACGGTCTGGCGCGAACCGGCTACGACGAGGTCGCGCTGACGTCGCTTTCAAGCGCGGACTTCTCCGGGATCGAAGGCGTGGTCGCCGATCTCGTCAACGACCAGGTCGGCACCGGCGGGGTCAGTGTCTCGTTGCCGAGCCTGCGGGTCGATGCGTTCAGCGTGAAGATCGCGACGGAGATCCAGAAGGTGCGGCGCACAGGTCTGACCTTTGCGCCGGAGGCCGGGTCGTGGCGGCTGCGCCAGGTCATCAACAAACTGATCCTCGAGGAGGATCTCTACAGCGCAGTCGACGCCGCGTACTCGCAGGGCTGGCGACGCGTGAAGCTCTACTTCCTCACCGGTCTGCCCACGGAGATGGACGAAGACACGATGGGGATCGCGCGAGCTCGCGACCAACGTCGTCGACATCGGGCGGCGCTACACCAAGCAGGCCAGCTGCACCGTGTCGGTCGGTGGGTTCGTGCCCAAGCCGCACACCCCGTTCCAGTGGTTCGGCCAGAACGGCGTCGGAGAGCTCACCCGCAAGATCAGCCTGCTGCGCACCGCGACCAAAGGCACGCGGGCCCAGGTGAAATGGCACGATCCCGGCGCGACCTTCGCGGAGGGCATCGTGAGCCGCGGCGACCGCAGGATCGGTCGCGTCATCGAGACCGTTTGGCGTGCGGGTGGGACCTTCCAGGAGTGGAGCGAGCATTTCTCGCTTGACCGGTGGACCGACGCCATGGCGGCCTCCGGCCTCGATCCTGACTGGTACGTGACCCGGCACCGGAGCCGCGACGAGGTGCTGCCCTGGGACCACATCGCCGCCGGCCTGCACCACGACTTCCTGTGGGACGACTGGCAAGCTGCGCTCGCGGCGCATGGGCTCCCCGATTGTCGGTGGACCCCCTGCTATGACTGCGGGGTATGCACCGACTATGCGCTCGAGCACGTGGTGGCATCGCCGCTCGCGCCGGCGGGCGGAAGTCAGGGTACGGGCCAGGACCTCGCGCGGCGGTGCCGACACTCCGGTCCGGTTCCTCGGCGCCAAACCGTCGGGCGTCGCCTCGATGGGAGTTCCGACGTGAGGGGCGGCGCCGCGAATCCGGTACGGCTTCGGTACACAAAGCGAGGGAAGGTCCGCTGGATCTCGCATCGTGACGTTGCTCGTGCGCTCGAGCGGGCGTTTCGGATCAGCGAGCTCCCGCTGGCATTCACCGAGGGTTTCTCGCCCCGGCCGAAGGTGAGTTTCGGATTGGCGTTGTCGACCGGACACGAAAGCGACGCGGAGTACCTCGATCTCGTCTTCGCCGAAGAGGTCGACCTCGGTCCGCTGTCGGTGACGCTGACCGAGGCGTTGCCCGAAGGTATGGCTGTGACCGGCGCGGTGCCGCTTTTGGAGCGGGCGCCGGCGTTGCAAGAAGCGGTGACCGCGGTGGTGTGGCAGGTCGAACCCGTCACCGCCGACGGTGCACCGATCGACGCGTCACAACTGGCCGCGCACGTCGTCCGTGCGCTGGAGCTGCCGACGCTTCCGACGGCACGGCGCCGGAAAGGCCGTGAAGTCGAGGAGGACGTTCTGCCGTTCATTCGGCGGTGCGAACTCCGAGAGACGAATCCGGTGAGCGTCGAGATGGAGCTCATCACGCAACCACGCAGTGCGAAGCCCGGCGACATTCTCGCCGGGATAGCGCGTGCCACCGACCTTACGGGCGGACTGGCCGAGGCACGGGTGCTGCGAACCCATCAATGGATCGAGCGCGACGGCACGCGGCTGGAACCGCTGAGAGCCGACACGCGCCCGCGCGCGCTGGAGGCGCGCGCGTCATGAGAGAAGGCATCGATGTCCGAAGAGGAACGTTCCGACACTGGAGCAATGACGGAATCGCCGACACTGCTGCCGGCGCACGGCGCCGAACCGGCGTCCAACGGAGCACACGAGCGATCGCCCGGACCTGCGTCTGAATCTGCCCGAACGCCGGCAACGGCCACGTCGGCGGCGTCCAACTCGGTCGACGAACAGTCGCCTGCGCCACCGTCGGCCGGAGGGACCGCGCCCGACGGCGCGCCGAAGAAGCGCCGCCGACGTGGCTCGCGCGGCGGACGTGGACGCAAGAAGCCGGCCGGCACGGCCGCGCCGAGGGGCCCCGGCGGAGCCGGCGACGAGCTGCAAACCCTGACCGGAAGCGACGACCGCACCGGCGAGGCGGCCGACCGTGCGCTCACCGACGACGACGCCGCGGCGCAGGCCGCCGACGATGCCGGGCTGTCCGCCGCGACCCCTCCTCGTGCGCCCCGAGCTCGGCGACCGAATCCGGCGCCGGCGGCCGATCCGGCCAAGCCGCGAGTCGGCGACACCCGTCCCGGGCTGCCCTCGCCGCCGCCCGGCGCGGCGCACGGTTCGCCCGCACCGGAGGCTCCGGGTCCAGATTCGGGTGACACGCCCGCCAAGAAGCGCCGCCGCCGCCGTGGCGGTCGCGGGCGCGCCAAAACCGGGGGGACCGAACGTACCGACGGCGCGCGCCCCGATCGCAATCCGCAACGGCTGGCGCCCACGACCAGCTACGTGGACGCCGGCGCGCAACTGACCGGCGTTGACGTTGACGGGACCGCCCTGCTCGACTCCCTCGACAGCAAGACGCTCGCGCGCCGCAGCGGTTCCCATCGCAACGGCCGCCCCGCCGGTCGATACCTCATGGTCGTGCACCAGCGCGACGACGGAATCGCCCACATCGCCGTGCTCGAAGGACGCACGCTCGTCGAACATTACGTCTCGATGCCGACCGACGACACCCTGTCGATCGACGGCAACATCTACCTCGGTCGGGTGCAGAACGTGCTTCCAGGAATGGAGGCCGCGTTCATCGACATCGGAACGCCGAAGAACGGCGTCCTGTACCGCGGCGATGTCATCTACGACCCAGCCGACGTCGAAGGCGGACAGCGGCCACGGATCGAAAGCGTGCTGCGCAACGGCCAATCGATCATCGTGCAGGTCACGAAGAATCCGATCGCGCACAAGGGCGCGCGGCTCACCCAGGAGGTCAGCCTCGCCGGACGGTTCGTGGTCATGGTCCCCGGACAGCCGCAGACCTACGGGATCTCGAAGCGTCTTCCCGACGACGAACGCAAACGCTTACGCCAGGTACTCGACCGTCTGCGTCCCGCCGACGCCGGACTCATCGTACGCACCGCGGCCGAAGGCGCGACCGAGGACGAACTCGAGCGCGACATGCTTCGTCTGAACGAACAGTGGCGCCAGATCTCCGAGTTCGCCAAGAAAGCGAAACCCGGAAGCCTGCTCTACAAGGAGCCGCCGCTCGCGACGCGGTTGATCCGTGAGGAGTTCACGAAAGAATTCCGCGGCGTCGTCATCGACGATCGAACGCTGTACGAGGAAGTGAGCTCCTACGTTGACGCAATCGCGCCGGAGCTCGCCGATCGGGTCGAGCACTACAACGCCGAGGTCGAGAACCTGCCGGTCTTTGAGAAGTTCCACGTTCACGAACAGCTCCACAAAGCGCTTGAACGCAAAGTGTGGCTTCCGTCCGGCGGATCGCTCGTGATCGAACGCACCGAGGCTCTCACCGTGATCGACGTGAACACTGGCAAGAACGTCGGGACGTCCAATCTCGAAGAGACGGTCTACCGCAACAACCTCGAAGCCGCCGAGGCCGTCGCACGCGAGCTCCGCCTGCGTGACATCGGCGGCATCATCGTCATCGACTTCATCGACATGGAGTCACGGTCGAACCGCGAAGCCGTGGAGGAAGCGTTCCGCGAAGCGCTCGCGCCGCGACAAGACACGCACACAGGTCTTCCCAATCTCCGAGTTGGGCCTGGTCGAGATGACACGCAAACGGGTCTCGGAAGGCCTCGTCGAGGTGTTCTCCACGACCTGCCCGGAGTGCAACGGGCGTGGATTCATCGTCGACGAGTCCCTGTTGGAGTAGATCCGCTAACGTTTCGGGTTTCTGGGCTGACCACGATGACGATGACGAGGAAATGATGTACGCAGTGATCCAGACCGGCGGCAAGCAGTACAAGGTCGCCGAAGGCGACCGGCTCGACGTCGAGCTCCTCGACGGCGACGACGTCACGTTGCGCCCCGTCCTCGTCGTCGACGGTGAGCAGGTGCTCTCGACACCCGGTGCACTGTCCGGCGTTTCAGTGACCGCGCGGGTCGTCGGCCGCGCCAAAGGGCCGAAGATCCGCGGCTTCACCTACAAGAACAAGTCGAACCAGCGCCGCTCGTGGGGTCACCGCCAGCACTACTCGACCATCGAGATCACCACGATCTCCAAGAGCTAGGCGAGAGGGTCTGCCATGTCGAAAAAGAAGGGCGCCGCCTCATCGCGTAACGGTCGCGATTCGAACGCGCAACGATTGGGCGTCAAGCGCTTCAGCGGCGAGACGGTCACAGCGGGGACGATCATCGTGCGCCAGCGGGGAACCCAATGGCACCCGGGATTCAACGTCGGCATCGGCGATGACGACACCTTGTTCGCCAAGTCGCACGGCATCGTCAAATTTGGTTCGCGACGTGGGCGCAAGCTCGTCGACATCGTCCCCGAAACCTGAGCTCGGCCCGCACATCACGGGCGCGGTGTCAGTCCTTCCGGCAACGGTTGGGCGTGCACGACGGCGAGGGTCTTCGTCGTGCGGGTAATCGTCACGTACAGCAGACGTAAACCGGCGCGATCCGCCCTCACGAGTTGCGCGGGTTCGACGACGACGACGTGATCGAACTCGAGGCCCTTGGCCTCGGCGGGCTCGAGCACGGCGACGGCCGCATCCAGTGCCTCGCTCGCGTCACTCGACGCGCCGACATCGGCGAAGCGCGAGATGATCTGCGCATGCAATGCTGCCGGCGCGATCACAGCCAAGGTCCCGGTGCGATCGAGGGCTGCCCGCGCCTGCGCAGCAGTTTCGTCGATCAAACGATCCGCGCTGGTCGGGACGAACCGGGGCTGTTCTCCTGTGCTGCGGACCGAACGGGACGGCTCGACCGTCGGTGCCGCGACCGCCAGCAGCCGGGCCGCGACGTCCATCACCTCGGCCGGGGTCCGGTAGTTGATCGTCAGGGTGACGAAACGGGCCGAGGTGTGTTGCGGCAGGTGGGCGAGCACGTCGGACCACGAGGCGAGCGCGCCCGGCCGGCTGGCCTGACCGGGATCGCCGACGAGGGTCATCGATCCTGACGGGCAGCGGCGAGTGAGCATCCGCCACTGCATCGAGGTGAGGTCCTGCGCCTCGTCCACGAGCACATGACCGAAGGTGCGGGGTTCGATCGACGGTTCCGCACCGTTGGCGGGCGGCGCCCCACCGTTGCGCCGCGCCAAGGTGGCCGCATCGGTGTAGCCGTGCAGCCCGAGCTCGTCGATGACCCGAGAGGCGCGGTCGAGCTCTTCGTCGCCGCCCCGCGTTCGCCGAGGTTTCGGCCGGGCGGCGTCGACAGGTCCGAGCCGGGCGTCGGCTTCGTCGATCAGGGCGACGTCGTCTTCGGTCCAGGCCACCGCGGTCACGTCACGTGCCCGTGGCCGGTGCAGCGCGGCCTGCTCGACGTCGGTGAACAACCCTTGCGCGGCCGATCGCACCAGGGCCGCGAACCCCAGCAGGTCGTTGATCAGCTCGGCTCCGGACAGCACCGGCCACATACGTTCGAGGGCTTCTTTGACCTCCGGGCGCCCCCGAAACCGTGCACGCAGCTCCTGTTCCCAGCCTTCGGGCAGCGCCTCGCCGCGCACGAGCGCACCCGCGACGCTCGCGTCGAGCGTGGTGTCGCGGTCGAACAGGCTCGTGACATTCACCGCGGGAGCGTCGTCGGCTCGCCGCTGGTACCGCGCGAATCGCCGCCGCCTTGTAGCGCGTGACGAGCAGGTCGACGAAGCGTTGCGCGAGGTGGGGGCGCTGCTCGTTGTGCAACCCCCGGCGGCGTTGCACCGCCTCCACGAGGCGAGCGGTCTCGCGTCGGCGTACCCGCAGCTGCAGGCCGTCGAGGAGTATCGAGAAATCGTGCGGAAGCGAACGTTCTCGGTCACGCACCGCCCGTTCGACGACGCGTGCCATGCGCCCGTCTCCTTTGAGTGCCGCGGTCGGGTCGGGATCTGTGCCCTGCACGCGGATGCTCGGGCGGAGTCCGGCGATCGTCGAGAGCTGCACGTCTTGTTCGCCGAGCGAGGGCAGCACATGCTCGATGTAGCGAAGGAATACCGGGCTCGGACCGACCAGCAGCACGCCCTGCGCGCCCAGCCGGCGACGGAACGTGTACAGGAGGTACGCGGCGCGGTGCAGCGCCACCGCGGTCTTGCCTGTGCCGGGACCGCCGGCGACCACCAACGGCCCGGCGACCTCGGCGCGGATAGCTTCGTCCTGTTCGGCCTGGATCGTGGCGACGATGTCGCCCATCCGGCCCGTGCGGTTCCGTTCAAGCGCCGCGAGGAGGGCACCTTCGCCGGCGATCGGGAGCCCGGCCTCGTCGATGGCCTGCTGGTCGAACACCTCGTCGTCCAGGCCGACCAGCTCACGGCCCTTGCGGGAGATGAGGTGGCGGCGCCGCACCACCGCCATCGGTTCGACCGCCGTTGCCCGGTAGAACGGCTCCGACACCGGCGCCCGCCAGTCGACGACGAGCGGGGTGTGTTCCTCGTCTTCAACGGCGATGCGGCCGACGTACCAGCGGGAACGGTCCTCCATGTCGAGACGGCCGAACATGAGTGGGGCGTCGCCGATGTCAAGGTCGGCCAGCCGCCGCTGGGTGACGTTCCATGCGATGTCACGCTCGAGCCGGGCCTGATGGGTCCCGCCGGCCCGCACGTCGGCGTAGGCGGCACGCACCCGCTCCGCCGCTGCTCTCATCGCCTCCAAGCGGGCATACGCGGCGTCGACATAGGCCTGCTCGGAATCGAGCTCAGGATCAGCGTGCGGTCCGTCAGTCAATCGGTCCCTCGGGAATCGGGGAGAGAGCAGTTTAGTCGCCGGAGCTTCGCAGCCCACGGGGCCGGTATCGTCGCGAAACATGTCCTATCCGGCCGCGCTGCATTTCACTGCCGATCCCGCCGCCAATCGGCTGCTCGCCCAGGAACCGCTCGCCGTGCTGGTCGGCATGCTGCTCGACCAGCAGGTGACCATGGAATGGGCGTTCGGCGCGCCGCTGCTGTTGAAGCAGCGACTCGGCGTCGATCGGCTCGACGCGGCCGCGATCGCCGCGATGGATCCGGCCCGCTTGGAAGAAGTGTTCCGCGACAAACCCGCGTTGCATCGATATCCGGCGTCGATGGCGAAACGCACGTACGACCTGTGTAGCCACATCGTCGAGCACTACAACGGACGGCCCGAAGATCTGTGGACGGGCGCCACGACCGGCGAGGAGCTGCTCGCGCGGGTTCAGGCCCTGCCCGGATTCGGTCGCGACAAGTCGCGGATCTTCGTCGGCGTGCTCGGCAAGCGGCTCGGCGTGCGCCCCGCAGGATGGGACCACGTCGCCGCCGACTGGCCTTCGATCGCCGACGTCGACACGTTCGAACGGGTCGCGGAGATCCGCGACAAAAAGCGTGCCGCGCAGGCCGCGAAGAAGTCGGCCGCACCACAGAAGCCGGCTGCGCCGAGCAAGCCGGCTGCGCCGAAGAAGCCGGCGTCGGCTCACTAGCTGGCGTTTGATTCTCGTTCGATGATCGTCAACGACTTGGTGACGGATTCGCCGTCCCGGGCGCGAGCAGTGATCACATACGTCTGCGGGCTGCCAGTACAGGCGAGCGGAACCAGCTCGTCGCGCGTGCCGTTCGGGTACGACGCGAACACCGGCCCGCCGTTGATCTCGAGGGTCACGGACCTGGCGTGCCGAGTGGCCCAGCGCAGTTCGACCTGCGTCGGCGCGTTGCACACCAGCGGCGGAGTCGGCCCGGCGAGTGAGACGATCTGCACGTCGGACGCGGCCGGGGTGGTCGTCGGAGCCGGCCGGCCGGTTGACGCAGGCGGCGCGGCCGAGGTCGCCGTCGTGACCGGGCTCGCAGCGTGGTTGGTGGAACATGCGGTGAGTGCCACGATCGCGGCCGTCGCCGACCAAAACGCAACCCGCGACCGGCGCATCACCCGATCGTAGGGAGAACCGGCCGGGCCGCAGCGGCACGGTCCGTATCCTGTCCCAGTGTCCGGCTTCGTCGACGTCGCGCAGTGCAACGTGCAGGGCGGCAACGGCGGCGCTGGCTGTGTCGCGTTTCGACGCGAAGCGCACGTGCCGCGTGGCGGTCCAGATGGCGGCGACGGCGGCCGCGGCGGCGACGTCTGGCTGCGCGCCAGTCGGAACGTCGCGTCGTTGCTCGCGTTCCGCGACCATCCGCACCGCAAAGCCGGCTCCGGCACGCACGGTTCCGGCAAGAAGCAGCACGGCGTCAGCGGCGCAGATCTCGTCGTCGATGTCCCCGAGGGAACCGTCGTGTACGGGCCTGACAATGAGGTACTCGCCGATCTCGTGCGTCACGGCGACCAGTGGATCGCGGCGCGTGGCGGTCAGGGCGGACGCGGCAACGCCCGTTTCTTGTCGAACGCGCGCCGCGCGCCGAGCTTCGCCGAGCAAGGCGAGTACGGCGAAGAGCGCTGGCTTCGACTCGAGCTGAAGCTGCTGGCCGACGCGGCATTGATCGGATTCCCCAACGCCGGCAAGTCGACACTGATCTCGGCGGTGAGTGCAGCGAAGCCGAAGATCGCCGCGTACCCGTTCACGACCCTCGAACCTCATCTCGGTGTCGTCCGGTGGCGCGACCGTGAGTTCGTGGTCGCCGACATGCCCGGCCTCATCGAGGGCGCGGCCGAAGGCCGCGGATTGGGTCATCAGTTCTTACGGCATATCGAGCGGGCCCGTGTACTGGTCGTGCTGTGCGATCTGGCGCCTGTCGATGGCCGCACGCCCGACGAGCAACGACGCGTGTTACTCGACGAGCTGGGTCGCTACCGACCTGAGCTTCTCGATCGCCCCCGCGTCGTCGTCGGCAGTAAAGCCGACGTCGCGACCGAGCCGTTCGATGGGCTGACGGTTTCGGCCGTGACCCGCGCCGGACTGGACGACCTCGTGAGTCAGGTCGCGCTCCTCGTCGACGAGGCTCGAAGCGCCGAACGTGAGCCGGAGCCGTTCGTCGTGCTCCGTCCGGCGGAGCAGGGGTTCTCTGTGCTGCGCGAAGGGACGCACGCCTGGCGGGTCAAGGGACGTCCGGCCGAGCGGGCGGTCGCGCTCGCCGACATCACGACCGCCGACGCGATCGCGTACATACAGCAGCGGCTGCGCCGGATGGGTGTGGAACGCGCACTCGCCGCGGGAGCTCGAGACGGAGACGTCGTGCGAATCGGCACGGTCGAACTCACCTACGAGGAGGCCGTATGAGCTCCTCGCTGTCCGTGATCAAGATCGGCACCTCGTCGATCACGCTTCCGTCCGGCGAACTCGACGAAACCGCGCTCGTGAAGCTGGCCGACGAGCTCGCCGGGGCGCGCGCCGACGGCTGCCACGTGGTGCTGGTCATGTCGGGCGCGATCGCCGCAGGTATGCCCGCACTCGGCCTCACGGCCCGGCCGACAGATATCGGGACGCTCCAGGCGATTGCCGCGGTCGGTCAACCTCGCCTGCTCGAACGCATGAGCGCGCTGCTCGCCAAGCACGACGTCGTGGCCGGGCAGGTGTTGCTCACACCCTACGACTTCTTCCATCGGTCGCAATATCTTCACGCCCGCATGACCATGCAACATCTGCTTGACCTCGGCGTCCTTCCGATCGTCAACGAGAACGACACCGTCGCCGACGACGAGATCCGTTACGGCGACAATGATCGCCTCGCGGCGCTCGTGTCGCACATGTTGGGCGCCGACATGTTGCTCATGCTGACCGACACGGCCGGAGTGTTCACCGCGGATCCGCGTCGCGACCACGACGCTTCCCTGATCGAAGAGATCGTAGAGATCGACGCTGCACTCGAGGAAGTGGTGGGTGGCGCCGGCACCGATCGGGGCAGTGGCGGAATGGCAAGCAAGCTCGCGGCCGCGAAGATCGCCGCCTGGTCGGGCGTGCGCGCCGTGATCGCGTCGGCCTCGCTTCCTGGCGTCGTCGCCGACGCACTTGCGGGACGTTCAGTCGGTACTTCGTTCGCGCCTCGGGCGCACCGGCTGGCGAGCCGCAAGCTCTGGATCGCATTCGCGCGTGCCTCGGAAGGCAGGATCGCCGTTGATGCCGGCGCACGACGCGCACTGGTGGACGGCGGCAAGTCGTTGCTGGCGGCCGGGGTCCGCGACGTGGACGGCGACTTCGACGCCGACGCCACCGTCGAAATCGTCGACGATCTCGGCGCGGTCTTCGCGAAAGGCCTGTGCCGTTACACCTCGCGCCAGCTGGTCGAGTACCGGGGCCGCCGAACTGCCGACCTCCCCGAAGGATTCCCCCACGAGGTCGTCCACCGCGACGACCTTGTCGTCCTTGCCTAGATGTGTTCGGCCCGTCCCCGGGCCCCAGCTCAGAAATGCTGATCGTGTCGTTCGCCACGACCGTGGCGCGAACCGTGCGACCCGGTCGCGGTCGTTGCATCCGCACCGGTCGCGGACCTTGTTGTCGCCGACGTTCGCGTGCGCCACGACGCGAAATCCCACTGACTTGACCGACCGGTCAAGGGGTAGCCTGGCTCCATGACGAGTGTCGTGGAGCTGGGCGAACGGGCCAAGGCCGCGAGCCGGACGCTGGCCACTGCCTCCACATCGGCGAAGAACTCCGCCCTGGTCACTGCCGCCGACCTGCTCGCCGAGCGCGCCGCCGAGATCCAAGCGGCCAATGACGCCGACCTCGAAGCAGCCGACACGGGGGGAATGGCGCCCGGACCGCTCGATCGTCTCCGGCTCACCGACGCACGCCTCGCCGCCATGGCCAACGGGTTGCGAACCGTCGCCGGGCTCGCCGACCCGGTCGGCGAAGTGCTCGACGGCTGGACACGCCCGAACGGACTGCAGATCACTCGGGTGCGGGTGCCGCTCGGAGTGATCGCGATCATTTACGAGAACCGTCCGAACGTCACCAGCGACGCGGCCGGCCTGTGCATCAAGGCCGGCAACGCGTCGTTGCTCCGAGGGAGTTCGACCGCGCTCCGTTCGAACATCGCGGTTGCGTCGGTGCTGCGCGATGCGCTGTCGAAACATGGCCTCCCCGAGGACGCAGTGATCCTCGTCGAAGATACGGCGTACGAGACGGCAACCGCCGTGATGCAGCTCACCGACTACGTCGACTGTCTCATCCCCCGCGGCGGCCCGTCCCTGATCCGAAGCATTCGCGAGAACGCGACGGTTCCGGTGATCATCGACGGTGACGGCAACTGTCACGTGTACGTCGACGAATCGGCCGACCTCGACGAAGCGACGAAGATCGTCGTGAACGCCAAAACCCAGCGAACGAGCGTGTGCAACACTGCCGAATCTCTCGTCGTGCACGCCGCGGTCGCGGACACGTTCGTCCCGCGCATCGCCCGTATGTTGCACGACCGCGGTGTCGAACTGGTCGGCGACGACGAGAGTCGAAGGCGCTCATCGCATATCGAGCCGGTTGCCGACGGAGACTTCGGCCGCGAGTTCCTCGACCTCAAGATGTCTGTCGCCGTGGTCGCGGATCTCGACCGCGCCATCGCGCACGTGAACCGTTACGGCACCGGCCACACCGAGGCGATCCTGACCGGCGATTTGGCGTCGGCTCGACGGTTCACCACCGAGGTCGACGCCGCAGCCGTGATCGTCAACGCGTCGACGCGGTTCACCGACGGCGAGGAGTTCGGCTTCGGCGCTGAGATCGGCATCTCCACCCAGAAGTTGCACGCTCGAGGTCCGATGGGTCTGCGCGAGCTCACCACCTACAAGTACGTCGTCTGGGGCGACGGTCAGATCCGCGGCTGAGCCCGGCCCCCACCCGAATCAGGAGTTCGCACCATTCATGGCCGAGCGTTTCGCTTCCGTTCCCGATGTCGTGCAGCGCCTACACGACGTCGACTATCTCGCCGACACGAGCATCGCCGGCGTCGTATACCTCGCCGACCGGCTGGGCAAACCTGTACTTGTCGAAGGGCCGGCGGGCGTCGGGAAAACCGAACTTGCCAAAGCGGCCGCGGCGATCACCAACGCGCGCCTGATCCGATTGCAGTGTTACGAAGGCCTCGACGAGTCGAAGGCCATCTACGAGTGGAACTACAAAAAGCAGCTTCTGCGCATCCAGGCCGACCGCGAGCACGAACGCGACTGGGAGACCGTCGAGGCCGACATCTTCTCCGAACAGTTCCTGCTGACCCGGCCGCTGCTCGAAGCGATCCGCGCCGTTGACCCGGTGGTGTTGCTCATCGACGAGGTCGATCGGGTCGAAATCGAGACCGAAGCGCTCCTGCTCGAGGTGCTGTCCGACTTCCAGGTTTCGATCCCTGAGCTGGGCACGATCGAAGGGGTACAGCGGCCCCTCGTCTTTCTCACGTCGAACAACACACGTGAGCTGTCGGAGGCCCTGAAACGGCGTTGCCTGTTCCTGCACATCGACTATCCCGACGTCGAGCGCGAAAAAGAGATCGTGCGAGTGCGGGTACCTGAAGTCGACGACGCGCTCGCCGAACAGATCGCGAAGGTCGTCGGCTCGATCCGCAACATCGACCTGAAGAAGGCACCGTCGATTTCGGAGACCATTGACTGGGCGCGCACACTGGTCTATCTCGGCCGAAGCGAGATCACGCCCGAAGTCATGGGTGAGACGCTGCACGTGCTGCTCAAGTACCAGACCGACATCACCAAAGCGCGCAAAGAGCTCGGCGTCGACGCGCCAGCCACGCCGGGACGGCGCTGAAGTTGGATGCAGTGGAACAAGCTCGACTATGCGATGCGAGATCGTCGACCCGGAACGTCGGATGAACGTGTGAACGCGCTTTCGAACGAGCCAGCAATGCTCGACGTACTTCAGGGCTTCGTGCACGAGCTCAGACTTGCCGGTCTCCCGGTGTCGATGACCGAAAACCTCGACGCGATGCGCGCGGTCGAGTACGTCCCGCTTCAAGACCGTGACGCGTTCAAGACTGCGCTGTGCGCGACGTTGGTGAAGCACCACGGGCACCATAAGGTGTTCGACACCGTGTTCGAGGTGTACTTCTCGATCTTCAGTCCGGGCGTCGAGGGCGGAGAGGCAGGAGAGCTCGGCGCTGACGCACAGGCCGACTTCGACCAGCTGCGCGCCGAGATGGACGCTGGCGGCGCGATGGGTCAGCTGTCAAACGAAGAGCTCGCGCAGATGCTCCTGAACGCGCTCATGCGCATGGACACCGAGCAGCTGCGGGCGCTCGCAGGTGCGGCGGTGGCTCGCTTCGCGGGGATGGAGCCCGGTCGTCCGGTCGGCGGCGCGTATTACCTGTACCGAACGTTGCGACAACTCGACGCTGAAGGCCTCGTCGCCAAGATGATGGAGCAGGCGCAGCAGGACCAACAGATCGGAACAGGCTCGTTCGACGAACGCCTCGCCCGCGAGGAGTACGAAGGGCGCCTGAAAGTCTTGAAGGAGATGATCGAGGCCGAGATCCGTCGCCGTCTCGTTGCCGACCGCGGCGTCGAAGCGATGGCCCGCACGTTACGCAAGCCACTCCCCGAAGACGTCGACTTCATGCACGCGTCGCGTGAGGAGATGCAGCAGCTCCAGAAGGCGATCTACCCTCTCACGCGCGCGTTGGCTGCTCGCCTCGCGCAGCGCCGACGCCACCGTCACCGCGGCACGCTCGACTTCCGGCGAACGGTGCGCCAGTCGCTGTCGTACGGCGGCGTCCCCGCCGAGCCGAGGTTTAAGCGACCTCGTCCGTCGAAGCCGGAAATCATGGTGGTGGCCGACATTTCGGGATCGGTCGCGTCGTTCGCCGCGGTTCACCCTTCAGTTCGTGTACGCGATGCAAAGCGAGTTCTCGAAGGTACGTTCCTGGGTGTTCATCGACGGTGTCGACGAAGTGACCCGTTTCTTCGACGAGTCCGACGAACTTGCCACCGCGATCAACCGGGTCAACACCGAGGCCGACGTCGTATGGGTCGACGGTCACTCCGACTACGGCCACACGTTCGAAGTGTGGCACGAGCGCCACATTCGAGAGGTGACCCGCAAGTCGTCGATTATCCTGCTCGGCGACGCGCGCAACAACTATCACACGGCACAGGCATGGACGCTCGCCGAGATGCGCAAGCGTGCCCGTCGGCTGTTCTGGCTCGATCCCGAGCCGCGCGGCTATTGGGACACAGGCGACTCGATCATCTCCGAATACGCGCCCTACTGCGACGGCGTGTACGAGGTGCGGAACTTGCGCCAGTTGCACAAGTTCGTCGAAGACGTCGTCAGCGTCTAGTCACACCGGTCGCTCACTCGGGTTGCGCAACAGCGTCCAGACCGGAGGACACGGCGGGCTGTCGAGCTTGCGTACCACCTCGAAACGGTGACGGGCGTAGTAGGCAATGTTGTCTTCCTTCTGCGTCTCGAGGTACGCCGGAAGACCTTCCCGATCGCAGCGTTCGAGGACGGGTGCCAACACCGAGGAGCCGGCACCGACCCGTTGGAACAGCGGATCGCTCCCGAGTACGGCCAGGTAGTAGTGAGGCCCGCCCACGTCTTTGTGTGCTTTGTCGACCGCGGCCAACAGCTTGATGCTGTCGCGTATGCGTCCACACGCGCGCGAATGCGGGAACCGCGCGAACGTTCGTCATGACCTCGCGCCTAGTGGTGCGCGGATACGCACCGGGCGGCAGCCAGACCGCGGCACCGGCGACTTTGCTGTCGGCGTGCGCGACCCAGATCTCGCCGAACGGGCTGGCGTCCTTCACTGCGCCGCTCATGAACCCGAGCAGCCCCTTGGTCTGATTCACGAGATTCGGCACGAAGTATCCGAACAGCGGGTCGTCAAAGAAGGCCCGGCAGAGCGCGGCGATCACGGCCGGCTCCTCGCGCGGTTGCATACGGTCGACGTCGAATTGGCGCATGTGCCGAGGCTAACGGCGAACCGGCCCAACGGGTAAGGCGACCGCCGCGCGACGTGACGAGCCGCAGTTAGACCTGTTCGGCGGGGACAACCGCAGCCGCCGTCGGTCGTCGATCGTGTCGTCGGCCACAACCAACATCACCAACGCGGCGGCCGAACTGGCGGGCTCGCGCCTCAGGCCCGATGAGGAAGTCCCATCTCGGTTGGCGCCGACCCGGCGCGCCCGGAACCGGTGTGAGCCGGGTCCCGTCGACCGAGCGCGCGATCGTCGGCCGCTCGGGCGCGCCCGCGTCGGGATACGCCGTCGGCAGTCCGGATCCCGACCGCGCAGTTCGTTGGCGGCAGCCGTCTTGAAAGCCCGGTCACGATCAGGATCTCGACCACGCAACGAGTGACGCACGATCGGGTCGTCGCGGCTCAGCGGTGAGCTCCGGGCGCATACATCGGCTCGTGGCGAACCGCGCGACCGTCGCATCCGCGCCGGCGGCGACCCGCAGTGACCGCCCACCTAATCTGATCGCGTGTCCGACCTCGCCGCGCTCGTCCCCATCGGTTGGAACGAGCGCGTCGCGGCGGCGGCCGCGTCGGCAGCTGTCCACCATCCCGGCGAACCCGGGCGGGTCACGCGGGTCGATCGGGGCATCGTCAGCGTGTTCACCGCCTCCGGACCGGTTCGGGCCGCGACCGGCGCCGATCCCTTGGCGACCGGCGATTGGGTGCTGGTGGGCGAGGGCGACGAATCTGCGGTCGTGGCGACGGTGTTGCCCCGTCACTCGGCGTTCGTGCGAGGCGACCCGATGGACGGCACCGCGCGCAACGCGCAGGTGGTCGCCACCAACATCGACACGGTGTTCGTCACCCAGTCGTTCGAGCACGGACCCAACCTGCGGCGCCTCGAACGCGAGCTCGTCCTCGCGTTCGAAAGCGGCGCCGAACCGGTGATCGTGCTGACCAAGGCAGATCTGGCTGACGACCCGATCGACGTCTCCTCGGTCGTTCGCAGCGCGTCGGGCGCGCCGGTGATCGTGACCAGCGCAGTTTCAGGAGTCGGCGTCGACGAGCTCCGCCGGTATGCGGCGCCGGGCTGCACCGTCGCGTTGATCGGCGCGTCGGGAGTGGGCAAGTCGACACTTGTGAACTGCCTCGTCGGCTCCGACGTGCGAGCCACCGGCGCGGTTCGTGCCCGTGATCAACGCGGCCGCCACACGACAACGTCGCGGGAGCTCGTGCTGCTCCCCGACGGAGGTGTGCTCGTCGATACGCCGGGACTGCGCGCGGTCACGCTATGGATCGCCGATGAAGGCCTCCGGCGTGCGTTCGCCGACATCGAAATCTACGCGATCGAATGCCGGTTCCACGACTGCGTGCACGACCAGGAGCCGGGCTGCGCGGTACGGCTCGCAGTGACCCGCGGCGAGATCGACGCGGCGCGCGTGTTGCACTACCGCGATCTCGGCGCCGAGCTCGACCGCGTGGCGCTGCAGGAGCGCGATCGTGCACGCGAAGCCCACGCCGGCCGTCGAGTTCGCCGGTCGAGATAGTCGCCAGCGAAGTCCGGCCTTACGCGAGCATCGATGCGGCGCGGTCGGCGATGCGGGCCAACGCGAGAAGCTGATGACGTTCGCGTCGGCGGAACGGATGACCGTCACGCCCGATGAGCAGCACCGCGTCGTTGGCGGGGAGCGGCGCGACGGCGAGGTCTTCGGGTCCTGCATCGCCGGCCGCGACCGCAGGCGACGCACCGACGCCGGCCGCGAGCGCGTCGAGCACCGAAGCGTCGGGCACGCCTTCGCCGACGGCTGCGAGCACAATCCTGGCGCGCAGTACCACCACCCAGCTCGAAGCGAACTCGGTGTACACGCGTTCTACGAGTCGACACCAGAGCGCGGCCGCATGATCGGCTTCGAAGACGCGCTCAACGGTCTCGAGCGCATCCAGCCGCGCGTCGGGGAACCGATCGACGCGCTCCCATTGCTCGACCGACGCGCCGTCGACCTCCTCGATCTCACGCACGAGCAACTTGACGAGATCCATGCTGGAGATGACGACCGCGAACTCGTCGACTGCGACATGTTCGCTACGCTCGAGGACGTCGACGCCGACGATGTCCGCACCGATCGCGCCGATCCGAGACGCAACGAGTCCGAGCGCACCAGGACGGTCGGGAAGCCACACCCGTACGACAAGGCGAACGTCGTCGCCTTCGGGTGAATCCCGGGTCGTCGCCATGGGCAAAGGCTACGACGCGCGGGATTGGCGCGCGCAACGGCAACGCGCCCTTCACGCAGTGTTCTCCGTAGAATCGGCTTGTGCCCGGTACGGAGTCAGCCGCATCCCCGCAGCGTGCACCAGACAAGTCGGCGGTTCACGAGCGGATCGGGATCTTGGGCGGAACGTTCGACCCGGTGCACGTGGGACATTTGATGGACGCGTCCGCCACGCGCCACCAGCTCGCGCTCGACCGGGTCCTCGTTGTCGTCGCCCGTGATCCGTGGCAGAAGCGTGATCGAACGCTGGCGCCGGCCGAAGTTCGTTACGAGATGGTGGCGGCTGCGTTGGACGGTGTCGAAGGACTCGAAGCGTCGCGCATCGAGCTCGAACGGGACGGTCCGACGTATTCGATCGACACCGTCGAAGCGCTCGACACGCCCGGGCGCGAGCTCTTCCTCATCGTTGGCAGCGAGGTCGCCGCGGGCCTACCGACGTGGCACCGCGTCGACGAGTTGCGCGAACGTGTCACGCTGTCGATCGTCGACCGCGACCCGACGCCCTTTCCTGCGCCCGACGGCTGGCGAACGGCACGGGTAGCCGTGCCGCGGTTGGAGTTGTCGTCGACGGATCTCCGGGATCGGGTCGCGGCAGGAGCGCCGATTGACTTCCTCGTTCCGGTCGCTGCTGCGCACATCCTTCGCGCCCACGGGCTCTACCGGGTCTGATGGCGAGGGGCTCGCGTCGTCGCCGCGATCGCCGAGCGCAGCTCGGTGTCGTCGTGCTGGCGGCCGTGGCCGGTGTGGTCGCCGGGTGTCTCGGCACGCATCGCAGCTGGGAACGCCTTCCCCTTCCCCGCGCGTCGACGACCTCGACGACCGTCCCGACGCCTTCTTCCAACCGGTGACCGGCAGCCGTGACAGACTGGGGCGCAATGACGCCGCGGCAAGGATGCGTGTGACCCGAATTTCTAAAACGACCGCCACGACGGGGGAGGCCGCGGTCACGGCGTTCGACGTGGGAACTCGATCGCGTCTCGCGGCTCGAGCGGCCGACGACAAAAAGGGTGAGGACGTCCTCGTCCTCGACGTCGCCGAAATCATGGGCATCGTCGAGTGCTTCGTGATCACGAGCGCATCGAACACCCGGATGGTGCGGAGCATCGTCGACGAGGTCGAACGTCAGCTGTACGAGCAGACCGGCGACAAGCCGCGGGCAGTCGAAGGGCTTCGGGACGCGTCGTGGGTCTTGCTCGACTACGGCGACATCGTCGTGCACGTCTTCTTGCACGAAACGCGCGAATATTACGGACTTGAGCGGCTGTGGGCCGACGCCGCGACGGTACCGTGGGCCGACAGCGCGACGACCGCGTCGTAACTCGGGTGCGGTCAGTCCGCCGACGTCGGCCGCTGGGTTGCGAGCGTCAGGCCCAACTCTTCGGCGATCGAGATCGCAATCCGGCGTTCGAGTCTCGAGTCCCGTACGGGCCGGTTTGGTCGAGAGCACGAGCTGGCTGTCGTCGCGTCCGCGTCCGGTGACCGACCGTGCGACGCCTCCGGGCGCACGGACGACATCGGCATCGGCGCGGTCGGCCGGATTGTCGACGACCGAGCCGTCGATGCTGAGCCGCATCGCGTGGGTCGGCGTGTCGATCGCCTCGAACACGCCTTGGTCGATGCCGAACATGCCGATGATCTCGGCGCCGCGAGGATTTCGACAACGTGCCCGGCTGCGCCGGTCAGACCAGCGGCCTGGCCGCCGCGCCGGATGCGCTGGGCGCCAAGACCCATGGTGAAATCGGGAGTTTCGACCAACGGATCGGTCGGCCCATCAGGTGGTGCGGAGTCGTTCCTGTCGCCACTGGCAGAGATGGGCAAGCACGCTGGCCACGAGACACCTCAGGGCGTCAGCGACCATACCGAGGGGGTTGCGGGCTGAGGGGGATCTCATTCTCCGGTCGGGTCATCCGCCCGATTTGGTTGCGAGGGTGATGCCGAGCTCGTCGGCGATCGCCACCGCGACGAGTCGTTTTTGGAGTGAGGTGCGCACGGACTCCGAAGCGAACAGCACGAGCCGGCCGAACCTGCGTCCGCGCCCAACCACCGGGAGCTCGACGCCTCCGGGTGGCAGCACGAAGTCGGTGGGGGTCGCGACGAGCTGTGTCCCTTCGATGGCGCCCCGGATGCCGAGCCGCGGAAGCGCGGATTCGGATTCGGTGGTCTCGAACGCGCAGTCGACCAGGCCGAACAGGCCGATGAGCTCGGCCCGCGCGGATGAAACGACGTCCTCGATGTCACCGCCGCGGGCCGCGAGTTCGATCACTCGATACAAGCGATCGAGATCGGTACGCGACTCGCGTGCGGAATGGCCTCCCCGGCGAGCACGAATGCCGACCTCGGCCGAGATGAACGCGACGATCAGCAGTACGACGATGCTGGCGATGTCGTTGCCACTCGCGATTCGGAGCGACTGATACGGCTGGGTGAAGAAGAAGTCGAAGCACAGCGCCGCGGCAACTGCGGACAACGCACCAGGCCAGCGCCCTCCGAGTACGCCGGCGATGAGGACTGGCAGCACGAGCGCGAGCGCCATGTTGTCGTTGTGCAGATGCGGCCGCAGGGGGATCATCGCGACCGACAAGGCCAGTGCGCCCAGCACACCGACCGCGAGGCCGACAAGATTTGAGCCGTCCTCCGGGCGCGCGGGCGTCGACGCAGTGCGTCCACGACGCGCGCTCAGCTCGTTCGATCGAGTGCGACGTTGAGATCGAGCACGTTCACCGTCTTTTCCCCGAGTATGCCGAACGGGCGATTGTCGGTGTGGGCGCGGACGAGCGCGAGCACGAGACTGACGGAGAGCTTACGAGCCGCGGCGACACGCGGGGCCTGAAGGATGGCGTTCGCGACGGAGATGTCGGGGTCGAGACCCGACGCGGATGCGGTGACGGCATCCACGGGCACGGACGCCGTCGGGGAGAGCCCGTTGAGCTTGCGGTACACGACGACCCGTTGCGCGACTTCGGTGATCAGTTGCTTCGACGACGGGCCGAGGTTCGATCCGCCGCTATTCATTGCGTCGTAGCCGGCGCCGGCGGCCGACGGGCGGGGCTGGAAGTAGCGCGGATCGGGCGCGCCGTCATGGAGGAGAAAGTTCTGGCCGATCAGCGACGAGCCGACGACCTTGCCGTTTTTGGTCACGAACGAGCCGTTCGCCTGGTGGCTCATGAGGCCCTGAGCGATGCCGGTCATCGCGAGGGGATACGCGAGGCCGACGAGCACGATCATCGAGAACGTCATCATGAGACCGGTAATCAGTTGCCGTCGCATCAGTGCACCCCCAACGCCGTGAGGATGAGGTCGATGAGTTTGATCCCAATGAACGGAGTGATGATCCCGCCGACGCCGTAAATGAGCAGGTTGCGTCGCAACACCGCGGCCGCGCTCTCGCCGCGGAACTTCACGCCTTTGAGGGCAAGCGGAATCAGCACGACGATGATCAACACGTTGAAGATGACGGCCGACAAGATCGCCGAGTGCGGGTTGCTCAGACGCATGATGTTCAACGTTTTCAGCTGCGGGAACACTCCTTGGAACATTGCGGGAATGATCGCGAAGTACTTCGCCACATCATTGGCGATCGAGAATGTCGTGAGCGAACCCCGCGTGATGAGAAGTTGCTTGCCGATTTCGACGATCTCGATGAGTTTCGTTGGATTTGAGTCGAGGTCGACCATGTTGCCCGCCTCTTTGGCGGCCTGGGTTCCCGTGTTCATCGCGACACCCACGTCGGCCTGCGCGAGGGCAGGGGCATCGTTGGTGCCGTCGCCGGTCATGGCCACCATCGAGCCGCCGAGCTGTTCGCGTTTGATGAGTGCCATCTTGTCTTCGGGGGTCGCTTCGGCCAGGAAGTCGTCGACGCCGGCTTCCGCTGCAATCGCCGCCGCTGTCCGCGGGTTGTCCCCGGTGATCATGATCGTGCGGATCCCCATCGCGCGCAGTTGGTCGAACCTCTCGTTCATTCCCTGCTTCACAATGTCTTTCAGGTAGATCACACCGAGGACGCGTGATCCTTCCGCGACGGTGAGCGGTGTGCCGCCTCGGGTTGCGATGCCGTCGACGATGGTCTCGAGCACGTCGGGGATGGCGCCGCGCTGCTCCACGACCCAGCGGCGCACGGAGTCGGCTGCCCCTTTGCGGATCTCACGATTGTCGAAGTTGACGCCGCTCATACGCGTCTGCGCGGTGAACGGTACGAGTTCGGCGTTCGGAATCTCGGTGGGCGTGAGGCCGTAGCGCTCTTCGGCGAACGTCACGATCGAGCGACCCTCGGGGGTTTCGTCGGCAAGGCTCGACACGAGCGCCGCCTCGGCGAGCTCGCGTTCCTCGACACCCGGCAGCGCCAGGAACTCGGCCGCCTGGCGGTTGCCGTAGGTGATCGTGCCCGTCTTGTCGAGCAGCAATGTGGAACAGTCGCCGGCCGCTTCGACCACACGTCCGCTCATCGCGAGCACGTTGCGTTGCACGAGCCGGTCCATACCTGCGATCCCGATCGCGGAGAGCAAGGCGCCGATCGTGGTCGGAATCAGGCAGACGAGCAGCGCAACGAGAACGGTGAGCGACTGACCGGCGTGCGAGTACAGCGCGAACGGCTGCAGGGTCACGACCGCGAGCAAAAAGATGATCGTCAGGCCCGCGAGCAGAATGTTCAGCGCGATCTCGTTCGGCGTCTTCTGACGTTCCGCGCCTTCCACCAGCGCGATCATCCGATCGAGGAACGTTTCGCCGGGCTTGGAACTGATGCGCACCACGATCTGGTCCGACAGCACCCGCGTCCCGCCGGTAACCGACGACCGATCGCCGCCTGACTCGCGGATTACCGGCGCTGACTCGCCGGTGATCGCAGACTCGTCGACCGACGCGATGCCTTCGATGATGTCGCCGTCTCCTGGTATCAACTCGCCCGCGGGTACGACGCACTCGTCGCCGACCGTGAGCTCGCTCGATGCCTTGGTTGCGGTCGTCCCGTCGGCCTGGCGGACGCGGGCGACCGTCTCGGAGCGCGTCTTGCGCAGCGTGTCGGCCTGGGCCTTGCCGCGACCTTCGGCGACCGCCTCTGCGAAGTTCGCGAACAGCACCGTGAACCACAGCCACGCGGCCACGAGTCCGACGAACACGCTGTTGGCACTCGTCGCCGACGGTAGCTTCTGGAAGAACAGCACCGTCGTCAGCACGCTGCCGACCTCGACCACGAACATCACAGGGTTGCGAGCCATCTCGCGCGGGTTGAGCTTCACGAACGCATCGCCGACTCGCGCGTCGCATGATCTTGGGGTCGAACATCGAAGTCGCCGAACGCGTGCGCACCTTCGGTGGCCGAAGTTCCAGGTCCGGCGTTTCCGGTGCGGGCATCTCAGGAGTCATGGTCACGGTGGGTCCTCAGAACTTTCCGACGAGATGTTCGACCACCGGACCGAGCGCGACGACCGGGAAGTACGTGAGACCGACGACGATCACGACGACGCCGGTCAACAGCGCGGCGAACAGCGGCGTGTCGGTGGGGAACGTCCCCGCCGACGGCGGCGACGCCTGTTTGCGGCCAAGCGAACCCGCGATCGCGAGCACCGGAATCATCAACATGAATCGTCCGACGAGCATCGCGAGCGCGCCGGTCACTTCGAACCAGTTCGTCGCGCCATTGAGTCCCGCGAACGCCGAGCCGTTGTTGTTCGCCATTGACGTGAACGCGTACGTCATCTCCGTGAGCCCGTGCGGGCCGGTGTTGTCGAGTGAGTGAAGCGCGGTCTTCATCACGATCGAGATCGCGGTGAAGGTGAGGATCACGAGCGGCACGATCAGGATGTAGAGCACGACCAGCTTCATCTCGGGGCCCTGGATCTTCTTGCCCAGATACTCGGGTGTTCGCCCGACCATCAAGCCCGCGATGAACACCGCGAGCAGCGCGAACAGCAGCATCCCGTACAGACCCGAACCGGTGCCGCCGGGATCGATCTCACCGAGCATGATGTTCACGAGCGGCGCTGCGCCGCCGATCGGCGTGTAACTGTCATGCATCGAATCGACCGCGCCTGTCGACGTGCCCGTCGTCGACGACGCGAACAGTCCCGACGCGGCCGGCCCGAACCGGACCTCCTTCCCTTCCATGTTCCCACCCGACTGTGTTGCGGTCGTCCGCTGGTTCGCCCCGACGGCGGTGAGTTTGGGATTGCCGTTGGCTTCGAACACCATCGCGACCATTGAGATCGCGAGCCACAGCACGAGCATCGCGCTGAGCAACGCCACGCCCTGTTTGACATCGCCGGCCATCTTTCCGAACGTCCACGTCAGCGCGAACGGGATCGCGAGCAACATCCAGATCTCGAGGATGTTCGTCAGCCCATTCGGATTCTCAAACGGATGGGCAGAGTTCGCATTGAATGGCCCGCCGCCGTTCTCACCGATCTCCTTGATCGCCTCCTGACTGGCGATCGGACCCCCCGGGATGGTCTGCTTCGCGCCCTCGACCGTCGTGACGGTACGCGCCTTGTGGAAGTTCTGGATCGCGCCCTGGCTCACGAGCACCAACGTGAACACGATCGACATCGGTAACAGCACCCGCACGGTTGTCCGGGTGAGGTCGACCCAGAAGTTGCCGAAGGTGTGCGTCCGCCGCCGTACCAGCCCTCGAATGAGCGCGACGGCCACGGCCGCACCCGCGGCCGCCGACACGAAGTTGTGCACGGCCAGGCCGGCCATCTGGCTGAGATGCGACATCGTCGTCTCGCCCGAGTAGTTCTGCCAGTTCGTGTTGGTCAGGAAGCTGACCGCGGTGTTGAACGACAGCAGCGAGCCGACGTCCTTCTGGTGATCCGGGTTGAACGGCAGGTGCCCTTGCAGCCGGAGCTGCGCATAGAGGACCACCACGCTCGCGAAGCTAAAGGCGAGCAACGAGATCGCGTACGTGGTCCAGCGCTGCTCACTCGTCTCGTCGACCCCGCAGACGCGATAGATCAGGCGCTCGACTGGACCGAAGACTCGATCGCCGGGCGCCTTCCCACCGCCGTACACCTTCGCCATGTACGACCCAAGCAGCGGTGTGCTGATCGCCAGCAGCACGAGGAGCGCGACGAGCTGCAGCCAAGCAGCGGCCGACATCAGAGCTTCTCCGGGAACAAGAGCGCGTACACGAGGTAAGCGGCGACCAGCGCGCTGAGCGCCAGTCCAATGGCGCTCTCGATGCCGGTCACGCCGCTGCCTGCTGCGATCCGGTGTCCTCGATCGACGCGTCCGTTTCGAGGTCGGGTCCGATGATGCGCTCGCACACGTGCACGAACACGACAGCCAACGCGAAGAACGCCACCAGTATCGCTACGAATAGGACGTCGGCCAAGAGGGGGCCTCTCTGTCGGCGCGAGCGCGGGGGTCTGTGATGGTCCAGCGGCGAGCGAGTTCGTCACCCACGAGCCGTGCAACAGCGATGGCATCTTCGCGTGATTCGGGTGGCAGCGCGACGCCGCAGGTGGACACGTGAGGCACGAGCACGAACCGTCCAAGGGTCAGCGCGCCGTACCGCACTGGAAGCTCGACCCCATGCGTCGACTGCCAGCTGGTGTACGGCCGGGTGCCGGGCTCCGCCGCAGGAATCACGATGCGGCCGGGTTCGATGCGGGGAAGGAGCGCGTCGAACGGAAACGGCTCGAACCAGCACGCCCGCAGACCGAGACGCGCCATGAACTCGTCCGCAATGTCCGTGACGAGGTTTCGGGGCGAGTCCGCTCGCTGGGTCGGATTCCTGGCCGGGCGCATACCTTCTTGTACGCCGGGAGGCCTCGAGATACCCGGGCCCTCACGTTCTTTTTGCGCGGGACGCTCGAATCATCACGCACTCTTAACGGGGTGGGCTGAGGTCCCTTCCGCCGTGATTGCGATCGCGAGCGCGTCTGCTCGAACAGCACCTGCGCGGGTTCGTGCTCACGGCCGACGCTGCAACGGTGCTGCGTATGGCCTTCTCTCCGAAGTCGAGCAAGAGAGTGAATTGCCTGGGAGGTCAGGCCGGACGATAACGTATTGTCCGGCCGTTGTTCTCCATACGAACAGGATCTTGGATGCCCGCCCCAAAAAAGGCTGCGAAAAAGGCCGCGCGGAAGCCCGCGAAGAAGGCGACCAGAAAGGTGTCCAAAACTGCTGCGCAACGCAAGCTCAGTCCGGCGCACAAGCGAGCATTGGCTGAAGGTCGCACGATGTCCGCGGTCGTTGATCGGTATCTGTCCGCTGTGAACACCCCGAAGCGAAGGGGCCGGAAGGTGTCGAAGGCGGCGCTGCAACATCGTCTCACCGACTCGCGCGTGAGGGTCAAGGCGGCCTCCGGTGTCGACAAAGTGCTCGCCGCGCAAGAGCTTCGTGACCTCGAGATCCGAATTGCCAACATAGAGACTGCTTCCGGAGACGACATCAAAAGCCTCGAAACCGCGTTCGTGAAGATCGCCCGGCGGTTTGGCGAGAACCGGGGCATCGGATACGGCGCGTGGCGAGACGCGGGAGTTCCGGCGGTCGTGTTGAAGAAGGCCGGGGTCGCGCGCACTCGAGGCTGACGGACATCGGAAGAGACACTGGTACGGGTCACGCCGTGCGTGCGGAGCCGCGTCCGCTTGCCGCGTGTGCCGCCGCCGCGATGACACTCGTGCACGTGATGCGCAGCACGGTCCGCGACGACGGTCTCGCTCGCGTCGTGCACCGTCGGTGCGGCTCGCGCGTGTCCTCGACCCCACCCTCGTTGCCGAAGGCGACGAGGGTGGACCGCGTGTACGAGCCGCCGCGCAAGCGCCCCGCTCGCGTTCGGAGGCGTCGTCGCGACCTCGCCGGGCTCACCCATCGACGCGGCCGATCTCGTACCTTTCAGCTCCGCGCCGCTCGCGAGCACGCAGTCGGTGGTCAGCGGCTGCGACACCGGCGACCTCGCAAGCAACCTGGAACGCGTCGACTGTCGGTGAGCAGTCGCGGAAATGTCCTTCCTACTGCAGCCTTGGCGCACTCATAACCTCGGTTTGAGCAATGGGGCGTACACATCTAAAGAAAATTAATCGCCAGGTCGATCGTGTCCATTCAGCCAGTAGTGTGCGTTCGATGGCCCCGCACCCGCGCCGGTTCACCGCTGTGACTTCCGGCGCGGTCGTCATCATGTGCGTCGCGCTCGCGACACCCGCGATCGTGTTCGCGTCAAAGACGACACGCGGCGTTGTCGTCCCGAAACTCGCGACTCGTTCCGTGACCACAAGCTGCCCACGGGGCGAACACGTTTCTTTCGGGGGAGTGGTCGCCCAGTTCGTGGCGCCTCCCCACTCGGGTGCAATCGTGTTGCCGGAGGAAATGCGCCGCTCAGCTTCCAACCGGTGGACGGTGACCGGTACGAGTACGTCGGACGTCACGGGAAGTCGGCTGACGGCGGTCGCGTATTGTGACCAGGGAAGCGTGCCGTCGTCGGTCTCCAACTCGGTGTCAATCGGAGGTCTCCGGGTCGGCTCAGCGATCGCGACGTGCCCGGCCGGCACGGTCGTCGTCGGTGGTGGCTACGAGTCGGACGCGTCGGCGACGCATCAGGAGATCGTGGTCCGGCTGGAGGCATTATCCGCGAGGCAATGGGCCGTGACTGTTCTGAACATCTCATCCGCGGCTACGACGCTCACCGCGCTCGGGTACTGTGCAGGCCGCGGCGTCGCTCACGAACGCTCGACCACGTTACAACTGCCGGCACACACGGGTGGAACGGCGCGCGTGACCTGCCCGAAGAGCACTTCGCTCGCGTTTGGCGGCCTGCTTGCGAATTCGTCGACCTCCGGCAACAAGACGGCGGTGATTGCACCCTTCAGCTGGACGGCGGCGTCGACGACGCAATGGGTCGTCACCGCTTACAACGCCGGCGACGCGACGGGAAGTCTCGACGCATTCGCGTACTGCCGCTAAGGGTCCGCCAACGGACAAGTTGAGCGATTCTCGGAACATCCGCGCTCGTCAGAAAGGTCGCGAGCGGCGCAATTAATGTCGCGGCGGGCCCTAAGGTTCCGCCCGGAACCGATTATCGGCGTTTTCGCGCGTCGAGCTGCAACGATCGGTTGTCCAATGCCGCCCGTACAGCCTCGGACGCGGTGCGACCTGCGGTGCGGACGTGTGTGTGATCGCGCGTGGCGCGCGCCAGGATGAATGCCCCTTCGAGCAGGCAGAACAGTGACACCGCGAGGTTGCTTGCCTGGGTCTTGGTCAGGCCGAGCTCACGGAAACGGCCCGCAAGGTTGGAGAGCCAGGCCTCGAACACATCGGCGGTCGCCTGGCGCAGCGGCTCACTCGTGTTCGCGACCTCGAGGGCGACGGTCGCGATCGGGCACGCGTCGACATAGTCGGTGACGAGCAGAGTGTCGGCCGCACCCTCGAAGAATCTCCGGGTCGCGCTGACCGGGTCGTCGCCAGGTTTGTAAAAGAGGTCGATCAGCTGTCCGTATATCGCGCCTGACCATCGGATCGTCTCGGCGCCAAGCTCTTCCTTGCCGTTCGGGAAAAAGTGGTACATCGATCCGAATGGTGCGCCGGCCGACTCCACGATCTGTTTCACGCCGGTGCCGACATAACCCTGCCGGCCGAACAGCGCCGCGCTCGCCGATATCAGCCGTTCCCTGGTCGTCGACACGACCGGCAGTGTACCGGCAGATCCGCCCCGACTAGCGCGATCGCTCTAGTCATCGTAGAGTGATCGCTCTAGTAGGGTGTTCGTCGGGGAGACGGCGGACCGCGTCTCGGGAGGCCGCCTCGTGAAATCCGTGCAGCTGTCGAGCGGGGTCGTCGAGTACGAAGACAGTGGACAAGGCCGCCCCGTCATCGTGCTCGTCGGCGGATTGCTCATGGACGCGACCCTGTGGCGCGATGTCGCCGCGCGACTGGTTCCGACCTATCGATGCGTGATTCCGGTGCTGCCGCTCGGCGGGCACCGACGACCGATGAATCCGGACGCCGACCTTTCCCTGCACGGCATCGCCGAACTGCTCGCCGAGTTCATCGAGCGGCTCGATCTCCGTCACGTCACGCTGGTCGCCAATGATTGGGGCGGACCACAAATCACCGCGGTGCGACACCCCGAACGTCTCGCTGCGCTCGTCTTGCTCCCCGAAGAGGCCTTCGACAACATCCCACCCGGCCTTCCGGGAGCCGTCGCCGGTATCGCGGGACGTGTGCCGGGCGGGATCCGTCCTGTCGCACAACTGTTACGCATCCCTGTCATGCGCCGACTTCCGTTCACGTTCGGATGGATGGCCAAGCGTCCGATTCCCGCCGATGTCGTCGAGAGCTGGATCGTCGGTATCCGCACCGACCGGCGCGTACGCCGAGATGTCGCAAAATACGTACGGACGAGTGACTACACCGGGCTCGAAGCCGCGGCGGGCGAGCTCGCGCACTTCGATCGTCCGACGCTCGTGCTCTGGGCTTCGCAAGACCGGGTCATGCCACCCGTGCACGGACGACGCTTGAGCGAAATCATCCCCGACGCGCAGCACGTCGAGATCGACGAGTCGTACACGTTGATGCCGCTCGATCGTCCCGTTGCAGTGGCGAACCAGATCGCGGCGTTCGTCGCCAGGGTCGGCCAACGATCGAACGCCGACGACGGCGATTGAACGGGGACAGCGGGATTCGGTGGGGTGCGGTTTCGGTCCGGTCGGATATGTCGCTTGTCGCTTCGAGCACCGAGCGGTCCGCGCGGCACTCGACAGGGCAATGCGCGAGACGCGCACGATGACGTGACCGAACCGGGATCGAGACCGACCACAAGTCCGGGCCCCGGGTGCGCGCAACGGTCAAGATCGCCGCGATCGTCGGCCCCGCGACGTCGCGGCCGGTGGTCTGGACCCGGACGAGGTACGGACGACAGGTCGGCGCGCAAGGTGAAGGATTCGATGAGAAACATCGTGAGGCGAACCTCGGTGCCCGGCGAGACTTCCGGTGTTCTCGACCGCTCAGCAGTCGCAGCCTGAGATCGGACTGTCTCACGTGTGTGCGTGGATGAGAGCGATGACGCCCCCTGCGATGCGGCCGTCTCGACCGAGCCCGACCGTGAGGACGTGCGTGATCGAAGACCCGCTGCGATGGACGAACAGGTCGAGCGCTTCGGGATCGCCGACCCCGGCGTAGACGCTGATTGTCGTTGCGCCGTGCTGCAACGTCGTGATCGGTTGCCCGGTCGGGCTGGGCGCGTTCGGGTTGTTCGGCGGCAGGAAAACAGACGCTCCATCTTTCAGTGCTGCGACCGGTGTGGGAGGCGGGAACGCGCACGGGGCGAACTCGAGGTGAGGCTTGATGAGCAGGAATGCCGAGTCTGCGAGAAACGGCGATCCGCACGAAAAGGTCGGTGTGTCGACGGTCCATGATGGCGGGATCGACAGGGCAACACTGTCTTCGACGATGGCGTGCCAGCTTTCTGGGGCCCTCTCGAATGCCGGGTCGAGGGCAACGGTGCGGGCTGAAGGAGCGAGCGTGTCGAGTATCCGGCGTCCGAGCGTCCCGCGGGTGGCGATCTGCATGCCGAGTTGGGGAACGTCGTAGGACGTCCAGCGAGGTGTCGTTCGCTGGTACACGCTGTACCCGTCGACAGTGAATGATCGCCGGCCGCTCGACGTCTGCGATGACGGAATGAGCCCGACGGCCTGGGTCGGTATCGGCCACTGGCTCGCCGGAGTGCAGTTGGCTTGGGAAAGCTTGCCGGTGCTGATCATCCCTGGCGACGTGCCGCCGATACACGAACCCTGCGCTTCGAGAATCCAGTCGCCCGGCACCCACACTCTGGCTTCGCCTTGGTCTACAGGCTCCCAACCGGTCGGGACGCCGACACCCAAGTGTGCGTTCAACTGTCCGGCCGTCACGCCGACCGCCGCAAGCAGTGTCGTCGTGATCTTGCGACTCTTCGCGATCGTGTTCGCTGCCGACGAGTCCTTCCCGCCGTTCGAGCATCCGCTGAAACACAGCACGAGGGCGCCGACCCATGCACCGACGGCGTACGAAGTCTTGTTCATCATTGCCAGTATGACGCTGGGCCGCCCCGAATAGTTCCTCCGACGACGGCATGACGGACGGACGCCTCCGGGTGACGGGTGGGTCGCGTATGACCTCGTCGAGCCCCATCAGTGGCGCGCCGAGGGCCGCCGGTACGCAGTCGCGTCCGCCCGATCGACCGTGCCGTGCTGCGTGTCCCGGGAAACCCCGTGGCGGTTGTCGCGAGTCTGGGTGTTCGATACGGATGCTTCATCACATGAGACAACCGACCGCGAACCGCTCAGCGAGCTGGGTGGTCGGTTCCCCCGGACCCGCTCGGCGCCGGGCTAAGACCCGGATCTCATGCGGGTACCGCCGGTGTTGGCACTGCGCAGGCTCGTACCGTGCAACACGTTCGCGAGCGACGACGTCGGTCTCGTCGTCGCATCTGGCCGCCAAACCTGGCCTCGGACGCGGGCGCGAAACCCGACCGATTCCCTCCGTTTCTCATCGACCAAACTGCTTCGCGCTTCGTGTCGAGATGACGTCTGTCTTGGCGTCCGAGACGGGGGAGACGTTTCACCGGTCTCCGGTGGACACCGGAACTGCGGCTGGCCGGTCATGGCACGATCACCGCGTCCGGCCAAGCGGGAACGGCGAGAGTCCCGCACTAGCGTTCGCTCCCATGACGACGTCGGTGACCGCGCGGGTGCGTTCGCGGCTGGGCCGTTCGGTCGCTCTGCGAAAAGCCCGCGCCAAAGTGCGGCACACGTCAGCTGCGCTGCGATGGATCGCGAAGGACGGAACGTTCGCCGAGCTCCCCGCGGAATCGACCGTGCGCATGGCGTTCAACGTCATGTTGCGCCGCGACCCCGACGCCGAAGGTCTCGAACATTTCACTTCTCGCCTCAGCTCCGGAGAGATCACACCCGACGACCTGATCGAGGAGATTCGAGGCTCGGAGGAGTACATCTACCACGCGAGCTTCAGAACCAGGTTGGGCCATTCCATACATGTCGGGCGCTGCCAGTTCATCCAGAGCTTGCCGAAGGCTTCCCGCATTCTCGATCTTGGTGGGACGCACAAGGGAAGCATCTACGGCGCGCTGGTCGCGATGGGCTATCCGTACTCGTTCGACGAGTTGGTGATCGTTGACCTCCCCGACGAGCTTCGCCATCCGATCTACCGCGCTGACCGAGCACTCCGCGAAGTGCAGGCACCGGGCGGGCTCGTGCGATACCTCTATCACTCGATGGTCGACCTGTCGTTGTTTCCCGACAACTCCTTCGATCTCGTCTACTCAGGTCAGAGCATCGAGCACGTGGTCGAAGCGGACGCCGATCATGTGCTCGAAGAGGTCTATCGCCTGCTCCGCCCGGGCGGTTACCTCGCCCTCGATACCCCAAACGGCCGTGTGACCCGCCTGCAGCAGGCCGACCTCATCGACCCCGACCACAAGATCGAGTACACGATCGAGGAGCTGTCGGCGAAGCTCAGCCGCGCTGGGTTCACGATCGTCGAGACGAAGGGCCTCAACTACGCCGGTGGTTCACTGGCCCGCGGAGGCTTCGTCCTCGAAGACGTCATTGGCCACCCGGGCCTTTTCGCCGAAGTCCGCGACTGTTACATCCTCACATTCTTGTGCTCGACCTGACCGCCGACGCAGCCGATGCGTGTTCGGCCGTGGCACGAACTCACGGCTGTTGCGATCGGGCGTCGAAGGCGACGACGGTGCGGCCCCGAACGCGACCGCGAAGAATGCCTCTGCGGTGATGTCCGTGCTGGCTTTGCCGGACGGGGCGCGACCGATGCGATCCCTCCAGGCGGCGGGTGTCAAGGCTTCGGTCGGCGCACGGCGACGTCGGCACGCGGCCAAGAAGTTGTGATCGACGTTGCCCACAAGACGCACGGTCGAGCGCAGCGCAACCTCTCGAACGGCGACCCTGGGGCTCATCACCTCACTTGAGGGCTATCGCGGCGTCGCGAAGTCTCCCGACGCCCGCATCAAGATCTCATTCGTTCGGCGTAGCTCATGGTTTTCCCGCTCCAAGATTTTGAGTTGCCGATGCTGATCGAACACAACTCCCGGCCGGGCCGATTCGCGTTCCGCTTGGCGAACCCATGAAAACAATGCTTCCGGGGTCATTCCGAGCTTCGAGGCAACCGACACGACCGCCGCCCACTGCGACGGATACTCGTCCAGCCCTTCCACGACCATCCGGACCGCGCGCTCACGCACTTCCGGCGAGAACGGCATCGTTACAGCCATGACTCCATCCTTTCGAGGCCAGGACACTCGCACACAGGTCGATTACGGCCGTTTGAGTTCCGGCGGAGGCGGCGCTGTGACGAACCTCCTATTCCATTTCGGCGGGAGGGACTATCAGCTTCAGTTTTCGCTCGGGCCCGCGGGACGGTCTCGCGTACGCGCCGTCGACGAGCGTTTCGAACCGTCGCCACAACTGGCGCACCACACGATATCCGGCCAGCCGCACGCGATCGGTGTTTCTTACACGCAGGGTCTCACCCGCGTCCCACAGTTGACGTGACGGGCGGTCCGCGTCGTGCCGGTGACCACCGTCACCGACGCCGAGCGCGACGGGCGCGGCCCCTAGAACGCCGCGCAAGCACGCCAAAGCATCGTGGACGTCAATCGGAGCGTCGTCGCAGTCGTATGCGTCGACCAGTGCGACGGTTCCGATCGACACGCACCAGCACGCTCCCTGCGATCGTCGCCATCGGAGCGCTCTTCATTGCGTCATTGAACCCGGCTGCCAGCATCACCGTTCCGAAAGACAACGCTTCGGTTCCAGATCCGTGGAGGCGATGAGGATCGAACTCACTACCTCTTGCATGCCATGCAAGCGCTCTACCAACTGAGCTACGCCCCCGGGTGGGGAACTCACGTTACCAGTCGATTCACCCGGCTCTTCGTAACGCGGCCACTACGCTCCGGCGCGTGCCCGAACGCGCCGACGACATCCCGACCCACCGCTATACGGCCGCCCTGGCCAACGAGATCGAGCACGCCTGGCAAGCGCGTTGGGACGTCGAGCACGTGTTCTGGACTCCGAACCGCACCGGCTTATTGGCCGAAGATCCCCGGCACGTCGCCGAACGGCCGAGCCGATTCGTGCTCGACATGTTTCCGTATCCAAGCGGTGTCGGGCTCCATGTCGGCCATCCGCTCGGTTTCATCGCGACCGACGTGTACGCGCGCTTTCAGCCGTATGACGGGATACAACGTGCTGCACGCGATGGGCTACGACGCGTTCGGTCTTCCCGCCGAGCAGTTCGCCGTTCAGACCGGCACCCACCCGCGTGAAACCACCGAAGCGAACATCGCCAATATGAAGCGCCAGCTGCGGGCGCTCGGGCTTGGCCACGACCCACGCCGCGGTCCCGCGACCACCGACGTCGACTACTACCGGTGGACGCAATGGATCTTCTTGCAGATCTACAACTCGTGGTACGACACCGACGCCGACCGGGCCCGGCCGATCACCGATCTGGTCGACGAACTGCGCCCGGCGGGAACGAAGGCAACGCCTGACGGGCGCGCCTTCGACGCGCTGACACTTCGAGAACAGCGCGAGCTTGTCGACTCCTACCGGCTCGCGTATATCGGCGAGGCGCCCGTCAACTGGTGTCCGGGGCTGGGCACGGTGCTCGCCAATGAGGAGGTCACAGCCGACGGTCGGTCTGAGCGCGGCAACTTCCCGGTGTACAAACGTCCGCTTTCGCAATGGATGATGCGCATCACGGCATACGCCGACCGGTTGGCCGCCGACCTCGACGAGCTCGATTGGTCGGAGTCGATCAAGCTGATGCAGCGCAACTGGATCGGTCGTTCGACCGGCGCGCTCGCCCGCTTCCCGGTCGACGGCCACGCCGACGTCGCGATCGAGGTGTTCACGACGAGGCCCGACACGCTGTTCGGCGCCACCTACGTGGTGCTGGCCCCCGAGCATCCCCTGGTCGAACGCATCACCGCGAACGAGTGGCCCGACGACGATGTCGTCAACGATTGGTCCAGCGCCGCGCTCGACATATGGAAAGGTATCTTCGGTGCGGCGGGAACACCGCCCGACGCGGTGGCCCGTTACCGCGAGTTTGCCGCGGCGAAGTCGGAGCTTGAGCGCCAAGCGGAGGGCCGCGAGAAGACTGGCGTCTTCACCGGTGCATTCGCGATCAATCCCACCAACTCCACCCGCATCCCGATCTTCATCGCTGACTACGTACTCATGGGTTACGGCACCGGCGCGATCATGGCGGTGCCCGCGCGATGACCAGCGCGACTTCGAGTTCTCGCACCGAATTCGAACTCCCCGTCGTGCCCGTCGTTCGTCCGAGCGCCGAGTGGCTCGCTGAGCGCGGCGCATCTGCCGAGGACGTGCGACGTGGCCGGCCGCCTACGTCGGCGACGGCGTGGCGATGAGCTCAGCGAACGACGAAGTGTCGCTCGACGGGCTTCAGGTCGAGGATGCGAAGCGCGTCATCTGTGAATGGCTCGACGAGAAAGGTTGGGGTGCTTCCACCGTCACCTACAAGTTGCGCGACTGGCTGTTCAGCCGTCAGCGGTACTGGGGCGAGCCGTTCCCGATCGTGTACGACGAGATCGGTCCGATCGCGCTGCCGGATTCGATGTTGCCGGTCGAGCTCCCCGACATCACGGACTTCGAGCCCGCAACATCTGATGATCCGGACGCGCTGCCGCAGCCGCCGCTGGCGCGCGCGGCGATTGGGTCGAGGTCGAGCTCGAGCTTCCCGGACCCGACTGGGCGGGATACGGCGCCGAAGGCCGGCGCACCTACGTGCGCGAAACCAACACGATGCCGCAGTGGGCGGGGTCGTGCTGGTACTACCTGCGCTATCTCGATCCGACCAACGAGGAGCAGTTGGTCGACCCGGACGTCGAGCGGTACGTGGGCGGAAGGGACCGGGCAACGGATTGCCGAAATCGGGTTCGTCGACCTCTACGTTGGCGGTGTCGAACATGCGGTGCTCCATCTGCTCTACGCCCGCTTCTGGCACAAAGTGCTCTACGACCTCGGTCACGTCTCGACTCGTCGAACCGTTCCAGCGGCTCGTGAACCAGGGCTACATCCTCGCCGCGGCGTTCACCGACGAGCCCGCGGCGTGTACGTCGAGGCCGCGGACGTGGTCGAGCGCGACGGCCGGGGCTTCCACGATGATGCGCCCGTTTCCCGCGAGTTCGGCAAGATGGGCAAGAGCATCCAGAACGTCGGTCACGCCCGACGACATATTCGACGAGTACGGCGCCGACACACTGCGTCTCTACGAGATGTCGATCGGCCCGCTCGACGCGTCACGGCCGTGGAACACGTCCGACATCGTCGGTGTGCACCGCTTCTTCCAACGGCTATGGCGCAACGTCGATCGACGAGAATACGGGCGAGGTCCGTGTCTCCGAAGTTCCGCCTGACGACCAGACCCGCCGAAATTTTGCAACCGTACCATCGCCGCCGTCCGCGACGACATGACGTCGATGGGCTTCAACACCGCGATCGCCCGACTCACCGAATGCAACAATCATCTGACTCCAGGTCGTCGCCGACACGGTGTGGCGCCCCGCGAGGTCGTGCTTCCACTGGTTCTGATGGTCGGCGCCGCTGGCACCGCACATCGCCGAGGAGTTGTGGGCGCGGCTCGGCCACGCCGACACCCTCACCTACGCCACGTTCCCGACCGCGGATCCGGCTTGGCTCGTCGAGGACATCGTCGAGGTCCCGGTGCAGATCAACGGCAAGGTGCGGGCGCGAGTGAAGGTCGCCGTCGGCGCGGACGAGCGCGAGCACGAGCGCATCGCGCGCGCCGAACCGCGAATCGCCGAGCTGCTCGAAAACGTCACCGTGAGGAAGGTGATTGTCGTCCCCGGCCGCCTCGTCAATTTCGTCGTCGGGGGTTCGGGGGAAGGGGGGTAGGTCGAGACGGGTTGTTCCTGACCGGTGCGTCGTGGTGTCCGCCGTCCGGACCCCATCATGTCCGTATGTCCGTGCCGCTCGGTCGGTCCGTATCCGAGATCGCTGCCGACGAACGGGCCGTCCCGGATCAGCCACTGAACTCCTCGCCGGCGCTCAGATCACGCGGCGGAGAACCGGCAGGTGCACGTCCGGGGGCGCCTGCGTGCTCGTCGACGATCCCGAGACCGCGTGCGATACCCGCCGGCGTCTTGGGCCGCGCGCCTCTACGCGTGGACGGGCGTCGAGGCTCGGGGTAACCCCGCACGGCGTCTGGTTGGTGGCCGCCAGCGGGTGCGCCGCGTGACGTCGACCACGTCGCCCGACGGTCAGACCGTCCGGGACAACGAAACAGTCCGGTATGCCGCCTCGGTAGCCTCCGCACGGTGGACGCGCCGTCTCCGACGATTCGAATCGGTCAGCAATGCTTCGACGTCCGCACCCGCGCGCTCGTCATGGGGATTCTCAATCGCACGCCCGACTCGTTCTACGATCGTGGCGCGACTTGGAGTCTCGATGCGTTCTTGCGCAGAGCTGAGGAACTGGTCACCGACGGTGCCGATCTGCTCGATGTCGGCGGTGTGAAGGCCGGTCCCGGACCCGACGTCGCCGAGACCGAGGAGCTTGAACGAGTCGTTCCTGCCGTCGCGGCCTTGCGCGAACGATTCGACGTTCCCGTTTCGGTCGACACGTGGCGCGCGTCGGTGCTCGACGCCGCCTGCGACGCGGGCGCAGTCGTTGGGAATGACATCTCCGGTTTCGCTGACCCGGACTATCTCAACGTCGCAGCCGCGCGCGACGCGACGGTCGTCGCGACCCACATTCGACTGCGTCCTCGCTGTCGCCGACCCGGATCCGCATTACGACGATCTTGTCGGCGAAGTCACGACGTTCCTGCTCGACCGCGCGACACGTGCCGAGGCCGCCGGACTCGACTCCGAACAGATCGTCCTCGACGCAGGTTCTCGATCTGGGCAAGACGCCGGCGCAGAGCGCACTCCTGCTCCGCGAGTCGGCGGTTCACGCCGGCCTCGGCTACCCGTTGCTTCTCTCGGCGTCGAATAAGCGATTCATCGGCGAGTTGTTCGCCCGCGACCTCGACGATCGGCGGGAGGAGTCGCTAGCCGCGGTCGCGTACGGCGTCGCGTGCGGCTGTCGGATCGTCCGAGTGCATGACGTGGCGGGCAGTCGCCGCGTCTGTCTCACCCTCGAAGCCCTGCTCGGCGCCCAGGATGAGGTTGCGGGCCGGCCGGTCCGAGAGGGATCGCGATCATGACGATCACCCTGGTACAGGGCTCCGATCCGAGCTTGCGCGATCGCGAGGTTCAGCGCGTCGTCGATGCACTGCTCGGAGATGTTGACCGGTCACTTGCGCTCGACGATCACACCGTCGAATCCCGGCGACGCGGTGAGTACCAACTCGGCGGATGCCGATGCGACAAGCGACGACGACGACGAGTCCGTGACCGGAGGGTCGCTCGAGCTGCCGACATTCGCGGCAGTCGTCAACGCGGTGCAGAGCCCGCCCTTGATGACCGATCGACGGGTCGTCGTCGTGCGGGAGATCGGGAACTTGACCAGCGAGCAGGGACAATGGCTCGCGGGGTGGGTCGCCGATCCCCTCGACGACGTGCACCTCGTGCTCGTCGCGGGCGGGGGTCGGGTTCCGAGCGCGCTGGACAAGGCATGCAAGGCGGCCGCGACCGTTGTCGGTCCGGCCGGCGAGCAGACCGCGGCTGCGCTCGCCATCGCGTTGAAAGATGCCCGTTTGCGTCTGAGCGCGGAGGCGTCCGCACGGATCGCGACCCATCTCGGCGACGACGCCGGCCGAGTGCCGGAGCTCGTGGGGCTGTTGCGCGCAACGTATGGAGCCAAGACGACCCTCGATGTCGACGCGGTCGAACCGTACCTGGGGGAGTTGGGCACGGCCGGTCGTTTTGATCTCACCAACGCGATCGACCGAGGCGACCTCGGCGCGGCACTCGAGGTGTTACACCGCTTGCTCACTGCGACGAGCGCGGTGCAGCCGAAGCCGTTGCATCCCATGCAGGTCATGGCGTCGCTCGTGTTCCACTACCAACGCCTGTTGCGGCTCGACGATCCTTCGGTCACCACAAAGGAACGGGCGGCCGAGGTGCTTGGCATGAAAAGCGCGGGGGAGCGCGATTCCCGTTGGAGGCGGCACGGCGACTCGGCAGCGACGGGCTACGCGAAGCGCTCGGGTTGCTGGCGCAGGCCGAGCTCGACCTTCGGGGCCAGAGCGGCTTCGACGAACGCACCGCGATCGACGTGCTGGTCGCCCGGCTCGCCGCGCTCAGCCGCCGTCATGCGCGCGGCACAACCCGCCCGCAGACGTCTCGAACCTAGAAAGGTCAGTCGCCGGCCGACGAGCTGTTCGCGCGTCGCATCATGCGCGAGGTCCGTCGAGCGGCCTGATTCTTGTGGATGATCCCGGCGGAGGCGGCCTTGCCGAGCCGCTTCTGCGCTGCCTCGACGAGTTCAGGGGCGTCGTCGGACTCCGACTCGAGGGCGGTCGTCGCGACCTTCACGCGCGTCTTGAGTTCCGTCCGCACGGCCTTGTTGCGCTCGCGGCGCCGCTCGTTCTGACGGTTCCGCTTCTTTTGCGACTTGATGTTGGCCATATATCCGTTTCTCGCCTTGAGGGAACCGAGGCAGGCTAGCAGCTGGTCGCCGGCCACGTCCCGACCGCCGGTCGCGGTGCTGTCGGCCCCAGCCGCGAGAATGACCATCTTGACCGAGCTCAGCCGCATCCGTTGCCTCAGCATCATCGCCCATATCGACCACGGGAAGTCGACCCTCGCCGACCGGCTGCTCGAGCTGACCGGCGCGGTCGACCCGCGCGACATGCGCGCCCAGTTCCTCGATTCGATGGATCTCGAGCGCGAACGTGGCATCACGATCAAGGCACAGAACGTCCGCCTCGAATGGAACGGTTACGTCATCAACCTGATCGACACCCCCGGCCACGTCGACTTCAGCTACGAGGTGAGCCGCAGCCTCGCCGCGTGCGAGGGCGTGATCCTGCTCGTCGACGCGTCGCAGGGCATCGAAGCCCAAACGTTGGCCAACTGCTACCAGGCGCTCGAACACGACCTGACCGTCGTGGCTGCGCTCAACAAGATCGACCTCCCGGCCGCGGAGCCTGAGCGGCGAGCGGAGGAGATCGAGCGTGTCCTCGGGATCCCGGCCGACGAGGTGCTGCGGATCTCCGCGAAGACCGGAGTCGGGATCTCCGAGTTACTCGACGCGGTGATCGAGCGGATCCCGTCACCCACCGGCGATGCCGACGCCGAACTGCAGGCGTTGATGTTCGATTCGTACTACGACGCGTACCGAGGCGTGATCTCCTCGGTACGCGTCTTCAACGGCATGTTGCGCAGTGGCGCCAAGCTGCGTTATCTCAACGCTCGCCAAGATCACGACGCGGAAGAGATCGGTGTTCGACTCCCCGCGATGACGTCCGTCGCGTCGCTCGGTCCGGGCGAGGTCGGCTATCTCGTCGCGGGCATCAAAGACGTGGGTGAGGCCAAGGTCGGAGAGACCGTCACCGACGCGGGCCGCCGCGCAGAGCCGCTGGAGGGGTATCGCGATCCGAAGCCGATGGTCTTCTGCGGGCTGTATCCCGTCGACGGCGACGAGTACGCCGATCTGCGCGAAGCGATGGAACGATTGCGGCTCAACGACTCGTCGTTCACGTACGAACCAGAGACATCAGGTGCGTTGGGGTTCGGCTTCCGCTGCGGATTCCTCGGTCTGTTGCACATGGAGATCATCCGCGAGCGTCTCGAGCGTGAGTACGACCTGTCGTTGGTCGCGACCGCGCCCAACGTCGAGTACCGCGTACAGCTCGCCGACGGGCAGGTGGAGGTGGTCGACAACCCGTCGTCGATGCCGCCGCCCGAGCATGTCGAGGCAATCGAGGAGCCATTCGTACGGGTCACGATCCTGTCTCCCACCGACTACGTCGGCACGCTCATGGAGCTCGCGCAACAACGTCGCGGCGAGATGCAGAAGATGGAGTACCTCTCCGTTGACCGAGTCGAACTCGTATACACGCTTCCGCTCGGCGAGATCGTGCTCGACTTCTTCGATCAGATGAAGTCACGAACGCGTGGTTACGCGAGCCTCGACTACGAACCGGCCGGCTACCGCGTCTCGAATCTTGCCAAGGTCGACGTGCTGCTCAACGGTGTGCCCGTGGACGCGTTCTCAGCCATCGTCCACCGGGCCAAGGCCGATGGGTATGGCCGCAAGATGACGTCAAAGTTGCGTGAGCTCATACCCCGTCAACTCTTCGACGTACCGATCCAGGCCGCGATCGGCGGTCGGATCATTGCACGCGAGACGGTCAAAGCGAAGCGCAAGGACGTGTTGGCAAAGTGCTACGGCGGCGACATCACCCGCAAACGCAAGCTGCTCGAACGTCAAAAAGAAGGCAAAAAGCGGATGAAGCAGATCGGACGCGTCGAAGTGCCCCAAGAAGCCTTCGTCGCCGCACTGCGCCTCGAGGAATAGACCCTCAGTCGCCGATCTCGCCTTCGCGGGGGAGCCCGAGGACCTTTTCTCCGAGGATGTTGCGCTGCACTTCGGTCGTTCCGCCACCGATCGTCAGGGCACGCGAATAGAGGTAGCCGTAGTTCCACACGCCTCCGTCGATCTCTGCGAACGGGCCATGGTCGGCGAGCATGCCGTGTGCGCCGCCGAGCGCCTTGGCGAGTGCCATGACGTGCTGGCCGTGCTCGTCGGACATCGCCTTACGAACCGAGGCCTCGGGCCCGGGCTCGAGGCCTCGCAGCTTGGCCGAAAGGGTCCGCAGACGGATGACCCGGAGCACCTCGGACTCGGTGTAGAGCCGCGCGAGCTGCTGGCGGAGGCGAAGGTCGGGCGTCCCGCCGTGTGCGCGTACGAGATCGAGGACGTCGTTCGCGGTCGGTCCTCGACCCCAGAGCGCACCTTCGCCCGACAACGACACTCGTTCGTTGCCGAGCGTCACCTTGGCCAGACGCCACCCGTCGTGCTCGACGCCGACCACGTTTGCTGCCGGCACCCGCACGTCGGAGAAGAACACCTCGTTGAACTCGTGCGTGCCGGTCATCTGCACGAGCGGACGCACGTCGATCCCCGAGGTGCGCATGTCGACGACGAAGTAGGAGATGCCCGCTTGTGCGGAAGCGTCCGGATCGGTTCGTGCGAGCAGGATCCCGAAATGCGAGACATGCGCGAGCGTCGTCCACACCTTTTGGCCGTTCACGACGTATTCGTCGCCGTCGCGCACGGCTCGGGTCTGCAGCGACGCGAGGTCGCTGCCCGCGCCCGGTTCGCTGAACAGCTGGCACCAGATCTGCGACCCGTCGAGGATGCCGGGCAGCCAGGCTCCCTGCTGGGTCTCAGACCCGGCGACCAACAGCGTCGGTCCGGCCCAGCCGATCCCGATCGGGTTGAGCGGCCGCGGAACTTCTAACTCGCGCATCACTTCGTCGATCGCGATTTGCTCGACCGGATCGGCGTCCAGGCCCCACGGCGCCGGCCAGTGCGGCGCCACGTAGCCGGCCCGGGCCAGGACGCGGTTCCAGTCTGGCGGGAACTTGCCGTCCGCCGTGTGGTCGGCGACCAGCCGTCGCAACCCATTCGCGAGCTCGCGCCGGCTCATCGCGCGAAAGTAGCCGAGCGATCGCCACGAACAGATCGGAGGTCCGCCGCGTTGGCCAGCGATGCCGGAAGGTGGCGGGCCGACGTCCGCCGCCGCTCATGCGGATCATCCGGCCCGTCGATCGGTCTCGAAGATCTCTTGTGAACGGGGACCCTGACGCGGGTGCGATGATGTCGGAGACGCAACGACGCGCCGCGGACGACGCAACACTCGTTCGCGCAGTCGGAGCGCACGACGAGCACGCGCTGGCCGAGCTGTACCGGCGCCATGTCGGCCCATGCCTCGGGCTCGCCCGCCGAGTCCTTTCTGACCGCGCCCTAGCCGAGGAAGTCGTCCAAGAGGTATTCGTTCGCACCTGGCGCGAACCCAGCCGGTTCGACCCGACACGCGGGTCGATGCGCGCGTTTCTGCTCGCGCAGGTGCACGGCCGAGCGGTCGACTTGCTCCGAGCGGAGTCGGCTCGCAGGGCCCGCGAGGAACGCGAAGCGTTGCGCAGACCGAGCGTCGATATCGACCTCGAGCGAGAAGTCATGCAGCTCACCGAGGCCGAAACGGTCCGGCGTGCCCTCGCCACGCTGTCCGACGGCGAGCGCGAAGCGATCGAGCTCGCGTACTTCGGTGGGCATACGTATCGTGAAGTTGCGGCGCTGTTGGAACAACCCGAGGGCACCGTGAAGAGCCGAATCCGCGCCGGGCTCTTGCGGCTCCGGGCCGCACTGATCGAAGCGGGGGTGAGTGAATGACCGATTCGACTCCGGCTCCCGACAGCCACGAACTCGACTCGCTGCTCGGTGCGTACGCACTCGATGCGCTCGACTCGGACGATCGGGCGCGCGGTCGACGCATATCTCGAGGGCGACGCGACCGCACGCGCCGAAGTCGACGACATGCGCGAGACCGCCGCGTCGCTTGCACTGCTGCCCGACACGCCGATAGACGCACCGCCGGAACTCTGGGCGCGCATCGCGCAGGCGATCGGCGTGCAGACACGGACGGTGCGCCCGGACCCCACGGACGCGATCGACGAACTCGAGGCGCGCCTGGCGCCAGGCGCATCCCCGTGCGCTGGAGCGCGACGATCGGAATCGCCGCCGCGGCGATCGCGATCGTCGTCCTCGCCGCCCAGGTCGCGTCGCTGCACAGTCAGCTCAACCGTGCGAACTCGTTCGGGACACGTGCAACCGCCGCCGCGTTCGACCGGGCCGTGAAGACGCCAGGGGCACGCGAAGTCGGCCTCGAATCGGGTTCGGGCGCAACACTGGCCCGACTTGTGCTCCTGCCCGACGGCAGCGGCTACCTGCGAGGTGACCATCTCACACCGCTCCCGCCGCGCCAGACGTACCAGCTGTGGGCGTTGACCGGGAACGCAAAGACGCCGAACGTCGTGTCGGCCGGACTGCTCGGTCCGGATCCGTCGGCGGTCAGCTTCCGCGCCAGCGGTCCGGTGCACGGCTTCGCGGTGACGATCGAGTCGGCCGGGGGAGTCGTGACGTCGCATCACACACCCATCGCGAGCGCGGCAGCTTTCGTAGCGGACCGTCCGGGTCGAGCCGCCCGTCCGACCATAATGAGGGTCGTGGCCTTCGGCGTGTACGTCCATATCCCGTTCTGCGCGACGCGTTGCGACTACTGCGACTTCGCCACCTGGACCGACCGTGGTCACCTCATCGACGTGTACGTCGACGCCTGCGTCGCCGACCTTGCTCGCCGCAACACCGGCGGCTATCCGGCGGCGACGAGTGTGTTCTTCGGCGGCGGGACGCCTTCGCTGCTTGGTGGCGATCAGCTCGTTCGGATCCTCGACGCGATTGTCCGGACCGACGACGCCGAGGTGACGGTGGAGTGCAACCCGGACAGCGTCGACGCGCCCAAGCTCGCCGCGTACCGTCGAGGTGGGGTGAATCGTCTCAGCTTCGGCGTGCAGTCGATGTCGCCGCATGTGCTCGCCGCGCTGGGACGGACGCATGACCGCGGCGAATGTGACGCGCGGCGATCGCGCTCGCGCTCGACGCGAGCTTCGAACACGTCAACGTCGACCTGATTTACGGGACGCCGGGCGAATCACAAGATGATTGGCGTGCCACACTCGTCGGAGCGATCGCGCTCGAGGTTCCCCACGTCAGCGCGTACGCGCTCACCGTCGAACCGGCGACCCCGCTCGGTCGCCGGATCGCGTCGGGCGCGGCCGCGCCCGACGACGACGTGCAGGCCGACGCCTATCTTCTGACCGATGAGCTGCTGGGCGCGGCCGGGCTCGACTGGTACGAGGTGTCGAACTGGGCGCGTCCAGGGCACGAATGCCGGCACAATCTGCTGTATTGGAGCGAGGGCGACTATTTGGGCATCGGCTGCGCGGCACACGGCCACACGAACGGTCGGCGATGGTGGAACGTTCGCACACCCGAGCGCTACATCGCCGCGATCGACGCCAGGATCTCGGCCGAGGCCGGCGCGGAGCGGCTCGCGCCGGTGTCCCGGGCCGAGGAGGCCTGCGCGCTGGCGCTACGCACCCGCTTCGGTGCGCCGGTCGCCCGCGAGGCTGCGGGCGTGGTCGAGGAACTCGCCGCCGCCGGATTCGTGCGCCAGGTAGAGAATCGGGTCGTCCTCACCCCTCAGGGTCGGCTGCTTGCATCCGATGTAACTGCTCGACTCCTGCTCGCGGGCGGTCTGGCACTCGGTAACATCGAGTGCCAACGGGGATACGTGCATCGCTCCTCGTGGCGGCAACCTGTCAGGACCCTACGAATGACCGAGCTGGACGAGCGCAAGGCCGCAATCCTGCGTGCGATCGTCGAGCACTACGTCGACAGCGCGCAACCGGTCGGTTCGCAGACGGTCACCCAGACCGCCGGCCTGGGCGTCTCCGCGGCGACGGTCCGCAACGAGATGTCGGTGCTCGAACGAGACGGTTTCATCGCCCAGCCCCACACGTCGGCCGGCCGCGTCCCGACCGACTCGGGCTACCGCTACTACGTCGACCATCTTGCGGGAGCCGGCGCGCTCGCCCCGGCCGAACGGCGCCGCATCGCCGACTTCTTCACGACCGCGAACGATGGCGTTGGACGATCTGTTGCACGAGACCAGCCAGCTGCTGGCTCGGGTGACCGCACACGCGGCCGTCGTGGTCGGCCCCCAGGCGGAGTCGGTGCACGTGCGCAGCGTGCACCTCGCGCTCGCTCCAGCCCCGCTTGCTGCTCGCAGTCGTCGTGATGTCCAACGGCGCGGTCGAAAAGGAAACTGTCGTGCTCGACGCCGAAGCCGACTCCGACGACGCCGGCATCGCGAGCGCTCGCCTCGCCGCCCATCTCGCCGGCCGCCGGCTCGCCGAACTCGCGACCATGAGATATTCCGGCACCTCGGACGATCGTGCCGACGGGCTCGCCCGCGGTTCGTGCGACGTGCTGGCCGCGGACGTCCGACTCCACCACGACGAGCCACTCTACGTGGGTGGCGCAAGCCGACTCGCGGCTGAACAAGAAGCGTTCGCGAGCACGAGCGCATCAGGGCTGCTCGAGCTGCTCGAACAGCACGTCGTGTTAGGCGCACTGTTGCGAGAGCTCCTCGGCCCCGGCCTCACGGTACGCATCGGCGCGGAGAACGAACTCGCCGACCTACGCGAGTGCTCGCTGGTGCTCGCGCCCTATCTGGTGGAGGGAGAGCCGATCGGAACGGTCGGGGTGCTGGGCCCGACGCGCATGGATTACCGCAAGGCTCAAGCCGCGGTGTCGACGGTGTCGCGCCAGCTCGGACAGCAGCTGTCCCGTTGATGCTGGTGCAACGCTGATGGCACAAGACGTCTACGAACTGCTCGGTGTCTCACCGCAGGCGACCGACGACGAGATCAAGCGGGCATACCGTCGGCTCGCACGCGAATGTCATCCCGACGCAAATCCCGACGATCCGGACGCCGCCGAACGGTTCAAGCAGATCAACGCAGCCTACGAGCTGGTGCGCGACCCGGAACGACGTCGCAAATACGACATGTTCGGTCCGGATGCGGCGGGCTCGGCCGGCAGTCCGTTCGCGTCGGGTCAGTTCGGACTCAACGATCTTTTTGACGCCTTCTTCTCCGGCGATGTCTTCGGTCAGCGTGGTCCGGCCGGCGCGCGTTCGTGGCCCCGATGCCGAAACCCTGATGGAACTGACGCTCGCCGAGGTCGTGACCGGCGCGTGGCGCACGGTCGAGATGCGCATGCCGATCGAATGTGACACGTGCGGCGGCTCAGGTGGAACGCCGGGAACCCATCCGACGCGCTCGCGCGACGTGCGACGGTGCCGGCGAAGTCCGTCAGGTGCGTCGCTCGCTGCTGGGCCAGATCGTGACCGCCGGGCCGTGCCCGACGTGCGGGGGGATCGGCACCACGATCGAACATCCGTGCGCGACCTGTCGGGGCGACGGCCGTGTCGCCGGAACCCGTTCCATCGAGGTAGAGGTTCCGGCTGGTATCGAAGACGGCCAACGTTTGCGGCTCGCAGGTCGCGGCCCGGCGGCGCCGCGCGGCGGCACGGCCGGCGACCTGTTCGTCGCGATTCATGTCGTGCCCAGCGGCGCGTTCGACCGTCGGGGCGACGATCTGTGGTACCGGCTGGCGGTTTCGATCGTGCAGGCCGCACTCGGCGCGACCGTCGAGTTCGAGACGCTTGACGGGACCCGCCAACTTGAGGTCCAGTCCGGGACGCAACCCGGAGCGCGGCTTCGCCTGGCCGGGCTTGGTGTTCCGTCGCTGCGCAACGGTCGGCGGGGCGACTTGGTCGTCGAGATCGACGTGCAGGTGCCGACCAACCTCACACCAGACCAGGCCGAGTTGCTGGTTCAGCTCGCACAACTCCGAGGCGAGCAGGTCACCGCGCCCCACGAAGGGCTGTTCTCTCGCATCCGGTCGGCCTTCCGATCGTGACCCGACCGGCTCGCGACGCCGACGGCGCGAGCATGTGGGCGGCGAGCGAGGACGCGGCGGCGCACGCCTTCGTCGATTCGCTCGCCGACACCGTCGAGATCCTCGGAGCCGACGGCCATCATCTGCAACGCGTGCGCCGGCTTCGAGTCGGAGAGCACGTGACGCTGGCCGACGGTCGCGGAGCCTGGCGTCGGTACGACGTCGAGTCGGTCGCGTCGGGTCGGCTCGGTCTCGGCGCACGCAGCGACCGTTTCCTCGAGCCCCAGATCGTTCCCCGCGTCGTCCTCGCGCTCGGCACTCACGAAAGGCGCCGCCCTCGACAACGTGGTCGCGCGCTGCACGGAGCTCGGCGTCGCTCGGGTGATCCCAGTCCGGACGCGGCGCTGCGTCGTACGTTGGACACACGCGGCAGGCCGAACGTGGCGTCGAGCGGCTGCGGTCCACAGCCCGAGCGGCCGCTGCGCAGTCGCGTCGGGCCCGCATCCCCGAGATCTCGCCCGTCGCCGATCTCGCGTCGATCTCCGACCAGCCCGGCGTCGTTGTCGCTGACCCCGGCGGCGTATCTGTGAGCACATTGCCACTCCCCGCGCGAGGTGCGACGGCGAACGACGAGTGGATCGTGGTCGTCGGACCCGAAGGTGGACTCGACCCGGCGGAGCTCGAATCGATGCCGCGAGCTGCCCGCATTTGCCTCGGCCCACACATTCTGAGAGCCGAAACGGCACCGATCGCAGCCGCCGTTTTGCTGCTCGATCGAGCGCGCGAGATGTGCCGAGAGTGGTAGCTGTGAAGAATGTCCGTCTTGCGTGGCTCGTGTTGAAAGCGCGGGGAAGCATGACTTTCACGGAGCGTGCTGGTACGATCGTGCCGGTTGCACGGCCGGTGCCACGATTCTTCGGGGCCCTGTGGATCAACCAGTGAGTGAACGCACGGACAACGTGACCTCAACACCGCATCACAGGAACCTAACAGTCGGGCGAGGGGGCTGAGCAGGTTGGCGACGACGGGAGCACGCGTCGGCGAGCGCCTCCGGGCGATCCGACGTCAGAAAGGTTTGTCACTCCACGACGTCGAGGCGCGCTCGACTCTCGAGTTCAAGGCTTCCGTGTTGGGTGCCTACGAGCGGGGTGAGCGGGCGATCTCCGTCCCCCGCCTGCTGCGGTTGGCCGAGATCTACGAAGTGCCGGCGGATCAGCTCCTGCCTCGCGAGTTCGAAGGCGAGATCAGCCTCGTCGACGGCACCTCGAGCACGATCGACCAGGCGAACGGCTTCGCGATCGACCTGGTGCGTCTGCACGACGTCGACGATCCCGACGCACAGATGCTGTCCCGCTTCGCGTCCTCGATCCAGCTCGAGCGTCAGGACTTCAACGGACGCATGCTCACCATCCGGCGTTCGGATCTGCGCGTGCTCGCGGCGCTCATGGGCCGCAGTCTCGAAGACCTCGGCAGCCGGCTCGAGCAACTGGGGCTCCGAGCGTCAGCCTGAGTCGCGGCGCTTCCAGACAGCTACGCTGATCTGACCTTGGTAGCGCCGCGCACGACCAGCCCGCCCCCGACCATCCAGGTCAAGATCCTGGTCCCGGGCAACCACCTGATGGTGGGCCTGCTCGGACAACGCGACGAGCTGTTGCGCATGATCGAGGCGGCCTTTCCCGTGCGCATCCTCGTGCGGGGCAACGAGATCACCGTCACCGGCGACGCGCCCGACGCGGAACGGGTCGGGCGGCTCTTCGAAGAGCTCGTCGTGCTGCTCGAACAGGGTCACGACCTCGACTCCGACGGCCTGGGCCGATCGATCGAGATGCTCAAGGCCGACCAACGTCCCAGCGAGGTGCTCACCACCGAGGTCGTCCGGGGCCGCAAGAGCATCCGACCGAAGACGTCCGGACAGAAACGCTACGTCGATGCGGTACGCGATCACACCGTGACGTTCGCGATCGGACCCGCCGGAACCGGCAAGAGCTACCTCGCGGTCGCGCTCGCAGTGCAGGCCCTCCAGGCAAAGTCCGTCAACCGGATCATCCTCACTCGTCCCGCAGTCGAAGCCGGAGAGCGGCTGGGATTCTTGCCGGGCGACATGCTCGCCAAGGTCGATCCGTACCTGCGTCCGCTCTACGACGCGCTCTACGACATGCTCGAGCCCGAGGTCGTCGCCCGTCTGATGGAACGGGGCACGATCGAGGTCGCGCCGCTCGCGTACATGCGGGGGCGAACGCTCAACGACTCGTTCATCATTTTGGACGAGGCGCAGAACACGACACCGGAGCAGATGAAGATGTTCCTGACGCGCCTCGGCTTCGGTTCCAAAGCCGTCGTCACCGGCGACGTCACCCAGATCGATCTGCCCGACGGCCAACACCGTTCCGGGCTGCTGCTCGTACGCGATGTGCTCCACGACATCGACGGCCTGGTATTCGTGGAGCTCGGCTCGAGCGACGTGGTACGCCATCGGATCGTGCAAGACATCGTCGACGCGTACGGCCGCCACGAAGGCGGACGCGAAACGTGAGCCTCGAGATCCCGACCGTGTTCGGCGCCGACGAGCAACGCGACATCACCGTCGATGTCCCCCGTTGGGTTCGTCTCGCCCAACTCGTCCTCGACGAGGAACGCGTTATCGAGCGTCTCGGCCCCGACACCGAAATGTCGTTACTCTTCGTCGACCCGACCACGATCGGTGAGCTCAACGAACGGTTTCTCGGATCGAGCGGCCCCACCGACGTGCTCGCATTCCCGATCGACGACGAGCTCCCACCGTCGGGCCGCCAACCCGACCAGGGCGGTCGGGGCCCGGGAACCACCAGCGATCCGAGCGATCCCCCGACACTGTTGGGTGACGTGGTGGTATGCCCGGCCGTCGCGCGCAACCAAGCGGAGGAGCGCGGTGTCAGCGCCGAGGACGAGTTGGCGCTCCTGGTCGTCCATGGTGTGCTGCACTTGCTCGACTACGACCACGCCGAACCGGATGAAGGTGTCGTAATGCGTCGACGCGAGCAGGAACTTCTGGCTCGCTTCCGCGAGCTGGAGCAGAGATCCTGAGGCCTGTGTGAACGGTCATGCCGTTGCCATCGCGGTGATCGTGGTGCTGTTTGCGCTCTCGGCGGTGCTCGCATTGTCGGAAACCGCGTTCGTGCTGCGAGTCGGATCCGGCTCCTGAACCTCGCCGACGAGGGCGACAAGCGCGCCGAACGTGTGCTCCGCATGCTCGAACATCCAGAGCAGACACTGAACAGCGTCCTGCTCGTGTTGCTTGCCAGCCAGATGATCTCGGCCACGTTGCTCGGCACGGTCCTCGAACCGACCTTCGGCAGTGCCGGCGTCGCGGTCGGGATGGTCATCGAGATCATCGTGGTGTTCACGTTCGCGGAGGTCGCGCCCAAGACGTTCGCGGTGCAACACGCCGAACGAGCGGTGATGCGCGTGTCGCCCCTGCTGGCGTTCCTCACGCGGTTCGGGCCGTTGCGTGTCCTCACTCGCGGCTTTATCGGCCTCGCCAACGTCGTCATCCCGGGAAAGGGACTACGCGGCGGACCGTTCGTCACCGAGGAAGAGATCCTCACGATGGCCGACGTCGCGGCGCAAGAAGCGTCGATCGAAACGGAGGAGCGTGAGCTCATCCATTCGATCTTCGAGTTCGGTGACACCGTCGTACGTGAGGTGATGGTGCCCCGGCCCGACATGGTGGCCGTCTCCGCCGACGCCACCGTCGACGAGGCGATCCGGATCGCCATCGCGGCCGGAAAGTCACGCCTGCCGTCGTACAACGAAACGACCGACGACATCGTCGGTTTGGTCTTCCTGAAAGACCTCGTGACGCGCGAGCGGGAGCGGCGAAGGCAACGAGTCGGTGCGCCCGATGTTGCGACCCGCGGACTTCGTGCCAGAATCGAAACGCGTCGCCGAACTGCTGCGCGAGATGCAGACCGAGAAATTCCACATGGCGATCGTCATCGACGAACATGGCGGCACAGCCGGCCTGGTCACCATGGAGGACCTGCTCGAAGAGATCGTCGGCGAGATCACCGACGAATATGACGTCGACGAACCGCAGATCGAACGTCTCGCGGGCGGAGCGTTGCGGGTCCCGGGCCGCACGCCGATCGACGAAGTGAACGAGTTGCTCGACGCCGAGCTCCCCCAAGAAGAGTGGGACACCGTCGGCGGACTGGTCTTCGACGCGCTCGGTCACGTGCCCGTCGAAGGTGAATGCGCCCACCTCAACGGTTCCGAATTTTGCGCAGAACGGATACAAGGCCGCCGGATCGTGTCGGTCCGCATCACGCGGGTCGCGGAGCGGGTACCGCCCCAAACCGCGCCCGGCCCCGCCGCAGGGGCCCCGACCACCGACGCGCCCACCGTCGCCGAACGGCGAGAGTGACCGACCAAACGTTTCGGTCGGGCTTCGTGTCGATCGTGGGTCGGCCCAACGTCGGAAAGTCGACGCTCGTCAACCAGATCGTCGGCCGCAAAGTGTCGATCGTGTCGAGCCGTCCTCAGACCACACGCACACAGGTGCGCGGCGTCCGCACCACCGATCGCACGCAGATCGTGTTCCTCGACACGCCAGGCATCCACAAGCCGCGCACCTTGTTGGGCGAGCGCACCAACAGCCGTGCCGTCGGGACCCTCGACGAGGTCGACGTCGTCTGCTTGGTCATCGACGCGACCGAGCCGATCGGACGCGGAGACCGCTTCGTCGCTGACCTGGTCGCCCAGGTCGAGACTCCGACCGTGCTCGTCGTCAACAAGGTCGACAGGGCCAGCGACCGACACATCATCGAGCACCTCGCGGCAGGCGTCCGCGGAGTTGGGCGACATCGCGGCCTTCGTACCGTTGTCGGCCCGTTCGGGCGAGGGCGTCGAGGCCTTGCTCGGCGAGCTCGAGGCGCGGATCCCTCAGGGGCCGCACTACTACCCCGACGGGGTGGTCAGCGATCAGCCGGAAGCGGTGCTGGCCGCCGAGCTGCTGCGCGAAAAGTTGCTCGCCGCGACGCACGACGAGCTACCGCATTCGATCGCGGTCACGACCGAAGAAATCGAGGAACGCACAACCAAGGACGGACCGCTCCTGGCGTTGCGCCTGGTCATACGCGTCGAACGCGACTCGCAAAAGGGAATCGTCATCGGTCGGGGCGCCGCGCTGCTCCGACAGGCCGGAACCGACGCCCGCCGGGAGCTCGAAGCGCTCCTTGGCGTGCGCATACACCTCGAAACCCACGTCCGGGTGGATCGCGACTGGCAACGCCGTCCCTCGTCACTGGATCGTCTCGGACTCTAACCGACCGAGCCCGCCTGCGCGCCCGTTGCCCGGCTCGACGCTCGGATTCACCTCGGAATCACAGAGTTGCGATCCGGCGAATCGGCCGTTGTAGAGTCGCCGCGGCTCGGCTCTCCCCACGATCCTGTCTCCGCGAGGACGGTAGATGTTGGACCGCATGCAACGGCTCCGGCGCGGGGCTCTGACCGGAGTCGGCGCGGCCACCGCCATGGTCCTGCTCGCGAGCTGCGGAGCGACCGGGCCGGACAATGAACAGAACGCGTTGCATCCGAACGGCAGCGCAGGCCACACCATCATGAACCTGTTCACCCCGTTCTTCTGGATCGCGGTGGTCATCGGGGTGGCGGTGTTGGCGATGACCGTCTACGTTGCGCTGCGCTTCCGGGCCAAGCCGGGCGACGATCGTGAACCCGTACAGGTGCACGGCAACACCGTGCTGGAGATCAGCTGGACGATCGTGCCCGCGGTGCTGCTGGCGATCATGGCCGTCCCCACCGTCGCCACGATCTTCAGCCTGGCCAAGATCCCGACCGGTCCGAACGTCGTCCACGTCCACGTCGATGCTCGCCAATGGTTTTGGCAATACGAGTACACCGACAAAGGCACCGACTTCTACACCGCCAACGAGCTGCACATTCCGGTCGGTCAGCCGGTCGTGTTGACCCTCACCAGCAGCAACGTCATCCACTCGTTCTGGGTCCCTGAGCTCGCCGGCAAGAAGGACGTCGTGCCCGGCCATCCCAACACGCTCACGATCGAGGCCGACAAGGTCGGCACCTACCTCGGCCAATGCGCCCAGTACTGCGGTATCTCGCACGCCAACATGCGTCTACGCGTCATCGCCCAGACCAAAGCCGACTACGACACGTGGGTGGCCCAGCAGCAGACGCAGCTCTCAGCCGCGAAGGTCACCCAGTTCACGCAGCAGATCTCGTCTCGGTGGGGCTGCCTGTCGTGCCACTCGGTCACGAATCTCGCCAGCAACATCGGCGCGACCATCGGACCGAACCTGACCCACGTCGGTGACCGCGAAGCGTTTGCCGGCGACATCTATCCGATGACGCTCACGAACCTGACGAAGTGGGTCTACGACGCGCCCGGTCGCAAGCCGCACGGCGACCTCGTCGGTTGGATGCCTGACTTCTCCTCGCGTGGGATGACGATGACGCAGGCGCAGCAGATCGCGAAGTTCTTGCTGTGCGAAACCGCGACCGATCCAAATTCACATCCGGAGTGCCGGTGACATGACCACTGTCGAAGACGCCAGCGCACTGTTTCAAGCTCCAGTGAAGCGGAGCATCCTTGATCGTCCGCGGTCGACGACCGGCGCGTGGAGCTGGTTTACCACCGTCGATCACAAGAAGATCGCGATCATGTACGGCACGACGGCGATGTTCTTCTTCCTCGTCGGCGGTATCGAAGCATTGATGCTCCGCATCCAGCTCGCACAGCCGAACGGCACGTTCCTCTCGGCCGCTCGTTACAACGAGTTCTTCACGATGCACGGCACCACGATGATTTTCCTCATGGGAATGCCACTCGCGGCTGCGTTCGGCAACTACTTCATCCCACTCATGATCGGCGCCCGTGACGTCGCGTTCCCGCGCCTCGAACATGTTCGGCTTTTGGGTGTTCCTCTTCGGCGGAATCTTCCTGTACTCCTCGTTCGTGCTCGGTGGCGCCCCGGACGGCGGCTGGTTCGGCTACGCGCCGCTCACCAGCACACCGCTCTCCCAAGGTTTCCTCCCCGGTCGGGGCGCAGACTTCTGGGCTGTCGGCCTGATCATGTTGGGCGTCGGCTCGGTCGCGACCGCGGATCAATTTCATCGTCACCGCGCTCAATATGCGCGCGCCGGGCATGACGATGATGAAGATGCCGGTCTTCGTGTGGATGATGCTCGTCGTCGCGTTCCTCACACTCTTCGCCATGCCGCCGCTCACCGCGGCGCTCATCCAGGTCTTCATGGACCGGAACTTCCACACCAACTTCTTCAATGCGGCTGCGGGCGGCGACCCGCTCCTGTACCAGAACCTCTTCTGGATCTTCGGCCATCCCGAGGTGTACATCCTCATCCTCCCGGGGATGGCGATCGTGTCCGAGATCCTGCCGGTCTTCTCGCGCAAACCGCTGTTCGGCTACTCGGTCGTGGTGTTCTCCGGTATCGCGATCGGCCTCCTCGGCTGGGGCGTGTGGGCTCACCACATGTTCGTCAGCGGGATCGGTCCCGTCGTGGCAGGCTGCGTTCAGCCTCTCGACGATGCTCATCGCGATACCCACCGGCGTGAAGATCTTCAACTGGCTCGCCACCGTCTGGGGCGGCAAGGTCCGACTCGCGACGCCGATGCTGTTCGCGTTGGGCTTCATCGCCCAGTTCACGATCGGTGGGCTCTCGGGTGTCATGAACTCGATCGTGCCCTCCGACACCCAGCAGAACGACACGTACTTCGTGGTCGCGCACTTCCACTACGTCTTGTTCGGTGGGCTCGTCTTCGCGATCTTCGGCGGCATCTACTACTGGTTCCCGAAAATCTTCGGGAAGATGCTGAGCGAAACCATGGGCAAGCTGAACTTCTGGCTCATGGTGATCGGGTTCAACCTCACCTTCTTCCCGATGCACTTCTTGGGTTTCGAAGGTGAACCCCGTCGCACCTACACGTATCCGACCGGCATGGGCTGGGGCACCCTGAACCTGATGTCGACCATCGGTGCGTTCATCATCGCGGTGTCCGTCCTCGTGTTCCTCGTCAACGTGATCTTCACGATCCGTCGGGGCGAGCTCGCCCCCGAAGACCCGTGGGATGCGCGCACCCTCGAATGGCTGACGTCGTCGCCCCCTCCCGAATACAACTTCGCTGAGGTTCCCATCGTCGAGGCACGCGACGAGTTCTGGCACCGCAAGTACACCGAGGACGACGAAGGCCGGCTCGTCAAACTGCCTCCGAGCGCAGCGTCGACGATTCCGCGCGCGGCGCGATCACAGCGAACCGCATCACATCCACATGCCATCCCCGTCCTACTGGCCGTTCGTCCTCGCGCTCGGGTTGCCGATCATGGGGTACGGCTTCGTCTTCAAGTTCTATTGGCTGATCGCGATCGGGGCGTTGATCACGTTCTTCGGACTCAACGCCCTGACCTCGGAGCCGGCGACGGAGGAGTCACACTGATGGCGCAAACCGTTGTCGCGACCAGCGAAACCGATCCGGTCGTTCCGCACACGCCGGCCCCGCTCCAGACGAACACCGGCGTCAGCAACAACAAGCTCGCGATCTGGGTGTTCATCGCTTCGGAGAGCCTCTTTTTCGGCGCGTTCATCTCGACGTACTTCCTGTACCGCGGCCGCGACGCGCAGTTCCTCAAGGGCCCGACCCCGAGCAGCACGCTGAATATCCCGTTCACTTCGGTGACGTCGTTCGTGCTGCTGATGAGCTCCCTTACCATGGTGCTCGCCCTCGCCGCGATCCGGCGGGGCGACCACCGACGGTTCCGCATCTGGATCCTCGCCACCGCCATCTTCGGGATGACGTTCATCTCGGGCCAGGTCTACGAGTTCACCGAGTTCTACCGCGAAGGTCTGCACCTGGGCACCAACCTGTTCGGCACCACCTTCTTCGTCTTGACCGGCCTGCACGGCGCACACGTCACGATCGGCATCGTTTGGCTCCTGACCCTCTACGGCCGGTCGATGCAAGGCAAACTGGGTACGGACCGGTCCGAGGCGGTCGAGATCGCCGGTCTGTACTGGCACTTCGTCGACGTCGTCTGGATCTTCATCTTCACTGCCGTCTATCTGATTCCTCAGCACTAGCGGAGCCGCAATGAGCGATCAGGTCACCGAAATCGAAACCTCCGGCGAGGGTGCGGGGCCCGGCACTGCCGTCGCCGTGGCCGACGACCCCGGCGCGCTCGTCGCGTCGGCCGGGCACGTCGCGGTCCCCGACGAGCACGGCAACCACCCGACGCCACGCCAGTATGTGCTCATCGCGGTGGTGCTGGTCGTCATCACCAGTGTCGAGATCGCGACCTCCTACCTGAACACCGGTCACACCAATCTGGTCATCGTCGCGTTATTTCTGATGGCCGCGATCAAGTTCTTCCTCGTCGCCGCCTGGTACATGCACATGAAGACCGACCAGCCGTTCTTCCGTCGCATCTTCGTGACGGGTTTGATCGGCGCGGGCATCGTCTACGGCGTCGTCATGTTCGTATTCTCGAGCACGGTGCTGAAGTCGTAGGTCGCTGCCGTGATCGCCAACGTTCCGTTTCCCGCTTGGACACCGCACCCGGAAGTTTGGTTGTTGGTCGCGCTGTTCGCCGTGGGCTATGCGCTGGCAATGACACGTCTCGGACCCCGACTCGCGCCGAAGGGCACGCCGGTCGTCACGCGCTTCCAGGTGGTGTCGTTTTCCGCAGGGTTGCTCGCGGTCTGGGTCGCGTCCGACTGGCCGATCCACGACATCGCCGAAAAGTATCTGTTCTCGGTGCACATGCTGCAGCACGTCACGTACGCGATTGTCGCGGCGCCGTTGATGCTCATCGGCACGCCGACCTGGTTCGCGCGCTGGCTCCTGTCACCGCGATGGCTGCTGGCCACAGTTCGGTATCTGTCCCGGCTCATCCCCGCGACGATCATCTTCAATGTCGTGATCATCGTGACCCACACGCCACTCGTGGTGAACGCCGCGCTCGAGCACGCGCCGTTGCATGTTGGTGTCCATGCGCTCATCTTCGTTTCGTCTCTGATCGTGTGGATGCCGATACTGAGCCCGTTACCCGAGGTGCCGCGCCTGCAGCCGCTCGCACGCCTGCTGTTCCTCTTCTTGCAGTCGGTGGTCCCGACCGTGCCCGCGTCGTTTCTCACCTTCGGCTCGAAGCCGCTGTACTCCTTCTACAACAACGTGCCGCGCCTGTTCGGCATATCTGAGCTCACCGACATGCAGCTTGCCGGCGTCATCATGAAAATCGGCGTCGGATTCGCGCTCTGGGTGGCCATCACGATTCTGTTCTTCAAGTGGTACAACGCCGAAGAGGTTCCCGCTCCTTCGCGGCGGGTGTCGCGAGATCTGGAACGCGAGCTGATGGGATTGCGCCAGCCATGACCGACGAACCCTCCGAGCCGGGCAGCGTTGCCACCGATCCCGGACCGGCCGAGACCGCGCCTGCCGTGGTCGAGGCCGCCGCGGTCGAGCCGGTCCCCGCCGAACCGGTGTCGTTCTGGCATCGCCCGAACGTCGAACGTTACGTCATCCCGCTGATCACCCCGATCCTGGTCGTCATCGGCATCGTCGTCTACGTCCTCAACCTGTCACGGGTGTTCTTGTCGGCGCACGGTCACACATCGGTGGTCGTCGGTACCTGCGTTACCGTCATCATCCTGCTCGGCGCGACCGTGCTCTCGAACTCTTCGAGGCTGCGTTCCACGTCGATCGCGCTGATGACCGCAGGGTTCTTGTTGGTTATCTTCAGTTCGGGCTGGCTTGTGCTCGGCCACTCGCAGGTGAAGGGCACAAACTCGGCTGTCCTCACCGCGACCGGCCCGTCGCAGGGGTCGTTCACGATCGTGTCGCAGCCCGGCGCGGCGTTGTCGTTCGGGCCGTCGAGCCTCACGGCCAAGACCGGCATCTACGCCGTGACCCTGCAAGACGGCGCCAACACCACCCACACGCTCAACTTCGACCAGACGTCCACGCTGTGGGCGGGACTGGTCGTGAACTCCCAAGGCGAAAAGTTGACGTCGAGGATCTTCTTCCCCACCGCAGGCGACTACACCTACTACTGCGCAGTGACCGGCCACCGCGCCGCAGGCATGCAAGGCGTCATACACGTGACCGGCCCCACGCTCACGCTCACCGAGGCCGAGGCCCTCGGGAAGCCTTCGGGCGGTTCGGGCTCGGGCGGCTCAGGCGCGAGCTAGCACCCGACCCACAGCGCCGGTCCGGCGAACCGCGGGTGCCGGCCGTTCGCAACGCGTCGTCGTGCGACGACCGCGAGCTCACGCCCGGCTGGTCACGGCACCCGGACGGTCAACGCGGCCGGCACGGCCTGCATCGTCGCGGGAAGCGGGCCGACCCGTTCGCCGTCGGCGTAGACGTCCATCGGGACCGACTCGTCGAGTGACGTGAGATCGACGCGCGCACCGCGGAACGTACTGACGAGTGGGTGCGACACGTGGGTGCCCTTGAACACCTTGGGAAAGTTGATGAGCATCTGCGCGCGTGTCATGGCACCGACCACGGTGACGTCGAGCAGACCGTCGTCGAGTGCCGCGTCCGGTGCGATGTTCATGCCGCCGCCGTAGGCCGGGCCGTTGCCGACCGCGACGAGCCACGCGCGGAACTCGTGGGTTTCGCCGTCGACGGTCAGCCGGAACGGATGTGGCGTATAGACGGCCAGCGTCCGGAGCACCGCCGCGACGTACAGCGCAGTACCGGACAGTCGGTGCACGGTGTTCGCCCAACGGTTGGCTTCGGCGTCGAATCCGGACGCGGTCACGCACGTGTACCAGCGTCCGTTGACGCGCCCGAGGTCGATGACCCGGTCGTGGCCGTGCTCGAGCGCGTCGAACGCGTCGAGCGGATGCTTGGGGTCGTAGCCGAGTCCCCCGCGCGAAGTCGTTGCCCGCCCCGGTGGGGACCACCGCGAGCGCCGCGCCCCGTGTCGGCGGCGACACCGGCCACTGCCGCGGCGATGCCGTCGCCGCCACAGGCCACCAGGTCGTGGCCCTGCCCGGCGGCGTCGCGGGCCAAGCGGACCGGATCGTCGGGGCTGAGCGACACGTGCACCTTGGCGCCTAGGCCGGCCGCCCGCTCTTCGATCGCGGGCAGGAGTTTGCGGGTCCGCCCCCGTCCGGCCACCGGGTTGACGATCACAGTCCACACCATGTCCGGGGAGGGTAGTGAAACTTCAGTGGAGACCGTCGGGACACACCTTCGCCGCTCGACGTGCGCGATACGTTCCTCTTCGTGGTGCAATTCGATCCCGCGCGCGTTTCGAAGCTCCGGGCGAAGGTGCCGAGCCACGTCGCGATCGTGATGGACGGCAACGGACGGTGGGCGCAGCGACAGCGGCCTGAAGCGCACCGACGGTCACGCGGCGGGCGAAGAAGCACTCTTCGACACCGTCGAGGGCGCGCCTGGAGGTCGGGCTGCGAGTGGCTGACGGTGTTCGCGTTCTCGACCGAGAACTGGCGCCGGCCGCTCGACGAGGTCCGCTTCCTCATGAACTTCAACGAGCGGCTGCTGGTTCCGCGCCGCGACGAGCTGCACGGCAAAGGGGTCCGCGTCCGGTTCATCGGCCGCCGAACCGGCCGGGTGCCCCGTCGGGTGCTTCGTCACATCCAGGAAACCGAGGCGATGACCGCCCGCAACCGCCGCTCACGCTCACCTTCGCGTTCAACTACGGCGGTCGGGCCGAGCTGCTCGACGCGATCCGGGCGATCGCCCGCGAGGTCGCGGCCGGTCGCCTCGATCCAGAGCGCGTCGACGAGCGCGTGTTGCACAAGCATCTGTACGCCCCCGACATGCCCGACCCCGACCTGCTGGTACGCACTTCGGGCGAGCACCGGATCTCGAACTATCTGCTCTGGCAGGTGGCGTACTCGGAGTTGCACTTCACCGACGTGTTATGGCCCGACTTCCGACGCGAGCACCTCTTCGGCGCAATCGAGGAGTTCCAGCGTCGTGAGCGCCGCTTCGGCGCCGTCTAGAGAATTACACTGCTGTAATGCCGGGTCTGTATCGCGACGAAGGAGTCGTCCTTCGCACGATCAAGCTCGGCGAAGCGGACCGGATCGTCACGATCCTCGCCCAAGGCACGGCAAGATCCGCGCCGTTGCCAAGGGGATCCGCAAGCCGGCAAGCCGGTTCGGCGCTCGCCTGGAGCCGACCAGCCTGGTCGCCTGCCAGTGTTACAAAGGCCGCGAGCTCGACATCGTGACCCAGATCGAGACGCTCGAATCGAATCGGCCCTGCGCGAGGAGCACTACGGCTGCCTCACCCACGTCGGTCTCCGATGCTCGAGGCAGTCGACCAGGTGGCCCAAGAGCGAGAACCCAACCCGGCGCTGTACCGGATGTTGACGGGCGCGTTGCGCACGCTCGCAAGCGGCCCTCATCCGATCGTCACCCCCGCCTTTTTCTGGAAGTTGCTGTCGCCCGAGGGCTTCCAGCCGATCCTCGACACGTGCGCCCGGTGCGGCGAGTCCCGGAGCACGTCGACGAAGGTGCCGTCGACACAGGCGCGACGGGCACAGTTCGTCGCCTTCGACCTCGACGAGGGCGGCATGGTGTGCGCGCCTGCGCCCGCGGCGGCGGTCGCCCGATCACGCCGGCCGCGCTGGCCGTGATGCGGCGCAGTACTCGGCGGCGGGCTCAACGGCGCGCTGGCCGACCCGCCGGGCCCGCCGGTGCTCACCGAGGTCGAGCGGCTCGGCATCTGGGCGGTCGAGTATCACGGCGAGCGTCGGCTCCGCTGCGCCGCCCTGCTCTGACCCTGCGGAACCCTGGCGAGCAGCGCGGCCCGCGAACGATGGCCGCCGATGCCGCCCCCGCGGGTAACCTGCGAAGTCCACTATGGCGAAGCCCGACTTGATGGAACGCGTCGTCAACCTCTGCCAAGCGGCGGGGACTTCGTCTTCCCGTCCAGCGAGATCTACGGCGGATTCCGCTCGACGTGGGACTACGGGCCCCTCGGCGTCCTCCTCAAACGCAACGTCAAGGACGCCTGGTGGCGCTCGATGGTCCAGCTCCGCGACGACATCGTCGGCCTCGACGCCGCGATCCTGATGGCGCCGCGGGTCTGGGAGGCCAGCGGGCACCTCGCCACCTTCACCGACCCGCTCGTCGACTGCCGCCACTGCCAGCAGCGATTCCGCGCTGACCAGCTGCCCGCCTCGGGCGCCTGCCCGAACTGCGGCGCCAAAGACAGCTTCACCGAAGCTCGCGCACTTCAACCTCATGTTCAAGACCCACGTCGGTCCCGTCGAGGACGAAGCCGCGGTCGCCTATCTCCGGCCCGAGACCGCGCAAGGGATCTTCGTCAACTTCAAGAACGTCCAGACCACCAGCCGCAAGAAGCCGCCGTTCGGCATCGCCCAGATCGGCAAGTCGTTCCGCAACGAGATCACACCCGGCAACTTCATGTTCCGGACCCGCGAGTTCGAGCAGATGGAGATGGAGTTCTTCGTGCCACCGGAGGACGCAGCGAACGCTGGTTCGAGTACTGGTGCGCCGAGCGCTACCGCTGGTTCAGCGACCACGGCATCCCCGAATCGTCGCTCCGCATCCGGCCGCACGATCCCGAGGAGCTCTCCCACTATTCCGCGGGCACGAGCGACTGGAGTTCGACGTACCCCTGGGGCTGGGGAGAGCTGGAGGGGATCGCCAACCGCACCGATTTTGACCTCGCGCCCACGCCGAAGCACTCCGGCCAGGACCTCTCCTATTACGACCAGGAGCCGACCGCCGCTACGTCCCCCACGTCATCGAGCCCGCCGCGGGCGCCGACCGGGCCACCCTTGCCTTCCTGTCGCCGCCTATCGCCGAGGAGGAAGTGGCGGGCGAGCGCCGAACCGTCTTGCGCCTCGATCCTCGTCTCGCCCCGAGCCACGGTCGCCGTGTTGCCACTGTCCCGCCACGAGAGGCTCCTCCCCGTCAGCCGAGGAAATGGCCGGCAAGCTGCGCCGCCACTACATGATCGACGTCGACGCCGCCGGCTCGATCGGACACCGGTACCGTCGTCAAGACGAAGTGGGCACGCCCCTGGTGCGTCACCGTCGATTTCGACTCCCTCGATGATAAGGCCGTCACCGTCCGCGACCGCGACACCATGGAACAAGAGCACGTTTCGATCGACGCACTCACGGGCGCGTTGCGGGACCGCCTCGCCGCCTTCGCATGAGCGACCAGATGGACGACTACTACGAGTTGCTCGGCGTCGACGTCGACGCCCCCGTCGGCGACATTCGAACCGCGTACCGCGACAAGAAGGCGGCGGTCGCCAATCAGGGCACCGAACAGGCCAAGTCTGATGCCGCCGCGCTCAACAAAGCGTGGAACGTGCTCTCCGACCCGTATCAGCGCGGCCGCTACGACGAACAGCGCGGCAACGCCAACGACGCGGCCGAGTCGGACGACGACTACGACGCCGACGACGCCGACGATGCGGCCCCGGTCCCGGCCCGGCGCCGACCCGCGAAGACCAAGTCGCGCACCACCCCTCGCGAGACGCGCGCCACCGCGAAGCCGACGATCGTCTTGCCGGCAGGCATGGCGTTTTCAACCGTGCGCGCCCGCCGGATCGCGATGTTCATTGATCTCGGCCTGCTGTTCGTGCTGTTCCTCGCCAGTCAGTTCTTGATGGTGTCGGTGGAGAAGTCGGAGCATCCTGCTGTCTACAAGGACGTCTCGACCGTCGACAAACTGATCAGCACCGCGCAGTCCAAGACGAACGCGGCCAACAAGGCCAAATCGGGGCCGGACAAGACCTACACCAATCTTGTCAAAACGAAAGGCGCGAACGTGCCCGACACCCAAGCCGCGCTCGCCGCGAAAAAGCCTTTCGACGCGGCGGCGACGGCCGCGAAGAATGCCCAAAACGTGTTGAACACCCGGCTGAGTAAGGACGAGTCGGACCTGGCGCCGATCTCGAACCTCGTTTCGGGTGGGTTCTTCCTCGTTTCGCTCCTCGTTCTCCTGCTTCCGAGCTTGTTCGGAGGCGCGACCATCGGCAAGCGTGAGCAAAAGATCCGCGTCGTTCGACTCGACGGTTCTCCCGAGCGCGTCGGAGACCTGTTCCGTCGCTATGCCGTGCTCGTGTTCGCGGCCTACGTCTTGACGTCGTTCCTGCGCAGTCCGGTCGGTGCGGTCATCGTGGTGTTCATCGCGGCGATGACCCGCAACCCGAACACCCAGGCTCTCCACGACCGGTTCGCGAAGACCCTCGTGGTCACCGACTCCGAGGAATAGTCGGCCCAGCTCGACGGCCGACCGTCGGTAGGCTCACGCTCGGACTACGCACTCGGAGGATCGTCCATGCCCGACAAATACGTCTTCGCGTTCGAAGAGGGGACCAAGGAGCAGAAGTTCCTGCTCGGCGGTAAGGGCGCCAACCTCGCCGAGATGACGATCATCGGTCTGCCCGTCCCTCCCGGCTTCACCATCACCACCGAGGCATGCAACGCCTACATGGCCGGCGGCAATGTCCTGCCCGACGGTCTGATGGGCGAGGTCACCGCCGCCCGTGAGGTGCTCGAGTCGAAGATGGGCAAACGGCTCGGAGCGTCGTCGGATCCGCTGCTGGTCTCGGTCCGGTCGGGCGCGCCGTTCTCGATGCCGGGGATGATGGACACCGTCTTGAACCTCGGCCTCAACGACGAGTCGGTGCACGGCCTCGCGCACCAGACCGACAACGAACGCTTCGCGTACGACTCGTACCGACGTTTCGTACAGATGTTCGGAAAGATCGTCCTGGACGTACCCGGCGAGCACTTCGAGGACAAGCTCCACGAGCTGGTCGAGACGAAGGGCTTGACCGTCGACACCGAACTCAGCGCCGAGGACCTGAAACAACTCGTCGGAACGTTCAAAGCGATCGTCCGAGCCGAGGCCGGCGTCGACTTCCCCGATGACCCCACCGAACAGCTCCGCTACGCCATTGAGGCGGTGTTCAGATCGTGGAACGGCAAGCGCGCCCGCGACTACCGCAAGTACGAAGGTATCGCCGAGGATCTCGGCACCGCCGTCAACGTCCAGACGATGGTCTTCGGGAACAAGGGCGACGACTCCGGGACCGGCGTCGCGTTCACGCGTAACCCATCGACCGGTGAGCGCCTTCCCTACGGCGACTTCTTGAAGAACGCGCAAGGCGAAGACGTCGTGGCCGGCATTCGCATCACCGAGGCGCTCGACGCGATGAGCAACGAGTTCCCCGGACCGCACACCGAGCTGCTCGGTGTGATGACGCTTCTCGAGCACCACTACCGCGACATGTGCGATATCGAGTTCACGATCGAGCAAGGTCGCCTGTTCATGCTTCAGACACGCGTCGGGAAACGCACCGCCGCGGCCGCACTCCGCATGGCAGTCGAGATGGTCTCAGAAGGCTTGATCGACGAACGCGACGCAGTGTTGCGGGTCCAGCCCACCCAGCTCGACCAGCTGCTGCACCCCCAGTTCGATCCGAAGGCCGAGTACCGCGTGCTCGCCAAAGGTCTCAACGCGTCGCCCGGCGCCGCGGTCGGCAAGGTGTATTTCACGGCCGACGAAGCCGAAGCGCGTCACGAGGCGGGCGAACATGTGATCCTGGTGCGGCCCGAAACATCTCCCGACGATCTGCACGGGATGATCGCGGCCGAAGGGATCCTCACCTCACGGGGCGGTCTCGTCTCGCACGCAGCAGTCGTCGCGCGCGGCATGGGCAAACCGGCGATCTGTGGCGCCGAGGCAGTCGTGATCGACCTCGCGACCAAGCAGTTCGTGGCCGACGGCGTCACCGTCAACGAAGGCGATGTGATCTCGATCTCCGGGACGTCAGGAGAGATCGTCGTGGGCGAGGTCGCGGTGATGACTCCCGAGCCCACCGGCCATTTCGGAACGATCCTCGGCTGGGCCGATCAGTATCGGCGTCTGCGCGTGCGCACCAACGCGGATCTTCCCGAAGACGCCAAACGCGCCCGCGAGTTCGGCGCCGAAGGCATCGGCTTGTGCCGCACCGAACACATGTTCCTCGGTGATCGACTCCCAATCGTGCAGCGCATGATCCTCGCCGACAACGAAACCGACGAGGACATCGCGCTCGAACAGTTGCGCGCCCAGCAAGAAGCCGACTTCGAAGGCATCCTCGACGCGATGGACGGACTCCCGGTCACCGTGCGGCTGCTCGATCCGCCCCTGCACGAATTCCTGCCCGATCACGAGGAACTGATCGTCAAGCAGGCCAAGGAGGGTCTGAGCGACGACGAAACCAAACTGTTGAAAGCGTCGGAGAATTGGCGCGAAGCGAACCCGATGCTCGGCACGCGAGGTTGTCGCCTCGGCATCCTCAAGCCCGGCCTGTACCGAATGCAAGTGCGCGCGCTCATGCAGGCAGCCGTGACCGCGCCGTCAACGCGGCGGCAACCCGATCGTCGAGATCATGATCCCGCTCATCGTCAGTGAACCCGAACTCGCACTGCTCGAACGATGGGTGCGCGAGGAGGCCGACGCGGTGCTGGCCGACGCCAACATCGAGTTGCACTACACGGTCGGAACCATGATCGAGACGCCTCGCGCCGCGCTCGTCGCCGATCGCATCGCCGACGTCGCGCGAGTTCTTCTCCTTCGGCACCAACGACCTGACCCAGATGACGTTCGGATTCAGCCGCGACGACGTCGAAGGCCGTTTCATGGCCCAGTACCTCGAACAGAGGTTGCTCACCGCGAACCCGTTCGACAAGCTCGACGTCGAGGGCGTCGGCCAGCTGGTGCGGATGGGATGCGAGCGTGGCGCGCGACCCGCGCCGACATCAAGCTCGGCATCTGCGGTGAGCACGGCGGCGACCCGGATTCCATCGCGTTCTGTCACGAGGTTGGCCTCGACTACGTCTCGCTGTTCGCCGTTTCGGGTTCCGATCGCCCGGCTCGCGGCTGCCCACGCCGCTCTCGGTACCGCGGGGTCGACCGCTTGACCGGACAGCGGCTCTCCGCGCAGGAGATCTCGGAGTTTCTCGACGAGGTGTTCCCCGGGGCGATGGAACACTTCCTGATCGAAGATGTGCAACCGATGCGCGCACGGATTCGCATGCCGTTCCAGCCGTGGCGACTCCGGCCTGGCGGCACGATCAGCGGACCGTCGCTGATGGCGCTCGCCGACACCGGGCTTTGGGTCGCGTTGCTCGCGATGATCGGACGCGGACCTCTTTCGGTCACCTCGCACCTCGACATCGACTTCCTGCGTAAGCCTGCTCCCGTCGACGTGATCGCACACACGACGCTCCACAAGGTCGGGAAACGCCTCGCGGTCGGCGACGTCCTCATGTTCTCCGACGGTGAGGACACGCCCTGCGCCCGTGCATCGGTCACGTACGCGATCCCGTCGTCGTACACCGGCTGACCCCGAAGAGACCTGACGGTCTCACCCTCCCGGTACGATTCCATCGTGAAACAAGTGGATGAGCTTGTGGTGCAGCACGCGCATGCGGACGCGACGGCGTTCGTGGGTCGTGGTGTCTCGCGCCGCGAGGATCGCGAACGCGCGCTCGACGCGACGCTCGCTCCCGGCGCGACCCGTCCGGTCGGCGCCGGCACCCGAGCACGCGTCGAGGAACCCGATCCGTTCCGGTTGTGCTTCGAACGCGACCTCGATCGCATCAAACACTCTCGTCCGTGGCGCCGTCTCGCCGGCAAGTGCCAGGTGTTCGTCGCCCCAGAAGACGATCATCTCCGGACCCGTCTGACCCACGCAGTCGAGGTAGCGCAGGTCGCAACTGGAATCGCCCGAGCCGTCGGTCTGAACGTCGCGCTCACCGAAGCGATCGCCCTCGCCCACGACTGCGGCCACGGGCCTGCCGGACACGCCTCGGAGGAGGCGTTCACACCGTATGTCCCCGGCGGCTACGACCACGCGGTCTATGGCGCCGACGTGACGCTCGCGCCGCTGAACCTCTGTGTCGAGACAGTCGACGGGGTCCGCAATCACTCGTGGCGGCGCCCCACCCCTTCGACACCGGAAGGCGAAGTCGTCGCGTGGGCCGACCGGATCGCATACGTGAGCCACGACTTCACCGACGCGGTCCGGGCCGGCATTCTCCGGCCCGACGAACTGCCGCAAGAGATCGCCGACGTCGTCGGACGGAGCCAGTCGCGCCAAATCGGCACGTTCGTCGCGGCGGTCTTCGATGCCATCGACCACACCGGGCACGTCGGCATGACCGAGCCGGCCGCGACCGCGCTCGCGCGATTCCGTGCATTCAACTTCGACCGCATCTACCTGCGGCCGGCCGCCCGTCAGCAGGCTGAGAAGGTCGTCGGGCTCCTGCGCGGACTGGTCGACTTCTTCATCGATGCGCCGACACGTATGCCTGTCGACGCCACCGACATGCACGCCGGTCTCGTTCCAGGAACGTCGGAAACGGCAGCCGTGGCCGTGCGCTACGTCAGCGGGATGACCGACCGGTACGCGCTCGGCCTCGGCGTCGAGTTGCTCGGATGGCGCTCTGAGCACCTTCCACGGGGCGTATGAGCCGTCGGGCACCGGTCCCGGCCGCGCCGTAGCCTGCCGCGGGATGGGCATTCTCGACGACGACGTACGGCGAGTACGGGAAGCCACCGACCTGGTTGCGTTGGCGGGCGAGCACCTCGCGCTCAAGCGTGTGGGCCGCAGCGTGCACGGTCTGTGCCCGTTCCACACGGAGAAATCGCCGTCGTTCACGATCAGCCCTGACAAGCAGGTGTTTTACTGTCTCGCCGGAGAAACGCGGGTGCTCACCTCGAACGGTGCCCGCCCGATTCGTGAGCTCGCCGGCGGTGTACACCGGGTACTGACAACCGGTTCGCGATGGGTCGACGCGCCGTTCTCGGCGTTCGGTGTTCAGCCCCTGATGAAGATCGAGCTCGCCCGCAACCACCAAAAGAAAGTGCTGTACGCGACACCCGAGCACCGCTGGTTCGTCCGGTCCGGCATCGGCGCAAACGCCCGAGCCGAGCGGATCACGACGACGCTCCGCCCCGGCGATCGGATGTGGTGGACATATCCAGCGGCGAGCCTGCATCGCATTGGCGAACTGTCGTCCTTCGGCGTCACGCACGGCATCACGTATGGCGCCGGCAGTCTCGGCAAGCGAAGCGCCAGTGTCGAACTCCACGCAGACAACCAGGCGGAGCTCCTCAAGTGGTTTCCCCTCAGTCGCTCGTACCAAATTGGATACGACGACCGAGACGGCGGACGCTCCTCCTACCTGAAGGTCGTCGACCTACCCCGGTACTTCAAGGATCGACCCGCACTCGACGAGTCTGCCGGTTACCTCGCCGGATGGCTCTGCGGTTACTTCGCCGCCAACGGTGATGTCGCCCCCGACGGGACCGTCTCGCTCCACGCGGGCGAACGCGCCAAGGCCGAATTCGTGCGGGATGTCTGCACCCGGCTGGGTGTCGGCAGCGGCCACATCACGACCGAGAACCGAACTGGCATCGATGGTCGTCGGACCGACCCGCACCGCGTGCATCTCGTCGGGGCGGATCTGACCGAAGACTTCTTTCTGCTGGCCCAGCACCGACGACGCTTCGCAGCATCTCGCCCGGCCGTGCCCTCGCGCGAATGGGTCGTACGATCCGTCGAGACCACCGAACGAGTCGAAGAGGTGTATTGCGCGGTCGTCGACGAGACGCATGCCTTCACACTCGAAGACAACATCCTCACGGGTAACTGCTTCGGCTGCCAGAAGAGCGGCGACGCGATCACGTTCATCCGGGAGCTCGAGCATCTCGACTTCGTCGAAGCGGTCGAGCGGCTCGCTGGACGCGCCGGCATCACACTGCGCTACGACGACGCAGCGTTCTCGAACGACCGCAAGCGCAAGCAGCGACTGCAAGAAGCGGTCGCGCAGGCGATCAGCTTCTATCACCAGCTCCTGCTCGACTCCGAGGCGGCAGGAACCGCTCGGCGTTACCTACGCAGTCGAGGCTTCGACGGCGATGTGGCTCGGCGGTTCTCGTTAGGCTGGTCGCCCGAAAGCTTCGACGCGGTAAGTCTGCATCTTCAAAAGCACACGTTCTCTCGCGACGATATCGTCGACGCAGGGCTCGCATTCGTGAACAAGGCGAACCGGCTACAAGATTCGTTCCGGAGCCGTGTCATGTTCCCGATCTGGGATGCGCGCGGCGAACCGGTCGGATTCGGAGGTCGCGCGCTCGACGCACAAGGCCCGAAATACAAGAACACCGCCGACACGGTGCTCTACCAGAAGTCACGACTGCTGTACGGCCTGCACTGGGCGAAGGGCGAGATCGTCGCCCGCGGTGAGGTCATCATCTGTGAGGGCTATACCGACGTGATGGCCTTCGCGCTGGCCGGCGTCCCGAATGCTGTCGCAACCTGCGGCACCGCGCTCGCCGACGAGCACTTCCTCACCCTGAAGAACCTCGCCCGTAAGGTCATCCTCGCCTACGACGCCGACGGTGCCGGGCAGGCGGCAGCCGAACGCTGCTACCAATGGGAGCAGCGCTACGAGGTGCAGTTCCAAGTCGCCGATCTCGAAGCTGGCCGTGACCCAGCCGATGTATGGCGCAGCGATCCGCAAGCCTTGGTGAGCTCCGTGAAGGGCGCGACACCGTTCCTCGAGTTTCGTATCGAGCGTCTGCTCGCCGCGGGTGACCTCTCGACGTTCGAAGGCCGTGCCCTCGCCGGAGAACGTGCTGCCGCGATGATCGTGGAACACCCCAGCGATCTCGTGCGCGACCAGTACGTCATGCGTCTCGCGGATCGGCTCGACATCTCGCCCGATCGTCTACGCGCCGCAGTCACAACCGCGTGGACACGGCCGCGCACCGAACCGGCGCAACGATCCCAACCTCCGACCGCGGCGGTTGTCGACCGACGCGAGCTCGACGCCCTGCGTTGGGCGGTGCAGGCTCCCGAGCTCATGAGCGGCCGGTTGCATGCGAATCTCTTCGCCGACCCCATCGCACGCGAGGCGTTCGACGCGCTCACAAGCTGGCCCTGGCACGAATGCCTGGAGAGAGCCTCGCCCCAGGTCGCAGCGCTCCTGCAGCGCCTCGCGGTCGAGGAGCCTGACGAGGGCGTAGAAGCCGACGAGCGGGTCGTGCGGGTCGTCGTCAACCTGGTTGAAGCGTCAAGTAGACGGTTACAGGCGTCGATGCTCCGAGAGAACAATCCCCGTGTGTCGGAGGTCAAATCCTTGCTCGACGCGCTCGCGAACGCGAGAGCCGACGAGCACTGGAACGCCGCCGAACGTTCGGCCGAGCAATTGGTAACGTGGACCACCGAGTTGACGGAACAGCGCGAGGCACGTGATCACGATGACCGAGACAGCTGAACCCGAAGAGGTGAGTGCATCCACCCCCGCCGCACCCACCGGCGCGGCCGTTGGCGTGCTCGACCAGGTACGCGAGCGTGGCTTCATCACGACCGGCGAGATTTTCGCAGCGTTCCCCGACCTCGAGCCGGACACCAACGAGCTCCGCGAGCTTTGGGAGATGTTCGAGTCGCGCGGGATCAAAGTGCTCGATGAGATTGCCGAAGAGTTGCAGCTCGAAGACGAACGCCGCACCGGTGGCGCCGGGGCTGAGCGAACGAGCGCTCCCCCCGGCGACGGGTCACCGAGCATCGGCCCAGCGGCGCCGCGCGCTCCGGGACGGCGGCACGTAGCTCCGACGACAACGAGAACGCCGACGCCGAGTTGGCATCGGTGCGCTCAGCAGCGCGTGTCACGCACAGCGAGAGCGGTGGCAGCTTCGATCCGGTGCGCATGTACCTCAAGGAAATCGGCAAAGTCCCGCTGCTCACCGCCGAGCAAGAAGTCACGCTCGCGAAGCGCATCGAGGCCGGTCTGCTCGCGACGCAGACCCTCGACGCCGAAGCCGCCACCGAGCCGCTGGCCGACAGTCGCCGCGCCGGACTTCAGGCCGTGCAGCGAGACGGCGAACTCGCACGACGTCAACTCACCGAGGCCAACCTCCGACTCGTCGTATCGATCGCCAAGCGTTACGTCGGCCGCGGGATGGCGTTACTCGACCTCATCCAAGAGGGCAATCTCGGACTCATCCGGGCAGTCGAGAAATTCGATTACACGAAGGGCTTCAAGTTTTCGACCTATGCCACCTGGTGGATCCGCCAAGCCATCACGCGCGCGATCGCCGATCAGGCCCGCACCATTCGCATTCCGGTGCACATGGTCGAGACAATGAACAAGGTCCTGCGGATTCGCGTCAGATGCTGCAGGAGCTTGGCCGCGAACCGACAATCGACGAGATCGCGGCCAAGGTGGAACTCACCCCCGACAAGGTGCGCGAGATCCAACGGATCGCACAAGAACCCGTGTCGCTCGAAACTCCCGTCGGCGAAGAAGACGACAGCCTGCTCGGCGACTTCGTCGAAGACCCCAACGTGATCGCGCCGGCGACCGCTGCGGCGCGTGCGCTGCTCTCCGAAGCGATCGAAGAAGCACTGCAAGAACTCAACGATCGCGAGCAGCAGGTCGTGCGTCTGCGCTTCGGTCTCGACGACGGTCAGATCCGAACCCTCGAAGAGGTCGGTCGCGAGTTCAGCGTCACCCGCGAACGCATTCGCCAGATCGAATCGAAGACGCTCGCAAAGCTCCGTCACCCGACGCGTTCGCAACGGCTGCGCGACTACCTCGAAGAGTCCTAGCCCCACGACGCCCGACAGTCTGGGGGCGTGGTCTGGTCGCTGCTAATCTCGGGCGCCATTCCGGGGTAGCTCAATGGCAGAGCAAACGGCTGTTAACCGTTAGGTTGAGAGTTCGAGTCTCTCCCCCGGAGCTCAGTTCAGGGTCCAGTTCCATCTCGACAGGTGCTGGCACATCGGCTGTCGCGCAGGCCAGCGTTTCGGCGGGGACACGACACGCAGGACCAGGCGGCGACGACCGGCAAGGATCGCCGCAGTGTCGTCGATCTCGACACGCGCTGCGTCCTCCGTCGGCGGTTCGTAGCGGTGATCGGGCGTCGGACTCGAATCCGACCACTTCGGTGCGCAAACCTACGCCGAGCGTCGGCGACGGAACCGGCGCAGACGATGACCGCGGGCAGAACGTGCGCCGAACAGTGGTGAATCTTCGCGAAGCTGCGGGGAAGGTCCCCCGGTGCACACGCTGACGTTCCAGAGCCGGGCCACCGTCGAACGGTCGAAGATACGGTGTGACCGGCCATTTCAGAATGGCCGACCGGGGCCGGTAGCTCAGTGGTCAGAGCAGGGGACTCATAATCCCTCGGTCGAAGGTTCGATCCCTTCCCGGCCCACAGTAAAGGCCTGATCAAAGCCATGGCGGTTGTGCAGAGTCTCTTCGAAGGCTAGGTCGCCCATCATGGCTGCCCCTCACACTCCGAGACTGCTCTGCTGTGAAGGGCTACGTGCGCAAGCGTGGAGACGCCTGGCAGCTGGCGATCTACGTCGGCCTCGACCAGCGCAAGCGCGGGCAGTACATCTACGAAACGGTGACTGGGAGCCGGCGTGACGCTGAGCGACGTCTTGCCGTGTTGGTGGTCGAGGTAGACGGTGACCGCCGCAGCGCCGGTCCGAGCCACCATCGCGTCCCTCGCCGATGCTTGGTGGGAGACGGCCGCGCCAGCCCTGTCTCCGACGACGCGGAGCGGCTACCGGCGACTGCTCGACACGCGAATCCTGCCGGTACTTGGGGCCACGGGTGTGTCGCGTTTGAACACACAAACCCTCGACCGCCTGTACGCGGATCTCGCGGCAGGTCGTGCTTCGGGTGGGGGACCGCTCGCGCCGCGCTTGATTCGCCACATCCACGCTGTGATGTCCGGAATGCTGACAACCGCCGTCCGTTGGGGATGGATGCGCGTTCGCCGCGGATTCCCACGCGTCAAGTCAACGCCCCCGAACCAGAGAGGCCGTGCAGCGTTTGCTGGTGGCGGCGGCGCACAGTCCCGAGTTCGCGGCGTACATGCGTATGGCGGTGACAACGGGTGCTCGTCGCGGCGAGTTGTGCGCATTGCGGTGGAGCGACATCGATCTCGACCTCGGAGAGATTCTCATCGCTCGCTCGATTGCTCCTGACGATCGCGATGCGAAGCAGTTGATCGAGAAGTCGTCGAAGACGCATCAAGAACGCCGCCTCGCGATCGATGCAGCCACAGTTGATGTGCTGCGCGAACATCGGCAGTTGATGATCGACCGCGCGGTGCCGACCGGCGCGCCCTGTTCAAGTGATGCGTTCGTGTTCAGCAACGACGTGACGGGCGAGCGCCGGTGGCACCCAGATGCCGTGACGTCGACCTTTTGAAGCGTCAGTCGACGCGCCGGTGTCACGGGTGTTCATCTCCACGATCTCCGGCACTATCACGGGACGATGCTTGCGGATCTTGGTGTGCCGCTGCCTTCGGTGCAGCGGCGCCTTGGTCACCGTGATCTGCAGACCACCGGCATCTACGCCCACGGTCGCCGAGCTACGGACCGAGTCGCGGCAGATGTGATTGCTCGGCATCTTGAGGAGCAGTGACCGAAGTGGAAGCTCTCGATCGAGAACCAGGTCGCGCTTCATCGCAGTTACTCCGGGGAGCAACTGATCTTCCGGCGACGAGCGGATGAACGACTCGTCTATACCGTGACGGAAGCTGCGGCGATGCTAGGAATCTCGAGGGCCCACGGGTATGACCTCGTCGCGAGGGGCGAGCTTCCGCACCTGCGACTGCGGCACCTTCGACGCGGCGCCCGGTTCGATAGCGGGGGCCGTCGCGAGCGTCGCCTACCTGTCAGACGGGACGTTGGTTGTCGGTTCGCTCGGCCTGGACTCGACGGGAGGAGAGGTCGAGCGCGTTCGCCCGGACGGAAGCTCGAAACGTTTCGCCGTGTACGCCGAGTTCCTGGCGCCCGATGGCCAGTCCGTCGTTGCCGCGGGCGGACAGCTCGCGGGTCACCGCGACATCGAGCATCGCACTCGGAAACCCGGCGGCAGCAGCCTCCGTGCAGAACCAGACTCCGATCGCGCTCGACCTCGACGCGCCGATCGCCATCACCCCAAGCGGAAATATCGTCGCGTCCACACGATCGGGACTCGCGATCCTGAACAGCTCTGGGACGGTAAAGGACACGCTGGCGCTACCCGAGTACGACTGCTCAAATATGTCCGACGCGGGAGCGACGGGACCCAATCCGATGTCTTCTACGACGGTGCGGCTGCCGACAACTTGTAGGCAAAGTGCCGAACCCGTCGCGGCCGACAGCGCCGGCTCAGTCTTCTTCTTTACCAGCGGCCCGGACTCCACACTGGAAGAACTGCCCGCGCCGAAAATGCCCAACTCCTGAGCGCAGGACGCCGAGGCGTCCACACCAACTCACACGCCAAGAGCGGGCAGTGGGCTGGACGAGTATGGGCTAAACCGCCCATGAGCTTCGAGCGTTGGACTTGTCTGGGCTCAGGGTTGCCGGTCCGAAACTTGCGCCACATCGAGCTGCGCGAAGTGGGAAGGGCTGCCTGTGGCTGCGGTGGCTGAGCCAGAACGCAGAGGTGGCGAGGACCAACCCGGCGAGGAGCAGCCCGACCGCGATCAAGATGGTCGACGTGTTTGAGCGTCGGTGCCGAGGTTTGATCTCGACTGCTGATGTCTGCGAGACGATCTGAGCGAGGACCACGCGTACTGCGGGACCCATGAACGGCCGTGGCGCTAAGTGGTCGCTTTCATAACTACATGCGTGTAATTTGGGGTAGCGCAGGGGCTCGGATGGGTGGGCGGTCGCATCGCAGGTGGAGGCGCGATGTCGAGGCAGAGTCCGTTCGTGATCGTGTTGAACGACGAGGACCGAGAACGTCTGGAGTTGTTGGTGCGGCGGCGTACGGCGGAGCAGCGCATGGTCGTTCGGGCGCGGATCGTGTTGGCCGCGGCGGATGGTGAGGAGAACGCCGGTATCTCTGAGTGGTTGGAGATCGCGTTGAACACCGTGATCAAGTGGCGCAAGCGGTTCTTCGAAGAGGGCATCGACGGCCTCGCTGATCGCAAGCGTTCGGGTCGGCCCCGATCTTTTTCCCCCTCTGGTCGTCGCTGAGGTCAAGCAGCTCGCGTGTGAGTTGCCTGCCACGACGGGTGTGCCGCTGTCTCGTTGGAGTTGCGCGGAGTTGGCCCGTGAGCTGGTCGAGCGCACGGTGGTCGCGGCGATCTCGGCGGCCACGGTGTGGCGAGTGCTGCACAGCGATGCGATCAGGCCGTGGTTTCATCGTCCGTGGATCGCGCCGCGCGACCCGAACTTCGCGGTGCGGGCCTCGGTGGCGCTGGACCTGTACGCCGGCGTGTTCGAGGGCCGGTCTCTGGGCGCAGGCGAGTTCGTGATCTGCGCGGACGAAAAGACCAGCATCCAGGCACGTTGCCGCTGCCACGACGCTGCCACCGGGCCGGGCCCGACTGATGCGCGTGGAACACGAGTACGACCGGGCCGGAGCGCTGGCGTACCTGGCCGCCTACGACGTGCACCGCGCGCAGGTGATGGGCCGCTGCGAGTCGACCACCGGCATTGTCCCGTTCGGCCGGCTCGTCGAACAGGTCATGACCGTCGAACCCTACGCGTCGGCGCAGCGAGTGTTCTGGATCGTCGACAACGGCTCCAGCCATCGCGGCAAACGCTCGGTCGATCGGCTTCAAGGAGCGTGGCCGACCTTGCGACTGATCCATCTTCCGGTGCACGCGTCCTGGCTGGATCAGTGCGAGATCTACTTCTCAATCGTGCAACGCAAGGTCGTCAACCCCAACGACTTCACCGACCTCGAACAGATCCGCGACCGGCTCGGCGCGTTCGAGCAGCGCTACAACACGCTGGCCAAACCGTTCGAGTGGAACTTCGGGCGCGACGACCTCGCCGAATTCCTGTCGCGCCTCAACCAGCACCAAGCCGCATAGCCGGACCCGCACCTCTACCATCGGCGGTCATGGCCATCCCCGACGGCGCTCGCCGCGCCCTCAGCCGCCAACTCGAGGACCGACGCCAGCAACGCTGGCCTGATCTGCGCGACCTCCAGATCCGCTATCGCGGACCATTCGCATACATCACCGGCGTCATCAGCGATTACTACGAGCGCGATGCCATTATTCCGGCTGCGCTACCTCGGCACGCCACACCAGTGGGGCTTCGCTATCTACCTTGCCAGCAACGACCGCTACGAAGACTCCTTCCTCCCGACCGGCAGCTTCACCGGCACACCCGCCGAAGCACTCGACTGCGCCTGTGGCCTCTACCTCAACGACATCACCGCATGGACCGAAACCAATTCACGCGAGAACTTCTGACAAAGACCACTAAGTGTGCAGCGGACTGCGTGAGGCTCGCCCGGATCTGCAAGCGTTCGAACGCGAGATTGAGCAACTTTACTGATCCTTGCTCCGGAGCTGAAGATGGGGGGCGCGGTCCGAGGTCCGGGCAGGGGGCCCGGGAAGTCGTATTGCAACAGGTTTTTGTACGTGCCCGGTGCCAGCTTCACGAGTTGTGTGTCGACGCGCAGCAGTTCGCTGCGGAGTGCCGTGACCCGCAGCGTCAGATTGTGGCGCTCCTCGACGATCTGACGTCGGTCGTCCGCCTTGCGAGCGTCGACGAAGGGGGCGAGGTTCTGCCGGCGGCATACTGGAAAGTGGTGCGTACGAGACGACCGGTGCCCTGTTTCCTGGTGGCAGCAGCGCTGCTCGTCGCCGGTTGCGGTAGCGCGTCGTCAGGTTCGGCTGTCAAGGTGGCATCGCCGCCCCCGACGGACCCATCGCCGAAGGGAGCACCTTCTGGGTCTCCCGTCCCGGGCATCCCGGTGCTCGGGCCCTACGGCGCGGCTGTCAACGCAGTTGGCATGTCGCAATACTCGAGTATTTATGCCTGGGATTCGGAAAATCCAGACGGATCGGTCACGATTTATGTCGCACCCGGTTCGGACGCTGCGCTGTTAGCGAGTCTGAAGAGAATAGATCCTGCGAAGACTTCGGACGCGCCTGCGCCGGGAACGCTCCCGTCTATCAACGTCGTCCGTGTGCCGCTAAGCATTTCTGCGCTCGAGGCGCAGGCTCAATCCGTCAACAGCGCCAAAGGGTCGCTCGCAGCGGCGGGCTACGACTTAGCCGGCATGACCCCCGCCCCCGAACACGGTGTAGTTGATGTGCTGTTCTCTTCGGTCCCACCAGGAGTCACAGCGGCATCTGCTACGAGCTATGTCGACTCCACAGTCGCTCCGAATTTACTCGTGACCACTATCGATGCGAATCCAACAACTTCTTAGTACTCAAGACGTCGTTGTGCGGCCGGTCGAATTGCTCCACCTGGCCATTGGTTTCTAGTAATAGCATCGGTCGCCCGGTTCGTCGTTGCGGCCAGCGATGTACCCTGGAGTGGGGGACGGCCGCGCTCCGTTGAGTGTTCCGCCGTCACCGTTCCGCCCGGTCATCTTTTGGTGTCTCGGCCGTGCGGAAACGGCGCGCGAGATCCTCGCCGTGGCCGCGCGGTCGGTTTCTCGGAGACCTCGCGCGACGCATTCTTGATGACGGCCGTCATCGGGTACGCGGTGCTGGCCATCGTGTCGACAACACCGCTGCGCTCGGCGAGTCCTACTTGTCGACGTTTTTGGTGGCTGTTGTGTGGTCAGTGTGTCGCGAAGGTGAGGGGCGTGGAGACGAGGTTGGACTGGTCTGGCCCGATGGGGTAGGTGATTGTGCCGATGTCGAGGTTGTTGGTTTCGGTGGCGATGAGGACGCAGGCGTCGGGTCGGGTGGCGCAGTTGACGAGGCCGCCTTCGCCGCCGATCACGGCTTGTACGGTAAAGACTGTTTGTAGGGTCTGCGGTCCGGTTGGTGTTGCGGTTTGGCTGGTGTTGGCGTCGCAGTATGTGCTGGTGTCGCCTGTGGTGATGGCTTCCGAGGAGCACTCGACGATTTGGACCGGCTGATCTGGGGTGAACCCGTGCAGCGATACGGTGATGTTCTGATTGTCGTGCAGTGCTGTGTGTGGACTGGCGGCGATGGTTTCGGGCACCGCCGGGACTTTGGGATTGAACGACAACGCGGCCGTCGCGGGCGCTTGCGAGTCGGTGCCTTGGGCGCTCAGCACGCAGGTGTGGGGTGTGGTCGCGCAGTCGACGTTCGTCGGTCCGGTCGACTCGAAGGCGCCGTCGAGGTCGCGACGGACCGCGAAGCTGAGGTTGAACTGGCCTTGGAAGCCGGCGGTTGCTGTCCGACTGTTCGCGTTCGTCTCGTCGCACGCGTCGATGCTGAACGACACGAGCGCACATTCTTGGACGGTGACGGTCGCGCTGGGCGTGAACCCGGTACCGGTCACGGTGATCGACTGCATGTCAGCGAGCTGCGACGCGGGCGAAGCATGGACTGACGCGACGACCACCGGTACGGACGGATCGAACGTCAATGCTGCTTGAGCCGTGGCCGAGGCCGTCGAACCCAGATCGAACAGACCGGGCGAGGTTTGCAGGTCGCACGTGTTGGGTGCTGCCGCGCAATCGACGATCAGTGAGGCCGTGTCGGTAGAAACGACCTGGGTTCGCTCGAGGACAACGTTTGTGGCGGTGAAGGCGCCGTTCCCGTCGACGTCGACATTGCGTTGCGTCGCAGAATCGCAGGGCGTACCGAACTCGGTGGTTGGCTGCCCGGTGACACACTCGGACAGGCTCACGGACGACGAGGGTGCGTAGTTCTTTCCGGTGACCGTGACGAGTTGATGATCCACCAACTTGGTGTTGGGTGTCACGGTCATCGTCGGCACTTTGGGTGGGATCTTCGGGTTGAAGAAAATCGCTACGTTCGGCTGTTTGCTGCTCACATTCGTCAGCGCGACCAATGCGCAGCCTGCTTTCGCGGCACAATCGACGGTGCGGCTGGTAGTCAACCCCACGGTGATCAAGCGTCGCACGTACTGCTTCAACGTGAACGCACCATGCTTGTCGGCCAAGACGGACACGAGTGTGCTCACGTCGCACGTCGTCAAAGTGAACGAACCGGTCGAACACTCAATCGTTTCGATAGCGGCGTTCGCGCCGAACCCAGTGCCGGTCATCGTCACTTTCTGCAAATCGACCAGACCAGTGCTCGGCGAAACCGTCAGCGCCGGTGCAGCCACAGGGGCACCGGTCGCGGCGCCGGATGAGGCAACACCCGCCGAGGAGACCGCGACGACAACACCAATCGCGACCAGGCACACCCATGGTCGACACACTCTGAACTGCATAAGACCCCATCCCGATCGACTCGCGCTTCGAAGATACGCCTACCCTGCTAACAACCAACCGCGAAGTATCCGCGACACGCCCCAGCCCGCCCCGGAGGCGCCGCGAACCCGCTCAGAGCGTTCGGTCGACCTTCCTCGAAGACCGGCCGAGAGTGTGGTTCTCGCGGTCGAACGGCGCCCGGACAGCGCCCTTCGCTCATGGCATCCGCTGAGGGTTCCGAGGAAGAGCTTCCGACTCTGGAAGTGCGAGTCCACGTGGACCTCAGACGCGATCGTTCGTGCGTTCGTGATTGGGATGACGCGATGGTCGAAGAGCTTGAGGCAGATCCGAACAGGCCGTCAGTTGGAATCATCGAGGTCACTCCGAGGACAGCTTGAGGAACCTGGCCCGGAATGCTTCGCGTTCGCTGACACCGGTCACCGCGACGCTCTGCGCGATTGCGCTTGGCCAGAAGCGGCTCAAACATTATTGGAGTTCACTCGAAAAAGGTTGTGTTCGACGTTAAAGAGCTTCGTATAATATAGTGATATTTCGGTCAGAGTGAAAGTCCGGTGTGGTCGAGGAACGCGAAGCAGAGCTGAGTGTCGTTGCCGATGCGTACAAGGCCGGTGTCGGCGGCCTCGGCTGCTTCGTCGATGGTGTCGGGGCACAGGTTGGCAAGTTCGGTGCCTTTGAGGTTGGCCCAGACCAGTTCGACGGGGTTGAGGTCGTGGCCGTAGCTGGGGAGCCGTTCGACGACGAGCCAGTCGCGCTGCGAAGCGATCCATGCCTGCATCACTTTGGAGCGGTGCGACGGGAGCCCATCCCAGATCAGCGTGAGTTTGTCGGGGCCGAGGTGGCGGTGCAGGTCTTCTAAGAACTCGATGAGCGAGGTGTCGTTGTAGGCGCCGGGCCGCATGTTGAACACGAGCCAGGCGTCTGTGCCGTCGGGTGCGAACCCGACCGCGGCGGACATGGACAGACGTTTCCAGCTGAAGTGGTGACGGAGCACCGGGGTGTGGCCCCTGGGCGCCCATGTCGCCCTCACCGAGGGGAGGAGGCTGAAGCCCGACTCGTCTTGGAAACAGATCCACGCCTTGCGACGCCGGGCGTTTTTTTTACACGCGGCCATTCTTTCTTCACCCAGTTGGCGATGGCCTCGTCGTCGCGTTCCACCGCACGCCGCGCCGGACGTTGGCGGCTCCATCCCATCTCGCGCAAGATCCGCCACACATGTCCAGGGTGATAGACGACACCGGTCTCGGCCTTGATGACGTCGCCGACACGCGCCAAGGTCCACAACTCGGTCGGAAACCCGTTGGCACGCGGGCCTTTACGCAACGCCCGCTCCACGCGAGCCAACTGCCGGTCGTCCAGCTTGGGGAACCGCCCAGCCCGTCCCGCAGCCCGCAACCCGCGTTTGCCGTCACTGGCCCAACGCGCATACCACTGCGACGCCGTCTGGCGTGACACGCCCAACTCACGAACGACATCCGCTTGACGCGCACCCCGCCGGAACATTTCCGCGGCTCGCATCCGGCGCGCTTCCAACCCCACGAAATCACGACGCGGACGCACCCGCTTCGACGCAGCCGACGTCACCCCACTCCCTTGTGACCGCGACACACCAGCCATAACCCCATTATCTCACGACCACACCCGATATCAGTGTATTTCGCGAAACTCTTTAAGGTGTCCAGGGGTTTGGTTGTATAGCGCCCTCTGGGGGACCATGGGACACGGCTCGGACCGAAGCCGCGGCTGGCGTCGTGTCGGGCCGTCGATCGGCGCGCGCCTTGGGTTCGTGGCGGGGTCGCTGGTGATCGTGCTCGGCCTGGTGACGCTGGTGTCGCCGGGTCCGGCGTTCGCGAACACGCTGACCGCTCACACATCGTTCGTTTGCACGATCCGATCGCTCGCGGCCAATCGCGATGTCACTCTGGCGACGGCGCCCACCGGCACACTTCATGATGTCCTCGTCGCGACAGTTCGCGACCGCGGGCCCGAAGACAACGTTTCAGTGCGGTGCGCTCCCCGGGAATCAATGGGCGCTCGAGTCACTTCAGAACGGCCGCATTGTGACGGCCGAGTTCGGATATGCAGGCAAGTATGCCGGTTCACTTCGTGCCCAGGCGACGACCGTCGGCATCGCCGAGAAGTACACCTTCGTCCACGAGAGCTCCTGCAACTGTTACGCGATTCGCGTGAAGTCGAAGTACGTCGCGACCGAGAACCGGATACTCGGGCTCAACTCACGATCTCCTCCGTGCCCGCGCGACGACATTCGCGGCCGCCGAACGGTTCTCGATCACTGCTACGCCCACCGGTGCCACGACCACAACCAAGCCGGCCACGACCACCACGACCATGCCGACCACGACGACGGCACCGCCACCTCCGCCGGGAGTCGCCGTCGCCCTGGCCGTCGGCACGACGCACGCCTGCCGCGGTCACGAACACCGGCGCCGCGCAGTGTTGGGGAGACAACACGTTCGGTCAGCTCGGCGACGGCCAGACCACCGGGCCCGAAACGTGCGAAGCTGGGGCCAACTTCACGCCGTGCAGCACCACCCCGACCGACGTCACCGGCCTGAGCTCGGGCGTGAGTGCGATCGCGACCGGCGACTCTCACTCGTGCGCACTGACCTCAACGGGCGGTGTGCTGTGCTGGGGACGCAACGACCTCGGTCAGCTCGGCAACGGCACCACCGTGTCGTCCACCACGCCCGTGAGCGTCGTCGGGCTCAGTACCGGAGTCCTTGCGATCTCCGCCGGCGGTGACGACACGTGCGCACTGACTACCGCGGCAGTGCAGTGCTGGGGAACCAACGCGTTCGGAGAGTTGGGAGATGGCACGAGCACCGGTCCGCAGGTCTGCGCGTCCGGTACACCGCGAGTCGCGGCGTGTAGCGACACACCTGAGACGGTGTTCGGGCTCGATCCGAACGTGACGGCAGTCTCCGTCGGGCAGAGCGAAGCCCAGTTCGGCCAGCACGTGTGCGCGCTGAGCGCATCACACGCCGTGTTCTGCTGGGGCAACCTCCGCGAAGGGCAACTCGCGGACGGCACCACGACCGCTCCGCAGACCTGCGCGCAAGGCACTCCCGAACAGTCTCCGTGCGCGACCACGGCAACCGCCGTGTCCGGGCTTCCCGATGATGTGACCGCGGTCGGCGTGGGCATGGACAACACGTGCGCACTGTCGGCGGGTACCGGCCTGCTGTGCTGGGGCGACAACGCGACCGGCGAGCTCGGTATCGGAAACGATTCAGGTCCGGCAACGTGCACCGTTGCCACCGCGACCCGTGCGTGCAGCACGACACCCCAAGTCGTCCCGATCGGTGCTCCGGTCTCGAACCTCTCGGTGGGAGCAGGCTTCGCGTGTGCGGTCCTCTCGAGCGGTGCGGTGAAGTGCTGGGGAACAAACGCGCTCGGTCAGATTGGCATGGGCATCAACACCGGACCTGCACAATGCGTCGCTGGCGCGTGTGCGATCAGCCCGACCACCGTGCTCACACACGGTGCGGACATGACGGCGGTCGCCGCGACCAACAGCTTCGCATGCGCGCTCACAGTTGCCGGCGGCATCGAGTGTTGGGGATCCAACTTCGCCAGCCAACTCGGCCAAGGTGACGTCTACCTCTCCGGCGGCCCGCTCTCGTGCCCGTCCTCCGGCCAGCCCTGCGAACCCTTCGGCTCCGAAGTCGTCGGATTCTGACCAACAGCATCCACGCTCGTCGATCCGAGCAGTCATGACGACCGTGGTCGACGATGCCCGGGTGTCGACGGTCGCCCGCCAGAACACAGTCCGCATCCCGAATCGAGGCCTGTCGTGCCAACGGGGCGAATGAACTCAGCTGCTCGCGCGTGCGCTGCCGGGTCCGACTCGATTGCCAACGCCTTGCTTTGCTTTGCTTTTGCTAACGCCTTGCTAACGCGCGGTGCCGTAAGGGGTGGATTTGAGTTTACGGAGCGGACGACGCTTTCGCGAGCGGCCTGATCAGAGTGCACAGCGTGGAGAGGGGTGCGACGCGCGGATCCCGCCGGCGCGGCTTAAACATTATTCTCATGGCGTCGTGCTCGGCTGTTGTGAAGTTTGTAACGGTGACGCCGTCGCGTGCGCTGAGCCGCACGGACGTAGCTCGTTGACGAAGGTCATCTGCACGCATCGCTGGCGATCTGGGATCGTCACCCGCGACAGGGTGTGACGCTCGGCGCGTTCTGGGACGTCTCAGCCCCATTGTTCGTACTCACGCGTTCGCCTTTAGTTGGCGCCGGTGGGCATTTCGGACGTGATCGACGCGTCAATTGTGGATTGGATCGTGTTGGGTCAGCCGACGCCGGCGATGGCGTTAGCGGTGACGTGGACGCCCTCGGCGAAACTCACAATCTGAGTGTTCGACCAGGCTAGTTGTGCCGGTGCCTGGACGACGACGGTGTGTCCGTCACCGTCGTTGTAGGTGAGCGCCTGGCCGCCAAGATCGGCGATCACGCCGGGGTGACCGTCGACGGTCACGGACTGGCCGTTTGGCAGGCCCCGCGCGTCCTGCGATTGCAGCAGAACGGTCAGTTTCCCTTCGAACACGTCGGGATCGTTGTTGGTGTCGCCTCGCGGATCGATGGTGAGTGCGTATTGCGTTGAGCCTGAGAGGCGCCATCCATCGGGTACGCGGTCGACCGTGAACCCGTCGAGTTGCTTACCGGTGTATGCGATGAGTCGAACGGGGAGCGGATTGGTCGGTTGGATTGTGCTCTGCGTCGGGTGGTGTGCTGCCGGGAGTGTTGTGGCAGTGTTGTCGGTCGTGGCTGCTTGACGTGTCGCGTCGGATCCGTGAAGCTGGCTCGCGACCAGGCCGACGGCAGCTGCCGCTGCCATGGCCGTCATGCCAACCACCGCGCGGCGTGCTCGCCGTTGGCGGCGGAACCGCGCGAGCGCGTGTCGACCGCGGGCGATATCGGCGTCGACGACCTCCCGCGATGGGTCTTGCGCTGCAGAACGTGCGACTTGGCTGAAGAGTTCGGTGAGGTCACTCATGAGGTCCTCGACAGGTCGTGGAATCGAACGGGCGCACCGGACTACTCGTGCCGGGCGGAGTGGCCGGGTCCGGTGGTTGCGCCGCAGGGTTGCAAGTGGCGGTGGTCAATGAGGCGCGCAGTTGGGACATTGCTCGGGCCGTCTGGCTCTTGATCGTGCCTTCGCTGCAACCCAGAGCGGCAGCTGTCTCTGCGACGCTGAGCTCACAGAGGTGGCGAAGCACCACGGCGGCACGCATCCGTCGCGGGAGAGCGGCGAGCGCGCGGAACACCGCCGCTTCGGTTTCGGTGTCGGGTGGGTCCACACAAGCGATGTCCGGGACCCGGGCATGTGCTCGTTCTCGACGTCGGAATGGCCGACGTCGGTCGTCGATGAGCGCATTGAGCATCGCCTTGCGGGTGTACGCGTCAACCGTTTCGGCCCGTACCCGAGGCCACGCGACATACAACCGCATCAGCGCGGTCTGCACGAGGTCCTCGGCCTGGAAGCGGTCACCGGACGCGAGAAACGTCGCGGTACGAACCAACTGACCACGGCACGCGAGCACATACGACCGGAACTGCTCGTCGCGGCTCTCGATCACCGAGACCCTTCCCAGATTGGCTGCCACTGGATCTATACGAAATCGAGCCGCTATAGGTTGCATCGGCCGGGAACCGCCGTCGAGTCCTGAGGACCTCCTACTCCCATCGGCCCCGTTCTGGACACCCACATCCACGCAACGCCCCTGTATGAGCTGGGACGGACGCGGCCCGGACAATGGGCGCGCATTACTACGGCTCTGCACCTCGCGGGTCCTGGTCGGCCGGGCCACGAACCGAGTCACGGTTCCAACACTCGGAGATCCTGCGGTTCGGGCGAGCGCTCGGCGCTGCTCGGTTGGCCGTCTCGACAGTCCCGTGCAATCCATCCAGAGCGAAGAGGAGCACGGCGTCTTCTTCAAGGCGCTGGACGGCTCCGAGTATCAGCCATCCGTCGGTCTTCCGAAAGAAGCGTGACCGACGTACCCCGCAGCCAGCCGCTTGATCACCATCAATGCGCATCCTGTACATCGAGATCGTCGGACGACGGTAAGAGATCGCCCTCACACGCGATCGCGAGGTGATCGGCGCAAGCGATAATTCCCTGTCATTCGGGCTCGGATGATGGCGTCGGTAGATAGCGATGGTGTCGGGTTCGTGGTTGTGGGAGCCTGACGGAGTGGCGGCGATCGTGGGGGAGTCTGGGCGGTGGGAGGGTCGGCTGTCGTGGCGTGCGGGCCTCTTGGCCTATGTCGGGCCGGGGGGTTGCTCCGCGCGTCATTCCCATCATGCGGTTCAGCTGGCGGTCTCCTTTGGTGCGCCGTTTGAGCTGACGATGTTCGATCGTCGTGTCGTTGCCCGGGCAGTGTTGATTCCGAGCGGGGAACCACATGCGTTCAGGATTGGCGGCGAGCGAATCTTCTATGGGTTGGTCGAGCCACACGGCGCAAGCGGAACTGCACTGGCTCAGTGTGCGCAGGAGCTGCGCGGTCTGGATCTCGCCGACCTGATCTCGCTCGGGACCGAGCCGGCCGGCGATCAGGTTCTCGCTTGAGGGGTATGCGGATGAGTTGATCGGCTCGTTGACGCCGGGGTCGCCGTGTTGTCCTCCGCTATCTCCGTATGTTGTCGCGGCGCTCGAGTATCTCGACGGTGCGCTTCAGGGTCGTCCGCGGCTTGATGAGGCGGCACGCGCTGCGCAGATCTCACCGTCGCGGTTGTCGCATCTGTTCTCGCAGCAGGTCGGTATTCCGTTCCGACGGTTCGTGGTTTGGCTGAGGCTGCGGCGAGCGGCCGAGCACGCGTGGAGCAGCCAGACGTTGACCGAGGCGGCGATCGCGGCTGGATTCAGCGACATGGCGCACGTCAGCCGTGTCTGCCGAAGCATGTTCGGTGTCAGCCCATCGGTGCTCCTGCAGATGCAGCCGGTCGTGGCCTCCTGGCCGCTCTGATTCAGCCGCAACGTTCAAGACAGCCGAAGGACATTTTCTTAGTGTGGTGGGTGTGCTCATGCTGGCCGGGAAATGCACCCACGTCGAGTCCGCGCCAGGACGGGAGAGATTGCCGGCGTGACTCGTTCGCATGTCCACGTCGTCGGGGTACCCGAGGCAATTCGATCGCGCGAGGAGCTGGCTGGCGCTGACCGGGCGATCGTGTATGAGCTTGCGGCTGGTGACGCCCGGTCAATGAGTGCTGAGCAGTGGGCGCGCGCGACCTGGGAGGGCGCTCCAACGATCGTCCGCTGGTTCCTGAGGTTCGGTTGGCGATTCTTTGTCGGGCTGCAGCTCGCGCCCGGGCGGTCGCCTACGCACGTGCTCGGCTGGCGCATCGTCGACGATCGCCCCGACACAGTGACGCTCCAAGCCCCCTCAGCCCTGATCACGGGGCACAACGTCGTGATCGTCCAGGAGTCCTCGGTGCTATGGACCACGCTCGTCCGTTACGAACAGCCGATCGCACGGCCGATCTGGAGACTCGTCGAGCTCGTACACCGAATCGTGCTGCCATACACCCTCACCCACGCCAAGAAGGTGCGGCAGCGTGAGCGCGGCCGCCAGGACCGGAGCTGACAGGGCGCCCCCACCGCGGTCCCGAAGACTCCGTTCCCTACTGACGAATGAAGACTGTGAGCCCTGGGGTGGAGTTACCGCCGTCCTCGGCGCGACCGCTGGGTGGTGTTAGTTCTTGGTGGGGTTGAGGGTTCTGCCGATGAACAGGATGGCGCCTGTGGTGTCGTCGTTGATGAGGTAGATGAACGGTCCGTCGGCGCGTACGTCGAGGAGTCCGCCTCCGGTTTTGCCTGCGGTCCCGATGGCGTCGGCGGTCGCGGCGGCGGCTTTGGTTCCCTGTTCGTCGACGGTGATGGTCGCGTCGTGAATGATGTCGCTGATGTACAGACCGGCGTTGGGTGCGATGCCGTTGAAGTCAGCGCGGGTCGGGTCGAACGCGTCGTGGACGCCGAGTGCCTCAGACGTGGTCGGGAGCTCGAGTTGGCTGGTGAACGCGAACTTGGGACGTGACACCTCGGCGCCGGGTGTGAGCACGGTTGAGGTGAAGCCGTAGACGCCAGGGTCATACTTGGGTAGTGACCTCAAAGCTGCGTGCTCGGGCGCGCCTGTGCCTTCTCGTGACGGTCGGTTTGGTTGTGTCGGTCGTGGTTGGGGTTGCTCCTCCGGCCAGTGCCACTCCTGCGTGGTCGGTCACGCCGAGTCCGAACCCTCCGGCTTCAACGGCGAGTGCGCTGGATGGTGTGTCGTGTCCGAGTACGACGAGTTGTTTCGCGGTTGGCAACTACAACGGGACCACGGACAGTCTGGTGGAACGTTGGAACGGCGGTAGCTGGGAGATCATGCACAGCCGCAACCCGATCGGGTTCACATACGCCACTCTGAACGGGGTGTCGTGTCCGAGTACGACGAGTTGTTTCGCGGTCGGGAGTTGGTCGAGTCCCCGGACGAGGACGTTGGTGGAGCATTGGAATGGAAGTCGTTGGGCGATCATGTCCGCTCCGAGTCCTAACGCCGCGGACGGCCTGAACGAGTTGAACGCGGTGTCGTGTCCGAGGACGACAAGTTGTTTCGCGGTCGGTGAAACTCCCAACGGTGTCGGTTTCCAGACGTTGGTCGAGCATTGGAACGGAAGTCACTGGTCGGTCATGACCAACCACAGCCCACCGGGCGACGCCATGCTCGACGGAGTGTCATGCCCGAGTACCAGAAGCTGTTTCGCGGTTGGCGACGACGACACCCGCGATGGATTCTCCGTGAAGGGTCTAGTGGAGCATTGGAATGGGAGGGGGAGCTGGTCGGTCATGCTCGGTACTCCCAGCCCGACCGACGACACCTTATTGGTTGGTGTGTCGTGTCCGAGCGCGGCTAGCTGCTTCGCTGTCGGATACGCCAACAAGGTCGTGGTCGAGCGCTGGACCGGCCGGGGTAGTTGGTCGATCATGAGCAGTCCCAATCCCGATGTCCAGTCGATCCTGGTCGGGGTGTCCTGTCCGAACATGACGACGTGCGTTGCTGTAGGTAGCTCTGTCGCTTTCACCGACTACGGCAAGAGCGTGGTGGAGCAGTGGAATGGGAGTAGTTGGTTTCTCTTGCCCAGCCTGAGTCCGCCGATTTACTCCGGCCTGAGCGGGGTGTCGTGTTCACACTCGAACAGTTGTTTCGCTGTTGGCAGCCGATCGCCGATCAAGAATCACAGCAGGACCCTGATCGATCGCTACGCCTGACCACTCCTACGTGCGTTGTCGTCTACGTGCGCGCCCCGAATCGATACGAACACCTCCAGCAACACGCCTGGCCTACACTCCGAACCTTCCACGTGTCATGCCGCGCCCGTCACTTGTTCGTCGTCTCGGTCGTGACTGTTCGTAACAGCGCCGGGTCGAGCTTCAGTGCTTTGCTCAGCGCCACTTTCGCCTGTTCGGTTCCCGCCGCAGTGTGGAGGTGATTGAGGGCCAAGGCGAGTTTCGCGAGCGTGTTCGCGTCCCTGGGATTATCGGCGACGGCACGATTCAATAACCCGACGGCCGCGGTGTAGTCCCCTGCCTGCAACCGCATGGTGCCGAGGTTGTAGAGGGGCGTCTCGAACTTCGGGTCGATGGCGATTGCCTTGTCGTAGTCCAAGGTGGCCGTCTTGGAATCGTTGTCACCCTGCGCGATGACGCCAAGGTTGTACCAGCCGTACTTGTCAGTCGGGTCGGCTTTGACACCCTGCTGGAACTTCGTCTTTGCGAGCGCTTGGTCGCACGCTGGTCTGGGAGCGCACTCGATCGGCGTCCGTACGACCAAGGCGGTGCCCGGGGCTGAATCCCACCTGCTGGTTGTCGTTGACCAGGCGGCCACGGCGACGAAACCAATCAACGCACAGAGGGCGAAGCGTCTCGCAAGCATCTCTCAGCCCTGGCCGGCCGGGTTGCTCGAACGTGTCCCCATTATTGGGGCTGAACGGGAAGCGGTCGTCAGAAGCTGCAGTTGGTTGCCCCACTTCGTGGTCGGACCGGCATAGGAGAACCCGTTGGTCGCCACGCAGGCGGAAGGTCTCTGACGTTCCTGAGCGAGCGAACGGCGCCATGAGGGTGACTTGTCGAGTAAGCCCGGCAAATGTGAGAAAGAACGTCGGTCCCGCGCCGATCGGTTCCGGGGACGAGGGGCTTCCACAAAAACCAAACTGCGGGCGGGGCGTCAGAGCGAATCGGTTCGTTTCGTCAGTGAATGCTGCCGACGCCGGACCTTCGAGCAAGACCGACGCGATGAGCGCAGTCCGGAAATAACTCTCGTCATCCGCCGGTGTGGCGTACTTACAAATCCGCACCGTCAAGGTCGTGACGGGAACCATCTTCCTCTCAAGTCCGGCTACACCAGCGTTGAACGTCGTCAGCGACATATTCGGGTAGGTCGACGGACACGCGCCGAGATTCGCGGCAACGTTCGAAGGCCCGGTACCCCCGCCGGGGTTGGGAACGAGGACGGTGATTCGCACAGTGCTCCCGCTCGGGACGCTGTGGCCCGACGGCGGACTTTGTCCCACGACCCTGCCGACCCTCCCGACACCGAAATCGTCCGAGACCTTCACCACAAGATGCTGCGCGCCCAGTTCTCGCGCCGGCACTCAACTCTGTGTGCGCGACGACGTTCGGTACCTCAACCGACGCCGTCGAGGCCCCGCCGCCGCTCGAACAGCCCGCGACCAGTAGCGCCGCACCCACAACGCACACGCCGAACACCTGACTCCTCGCAAGCATCACGCTCAGTACGACGCTGTGTGAGCCTTGCCGGTTCCTTCGGCAATCGGTTGTTTCGGCAGTGGTTTGCGGGCATTGTGGATGCCCGCGCTCTACTGCTCGCTGATCGACTGTTGGGCCTCTGCCTTCTCGTTGCGGACGAGCAGGTCGCGAGCAAGCGGCGGCCGGGCTCAATGTTGGCGCCGCGATGGAAGATCTTGAAGGTCGACCCAGAGTCAGGATCGGTAAGTCAGAGGCCAGACGAAGACCGAGACTGACGTGCGCGGGCCTTACGGTTCAGGATGAACTCCGAGGTCACATAGGCGCACGCAGCCAGTCCGACCGCTGCTTTGAACACATACAGAGGGATCGCCGCGTAGCGGGGCAACGACAGGCTGTCCAGCAGCGTGAAGGCGACCACGACGGCAGCAGCGAAGAAGACCGGACCCCACCACGACCGCAACACTCGATTACTTCGCGGGTGCTCCTTCACAGCCCTAATCGTAACGACTTTGTCAACGGCACATCCCGCCCCAGGCTCTCCCGTGGCGATACCACCGTCGCTACGACCCCAGTCGTCGAGTACGCCGCGCCCACGCCTTGAGCTCTGACAATCGCCGAACTCGCGATAGTGATACGCCGCGAACTCGACTAGATCGTGCGGTCCCACAACGAATCGAAGTCGAACCATCGGTGTCGGTGTGTGCTGGCGAGGGCTCATCATCCACGTTGGCCGCGTCCTCATTCTCGACGTCGCTCGGGTAAGCGGCGTCAATAACTCCAGCAAGAACCCCGCGCGTGGACTCGCGATATAGGAGATACCCGTATTCCCCAACTTCGATGTCGAGGGTCAGCCTCGAGCGCGAAAACGTAAACGCAAGGCTCTGTGCTGCCTCCCATCGCAGACAGAGTTGCGCCACTGAGCATCGCGGGGAGTGGCCGTCGGGCGGCATCGCGAAGAACAGACCGACGGGAGAAGCCCGACGGCGCGCGGACGCTGGCGAACTCGGCCGAGTTCTGGTGTTCCGCGGACGCGGGTCGGGACTGCGCCGACAGGAACTCGTGGACCTCGACCAGGTCAACGCGGCGCGTTCTCCTGCGAAGGCGTTGGCAGTTACGACCGGCTGTCCCTGGATGAGGTCTGACCGAATGATGGCGGCGGCGGAGCGCCAGGACTTTGGGTCCGTTGTAGCGACTCCATCCGATCCTTCCTACGCCGCTCCTGTCGTGCGATGTCTTCTCTCCTTAGTGCGTCGTCATGGTTGTTGAGGGTCACCTTGATGGACATCAAGGTGATGACGCCGGAGAGGAACACGAAGATCGCGATATCGGCTCGGATACTCATACGGCGCCCCCTTTGAACAGTCTGGACCTGTGAGGCTGTTGCTTGAGGGCGTTGAAGTCTGGAACCTGCCGCTGCTTGTACAACGACGGGACATCTCTCGACGCCCGTACCGGTTCGAGGACAATCCGAACGCACGTCGACTCTTGTCGTGCGGCCGCCGCGTCGATAGCGGATGCCACTGGTTTCGCCTTCCATGGCCGCATGCCCTGATTCTGCGCTACGGCGTCAACTCCGACTCGCCCGCAGCGTGCATGGTGCGACGGGATATCTCTGTTGTTGGGTCGCGTGATCCGTGAGGCTGCCGTTGGCTGAGAGGCAACGCGTAATCGGCTCGGGTTCGGTGAGCCGAGATCGATTCGATCTACTCGCGAGAACCACGTTGAAACAAGGCGGACATGGCAACCTGGGGGGCAGGCTCGGAGATCAGCGTGCAGTCGCGCGGTTGATCTCCCCACAGCGCAGAGAAGTGACAGGCGACGCTCACGAGAGCAGCGTCGGCGGCGGAGTTGTCGGCGTGATCGCGATGATGTTCACGCCGAGGCTTCGTGGGTCGGTGCCGAGGAAGCGCTGCTCTGTCAAAGTGGCGGTGTGGCTGAGCAGCAGCTCGCCGGGCGGGATCGCGAACGCAGGCCAGGTCGTCCGCGTCGGTCCGCATGTTCTTCGTCCCTCGAGTCCGCACTCGGGTTCGATCCACGCCTTCCTGCGGGCGGTGAGGCACGCCGGATTCGAGGGTGCCTCGTCACCAGTCGGCATCGACGAGGACGGACGCGAGCGCCTCGTGTTCATCGACGGCGAGGTCCCGGTAGCGCCCTATCCAGACTGGAGCCAGTCCGACGGCGCGTTGGCGTCTATCGCCAGGCTGCTGCGCGGGCTGCACGACGCCGCCCGCGGGTTCGACCCTCAGGGTCTCACCTGGGACGGCGCTCTGGCTGACCCTGCGGGCGGGACGCTTGTATGTCACAACGACGTGGAGCCTTCGAACGTCGTGTTCCGTGACGGCATCGCCGTTGCGCTGCTCGACTTCGAGTTCGCTGCCCCTGGCCGCCCGGTCTACGACGTTGCCCAGCTCGCCCGCCTGTGCGTCCCGATCGACGACGACGTTGACCAAGCGCGGCTCGGCTGGCGGCCCGCCGACCCGCCGGCACGGCTACGACTCGTCGCCGACGCCTACGGACTGGACCGGGATAGTCGGGCAGAGCTGCTCACTGCCATAAACGACGCCATCGGCCGCGTCGAAGCAGCCGTCCGGCGCCGCGTCGACGCGGGTGACCCGACCGTCATCGCGAGGTGGAACCGGACCGGTGGCAGCGAACGCTACGACCGCCGGCGCCGCTGGTGGACCGACCACTACGACCAGTTCGCCGCCGCCCTCGTCTGACACGCATCCCTCGCATTACACACGCGCCGCTGTCTTGCATCCGTGCGGCCTCGCCTGCTGCGCCGTCGAACGCGAAGGCGTCTGCGCCGGCGCGGTCGGGAGCGCCCGATCGACGGCTTGCGCTCAAGACGCGCCGACGCGGCCGACCGTCGATGGGATCGGCTGCTGCGGAGGTCGTACCGGTACGACTCGACCGCGAGCTTGCGGACGCCGTCGAGTCGCGTGCCGAACGGGAGCGGACAACGACCAGCGAAATCATCCGTGAGGGTTTGCGGACGTTCGTCGAGGTCGCGTGACGCACGCCACTGACTGTCGCGGCAGACGCGTCAATTGTCGACGGGCCAGCCTCGGCAGACTCGGAACGACAACACCGTCGCTGGTACGGCGTCGTAGCAGTTCAGGCCCGGTAGGGATTGCGGGTTGAACTTAGGTGAAGAGCTCACCCGTGAGCTGTTGGGAGGTGAACCCGTCCGGGCCGACAGGAAGGTCACCGGTGATGGTGACGCGCTCCACGCGGCGGTCGAGGTCTCGAAGCGACAGGTCGACGGGCCCGAGGTGCGCGGTTGCTCGGTTGTCCCAGAACGCGACGCTGTCGGTTTCCCACTTGAATCGTACGGTGAACTCAGGCCGCGCGAGCTGTCCGAACAATAGGTGGAGAATCTGACGGCTCTCGCGCTCGCTGAGTCCCACGATGTAGCGGGTAAAGACGGGGTTCACGAACAGCACGCGTTCCCCAGTCGCGGGGTGCACGCGAACGACCGGGTGTACGGCAGATGGGAGCGGTTGCGTGGCGTCGTAGCCGGCACGGGTGTCGCCGTTGTATCCGTGCCAACGGTGTACAGCCTGGAGGTTGTCGACGAGTTCCCGGATCGGTTTCGAGAGATCTTCGTAGGCGGCCACGAGATTGGTCCACAAGGTGTCGCCGCCACAGGAAGGGATCACGGCCCCACGGAGGATGGAGGCGAGGGCCGGATTCGCGACGAAGGTGATATCGGTGTGCCAGTCCGGTCCTGTTCTTCGCGGCGGGTCGAATGGGGTGCGTTCTGTCCCGTGTTCGAACTGCTTCTTGGCCGATCGCGATTCAACGACGAAGATCTCCGGCTTGTCGGCGTGTCCTCGCTGGATCGGGTGTGCTGGGGTTACCTCACCAAAATTGCGGGCAAAGGCAATCTGCTCGTCATAGGTGATCCGCTGATTCCGAAAGAACAGAACCTTCCACTCCAAGAGCAACGTTTCCAGTTCGGCCGCAGTCTGTTGGTCCAGTGTCTCGGACAGGTCGATGCCACCGATCTCGGCGCCGATGACACTCGCAAGCGGCCGTACGTCCAGACGCCGAGACGTCATGTCGATCGTCATGGTCGCTCCTTGTACTCACCGCAGACCGAGGCTGACGGCGATGCGATTGACGTAGTTGTAGTAACTGACGAGGTTCGCAAGATCGACAATGTCGTGGTCGGTGAGGTCGACCGTCCGCAACCGGAGGATGTCTTCTTCAGCCATAGACCGGGGTGAGCGGGTGAGCCGCGCCGCGAACAGGGTGATGATGTCCAGGCGGTCGTCGTCGCTGGCCGGCCAGCCGGGCGCGCGGGTCACGGCATTGAGTATCCAGCCCGGAACACCGAGCCGGCCGAGCTCATCGGTGATCAGTCGCACGTGATAGCCCGACGCGTTGATCGTGGATACGACGAGCGCGGCTAACTGACGTTCGGCTGGTGTCAGCGACGACGTGGTCGTCGCGACCGACTGCTCGAGTCGGGACCATTCGTGCGCGATCGACGGCAAGAGGCTGCCAAGGCGTTCGAACGGTGTAGGTCCCCAAGAGCCGGCGCCGGGTTCGCAGACGGGCCCATCGCAAGCGTCGGGGCGATCGAAGATAGTGACCCAGGTGTCAGTCGTCATCTACCTCTCGTCTCACATGGCCGTCGACGATCCCACTATACTACAGTTTGTCCATCAGATTTATACACTTACCCGTGGCGGTTACCCGTGGGTGTCAGCACATCAGGTTGAGGTTGGGTATGTGGCGCTTCGCGAATCGTCGAGCTGTCAGGCGACGGTGACGGCGTCGTACGGGTCGGTCGATGAATTTCTCGTCGCCGCGCGCGACGGCCTCTGCCGCCTGTCACCGGCGGACGCGGCTCTCGCGATGCGGGATGGTGGGTTGTTGATCGACATTCGACCGAGTGCATTACGCCAACGCGACGGCGACATACCAGGCGCGATCGTCATCGAACGCAATGTGCTCGAATGGCGTCTCGCACCCTCGAGCGCGCACCGGATACCACAGGTCGACGCGCGTAAGACCGTCGTCATCGTATGCGACGAGGGCTACGCGTCCAGCCTTGCCGCGGCGACGCTGCAACAACTCGGCCTCCCGCGAGCGACTGACGTGATCGGCGGTTTCCAGGCCTGGAAGCGCGATGGGTTCCCAACCACCTCGTGCAACCCGACCTCGGAGCATTGGAGTTGACCGATCGCGGCGGATGCGTCCGACTCGGCGCTCGGCCGCATCGACCGGCACGGGGCTTCATCGATCCTCTCCCACCGCCGGCTCGTAGGTGATCGATCCACGCCGAGCGCGGAGGGGACTGGGCGAGATCGGCAGCGAACTGTCTTGACGAGTCCTTTCCCGGACGCACGCTTCGGCCTGCCGCCGCGGCACGCCGCAACAGCGCAAACGTTGGCAGTCGCGCGACGAGTCGCGTTGGCGAGCGAGCGCTCGGAGTCGTGATCGCGGCCGAGCTCGGCTCGGTCGCGGACAAGTGGCGGGGGTCGATCGCCCCTCGCAACGCCAGCTCGGTACGGATCGGCGGGTTCTCACCTTGACACGGCCACTATACCCAAGTTTGTCAATGGAGTTAGTACATTAAGGGGTGAGTCGTGCAGACGGATCTTCATCAGGAGCACGGCCGATCGATCGACAACGGAGTTGCTCACTCGGACCGACGCGTGGTCGCGGTCATCGGTGCCGGCGCGTCGGGCATCCTCACCGCCCGAGCGTTGCTCCGTTCGGGCAGCGCCTACACGGTTGTGCTGATCGAGCGCGACGTCGACTGGCGGGGCGGTCCTGCGTACGGGACCACCAACTCGTGTCATTTGTTGAACGTCCCGGCCGGCAACCTGAGTGTCGATGAGCACGCACCCGGCGACTTCGTCAACTGGGCAAGATCTCGGGTCGATTCCGCAGTCCACGACGCGTTCTTGCCCCGCAGCCTGTTCGGCCGGTACTTGCGCGACGCACTCGAAACCAGCGCTTCTTGTGCCGCGCCCGCGACCTTGGCCCGGATCAGCGGTCGGGCCGTACGCCTGGTGTCAACCGCACACGGCATTCAGATCGGAATCGAGGACGGCCGACACCTGCATGTGGACCACGTGGTCCTTGCGCTCGGCAATCCATCTCCTCGAACGATTGGGAGCGGTCAAGCCAACGTGATCAACGATCCGTGGTCGCGGGACCTTGAGATGATCGCAGACGACGACCCAGTCGTGCTCGTCGGCTCGGGACTCACTGCGATTGACATCGCGCTGCAACTCTGCGCGTCCGGTCGGCGTCGAGCGCCAATCGAGATGATCTCCCGCCGCGGGCTGCTGCCGGCCGTGCATGCACCGCGGTCGATCTCCCCGAGCGTCGAACTCGTCGCACCGCGTACCGCCCGAAACGCACTCCGGGCCTTCCGCAACGCCGTCGACGAACGCCAAGGCGATTGGCGGGCAGTGTTCGATGACGTTCGTGGGCGTACCAACGAGTTATGGGCCGGACTGTCCGAACAGGAACGCTCGCGACTGCTCCGCCATGTCGCAAGGTACTGGGAGGTTCACCGGCACCGCATCCCCCCGCAGGTTGCGGCGCACGTCGAACGCCTCGTCGACAGTGGCGTCGTGCATGTCAGGCGGGGGACAGTCGAGGTGCGAGCCACAGCAGGCGGCGACGAAGTCGTGGTGATTGCCGACGGCGCTGAGCTCGTCGCGCACGACGCGAAGTGGGTGGTCAACTGCACCGGCCCGCAATACGACCTCCGCGCGTCCGACGACCCACTCATTCGTCACCTGCTCGACAGCGGCATCGCGCGACCTGGACCGTGTGGACTGGGTCTCGACATCGCGCCAGATGGCCAACTCATCGATGGATCCGGCCGACCGTCAGACTCGATCTCAGTGATCGGTCCGCTCCGCCGGGGCGCCGAATGGGAAACGACGGCGATCCCCGAGATTCGCCGCCAGGCAACCGACCTCGCCGTCCAGATGACCCACCGCGAGCACCGCTCGTGTACCGCGCGTCGAAACATTCTCAGAGGTCGAGATGGCGCGCGGTCCGTCACGCCTCCTCCGCTCGACCATCGCCTCACCGACATGCTGGACGCGCTTGTGGCTCGTACCGATCTCGAGGCGAGCGCGGCGCGGTTGCGCATCTCGCCAGGTTCGCGTGCGTGGACGCGTCTGGAGAGCACGGCCGACTTCGACGCCTGGCTGATCGCTTGGGGCCCGTCCAGTGAGGTCGGGATGCACGACCACGGCGACTCGCACGGCGCGTTTCGGGTACTGCGCGGATCTTTGGTCGAGAGCTTCCCAGAGCGCGATGGTCTTCATCGATGGCACCAGCGCATCCTTCGGCCTGGTCACCTGATCGAGATCCCACCGGACCGAATCCACAACGTCGCCAATCCCGCATCGCGACCTGCACTCAGCGTCCACATTTACTCACCACCACTGACGACAATGAACTTCCTTCCCGCCGCTCAACCTCTCGAAGTCCCTGCGTGAGCAACGCCAGCGACGCGCGACCGGCCCTCGTTATCGCCCGTCGCTTCGAAGCCGGCCCCAGTCGAGCTGCGACCGACCGAACGAACGCATGACACTCGACGCCGGAGCATGGAACGGGGAGTTTGCGACATTCTGCCGCGACGCATTGGTCAGCGTTAACGACAACCAGAGCGACCGACTCGGGAAGGTGTTCGTCGTCGGACGCCGCGGGAAAGAGCAACCGGGCCGCGCGAGTAGCACGTCCTCGTCGCTGCGTCAGGAACCGCGAGGCGCGAGGCGTCTGCGCCGCGCAAGGACTTGTTTCAGTTTCTTGTACCGCGACGGCTTGTCGTCGAAGCACGCAGGACCCGTTGGCTGCAGTTGCACGCCTCGGCAATCCTGAGGTCAGCGCGGAGCGGCTCGATGTGACGCGGCCCGAGGGCGGGGTGTCCTCGTTCCCAGCTGTCGTAGCCGCCCGTCGTTCGTGCATGTCGCGGAGTGCGGCACTGAGTACTGGCCGGCGACCCCGAGGAACGGGCGGTCTACTCGTCGGCGATTCCGTATTCCGGCTATCACGACGGTGAGGGTCTCCGATCGAGGTGGCGAAGTGCGCGGAGGTCAGCTCGTCGTCGTCGAGAATTGCCTCGTCCGACACGCGAAGCGGCCCGAGCAGCACTGCGGCCACGATCGCGATGTGATGCGTGCCGGCGCTCGGAGAGACGTGTCGCCAGTGTTTTTGGGGCGCGTTCGAGCGTTGGGAGCACTCGCGAGAACGGCACATGAGTGCGGCCAGAGCGAACACAGAAGCGGCGTCGCTCGACCGCATGCACGACGCCATCCGCAGCGTCTTCGTTCGCGTTTCCGCTCATCCTCGATGCTCGGCTCGCCGAGGTGGATGTCGCGGGCGTGTTCCGTTGTCAGGGTGCGTGGGGATTGAACGTTCATGTGTGGCGAGTTGCGCGTGCGGGACTTATTGGCACCTGATACTCACGAAGATTGGCGAGGACGCGAGCGATGTACGGGACCGCTGGTGTCAATGTGTGTGCTGTTGTCGACATCGAGCCGATAATCTCGGGCCCGGGCGCACTAAGAATCAACGTGTGCGTGTGCACACGCGTTGGGCACTACCAAGCGTGCGCGAACGACGCGCGACATCGTCAACGCGTCGCATTTGTCCATTGTTTGCGGTGTTGGTGGAGTCTCGGTCAAAAATCACCGAATGCGTCGCGAACTCGTGCGGCTGCGGTTGAACGTTCCGCGTTGACGTCCCGTAGCGTCTCGCCGGCGATCTCGCTTAGGGTCGGCGTCGCCGGCACGCGATGTTCGTTGCGCGGAAATCGGTTGGTGCATCGGGTCATGGGAGACGTGGGGAACACGGACGTGATGAACACGAGCGAGTGTGAGTGTTGATACGCGACGTGTGGGTTGCTGGCGCGCATATCTCGTCGGGGCGACAGAGTGCGGTCGCGTCGTATGTTCGGACCGCGTGGCATGGGTTCTGTGCGACAGTGTTCGATCCGTTCTATTGGATCGCGCTCGCGTTGCTGGCAGTCGCGCAGTTGCTGTGGCCTGCGGAACGGGACAAGAGTCGCCCGTCGAGCGCGGTCGCGGAGGACGCAGCCTGGTTCGTGTTCTCGACGATCTTGACGGTCACGCTTCTGGGCGCATGTTTGGCGCCGCTGAATCTGGCGTACCAGCATGTCGCGGGCGGGAGAACCTTCGACCTGACACCCCGGCTCGGGGTGTGGGGTGTCGCCCTAGTCGCGTTCGTGATCGCGGACGTCTTGGGCTGGTACGCCCATTGGCTGCATCATCATGTCGCGACGCTGTGGTACTTCCATGCTATTCATCACTCCCAGACGAACCTGAATGTGCTCTCGGACAACCGGCAACATTTCCTTGAAACCATCATCAACGCCGCGATCGCGTATCTCCCGGCGCGAGCCTTGGGCCTGAACTCGGCCGACGCGCTGAAGTTGGCGTCGCTCACGATCTACTGGTCTGCGCTGATCCACACGAATATTCGGACGAACCTCGGGCGGCTCCGCTACGTGCTCGTCTCCCCCCAAGCCCATCGGGTCCACCACTCGATCCATCCCGAGTACTTCAACACCAACTACGGGACGTTCTTCATCTGGTGGGACATGCTCTTCCGCACCATCTATCCCCACTACGACATCTACCCGGCGACCGGCATCGCCGACATTGCGTTCCCAGAACTCGTCCGTCGTGACAGCGGACGTTTCAGTCCCGTCGCGGTCGCGACGCTGTGGGTGAAACAGACTGTGCATCCGTTCCGACTCGCGCTACAAGGCAACACGGGTTACGCCGGAAACCTGACCCAACGTCAAAACGCCAAGGTGTTTGACGCACTACCCGCCGAAGCGGTCGCATCGAACGCATCGTCGGTATTGGTCGACCACGAAGCGCTGTCACGTGTTCAGCCGTCCGCGCCGAGCGCCGTCCGGACCATGTCAGAGACCGTCGCCGACGACGCTCCCGATCTCTCGCGAGCCTTGCAGGGCGTGACCGACATCTGCGCGCACGTTGTCGACCGCATCGAAGCGCACCGAAGCGAACGGCATGTCCTCGCCGACGCCATCGCGACTGTCGCTCGGCCACTGCTCGCAGCGCCCGCCATCGAGACCGACCCGAAGATCTCGATCATCGACGTCGAGGTAGCCGCGCGCCAGCCTGCACCACTGCCCGACAGGCAGCGCCAGGATCGTGGTCCCCACGTCCACCGTCGACGCACATCCATTCGCGGATTGCGGCTCCGCACCCAGCAGGTAGGACACCAACTCTGGACCCGCACCAGACCGCCAGGGCATCCAAGTGGACACAACCCACGGGGGTGAGCCCGCGCCAGGAGCGTGAGGTTGTGTCGCGGTGACGTGTCCCCTACCTATAGACCACGGGATCAAAGAGCCGACCAGGGCGTTTGCATTGCGCGCGCCGTCAGTACAGACAGACACGCGTCGTGTCGAGACCATCCGACACGTTCTGATGGGTGCGACAGCTGACAGAGGCGCACGGTAACGGCGAACGGCGACGAGCCCGACCTACCTACCGCTGACTATTCGCGACTGTCGGTCGGTGGAGCGGGACGAAACGCCGACCCGAAGGCGGGTGACGAGAGCGCGAACGGTCGGGTCACGGACACGGCCGAGGGTCGGCCCCAACCAGGCGTCGGGGTTGTTTGTTGCCGCGCACCGCGAAGGCTGCACTGTCGGGCGAGCGTCGACGCGTCAGCGACGGTGCCGGTTACTCCGGTGTGACACCGAGGTACTCGGCTATTCGACGCAGCATCGCCGGTTCCAACTTCCGGTCGCGGAGCAGCATTTCCTGCGTGAGGAGAACGCCGAGTCGGCCGTCCTCGCTGCGGAGGGAACCGCTGTAGACGCCGCGTGAACCGCTCGCTTTCAAAGGCCATAGCTCGAGCAGCATCCACTCGTCGGCGCGGATCAGTTCGTGGAACCACAGACTGTGATCGATGCTCGGTCCGCCAGCGGGGAGCCCCGCCACCTCCACCTGCCCGAACCCGGAGCCGAGATCGGATACATAGGCCAGCGCGCAGGCGTGCGTCAGTGGATCGTCGGGGAGGGGAGACGACGATCGAACCCACAATGAGTCGGAGTGGCGAACCTGACCGTCGCCGATGCGCGTCGGCGTCACCTCTCGGACCTCGACGAGGAACGGCGACTGACGCGCCGCGAGCGTCGCCGGATCCACTCCGCCGCGCGTCGGAACGGCGTCGAACGTCGCGCTCTGTTCGCGCGCATGAAACGACGCGACCATGGAGAAGATGACCTCGCCATCTTGGACCGCCCGCACGTGGCGGGCCGAGAACGAACCGCCGTCGCGGTCGCGATCGACGTGAAGGATCACCGGCCGGTCGACGCGACCCGGCCGCAGGAAGTAGCCGTGCAGCGAGTGCGGCAACCGCTCGGCCGGCACCGTCGCGCCCGCGGCGCGCAGCGCCTGCGCAGCAACTTGGCCGCCGTAGAGCGACATGCGAGCTCCCGCGCCCGCTTCGTTTTCGCCACGGAAGAGGTCACGATCAAGAACTTCGAGATCGAGAAGGACCGCGAGACCACTGGTCGACGCATCTCTCTCGGTCGGCTGCACGTCACTCCTGTTGGATCGCAGTGGTGTAGGTCCGGGACCATAACCTCGATCGCCGCTCAGAAACGAGGGCGCAAGCAGGCTGCCCGGCGGTCCAACACCACACGGTGAGATTCCACCCGACTCGACGAAACGCCAGTCACGCCGAACATCGAGCAGTTCGGTCCGCTGACCCCTCGTCCTCCGATGACGACGCGTAAGTGGCGCGTGTGTCCTTCGCCTTCTCATTCGGGACCTTTGGCCCCATCAGGCGATCGGCATAGCGTCGAAAGAGTTGGGATGGAAATTCCTCTGGGATTGCGGTCGGCCAAAACCCTCGTCGAGCTGGGATTGTCCAGTGATGCAGTTGTCCGCGGACTCATGCACGAAGTTGGGCTGACGCAGCGCGAGGCCGCGCTCGCATCGAGTGTCGCTGAGGCTGCGCGGGCGATGGACCGGCCCCGCGTAGCTTTCAGCTCTAGCCTCCGGGGCGAGTAGTCCAAGCCATCGACGCCAACAACCGAGGGAGTTCAGCATGTTGATCACTCATCGTGGCCAGTTGCGCTCGGCCGGAACCGACCACGTTCGGGCATCGGTGATACTGCGCGAACAGGTGATCTGCGATGAAGTGGTAAGCGGGCTCACCTTGACGGTCTCCCGTTCCAAGACGGGCGCGACTCATGTAACAGTCACCGGGAAGGATCTGGCTTCGGGAGAACGAGACTTCGAGTTCGATGTGATCGGCGAGTACATCGCGCGGATCCCGATTGCCGAGACCAGCTGAGCGAGCGCGTTCAATCGATGAGGATGACCTCATGGGTATTGAATCGTGGGCCGTGCAGACGCGCGTGTTTCGCGAGGTTCTGACTTGGTCTGCGCACAGGCTGAAACCTGTTGCTCGCACGCGTGGTTGAATGCCGACGAGCGCGCGCAGGCGACCGGCAAAAGTTCAGAGGAGATGTCGCTTGCCATCGTCGAGCGGCGAGCGCGGTTCGTGTCTCGTGATCGCGACCGCGGAGATCGGAAAGCGGGGGCCGATCTCCCGCGGTGCCGCGCGGGATCGACGCGGATCGTCACGCTATGCGGCGGATTTCTGTACGCATCTACGCGACGTCGGACGCCATGGTGAACGCGAACGCTAGCCCAGGACGTTGAACGAACCGCCCTACACCTACACCTACCAGTAGTGGACATGTTCCGGACCTTGAGAGCCCTCGCCGACGCGGCCCCCGAACAAATGACCCGGTCGCAACGACCAGGCTGATCCTCAACGGGCCGGCTAGTGAGCGCAGTCTGTCGCTGTGCGAGGCTGTTGAGCGTTCTCCCCGAGGTCGCCGCATCCCGTCACGCTGTCGCACGTCGGCGGGAACACCTGCATCTCGCCATGCCCGTAGCGAATATCTCGGCCGCGCCGAAATCGTCGTCGACGTTGCGAACCTCCTGTTCCGACGTCGCTGATCTCAGCACCTGTGTGCGCCGCGCAGCCGAGCGTCATGCGCGTAAGTCACCGTGGCCTGTGGAACCAACCTTGTCCGTGGAGCGTCAGAGCTGCTGTGATGGCCAAACGGTCGTATGTCTGGCTCGTGGCTCTAGGTCTCGTTGTGGGCGCCTGCTCCGCCGGCGCCAAGTCAGCGGCCACGAGCTCAACCTCGGACGCCTTGTCCAACATTCCGGTGGAGACGAGCACGTCGACCACTCTGGCGCTCCATCTGCGGAACCTGTCGCTCCCGCAACTCAGGATCAGGTTCCAACAGGACGTCGCACAAGACCCGCGCGACAAGTACGGCTGGTACAACCTCGGTGTCATCGCCGAAGACGACCAGGACTCCGACGCGGCGGCCACCTACTACGACAAGGCGATCGCGCTCGATCCGACTTTCGAGTCGGCGCTGTACAACCTGGGTATCTTACGTTTCCAGGCGCATGACTACCCAGCTGCGGTCGCCTTGTTAACCCGTGCGGTTGCCGCCGATCCCAGAGACGTCAACGCCCGCACGGACCTCAACGAGGTTCGACGAGCGCTCGGTACCACGAGCCCGATGGGCATTCGAGCGTCGCCGGGCACCGTCGGCACCGTGCGAGGGACGTGAGGAAGTGATGTCTGGACCTCCGTTCGGAACTCGATGTCCCATACCGACGACGCCGCACCCGGCCCGGTTGGTCGCGGAACGACGCCACGACCCGCGCGGAAACCTCACGTGCACCTTGAGCGATCAGCCCCATCACGCAATATGCATCCGGTTCGGTCTCGGACCGCGTACTTCACATCCGGATCGGGGACCGAAGTTTCGCTTTTCCGGGGCCCGTCGTGGCACGCTTTCCATGAGAGCGTTCTGACCTGACCTGGAGTCGGTCAGCTATCGGGGCTCAGGTGTCGGGCACGGGTGCGCGCAGGCCACGTTCCCCTCAGTCGGGGCGTGAGGGGGAACAGTGTCCAGCATCAAGAACGTGTCCCGTGGCCGGTGGATCGCAGGTCTCGTCATCGCGCTGACCCTGGTGGTAGCTGGGGCGACCCTGACGCACACCTCGTTCGACGAAACCGCTCGCACCGTTGCGCGTCCTGCCGTGAAGCCGAGCGCACAGTGGCTTGCCTCCGCTCGGAGCGCGCTCGTCGAGTACCTGCGTCGCGATCCTTCGCCCGTCGCAACGATTGCAGGTCCAGCGAGCAATACGACTGCGACGAGTTACAACTGGTCAGGCTACGTGGACGCCTCCACTACCAAGGGCCTGCTCAGCTCAGTGGCAGGCACTTGGACGACCCCGTCTATCAAGTGCACGAGCGAGGACTCGATTACGTCCGAATGGGTGGGTCTCGACGGTTGGAAGGACAAGACGGTGGAGCAGGACGGGACACTTGACTGGTGCTTCGAAGGCCAGGCCACGTACTTCACCTGGTACGAGATGTTCCCGGCCGGGACAATCGAGGTAGGAACCTCGCTCCGACCGGGCGACCAGATCACCGCGTCGGTGTCTCGCCCGACGGCGACGACCTACACGCTGTCTCTGACCGACCACGCCCGACCGGCCGACAGCTTTACCGAGGCGGAGACATGTCCGGCCACCACCTGTTTGGACACCAGTGCGGAGTGGATCGCCGAGCGCCCCGACTTCCAGACCACGGGCTTCACACCGCTCGGCGATTTCGGCACCTGGAGTGTGACGGACGCGACGGTCACAGAAGGGACCGTTGTCGGCACGATCTCCTCGTTTCATCCCGTTGAGGTCGCCATGATCGACAGCACGAAGTCGTACTTGCTGTCCAATCCGTCGAGCTTGTTCGCAAAGAACAGCTTCTCAGCCGTCTGGGAGAACAGCTACTGACCTCCCCAGACGCATGACCGAGCCGGGACCGCAGGCAGGCTGTCATCCCACCGGGACCTTCTGTGAACGACGAGGTTCGACGATGAGACGTCGGTCGCGAACGCCGGCCTGTTCGCGTTGCCGCGGGGATGGTGTCGCTCCGTGGCGAGGTGTTGACGAACGCGAAGGGACGGTCGGGTTGGAGTCGCGGTGGGGCCGCCAGGCGGTCGCGACGACTCCCCTGGGCGGCTCGCCGTCTGGATCATGCGGACATGTTGTCGACGGGACAGCAATGGGTGTTGCGGTTCGCGTGATGGTCCCATAGACGTTGTGGGCGTTCCATCCGTGGCGATCAGACCACGGTTGATGCATTAAAATTCAGATGTCTGGACATCGAGCTTGTGGTCTTGTTTGTTGGTCTGAAAGTTTGTGGTGCATTTATCCACCATTTGGGGGTGGTGTTGGAGTAGTTTGGAGGTGTGCCCGGGTCGGGTGATGTTCAGGATCGGTTGTTCGAGGTGGCTTCGGCGCCGGGCGTGCCGATCGGGCGTCGGTGCACCTTGTTGGAGTCGGGCGGCCGGCGGGTGGTGTTGTTCGGCACGACGGTGATCTTCGTGTTCGACGCGTCGGATCATGAGGCGCAGGCGGCGTGCATGGTGTTGTTGTCGCGCGCTGGTCTGGCTTCGGATGTTGATATCGCGTCGGCGTTCGGTGTGCATCGCAACACGGTCGGTCGGCTCGTGGCGCGTTTTACGGCGCAGGGGATGGCGGCGGTGGTGCCGGCCAAGCGCGGCCCGAAGGGCCCGTCGAAGGCGAACGGTGAGGTGCTCGACGTGGTCGCGTCTTACGCGGCGACGATGACGGGCAGACAGTTGGTTGAGGTGGTCGCGGAACGTACCGGCGTCCGGCTGTCTTTGTCGTATGTGCAGCATCTCGCGGCGTCGTTTCGCGTTCAGCGGCTCGAGATCGAGACCGACGTGGACCGCGACACGAGTATCGAGACCGATGTGGACAGCGACGTGGCGGTTGACGGTGCGGATGTCGCGGTCGGGGAGGTCGCAGCCGAACACGTTGAGGTTGGCGTCGACGACGCTTTGGCGTTCGATCCGCCGCCGGTGTTGCCGGGTCGGCTGTCGGGCCGTTACATGGGTGTGGCGTTGTATTACCCGGCGCTGGCCGCGGTCGGGTTGATCGATGTGGCCCGGTCCTTGTTTGGGCTGTCGCGTTCGGAACGGTTCGGGGTCCGGGCCGTGTTCTCGACGTTGTTCTTCATGACGGTGTTGTCGAAGACCACGGTCGAGTCGGCCAAGCATCTCCGCCGCGCCGAGTTCGGTGCGATGGTGGGGACCGGCCGGGCGCCGGCGGTCAAGACGTTGCGCCGCAAACTCGGCGAACTTGTCGCGCAAGCCAAGGCATCCGAGTTCGGTGTTGGGTTGGCCCGCCGGTGGGTCGATGCCGGGATCGTCGCGACCGCGTATCTGTATGTCGACGGCCATATGGAGACCTATACCGGGAAACGTCGTCTGCAAGAGGTGTGGAACTCGCAGCGTCGCATGCCGCTGCCCGGCATCCACCGCTACTTCGTCGGCGACGCGAACGGTCGGCCGCTGTTGTTCCTGACCGAAGCGTTGTCGGCGAATCTCGCCAAAGCGATGCCCCGGGTCGTCGAAGCGGTCCGCGAGGTCGTGGGCGATCGGACCTTCACGATGATCTTCGACCGGGGCGGCTATGACGGCAAACTCTTCGCCTGGCTGCAAGGTGAACGCATCGGGTTCATCACCTACCAGCGCGGCAACCCGAAACTGTCCGATGACGCGTTCCGCCGACGCGAGACCCGCTTCGAGGGACGCCGCGTCCGGTTCCGTCTCGCCGAAGACGACGTCACGATCGGCCGTTCCGGGCCGTGGAGACGGATCGTGCTCCGCACCAAAGACGGCCATCAGACCCCGATCATCACCAACCTCGGCCCCGAGATCGGTGCGGCACGCATCGCGTGTTTGATGTTCGCCCGGTGGCGACAAGAGAACCTGTTCAAATACATGAGCGACCATCACGGACTCGACACGCTCACCAGCTACGCGTCCGCGCCCGCCGATCCTCACACGCAGATCCCCAACCCCCAACGCAAACACCTCGACCGCCAGATCGCAGAACTCCGCAAACAAGCCGCCATCCTGCGCGCCGAACTCGGCGACGCGCTCGTCAACGAACCGAAAGCAAACAGTCGCAGCGCCCACGGCCTCAAAACCGCCCAGCGAGGCACGGTCAAACACCTACGCCAAATCGAACACGACATCGCCCGTCTCGTCGCCGCCCGTAAACCGCTCCCCGCCCGCGTCTCCATCGCCGACGCCCACACCAGCCGCGACGTCATGTGCCTCGAACACAAAGCGATCATCGACCGCGTCAAAATCGCCGCCTACAACGCCGACGACTGGCTCTGCGATCGACTCGTCGCGCACTACCCCAACGTCCACGACGTACGCGACCTCCTACGATCCTTCGCCCAGCTCTCCGGCGAAATCCAAACCACCAACGGGACAGTCACGGTCACCCTCGACCCGCCCGACACCCCCAAACATCGCCGCGCGCTCCGAGGCCTCATCACCGACCTCAACCTCATCGGCGCCACCTACCCCGGCACCGACATCCCCGTCACCTACCACCTCAAAACGCACCACTCAGAAACTGCGGCTTGACCCCGATGTCCAGACATCTGAAATTTAGGGGACGCTGTTCTTCCGCAGCGTCGTCAACCACCGAAGTCGCAGCCGGTCCGCACTCTCGGAACCGCGACTCGCCCAGTACGGTTCGCGCACGTCTTGCGACGACAGGTAACTCACATCGCGCACCGTTTCGAGAACCGTCCGAATGTAGACCGATGCCTCACGCTCGGCCGTCGTCCTCGTGCGATGTGGCTCGCGTTGCATCTTCTTCAGCCTCATTTGATGCTGCTCCAGCTGCCCGGCCGGCGCTGGGCGGCGTGCTTCGTCGGACTCTCGGCGACTCGTCGGATTCGCCGCGCGACCCATGACGCGCGGTCCGTAGGCGAGGTCGTTCCGGCCGGCCGCTACGTCGTGGTTGTCGTTGTGGTCGACGGCATCGTGCTCGTCGTTGTCGTACTTGTCGAGGTTGTCGTCGACGGCATCGTGGTTGTCGTTGTTGGCATCGTCGTCGTTGACGTACTCGTAGTCGTGGTACTGATGGTTGTGGTGCTGGGCATCGTCGTCGATGTGGTCGTGGTCGACGTGTTCATGCGAAGAATCATGAACGGGTCACTCGACGGGTTGGTCTTGTCTTTTCCGATGATGATCTTGTTCGCAGGGCTGGTCTTGCCGTCTGACTGGAACGCGAAGTCAATCGACGGTGCGCAGTGTGTGTAGAAGTTCAGTCCGTCGATGTAGCCGTAGTTCTTGAACAAGAAGGTAATGTCGTGCTTGTCTTTCGACACGGCGAACGTGTCGCTTTTTTCGAGCTTTACTGGCCGCACATCGGTAAACAAACCTGAGCTAGTGAGTTCGCCGCTGAAGGTCCGCAAGTTCGTCGTGTGATGCGTTACCCGAATGTTCCAGCCGTTGCTGTCGTGCCACATGTAAATCGCGGCGGTGGTTTTTGGATTGATCCCTGCCGGACGTTCCTGCACCCATGCTGGCCAAGGGTCATCGTGTTGGACCGCACAGCTCGGCGATGTGGTCGTCGCGACAGCGCTCCCCGCCGCGATTAGCGGGCCCGCGACGAGCGCGATACCGATCACGGCAACGGCAGCGACCCGCCTTCTCCGCATGCTTGTCATCGTCCCCCCGATGATGTCTGCGCTGTCGACGGACAGTGAATGCGCCGCCGTCGCCCGCCAGGTTGGTCCCGCTCACATCTGTCGATGAAGTCATCGTCCAACGAAGAAAAAGGAAACGCGCGAGGTTGTCCGTGAAGGCCGTTCGGTGGACTCGGAGCTTCGCGCTTACCTCACCCGGCGCGTGTTACGCCTTGATTTTTCGCGGCTTCGGCGCCCGCAGGCCTCGCTCCCTCGGCATGCCGTCAAGAGGCGTCTCGGGTCGGTCGGTTCGGTTAACGCGAACGCGCCGACGGTGTCGTCGTGACCGGTGACGCGGTCGTTGCTGACCCGCAGCCGCGGGCTGACGTGGACGCCCCGCCTGTCATCTCGTGGTCAATGATGAGAAGGGACCGGCGTGCGGCGAGTCCGGCTCGGACGTGTCGACGTCGGCGTCATCATCGGGTCGTACGCGGCTGAAGCGAGCAGCACCAGGTACGTGCCGACCGCGAGAGCGAGCAGCGCGTACGCGAAGTCTCGATGCCGGTACACCCGTGACGGACACGACGCGTTCGGTGTCGCGGTCGACACCCCGATCGCCTGTTGCGGTTCGGCCATTACCCGACTGTCGACCTTCCAGGTATCGCGGCTGTGTACCAGCCCGCTGCCGCAGGAATACGAGACGTCTCCGACCACGGTCACCGAGACCGGCCAGAACCCGATCGCCAACCCGATCAGCAGCGACGCTCCCGCAACCAACAAGGCGACCTGTCGTGGCCACGACGTCCGCTGCACGGCGCCCCTCCCTCATCCGTCAGTCGGCCAACTCGACCGCACCCCACAAAGACGTTCCCTTTGAGCTGTCGTCTGAAACCCCGAAAAGGAAACGGACACAAAGGGCAGTTTTACGAAGCTCGAGCATTCCAGTTGTCTGATCGGACCTTCCGATGACCCAACATTGCCCGAGTCGAGACAGAGCGCTGACGGAGTGCCGACGGTCCAGATCCGCTTGTGTCAACGGCTCCGCCGAAGCAGCGCAGCGTAATCATGTGTGTCGCACAAGCAGGCGGCTGCGGCTCGTGACCGTGTGGGTTAGCACGGTTACTGTTGTGTATCGAGGGTCGTGGGTGCTGAAACGTTGGCTCGGGTGGCCGGTCTCGCGTGCCGCGGTTACCGCTTGGACCAAGCCGTGGGAGTGGCCCGCCAGTGAACATAGGTTTTCCCACACTGGCCGGAATGTGATTCCTGACTTTCCCGTTTGCACCCGTACGGGTCGCTGAGCAGTCGGGTGAGAGCGATCCGCGTTTGGTCGTCCTGGAGTTCGAGGAGGCGCCTGACGCGGGTGGGTGGCGGCCGTCTGTTCGCTCGTTCGAATGGGCCGGTAGGCGGGGCGGCAAGAAGCGTCCGCTCCATCGACGCATCGCGCGATGTGTGTTGCGTCGCACCGTCGGCGGGGTGGTGCGGGTCGTCGCACATGAGCCGCGGCCTCGAGCCGATCGGCGACATGGAGCTGGTTCACTCGACGCGGCTGAGACGCGGTCATCCTGCCGAGGCGTGATCGACCACATACATCAACCCGACTCCGACACCGAACGTCGACCCGGGGTCGATCGACTTCGAGGCGACGAAGCCCACCCGTTCTCCTCACGTCATTGCCTGCGAGTCCGCTCCGCCGCCTCGGCTGGAGTGGCCCCGCTCAGCGCCCGCCGGACGTGTTGGCGTCGCGGCCGAATTCGCGATGGCCGCAGCGCGGCATCCCGGGCCGAAACTTGCCCGACTCCAGGTGGCGGGTGAGACTTCCCCGCTATGTTGCGCGTCGGCGATTGGGAGCTGAAGCTAGCCGAGGCGACGCTACTCATCGATGCCTACGCCCGCGAGTACGCCTCAACGATCCGGTTCTACGACTTCGACGGCGAGACAGATCGTGACGTCCGCCCTTCGAAAGGGCCGATCTCGGTATCGGATATCGGGCGCCTCGCGACCATCACGACCGAGCTCACCCGAGAAGAAGTTGGTCGCTTACTCACCGTCACCGACGTGCAATGGTCGTCAGTCGCGCCGACGGCACGATTGGAGGACGCAGATTATGACGAACCCGATGGCTTGTACGTTGCCATGCAAACCATGTGGGCGCACATCCAGGACAGAAAGTCCGGGATCGGTCCGGGGAAAGCAACGAAGCTCCTGCATCTGAAGCGACCGTTCGCGTTCCCGATTCTCGGCCGTGACGTATGTGAGAGCTACGCGAAGCGACACCGCAAGACCGGCGACTTCTGGCGCCTCATCCGCGATGACCTCGTCGACGGTGCTGATGACATCGACAAGATCCGCGACCGTCTCGGATCGGCTAAGAACCGCGACGTTCAGTGTGCGTCGCGGCTGCCCGCGCTGCGCCTGCTCGATATCATCGCCTGGCAGCTTCAACAACACTGACGGCGACGTTCAGGGCATCCCACAGACCTCGTCGTGGGCGCGACCCGACGTGTTTGCGCGGTCATTGGCTGGCGAGGCGGTCGAGACACACCCCGGCACACCGAATGATTGATTCCTTGGTTCGGTTCGTGCTCGTGCCGGGATTTGCGCGACGTAGCGGTCAAGGTTGCGTCACCCGACCGGAGTGCGAAGTTGCCGTCTGCGCTGCTGCGCGTGCCGTGCGGAGAAGAGCCCGTCAGGACGTGAGCGTCGAGGGCGGCGCATCACAACTGTGGACCGCCGGCGTTGTCACGGCGACGATCACGGCGGGGCCGAGTAGCGGTTCGACAGATTCTTCCCCGAGCGGCCCGACGCGTGGCCTGACGTCCGAGAAAAACGAGGCGATACTCGCCAGCCTTGCCGACGATGTTGAGTTCTCCCAAGCCGATCGCGCCCGTCGTGATTCCCCTCCATCCGTCGACCCTGACCGGCTGACACGCCCACTGCGGCCAGGAGGTCCCTGTCTGTCAGCCTGGCGCCGCGGTTCGGGACCGCAGGCGCGGCCTGTCCGGAGCGGCACACACTCGAGTATCGGGATCGTCAACGATCGGTCAAAAGACTCGGTGGGGCTAGTAGGAGGATGCGAAACGATGCGACGATTGTCCATGTCCGCGAGTCTGATCGGAATCGCAGCCGTAGTCGGCGCCGTCGTCCTGGTCGCGGTCATGTGGCTGATCGTGTTGACGCGGGTGGGGGAACAAGCGAGCGACAGTCGCGACCACCGGCCAGGTCGTAGTTCGTTCCCCGACGAATAGCAGTTCCGTCGATGCGTCAATTCCGCGTCTCACACGTCGTCGTGGGCGTCGCGGCGTTGACACTCGCGTCATGTGGTGGGGGCACTGCGATGCGGAAGATCAACGGAACCGAGATACTGACCAACACCGGCGCGACGCCTGCCAACTCTCCGTGCAGCGGAGATTACGGAGCGGCGACATTCGAAGATCTTGGTACCGGAACGATGGTTGGCGTCACGGACCAGAACGGCAACGTCATCGGAACCGGCAAGCTGAAACAGGGCAAGGTGAATAGTGCCAACGGTGGCGAATGCGTCTGGAAGTTCACCGTCCGCGTCCCTTCGAGCGCGACGTCCTACAACATTCTGGTCGGGCAACGGAACGTCGTGACCTTCACGCAGAGCAACCTCGCGAGCAACAAGTGGGCGGCCGTGTTGACGGTCGATGGTACCGGCGGCTGACCGTGGCGCTCGCGGCCTGAGTTGCGACCGCCCAGGGGACAGGGCATGTCATCCCAGTCCTCGAACGCGGAAGGTTGCCGCAGCGGCAACGAATATTGCGCCGGCGCGCGGCGGACTCAGTTCGTCGCACTTGGCGCGTCGGGCGCGGTGCTGAACCATGCTCCCACCAGCGCGACAATCGCGAGTGTGAAGGCCACGAGGGCGTGCTTGTAGTGATGCTTCGTCGATCTCGCGGCATGGCCAAGGAAGAAGGTCGGCAGGTCGCCAGCCGTTGTCGTGACGTACACGACACCGACCGCGATGAGAGCGAGCGCGAGGACGACGAGGAGAACCGTCAGCGGACGGATGCGGATACCGGACATCGCCGGAGAACGTATCTCTTCGCCGGGGGTGTGAGCAGCGCCTGTGTCGTGTCGCGCCGAGAGGCATGTGTGGTCGACAGCCCCCGGGGGCTCGTTGGCGGCGAGCGGCGCGACGGGAGTGCCGCCGACATTGGTCGGGAAGTCGAGGTCGTCGTCGCCGAACGGGACGATTGCGCCTTGTATCGTCGCGATCCAAGCGCCCTTGCCTCGAGTGTGGCGAGCAGACGCGCAGCGTCGCCAGAGTTGGCACAGCTGCCGCGCCCGGGGTCGCCGCGGCCGGGGAGGCGTCCCCGTGAGTGGACGCGCCCGTCACCTGTGAGCCTCCAAGATCGCTTGCCGGCGAGCGTGGGTGCGCCGACAGCACAGACGACGATGTCGGGTCGACATCGGCGAACCGCAGGCCTGGACGTCGCCAAAGGGAACATGCCGCCGTCGGCGGCGACGAGCCAGCGTCCCGGCCCGTTCAAACGAACGGGTACGAGCCTCGCGCTCCAACTGTGTTCTCATCGCGGTGCGGCGCGCACCGCTCCGACCGCGACGGTGCAGTTGGCTCCTGCGGCGGACACGTACGACGGTCGTGAGGCGACGCCGATCGCCGGTCGCGACGGCCCGCGGTCCGACGTGACACAGGTCGCGCGACGAGTCACGTGAGATTCGCGCTGCAAAGGATCGGTCAGGTTCGGGTCAAGACTCCACGCGCTGGGCTGTTGGGAGATCCTACGCCGGTAGTTTCGAGGTGAACGGGCGGGAGGATTCAGCGTGGCGATCAAGGACTCTGCGGACGGTTGGGTCCGTGCCAAACCGGTGCAGGCGATGGTGTTCGTCGTGGTCGGCGGTCTGGTGGTTGGCGGGGTCATCGGATTAGCTGCGGGCTACAAGATCGAACAGAACCGCGTGGCGTCCGGCGTGAACCGCTTGAAGGCTCAGATCAATCAGACCCATCCGACCAAATCGGCGTCGACGAAACCCGCTGCGGCCAAGGGTTTCGGTCTGTCCAACGAGCGTGTCGGCTCCGTGACCGCGATCGGTGCCAGCACCATTTCGTTGCGGACCCAGCGACTCGGTGTCCTGCAGCTCCACACGACGAGCCTGACCCAATACGAGCAGGCAGGAAGCGGATCCCAGTCCGACATAACGGTCGGAAGCCGCGCACTGCTCACGATCGGCGGTGACGTCCTCGTGCTCGCGAAGGGAAGCCTGCTCGGACGCCCCGTCACGAAGGTCGCGCACGACTCCTTCTCCTACGCCAAAGCGAACGCGCCCGGGACAGCAACGGTCGCGTTTTCGAAGATAAAGGCGCTCGACGTGCTTTCGGCAACGAGTCGTTCCGACCTCAAGAAGGGTTCCGACGTGCTGGTTGGCGGTCGTACGATCAGTAAGGGTGATTTCGTTGTCGTAGAGGCCATCTTGTTGCCCACTGGCAGTGGTTTCGCCAAATAGTCCGGACCGCCGCGAGGCAGGTTCCCGTGCCGCGACGGGCGTGCAGCACACCCAGGGAATGAGGTGCGGGTACGGGCTGGGAGCGCGTGCGCGACCAGCCCGACCGGACGGGCCGGCGTGACGTGTACGACTTGGCCCAAGGCCCGACGAGTTGCGGGCGTCGGGCGAACGCGTCGAGCGACTGCGAGTCTCGCGCCGACAGGAGACGAGCAGAGGCGAGCTGATATCTCGAGTCAACGCACTCGACGGTTTCCAGCCTCGCGGCGGTCTGGTTTCGGTGATCGCTGCACCGGTGAGACTCGTGATGGATGCGCCGCGGGTTGGGCGTTTCCGATCATCGCCGCGGGCACCCTCATGGTCGTCGCGCAGCGGATGATGTCCGCGAACGTCACCTTCGACCGACCGACCCTGGCGACCATGGCCTTGTGCGTGGGTTCGTCTGCGTCGGGTTGGGATCGTGTCTCTCACATGCGCTGGCCAACAATCGCCGCACCATCGGCGCTCGCGACGAACCTGACACCGAACACGTTCAGCTCATCCCTTGCGTCGGATTCTTCCCGTCGGCGCAGCAGCCCTCGACCGCGCGGTCGCGCGCGTTCGTGTCACACGCTCGCTTCACAACGTGAAGGTGTCGGCCAGCCTTTCGGTTCGTGCTGGCCGGTTGTCAACGACCGTCGCGATGTTGCGCCCATGGACACTCCGGCACGACAGCCTGGTCACTCGGCGTCACACGAACGTCGATGGGCTCCGCGCGTCGGGCGCGGCCCAACTCGGACGACTCGACGCCGTAACAGGATTCCATCAGGAGTCGGCCGTTCGTCGCCGCGAGTTCATCTCGCGTTCCCCACAGTCACAGTTCAGACCGCACGAGCTTGGCGCGGGTATCACGAGTCCGCGGGCCGTTCACCTACCGCTGGCGTCTCGTCGCTCATCGTTCACGCCTCCAGTTGAAGAACTGGAAGGCGCGCTCGGTATGGTGTGACAGGTGAGTGCTGGTTCCGCAGCCAGAGCCCAGATCGATGGGTTCGGTGGGCGTGAGCGACGCGACGTTTCGGGAGCCGTCTGCGTTTCGCGCGATTGTCAATAGCTCGTCGTCCGCGGCGACCGCACAGCGGGCACTCTTGTACACCCCCCATGTAGGAGAATATCGATGCATCTCGATCCCCCCACGTTCGTGCTGGAACGGCGTATCAATCAACCGCTTCCTCAGGTCAATCTCGCCGTCAGTACCGGTGGTCCGCTCATTCGCGCGGCAGTCGACTCGCTCGGATCGGACGGATGGATGTGTGTCGACAGTCCGCTCAGACGGACTCTCGGGTCGTACGATTTGGCGTGGCGCTCCGACGTTCGCCTTGTCTCAAGGCGTGGTCGTCTCGTCGCCCATGTCGAGGTCACCGTCGATGGCTGGTCGAGTGACGCGACCCGTCTGCGGCTTCGTCCGGTCGCCCGTCATCCCGAACGCTGGAGTCGGTGGCGGCTGAAGCGATACTTCCTGCTCGCGCCGCTCGCCGCTGACCAAGCCGCGGCCCAACTCGACCAGCATGCGCAGAAACCACAGCTCGAACCGGTCCCGCAACTCGTCGCGGTGAGCTGACGATCGGATCGGCTCGACGTCCGAGGGTGTCTCACCGTCCGGCGTGTCCCGTGTTGGCGCCGTTATTCGCCGAGACGAAGCCGATCTCTTCGAAAATTGAAACGCTGTCGAGCATCGACCGGCACGTCGTTGCCTGACTCCGCTGGCGTCGATCGCGAATCCGAGTTCCCGCACGACCACGTCGATGTCGATGTCTGCGCGTGCCGGCACCGGCGCGAGGATGGCAGCGGCTGCGTCGGCGCAGTCGCGCCGTCTCGCGGTTGGAGCGGACGTCGATGCCCGACGGCAGGTGCGCGGCGCGTTCGCCGTCCGACGCGTCGGCCGGAGACGACGTCCGACTGGGTTTCCCGCGCTCGAAGAAGACGGCGTGTTCGAGACCTCAGTTCGAGCCGTTCGGCCGAGCATCTCAATCGCTTCGGTCGGTGCCGATCTCTCCGTGTGTCGAAGGCCGACCGCTGCGGCGGCGACCTGCTGCCCTCCGTGGTGTGCGACTGCGCTCGACTGTCCGGGCCTGCGAATTTGGGCCTAATCTTGAGACGTGACGACCACGACGACTCTCGACATCCAGCGGGTCAGCCCGACGATCGGTGCGGAGGTCCGCGGCATCGACATCTCCCAGCCGCTCTCGGACGACACGATCGCCGCGATCCGCGGGGCCTGGCTCGAGCATCTGGTGCTGTTCTTTCCTGATCAGGATCTCACTCCCGACCAGCAGGTCGCGTTCGCGGAGCGCTTCGGGGAGGTCACCGAGGGCCACCCGGTCGAGCCGTCGCTTGAGGGCTTCAAACAGGTGCTCCCGATCGACAGCCTGAAGGACCGCACGAACTTCTGGCACACCGACGTGACGTTCATGTCGCGACCCCCGACCGGTTCTTTTCTCTATGCGGTGACACTGCCGGAAGTCGGTGGCGACACGATGTGGTCGAACACCCGCGCGGCGTACGACGCGCTCGCCGAGCCGCTCAAACGTCTGTGCGACGAGCTGGTCGGCATCCACTACGACCCGTCCTACGCGGAGGAAATCGCGAAGGGCGCAGGGCAAGAATGGGAAGGCCATCAGGTGACGAAGCTGTGGCCTGTCGAGCATCCGCTCGTGCGTGTGCATCCCGAAACCGGGCGCAAGAACCTGTTCGTGAACCCGAACTTCACCGTCGCGATCAAAGGCATGTACGGCTTGCAGGGCGCAGGTCTGCTGCGGATGCTGTACGACCACATGACGCAGTACGAGTTCATCTGCCGTTATCGCTGGCGACCGGGAACGCTCGGGTTCTGGGACAACCGCGCGACGATGCATTACGGCATCTACGACTACGGAGCCGAACGGCGCGTGATGCACAGGGTGACGCTGCGCGGCGAACGCCCTTCAGGCCTGGTGCCCGTCGCGGGTTAGCTTCTCGAAGGTGAGCGACCGGGAGATATTCGATTACGGCGCGATCTGTCGGTTGCAAGCCGCCTACGCCGATGCCGTGACGCGGCGCGCGTGGTCGGATCTCGACGAGCTGTTCCTGCCGGACGCGCCCGTACAGGTCGACACTGTTACGAGCGCGCCGATCGAGCTCGTCGGCGCCGCGGGAATCGGCAGTTTCGTCTCGGGTGCCGTCGAGCGGTTCGAGTTCTTCGAGCTCGTGATCCTCAACGTCCACGTCCTGGCGGACCCCGACGCAGATTCCGACGTGCAACGCAGCGAAATGCGGTCGCGTTCGTTCACGTGCGAGCTGCGTCAGGAGCGCGGCAAACGGACATTGGACCAACGCATTTGGCATCTATCACGACAATCTTCGGCGCGTTGGCGGCCGTTGGCGCTACGCCCGGCGGCGGTATCAATCCCTCGCCCGCACCGGCCGCTCAGAGGTTTTCCCGTTCCCGCGGGCCGCCGGTTTCGAGTGATGCGAGGGAACGGCGCGACGGCTACGTTGCTTCCGTGTCCGATCGTCTGCTCTTCGTCACGCAAGTCGCTCCCTACGCCGACGGTCCGGCCGGCGTGCACGGCGTGCTCACGCAAGCGGCGCTCGGAGTGGCGCAGGTCGCCGAGCTGCACGGGCTCGAGTCGCAACAGATCGACGATGTACGCGGGCTCGGCGTGTCGGAGCTCCAGCGGGCTCGTGCGCTCGCGCTGTTCACGATCGGCGAGACTCCATGGAGTGCAGAGCAGCGGACGGCGATTCTTTCCGGCGTACGCGAGGGTCGGGTTGCAGTGGTGTCCATTCACTCCGCGACCGATTCGTGTTACGGGTGGGACGACTACGGCGGGCTTGTCGGCGCTCGCTTCGACGGACACCCGTGGACGCAAACCTTTGTGGCTGATGTGCTCGACTCGACCCATCCCGCGTGTTCGCACCTCGGAGCCGAGTGGCACTGGCACGACGAGGTATACCAATTCCGCGATCTACGCACCGACGCGCAAGTTTTGTTGCGTGTGCGTGACGGTGAGCTCGACCTGACAGTGCCCGGCGCGCGTCCGCCGAGCTTCGGTTATCCGCTGGCGTGGTGCTTCGCCGAGGGTCGTGGACGGGTGTTCTCGACCAGTCTCGGCCATTTCCCGGGAGCGTGGGAGACTCCGGCGTATCTTCAGCATGTCTCGGGCGGCTTGGCCTGGGCTCTCGGCGCGGCCGCATGACCGGCACAGGGCAGCGTCGGCCGCGCAACTTCTCGAACTGGGCGTACTGGCGCGTGCGCCACGAGGCCGCGCTCGACACCGACCCCTGCCCGCTCGACGATCTCGCCGGGCAGCTCGAGCCTTGGCGTGGGCGCGTCCGCGAGCGGCTGGCCACCATGCTCGGTCCGGTCCCCGAGTCGGTGCCGCTCGATCTCGACACCACCGAGAGCGTCGACTGCGGCTCCTACCAGCGAGAGCGCGTGGTGTTCGACACGGAGGCGACGATGTCGGTTCCGGCTTACCTGCTCGTGCCCCACGATCGCACCGAGCCGGGGCCTGCCTTCCTCGCGATCCACGGACACGGGCCCGGCAAGGCGCGGATCTGCGGCCTCCTCGACGAAGAGCACGACGAAGGCCCGCCGTACGCGCACGTGCTGGCGAGCGAGGGCTACGTCGTGCTCGCGCCTGACCTGCGCGGATTTGGTGAGCGAGCCGATTGGATGCCAGACGAGAAGTACCACTGCGATTGGGACCTCGTATGCGCAACGATGGATGGCGTCGTGCCGCATCAACGCAACCTTTGGGATTTGCAGCGTTCGCTCGACGTCCTCGCAGCGCACCCACTCGTGGATGCCAGCCGGATCGGCGCGGGTGGGCTGTCGTACGGCGCGACGTGCACGTTGTTCCTCGCGGCGATCGACGAGCGCGTGCGCGCAGCCATCGTTGCGTGTTACCTGTCGTCGTGGCGGTCCGCGCACCGGTTCCCTTGGAACATGTGCGGCTCGCAGATCCTGCCTGGTCAGATCGGCGCGATCGAGCACCTCGACCTTGCGTCGCTCATTGCCCCACGCGCGCTGCTCGTCGAGAACGGTATCGAAGACCTCATCTTCCCCGTCGACGCCGCTCGCCAGACGGTCGCGTCGCTGCGCCGCGTGTATGCGCAACTCGGAGCAACGGACGACACGTTGGTGCACGACGTGTTCGAAGGTGGCCACATGTGGCACGGCACTGACACCTCGGCGTTTCTTCGGCGATTCTTGTGACGATCGACGACCGGCTTGCGGCGCTCGGCCTCACGTTGCCCGGTCCTTTCCCGCCCCACGACCCGCTCGACGCGGTTGTCGTACAGGCAGGTCGCGCCCGGACGTCGGGTCAGCTTCCCCGCGACCACAACGGCGTTTTGGTGAACCCCGGCCTGCTCGGAGACGACCTGACCGTCGAGGAGGGCGCGGAAGCGGCGCGATGGTGCGCGTTGAACGCGTTGTCGGTGCTTCGTGTCGAACTCGGCGGCTTCGATCGCATCGAACGCATACTCACCGTGCTCGGCTTCGTTGCGTGCGGCGCTCGTTTCGCGCAGCAACCGGCCGTGGTCGACGGCGCGAGCCGGCTTCTCGCCGACGTGTTCGGCGCCGCAGGCCGCCACAGCCGTTCCGCGATTGGCGTCGCCGCTCTGCCGAGGGGTGGCGCGGTCGAGATCGAGGTCGAGGTCGCTCTGCGCGGCTGACGACGCTGCGCGTAGGCTCGTGCTATGAGTCCTCGCATCGTCATCGTTGGCGGCGGTAGCTATCACTGGGCGCCGCGACTCCTGTGTGACTTCGCCAACACGCCGTCGCTGGCAGGGTCAGAAATCGTGCTGCACGACCTGGATGCCGAACGGTTGAAACTGATGGAGGAGCTCGGCGGTGAGATCGCGCGGCGCCGCGGTATCGAACTGACCACCATCGCCGAACCTGACCGCGAGCGTGCGCTCGTCGGCGCCGATTTCGTCATCACCTGCTTGTCGGTGGGCGGGTTCGACAGCATGCAGCATGACATCGAGATCCCGCAGCGTTTCGGTATTCGCCAGCCCATCGGCGACAGCGTCGGACCCGGAGGGATCTTGCGAGCGTTGCGCAGCGTGCCCGTATTCCTCGCCATCGCACGCGACGTCGAAGCGATTGCCCCCGACGTGTGGCTTATCAACGTGACGAATCCGCTGACCGCGTTGTGTCGTTGCGTGACACGTGAGACTGCGGTCAAGACAGTCGGTCTGTGCAACGAGTGGGTGGGCGCGACGTTCAATTTGAGCCTCGCGCTCGACTGCGGCATGCAGGACCTCGATCCGGTGCTCGCCGGCGTCAATCACTTCCCTCTCGCCACCGAGCTGCGCGTCAATGGCGACGACGCATTCGCCCGGCTTCGTGAACTCATGGACGACCCGGAGCGGGCGGCGAACGAACATATTTGGATGGATCCGCCACCGTTGATGAAGTGGACCAAGGTTTCGCCGGCCGCATACTGGTCGAAACTCGACGTGATCGCCAACAATGCCGTCCGGTTCGAGATTCTCCGACGCTTCGGTGTGTTCCCCGGCTCGGGCGACCACCACTCCGTCGAGTTCATGCCTGGCTTCGTGCACCCCGGCAACGACTACGGAAGCGGCTGGCGCGTCCACCACTACGGAATGGAGGGCCACCGCGCCGACGCCTTGGCCGACGTGGAGCATTACGAATCGGTCCGCGACGCGAGCGACGTGTCACGTGCACCGTCGGGTGAACTGGTTGCGATGCTGCTCGACGGGATCGTCACCGGGAAGGCGCGAAGTCTGCCGGTGAACCTGCCCAACGAAGGCAACGTCACCAACCTTCCCGACCGTTCAGTGGTTGAGATCATGGGTGTCGCCGACCGTTCCGGTGTGCACGGGCGCGACCCGCGACTGCGCCGGGGATTATGGGCGAGTTCCTGCGTCGCATCAACGTCGTGCAGGAGTGGACCGTCGAGGCCGCGATCGCCGGCGACCGCACCCTCGTGCTCGAGGCGATGATGGCCGACCCCATGGCCGGCCAACTGGCCTACGACGACATCGTCATCATGACTGACGAGATGCTCGACGCCACCGCCCGTTGGCTTCCCCAATTCGCGTAGCCCCACCGATCCAAGGCCCGGGCACTCCGTCGTGGGCTTTCGACGGCCGGAGGTCGACGTCCCAGTTCGCATAGCATCCTGACGTCGATGTCAGGTTCCAGCGCCGACAGGTATCGGTCGCGGGTCGAGTCGGGAGGGACGATGGCGCCACGGATCGTGATCATCGGTGGTGCGAGCCTGCAGTGGGTTCCCAAACTGTTTCTCGACATCGTGAACATGCCTTCACTCGCCGAGTCGGAACTTGTGCTGCAAGACATCAATCCTGAGCCGCTGCCCGCGATGGCTGACTTCGTCCACCACGTCAACGGCCTGAAAGGGGCCGGGATCACGGTCTCGACCACGACCGATCGCCGGGAGGCCCTCGAGGGCGCCGACTACGTCGTCGTCTGTATCTCGACCGGTGCATTCGAGAGCATGCGGCACGACCTCGAGATCCCTGAGCGGCACGGCATCAAGCAGGCGGTCGGCGACACGGTCGGGCCGGGCGGGATCATGCGCGCGCTTCGCAATATCCCAGTGCTCGTCGCGATCGCCCGCGACATGGAAGAGATCTGCCCCGACGTGTGGATGCTCAACATCACGAATCCCATGACCACGCTGTGCCGTGCAGTCACCCGCGAGACGTCGGTGAAGACAGTCGGCCTGTGCCATGAGGTGACCGGCGCCCAGTTCGCGCTGGCACAGATTCTCGACGTCGACTTCCGAAGCTTCGATTTCGAGGTCGTCGGCGTGAACCACCTTCCGATCATCACCAGGCTGTACATCGACGGCGAAGACGCGATGGACCGACTGCGCGAGCGGTTGGCAGATCCCGAGAAACTCGCCGACGAGCCGATCTACCTTTCCGACGAAATCCGGCGCGAGCTCGGCGACGTCGCCGCTGAGTTCACGAAGCGCGACCTCGTGACGAGCAACCGGGTGAAATTCGCGCTGTTCGATCGCTTCGGCGTCCTCCCCGGCGCGGGAGATCGCCACCTCGTCGAGTTCTTCCCAGGGTTCCTCACCGAGGAATCGGGATGGGGCAAGCGCTGGAACGTCAAGCTCACCTCCATCGCGGACCGCGAAGTTTGGGTCGATCGGTTCAAGGCCGAGTTCGCCAAGCTGAGCCGGATCACCGAAGTGCCCACCATGCCGTCCGGCGAGATGGTCGCGCCGATGATCGACTCCTTCCTGCGCGACAAGCCCCGCAACTTCCCGCTCAACCTCCCGAACTCCGGGCAGTGTCCCGACCTACCGGCCGACGCGGTTGTGGAATCGATGGTCACCGCAAACGCGGCCGGCCTCGTCGGGCGCGATCACGGCCGCGCCCCGGCCGCGCTGGCGGAGTGTCTGCGTCGGGTGGTCGCGTCGCAGGAAATGACCGTCGACGCCGCGATCTCAGGGGACCGTGACGCCGCGGTCGATGCGATGTTGCTCGATCCGTTAGCCGGCCGGATCGACTTCGATCATGTCGCGCTGATGACCGACGAGATGCTCGCCGCGACCGCGCGCTGGCTTCCCCAGTTCGCGTGAGTCGCGAGTTCACCGCGGACAAGCTGTCGGTGCGTGTCTTCGACGATGTGCCCGCTATGGCGGCCGCGGCCGCGGCCGACGGCGCGACCGCGATTCGAGAAGCGATCGCGGCGCGGGGCGCCGCGAACCTGATGCTCGCGACCGGCAACTCGCAGCTCCAATTCCTCTCCGAGTTGGTGACCCACACGGACCTCGACTGGTCACGTGTCACCGCGTTCCATATGGACGAGTATGTGGACCTGCCGGCGACACACTCCGCAAGCTTCCAACGCTATATGCGCGAACGTGTCGCGGTGTGTCTGCCGTTCCAACAATTCCACTACCTCACCGGCGATACCGCCGACGCGCAGGCCGAGGCCGAGCGATACGCCCGGGTGCTGCGCGCCCATCCCCTCGACCTGTGTTGCTGCGGCATCGGAGAGAACGGGCACCTTGCGTTCAACGATCCGCCCGTGGCCGACTTCGACGATCCACTCGACGTCAAGATCGTCGAGCTCGCGCTCGCCTCGCGCCGTCAGCAGGTCGCCGAAGGACATTTCCCAACCATTGCCGCGGTGCCGACGCACGCGATCACTGTCACCATTCCGGCGCTCTTGCGTGCACGGCGGGTGCTGGCGATCGTCCCCGAGGCACGCAAGGCCATCCCGGTTCGCGATGCCCTGCAAGGTCCGGTCACGACTGCGTGCCCCGCGTCGTATCTGCGCCGACAGCCACACGCGATCTTGTATCTCGACGCGGAGTCTTCATCGCTCCTCGAAGCTTGAGTCGGAGCGGCTCATGACCAGCCCGGAGCCGCACAGTCGTCGAGTGCACACCGTCGGCCACCGGACCGCACGCGGTTCGTGGGCGTTGCCGTCATCGAAGTCCGTCGTTCCCCACCGCATCCACAACGCGACGAACGATCTGCGAACGGTCTTGCGTCTGACATGTGCGCGGACGTCATCGCCGGGTCCCGCTCCCGGTCGCGGGCCTCGGCGTTGGCAGCGCGTCGATCGCGCCTTCGGTGCGTGCCCCGCCCGGCCTCGCGCCGTGAGAGCGGTCCCATCACGGCGTTTCCAACGTCACGTACCACGCGCCAGCATGCCCGCGATCAGGTTCCTGCCGGGCGCACAGGTCTGCGTCGCCACCACCCTCATCGCCATCGGGGCTGGACCGCTCGCGCACGTCACGTGGTGCCGATCTCACTGGGGTCGGGAACCCGGTACCGGAGGTGACGGGGAGTGAAGCTCGCGGTCATTGGAACCGGTTTCGGTGCGCACGTCGTCGCGCCCGCGTTCGACGCGACCGACGGCTGCGAGGTCGTGGATGTCGTTTCACCTCGTGACGACGCCGAGGTCGCCCGTGTCTGCGCACGTGCCGATGTCGATCTGGTGAGCGTGCACTCGCCGCCGTTCCTGCACGCCGCGCACGTACGGGCGGTGCTCGCCTCGGGCAAGGCAGTGCTCTGCGACAAGCCGTTCGGGTTGCATGCCGAAGAATCGGCAGCACTCACCCAGGAAGCAGCTGATGCAGGCGCGATCGCACTGTGCAATTTCGAGTTTCGTTTCCATCCCGTGCGTCGACTGTTGCGAGAGCTCGTGCGTACCGACGCGCTCGGCCCAGTCGAACATGTGCAATGGACGCATCTGTCCGCCGGCTCGCGAGTTCCGCTGCGTCGCTACGGCTGGCTGTTCGACCGCAACCGCGGTGGAGGCTGGATCGGCGCGTGGGGCTCCCACACGATCGACACCATTCGCTGGTGCTTCGGTGAAGTGAGGACCGTCGACGCCCAAGCACGGATCGACATCGCCGAAAGACCCGACGACCACGGTGAGTTGCATCGTTGCAGCGCCGAGGACGGTGTCGAGCGCGACGCTCGGCGTCGAAGGCCGTATCACCGTCAGTCTCGACAGCAGCTTCGCCGCCAGTGCCTCGACCCCACCGCGGCTCACCGTGGTCGGGACAGACGCGGTATGCGAGATCGTCGCCGACACCCGTGTCCTGGTCCGGCGCGCCGACGGCTCGCGCGAAGACCTGACTCCCGTCTCGCAGGCGAAGCGCACCGGTTCCGATGGTCACGACGCGCCGATGCGCCGCTTCGCCGAAGTGGTACGTGATGTGGTGACGACCGGTGAGGTCCCGCCCGGAGTACCGACCTTCGTCGACGGCCACGCCTGCGACGTCGCGCTCGATCAGCTGCGCGCCGCGCCCGTCGTCACGAGGGAACGCTGACGTCGGCGAGCGCGAGATCAAACACTCGCGCCCAGCCGCCGGCCGTGAAACCGATCTCGTCGAGCTGCGACGCGGCACTTTCCGCGGCTTCGTCGGCTTCGTCCGCGCCGAGCGCCTCAAGTACTTTCGACCGGGCGAGCGCCGCGATCGCATGCTCGAGCGGCGCGTCGGTTGCGCTCGCGATCTTGTATGCGGCATCGATCGGTCCTTGAGCGTCGTGGGCACCCTGCTGTGTGCGTGTCAGGCTTTCGGCCCACAGCGCGAGCATGCGATCAGAGAACGTGCCGCCGGTACGGCCGCGCAAATCGGTGATCACACGGTCGGCGTCGTCCGTTCGATGGCCAGCCACGTACGCGAGCGCGAGACGACAGCCAATCGACATCACCGCTCCGTCCTCCGCCGCGCCGGCATAGGCGCACGCGAGCACGTCGATGGCCTCGTCGACTCGGCCGAGCTGGAGGAGCGCGAGACCAGACGCGGCGCGGCCGTCAGCGAACCCGAGCTGCCCGCTGTCGTCGTCGCGGGAAATCTCGAGCGTTTCGAGGATCGCCTGGGCCTGCTCGGGCCGGCCCTGCTGTAGGTCGACCAACGACTCGAGGACCGCCGGGAACGAACGCATGCCCTCGTCAGGCATGTCGCGTGAGATCGCGCGGTAGTGCGCGAGCGTATCGGCATAGTCGTCATCGCGACCGAGCTCGGCGAGCGAGCGCACCACGGGTCCGGTCGCCATCACTTCGCCCCAACGGTCGCCGATCTCTTGGAACAACGCGATCGCTTCGCGCCCGCGAGCAACGCTTTCCTCCATCCGGCCACTCCAGAGCCTGACGCTCGCAAGCAGGACGTCCATCATTCCGACAGCCCACCGATTGCCGGTTTCCCGGCCGTCGATCGCGATGTGCTCTGCCAGCGCGGCGGCCTCGTCGAGCCGGCCCTGGTTGTAACGGACGAACGCCAGCAGCCCGTACGCCCAACCGAGCCCGCCCCAGTCGCCGAGCTCGGCGAACGCGCCGGCGGACTGTTGGAGTCGGTCTTCGGCGAGCGCGATGTCGCCACGGGAGAACGAGATCCAAGCGAGATTCTGCAGCGCCCACGCGCCGCCGCGTTCACGGCCCGACGACCGATACGCGGCCAACGCTTCGGAAACGAACCGCTCCGCCTGCGCGAGATCGCCGCGGAACAGATGCGAGACACCGAGCTCGCGCAGCACGTCAGCGCCGCCCGCATCGTCGCCGATCTCGCGCCAACGGTCGAGTGCGTCGGCGAACGACTGATCCGCGACGTCGTATGCGCCGACATTTATCTCTGCGGTGCCGAGCAGCGTCAGGGCCTCGGCCTGCGGGCGTATCTCTCCGGCTTCGGTCGCCTCGGCGAGGACCACGAGAAGGTCGTCTCGCGCGGCGTCGTTGAGCCGTTGCTGCACCGCGGCCTTGCCCCGCCCGAGCAGCGCCCGCCACCGATCCGGCCCCGGCTCGGACGCCAGCAAGCCGAGCGCGCGGTCGTGGTGGCGGCCGAACAGCACCCATGACTCGACGCGCTCCGCGTGGTCTGCGGCCCGACTCAGCGCGTCCACCGCCTGCTGTCGCACGTCATCGGGGACGCCCGGCACGGCGCCGAGCTCGTCGACTAGCTCGGCCGAAGTCGCGAGATGATGGGCGACCGCGTCGATTGCAGCGTCGCCGCGTGTTTCCAGGATCGGCGCGACTCGGGCGTGGCGGCGGGCCCGCTCGGCCTTGGTCAACGTGCCGTATGCGATCTCGTGGATCAGGTCGGACTTGAAGTGGAACTCCTCGTCGTCGAGCTCCACGAGATCGCGTTCGGCGAGCCGGTCGAGCAGTGACGCTGCGTCGTCGCGGTCGGCGAGACATATCACGGCCGCGATCGGGCCGTTCGCGCCGATGACTGCGCAGTCTTCGAGCAGCGAACGTTCGGCAGGATCCAATGCGTCGAGTCGGGCTGCGAGCAGCCCGTGCAGCGTCGCGGGGACCTCACGGATGCTTGCCGTGTCGCCCGACTCCTGCATGAACGCGACGAGCTCCTCGACGAAGAACGGATTGCCGCCACTGCGTTCCAGCAGAAGCGTCACCAGGTCGGGGTCGGCGTCGCCTTCGAGGAGCGCGCCGACGAGCTCGCCGGTCGCGGCTTCGTCGAGCGGGTCAAGCTGCAGCGTGATGCCGTTGTACTTGCCGGGTTCAGGCGTCCAGCGGTTCTCGATATCCGGGCGCGCGGTCGCGACCAGCACGAACGGGAGGTTACGGAGCCGCGTGAGCAGCCGCTCGCAAAGCTCGAGTGTGTCGTCGGACGCCCAATGCAGATCTGAGAGCACCAGAACGAGCGGAGCCTTGCGCGCGAGCGCCTCGAGCACCGCGAGAGCTGAGCGCAACGCTTCGTCGCGCGCTCGGCTCGGATCGACGCCGGGCCGCGAGACGCCCTCCATGAGGAACAGCAGACCCTCGGCGACGCGTTCGAGCTCCGCCGGCTCGGTGTCGGCTCCGAGCACGTGGCTGACCTTGTCGGCGATCCGGGTCTTCAGGTCGGTGTCGACGCTCGTGCCTTCGCCCGGCGAAGCCTGGCGGAGCGCCTCTGCGATGGGACCGAACGCGTTCGGATCACCATACGGGAGGCACTCGCCGGTCAGCACGAACGCGCCGAGCTCGCACGCCGCGACCTCGCCGAGCTCGCTCGCCAGGCGGCTTTTGCCGACTCCGGCGTCGGCAACCAGCAGCACGAGGTGGGCGCGTCTGCGCTTGGTCGCCATCTTGGTGAGGTTCCGCAACGTGGCAAGCTCGGCGTCGCGACCCACGAGCGCGGCGCGGCGGCGGGCGTGCCGCCGGCCGGGAGGTGTGAGCGCATCGAGGGCGCGGAACGCAACGACCGGCTCTTCGCGGCCGCGCAGCGCCACCGGGCCGAGCGGTTCGTACGCGATGGAGTCGCGGGTCGCGAATTCGGTTGCCGGTCCGACGATCACGTGTCCGGGCTCGCCGAGCTTTTCCAACCGCTGGGCCGTATTGACGACGTCGCCCATGGCGGTCGGGTCGCCGCCCGCCCGCATGGCTCCGACCAGCACCTCGCCGCTGTTCACACCGATACGCACCTGAACTGGGAAGGCGACCTCCGCGGCGACGGTATGCATCGTCTCCTGCATCCGGAGTGCGGCCCGCACAGCCCGCTCGGCATCGTCTTCATGCGCGACCGGGGCTCCGAACAGGGCGATGATCTCGTCGCCGACGATCTTGTCGAGCCGGCCTCCGTAGGCGGTGATGTCGGCGACGAGCCGCTCGAAACAGTGGTCGACGAGGCGCTTGATCTGCTCGGGGTCGGCACCGGCGGACATCGTGGTGAAGCCGACGAGGTCGGCCATCAACACCGTCGCGAGGCGGCGCTCCTCGAGTGAGGCCCCCAGCCGTTGGCCGCATTCCTGGCAGAACCGGGCCCCCGCGGCCGTCGTCGCCCCGCAGGCGGGACAGATCATGCGGGCCACGTTACCGGTCCGGTCGAGCTTGCCCATTCAGGTCGATCAGGGCCTTGCCGACACATCGACGAGGGAGTTTCAGGGGAAGGCACCCGTATGGAACGCAGGCAGGGAAAGGGACGGAAGAACGCGACGCAATCGCGTGCACAGCGGCGCGCCCAGGACCGCTCCGAATCGGGACCGGAAAATGAGCGGCCCGCTTTGGCGGCCAGCGTCCGCGTTGTGCTCGACGCGTTGCCGCAGCCAGCGTTCCTTGTGGCGATCGACGACGACGAGGTCTGCCAGTTCGTGCACGCCAACGCGCGCGACCGCGAATTGTTCGATCTCGATCGCGAAAGCGATCTCGGCGGCGACCTGCGCGGGGTGCTCCCGGCCGACGTGTTGGTGCCTCACATCACCGCGTTCTCTGCGCGAGCCGAGAAGGTCAATCCGTGTCGTTCGATGTCTCGCTCGACAACGGCCGGTGCGCGCTCACCGTCGAGATCGTGCAGATGCCGAAGGATTGGGGCGACGAACGTTGCCTGCTCGGAGTTGTGCACGACGTCTCGGAACACAAGCGTATCGAGGCGCTGCTCGAGCACCGGGCTCGCCACGATCCACTGACCGAACTTCCGAACCGGGTGATGTTGCTCGAACAGATTGGCGAAGCGCTCGCGCATGGTCGTGGCCGCTCTGCAAATCGGCGAATCGGACTCGTCCTGCTGGATCTCGACCATTTCAAGATTGTCAATGACAGCCTCGGTCTCTCGGCCGGAGACGAGTTGTTCGCCATCGTTGCGCAGCGCGTCGAACGCATCTTGCGTATAGGCGACACGGTCGCGCGCCTCGGCGGCGACGAGCTTGCCGTCGTGTGCAACGATGCTCAAGACGAACGCGGTGCCGTCGCGGTCGCCGAGCGCGTCCGATCAGTACTTACCGAACCGTTTGTGCTGGCGACCGGCGAGGTGTTCCTGACTGCGAGCATCGGAGTCGCGTCTCGACCGGCACCGACGACTCGCCCGAGCGGCTTCTGCGCGACGCGAGTGTCGCCATGTTCGCGGCGAAGCGGATGGGGCGCGGCCGTATCGAGGTCTTTGCCGAACCCATGCGTGAAGATTCAGTGGCCCGACTGGAGATGGAGTCGGCGTTGCGCCGCGGACTCGTGCGCGACGAATTCCGCGTTCACTACCAGCCGCTCGTGCGGTTCGAGTCGTCGGAAGTGATCGGCCTCGAGGCCCTCCTGCGGTGGCAGCATCCCGAACACGGGCTCGTCGCGGCCGAGGAGTTCCTGACCGTGGCCGAAGAAACCGGCCTGATCGTCCCCATCGGATCGTGGGTGTTGCGCGAGGCCTGCGCGCAGGCCGCGAGTTGGATCGCCGAGTCGACCGATCATGCGGCGCTTGCCGTGTCGGTGAACGTTTCAGCCCGCCAGCTCGCCGATGACGACCTGGTCCCGATCGTCCAAGAGGCGCTCGCGAGCTCCGGTCTCGACCCTGCGCTCCTCGTCCTCGAGCTCACCGAGTCGACGTTGATGGCCGACCGTGAACGCGCGATTGAGGTGTTGCGCCGTCTGACCGACACGGGCGTGCGAGTCGGCATCGATGACTTCGGGACCGGCCAGTCGTCGCTCATCTATCTGCGTTCGCTTCCCGTACACACCTTGAAGATTGATCGGTCATTCGTCGACGCTCTGGGTCGTGACGCCGAGGGCGCAGCCATCGTGGCGGCGGTCGTGCAGCTCGGACATGCGCTCGGCCTTTCCGTGACCGCCGCGGGAGTCGAGACGCCCGACCAGCTCGCCCAGCTCCGCGGACTTGGATGCGACCTCGGGCAGGGGTTTTATTTCGCGGATCCGCAGCCCGGCGCAATCGTACGCGGACTGGTCGATCATCGGTTCCACTGGCGCCAGCGCGACGCCGCGAACTAGCCGCTCTCACACGTCGGCGTGCCAGGCGCGGCAGCATGCTCCACGCGTAGATACCGGTTCCGTGCCCGTCGTTCCAGCGGATCTGGACACCCCAGGCGCCCACGAGCTCAGCGCCTTCCGCGCGCAGCGGCTCCGGTGCGCCCGGCGTCGGCCAGGCGTCGAGACCTTGCTCACGGCGGTGCCGGCAGCCCGCGCACGGGCAGTTGAAGCGGAGCTCGACCAGACCGAAATGGTCGGAGCTGCCGTCGGGCCAGGTGAGGCTGAGCCCCTGGGCGCGGTCGAGTTCGACTGCGAGGGGCGAAGGGGCCTCGGGGATGTCGGGTATGCCGGGCACACCCCGAGTGTGCCGTGTCCGAGCCGCTCGGGTTGAATGGGGACCGATGGCACCCCTCGCCGACGCCGAGATCACGGCCGCCCTCGCGGCGCTGGCCGGCTGGGCCCGTGCCGGCGACGAGATCGTCAAGACGTTCGATTGCGGCACATTCGCCGGTGCGATCACGTTCGTCGTACACGTCGGATTCCTCGCCGAGCGAGCCGATCACCATCCGGATATCGACGTGCGCTGGCGTCACGTGCGGGTCGCCCTCACGACCCACTCCGCCCATGGGCTGACGAAACGGGACCTCGATCTCGCGGCCGAGATCGAGGGGATCGGAGCTTGACGTGCCGCTGCTCGTCGCGATCGGCATCATCGTCGTGCTGCTCGTGTACATGCTGTACGCACTCGCGGACGAGCGGGGGCCGGGTGCTCCGGACGTCGCGATCGGCTACGAGCGCGCGTGGGACGAGCTCAACTTCGGATTGCTGTGGGATCTGTCTGGCGAAGAATTACGAGAGGGTCTGCACCGCGACCAGTTCGTCGACGCCAAACGCAAGGCATATGCCAACGCCCATCCGCGCGGTCGGCTCGCCGAAAGCATCGTCGTCGACACGTTCGTCGAGGGCAACCAGAGCGCGCTCGTGGTGACCTGCGTGACCGCCGAAGGCATCAGCGTCAGCAACGACGTGCTGCTGGAGCGCCGGGCCAACGGATGGACAGTGGTCGGCTATTCGCTGCGACCCGGTGGCGCATCCGCACCGGCGCACGACGGGGATCACGCGTAGTCGAATGCGACAAGTGGCGGGCGTGCTGCTGACGGGTGGGGCGAGCACGCGCATGGGGACCGACAAAGCGCGTCTCGTCGTGAACGGCGAAACGCTCGCCGCGGGCGCGCGGCGCGGGTCCTGTCGGCGGTGTGCGATCCCGTCATCGAGGTCGGACAGGGTGTGAGCGGGCTCCCCGCGATCCCCGAGGACCCGCCCGGCGCCGGACCGTTGGTCGCGTTGCTCGCCGGCTACGGAGCTCTGGGCCGTCCCCGTCCGGTCGTGCTGCTGGCATGTGACCTCCCACTCGTCGAAGCGCCATTGCTGCGGCGGCTGGTCGAGTGGCCAGGAACCGGCACCGTGATCCCGGTTGTCGAGGGTCGGTACCACTACGCGTCCGCGGTACGGCGGCTCGGCCGTCGAGGACGCGCCGGGCGTCTTGCGCGACGGGCGTGCGTCGCGGCACGCCATCGCCGAATCCGAGTGCGAATATCTGACTCCTTCGCAGTGGGGTGACGTCGCCGATGCGCCCATACGGCCGGGCAACGTGCAGGCCTTCCTTCCCGAGGCGAAGCCGTTGCTTACGCCGACACCGGCGCGAGCGATTGTCGGGTGTGCCCGGCTACAACGCCGTCGTCGAGGACCTCCCGGTTCGATGACACCTGAAGCGCTGATCGAAGGTTTCGATGATGTGGCCCGCGCGGTGCGGGACGCGGTGATGCCCATCGATGCCGTGACCAGACGTGCGCGACGAACGTGCCCGGCCAATACGCCCTCGACGTGATCGCCGATGCGGCCGCGCTCGCGGTGCTGGACAAGATGCCGGTTCGCGTCGTCAGCGAGGAATCAGGGGTGCACGAGCGTTCCGGGGCGAACATCACCGTTGTGGTCGATCCGGTCGACGGGTCGACCAACTTTTCGCGCGGCATCGCGTACTGGGCGATCTCGATCTGCGCACTCGACGCCGACGGTCCACTGGCCTCGCTCGTCGTGAACCAGGCGACCGGTCAGCGGACCAGTGCGATCCGAGGCCAGGGCGCACAACGAGACGGTGTGATGCTTCGCTCGTCGAGCGTGACCCGGATCGAGGATGCTGTGGTCGCGCTGTCGGGTTTTCCCGAGCGGGCCGTGCCCTGGAAGCAGTTTCGGGCGCTCGGCTGCGCGTCGCTCATGCTGTGTGATCTCGCGGCCGGCGGTCTCGACGGCCTCCTCGATTCCGACTCGAACTTGGCGCCGTGGGACTATCTCGGCGGTTACCTGGCATGCGTGGAAGCGGGCGCGACTGTGCGCGACGCGAATGGAGACGAGCTCGTGACCGACGACTTCAATGCCCGTCGCCAACTGATCGCCGCGGGGACGAGCGAACTCGCCGACGCCCTCATGCCAGTGAGCATGACGTGACACTCGATCTCGACGCGTTGCTCGTCGTGGCCGACAAAGCCCGCGCGCCGGCGGCGAGATCGTACGCGCGCACTTCGGGTCTCCGCCCGAGGTGCGGGAGAAGTCGCCGGGCGATTGGGTGACCGCGGCCGACATCGCGAGCGAAGACGCGGTGCGCGCGGTACTTGAACACGAGACGGGCCTGCCCGTGTTCGGTGAAGAAGGCGGCGGTGAGCGTGCCGACATCGGCTGGCTGGTCGACCCGCTCGACGGAACCGCGAACTTCGTGCACGGCCTCGACGCGGTTGGTGTCTCGGTCGGTCTCGTCTCGGCAGGTGAGTCAGTGGTCGGTGTCGTGCACGCGCCGTTGCTTTCGCGTACGTACGCGGCGCGCAAGGGTGGAGGAGCGTTCCGCGACGAGCGTCGCATTCATGTGAGTGCACGATCTCCTGAACAGGCGATCGTCGCCACCGGGTTTCCCTTCCGGCGCAAGGACCTGTGGCCCCAGTACCAGCCGATGTTCGACGCGGCGATCCATCGGTTCGAGGACCTGCGGCGCGTCGGCGGGGCCAGCCTTGATCTGTGCTGGACCGCAGAGGGTGTGTTCGACGGCTACTTCGAGCTCCGGCTCGGTCCGTGGGACGTCGCCGCCGGTGCCGTGATCGTTCGGGAGGCCGGCGGGGTTGTCACCGACTGGGACGGCGACAGATCTTCGTGGCTCGCGACGGGCAACATTTTGGCCGGTCCGCCCAGCGTGCACGCAGTGCTGGCGAAGATGGCCTCAGACTCGACCTGAGCCGGTCGATCGAGGCATCACCGCAGGTCAGAAAATCGGTTGACGAGTCTGGCGGCGGCGTGATCCCATATGCTCGCTGATAGCAATGCCCTGTCCATCGGAGCACAACCCAGTGAAGGCGCAAGACGAGATGACGACCCGCACGTATGCACTCCAGGCCAATGCACCGGCCGGGACTGCGCGCGCGCGTGTCGCCCATGTCGACTCGTGCCCGGCCGTCTCGGCCCCGTGGTCGCCGACCTTTATCGGTACGGCCATGGCGACCAAGCACGGTCGACCCCGACGGACCCCGGTGTCCCCTACGTAGCGCCCGCGCTACACCAAGGACCACCAGGCCGTCGGGGCAACCCGGCGGCCTTCTTGTTTTGCACGGAAAGTTGCACAGACCGCCCTGGAACCGAGACCCAGATTGAGTGAGATCAGCCCGAATGCATCAGATACCAGGGGAGTGAGTGGCGATGTTCGCCATCCAGCAAGTCGAAGAGACCGAGATCATCAGACAACCCGTATGGCAGGACCTGGCGCTCTGCAACGACGGCAGCGGGTCGATGACGGAGCTGTTCTTCTCCGAGCAGCTCGACGACATCGCGGCCGCCAAGGCGTTCTGCGGTGGGTGCCCCGTGCGAGACGAGTGTCTTGAGGGGGCGCGTGAACGTCGTGAGCCGTGGGGCGTATGGGGTGGCGAGCTGTTCGTGCACGGAAAGATCGTCGCCCAGAAACGCAAGCGGGGTCGCCCTCCCAAGGTCCGACCCGAAGACCAGGAGGCGCAGAGCGCTTGATCAACCCCGCCGCAAGGTACGGGCCGGGACAACGAACGTGAGCTGATCCCCCTCCAGCTCACAAGCGAGTCCCGGCCCGGGCGGTGGGGTGATCGGCCCGGAGTTCTTCGACGTCGCGTGACGAGCGCCCGTGCGGCCCAGACAGCGAACGGCGAGGACGACGATCTCGCTCGGGAACCGGTCCCAGCGAATGCCATACCGGCGACGACGCGTCGGAGGTCGCAGCGGCGGAAGATCCTCTCACCGCCGTCGCGGCCGACCCCGATTCTCCTCCAACGCGACCGTGCTGTGCGTCAGGTCCGAACCCATCCGACCGTGAACTTCGTGCCCTTGTTGGTCAGCGTTGACGGCCGTGCCTTCGGTAGGCCAGAGCCGGTCACCATGACGATTTGGTCGTGCGAGAAGGCACTGATCGTCGATGGCTGCATCGTGGTCGTCGCAGTTGCAGCCGCATTGGTGAAGGTCACGGTCCCGAAGTCGGCCAAGGGCATCACACGGCAGAAGAACCGAGAACACGTCGAAGGCGCTTCAGCCACCCACTCGGCTGAGCTGTGTTGCCCCGCGGTCGAGGTCTGCTGCGTCGAAAAGTGCCAGCCGGCGGTCCAGTCCCTCAACTCCAACGTGTACACGGTGCCGACGCCGGAGACATTGGCTGACATCGTGTCGCCCGCGTGGACTGCGTCTTTGGCTGGGAGTGGGACCGATGGTGCTGGAACCACCTCGTACCAGGAGTAGTACTGGGGGCGGTGCAGGCCGTTGCAGTCGGAGTCCGTGCCGATCTGCTCGACTGAGGTGGACGTTGGCGCGAAGCCGTCGAGGCCAACCCAGAACGACGACGCCTGCGGGGCAGAAGACAGGCACTTGACCGACGGCTGCGTCCACGAGGCCCGGACGTCCGTGAACGTGACTCCCGAAGCGGCATAACCTGCCCAGTTCGCCGAGGTCCCGGTTGCATGCACGATCCGGGCATTCAGGATCGGTGTATAGGCCACGGGCGGCGTGGTCACGGCGGGAACGACCGGCGTTCCGAGCACCAGCAGGACCAGCAGCAGTCGTCGCACCGACACCAAGGTTGAGGCATCACACTGGCGCCGTCCTGCACGAACCATCAAGAATGCCTGGGAGACCGCGCCACGCGACCAGCTTGTGGCCCCGTATACGTAGCCGTGACCAAACCATACGTTGCGTGCCGACGGGACGTCGGCGGCTCAGGCGACCGCGCGGCGCAAATGCGGTACCGTCCGAGACGACCGACGGAGTCGGCGCACCGGTGCCCCACAGCGTCATCGGTCACCGACACCTCGACCGTGTTCACGCCGCTCCGCGGTGTGAATCGCCACCCCAGCCCGGGACTGCAATCAGGTCCGGATCGTGCGCGAACTCGAAGCATACGCGACGCCCTCGTCGCAAATGGCCGGTCCTCGACCGCTCTCGATCCGCCCGGCGCTTCGATGGAACAACACCCGCGTGGCGCGACGATGCCATTGGGCCGCGTTGAGTGGCCTCACACCGAAAAAAGCCACGAAACGTGTGCCTCTGCGAGGAGGATCGGCCTTCGACCGCCTCTTCCCGCTCGATCACGGAGATCGCGCCTTGTCGGCATCGCCGGGAACCGATAAAACAGACGTAGGGAAATGTCGGTCTGGACCCTCGCCGATGCCTGGGAATGCTTCGGGTGTTGAGCCAACACCGGTCCGCAACCGTTGTGTCCGGTCGCCGCCGCACCTGTGCGCGGTGGAATTGGGTGTGTGCTTCGTTCCGGACGATCTGTCGACGAGATCGCACGGCAGAGTTGCTCGGCTCGACACCGAGTCGGAGCCGTTGCGTATGAGGGAATCATGATTCGCGAGCGACATTCACGCGTACGGCAACACGGCTGGAAGGCGTGGGTGTGTGGGGTCGCGATCGTTGGCGGCGCACTGAGCGCCGGCTCTGCGGGGGCGGCCAACGTGACCGTGCCGACAGCGCCGACGATCACGTCGGTGGCGGCCGGTACACGAAGTGTCACAGTCGCGTTCACAAACCCTGCCAATGATGGCGGGGCGCGGATCTTGACTTACCAGGCCACCTGTACCTCCAGCGACGGCGGCGTCACCGACTCGGATAGCGCACCGACGTCACCGGTCCGGGTTGGCGGCCTGACGAACAACAAGACGTATACGTGCAGCATCGCCGCGAGAAACGACGTCGGCCTCGGAACCGCCTCAGTTTCTTCGGCTGCGGTCGTCGCGCGTCCCACCGTGTCAGCAGCGCCGAGGATCACGTCGGTGACTGCCGGAGACCACAGCGTTACGGTCGTATTCACGAACCCGGCCAATGATGGTGGCGCGCCGATCCGGATATTTCAGGTCCAATGCACTTCCAAATCCGGTGGGGGTTCAGGCCGGCGCGACGCGGCCACATCACCGATCAGCGTCACTGACTTGGCCGGTAACCGGACCTACACCTGCACCGTCGCTGCCAGCAACCGCGTCGGTCTCGGCGCGGCCTCAGCACCCTCGCGCCCGATAGTCGTCCGTCCCATACCGCCGGAAGCGCCGACCATCACATCAGTCGCGGCCGGAAACCACAGTGTCACGGTCATGTTCACAAACCCAGCCAATGATGGCGGCGCACCGATCGCGACCTACCAAGCCAGGTGCGCTTCCCAAAATGGTGGCATCACCCACACTCACAACGCACCGACCTCACCAATCCGCGTGGTGAGCCTCACGGCTGCCAAGACGTACCGGTGCACCGTCGCCGCCGGCAACCGCGCTCGGTCTCGGTGTCGCGTCCGCGGCCTCGCAGCCAGTCATCCCGCGAGCTCACTGAACGACAACGCGACGCCATCCGCAGATACATATCCACACTCCGCGTATCACCAACACGACGTCCTCGCCGCACGTTTGCAGGTCTCGACAGCGGCGTTCACGGCGCCGGCGAGCATCATCGGTGGCCGTGACAGGACACGCGCGAACGAGATCTTCGTGTCCCTCACCGGAGGCAGGTCGTGGTCATGCGACCGGCGTCCGCTTTCGCCATCTCTGCGACCATCCGAACAAGCATCTCGGCCGGCGGGACGCCCGCGTGCGGTGGACCGTCGGCGGAGTCTTCGCTGTTGGGATCGTTGGCGAATACGCCGATGTCGACGAGGACGCGCGACAACTCGTCGCGTTCGGCCCTGAGCGCACCCTTACTTGGGACTATGTGGGGGAGCCCCAGCAAATGACTGCAACCCCGCGAGCCACGACAGAGGACTGCCAATGAGTGTCGTAAGAAGGCTTGATTTCAGTCAACCGGGAAATAGCCATCGGGTGAGATCGCCGTCGCCGTCGCCGTTGCCGTCATGCTGCCTGCTGACTCCGGTGCGCCATCTCGGTGACCATCAGTTCGAGCTTCTCACTGGGTAGGACGACCGCGTGTGGGGTGCCGTCGGCGGGGTCTTCGTCGTCGGGATCGTTGATGAACACGCCGAGGTCGCAGAGCACTCGCGGCAACTCGTCCCGTATGGCCCTAATCGCAGCGCGCCGGACCCGGGCGGCATCGGTGAGCGGGTTCTCAACGTCCTGGCCCTTGTGGACTTGGCTGATCCAGTCCCAGTCGTCGTTGCGGGTCGGCCGAAAGCACGTGGGACACAGTGAGATCTGGTCGCCGGACCATTGGCGGATGTCGCGCGTGATCGTCGAGCGCGCGACGCCGAACTCCCGTGCGATCAGCGCCTTCGCACCTGGCATGCAGTCCAGTTCCATGTAGCGGCGCATGACGAAGTTCCGGCGGACGATCGCCCGGAACTGACGTTCGCGGTTGTAGCGGGCACGGCCGCCGGCACGGGCGTTCGCTTCGGCGCCAGAGACCGGGTTGGACCAACGCGAAGTTGAAGTTGTTGTTCGCTTATGTCCGGGCAACGGTGCCATGAGTCCAGGTTGGCGCAGGTCTGGAGCAAGGTGGTGGGTAGCCCGGTCGCCGGTGAGATCACGGCGCGAGGTCGACTGCGGGCAGAGTCCGGTCGTCGCGCGTCAGACTGTCGGCGGCGAAGGGACTGGTGTGGACGAGCGGCCGGTGACCAGGTACGCGAAGGCGCCGGATGGGGTGAGCATCGCGTTCCAGGTGTTCGGTGAGGGCTGGTGGATGTCGTGTTCTCGTTGACATTGTCTCGCGGTGGGCCGTTCGAAGCCGCGTCGGATCGACCCGATCGTTCGCGGTGAGCAAGACGGTGGAGGGATGGATGTTTGATGCACGCGCTGTCGTCAGACCTTGGCTGAACCTCGGGGTTGTGACGGTCATGGTTGTGTCGGTCGGGCTGTTCGGGTTCAGTTCTGGTGCCATTCCTGGCTTGGTGGGTGGGGCGGGCGCGGCGGTGACGGGTATTCGCAAGATCAAGCATGTGATCGTGATTATGCAAGAGAACCGGTCGTTCGATGATTACTTCGGTACGTTCCCGGGCGCGGATGGGATCCCGATGTCGGATGGGGTCCCGACGGTCTGTAGCCCGGATCCGATGCACGGCACCTGCGATCGACCGTATGTCGATCATCATGATGTCAGCCAGGGTGGCCCACACGGCGCAACTGATGCCACAAGTGACATCGACGGCAATCAGATGGACGGATTCGTCAAGACCGTCGAGAACAAAGAAGCGAGTTGCGTCGAGTTCGCCGATCCCGAATGCGAGGAGGGACCGCTCAACTCGACGGACGTGATGGGCTATCACACTGAGAGCGATATCCCGAACTACTGGACCTACGCGAAAGACTTCGTGTTGCAGGATCACATGTTCGAACCGAACGCGTCGTGGAGTCTGCCCTCGCATCTGTTCATGGTGTCGGAGTGGTCGGCGGACTGCACGACGCACAACCCGGCGAGTTGCACCAACGCGCTGCAAAGTCCCGGGCCGAAGCCAAAGAACCCGAACCCAACCCGGGTCGCGCCGGGGCCGGGATCACCGATCTACGCGTGGACAGACCTCACCTACCTCCTTCACAAGAACCACGTCTCCTGGGGCTACTACGTCACCGCCGGAACCGAACCCGACTGCACGAACCCGTCGACCCTGAGTTGTCTGCCGCTTCGACAGAACTCGCACACGCCCGGGATCTGGAATCCGCTGCCGTATTTCGACACCGTCCAAGACGACCACCAACAAGGAAACATCCAATCCGTCTCGAACTTCTACGCTGCCGCCAAAGCCGGGACGCTGCCCGCAGTGTCGTGGGTCGTGCCATCTGGTGACGTCAGCGAACATCCACCGTCTACGACCAGCGCCGGGCAGTCCTATGTGACCAGCCTGATCAACGCGGTCATGCACAGCCCGGACTGGGACTCCACCGCGATCTTTTTGGCGTGGGACGATTGGGGCGGCTTCTACGACCACGTCGTTCCGCCCACGGTCGATGAGAACGGCTACGGGCTCCGCGTGCCCGGACTCGTGATCAGTGCCTACGCCAAACGCGGGTACATCGACCACCAGATCTTGAGTTTCGACGCCTACGACAAGTTCATCGAAGACGACTTCCTCGGCGGGCAACGCCTCGACCCCAAAACCGACGGCCGGCCCGATCCCAGACCTGACGTCCGTGAGAACGCGTCGATCCTCGGCGACCTCGTCAACGACTTCGACTTCACGCAACCGCCACGCCCGCCGGTCCTGTTGCCTGTCTATCCCAAGACGACGCTGACCGCACGGCCACCGTTCCAACCTCAGAACGTCATGGCACATCAAAAGCGCGACGGTCGAGTGAAAGTGACCTGGCGGGTGCCTTCAAGCAACGGAGGGTCGCCGATCCTGCACTACGAGGTCATCCCCTACCTCGACGGCGTCGCGCAACCAGCACACACATTCGGACCGAGCGCCCGCAGCGGTCTCATCACCGGACTCACCGACGGCGACCTGTACACCTTCGCCGTCGTCGCCATCAATAACCAAGGAATCGGCGTCCTGTCCACACCAACAACGGCCGTCCCCGGCTAACAACCCCGCAGAGCCGCGAGGCACCCACGCGTGCGGCAGTGTGCACACGTTCGACGGTTTGCCGTCTCCGTCTCCTGTCCTCGACCGTCCCGGACCGCCGCGCCCAGCGCTGCTGCTCGAATACCCATTGTCGACCGGTTGCGATTCGCTCAAGCCGCTAGCGTGATCGTGAAACTCATCCCGAGGACGTGAGGGGCCTGGCCCGTTGACCGTCCACCAACCGAACCCGTGAGGGCACGGTGGTAACGCCAGGAACGATGAGGAGGACGTCATGGTCGAAGGCTGGACGCGCATCTGTCCCGACTGTGGGAACAGTGATGGAGCGAAGGTGGAGCGGGCCGCGTTCCATCCGACGTTCCAATGCGAGTGCGGCTACATCTGGGACGGGTCGGACGCGCGGTTCATCGGACTGTGGAACGTGGCTGGGGACGCGACAGATGAGGAACTGGACGGGTTGGCCGAGGTGATTGCGGCCCGTATGAACGCAGCAGCCGCGCGTGGAGAGGACCGGACTAATCACGCGTCGACCGGGGGGTGGTGATTGACCTCGGCAAACCAACACTGCCCACGACGCGAAGGCGGGAATCGCAGAGGTGATCGGACGGCTCGCGTCGTTCGGATGCTCCGAGCGGCTCGGGCGAGAGCGCACTCGGCTGTCCCGAGACGAGCACAGATTGAGGGGTGCGCGCGTTCCGGAAAGCCCTGGTCACGCGATCGCACGAGACGAGCCGAGACGCGCGGGCTACGCCTGGCCCGCCCCGCGCGCGTATTTGTCGACGCGGCGTGGGGCTCCGTGCGCCCGGGGTTCCCTTCCCCCTCGGCGCACGCTCGGTGCGGGGCGCGCCGAACGTAACCCCGGCGTAGGCTCGACCTGCGTGGAAGCTGACGAGAAGGCATGCCCGTTCTGCGCCGAGACGATCAAAGCCGCCGCCATCAAGTGCAAACACTGCGGCGAGATGCTCGCACAAGCTGCGCCACCCGAATCGGTGCCCGAAGCAATCGATGAGGCACCCACGCCGGTGTGGCGATGGGATCCGACCGGGACGCGTCTAGGTGGCGCTCGCGGATGACACGCTTTTCAGGAGCACTCCGAGACTCGGGACAGGGGCAACCGACCAAGTCGATCCGCTCCACATCTCGATGAGCGGCTGCTGGCTTGTGGAGGTGTTGTAGGAACCGACTGATACACAGAACGCCGCGAGAGCACACGACACCCCGAGAAGAGAGTTATTACCGGTCCCGTGATTCGGGCTGGGGACGACCGTCCACGTCGAACCGTCCCGTTCCTCGATCAGTGTTTGGGACACGTTCGAAGCGTTGGTGGTGGAACCGACCGCCATGCAGAACGTGCTGCTCAAGCAGGAGACGCCAGAGAAGCTGGCGGTAACTCCGGGGCTCGGAGAAACAGACCACGTTGTCGGTAGGGCCGATGCAGGCGAATCGAAACCCATGACGATGGCGGGACTCAAGAGCAACACGGCAACGAGAAGGGCCGTCCATCGTGGCCGATGTACCGACGCTCGCGCGCGCCTGATGCCCACCATGGCTCGATCCCACGCCTGACCTGGAGAAAATCTCCGGTGTCTCCCTGAGGAATGTAGGGCGTGAGCAACGCGACCGGCAAGGTACGGACTTGAATGCGCGGCGGTGTCTTCGTTATGCCTCGGAAGCCTCAAGTCGACCGGCTAACGACTGCGGGCTCGTTTCGTGAGCAGTTCGACTGGCTTGGCGTGGATGCTCGCCGCGATCCGTTCGACGGTCTGCAAGGTTAGGTTGCGTTCTCCGCGTTCGACGCCACCCATGTAGGTGCGATGAACGCCCAGCACGTCGGCGAAGGCTTCCTGGGACAGGCCACGCGCGAGACGATACCGGCGCAGGTTCTCGCCGAACGTCCGCTGCAGGTCGCCTTCCACAGAGGACAACCTGATGGGCTGCTACTTGTAGGTCTACAGACTGATAAGTAGCGTTGAGGCTGGCGATGACGCCGAGGGAGTGGGACGCCGGTGGCCGACGACGACGAACTGCACGGCTGGCATCCGGACCGTTCGCGCCCTGCGGCCGTCACTGGATGCATGTCGTCGGCGACGTGTTCGAGCCCGGATCGCGAGCGGTGTAATGCAAGCCGACGAAAAACTCTGTCCGTTCTGCGCCGAAACGATTAAGGCGGCCGCGATTAAGTGCCGGCACTGTGGCGAGTTCTTAACGCAGCGCCCGACGCCCCCACGCCCGACCTTCGCGTGTCCGAGTTGCGGTGAGCAATGCCCCTCCGAGCAAAGCCTGTACCAGCATCGAGTCAGCGCGCACCAGTATTACGACTACCGGGTTTCGCAAGGAGGCCACGCTGCCGCCGTACTGTCGGGATCACGGTCAGGATCCGGATCGGTGAAGGTCGTAACGGTGCAGTCCATCGAGAACCTCGACCGAAAGATCAATCGCGAGGTCGCCAAACAAGAACGGTTGGGGTGGCGTGTGGAGTCGATCCAGAAGAGTCACCTCGGTACGGTGGCATCGCTGACTCTTAAGAAGTAGGCCAACTTCTCCCGCGCGTTTGGCGTTTGAGAACGAAGGAAGCCAGGAGCCGCACCACCGTCGCGACGATGATTGCGGGTGGCGTCGACGATCAGCCGACCGTCCTCGACGAAATCGTTGGTGCAGCCCTTCCGCGCAAGACGCACCGGATACTCTCCGACGCCGGCTCTCCGTGCGCGATGTCCTCGTAGCGAACGTACCGGGGATCGACTCGGTCGAGATCATTACTGAGGTGTGGGAGCGCGAACTGGAATACGACGAGTATCTCCGTTGCATGGCTCTGCTGCCTGACCTGCTCGCCGAGTACGAGAGCCCGGGCGAGTAACGCGTGGCGCGACTGTCGGATGCGTACGGCTTACTTCTTCGCGTGACCGGTCCGGCTCGCGTCACGACCCGCCGTGAGTCGGGCGAAACACAGGCGGGCCGCAACGACGAGCGACCGTTTGCGCCATCGCTTCGCATTCGGACCCTACGAGCAAGGCCGGAGCGATACAACGGCGCGATCGAGGTGGGCCGAACGGGTCACGACCCGCCCTTTCTGCGGAGAAGCGGCGGGTCGTGATGACGAAGGACCGTCCCCTTGGTCGATCACTTCGCTCATGCCGACGATACGCGTGCCAGCGCGGGCGTTCTACGGCCTGTTCGAGGTGGGTCGGGATGGTCTCGACACGTCATGTGCGATGAGAAGTCCGACGAGTTCGTGACGGTGTACGACTACCGGGACGTTTTTGGCGAACTACGGACCATCGCGCGAGAACACGACGTCTACAAAGGCGGCGCCAAGCAAACTCCGACGCGAGGGGCGCTGGTCGAGCCTTCGGGTTGGTGGACCTCGTTACCGCCTCTCGGACGCATCGTTGTCGCGCAGCAGGACAACGATCTCGTCGCGGTTGGCGTCCGCCGCCACGGTAATGCCGCGTGCTCGCGCGATGAGTTGCAGATCCGTGATAGTGAGGTGAGCGAACCCGTCGTGTTTCGCGTTCATCGGCCTCGGTTTCCCTGGGTGCCGGCCCCACGAGCCTCGTCATGAACATCATCACGATCACGCCGAGAACTCACGCTTCGTTCTAGTCTGCGGAGATGAGAAGCAACCGCTGGGTCGTGCGGGTTCTGATAGGCGCACTCGTGGTTGTTGTCGAGGTGGCGCTGTTCTTGGCCGCCGGCGCTGCGGCTACGAGAACCCCGACCAACAACCTCAGGCTCTGGACTGGCATGGTGAGCACCCCGGGACCCTCAACTGTCACCGTGGCCTTCTCGGCCAACGTCTCCTCGATCGATACCGGGCTGTCTGCCCAAGAGTTCTCGGCGTCTTCGGGATCGTCGACGTCGTGGGGCAAAGACACCGGCGGGGAGATTTCCAACACCGCCTCAGCGACAGTGACCTTCCCCAGGCTCCCTCCCAAAGGGACCGGCGAGCTGTACTTCGGCTACGACGCCACGGCCAACCAAGCAAAGACGGGGACGACATCGGGCTTTCACTACGCGATCACCGCCGCCGACGACGTCGTCGCTTACGACACCAACGTGTCTTCTGCCGTACAACCGACGGCCAGGCAGAGCGGCGTCCTCGGTACTTCGGGCGGCGTCTCAGGCGGGCTGGCGGTCCTCATCGGCGCGTCGGGTTCCTCAGCCAACTCTCCTCCCACCGTCAGCGCAGTTGGTGCGCTGGTCACCAAGGACGCCAACCACACCACAACGTTGGACGTGTCTCCGCGCCAACGGGGCGACCTGTTCGTCTTGGGGGTCAAGGTTCAGGGCTCAACGAGCATCACGGCATCGTCGGTTTCGGGTGGCGGTGTGCGCACCTGGACCCCGGTGGAAGGTCCGTACACCAGCTACGCCGCCCAGGGCCCCGGCACTCTGAGCAACGTCCTCTTTGGCGTCTTCTTGATCGTCATCTTGGCGCTGATCGTGCTCGGCATCCGCGCGCTGATCCGGCGGCGACGGTCCCCGGCAACGGGCAGATCGACTCTCCCCAATCCGAACTGATCCGATTAGCGGGTCGACGGTCGATCCCCATTAGGGAGCGCCGATCCCGATCAAGAGAGGGACACCATGACTCATCAGAGTTATCGGATCGTCTGCGTCAATCGAGACCACCACGTCGAAGAAGTCGGCACCGGTGCCGAGCCTTCGCACTGCGAGAGATTGTGGAAAGCGACCGAAGTGTTCGCTGAGATCATCGACGGCAATCAGTTCTACACAGTCAGTCCATCCACCGGCGGAACCGCCGCCGTCGAACCATTCCGATGTTCATGCGGCGCGATGACCCTTCGGTCAGATCCAAATGAGGTCTCCGACAACAACGTCGTTGATCTCCCGCCGTGCGCCAAACCCTCGTAGGCGCTTCAAGCGATGGCGCCAGCCGATGCCACCGGCGGAGCGGATGCGGGATTGGTGGGTCGTCGAGTACGGCGAGCATTCGCGGTTCTGCCTTGGGTCAGGTACCAGTCCGGCACGTCGAGGCGGTGGAACATGTCAGCCTTGCGCGGCGACACGATGATCTCGGTGCCGCTGATTGCCGCCGCATCGGAGCAGCCGACTTCGCAGCGGAAGACGAGCAGGTCCGCGCCGTCTGCGGTTCCACGGAACCGGTAGACGCAGTGGCAGTCGTCCAGCGCGCACGTGTAGCTGGTCCCTCGCCTGAACAACGTCTCGGTAGCGTCGCTGGTAGTCATCGGGCATCAGCCTCCTTGGGCGAACGGGGTCGAGGTGCGCAACACGCGCCGGACCCACTTCTGTTGACGCCTGCACTCCACTGCTGTTCTCTGCGGCTCAGCCCGTCATGGTGGCGAGGTGTGTTCTGCGATGAGGCAACGGTGGATGAGCCGGTTGCGGCCCGTGATCACGAACGCGCGTGGCCCGTAATCGTCGGCGTCGCGCTCGGTGGTCGATACTGGCTGCCAGAACGCCCCGATATAGACGCGCAGGTCGCAGTGCGGGCATCTCATGAAGTCGGCGTCGTCCACGCCCCCACATCGTTGGCGGGTCGGCGATCGGAAGGTAGAGCCGAAAGGCTCTAGTCGCGGTCTCGTCGGAAGGCCGATGCTCGGGTTGCTCCACGTCCGCCGCGCTTCATTCGCGAGGTGAGCGCGGCGGAGATTCACCAGAGCGGCGGTTTTGACACCCGAGTTCGTTGGAACAGTTAGCGGCTCCGAAGAGGAGATGCTGTATGGGACAGGACAGTCCACCCCGGCACGACCGGGTCAGTCTCCACCCGGTGACGCGCACGAACCTCCAACCAAGATGGCTGCGGCCAACACACTGACGGTTCTGCACGCGCCCGACGGTGCGACCGACCTAATAGACAGACACCCCGGCTCACATCAATAGCCGGGGTGTCTTGCTGATTCGGATACCTCGCGCGTCGAGGTCATTTAAGCGGGAGCGGCGGTTCGGTTCGGGTCGGCCGGCAGCGCGATGTACACCTCGTCGGCGGCCCGGACTCGATGACCCCGCGTGAGGATGGTTGTCGTCAGTCGATCTACAGCGATGACGACGCCGTACACAACAATGCCGCCGATGAACAGTCCGGCGATGGCGTCGGCGGGATAGTGCAGACCGGCCGAGATGACGGCCCAACCCACCATGAGGGGAACCAGGACCAACGCGGACCGAAATCGTGAGCGCGGATCGAGGACGAGCCACGCGAACATGGCCCACGCAGCGGCAGCCGTGACATGTCCAGACGGAAAGACCGCTGCACCCGAGTGGAGAGGGTGACGGCCGACGAGCGGTTTCAACACGCGTTCGGTCACGATGATCGCGACGACACAGCCGACCGTGCCCGAAATCGCGAGCCGTACACGATCGGTCCCGAGTGCCTTCCACGCCAGTCCCATGGTCGCGGCCGCGAACGGAAGCGGCTGCCACAACAACACAATCGACCGTGCCATCGGAAGCGGTTCGCGTTGCAGCAACGAGATGACAGGCTGTTCCCAGTCGGCCGGTCCCCTCGAATGCCAGACAAGACCGGCCAGCAAACCGCACACCGCCGTAGCAACGACCAGAACGCTCGGCCGGATCATCGGGAGGCGCTCGACCCTTGTGGATGCCATGAGGCCATCATCGGCGGGAAACTCGCTCATGACTGACCACACGACACACTCTTGACAATCCTCTTGGAACGCCACTGTCGCTACGCCGAACCCTTGGGCGACGTTCGTCCTATTTGAGCGACACGGCTGCGCGACTGACACGGTCGCTCCACGTGTTGGTGCCGACAATGATTGCGACGCAACGGTGTCAGTCGCCGGCACCCCGCAGCGTCATCCGGATCCGAGTTAGCGGAGCATTGCCGCGCATCCGTGGAGTTCGTGGTCCTTACCGCGCCTCGCCACGTGTCGTCCAAGAGACCGATAAGCAGTCCGCCAGCGTCGCCACCACGTCGGAAGATCGGACCTCAACGCGAAAGCGACGCACCATCGTTCGCGTCGGCCGGTCGCGCATGAGCGGCCCGTGGGTATTGGGAAGCCCGGACCGCTCACACTTGCGCAGAACCCCCGCGCCGAGCCTCACGGTAGCGAGGCGACGACGGCCGCTCAATGAACAAATCGAGGGCCTCTCACGCGTAGCCCGTCGTGTCGCAGTTCTGGCAACGCCAGACGACGACGCCTCTAGGTGCGGCGGCTGAGCGTCGATTCTGCGAGCGCGTCTGGGTCGAGGGTCCCGTCGATGATGTCGTTGGCGGTCTGGCGGAGCAAACGATTGTGTTTGCGGGCGTAGGCACGTAGCAGTGTGAAGGCGTCGTCGACGCTGACGTGGTGATGTTCGGCGACGATGCCTCTGGCTTGTTCGATCAGAACGCGCGATTCGAGCGCAGCCTCAAGCTGGGAAGTGACGACATGTCCGTCGCTCAGGGCGCGTTCTTGGAGGATACCGATCGTGGCGATGTCAGCGAGCGCCTGAGCGACTTGCTGATCTACGGGCTGAGCAGTTCGGGAGTGGTCGAGAAAAGGTTGAGGGCGCCGATCACCTGAGCGCGGAGTCGCATTGGCAGCGCGGACACTGACTGAATCCGACGTCTCGGGCATGGGGAACGAAGCGCGGCCATCGCGTGTTCGCCTCCTCGTTCATGCCACTGTGCACTGCGACTCCCGTACGGTAGGCGTCCAAGCACGGGCCTTGGTTCTGTTGCAACTCGAACAACTCGATGAGATGCATCCGTTCGCTGGACGACGCGACATAGCGCAGCGTGCCGTCCCCGTCGGCGAGCATGATACCCGCCTCCGACACGGTGACGAGTTCGACACAACGTTCCGCGAGGCGGTGCAAGAACTCGACGACGTCGTAATCGTCGACGAACGTGTCGGAGAACTCAACGAACGCGGCGAGCAGGTCTTGGACCTGGGGCATCCGCGCCCCCTCTCAGACTCGACCGGAGTTTACGCCCGACGGTCCTCCGGAAGTCGGACAGACGGAGACGGAAACATCTCTTGTCCTCTCACCGAAAGGTTGCCGAAAGGCACACACCTGTAAGAGGCTGTTGGGAAAGTTTGTGCTGGTGGGGGTCGGATTGCCACGTGTCGGGTGTCGGGTTGTCACATACTTAAATCATGCGAACACAGCAGGATCGACAGACGATTACGTGGCGTACGACGCATGGTGATATGTCCGATGTGGAGTGGGAACTGATCGCGGATCTGGTCCGTCCGGCGTGGTCGCCGGGGAAGATGGGACGGCCGATCACCCATGACCGACGCACGATCGTCGACGCGATCTTCTATGTGTGCGCGACGGGCTGTCAATGGCGGGCGCTGCCGGACCGGTACCCGAACTGGAACACGGTGCACCGCTATCACCTGGAGTGGTCGAAGGATGGGACGTGGGAACGGGTCTGCCACCGGCTCCGGACGTTGGTGCGCGAGTCGGAAGGTCGCGATGGGGATCCGTCGGCGGGGATCATCGATGCTCGCAGTGTGCGGGGGGCGTCGACGGTGACGAGTGAAACGAGGGGTTTCGACGCTGGGAAGAAGATCTCGGGCCGGAAGGTGTTCGGTGTGGTCGACACGCTCGGTTTGTTGCTCGCAGTGTTGGTCGTCGCGGCGAACACGTCGGACAACGTGGGTGGGATCGCGGTGATCGACGAGGCCCGCCCCAAGTCATCACGGTTGCGGAAGGTCTGGTGCGACGCCGGGTTCAAACGTGCGTTCGCGCAGCACTGCCGCGACCACCACCTCTCGGCAGAGGTCGTCGATCGGATCCACGCCCACCGCTTCGAGGTCCTGCCCAGACGATGGGTTGTGGAACGGACCTGGTCGTGGTTGACGAATCATCGCCGTCTACAAATCGACTATGAACGCGACCCGCACGTCACCAAAGGATTCGTATGGGCCACGCACAGCCGACTGCTCCTCCGCCGACTCACCCAACCACACACACCATGATCCACCAGCCCAAACAATCGCGACAGCCTCTAAGGTGCCGCCGCGCGGTGAGTTGAACGTTTGTAGCCCTTCTTATGGCGTCTAGTTCGCCGCGGTGCGTCACGCGGTGACTCGCCCTCACGACCCGCCGGAGTCGGCTGGACCCGCCTACCCGCAGCGCACAATCTGTGCATGCGTCAGACAAAGGCCACTCGGCGTATGCCACCTCCCGAGGAGCGCAACCCGAACCGGGTGTCCGCGACACACGCCACGACCATCCGTTTGCCGGCTGACCTCCGGCGAGTGTCTCCCAATGTGAAAATCGCTCGACGCGAACGCGCGCGTCGCGCGTTGTCGTCGTTCTTGGCGTTGTCACAGGGAATCGGGGGCGGCATCACGCTCGGGTTGTCGAGAGCGGGTGATGACATGAACGAGAACAGGATTGATGAGCGTGAGGAGCAACACACGGCGAGGCCCAGACCCTGCAAGTGCATTCGAGACGTACGCGTACCATCGTTCATTACCGATTCTTGAAGTGCTATCGCGGGCCATCAGGTTTAGGTTTTTTGGCAGCGCGACGCGAGCAGCGAAAAGGTCGACCCCCCAATGCCGACCCTCCCCCCGCAGGGCCTACTCGCGTCGCGCTTCTTCTTCACCGGGCGGCGGGTGAAGAAGGACGGGAACGCCGGCCCGACTAGCGAAAGAGTGGGGCTATCGGTGGCGGCGAGGCGCGTAACCGCGTTTCCAGTCGGCGGTCCTGAGTTTCAACCAGTCGCCTGATCGGACGCCCGGCCGGTACGGACTGTCGACACGTTTTGCGACGACTCCCTCAACGTCGAGTTCGGCGCATGCGTCGAGGAGATCGCGTGGGGACCCGTCGAGCACCCGGATCGTACAAAGTCCAGGCCCGACAAGGTTGAGGGCTTCGAGTGCGCTCCGGCGGTCGCGGTACGGCCGGTCGCAGAGGTTGTCGTCGTCGAGGACGAGCAGATCGAACGCGACGAACGTGATGTCCCTGCGACTCGACGCCCTCAGGTTCGGCCCGAGAAGATAGAAGTCTCCCGCTTTGCCGGCGTCGGCGACCAGTTCTCCATCGAGCACCATTCGCCGGCCGAGGTCGGTCAGGGCTTGCGGGTGATCGACCCGATCGGTGATGTCACGGCCGGTGCGCGTCCGTACCTTCACGGTACCGTCGACGTAGACGAGCGCACGCCAACCATCGAGCTTGGGTTCGAACACCCAATCGGCACCAATCGTCGGATGCTTGGTGCTAGCGAGCATCGGCGCGAAGGTCGGTAAGGCCACGTCGCCAGTGTGGCGTCGACTTGGGGTTGCGACAACTCCCGGTGCGCACGCGGTTGTGACCCGGGCCAGCGCCCGACGGCGGTGTGCAAGACCGAGCGAACATGGATCCGGTCCCGCAATCCGATTGGCTCGCCCCATTTCGTGTCGCATGGCTACAGGAGTGAGGTGGCGGACGGTGGTTCGTCTCGACGACTCAACGAGCTTCCTGGCGAATGGAAATAGCCGCACCTGGCCCGAACGGTCGTTCGCCGTGCCCGTTCCGAGTGCGACGCCATGACAGGATGGTTGGGCGTGGTGGCCAACAGTCGCATCTACAGCGTCGGGTATGAAGGGTTCACGGCTGATGCGCTCGTAACGCGTCTCGCGCAGGCACATGTCGCCGTCCTCTACGACGTACGACTAAACGCCGTGAGTCGGCGACCCGGTTTCTCGAAGCGGCGTCTCGCGGAATCCTGCGCAGTTGCCGGAATCGAGTATGTACATGAACCTTTGCTCGGCAATCCGCAAGACAACCGAGAGGCGTACCGCCGTGGCGATTCGGGCGCTCGCCAACGTATGAGACGGCGACTTAGGAACGGATCCGCTCAGGCCCTGCGGGATCTCGTCGATATCGCCAGGCGTCGCCGAGTGGCCGTCATGTGCGTCGAGCGAGATCGGCTGATCTGTCACCGAGACGTCGTGACAGAGATGGCGGTGGAGCTAGATCCGAGCATCGAGGTCGTCCACATCCTCTGAAGGTGGAAGGCGTGGGGGCCAGAAGACGCCGAGGATAAGGAACTGCGTTTCGCTTCGGTGCATATTTCCGAGGAAAACCGGGGCAAGGCGGGTGATTAGATCGGACTGTTTGTGCGGGTGGAGTTTTCCTTTGCGGAGATCGAGCGTGCCGTTCGCGACATTCAACAGCCAAGGATCGGCGTCGAGATCTCCGACGTCGACGGCGACTGTCGACTCTGTGGTCGCCAGGTCAAGCATCGCGTTCAGCTTCGCAGCCGATTCTGATGACCTGGCGTGCTTAGGGGTCTAGCGGATAGGGCGTGATTCTGGGCTCCAGCGGTCGCGCCAGTCGACGAGTTTGGCGGTGATGAGGAGCGCGGTGACGAGGCAGAGTTGGGCGTGGCGGTGGCGGGTTCGCCGGTCGGTGTTGCGCCGGAGTTGCCCGTAGTTCGACAGCCATGAGTTAGTGCCCTCGACGACCCAACGCAGCCCGAGGCGTAACGGCTGTTTCACGGTGGTCGCGCCGCGCTGCTTGCGACGTTGGATGTTGAGGTCGTCGAGTCCGAGCGCGGCGAGTTGTGCGCGGATCTTCGCGAAGTCGTAGCCGCGGTCGAGGTGCAGGGTCTCGATGTCGACGAGCAGCCCGAGTCGTTCGATGTCGTCGAGTGTCGGCCCGAGGAGCTTCACGTCGTTGCGGTTCGCACCGTCGATCGCCCAGCCGATCGGGATGCCGTTCGCGTCGACGGCAACCGACCATTTCCAACCCAGTTTCGCTCGGTCTGTTGGGTTCGGGCCGGTTCCTTCACCGCCGCACGGTGCCTTATGCAACGACCCGTCGAGCGCGACCTCGCGTAGGTCAAGACCGATGATGCGGTCATAGGCGTGCCTGGCGTGGTCGCGGAGCTGGTCGAACACCCCGGCTGCGATCCATTCGTCGCGCCTGGTTCGCAGCGTCGTGTCAGAAACCTGGTGGTCCAGGATCGCTTCGACACTGACCCACGAACAGCCGGTCACCAGGCGGATCAGGATCCCCCAAAAGCACAGTCGGTCCGCGACGCGGGGCCGGTGACAACCGAGCGGATGGTCGTCCGGAGCTGGAGGCGGGAGCAGCGGTTCGATCGCAGCCCAGACGGCATCTACCACTTCGGGTTCCAGCGCGCGCATGATGACGGGTGCCTCCACTTGGTCGTCGTTGTTGGGGTGCACTCGGGATCAAACCCGAGCCAACCCGACGACCGGTGGATGGCCACCTATCCGCGCGACCCCTTAGCTTACTTTGACCTGAAAAACTCGATGCGAAAATGGTCTGCGACCAGCGCGTTTGGGTTGGGGGGTGCTCGCGTTTCGGTCTGAATGACGCAACGATGGTTCCAATCACGTTTGCGAGAGATTGGAGCCACCGTTGCTGCGCACCAAAGTAGGCGACCAACGGACACTGTGGGAAGCGGTCCTCCCGGTCGAGTTTTTGAGCCTGCCGCCGGGGTTGGAGCAGGTGGATCGTCTGCTCGACGATCCGGTGTTCTTCGTTCCGTTCGTTCCGTTTTTCCATCCCACGATCGGTCGGCCGTCGATCCCGATGGAGACCTATCTGCGGTTGATGTTCTTGCGTTTTCGGTATCGGCTCGGGTTCGAGTCGCTGTGCGCCGAGGTGACCGACAGTCTGGCGTGGCGTCGGTTCTGCCGGATCGGTATCACTGACGCGGTGCCGCATCCGTCGACGCTGATGAAGATCACGACCCGTTGCGGTGCGGATGCGGTCGATCAACTCAACGAGGCGCTGTTGGAGAAGGCGTCGGCCGCGCATCTGGTGAAGGTCGACAAGGTCAGAGCCGACACGACGGTCGTTCCCGCCAACGTTGCGTATCCGAGCGACGCGGGATTGTTGGCCAAGGGTGTGGCGAAACTGGCGAAGCAGGTCCGGTTGATGAAGGCAGCCGGTCTGGCCCGCCGGAGCCGGTTCCGGAATCGGACGCGGTCGGTTCGGCGTCGTAGCCATGCCATTGGTGCGTGGATCAGACGCAGAACCGACGAGGCGAAAGACGAGGTGCTGGACCTCACTGGGCAGCTCGTTCGGATCGCGGAGGCGTCGCTGAACGATGCCCGGGTGGTGGCCAGAAATGCTCGCCGTTCGGTTCGGCGGATGGGCACCGACGCGTCGGGGAAAGCGAACGCGCTCGTGGCTGATCTTGAACGCACCGTCGATGTCCTCGACACGATCGTGGCGCAGACGCACCTGCGTCTCGAAGGCTCTATGCCTGCCGGTTCGACGCGGGTGGTGTCACTCCACGACACCGATGCCCGCCCGATCGCCAAGGGCAGGATCGGACGGCCCGTGGAGTTCGGTTACAAAGCACAGGTCCTCGACAACAAAGATGGGATCGTGCTCGACCACAACGTCGTCATCGGCAACCCTGCCGACGCGCCGATGCTCGTTCCCGCGATCGAACGACTCAAAACCCGTTTCGGTCGGACACCCAAAGCAGTGACCGCGGATCGCGGATATGGCGAAGCGTCAGTGGAGACCGACCTCGAGTCCATCGGTGTGAAGTGCGTGGCCATCCCCCGAAAGGGACGACCCGGAGCACAGCGACGCGAACGCGAGTCGTCGTGCCGCTTCCGCACACTCGTCAAATGGCGCACCGGCTCAGAAGGTCGCATCGCCCACCTCAAACGTTCCTGGGGATGGGAACGCACCACGCTCGACGGCATCGACGGTGCGAGCACATGGTGCGGATGGGGCGTCCTCGCCCACAACGCCACCAAAATCGCTGTGCTCATCGACGAGCGCGACACAACAAACACGACTACCGATTCAACGCGCACCCCCCGGCCCACCACCGGCTCACCACGTCGCCATCCACCGCCACCGAAAAACAACGCCGCCTGATCTCAGTCACCCCGGCTTCTCCCGTCGCGTCTCCAGGCCGGAAACGGCCAGAAAACGGAGACACAAGCGACCGGAGGGGCCGGACGGCACCCACGCCGCGCCACACACCCGCAACAGATACCGACCCGACAGCCAATTTCGCATCGAGTTTTTCAGGTCAAAGTGTGCGTCCAGCAGCTTGGACGCCATGTCATCGAGGAGGTGTCATGACGTAACCGAGTGACAAGCTCAGGGCAGCCAGCCGGTGCGAGTCCGGTCCGGGGAGACGCCAGGGTCCTCGGTAGCGCGGCTCCCGGCATCGGGTGAGAGTCCGGTGTCGAAGCGGAGCAACTACATCCCGTTGAGGGGATGGCAACTGGCCGGTCCGCAACATGAAGTGAAGCCTGCGGCGTCGTAAGAGAAACCTCGCGTGAGCGAGCCAAGGGGGAGCCGAGCCGACACTTTGACGGCGAAGGCCATGGACAGCACTTGGGATCCTGGAGCGGGTGCTCAAGAACCTCCCGGCGTATGGGGCGTGGAACGGTCAGAAGGTTGTCCTGGGAACTGGAGAGAGCCTCCTCGGCCCCGATCTGTGGGTGCGGGAAGCATGCTTGCTTATAACCGGCGATCCCGGGAAGTGGTGAGCGGTCGAGAGGCAGTCGGAGGGGGTCGTAGTAGTGACGACGGCTGGGACAACACAACCCGGTTCGAGCGAAGGGCCCCTGCTTCATCGATGCATCGTCGTTTGTAGGGAGGGGTTCGGATGAGTGCCCAGACGGCTCGATCCATCCGCCGCACCGAGGGTGTGGACCAGACCCGAGCTCTTCAACGTGTGCTGTATCGCAGTGCCAAGCAGAATCCTGCCCGTCGGTTCCATGCTCTTTACGGTCATGTCGCCCGCAGCGATGTGTTGGCTCGGGCTTGGGACGACGTGCGTGTCAACCGTGGGGCGCCTGGTGTCGACGGTGTGCGTATCGCCGACATCGAAGCGTCCGGGGTCCAGGTGTTTCTTCGTGAGCTCGCTACGGCGTTGCGGGAACGGACGTATCGTCCTGCACCGTTGCGGCGGGTGTATATCCCCAAGGCGGGGGAAACGGCGCATAATGCGTCGAGGCCCCTGTCGATCCCAACGGTTCGTGACCGTGTAGTGATGGCGGCTGCGAAGATCGTCCTCGAGCCCGTGTTCGAGGCCGATTTCCTTCCGGTGAGTTTCGGGTTCCGCCCGAAGCGTTCGACTCACATGGCCTGTGAGGCCATTCGGGTCGAAGCGAACCGGGGGGCCGAGTGGGTACTCGACGCTGATCTGAGCAACTGCTTCGGCAGCATCTCGCACGACGCCTTGATGACGCTGGTTGCGCGCAGGGTGTCGGATCGGGACATGCTCAAGTTGTTGCGATGTTGGCTTCGGGTGGGAGTACTGGAAGAAGGGCTGGTGACCGACCCGGTGTCGGGGACTCCGCAAGGGTCACCGATTTCTCCCGTGCTCGCCAACATCGCCTTGCATGTCCTCGATGAGGACTTCACGCACGGCGACGGGAAACGACTCGGGAAGCTGGTGCGTTACGCCGACGATTACGTCGTCCTTTGCCGCACTCGACAACAGGCCGAGGCGGCCTGCCGCCGGGCGGGACAGGTCCTGGCACCGTTGGGTCTTCAGCTGAACCCAGACAAGACCAGGATCGCGTGCCTGACCCGAGGAGCGGAAGGCTTCGACTTCTTGGGTTTCCATCATCACAAGGTGGAGTCCTGGAAGTGGCGTGGTCATTGGTATCTCCAACGCTGGCCGTCACGGCGGGCGATGGCATCGGTGCGGGCAAAGATCCGTGCCGGTACTGACCGCCGTTTTGCGGGAACGTCGATGGAGATCGTGGTCGCCAACCTCAACCGTGTGTTACGGGGATGGTGCGGATACTTCCGCTACGGGAACTCGGCGCGGAAGTTCGAAGACCTCGATCTCTACGTCCATGAACGCTTGGCCATCCTCGCCAGCCGCAAGCACGGGAAGAGCGGATGGAACCTGGGCCGCTTCGATTGGGAATGGCTTCGTGTCCTTCGTGTCTACCGGCTGCAAGGAAAGACACGGTGGGGGACTCCGAATGCATGGCGATGAACGATGTCGGAAAGCCGTGTGCGAGAAAACCGCATGCACGGTTTGAAAGGGGGCCGCTGGCGAAGCGGAACGCCCACGGTGAGATGGAACACGCACCCGACGAGAAATCGTCGGGACTGAGCCCATCGACCTACCGGCGAACGACCAGCCAGCGGCCTACCTCACGTGCGTCCAGCAGCTGCATGCGATGTCATCGAGGAGGTGTCATGACGTAACCGAGTGACAAGCTCAGGGCAGCCAGCCGGTGCGAGTCCGGTCCGGGGATACGTCAGGGTCCTCGGTAGCGCGGCTCCCGGCATCGGGTGAGAGTCCGGTGTCGAAGCGGAGCAACTACATCCCGTTGAGGGGATGGCAACTGGCCGGTCCGCAACATGAAGTGAAGCCTGCGGCGTCGTAAGAGAAACTCGGCGTGAGCGAGCCAAGGGGGAGCCGAGCCGACACTTTGACGGCGAAGGCCATGGACAGCACTTGGGATCCTGGAGCGGGGTGCTCAAGAACCTCCCGGCGTATGGGGCGTGGAACGGTCAGAAGGTTGTCCTGGGAACTGGAGAGAGCCTCCTCGGCCCCGATCTGTGGGTGCGGGAAGCATGCTTGCTTATAACCGGCGATCCCGGGAAGTGGTGAGCGGTCGAGAGGCAGTCGGAGGGGGTCGTAGTAGTGACGACGGCTGGGACAACACAACCCGGTTCGAGCTAAGGGCCCCTGCTTCATCGATGCATCGTCGTTTGTAGGGAGGGGTTCGGATGAGTGCCCAGACGGCTCGGATCCATCCGCCGCACCGAGGGTGTGGACCAGACCCGAGCTCTTCAACGTGTGCTGTATCGCAGTGCCAAGCAGAACTCCTGCCCGTCGGTTCCATGCTCTTTACGGTCATGTTGCCCGCAGCGATGTGTTGGCTCGGGCTTGGGACGACGTGCGTGTCAACCGTGGGGCGCCTGGTGTCGACGGTGTGCGTATCGCCGACATCGAAGCGTCCGGGGTCCAGGTGTTTCTTCGTGAGCTCGCTACGGCGTTGCGGGAACGGACGTATCGTCCTGCACCGTTGCGGCGGGTGTATATCCCCAAGGCTGGGGAAACGGCGCATAATGCGTCGAGGCCCCTGTCGATCCCAACGGTTCGTGACCGTGTAGTGATGGCGGCTGCGAATATCGTCCTCGAGCCCGTGTTCGAGGCCGATTTCCTTCCGGTGAGTTTCGGGTTTCGTCCGAAGCGTTCGACTCACATGGCCTGTGAGGCCATTCGGGTCGAAGCGAACCGGGGGGCCGAGTGGGTACTCGACGCTGATCTGAGCAACTGCTTCGGCAGTATCTCGCACGACGCTTTGATGACGCTGGTTGCGCGGAGGGTGTCGGATCGGGACATGCTGAAGTTGTTGCGGGGTTGGCTTCGGGTGGGAGTACTGGAAGAAGGGCTGGTGACCGACCCGGTGTCGGGGACCCCGCAAGGGTCACCGATTTCTCCCGTGCTCGCCAACATCGTCTTGCATGTCCTCGATGAGGACTTCACGCACGGCGACGGGAAACGACTCGGGAAGCTGGTGCGTTACGCCGACGATTACGTCGTCCTTTGCCGCACTCGACAACAGGCCGAGGCGGCCTGCCGCCGGGCGGGTCAGGTCCTGGCACCGTTGGGTCTTCAGTTGAACCCAGACAAGACCAGGATCGGACGCCTGACCCGAGGAGCGGAAGGCTTCGACTTCTTGGGTTTCCATCATCACAAGGTGGAGTCCTGGGAAGTGGCGTGGTCATTGGTATCTCCAACGCTGGCCGTCACGGCGGGCGATGGCATCGGTGCGGGCAAAGATCCGTGCCGGTACTGACCGCCGTTTTGCGGGAACGTCGATGGAGATCGTGGTCGCCAACCTCAACCGTGTGTTACGGGGGATGGTGCGGATACTTCCGCTACGGGAACTCGGGGGCGGAAGTTCGAAGACCTCGATCTCTACATGTCGATGAACGCTTGGCCATCCTCGCCAGCCGCAAGCACGGGAAGAGCGGATGGAACCTGGGCCGCTTCGATTGGGAGTGGCTTCGTGTCCTTCGTGTCTACCGGCTGCAAGGAAAGACACGGTGGGGGACTCCGAATGCATGGCGATGAACGATGTCGGAAAGCCGTGTGCGAGAAAACCGCATGCACGGTTTGAAAGGGGGCCGCTGGCGAAGCGGAACGCCCACGGTGAGATGGAACACGCACCCGACGAGAAATCGTCGGGACTGAGCCCATCGACCTACCGGCGAACGACCAGCCAGCGGCCTACCTCACGTGCGTCCAGCAGCTTGGACGCCATGTCATCGAGGAGGTGTCATGACGTAACCGAGTGACAAGCTCAGGGCAGCCAGCCGGTGCGAGTCCGGTCCGGGGAGACGCCAGGGTCCTCGGTAGCGCGGCTCCCGGCATCGGGTGAGAGTCCGGTGTCGAAGCGGAGCAACTACATCCCGTTGAGGGGATGGCAACTGGCCGGTCCGCAACATGAAGTGAAGCCTGCGGCGTCGTAAGAGAAACTCGCGTGAGCGAGCCAAGGGGGAGCCGAGCCGACACTTTGACGGCGAAGGCCATGGACAGCACTTGGGATCCTGGAGCGGGTGCTCAAGAACCTCCCGGCGTATGGGGCGTGGAACGGTCAGAAGGTTGTCCTGGGAACTGGAGAGAGCCTCCTCGGCCCCGGTCTGTGGGTGCGGGAAGCATGCTTGCTTATAACCGGCGATCCCGGGAAGTGGTGAGCGGTCGAGAGGCAGTCGGAGGGGGTCGTAGTAGTGATGACGGCTGGGACAACACAACCCGGTTCGAGCGAAGGGCCCCTGCTTCATCGATGCATCGTCGTTTGTAGGGAGGGGTTCGGATGAGTGCCCAGACGGCTCGATCCATCCGCCGCACCGAGGGTGTGGACCAGACCCGAGCTCTTCAACGTGTGCTGTATCGCAGTGCCAAGCAGAATCCTGCCCGTCGGTTCCATGCTCTTTACGGTCATGTCGCCCGCAGCGATGTGTTGGCTCGGGCTTGGGACGACGTGCGTGTCAACCGTGGGGCGCCTGGTGTCGACGGTGTGCGTATCGCCGACATCGAAGCGTCCGGGGTCCAGGTGTTTCTTCGTGAGCTCGCTACGGCGTTGCGGGAACGGACGTATCGTCCTGCGCCGTTGCGGCGGGTGTATATCCCCAAGGCGGGGGAAACGGCGCATAATGCGTCGAGGCCCCTGTCGATCCCAACGGTTCGTGACCGTGTAGTGATGGCGGCTGCGAAGATTGTTCTCGAGCCTGTGTTCGAGGCCGATTTCCTTCCGGTGAGTTTCGGGTTTCGTCCGAAGCGTTCGACTCACATGGCCTGTGAGGCCATTCGGGTCGAAGCGAACCGGGGGGCCGAGTGGGTACTCGACGCTGATCTGAGCAACTGCTTCGGCAGCATCTCGCACGACGCCTTGATGACGCTGGTTGCGCGCAGGGTGTCGGATCGGGACATGCTCAAGTTGTTGCGATGTTGGCTTCGGGTGGGAGTACTGGAAGAAGGGCTGGTGACCGACCCGGTGTCGGGGACTCCGCAAGGGTCACCGATTTCTCCCGTGCTCGCCAACATCGCCTTGCATGTCCTCGATGAGGACTTCACGCACGGCGACGGGAAACGACTCGGGAAGCTGGTGCGTTACGCCGACGATTACGTCGTCCTTTGCCGCACTCGACAACAGGCCGAGGCGGCCTGCCGCCGGGCGGGACAGGTCCTGGCACCGTTGGGTCTTCAGCTGAACCCAGACAAGACCAGGATCGCGTGCCTGACCCGAGGAGCGGAAGGCTTCGACTTCTTGGGTTTCCATCATCACAAGGTGGAGTCCTGGAAGTGGCGTGGTCATTGGTATCTCCAACGCTGGCCGTCACGGCGGGCGATGGCATCGGTGCGGGCAAAGATCCGTGCCGGTACTGACCGCCGTTTTGCGGGAACGTCGATGGAGATCGTGGTCGCCAACCTCAACCGTGTGTTACGGGGATGGTGCGGATACTTCCGCTACGGGAACTCGGCGCGGAAGTTCGAAGACCTCGATCTCTACGTCCATGAACGCTTGGCCATCCTCGCCAGCCGCAAGCACGGGAAGAGCGGATGGAACCTGGGCCGCTTCGATTGGGAATGGCTTCGTGTCCTTCGTGTCTACCGGCTGCAAGGAAAGACACGGTGGGGGACTCCGAATGCATGGCGATGAACGATGTCGGAAAGCCGTGTGCGAGAAAACCGCATGCACGGTTTGAAAGGGGGCCGCTGGCGAAGCGGAACGCCCACGGTGAGATGGAACACGCACCCGACGAGAAATCGTCGGGACTGAGCCCATCGACCTACCGGCGAACGACCAGCCAGCGGCCTAC
>CAVSNP010000004.1:0-122470 GCA_963729375.1 uncultured Actinomycetes bacterium
TCGCGACCGGCGTATACGGCGGCGTACGAATGATCGTCGCACCCTCACTTCGGAAGACGTCATCGAACGCGCTGGTGAACTGTCCAGCACTGTCGCGGATCAAGACCCGGACCGCCCGCTCGGTACGCATCGTGAAGTTGCGTGCAGCTTGAGTCGTCCAAGTACCGGTCGGATTCTTCGTGACGCCGGCGAAGTGTACCCGGCGGCGGTCAAGTTCGATGAAGAACAGTACGTAGTAGCGACGCAACAGGACGGTGTCGACCGTGAAGAAGTCACACACGACAATTCCCGCCGCTTGGGTGCGTAAGAACGTGCTCCACGAGTCTGCCGATCGGCCGGGAGCCGGGTCGATACCGGCGTTCTTGAGGATCGTCCAGACGGTTGATGCGGCGATAGTGACGCCGAGTCGGGTGAGTTCGCCGTGGATGCGGCGGTAGCCCCATGTCGGGTTCTCTCGCGCGAGGCGGATGATCAGTCGGCGTGTTTCAGCGGTAGTGGGGGGTCGGCCGGACGGGTGCGGGTAGGTCCAGTGTTTGGCGACAAGTCGTCGATGCCACCGCAAGATGGTGTCGGGCTTGACCGTGAAGATCGACCAGCGATCACGGCTGAGCCCACACGCGAGCGCGATCAGGATCGCTCGGTCGTCCCATCCGAAGCGGGGAGGTGCGTGCTGGCGGTGGAAAACGGCGAGTTGGTGGCGTAACACGAGGATCTCGACATCCTTGAAGTGGTCGGTTCGAACACGCAGCACCAAAAGCTCGATCACCAGGCGGACAAGACGGTAGAAACGGGCCACCAGCTGATCCTCGCAGTCGTCCGAAGGCATCGCCCACACCACCGCGTTACCGCAGGTCATCGCCTCGGACGCGTTTTCGGCACCAACACGTTCGTACTTTGCGAGTTCATGTCCATCTCGGGTGAAGAACGTGAGGCGGCCGTTCGGCAACAGTTCAACGCGTACCACTGATCTCGGTCGGGCAGGTTCGAGTTCCGTCGATGTCCGGACAGGAAGGGTTAGCCCGCTGGGGCGGGTTTTGTGGTGACGTGTTGGAAGCCGAGGGCGGTGTATGCGGTGCGGCGTTGGTTGTGCATGCGGACGAGGGTGGGGATGAGGATGTCGACGTAGTCGTGGACTTCGACGCGGGTTTTGGCGTCGGTGGGGCGCAGGATCCGTCCGACGTATTGGACGACGCTGCCTTTGAAGCTGATCGGGAACGCGAGGAACAGGGTGTCGAGAGGTGGGCAGTCGAACCCTTCGCCGAGCAGGCTGGCGGTCGCGGCGAGGAGCATTCCGTGGCCGGCTTCGGGTTGGGCGAGCTGGTCGGTGACGGCCTTGCGGGCTTTGGTGCCCATCTGGCCGTGGAGGACGAGGGGCGTGAGGTTCTTCGCGGTGAGGGTTTCGACGATGCCGTTGAGGTGGTCGGTCCATCGTGTGAGTACGAGGCAGTTCCGGCCGGCGTTCACTGCGGTGTAGATGTCGTCGCAGATGCCGCGGGTTCGTGTCTCGTTGTCGACGAGGTCGCGGAAGATCGTCTGGATGTGCTGGCCTTCTGGGGCGTCGTGGTCGGTGTGGTGGACGATCAGGTCGAGCGAGCGGAGCGCGCTGTGGGCGTGCGGGGCCATGTGATGTCGGACGGGTCCGCAGTGCATGGTGGTCATGGCTTGGAGGCCGTCGCGCCGGTAGGGGGTGGCGGTGAGGCCGAGCCAGCGTCGGGTGGGTATCTCTCGTACTGCCCGCTCGAAGGTGACCGCGGGGACGTGGTGGCATTCGTCGACGATGACGAGCCCGTAGCCCGCGGTAAGTTCGGCGATGTCGTCGCGTCGGGCGAGGCTTTGGATCATCGCGACGTCGACGACGTGGCTGGTTCGGTTGCGGCCGCCGCCGATCTGGCCGATCTGTCTGGTGGTGAGTCCGAGGTGGGTTGCGAGTTGGTTTCGCCATTGCTCGACGAGCGGTTTGCGGTCGACGATCACCAAGGTCGGGGTCGCGTGATGCGCGATAAGCGCGCAGCCGACGACGGTCTTGCCCGATCCGGGTGACGCGACGAGTACTCCGAGGTCGGTGCGTGTCAGGGTCTCGATGGCGGCGGTTTGTTCTGCGGTTAGGACCGCCTGCAGTCTCACTTCGATCGGCTCGACGTCGGCGTAGCGGTCGATGATGTTCAGACGGCTGCCGGCTTCTTTGACGATCGTCGCGGCTTTGTCGCGCAGTCCGCGAGGTAGGAGGAGTTGATCGAGGGTCTCGCGGTAGCAGCGGATGAAGCGGGGCGTGTTCCACGTCGAGAAGCGCAGTTTCTCTTTTTCGTAGAACTCGGGGTTGTGCAGGGACGCGAGATGTTTCAGGGCCGCCAGGATCGTTGGTGGGATACCGATTCGGTCGATCGCGAGCATCGCGCCGGCTTGCGCGCGGATCCGCGCCGGCGGTTTGGGGTTCTCAGCTGTTTTCGACGTGCGTCGGAAGGTGGACGCGTCCGGGCCCATGGCCAGTTCGCCGAAGCCGGCGGCCATTGCCTGTGCGGCATCGAGTCTGACGCGGTTAAGTGACGCGAGGAATGCCCATTGATCCTCGAATGGTGCAAGCGTCGACGGGTCGAGGAACACGGTGGTGCCACGTTTGCGGCACTCGCCTTGGAGCGGCAGCGCGATCAGGTTCCCGAACGATCCTTTCGGCATGAAGTCTTGCGCGGGGAAGAGGCGGTCGTAGCTCACCAAGTCGAGCTCGGCCCGCACCGTCATCGCTTCTCGCAACAAGTGCACGCCGATCCGGCGCGCGGATGCGGCAGGGACCGGACCCGAGAAGAACACCCACACGTGTGCACCGTCCCCGGAACGCGACCGTTCCAGCGCGGCTGGGATCGCCGCCGCTCGGGCCGCGTCCAGATATGCGAGCGCGTCCAATGTCCAGCCGGGACCGTCGAAGTCGCAGACCAACAACCGGCAGCGGTCACCGCGCACCAACGGATATAGACCGAGGTGGATTTCGCCCGCGAGGTGGCGCTCGGTGATCTCGTCGGTCAATGGCAGGTACTCGCGGTCGGGTCGCCGCGCGTTGGCCCAACCACCGCATACTGCCGGACCCCACCCGGCCTTGCCGGTGCGGGTGTTTTCCCAACGCAACGCGTAGACGTCGTCTCGTCCGACGAACAACGAGTCGAACAACGCCACCTTCGCGGGTCGGGGCGACGACCCGTCCACGAGTAGCGCGTCCGTCGCCTCGGAGTCCGGGTGCGGTTCATTGAACAGTGACGGTGACCAGCGCGCGGCGGAGGCGTTCTCGGCGCGCTGGTCGAGGCCCAACAGCCCACGCAGCCGCGCGTTCTCGGCCCGCAACTCGGCGAGCTCAGCCGTCAGTTCGTCGCGAGAAGAATCGTCAGCGATACCAAGATCATGGCCCACGTCCCGCGAGTTCGCCGATATGAGGTCCCGCCGGCCTGTGGCCGATCTCCCGCGAAGCGGGCGCTTTGCGCGACCCGACAGGAACGCTGGCCAGGGCAACCGCGGCGCTTCTCGAGGGGCGGCGCGAAAGGTCAGAGGAGTTCGCGTCGCGCCTCAACGCGCTCGCAGACCGCCTGCCAGGTCGGCAGCTCATCCCGACCGAAGTAGAGCTCCGCCATCGTGTCGTCGTATGCGGCGCGCAGCCGTCGGGATACATCCGAGTTCAAGTCGAAGGCCAGACTGGCGGCGAAGCCGCCCTCCGGGCGCGGTTCGGACGCTTCTTCGCCCCCGAAGTGGGCGCGAGTGACGTCGCCGATGCTGATCATCACTTCCGCGATCTCGTCACGGTCAGCCAGCAAATCGAGGACACGATCGTCGCCGAGCAGCTCAAACACATCGTAGAAGTGCCGACCGATGCGGCGGTCGGGTACGAGTGCCGCATCGCGCTCAAGCGCCCTGGCTGCCGCATCGATATGAGCCAGCTTTTCCAAGAGCGTCCGTCCAGGGTGAAGCACGACGACGTCGAACGGTTGGAGGTCGGTGAACTCACTCAGGTCAGTTCCCGCGGCGGCCAGCGCGTCACCCAGGAGGCAGCTGATCGGAACTCGCTCGTTCGGATGAGAGCCACCGCGCACGCCCATCTCCAGCACAACGCTGGTTCGCACCAACGCGGTCGCGTCTCGTGTGGCCGGGTAGCGCACTTCGTAGCAGCGATGCCGACCCGTTTCTGATCCCCCAACCGGTGACGCCGTGCCGCGAATTCCCGAAGCGATCGTGTCGCCCATCTCCTTCATCAGCTTGTCGGTCGCGCCGCGTCCGCGGCCACCCGGCAGAACGAGGACGTCGACGTCTTCGGAGAACCGTTCCACGATCTTGTAGCCCTTCGAGAGGCTCGTACCGCCCTTGAAGATGAAGTCACCGTCGAATCGTTGGGCCAGTACCAGAGAACCTGGCTGACCCAGTAATCCTTCTCGACCGCGGTCGCGCTGATCCTTAACCGTTCGGCCGCCGCGTCGAGCGTCGGGCCAAAGTCGTTGGAGTCTCGGAACTGAGGCACACCGCTCAGCCGGTGAGCGCGAGGTCGTGACGAAGCGACTCGCTTCGAGCGGGCCGAACCGAGATGGCCGAATTCTGTTGACCGAGCGCGCCGAGGAGGCTGCGAAGTCGTTCGCGAACACGAGGTGGCTCCGTGGCAGACGCGCGCACAAGTCGGTCGAGGCGAAGCGCATCCGCGTCGACGAGGCGTCCGATTCGATTTATGGCGTCATCGGTCGGGATCTCTACAAGCCCATCCCAGTCGCGGAGTACCTCGAACAGCGCGACTTCAATGGGACGGAGCCGCTCATCGCGGCGTTTCGTGCTCGCGGCGCGACTGACGAAATGGACAGCGCCAGGATCGCGTGGAGCTCGCCCTGGCACTGCGATCGTCTCCCGACGCGGCACTTGCGTTGAGAGTCCAAGCGCGAGCGCAGCACTCCACCCACCTGGACCGATCCCTGACCCGCCGACGACTTCCCCTGCCAGGCGCTCAGGCGGCGGGGGAGCCATGCCAAGTCGAGTCGGGGTCCCGCGCCAGTACAGCCCCCGCCGAACACGTCGAAGCTCGCCGGCCTCGGCGAGCCGTGAGAGCGTCTTCGCGACTGCGTCCGGAGAAGCCTCGAAGTCGTCCGGGCGCCAAAAGCGATTCCTCGAGGGGAGGACCCGCGTACGGATCGCCGTCGTAATACTCGGCTCACTCATGGTGCGCATCGTACCACTCTTGTCCACAAGACGATACGCGAAGCTGACAGAATCAAATCGCCCAGCCCAAGCCAGAGTCCGGTCGGACCGGGGACAGGCGGTCGGGCCGGCGTGGACGCCACTCGCGGCGAAAGGGTCGATTCCTTTCTCCTCGCGCCGCGATGCCCGCGAGTCGGATCACGTTGCGACTGCTGACGATTCCCCTGATCGGAGAGACGCGACCCTCGGCGAAGACCGGGCCGCAGAATTTCGCACCAAGAATCGCACCAAGAAATTTGCTGCGTCGTGGGGTGTCGCTTGCCAGTGACATGGGTTGAGTCCGCCGCTGGTTTTGCCAGTGGGATGGGACCACCTCTGTTGCCAGTTCTGGGACGCGATTGTTCTGGGAAACGCCTGCGATCGGCGAGCGACCCCGAGCCGTTCCGGGGCACTTCAGGTCGGAGCGATACCGGATGGGTCTCGAGCCCGTCCAAGCCCGGGTCCGAAACGCTCGGAAACGGCACTTTCCGAGTCGTCAGCGGCGCGGTCGCAGCAGTTAGGGGCGTTGCCCCAGGGCGAGGGAGCCATGCTCGAGCCACAGGGCGGCATCTTCGGGAAGGCGCTCGGCGGCGAGTTGCTCGTGTCGACGAAGTTGCGCCTCACTGAGCTGGGCGCGCCACCTCCCGTTCGTCCCCTGGTTGAAGAATGCGGTCGCGCCTTCGGGAAAGGCGAGGTTCAGGATCTCCGATGCTTCATGTTGTGACTTCATCGCCTCGAACCTGCACCGCTCTACGACCTCGCTCCAGAGCGCAGTGGGGATGTCGACGTCGAGAAAGTCGGCGATGCGCCGCATCTCGCCGCCGAGGTCGCGGATGAGGTCGGCGTAGTGGACGAGCAGCACGAACGGCTCGTGGCGATTCGGCCACCACGAGGCCAGGTGTTCCATGGGCGTCCCCCAGTCGACCCATTCGTCGAACAGTTGGTCCATGTCGCCATCCCACACCGGTGGCCATGGTGCGACGCCGTCCCGCGCTGCGATGGTGTTGAGGGCCTCTATCACTTCCGGCCGCATCTTGCGCCGGTGGTTTGCGAATGAGACGAGCGCGTCGCGTCCGTCTCGATAGACGGCGAGGTAGCGGCATTCAGTGAAGATCGGCGTGCAGTCGGCTGGGCTGTGCGTCTTGATGAACCGTCGGTGTGGGATCGCGTCGACCCTCGCGATCATGTCGTCCAACGGAACTATCCGGGCGTCCAGCCAGGGGCTCAGCTCGAAGGCGGGAGCAGGCGCGTCGCCGTGGGGCCACAACAGCGAAGCCACGATGCCCTGCATCCATGTCGTCCCCGACTTCGGCGTGGTCGTGATGAAGATGTCGTCCGGCCGCGGAGTGAATCGCTCCCACCGTTGGCTGTCATCGTGGACGTGCTGGCGACGGCGCGTCGCCGGCAGCACCGGTGCCATTCCGCGAGCGTATCCGCATCGGATCAACGGGGTGTCGTCCGCACTCCACAGGTGTTACGACGGCTGACACTGTCCGTAATGCCGGCTACATCGCTCCCGTGCCAGCAGTCGCACCGTCCGTATCGCTCCGGGCGGCGCCACCGATTCGGCGATCTGCTCGTGATCGAGACCGCCGGGCAGTGTCACAGAACACGCGCGGACGCCCGCCGCGCACCCGAGTGCCCCGAACGCGACGATCAACCGACGTTGTCTGGTTGATGATCGACCCACGAGCGCATCGTCCCGGCCGTCACTCCTTCTGTCGAGGCGAAGTGCGCTTATTCCGCGGACCAATGCACGTCTTTGGCTACGGGCCTGGCGCCACTCCGATGGTTCGCGGCGGCTGGGCGGAGGCGATCGCGTCCGGTGGCACGGCGGTGCTGACGAAGTGGTAGGTGCCGCCTCCAACTTCGATGACGGCGTAGTCGCCGTCCATGGCGGTTGACTTGATCCCGGCTGCGCTGCCGAGCGCGTTGCCCGACTCGTGGACGCTGCTGAGGGCGGGGGCCGGGATGCGAATAGTTGCTTCGGTGTTCGCTGGAACCGTGACGTCGATATCGAAGGGTTGTGACGCGCGGGCCGGTCGGCTCCAGGCGAGGTCGATCGGCCCATGAGGAGTCGGTACCCGCCCCGCCGCGTAACTCAAGGCATGCAACGGCACCGTGACATCAAATGACGAGTATCCTGGGCCGGTCGGGATGACCCCGAGCATTGCTTCCTGGATGGCGACCAGCACGTTCGAGCCGAAGCCGTGTGAGCGGCTGTCGCCGTTGCCGAGGAGCGATGCCAGCGGCGGCGTGAGGACGTCGCGGTCGTCGGGTTTCCACATCTCCCAGGTAAAAGTGCCACCCTCGGCCAGGATCTGAGCCCAGCCCGGCTGGGACGCGTCCGTAAGGATGTGCAGAATGTCGCGGTCACGGCCCGTGATTCGCAGCGCGTCGAGGACGTCGGTGGCGCTGACGACGGGCGGGTCAAAGGGCATGCTCAGGATGTAGTCGGTGACCGTCGTCACATCGGACGGTGGGACGATCCCGAACAGCAGGGCGAGCGCGTTGTTGACCTGGGGTGAGATGGCACCCGAGCACGTGCACAGGTCGTCGTTCGGAGGTACTGGTCTGCCGTGGGCGTCCAGTCCGTCGGTGTAGTACCCGGCGGGCAGCAGGAGATGGGTGTTGATCGCGGCCGCAAGGTCGTGGGCGCGCTGATCTTGTTTCGCCACTTCGGCAGCGGGGCGGCCCAGGGCGACGCCCATCTCGGCGACCCGGTTGAACACGTTGACCGCGAGCAGGTTGAGCTGCGTGTCGGTTGGGAACTGCGGGACGTCCGTAGGGCCGGGGATTCGGCCGACCAAGCCGTTCGAGCCGATGCTGCGCCAGAAGAAGTCCGACACCTTGACCACGACGGGATACACCATTGTCAGCAATGCTCTGTCACCGGTGTGGATCCAGTACTGCCAAACCCACTCGGGGTAGTACGCAGTTCCTTGAGGGATCTCCTGGGCTCCGAGCGCCGTGGGATAAATCTTGTTGATCGCGCCGTTCGGCCAGAAGCGAGCCTGCGACTGGGCGAACTCGAGCAGGTCCTTCCTCGTCAGATTGGTATCACCGAAGGCGTCCATGGCCGTCTCCGACTCGTTCGCCCCATCCCCGAGCCATGGGCCCTTCTCGCGAGTGGGGGTGTCGACGAACTGTTCTTGCATCGTGAACAACGCCGAGTGACGGCCGAGGTCGAAAACCGCGTCGAGCGTCTTGTTGGAAGATGTGAACGTCCCGGCGTTCTCGTCGGGGACGGCGTCGTGCCTCGTGAGCATGACGATGTCCTTGGCGGCAAGTGTTTCGCCCGGGTCGTCGATTTGCAGGTATCGGAACCCGAGGTAGTCGAACGGTCGGAAGGTTTCCTGCCCGCCGCCCCGCTCGATGTAGGAGTAGCTCATATTGGTGTGCTGAGTGCCCATCGTGGTCGAGACGTCGCCCGAAGGGTCGAGGAGGTACCCGGCGTGCATCGTCACAAGATGGCCGCGTATCCCGTGGTTGAAAGTCACTGACGGGATTCCGGCATAGACCTTCCCGAAGTCGGCCACTATCGCGCCGGACCGCAACCGGGACACCGAGACGGCGTCGACCGGTTCGTACACGATGCGGGTCCGCACCGACACCAGATGAGTCCAGGGCGCGGTGGGGTGAGGACCGATCACCGTCGCTGGCCGCCAGCCCCGCGCCACGAAGCCCGGTTCGTCCCAGCCCAGGGGCTCCGCGGGACCATTGATGTTCTCCGTGTAGTCGACCGGGTCGCCTTCCTCGTCGCGCTGGACACCCGGGAGCCACGCACCAGGCAGAACTTTCCACGTGCCGTCAGTGGTGATCACGTCGACCGTGCCGTCGGCGTGCAGCACCGTTATGCGGGCGATGACGCCCGGCGTGCCCTCCGGTCGGCCCTTGCCCGGGCCCTGCCAGTTGTAGATGATCCCGAAGGCGTTGTCCTTGCCGGCCCTCAGCAGGCGGGTGATGTCGGTCGTCTCGTAATACTGCGAATCCGGAAACGCGTACGCCTCACCCTTGGCCGCCATCGTCCCGTTCACATAGAGCTCGTACTGCTGATCGGCGGACACGTACGCTCGAGCCCGAACGATAGGAGAGCCGCCGAGCGTCACCTCCTTGCGTACATAGCTGTACTCGTCCTTGTAGGCCCAGACTCCAGTGTTGCTCTGAGTGTTGAGCGTCTCCGGTGTGTCCAACACCTCTTTCGTGGCCCGCTTGATCCAATCCGCATGCCAGTCGGCGTCACGCAATCCGGTATCGAACGTCGCGGCCGCGGCGAATGGCCCGCGCCTTCCGAACCCGTCCCAGGTCTGGACCGTCCACCGGTAAGTCGTGTTAGGCGAAAGAGCGGGTCCCCGGTACGGGACGAACGCCTGCTCCACCGCGACGACCTTGCCGCTGTCCCAGACGACGGGTGCGGCGCCGCGCTTCGGGCCACCAAGAACGGGGCGGGAGACCCTGATGCGGTATGCGCTCTGGACCGCGCCCCGACGACTGTCGCCGACATACCAACCGAAGTAGACGTCGGTCAGCCCAAGCCCTACCGGCGCCGGCAAGTCATCGACAGTCAACGCCTGCGGAGCTCCAGGACCCGCTGATTTCGTCCCAAACACGCCGTCAGGCCCGAGCACCGCGAACGACAGCACGGCTACCGCGACGCCGACAGCCAGCGCACCCAGCACAACGCGGCTCCGACGACTGACCACCCTCCGCACCGAGGGAGTATCGCACGCCGACAACCAAGCCCGGTCCGGGCCGCGTACGACCATGCGCTCGGCGATACCGCGTGCCTGGAAAGTCGCATAAGCCGTACATCCGATTGCTCTTGGACGCTTCTGCCAGAGAGCGGTCCGCACAGAACACGCGTCGGGTGACCCATATCGCGCACCCCCGAACAACGCCACAGGCCTATCCCAGTACGCCGGTGCTGGGGCGTTATCTGGAGCATCGGGCTCGGGCGCGCTTGCCATCCCAAGCGTTCGTCGTCACGATCGCCTGGCGTCCGATCGGTTCCCTTCAGACCTTTGGCGAGCTCGGTGGATTCAACGGGTTGGTCAGCGTGGTGATCGACCGAGAGTGATTTGATGCCGCCTTCCGTTGAAGTCCGAACCGCCAGTTTGGGGGGACACCCACACCCACACCCACACCCACACGGTTGCATGTGCGGGATCGAGGAGCGTCTCGATCGCCGGCGTGAACTTGGTGGTGACTGGTTTACGGAACGAGCGTCGCGACACCAAGTGCCGGCGCGTTGGCGAGGCTGACGTCGAGCGTGATCAAGGTCGCATGGAGGTGCTTGGCCATCACGACGTACAGCGCGTCGGCGACAGTGATGTTGTGCAGCAGAGCCCATGCTTCCAAGAGCAGGGGACGCACCTGTGTGCTCGGTGCGTCGGGATACTGAGCAATCTCGATAACGCGACGCTGGAGCGTTCGGCGCTGATCTCGCCGGCGAGGTGGAGTCGGCGTAGGGTGGCGGCCGTCTCGACATAATAATGCTCTGGTATCCAGATCGCGTGCCCGGAAACTGCGAGTTCGACGCGCTCGCCAGCGTCTGACCGAAGGACCCACTCAACGCCGGCGGAGGCATCGAGAATGACCGCAGTCATCCCTCGCCGTGTTCTCGGAGTTCGCGCACGATCCCGCCGACGGAACCCGAAAGTGTTACGGGTTCATCGCGATGCAAGCTCGCGAGCCATGCTTCCAAGGCGGCGGGTGAGATGTCGGTACCGTCGTCGATCGGGATGATGACGGGATCAATCTCGAAATCTTCGGTGCGCCGGGCCATTCGTGAATGCTACCGCCGGCCTGTGACACGACGCCGACGAAGCCCGTCATGTTCTCACGCAGTGACAGCGCCAAAGCCGGAATCACGAACGTCAACGGAGAGTCACGAAAACCGGGTCTCGAGAGTGCCATGGCCGCCCGAGACCCGAGTCGAACTATCACAGCGTCCCCGAACTCGTTCCATATCAACGGTCACGCCTCATGCCGCCGCTCGATGACGGGTTCTTTCCGTTCGGCACTCTCGTGTGCTTGCTGCCGCGAGCCCTTATCGAAGGGCCGGCGAACTGTCCCGCGCGATTGTGGATCAAGAATCGGATTTTTCCGTTCCCGTGAGCGCGGGGGCTGTGCGGGTTGGCGGGCGCGTTTGGTGGGTGCCCGTCTTGTTGTGGCCTTCGCCGGGATCTTCGTTGCCGACTTTGTCGTCTTTGCATTTCTTGTTGCGGGCGGGCGGGCTGAGATCAGGGTTGTGCGCTGGCTGCCCTTGACGACGGTGACGTGCAGGTGGCCGCCGACTGCCTCGACGTATTGCTCGAGCAGTTCGACGGTGACGTTCTTGGAGCGTTCGATCGCCGCGATCCGCGGTTGTGATACGCCGAGCCGCTTCGCGAGATCGCGCTGCGACAAGCCTGCCTGCTCCCGTAATGCGGTAAGCCCGGCCGCGAGACGCAACTCGTCCTCGATCTCAGCGACACGGGCGGCTGCGCCGGGCTTGGCGAGGACTTTCTTCTCCCAGGACTTGATGCTCATCGTCGCTTCCTCTTGCTCGTTGCGTCGCTCGTCGTACCGAACGACGCTGAATGCTTCTCGAATCGATCGTCTGCGATCGGGATGCTGTGTGCGTACCACCCCGACCAGTTGTCGCTCTTGTCGCCGCCGACCAATAGGATCGCCATGCGCGACCTGTCGAATGCGAACAGCACGCGGATTTCGGCTCGGCCCGTGGAACCAGGCCGGAGCTCCTTCATGCTCGGATGTCTGCTTGCCTTGATGGTGTCGACGAGCGGTCGGCCGAGGCTCGGACCGCGGTCGCGGGGTACGCGGATCGCGGCGAACAGCGCCTCGGCGTCGCTCGACGAAAGATCCTGTGCCCATTGTTCGCACTTCGGATGGAGCTCGACCGTTCACGCTCGCCCGGCCATGCCGATAACGAGATCATTATCACAAGTCGGACGCGACTACCTAAGGTTTTACCTAAGAAACGTAATGAGACGAGGGGAGATAACAGCCAGAAGGTCGTTCGCAAAGCCCTGGTCACGCAATGTCGGTGAGACCGAATGACATGTAGCGGGACGGTTGGGCCGTAACTGGGGTCAAGGCCCGACCATAAGGCCTGATCAGAGGGACTCTTCCGCAGTCTCGTGTTGTGTACCTAAGGGGTTACCTAAGAATTCGAACACCGACGCCGCGCGATCGTGCTGTCGCCGTGGATGTGTTCGGGCTGTGGTCGGGGCGGCGGTGCTCGTTCGTGGCGAGAGTCCCCATACCCATGAATAGCGCGAGACACGCCTCGCGCGACTCAAAGAAGTTTCGGGGATGGGCAGATTTTTTTCTTGCCCGTATCGCAGGCCTGGCATCGTTAGCTCACGGGGAACCGTGGACGGCGGCGGACGGAACGTCGCCTTGGCGACCGTGAGAAGATGACCTGCCGTCTGGCGGGAGCCACAACCGAGTCCGCGACCGCCGCGCCCTCGCATCATCGGATCGTCGTGAGGGCTGGTAGGGGAGCGCAGGTGGCGAAGCTGACGTCGCCAGACGGCTTGGGCATTGGCGGCGGCGCGTCAGGTCGTTTGACGGGCTCGTGATGGGTTAGCAGCGCGGGAACGCACGGCCGCGCTCGCGATCGTTACCTCGCCCGGTACTGCACTTCGGTGGCAGTGCCTACGGCGTTGTGACCGCGCGTTCTGGGACACCCGGTAGCCACCGGCGTGCAAGTAGAGCCGTCGGCTCCGGTGGGCTGAGCGAACCGTCAGGACGGGTCGGCGGACATGCGTTATATCCGCACGTACCTAAGCAGTGGCTGACAAGGAGTTGAGCACCGCGACCTGCGGGAACGTCGCCGGCGCGCCGTAGCCGTGCTCAACCAGCCACCGGATCTCCATCAAACTTCGCAACGACCAGTACGCGCGAATCACGTCGATCTCGATGTCGCCGCCATAGCCCGCGACGACATCGTCGAGGTGCTCCTCGTGTGCGAGCGTCAGAGTGGCGAGGTCATACATCGCATCGCCTTGGCCGCCCTCGGACCAGTCCACGACGCCGCTCACCTCGTCACCTTCGACGAACACATGAACGATCTGCAGGTCGCCGTGGATGAACACCGGTGTCCAGGGCCGCAGCGCCGCCTCCGCGATGTGACGATTGCGCCTGACAACGTCGGCGGACACGACTTCGTTGGCGACGAGCCACTCACACTCCGAGTCGAGCTTTGGCGGAAACTCGACCGTGCCCCGACTGCTGCGAGCGGGCTGCTGCTGACATTGGCAGCTGGGCCACGGCGGCAGCGGAGCGTTGTGCAGCGTGCGGACGGCGGCACCCGCCCCAACCCACGCCGCCGAAGACGCACGCGAAGGCTCTTTAAGCACGCCGAGCGCCGCTCCAGGAACTGCTGCGAGGGCGAGCACCGGCGGCTTGTGCCAAAGGACCTCGGGGGTGGGGATCGGTGCCCTCCCCATGACGTCGACCTCTCGGTCGATGCGCGCTTGATCCGTGTCGATCTTCAGGAACACGTCGCCGACGCGCAGCGTCACGCGCTCCGAATGCGCGACAACGACTTCGATCTCCCGCATGTCGTCGATTATCGCCGCAGGCCACCGACGGCGCAGAGAATATTGAGCACCGCCGGCTGCCGGGCATTGCTCGCACGAGCGAGGAGGTTGGGCGAACCGTCGGCGTCTGCGGTGGTGTGCGTTATGCGGCGCTCGAGAGGAGCGCCGCAATGGTCGTAACGAAACAGCGCTCGGTGCGCGCTGGGGAGGCGCGGGGACGTGCCACAGAATCCGCGGCTGGCAGATCCGCTGGTGGCGTCACCGAACGCCGGGACCGTGACGTTCGCGATCGAGGCCGGTCGGCACATCGAGGATGCTCCGCTCGCGCAGATTGGCGCGCGTTATGGGCGCGTGTTCTGGCCGTCCTTTGCGCCGGATGCGTTAGAGCTCGATGTCGGGGTAGAGCGGGTGTCGAAGGAGGAGGTCGTCCACTCTCGAGCGCGCGCCGCGCAGGATCTCGTCGTCGAGACGGAACTGTACGAGCGATGAGTTGCCTTGATTCGGCCCGGATGTGATGACACCGGCGGACGCGCCTTGAAGGACAGCAGCGAGTACCTCCGCGATCTCGCGCATCTCGTCGCTTCGCATGCCGAGCGTCGTGACCGCGGGAGTGCCGAGCCGCAGCCCGCTCGTGTACCACGGACCGTTGGTGTCGTCGGGGACGACGTTGCGGTTCAACGTGATCCCGGCCGCGCGGCACGCGGACTCGGCTTGTCGTCCGTTGAGACCGAAGTGACGGATATCGACGAGCACGAGATGGTTGTCCGTTCCGCCAGTCACGACAGGAACACCCGCGGCCATCAACGCGTCGGCGAGGACCCGAGCGTTGTCGACAACCGCTGCCGCATAGTCCCGGAAGGACGGCTGCGACGCTTCGGTCAACGCGACGGCCTTGGCTGCCATGACGTGGGGAAGGGGACCGCCCAGTACCAGCGGACACCCGCGATCGACGAACTCCGCGAGTTCCTTGCGGCACAGGACAAGTCCACCGCGGGGACCGCGCAAGGTCTTGTGGGTTGTGGTCGTGACGATGTGCGCGTGCGGGACGGGGTCGTAGTCGCCGGTATGCACCTTGCCGGCGACCAGCCCCGCGAAGTGCGCCATGTCGACCATGAACGTGGCACCGACCTCATCCGCGATCTCCCGCAACACCCGGAAGTTCACGAGCCGCGGGTACGAGCTGTAACCGGCGATCAGAATCAGCGGCCGTTCCTCGTGCGTCCGCCGCCTAACTTCGTCGTAGTCCAACAGAAATGTTGACGGATCGACATCGTACGAACGGTGGCGGAACAACTTTCCGGAGATGTTCGGGCGGAAGCCGTGGGTCAGGTGCCCACCCGCTTGCAGAGACATACCCAGGATCGTCTGGCCGACGAGCTGCTCGCGCAGTGCCTCCCAGTCTTCGTCCGAGAGGTCGTTGACGTGGCCGGCGGCGAGGCGCTCCAAGGTCGGTGACTCCACGCGCTGTGAGAGCACTGCCCAGAACGCGACCAAATTTGCGTCGATCCCGCTATGAGGCTGCGCGTACGCGTGATCGGCGCCGAACAGAGCGCAGGCGAGTTCGTCGGTGCGCGACTCGATGACGTCGACGTTGTCGCAGCCCGCATAGAGACGATGACCAGGCGCCCCCTCGGCATACTTGTCGCTCAGCCAGTTCCCCATCGCCAACAAGACCGCAGGACTCGCGTAGTTCTCGCTGGCGATCAACTTCAGGTGAGTTCGCTGATCGACCAACTCGCCCAAGATCGCTTGAGCGATAGCTGGATCGACGCGAGTGACCGCGTCGAGGGCCGCGGCGAAGCCGATCGTCTCGCCCGACATCCCCTCCATACTGACGCCGAACCGAGAGAGATAGGTGTGCAACAAGCTGCCGACGGCCATAGGGGCTCCTCGCTCCACAACGGCCCAGGCGCTCGGCACGACTCGGAGGACGCTCCCCGGTGGTCAGTCCACCTCACAACGCCAGTCACGACCTCACGACCAGCCTAGCCATCACCCGATGACTGCGTCCTCGGTTCCAGAACGTGCCTCGCCTAGGTCCGCGCGTCCGACGACACCGAACTCGGCGCGCCCAAACGTTGAGCAGTTCGACCTATCCCACAACGTGTATCTCCGAACCGCGCCGCGGGCCTGTCACCCGGATAACGCCGGCACCGAGGCGTTCGCGATCGGGGTGTGTGACCTGGGCTTCTTGCTGAGCCGAGTGTTATTCGCAGGGGCTGAGTGGGTGTGGTTGCCGTTCCGCGAGGCGTTGCCAGATGCGGCGCAGCGTTCGGCGTTCGGCGGGAGTCGTGTTGGCGAAGAGTGTTCGTCGTAGGACGTCGTTGTGGGTGCGGCGGGCGGCCTGCAGTGTGCGATCGCCTTTGTCGGTGAGCACGGTGAACCACTTGCGGCGGTCGGTGGGGTCGACCTCGCGGCGAACGAGACGGTCTCGTTCGAGTCGGGTCACGAGATGGGTCGTACCGGCCGGGCTGAGTAACACCCGATCGGCGAGGTCGGACATGCCGAGCCGTTGATCCGGCGCGTTGAACAGCGTGATCAGGACGTCGAACTCGGTGACTGCCAGATCGTGCGCGCGGCGCAACTCGGCATCGAGGTGCTGCAGGACCGAACGGTGCAACATCATTAGCGCGCCCCACGACTCCCACTCATCGGGATCGAGGAACTCGTGTTCGGGTCTTGACTTCGCCACGCCCGCCAGTATATTTCCTTTCGTAAGAAAATATCAACGGAACCCGGAAATGAGGAGGCACTCATGGCCTTTGCGATTACCCACTACTTCCCCGGCGGCACGAAAGAGAACTACGAAGCATCGATTGCGGCCGTACACCCCAGCGATGGCCGGCTGCCCGAAGGTCAGCTCTTCCACGCAGCCGGCACTTCACCCGGCGGGTGGACGATCATCGCCGTGCATGAGTCCAAGCAGAGCTGGGAGCGGTTCCGCGACGACATCTTGAGGCCGCGGATGCAACAGGGCATCGAAGGCGGGTTCCCGTCACCCCCCGAGGAGACCGAGATCGACGTCTACAAGCTCATCCCGTAACCAGGTCGACCCGAACCCGCGATCCCGACACGGGCACGCGGGGATCGCGGTTCGAGGGCGGTTGGTGTCAACGTCAACGAAGAGGAACGACCTTGGTGGGCGACAACCGAATCTCAGCGGTACTGGTCTCGACCGACTTGGACAAGAGCCAAGACTTCTACGAGCACAAGGTCGGCCTGACCCTTTCGCCAGAGACCATCAAGAACCATCTGCTGCTCGACTGCGGGAACGGCACGACACTGCTGATCTACGGCCGTCCCAACGGCAACAGCGCCGACCACACCCAGGTGCGCTTCTGGACCACCAACATCGACAAAGACGTCGCTGAACTCGTCGCGCGAGGTATCCAGTTCGAGGAATACGACACGGGCGCCTTCAAGACCATCGACCACGTCGTCACGTCTCACGGCATCGGCAGCTCAGCTTGGTTCAAAGACCCCGACGGCAACACCGTCGCAGTCTTCCAACCGGAATAGCCCCCAGGTCCGGCGCGAACGACTGTCCCATATCGCGCGTCCCCGAACATAGCCCCGGCGGTGTCTCCGATCGCCGGGCGGGTGGCACAACCCCTGCTCCGTGATCGCGGCCCGATCAGTCCGCGAGGTCGTGCAGGAACTCGACGAGGCCGGCGAAGTACCGCTCTTGGTCGTCATACATTGCTAGGTGACTGCCGTTAGGGCAGTGAAGGTAGCGGCCCTTGGGTAGTTGCCCGGCCATCATCTCCATGTGCGAAGGGTCCATCGAGTCGTAGCGGGCGCCGATCACGAGGGTCGGCACCTCGATCGAGGCCAGCCGGTCAGTGCATTCCCAGTCAGCGAGTTTGGCCTCCTTGCTGATTCCCAGTTCGCTGGGGCCTTGCATCGACACGTAGATCGAAGGGTTGATGTGCGCGAAAGCGCGTTGCACCGGATCCGGCCATTCGTCGACCGGCATGCGCAGGATGTGGTGAACATAGTGCTGTTCGTTTAGGAGCTCCATGTAGCGCGGGTCCTCGCTGTTGCCACTCTCCTCGAGTGACAGGATCTCCGCGAGCGCGGCCTGGTCCATCTCGGGCATCAGAACCTGCTCGGCGTACGCGCCGTAGGCCGGAGCGCTGGACATCATGTTCGAGATGACAAGTCCGCGTAGGTGTTCCTGGTAGTGAAGCGCGTACTCCATGGCGAGAATCCCGCCCCACGACTGTCCGAAGAGCACGAAGTTGTCGCGGCCGAGACCGAGCGCGTCGCGGACCTGCTCAACCTCGTCGACGAAGCGGTCGAGCTCCCACAGCGAAGGCTCATCGGGCTGATCGCTGCGGCCCGAGCCGAGCTGGTCGTAGTAGTAGTACTCGATCCCTGCAGCGGGGAGATAGCTGTCGCACGCCTCGAGATACTCGTGTGTACAACCGGGGCCGCCGTGGAGCAGAAGCAACTTGAGATCGGGATTGTTGCCGATCCGCTTCGTCCATACCCGAAAGGCGCCGACTGGTGTACTCACCGGGATCATGCGAGCGCCACCACTCAACGTGTCACTACGTCCTGAAGAGTCGAGATAGTCACTCATTCGCGCGTCCCTTGTCATCGCCTTCGCCAACCGTAAGCCACGCGAGGCTCCGGACGCACAGTGCGCGCCGACCGGGACCAACCGCCCCAGAATCAACGCCCCAATATCCCGTACGCCGGGTGTCTCCGAACGCCGGCACCGAGGCGTTCGCGGTATCGGTTTCGGGCCGCCTATTGCGGGTTGGGGGGTTTGAATTGAGCGTGGATCTCGTCGCGGACCTGCTCAGGAGAATGAGACGCTGAGTCCGTCGATGCCGAGTGCGCCGTAGTCGGATGTCCACTGTTCACCTGGTGCTATGGGAAGCGCGTCGGTGAGCGTGCCGGTCGTAATGATTTCACCGCCGGCGAGTGGATCGAACTCCGGTTGATCACCGACGAGGCGCGCGAGATGATCGAGAGCCAGAGCGGGGCTCCCAAGGACGTTCGCGCCGCCGCCTCGTTCCACGATCGATCCATCACGGGAGAGGGTCGCCGTGAACGTCGCGAGCGTCTCCGCGAGCTGAGTGGGGTCGTAGCCGACCACGGGTGTGGGCGGGCCGACGACGAGCGTCCCGTGCAGCCCGAACGCGGCCGTGCATTCCGCCAGGTCGAATCTCCAATCGAGGAAATGGCACTGGACAATCTCGAAACCGGCGGCGAACCATTCGACGCCCGACAGTGTCGCTTCGGGCGTTTCGCTGGCTGAGATCGGCGCCGCGAGTTTGAACACGACTTCCGGTTCGATCCGCGGTTGCACGAATGGTTCGAGCGCTACCGAGGCAACACCATTGGTTGCGAAACGCACGGTGCGGTCCCACATTCGCGCCCACATCGGTCGGGACACGCCATAGCGCGCCCAGATCGTCCGGTTCGTGAAACCCATCTTGCGGCCGACCGGTTCCCAGCCCCGGACGTATCGGTCGCGCTCGATGTGGCGCAACACCTCGTAGGCGGCCGCGAGATCGAAGTCCGGCCTGTTCGCCGTTGTTCGTTCCACGAGCGAATGCGTTTCGTACGCGGCGATCAGTTGCGCGGCGATCACCGAGGTCGCGCGCCCGGCCAGTTCCGACCGCCCATTCATAACGTGGTCACCATCGCCCTACCCGCCTCTGCTCACCCGCGCCTCAGCCGCCACGGATCGCCATACAAGTGAGCCGCCGGCGGCTCGTCAGAACGGTACGCCCCACGTGACCCAGATGAAGAACACGCATCCCACAATTCCCCGCCAGCTGCCGTCACAGGTCGGGTATGTGCCATCGGCAAGGTGGCGTTGTTGGGTGCGCAGATCGATGCGTCGGGCCGCCCTCGGCGGGGTAGTTCTGCGCTCCTCGATGACTGGGAGTGGGTCAGCGGAGTACTGGCGATGGGTGCCAGTCGATCTCGGCGCGGGCGCGGGCGTCGGTGAATGCGATGTCGCGAGGGCGGACGGCGCCCTTTGGTGTGGTGACTGCTTCGATGACGTCGCGTCGGAGGCCAAGTTGATCGACCACTCGCAGGGCGATCTCGTAGCGTGTCAGTCGTTCCCAGCCCGCCAGGTGCCACGTTCCGCCCCGAACGTCGGTGGTGAGGTCGGCGATTCTCCACACCGCAGCAGCGACTTCGTGCGCGAGCGCGGGTTGTCGGGTCTCGTCCGTGAACCATTGGGTCGTTTCGCCTTGCGCGGCGCGCGTACGGATTTCGCGCACGACGTGGTCGTCGGGATCGAACGACACGAGCAGCGGTAGCCGGATGATCGCGGCGGTGGCTGACCGCAGGAGCGCAACGCGTTCGGCTTCTGCTTTCCATCGACCGTAGCTCCACACGGGGTCGGGTTCTGAACCCTCGTCGCGAGCGATACCGTCGCCGCAAAACACGGCGTCGGTAGATATGACCACGATGTCGGCGTCGACTTCGCACGCGGGCCGCGACGACATGCTCGGTCGCGTCGACAATCGCGGCGCTGTCCTTCGCGTATGCAGCGTGGATGACCAACGACGGATCGGATCGTTTTACGGCCGTCATGGTGGAGCCGGCGTCGCGGAGATCAGCGTGCACTTCCGCAAGCCCCGCAACGCTGTGCCGGTGCGTAAGCGCGATGACCCGCCTGCCGTGCGGCGCTGTCCTCACCAACCACTGCCCCAGCAAGCCGCTCGCGCCGGTCAGGAGCACCGGTCGTGGCCGTGCTGCACTGCTCTCATCGGCGTCAGCCGTTGCTGCACCGTCGCGAAGCGGTATCGAGTGGGGATCAGACACCCGCCCAGATTGCCCGCGCCGGCGCGGTCACGCCACGAGCGGCGGCCGCACAGAACGCACACGTACACGCGTTCTCTGGTAACGCTGGGTTGAGACTTGCTGCCCCGCCTGCGCGTGGCGGTCTGTATGAAATCCTCCTGAGCTCAGTCCTATCTCTGTAGGATTTCATACATGGCAACCGAGAGGGCGCTCGAGCGTCTGGAGCGACTCGGCCCGATCTTTCGCTCTACGGAGGCGACGAGGCCCAGGATCTGTTGAAGGCCGCCGTGTTTGGGCTGCACTTCTTCCGGTTCGTCTCGGACGTACTCTCGGCGTAGCGCACCCGCGGCGATCGGCTGGCCTTCGCGACCTATCCCGCGGCGGCTGGCGCCTGGACGCGCCGATCCTCGCAGCGTCCGAACCGAGCCGCTCGCGCCAACGCAACACCGCAGGTCAATCACCCCGGACGCTTTTTCGACACCGACAGGATGCAGCGACGGCAACTACGGCGTCGACACCTGCAACTCGGGTGACGACCGCGAGCGCCTGCGCTGCGCCAGCAAGTTGGGAAGCCGTGTCAGGCGCTCGAAGTGTGGGACGTGACCGCCCTCTGCAAACCGGCCCCCTACAGACGGTATGTGCCGGCTCCGAATGTGACCGCGACGTGTCCGGGTACCGCGACGGTCGCCCTCGTGTTGGGTGGGACCGTCAAGTCGATCGTGAACGATGCGCCCGCTCGCCGCCACGCGACCGTGATGGGACCTTGTGGAGTGGGGACGGTGCCGGTCGCGAACGTGAGGCCGCTGTTCGGCGGCGGCGGCGCGACGGAGAACGTCGAATAGCCAGGTCCGGTAGGTGTCACGCCGAGCAACGTGCGTTGGATACTGACGAGCACGTTGGAGCCCCAGCCGTGCGACATGCTGTCGCCGACGAAGTCGTCCGGTTCCCACACCTCCCACGTGAACGTGCCACCGAGAGCGAGGATTCTCGCCCAGCCGTCGTGGGTTTGGTCGTCGAGGATCCCGACCATCTCGCCGAAGCGGCCGGCGAGCGCAAGCGAGTCGAGCACTTCGGTCGCGGTGCGCGGCGGTGAGCCCATACCGAATCCGGCGATGTACTGACCGACCGCCGGCTGATGTTCGGGGGGCACGATGCCGTACGCCATGGCGCATGCGTTGGTGTCTTGGCCGGCTTGGGGGATGTGGTGGTGGCCGACGCTGAGCCCGTCGACGTACGTGCCGTCCGATCGGGTGAGACGTGCATTGATCGCGTCGGTCAGCGATTGTTGGCGGATGCGTTGCTGTTTGACGTCGTCTGTCGGTCGGCCGAGCGCGGCGGCAATGTCACCGACCCGGCGGAACACGTCGGCACCCAACACGTTGATCGCGCGTCACGGTTGGGAACGTGTAATAGATGTTCGTCGCGGCCAGGTTCGTGACCAGTCCGGTGGTGGGGTCGACCGCGCGTTGCACGTAGTCGGAGAGGTTCAACAGCACCTGGTAGACCTCCTGCAACAGCGTGCGGTCGCTCGTGTGCAGGTAGTACTGCCACACCCATTCGGGGTAGATCACGGTGAACTCGTTGATGTCGAGCGCACCGAGACCGGTCGGATAGATCTTGTTGATGGCGCCGTTCGGCCAGTATCGGCCTTGAGACTGGGCGAACTCGAGCAACGACTTGCGGGTGAGGTTCTGCTCACCGAACGCCGCCATCGCTGTCTTCGACTCGTTGAAGCCGTCCCACAGCCATGGGCCCTTCTCGCGCGTCGGCGTGTCGATGAACTGCTCCTGCGCGGTGAACAGCGCCGAGTGCCGGCCAAGCTCGAAGATCGCGTCGATGGTCGGATCCGATGACGAGAACGTCGCCGCATGCTCGTCGGGTACCGCCGCATGTCGCGTGTAGGCGACCACGTCGTCGGGTGTGAGCGTCTCGCCGGGAGAGTTGATCTGAAAGTAGCGGAATCCGAGATAGTCGAACGGATGGAACTGCTCGACCCCGCCGGCCTGAATGTACGTGTAGCTCATGTCGGTGTGCTGTGTACCGTGCGTGATCGACACGTCTCCACGCGGGTCGAGGAGATAGCCGCCGCGCATCTCGATGAGTCGGCCGCGCACGCCGTGGTGGAACTGTACGGTCGGCACGGCGGCGTAAACCTTGCCGAAGTCGGCGACCAGGGCACCCGACGCGATCCGCTTGAGCGTCACCGCCGTACGGGTGTTTCGATGACACGGGTCCGTACCGAGACGAGATGCGTGTAGGGCTTGGCGCCGGCAGGGCCAACAACCGTCGCCGCTGGCCACGAGCTGTCGTCGAAACCGGGCTCGTCCCAACCGGCCGGATATGCCCGCCGGTCGATGTTCTCGGTGTAGTCGACGAGGTCGCCTTCGAGGTCGCGTTGCGTACCGGGCTGCCAGTCACCTTTACGCACCCGCCACGAACCGTCGGTCACGATCATTTCGGTCTCGCCGGTCTCATGCAGCACCGAGATCTACGCGATCACGCCGGGCGCGCCGGCCGGATGTCCCTTGGTCGGCCCATCCCAGCTGTAGAGGAGACCGAACACGTTCTCCGCACCGGCGTGCAGCAGCGTCGTCAGGTCGAGCGTCTCGTAGTAACGCGAGTCGGGATAACAGTAGGCCTGCCCCTTCCCCGCCCGGATGCCGTTCACCCACATCTCGTACTGCTGGTCGCCCGACACGTACGCCCGCGCCCGCACGATCGGCGACGCCGCGAGTACCACCTGCTTGCGGGCGTAGGTGTACTCGTCAGGCTCGAGGTCCTGGTTCGCAGGCCGTCGAATCCAGTCGCCACGCCAGTCGGCGTCGCGTAAGCCGGTCTCGAAACTCCCGCTCAGGTCGACCAGATTCGGTTGGCCCGACCGGTCCCACGTCTGCAGCCGACACCCGTACACCGAGTCGGGTTGCAAGGGCGGCCCGGTATATGACACGAACGCATTGCGCGCCGACTCCACCCGGCCGCTGTCCCACACCTGCACGCCGCCGGCCCGTCCGGTCGCGTCGGTGCGGGTCACGACAATGCGGTACGCGCTCTGCACGGCGCCCGGGCGCGAGTCCGGCACGTGCCAGCCGAACACCACGTCGTTGACACCCAACCCGATCGGCGACACCAGACCGTCGACCAGCACCACCGGACCGGTCGCGGTTGCAGCGTCGGCACCGGCCGCCGGTCCGGCCGTCAGTGCGTGCTGCGCCGCTCCCAGCAACTTCGAGCGGGCCACGCCCAACGCAGCGGCCGCCCCGAGCCCGCCCGCGAGCACCTGGCGGCGGCTGAACTCCTCGCGACTCGCTCGACCCTCCGACATCGGTGCAAATCGTCCCACGCGCACCGTCGGCGTTCCATGCGCACTGCGCACCTACGCCTCACCCAATGTGAGTACGTCCCGGGCTCCAAGTTGGACCGCGAGTTGGTGGCGCAACACGAGGATCTCGACATCCTTGGATCGGTTCGTGCCACCGCGCAGCACCATGAGGTCGAGTACGAGGCGGACAAGACGGTAGAAACGAGCCACGAGCCGGTCCTCGCAGCGTCCGAACCGCGCCGTTCACAACCGCGCGAAACCGCAGGTCACCACCCCGGTCTGCATGTTCGGCACCGACAAGTCGGCACGGTCCGACGTGAACTTTGCGACCGGACGCTCATCTGGAACCACCGACAACTCGGACAACTTCTCGACGAGTACGTCGAGCACTACAACACCCATCGACCACACCGCTCGCTCGGCCAACGCGCACCGAACGCGACGAACGCTGTCGAGTATCGGCCCGGCCGACCGACCCGACGACACCCCACCTGCAGCGGACTCATCAACCAATACCGCCAAGCAGCCTGAACCCCGACAACGGCCAACCCAAATGGACTACGTCAGCCTCGACGCGTCCGCGCTCCCATCGCACGTCCCCAGCCGACAACCGACTCCGCCAATCGCGCGCCCAACGCGTTACCGGCACCCACACCTTCCATTGCGGTGACACCACCGAACGCGGTGGTGAACAGGAAGTCACCGACCCGCACCGCCAACGCGCTCCCGAAGGTTCCACCCACGGGTCACAGCGTTTCCGGGCCTGGTGCGCCGCCGCTTGTCGGTTCGAACCTACCTCCGTGGTCTGTCGAACCTCGAACGCGAACCGTCACGGATCAGTGAACGCCGCGAATTGTTCTGGTGCCTCTTCAGCCGACTCTGTCGGGAGGGGGTGGACCGCCGTCGCCGAGGATGTGTTCGTTGAGCAGGATTGTCAGGAGTTGGTCGGTCTGTGCGCGTGCGTAGGTGGCGGTGAGGTGGGTGTGGTCTCGGCGGACGATGATGTTGTTGAGAACGGGATCGCAGATCGGGAAGCGTGGGCAGGCGAGTCGGTCGAGGTTGAGGGACCAGACGTCGGGGATTGTTGCGAGGTTACGGTCGAGTTGGGTAAGCGGTGTGGTGCGGGGGCTGACGGTGAAGCTGCAGTTTGTGTTGCCGGCGGCCAGGCAAAGCAGTGGGTCAAAGCTGCGGTTTTGAGGTACTGGTGTTGGCTCCAGCAGCACGAGTTCGCGTCCGGGACGCCGAAGTAGATTGAGACTTCGCGTTGTCGCGTCGGTGATCGCGTGGATCGCGATCGGGTTCGCGGTCGAGACAATGCGGCCGGATACTTCTATCGTGAGGTCGTTTCCTGGTGCGTCGTACGGTCGATTCGCGAGGAACACGATGTCGGGGTTGACGTCGGGGATGACACGTGCGTACCAGTCCGCGCGGCGTACTTCGCAGTCGGGTGACATCGAGAGGCCGTCGAGGTTGTCGGGCCATGGGCACGCGGGATGGATCGCTACGGTGAGGGTCAGTGCTTCGCGGTGTGCGATCGCAATGAAGGCCGGGAGCCACATGCGGGCGAGGCTGTCGCCCATCAGCACGACGCGTTTGCCGGTCCCGCGCACGACGGTGCAGTAGGCGACTGGGTGGCCGAGACACTCGGGATACGGCGCGATGTCTTTTTGTGCGGCGCGCCAATCGAGGAGCGTCGAGGTATGAGGACGAACGGTCGGCACCGGAACGGAGGTCTGGGGCGAGCCAGTTCCCGAGCGGACCGAGGCTTGCGCGGTTGGAGCGATCACAAGACCGCCGGTCAAGCTGAGGCAGCAGCCGACGACGATGACGGACACGTTGCGGAGATGTGTCGACGTACGAATGGAAGGCCACCACGTCCGGGTCATTTGGGGGCGTCGATCCGCGCACGTACCGCCAGCCGATCCCAAGGGGCTGCTCGGTTCGCGCGGACTCGCGGTTTCGCAGAACCGACGACCTCGTCTCACCGTGTGCGCCGTCGACGTTTCCCAGGTGAGCGTGGAGTTCGCGTCACCTGCACGATCGCCAGGTCGACGTGACTCCCGTCATCGGGTTCCTTGGTTGGCTCCGTGCCAGCACAGACGGCTTGATGGGTGACGAAGGATGCGCGCGAAGGCAACGACGGGAGAGATAGGACACCGCCATCCCAGCCTCGCGCGAACCGCTGAGCGCAGAGGCCGTTATGGTCGCTGACCAAGCGCAACTCGCCAGTATCGCCTTCGAGTCCCGGAAGCTGAAACTCAACCCACTGGAAGCCACGGTCACTAGCGCTCCGTCCGTGTCGTCGTCCTTCATCCATGACCCGCCAACACTCTCAACACGTAGAAGAGGTCGTCAAATCGAAACAGCCGACGTTGGCCGCTCCCTAACCGCTACGACGGACCGTCGGGTGAATGGAGCTGGGTAGTTGAGGTTCGGGAATGGCTGTTGTCGAGCACGAAGGCGACCAGGAGACGGCTTGTCTCTCTGTCGACGACGTTCAGGAGAGTGAACCCTGGGTTTGGTGCAGGCTTGTCCCTATTGGATCGGAGGCGCACCGTTGGATTCCGGCGGCCAAGCCGACGTTGATGTGCAGTCGCCGCCGATCACAAATGGCAACGCACCCGCCTCAAAGACGGCCTCGACTTGGTCTGCGACCGTACGAGCGACATCGATGAAGCCGCGACGTGTCGCGGGTCATCGGGTTGTCATGATCCACCGTCAGCCCGGCATCACGGAGGCAGTCGACAAAGCCGGCAGCACGCAACGCCGCGGTAGCGTGCTCCTGTTCGGCGTGATGCGAGCCGGCGCTGCTCGCGACACCGAGCAGTACCACGGGCGACGCGGCCCCGCGTTTACCCACGCCGACACTCATCAGGAAACGGCCGTCACATCGAGCGATCGGCGTGGAAGGCCGCCTCGATGTTGTCGCCATCGGCGTCGGCAACGTACCTCGCGGTATGGCGCCATGTTGGCGACGCCAGCGCCAAAGTGGCGCTAAACGGCTAGACTCCGAGCATGCCGAGCATTCAGGTCAAGGACGTTCCGGACGACGTGCACGCCACGCTCCGTCGTCGCGCCGCCGCGGCAGGGATGTCGCTCCAGGAGTACCTCCTTGGTCGTCTCGTCGAAGACGCCCACGTGCCAACGTTGGAGGAAGTCCTGGACCGAGCCGGCGGTCGGGCAGGCGGGCGTGCATCGCTGCGAAAAGCGGCGAGGGCGGTCCGTGCCGATCGCGACGGCCGTTGATCGTCGTTGACGCAAGCGTCGTCGTGACTGCGCTCGCGGACGACGACCATGACGGCGACCGAGCGCGTGAGCGCCTGCACGGGGAACGTCTGGTCGCTCCTCAGCTCATCGACCTGGAAGTGACGTCCGCGTGGCGGCGTCTCGCCGCGGCCGGCGATCTCGACAACCGGCGTGCACAGTTGGCGCTCAAAGATCTGCGCTCACTCCGTCTTGACCGCGTGCCTCACGGTCCGCTCGTCGCGAGGTGCTGGGAGCTGCGCGAGAACCTCACGGTCTACGACGCCGCGTACGTCGCGCTGGCCGAGATCATGGATCTCGTGCTGGTCAGTGCAGATGCTCGTCTCGCCGGGGCATATGGGACGCGTTGCGAGATCGAGTTGATTGCATGAGCCGTGCACCACGAGTCGCGAGGCTGCGATTCGGTGCCCGAGCTCGCCCGGCGCCACGAACAACAACGAAGCGAGTCGGAGTAGCCGCCCTTGCGTGATAGTGGTCAGTTCACGCGAGGCCGTGAAGCCCGGTAGAACAAACTCATTCCAAGAACGTTTGCATGAGCATCCGCGACAGCGTGGCGTGGTGATCAGGTGAAGAGACCGCGCACGTCTTCCGCCGCGAGTCGCCCGCCGAACAGGTTGTCATCGTCCATTACACCTTTGAACAGGTGCGCCTTCCGATGCTTGAGCGCCATGACCTTCTCCTCGATGAACCCGAAGATCGCGCGGTCCTCACCGCGATGTCGCGTGTCATCGTCGTGACCGCTGGTCGATCTTTCTCGTCAAACCCGACACGATCCTTCGTTGGCATCGACGACTCGTCGCCTAGCATTGGACGTACCCTCATGGAAACAGAGCCAGGCGCTCCAGCGCCTCCCTCTTTTTTTATGCGCGGCCAGTCCTCGCGGACCCACGTAGCGACGGCCTCGTCGTTGCGTTCGATGGCGCACCGGGCCGGACCCTGGCGTGTCCAGCCCAGACGCTCACGCAGAATCGTCCACGTCTTCGTCTGGTTATAGGTCACACCAGTGATCTCCTCGATGACTTCGGCGACGCGGGCCAAGGTCCACATCTCGGTCCCGAACCCATTGGCCCACGCGCTCTTGGCGAGCGCGGCTTCGATCTCGGCGAGCTGTCCGTCGCTCAGCCGTGCCCGTCGCCCGGCGCGCCCGCGCCCACCAGCGCGGGGCGGCCACCCTCACTCCAGGCCTTGAACCACGACGATGCTGTCTGGGCCGACACGCCTAACGTCGCTGCGACGTCCGCCTGACGTTTGCCCCGCGCGAACATCGTCGCGGCGCGCATCGCGGCGCGCCTTGAGCGCTTCGAAATCACGACGAACACGCACCCGCTTCGCGGACTGCTTCTTCGCACCGACCTCGGGTGAGCGCGCCACAACAACATTCTCGCACTCTCACACCGAAACTCAGGGTATTACCGAAAACGATCTTTAGGTGGACACCCCTTCGTGATGGTGATTGTCATCAGGGGACCGAGCGTTCGCCGTGGCAGCGTTCGAGGTCCTCGCATGCCAATCGGTGCGCGACAGAAGCCTGGCGCAAGATCTCGGTTGTCAAATGCATCCGACGCGCCGACCATGGCACTGTGTGGACTGGATCGCCCTGGACTCCGCCAAGAGAATCGATAGAGCGCCGTGGCCTTCATATCGGGTACTGGATCGCGTTCTGGATCGCGGGAGTCCCGGCGTTCGTTGTCCTGTGCGGCATCGGCATCGCGTCGTGCATGAACTCGCTCAGCTTCAACTTCAACTTCGCCCTCACGCCCACGGTAAAACCGATCCCAATCCCTGCCGCATCCTGTCCATACCTGCCGCGTGCTGAACGCCGTCGAGGAATCGGCAGGTGCAGGTTGGATCACTGCCCTCGACTACAACACGACGGACCAATGGTGACCCTTCGCAGCGCAACTCGCACCGAAGCTTGCCGTCTTGGAGACAACGCTCCTGGTGGCCAGTGCACACGTCCCGCGTCCGGTGGCGTCAGACTTTGCGGACGCGCTTCACCAGGTCGTGCTCGGACGTGCTCCGCTCGCGACATCGCGCACCGCCAATGCCTACCTAGCGCAAACGAACAGCGCCGTCCTGGCTGGATGGATCGACCTCAACCAGGCGAGCACGTTAATCGGCAACACGTGCGGCTTCGACTTTTCGCCGTTACCGAACCAGTAGTGGGATGCATTTCAAGACGTTGGCGACCTTCGCTGCGATCATTGTGCTGCTCGGTGGCTGCGGGTCGTCAACGTCTGAGGCGATAGGGAAGCCATCCGTGTCGATCGGGAAGTCGGTGGCCTCGCCGACCAGGAACGAGAACCGTACAAGCGTACGCGGAGCGAGTACTTGCCCAATCGTTCGACGGCCCGCTGGCAGACGAGGCCCAAGTAGGCGATCTCGCCATTGGGGCACTGAAAGTGTGCATCCCAGCGCGGGCGAAGGCTCAGTTGGTCCGCGCCAGCGACTACGAACTTGTGCTGGCGAACGGGGAGCGTATTACGGCGACGACCGGAGCTATCAGCCCAGCGTTCCCTGACCGTCGCGTCAGCCCTGGCAGTTGCGTACATGGCGTCCTCAACTGGGTCGTCGCAGCAGACAACCACCCGACAATCGTGGACGAGCGAACAGGAGTGGAGTGGAAACCGAACTGTCCGCAAAAGACGACAGGTTCGACCGGTCCGTGTCAAGACACGCCGGGTCCACCGCAGCTCGGATAACCATCAAGATCGCGGTTGTCAAACAGGTCCGACGCGCCGGAGGACGGTAACTGTGGAGAGCAACGTGCGTTCTCCCAAGGACGACGATCCCGCCGAGGCCACCGGGGCCTCACTGTGGATCGCAATCGTTGTGACTCTCGTCATCCTCTTCGGAGTCGGCATCGCGTCCTGTATGAACGCACTCAACAACCTCGGAAATATCGGTATGACGCCCACGGTAAAGCCGATCCCGATCCCCGCCGGATCCTGTTCATACCTGCGCGTGCTGGACGCCGTCGAAGGATCGGCAGGCGAAAATTGGGGAACGCGCTCGACTACCACACGCCGAAACAATGGCGACCGTTCGCGGTTCAACTCGAACCGAAGCTCGTCGTCTTGCAGAGCGCGCTCCTGGTCGCAAGTGCCCACGTACCACGTCCTGTGGCGTCGGACTTTACGGACGCACTTCACCAGGTCGAGATTGGTCGTCCTCCGCTCGCCACGTCGCTCACGGTCGACGCCTACCTGCAGCAAACCAACAACGCCGTCGTCAACGGATGGAGCGACCTCAACCACGCGAGCCAGTTGATCGGCAACGCGTGCGGCTTTGTCTTCTCACCGTTATAAAGCGACTAGCGAGTGTCGTGCGGCAGAATCGTCGGGGTGAGCATCGTGCGCCGATTTCTCGTCGGAGCATCGTTGGCGGCACGCGGCCTGCTCATGGCGACCAGTGTCGAACCTTTGGTCGACAGTGCCCTTCGGGCCTCCACGCGAGCGAACCCAGGTACAGCTGCAATGTCCTCCTCTTCCAACCGTCGAAAGGATTTCGTGCCCGGTCATCGGCTATGTGATCGTCACAACCGGATTGAGGCCGAACCACGTTCCAGCTGTGCCCGCGCCGATGCTCGGCAGTATGGCCGGGCGTTGGGGCTGATCCTTGTCAAGCCGCGCTCGGTCGCAACCACGAAGGGTAGTGAGCCGCTTCACACTGATCAGTTGTTGTCAGTTCGATCACGTTCGAGAACAGAACAGCCGAACTACGCCGTCGATGCCTCACGTTAGCCTCGCATCGATATACCGACTTTCCGTCGATACGATCCCGGCGGGAGTCTCTCGACGGGATGATGTTGCGATAACTGTGTGCGGTCCTGCCGAGATGTTGACCTTATTGCCGAAGTACGGACAGGTCACCGAGGGACATAAGGGCACGATATCAACGTCGCTCAAAATGGCGTTCTGGCGGACGCGCAGTCAGCACATGCGTCCGTGAATGATCTCCGCTGGCGACAGTTCTGCTGCTCACACGGCTCGCCGTAATACTCGACTGAGCGTACGCTTGGGCAGTGGAACCGAAGCCTTATCGACGCCGTTACGGTGTGATCTGGCGACCGGGACAGCTTGGCGTTCCGGGAGAACCTCGGAGGACCGGTTGGCGCTCGCCGACCTCCTGGGTTAACGACGGTGGCGACGATGCGCCGCTGACAACGCGCAGCCGATGGATCTACCACTGGATCGTCGGCGCGATTGTTGTGATCGGCGTGACGCTCCTGCTGCTCATGCGGTAGGTCCACATTCGACCCAGGTCGTCGCGATCCAAACCATTGGCCGGAGCGTGCAGCGGAACCCGCAATCGCGCTCTCTGCTCGTTCGAATACTGACGATCGCAGTCCGGGAGTTCGGCTCCTTGATGCCATCCGGGTGGTCCTTACGAGCATGGAGCGATCGCAGATTGCATCAGCCGAACTTGCCGTGGTTGTCAACGAGTCTGATCACTTCTCGGGCACCGATCCGATCGACGCTCGCGAACTTACAGCGAGACTGCGCCTACGACATCCAGCCACGTTTGCTGCGTCATGGCGACGACGTATTTCGCGGATATCGGTGCGGAGACTTTGCGGACGCGTTCACTCGGTATCTTGTGAACTCATCCGCGTAACGGCCGTAACGGTTGTAACGCCGCTTGGCCGAAACGCCGTTGCTCCGAACGCTTCCGCGAACACTGTCTTAGGGTCCGCCGCGGGATTGATTGCAAGAGCGCGAGTGCCTGACCACCGTGGATGTTGCCGAAACGGTGCGCATTATTCGTCGGCGGACCCTAACCCTGAAAAGCCGTCGTCGCCGGTTGAGGGTCCAGGCCAGTGGTGAACTCCTGCGGTGTGTGTCGGTGGAGTGAGCCACCGAGCAGGACAAGTGCCACGATCGCGCAGATCGAAAGCCAGAAGCCGATCGTGAGTTCTTGCGGTGCCGGTTTGTACAGCCAGCTCAGAGCTGCGTCCGCGAGGGAAACCGTGAGCGCAGCGGCCAGACCCGAGCTCACGAACGATGCGGTCTGATCAGCGAGGCTGATTGCGAGCAGTGGAATGACGGCGAGTACGACGAGATTCACGATGGTCGGCGCGACCAATCGCGTCGGGAGCAGAGTCAGCGACCACAGCGACGTGCCCGGCACTCGGGTCGGGTAGATGGTCGCCGTTGCTGCGACCAGCAGTGCGGCAAGGAGGCCCAATCGCAGACTTCGAACGCCTGGCCGGTGGCGTTCAGTCCCCTGCAAGACGACAGCCGTCGCGATGACCAGGGCGACGACGAGGAGCATGCTGCTGATCTGAAGGAGGTACCTCGCCGGTCCGCTATGTAGTTGCGGGCCTTGGGAGAACGTGAAAGCGGCCGCGTTCAACGCGACCGTTCCCAGTGCGGGCGCGCAGAACCCGATGACGACGGCGGCGATGCGGCGGTCGTGACGCCTGATCGCGACGTAACCCAATGCCGCTGTCAGACCGATTTCGAAGTACCAGGCGATCGCGCTGTAGTGCATGGTGTGGTAGAGGCTTGGCCCCAAGTGAGGGACAGCTCGATATAACGGAACAAACGTTCCGACGAGGCTCAGCGCGGCAGCGAGGATGAGACAGCCACCCATGCAGATGCCAAGTCTGCCATTCGTGAATCGGCGCTCGGAGTGACGATCGGCGGCAGGTCCGCCGAGGTCGGGTCCGACCGTCACTGCGGCAGCGACAACGGCGTAACCGAGTATCGCGTGGGAACGAGTTTCCTTCGTACCGCGAACAAAACGGGTCAGTAGGTATGCGAGCAGCGTCAGGGCAAGAGCGACAAAGACCGCCGAGCTGAAAGCGACTGCGATGTCACTCATGGCAACCACAGCGCCAGTGTGTCAGGAAGCCAATCAAACAGAAGCGGAACGCACCGACCGACTCGTTCCGTTACAGCCGCTCAGCAACTTGTCCTGACTGTCTCAGTGCGCACCGACGCGGGCGCTGGTCACGATGACCGCGACGAGTATCGCTGCGAGTAGGAGTATGACGACCGACATGGTGTCCTCGGATGGAGCGGCTACGCGACGGCCTGTTCGCCGTACCAATTTAGTGCGCTCTTCGGTGTTCGGGTGTTCAACTGCTCGGGCACTTGGGCAACTGCCCAGGAAGGGTTCAACCTGCCGATGCGTGTTGAGATTCCCGCCAGAAGTGCAGATATCGCTACGCCGAACTCGTCGCTGCCAGAGGCGCCGTCGGCGTAGGGCCTTGAGCAGGTCGTCGTTTGGAGCGCGCTCGTTGTGGGAACGCTAGGCGCGAAGGATAAACCACCGAAGGAGACATCATGCATGACTCCGACGACTTCAAGGTCCCTGAGGACGCGCCTGTCGAGGACGACGTGTTCGGAATCGCCCGATATCTTGCTGGCTCGATTTCGAGCGGGGAGATCACTCTGGACGATGGTGCGCAGGCGTTGGCCGAGTTCGCCGATCAAGCGGTCCTCACCGACGTCGCCGCTCACCTCTCGGTAGATTCCGATACTGAACATCTTGTCCAAGCAGCCACACGGTGCGCCGCCTGATCAAGAAACGCGCGCTTGTTCGCGTTCGAGGCGAGAGTGCGGTGGAGCACTTGGCCGAAACGAACCGGCACTCATTTGTTCCGCGCTACTGCCGTTCGGACCTTCACGACGCGTTCGACCGGTACCTCCAGACGACGGGCTGTAACGGTGTCGCGGTTGTGACGGTCAAATGAGAGACAGTGTTTTGGTGGCTGATCCGGGCAGAAACGCGGTCCACTCTGAGCCGAGATTGTGCGACTCTTACCATGTGAGCGGCTGGCGATATTCGTTTGTGGGCTGCGTGATCCTGGTGCTCGCGTCGTGTAGTTCGGGCTCCAAGACAGTCGCCCCAACCACCACCACGACGACCAGCTCGACTCCCAACCCACGCGTTTATGTCGGGGGCCGGACCGGCTCAACGCCAGAATCAACCGCCGAGCTACGCGGTATCTACGCCTCGGCTCTCCCGCAAGGCGAACCGGAAGGGGTGTCGTGTTCAAATCTGGGGACCAAGGAAGGCGCGCAGGTCCCTCGCCCGAACCTTGTTGACTTCAACTCGACCAGAACGACGTGCTACCTGCTCGGGCCGGAGTTAGCGACCCCTGCGAACATTGTCGGGGCATCTGTCGTCCGCATCCACGCCGCGCCGATCGGGTTGGTGTGGGCGGTCGATGTTCGGCTCGATCGCGTTGACTTGTTCCGCGGCCCTGCCGAAGGATTCATGGGCCACAACATCGCGGTCGTGGTGGACGGCGTGGTGCGGTGGACGCCAACGCTGGGAGGTGGTCGCAATTCGGCGGTGCTCTTCAGTCAATTCGCCGAGGTACCCGCTCAGTACACCCGAGCAGAGGCAATCACGATCGCCGCGTCGATCGCGGGTATCGCACCGTCGCAGGTTCGCGTGTATCCGAAGACGCGAGCAGATCGGCTAGCGCTGCGAGATGGTGTCAGCGGTCGACCGTGGACTGGGATAGGCCTTCGGAAGAAGGTCATTCGGTGTGACGACGGCGACGGCAGGTGTTGAGCGGACCGGCCGATTGGGCGAGTTGGCGGTCGGGTGCAGCGCGTGCCTTCGATCAGTCCTGGCGGACGAACAGGTCGCGGACTGTCAAACCTGGTGTTGTTGAAGATGACGTCGACAAGCGAGCATGGGTTGACCTCATCGGTATAGAGCAGTTCCCCAGCCAGGGTAACGCTCGCGGTGGAGTGCCTCGGCCTCTTCCACGCTGCCGACGCCTGCTCAGCCTGCCCGGACGGATATTCGGTACCGATCGGATGCGACACCGGGACCGCGCACAAGAACGGGACGAGTTCAGCGAGGCAGGACCGGCGCGCCGGGAGCGCGGGGAGGTCACGGGGTCGGCGGCGCCGACCAGCGCACAGGCGGTCGCGCCGATGCACGACACGTCGTTCAGTTCGTCGGCCGCAAGCGCCGGACCGGCGGGGTCTGCCCTATCGTCGGTCGATCGCGACTGTTCTGATCCCCATACCTGACCATTATTTCGACGTGACCGAAGTGGCCGTGCCGTGGCGGCTGCTGACACGTGCTGGCCATCGGGTTCGATTCGCGACTGAGCGCGGCACCGCGCCCGCCGCCGACCAGCGGTTGCTCGACGGCGTGATCATGGGGAAACTCGGCGCTGCGGCAGAGCCGAGGCAGTTCTATTCGGAGCTGCAGTTCGACGAGGAGTTCCGCGCGCCGATCGCGTGGGCAGACGTCCAACCCGACGAGTTCGAGGGTCTGATCCTGCCGGGCGGACACGCACCTGGTATGCGGCAGTATCTGGGAAGCGCGCTCCTCCGCCACAAGGTCGCCGAATACTGGACGCAAGGCCGCCCGGTCGGCGCAATCTGTCATGGCGTTCTCGTCCTCGCCCGCGCCTGCGATCCGAACGGACGAAGTCTGTTGTACGGGCGACGGACCACGTGCCTGCCGAAATACCTGGAGCGGTCCGCGTTCGTGACCACTGCGTGGCGACTCGGCCGCTATTACCGCACCTATCCCGCGTATGTCGAAGACGAGGTCCGGCGAGCACTGCGCGACTCCGCCGATTTTGTGCGAGGACCGCGAGTCCTGTCCAAGCGCGGGACCGACATCGATGACGGGCCCGCCTTCTTCGTGCAGGACGGCAACTACATCTCGGCACGGTGGCCCGGCGACGCCTACCTGTTCGCCAAGCGCTTCGCTGATCAACTCGGAAGCTGAGGTTCGCGCAACGATTCGAGCGGCTTGCGGCAGCGCGCGAGGGCGCGGCTGTGGCCGTCGGTTCCGATGATCGTTGTCGTCGACGAGGGCGTAGTCGAGATCCAGAGCGGTACGGTGTGCATCGATGACGACATGCGTAACGAGAGGCGGAGTCAAAACGATTCTCGACGTAGAGTTTCTTGCGCAAGCTCTCGGATCACTGGGTTACGAACCCACGACCCGGCCGGTCACGGGAGCGGCAACAGCCGCAGCGGGACGTCGCGAAGCGGGTTACCGCGGATGTCGGTGAGGCCGACCAGCGGATGCCGAGCGACCGGACCCCCTGCCCACGTTGCGGTTGGGTCACCGACGTCGTCGCGTTTCACCCTGGACGGACGCTCTTGGAAAGGTTGGCTCATATAGATGCGGCGGCCGCATCGCGTTCAAGCCAGCCGACAAGCGAGCGGCTGAATCACATCGTAGGTCCTTCAGTTGCTTTCGTCGGGGGGAGCTGGCTCCACCGCGCCGGTACGCGTGCGGCCTGGGCGTTACCCGATCCTTGGTCAGTCGTCGAACCCGGGCGAGCGAACAGCGGGTCGGGTTTCACGTGAGTGGGTATTGGGGGCATGTCGCGCGGCGGGGGCCGGCCCATGGAAGGTATTGGTGCCATTCCTGGGTGCTGAGGTTGCGGCCGGCGAGGTTGCAGGCGGTCTTGCGGAGGTTCGTGGGTGAGAGGTCCCAGATCTTCCTCGGCACCGTCGGTTGCGTTGGCGAAAATGGTCGTGCCGTCAGCGCCGATGAACGAGAACCGTCGGGAACGGGCTGGGGATCCAGGGCCCGACTGGTTGTTGTGCGTGGAGGTCGACGAGACGCCAGCCTTGGCTGCTGTTGATCACGGCATCGTGTGCGTCGGATGCGGCGTCGACGTTGTAGACGAACGAGCCGCCGAGGGGGATCGCCTCGGTCAGGGGTTTGAGAGTGCGCGCGTCGTAGACGCGTACGGAGTCCTGAGAGGTAACGACGAGATGCTGGTTTCGCTCGTCGGGGGAGATTCCCGACGCGCCGGGGAACGCGAGCGTGGTTCGAGGTGTCGTCTCGAGGTTGGTGATTCGGTAGCAGTTCCGGATCCCGTTGACCCACAACGATTTGGAATCGGCGCTGTAGGCAACGCTGGAGATGACCTGAGCGGCTGGAACGTCGATGATGCGTAGGTGTTCGCTCGCGACGTCGTAGAGCCCGACGGCCGACGGTCCGGTGTTGCCGGCGATGGGAGCGGTGCCGATCGCGACCTGACGGCCGTCGGGTGACCATTCGCACAAGTCGGGATCGGGGAGGCCGACGGCTGCTTGGGGCGCGCTGCTCAGCACGCGAAATGGTGGCGCGCCATCGCGGATTGTTACGTCACCCGTGGTGAGCGAGTCGAGGATCATGCGACCGGTTCGGGGATCTACGCAGAAAAGTGGCCCGATGGTTTTGATCGCGTTGCGTACCTCGCCGGGCTGGGCCTGCAGGTCGTGCTCGACGACGATCGGCGCACCCAGCGGACGGAAGTCGGGGCCGAGGATGGTGATCGATCGTTCGGTGAAACGAATCGACACGGCCAAATATTGCCGTGGGATGCCGGTCGGTGAGTACGGAACAACTTTGGCGTATTGCGCCAAGGTGCGGGTTACGAGGACAGACGTGCCGCGCAGGTTCCAGGCCTCGACCGGTCCGCCGCTGATCGTCGAGGTGAGGACACGGTCGGCGCCGACAAACGCAAACGCCCCTGGAACCGTGTTGGTCGGGAGCACTGACGCAGGGTCGACTGATGTGAGCGTCGCCGCGTTGAAGATCCCGAAACCGTTGGTGGTGCTGATCCCGAGCCGGCTGTTCGTCGAGTCGTAGCCGATGACTCCGAGTCCGAGCGCCGTTTGCGGTCCGACGTTGATGGCCTGCATGGTCGGCGTCGGACCATCGAGGGTGTACGCGATCGCGTCGCTGCCACCGCCCGCGGGAAGGGCCAGCACCACGCGGTGGTGGCCCCAATCGACCGCGACCGAATTCGCCGCGACCGCGTCGAAGGTGACGAGCGATCGGCCGCTCGGCATCTCGTCGACCACGACCGTGCTGCCCGTTCGGGTCGGTGACACGAACGCGATCACGCTCGCGGTGGCATCGAACGCCATCGCCGCGACCCGTCCGTTGTCGCCGGCGAGACGCGCGTCCGACATCCATCGGCCGGTCTCGCGGGAGAACACGCGCACGGACGGGCCAGCCAGTGATCCTGCTGGCGTGCCGTCGCGCGACACCGCGATCGAGGTGCCCGCCGGGTTTATCCGCACTGTCGCCGACGCTGTCTCACGCGCGCCGAAGCCGGTCGCGAACGGCGGACCTTGCGGTCGGAGGGTGCGGCCCGAGTACATCTGGACTGTCCCGTCACGAGAGAGGACGACAAAGGATCCACCGTCCGCCGTCGACGCGACATCGATGGGTCCGAGGTCAGTATCGCCCGACGGCGCATCACGCCACGGTTCGCGGTTCCCGGTGGCCGAGTTCCACACCTGGAGCACGTTCCGGTTCGGAGCCTGACCCCGATCCGCGCTCACGATCACGACCCGTTGACCAGCGAGCGGCGCGATGTCGGCGGCGGGGCCGGCAAAGGTGCGTTGCAGACGTGGCTCGGCGAGCACCGCGTTCATGAGCGCGTCGCGAGTATCGGCACCGGAGCGGTGTCGGTCGGCTTCGATCGCGAGCAGCGTCGCCAGTTGACGATTCGAGGCGAGCAAACCCTGCGACTCGCTCACGAGGAGCTCATGATCTGCGGTGTCGGCATTGGCGTTCGCGAGGTTGCGTTGCACCACCGCCTCTGCCGTCGCGGTGCGCGCCCGGTCACGTTGGCGGACCGCGAACGTGCTCACAACAACCGAGAGCACCACGAGGACCACCAGCGCGCCGACCCCGAAGCGGGCAAGTCGGAGCGCGCGCCGATGTTGGTGAATGTCCTCACCCTCGAGCTCATCCTTCGCGATCCCGTGCATCGGCGCGGCCAGATCCGCTACCGTGGACCGGAACCGACTATTGCGCAGATCCAGATCTGCCTCGGCTCGCGCCCATCTCATGTCGAGGTGGCGAGGCTCGGCCGTCAATGCCCCCCGCAACGCGTCGGGCACCGCCGACGAATCCGCGGTGAAGTCACCGGCCTGCGGGTCCCACTGCCACATCCCGTCGGTGACCACCGGCAACACGCGGTCCACCGTCTTCGTCGACAGCCAATGCGCGATCTCCCGATTCACCCACTCCGAAGCCGCGGCCTCGGGTGACGCCAGCAAGACGAACCACTCGCTTTCGTCCAGCGCACCTTCGATCGCGGCCCACAGGTGCGGATTGGTCGCCAACCCGGTCTCGTCCCGAAAGATCCGCAACGACCGGCGACTATTCCAAGGTTTCGCCAGCCGCTGCAGCCCCGCCTGCAACGCAGGAGCCAATCGACCATCCGCGGCATGACTATACGAAATGAACCCGTCGTAACCCACCGCTCATACGCTTACCTCACGAAGGTCACCGTGTCGACCGAACCTACGAGGGTGGCAGAAAGCCGAGGACCTCGAAGCGCCCCGAGCGCCGAGGGAACACCGGACATGTCCCGACACAAACGCCCGAAATATCTCAGCGCGCCGCCCGGAATCACGCGCCGGGTGTCCCAGTTCGCCGGCTCGGGACCACTCTCCTGTCGGGTCAGGGCTACCGGCCTGCGTCCGCGTACCGAGAGGCGGTGCGGTCGGTTCTGATCAGACCGTTGACGTGTCGGGCACCTGTACTGCGAAGATCGGCCATTCGCGGGAGATGCCTTTAGGTTCGTGGTCTCCGCGCGCGTCGTAAGTGATGCCGGAGCCGCCGGTGAGATCGACGACGGTTCTGGACACAAGGATCTCGCCCGGCCCGGCGATGGACGAGACGCGGCTCGCGATGTGGACCACGATGCCTGAGACGTCGCCATCACGTAACTCGGACCACGCTCGCGATCGTCGCCGCGCCCATCACAACACGAGTGGGGCACCTCTGAAGTCATGGCAGCGGCACCTTGACGGCATCCCCAGTGGCCGGAACGTCGATCCGCATGAGGATCGTCGACTGTATGGATCAGCGGCAAGAACGAAACTCCGTTCGTAGATCTGCAGATCAAAAGCACAGCAGCCGATCTATCATCGGCTGGTGAGGTTAGACACAGCCCTTGACCGGTTCTCGGAACTCGCAGACGACCGTCGTTTGGGCATCGAAGGTGTACACGTGCTGCTCGATGAAGGCCGTTCCGTCGAGCGCCGCTGGATCGACGACATCCGTCGAGATGCGTTCTCGGTGTCGAAGACTGTGACATCGCTCGCGATTGGAATGCTCGAGGGCGACGGCTTGCTCAGCTTGGACGACTCTGTCCTGAGTCACCTGCCCGAGCTTGCCGACACGATGGCGCCTGGCGCTGAAGCAATGACCGTGCGGCACCTGCTGTGCATGACCGCGGGCAATGGATACCGCTGGGTGGATCCGGATGCCGATCATCCCGGCGATCCCGCTCGCGACTTCCTCGCGACACCGCTGGTCGCGAGGCCGGGCGCGGTTTACCACTACGCGGGCGCAAACTCTTACGTCCTCGGCCGAATCGTTTACTCGGCTTCCGGACTGGATCTACGGGATTTCCTCCTACCTCGCTTATTCGACCCGCTGGAGATCCACAATCCGCAGTGGTTGCGGTGTCCGCTCGGCTTCCCGCTCGGTGCGATAGGCCTGCAGCTGCGAACTTCGGAGATCACCCAGATCGCGCAGCTGCTTCTGCACGGCGGCCTTTACCACGGTGCCCGTCTCGTATCCGCCGACTACATCTCTCGGATGATCACAGAGACAACCCAGACCGGGCGGTCCGAACCGGACAATCGGACCTACGGGCTACACGTGTGGCTGTGCAGTCGCGATCAAGCGTGGCGTATGGACGGCCTCTACGGGCAGTTCGGGATCATGCTGCCGGAAAGCCACGCCTGCATCAGTGTGACGGCGCACTACCAGGGACCCACCACGGACATCCTCGACGCCGTTTGGGATCAACTAGTGCCGGCGCTGGCTTGAATCGAGCCCCCTCGAAGCGGCCCCAGAATGGTCCGCCATTTGGTCGCGATTCACGATTGTTCAGGGCAGATCGATGCGTCGGGCCTGCTCGCTCCGCGAGCGCGGAACGGCAGTCACTTGTGTGCGTGGTGGCTCGCACCACCTGGTTGACGATCAACAATGACACGGACCGCCCAACGGGACCGCTCGGTCACATGCCGAATCGCACGCGCTCGACGGCCCCGACAGCCTCTCCGGGGCCGCTGATTTCGACTTTGGCTGCGCCCTGACGCCCAAAGAGGTAGAGCAACAGCTCGCCCGACAGTCCGGTGAGGCGGGCGGTCGGGTTTCCTCGACGTGCTCGCAGGACTTGGGTCGTCCCCACCCAGGCGAGCTCGAGCCCGACGCCGCGCAGTCGCCCTGCGAGGAAACACCGCGCCACGCCGACATTGCGCCACTGCGCTTCGTCTACTGGGGCGGCGTTGTCCCTGGGTCAAGACCGTTGGCTCTGCGTACATCTTCGTGGTGTACGAAGAACTCGTTGAGGTTCGGGACGCCGCGCACCAACCCGATGCGAAGAACCGGCGCGGCTCTCCCGTCCGGTCGACCGGTATGTGCCAGGACCGAGCGGGTGCGAAGGGTGCCTATGTCGCGCACCGGGCTTGACGCGCGGTCTGCGGGTGAGGTCGGCGACGCTTCGGATGGCATCGTGCGGATGAGAGGCGGCCTTGCGTTCTTCGGTTTTGCCGCGGGTCTCGGCGACTCATGCGCCGCGGCCCGGTTCGGAGGGCCTGTCGTGTTGGAAGGTGGTCGCGACGCGGTTGCGACCTGCTTGCTTTGCCTGGTACATCGCTTCGTCGGCGCGGGCGATGAGCGTGTCGATGTCGTGCGTGTCGTGTTCGGCGAGCGCGGCTCGGATCCGTTCGGCGACGCGGGCCGCGTTGGTCGGATCGGTGATGTCTTCGAGCACGATCACGAACTCGTCGCCGCCAACTCGTGCGACCGTGTCGCCGGCACGTGCTTGGATCTCGAGGCGGCGTGCGACGGTGCGCAGGAGCCGATCACCGGCCGCGTGGCCGTGTTGGTCATTCACCGCCTTGAACCGGTCCAGGTCACAGAAACACAGTCCGACGTAGCCGCCGGATCGGGAGGCGCGGAAAGCGCGTGATGGATGCGATCGTCCAACAATCGACGATTGGGCAGGCCGGTGAGCGGATCATGGAGCGCGAGATCGTGTGCGTGTTCCTCGGCGTGGTGACGCTCCGTCAAGTCGACTGCGACCGCGAGCCAGCCTTGCTGCGGCGCGAGGCTGGCGCCCGCGGCCAGCACGTAGCACTTGGTCCCGTCGCCGCGCGTGAACTCGTACTCGCACGCGTCGCCGCGACGAAACGCATCTATGCCTTCTTGCAATTTCTCGGCTGAGAGCAGCTGCGATAACGGACGACCTTGGCGCAGATCGCGCCGGCGGACACCGAGGAGATCCAAGAACGCGCGGTTTCCGTCGAGGATGCGGTCCCGCTCCCCGTAACAGATCGCGACAATATTGGAGTCGATGAACCGCTGGAATCGTTCCGCATTCGTGCGTTGACGTGCTTCGAGCTCGTGGCGTTCGTGGACGTCAGCGACCGCAGCGACCCACTCCTGGACGTCGCCGCGATCGTCGCACAGGGCAACGAGACGTCCCTCACAGTGCCGATACTCGCCCGAGGACGCGCTGGACGCGGCACGCGATCCCGAACGCGGTTCCCGAACGAACGTCGCTCGTCCAGCACGCGTCGAACGACGCGTGGTCGTCGGGATGGACCGCCTCACGCCAGCCCGACCCGATCGACGCCGCGAGGTCCTGACCCGTGAACGCCGACCAAGACGGCTGCTCTACTCGCGCGAACCCGTCCCGGTCGGTCACGAGCACGAACTCGGTCAACGCGTCGACAAGCGCGTGATAGCGAGCTTCGCTCGCCGCCAGCGCCTCTTGCGTGCGATGGTGTTCGCCGATATCAAGCGCGATGGTCGACGCGCCGACCAGGCGACCGTCGCGGTCGACAATCGGCGACTCCTGGACCAACACCCACAATCTGTGGCCGGCTTTGGTCAACCGCTCGGTCTCAAGCGGCACCATCGGTTCGCCCCGGCCGATCGCAGCCCGGATCGCCGCCCGTTCGTCGCGACGGTCGTCAGGGACCACGACGTCGCTCGAGTGGCCGAGCACCTCCTCCGCATACCAACCGTAAAGCCGCTCCGCAGCCCGATTCCAGCCCGTCACTAGACCGTTGAGATCCTCGGCAATTACAGCGTCGCAACTGGACTCGACGATCGCCGCGAGGAACTCTTCACTCCGGTCCCGAAACGGCTCCTCAGCCGCAAGCGACAAACGAGGGCGCTCGACGTCGTGGCCGAACATCGTGCCTCCCAACCCGCCCAGGGCCAAAAGCACAGCATTTCGCAGCAATATCGACACGACCCCGACAGAACTCGCGCGACCCACGTCGCGGGACGTTCCAACAAGTCGAAGTCCAACGAATTTTACGCTGTCCGGTGCGCGTAGAGGCGCATGTCTGCCAAGCCCGAAAACCTGGTATCCGGTGTTTGTTGCGGGCCGACTTCGGGTACCGAAAATCGGATAACGCCATGAGTTCGATTGCACCGCGAGTCGCTCTCTAGGGCTCGTGGCTCAGTTGTTGGTTGTCTCGTGATCTGCACTCAGGGCAGCTTTGACATCTCGTGTGTCGGGGCGGAACGTCACGAACGTTGTCATACGATCGGTCGCCGCTGTCGGCGACCGATCTGTGCTTGGGGTGAGGTACGGACTCGGTCTCGTTCGAGGTCCATCACCGCCACGACGGCGCGGCGGAAGTTCGGCTCGGCGGCGAACTCGACCTGTGCACCGGACCCGACGTCGCGTTGCGGCTCCGACGGCTGTTGGAGACCTCGCCGGTCGAGACGGTCGTGGTCGATCTCCGCTCGCGGTGCGGGAAACCTGGTACTTCGTGCGCGACACCTTGCGGGTGTGGGACGCCGAGGTCCTCGCCGAAGTCGCGGAACTCCTCGCGGGTGAGCTCGTCCCAACGCGGTCTTGTATGCCGGGACACCGATCGACGTCCATCTGGCCTGGAATGACCGTGACGCCCCGCGCGTGCGGGTGAAGGTGTGCGACGAGGCCGACACGATGCCGCAGGTGGTCGAACCGCCCCGCCCGACGGGCCACGGCGGCTATGGCCTGCGTCTGCTCGAACGATTCTCGACTGACTGGGGGATCGAGCGACCCCACGACGGCTGCGGCAAGTGCGTGCGGTTTGAGGCGGGCATTTCGGCCGACGAGGAGATCTCTCTCGTCACGTTCACTGAATCACTGATGGACCGGAACGTCATCGCGATTGGCTTGGCTACGAGCACGCCACCCACGCCAGCGGGGTTCCTCATTTGTCAGTGGCATGCCCGAGACGTGCCGCGTCCGTCACGCGCTCCACCCTGTCCCAGAGTGCGCGTCCCAACATGTCGCGCCGGGGTTTTCTGCGAACGCCGTGCATTGGTGATCGCCAAAGCCGATGGTTTGTCTATCGGACGTTGCGGGTGGCGAAGCGTCGTCGCGCGCTGATGGTTTGCAGGTTCAGCCCGACAGATTCCTGTCGTTTAGTGCGCCTGCGGCCAGCTGTTTGGTGCGGCCGCGGGGGCCGCGATGTCGACGAGGAGGGGTCGGTGATCGGACGCGACTCGCGAGGGTGTCGTCGGGAACGTCGACGTGGATCACGGTCCAGTTGGGATCCATGAGGATGTGGTCGATACGGCCGATGGGAAAGCGACCGAACCAGGTCCGGCGGGGCCGGTGACCGTCGAGGCCGGTTTGGGCGTCGGCCAGTCGCCGGCGGAGCCGACGGAGCGACGGGAACCACGCCAGTGCGTTGAAGTCGCCGCACAGGACGACGTCGTGTTGGGCATCAGGGTGGCCGAGCCAGTCCGGTCCGAGCAACGCGTCGGCCGCCATGGCGCGTTCGCGCGGGTGCAGGCTGAAGTGGGTATTGATCAGCTGGACGGGGCGTGTCGCGCCATCGCCGTCGGACACGTCGACCTCGACCCAGATCGCTCCGCGCGGCTGGAGCCCGATACCGGGGAGAGCGCCGGCGCGGACCAGTCGAAGTGGATGCGGGCTGAGCACCGCGTCGCCGTACTGCTCGTCTGCCACGGTGATGAGGGGATGGAACGTGAGGGACATCTCGAGCGCGTCGGCGATCGCGGTTGCTTGGTCGAGGTGGCCGGTGCGGGATCGGCGGACATCGACTTCTTGCAACGCGACGATGTCGGGGGCGTGTCGGGCGATCACTCGGGCGATCCGCTCGGGAGAGAGGCGTCGGTCGAGCCCGATACAGGAGTGGATGTTGTAGGTCAGGATCCGCACGCCGTGTCGCGGCCGTGTTGACGAGGGCCGGTGCCGGGTGCCATCGAGCAAGGCGAATCCGGCGCTGCGCAGGTCGCGCGGCCGCACGATCGAGTCGGTCTGGCCAACCCCGCCGCGCAGGGGCGTGTCGGGTGGAACCAGCGCGAAGGCGTCGGTCTCGTTCGGTCCCGGGCCCGCGTGGGCGCCGTGCTCGAACGGGAAACTGAGCGGACGCCCGTGAAGCCGCCAGCCGCTGATGATGAGGTCGCCGGCGTCGGGGTGGTGGCAAAGCGCGCCAAGGTCGGCGGCGACCTGGTCACGGTAGGGATGGTCGGCGCCGAGCACTTCGTCGGCATCGTCCGGCACCACGAAGGAACCGGACGCGGTGTGCGCGACCGCGACGTCGTCGCGTTCGCCTCGTCGTAGGACCAGCGGGACGCCGGCGCGCTCGACGATGGCCCGGGCGAACCGGTCGGCCTCGCTACTCGCGAGGGGCCGCGGGGTGTATACGTGACCGAGTGGGCCTTGGGCGGTCACCGTCAGGGCGCCCGCCACGTGGTGGATGTCCGAGACGTCGAGGCCGGGAACAATCCGAGCGATCGCGCGCTCGCCGAGCTGACGCGCCCGCTGATGGCCGACTCCGCCCGCCGGGGTGTCCGTCAACAACCCAGCCTCGGGATCAATCATCCCGAGCTCGACCGCGACACGTCTGATGGCCAACGCAACGGTCTCACCATGGACGGCGGCGTAGGAATCGGTGATCTCCTGTCCGTGGTCGGAGATGATCCACACGTCGTACGCCCGACCTACCGAGCGGTGCGCCGAACGCCACAGCCGAGCGACTGCCCCGTCCGTCGATCGCAAGGCGCGCAGCGCCAGACGCGAATCGGGACCTCGACGGTGAGCGTTCTCGTCATAGCCAAGGAAGTTGCCATGTAACACTGGCAGCCCACGGGCGAGACCGACCGACATACCCAACACGGTCAGCTCGCGCAGCGCCACACCCACCACGGCCCGCGACAGCAGGAACTTCACTTCAGACGCCCGGTCCTCACCCGCCCGCAGGCCCGTCAACAGGTCATACGGCGCCGTCACCACCTCCCACACCGCGAGGCCGGCAACTCGCGCCAACGCGGGGAGATAGGCGATCGCCACCAGCGGGGTCAGCCACCGGAGGTTCCTCGGCAGGACATCGCCGATCCCGAGGGACGCCATACAGAACCGGGCGTCGGCGGCGCCGCCCGCATAGACGTTTGAGTACGACGCCCCGCCGGCGAGGAGCGACCCCGACGACTGCGTCGCGATCTTCGACTCCACCGACGTGACCGCATCACCTTGGTACATGCGCATCAGCCGACCGGTGGCATGGTCGATGAACGCGAAGGCCGGCACGGCCGCCGCCACTCCATAGAACAGCTCGGCTTCCGCCGCCGGCGTGGTCGACGGCAGCCCCGAATAGACCGGGACCAACTGCACTTCGCCCGAGATCATCAGCCGGGCAACGAACGGCATCCCGCCCGCGACGACCGCCGCCTGCAGCCGTCGCGCAGACAGGCCGTCGATCTGAAGGATCAGGAGCCCGTGCGAGTTGGACGGCGCGACCCGCGCCCCTGCCGAATCATGCAGGCCACCCAACCACCGACTACGGCTCAGCGCCCTGCGCACGTCACGCAGCCCACGCTCCAGACGGTCGATCACCCTCGAGCCTCGCTCACCCCGACACCACCGAGTGAGCACGGCTGACCGCCACGATCACTCATCGCATCCCAGCTACATCGCTCCGCACATTCTTCACGCGCTCGACGCGCAAGCGAAGCGCACGTCGGACAGTCCGAGTTCGCCGCGATGACCGTGGGCGCAGCGACGTGCCACGAGAGTCCAAAAAAGGACTGCTGAGTTGATGGACACTGAGAAGTGAGCGACTGGTCCCCAGCATCAGCAGGCAGGCTCGAAGTAACACAGTCGGCCCGACCACGCGAGGAACACAGTCACATTCTCGGTCGTCATCGACGCGTGCTTCTGCTAACACTCCTCAACCGTAACCCGCTCGCCCAGCGGCACCGTGCCCCGACCGAGCGCGAACGACTGCCCCAGAGCGCGCCCCGAACATCGCGTCCGGGGTGTTCCAGTTCGCCGGCATCGATGATGCGTTCTTTCCGTTCGGCAATCTGTTGTGTTTGCTGGCGCGAACCATTCATCGAATGGGTCGGCGAACTGTCACGCGCGACCGTGGATCACGAACCGGGTTGTCCGTTCCCGTGAGCGCGCGGCGGCTATGCGGGTTGGCGGGCGCGTCTGATGGGTGCCCGACTCGTTGCGGCCTTCGCCGGGATCTCGTTGCCGACCGTTTCGTCTTTGTATCTCTTGTGACCCTCTGGGCGGCTGAGATCAGGGTTGTGCGCTGGTTGCCTTTGACGACGGTGACGTGCAGGCGACTCCCGACTGCCTCGACGTATTGCTCGAGGAGTTCGACGGTGACGTGCTTGGAGCGTTCGATCGCCGCGATCCGCGGTTGTGACACGCCAAGCCGTTTCGCAAGATCGCGCGGCGACAAGCCTGCCTGTTCTCGTCGTGCGCTGCCCGGCCGCGAGATGCAACTCGCCTCGATCTCGGCGACGCGCGCGGCTGCGGGGACACTCGGCGCTCCTTGTCGCGTACCCCGACCCGTCGATCTGTCCGCCGTAGCCGGAACCCTCGGGGAGCTCCACGACCACCCGCCCCCGACGAGCATGACCGCGTTCATCGGACGCGATCCCGTTCGCGGCGGGCCACGACGCGGTCGCGGAGCGCGACGAGTTCCGCGCGTGCCCGGAGCGCCGTCCACGCCAGGGGCAGCGTCGCGCGCCGCCATCCCGTCGCCCGGTGCTTGCGGTAGTAGCGGTAGATGCTCTGCGAGTGCATCAGGTGGGTCCGGCGCGAGCGGCCCGTCGAGACGCCACCCTCATGCAGGACCTCAAGCTCGGGCGTCGCGAGCACCTTCCACCCGGCGTCCCGGAGCCGGGCGCACAGGTCGAGCTCCTCGCCATACAGCCAGAACGCCTCGTCGAACGCGCCGACCTGCTCGAACGCGGACCGCCGTATCAGCATCGCGGCGCCGCTCACCCAATCGACCTCGCGCTCGGTGCTCCGGTCCCAGTTCGTCTGCCGGTACGCGCGCGTGAAGCGGTTGCCGGGCGCGAACGGCCCGAGGAACGCGTGGCCGACGGCCTGCAGGACGCCGGGGAAGGCGCGCCCGCTCTCGTAGATCGTCCTGTCGGGGTTGCGGATCACCGGCCCGAGCAGCGCGATGTCGGGGCGCCCCTCGCCGGCCTTCACGAACGCGCCGAGATCGCCCTGCCAGATCTCGGCGTCGGGGTTGAGGAACAGGATCCACGGCGCGTCGACGGCCCGGGCTCCCTGGTTCCACGCCGCAGATAGCCCTCGGTTCGTCGGGTTGTCGATGACGCGAACCTGCGGTGTGCGCGCAGCGGCTATCCGAGCGCTGCCGTCGCCGGAAGCGTTGTCCACGACGAGGAGGTCGAGCGCGAGCCCGCCCGAGGCCTCGACGACGGACGTTACGCAGCGCGCAAGGTACTCCCCCGCGTTGTAGTTCACGACGACGACGGCGAGATCGGCGGGGACCTCCGGAGCGCTCATCGTCCGTGCGGCGTCCGAGCGACGAGAAAGATGCCCGCCGCGATGAACGCGATGCCGCCCCATCGGAGCGCCGGCACGGCTGGTCCAAGACGAAGCCACGGGATGCCGGCGTTGCCAGGGACGACGTAGACCTCGTGGCCGACCTTGTCGGCGGTCCACGCCAACGCGTGCTCGCGTCCTCCGCCTCCCAGCATGCAGATCTTCACCAGAACATGATGTCAGCCCAAGACCCGGCACCCCCTCCGAGTGCGGGTCGATGGTATGCACAGGGCGGCGAACGCGGCCGCTGCAGAGCCGACGGGAGTTGGCGATCTGCGGGTGGCGCGAGACTACCGAGCGGTGTCCCAGAACGCGGCACGTCGGCGGCCAGCGCGCGTCACCTACCGCCGGCGCGAGGATGCAGCCTCGGAGCGCTCTTTGCGAAACATCAGCGGCAGCCTCGCGACAAGATTGCAGTCGTGATCGATCGGGATGTTCCGCCCACGCTCTCTCCGAAGGAACTCGAAGCTGCGGAAGCTCGGCAACGAAGCCACGTCCTGCACCTGCGCACGCAGAACAGCCGCGAGGAAATCCTGAAGCGCACTCGTCGCCACCAACCGGGCCAACAGGACGCGCAACAACGGTCGTTCGACGTCGAACTCGCGAGTCTGACATTCGGGCTCATGTTGAATCCGGTCGTGTCCGACAAGGCGGTTCGCTTCATCGGCGTGGTACTGGTGCTCGTTGTTGCAGGTTGCGGTTGCTCGTCGAGTAACAACACCACGACGCCGACTGAGAGCAGCGCGGCCCGGACCTGCAAAACCAGCTTCCCGGGCGAGATGCCAAGCGACGTCTGCGCGACCTGGGTGCCGCGGTGAACGACGCCAACATGATCGTGGTGGCCGAGCTCCGTCCGATTCTCAGTTCGGTCCGCGCATCAACTGCCCACTGAGAAAGCGTCTCTGCTCGACCGTGATCTACGTCGACCGCACCAGTCGCGTTGTCCGCTTCGGCCTGGCTGATTGGAATCTCAGCTTCGATCCGAGTCTCAGTGGCGTCGTGACTTCCCCAGGGGCGGCGTTGACATCAGCTCCTTCGCCACTTCTGAAAGCGGAACGCTCGCTGACGCCCTACTTACACAAGGTGGCCGTACGAGCGGTTCCGTGTGCGGCTCTCTCTCGGACATCCACAACGTCGGCCCGCACGGCGCGTTCATTTTTACCTGTAAGTCCGGAACGGACTGTCCGGGCACGGCCCCGCAGCGGTGGTACGAATCGCCTGGCGGCACCACCCGCTGAGGAGACTCGACCCAAGGACCTCGGATTTCAGCATCGTCGCTGTTCGGCCGATGTACAAGAATGCGATGCGACGGTTGCGGTGACGGGCTACGGGCCGTCAAACGCCATGTCGGTGGTGCTCCCGATTCGATGACGCGTCCACCGATTGGCACGATCTCCTACGTCTGTGGCAACGAGCACTGCGATCGCTTCGGCCTGACCGTACAACGAGACGGCACCACCGAGCCGACCGATCCGCCACGCGGAAAGTCGTGGCGACGGTGGCGAGCCCTCCGAAGCTGACAGTCATTACATCTGGGAGTCGGAGAAGCCAGGTTTCAAAAGTTGCACTCTGTGCGGCATGATCTCCATGCCCCAGGTGCGCGATCACGAGGACAGATGCACTCCGCGGCTCGAGCGCTGCTCGGAAGCCGACGTCTGATGCACCTGGTCGTCGTTATCGCGGCCTGTTTGTCCGGAACGAAGTATGCAATATCGACCTCACGTCCGTTCCGCTTGCTCACACGACCGAGACGACTACTTCGACCCCGGCGCGTCCAAGAGCCTCTCTGGAATTCCGCGAGTTGAACTATTCGAGCAACCAACCTCTGAGCCTTCCGGCGAACGAGCGGCCTTGCGCCACGAAGCACCCGTCGTCGGTGGCGTCGGCAACGATTCTCTTCGATCGCGAACATCAGTACTGCTATGTCGTCGGCCGGGTGCTGCTCTGAGGCTCAGGGATCGCGTTGGCGTCAGTCATCGACGACCCGACCCAATCCCTGTGGGCAGTGAACTTGCACTGCGGTGACGATGACTTTCGCAAAGATCGCACAGCCGCTGGTCAACAAGAGGTTGCGATCGTGTTGAACGGCGTCGTGCAGTCGGCACCTGTCATCAATTCTGGAATCACCGGACGAGATGTAAAGATCACCAGCGACTGCAGTCGAGCGGAAGCGATCAACGTGTCGGCGTCGATCTTGGGCATCGCGCCGTTGCAGGTGCGGCTCGATGCGACTGGCTACACACCGACGTCTGAGAGTTCGACTCCGAGGTCGCGACGCGTCTGGTGCGGGAGCGCCCTTCCGCGACGAGCCGTGTTGGTTCTATCCTGATACGGGGAGCGTGCGTTCCTTTGGGGCGGTGTTTGGCATGAGGCGACTTGGTGTTGGTGTGATCGTTGGCGTGCTCGCGGTCGCCCCGGTGTTGGGAGTGCCTGCGAGTGTGGCGGCGACGGTTCCGGTCTGGTCGGTCGTGTCGTATCTTCCGAGCACGGCGGTGACCCTGTTTGGCGTGTCGTGCGTCTCGGCTACGTCGTGTGAGGCGGTCGGCGAGAAGGGCAACTACGGGCCCACGTTCGTGCCGTTTACCGAGTCGTGGAACGGTGATGTGTGGTCAGTGGTGCCGAGCCGCGGATCGGCCGGGAGCCAGCTCACGGACGTGTCATGTGTGTCCGCGGTCTGGTGTCTGGCGGTCGGCTATACCGCAAACGATTCGGCAGCGTTGACCGAGTCGTGGAATGGTCATGGCTGGTCCGTGGTGCCGAATCCAAGTCCGGGGACCGGATCCCTGTCCGGCGTGTCGTGCGTGTCCCGCACGTTCTGCGTGGCCGTCGGCGGGAGGTCCACGGGAACGTCGGCCGAGATGTGGAACGGTCACGCGTGGAATGTCGTTCGCACTCCGAATCCGGCGAACGTCACGTTCGACTTCTTCGACGCTGTGTCGTGCGTGTCGCGTCAGGCGTGCGTGGCGGTCGGCCAGTACGAAGGCACAAACCAGGACGGCACTTTGACGCTCGGGCAGTTCATCGAATCCTGGAACGGCAAAGCATGGTCGATCGTGCCGCCTCCGCAGTTGGTATCCGATCTTGTTCGTTTGGATGACGTGTCGTGTGCGTCGGCTACTTCATGCGTCGCGGTCGGGCTGTTCGAAGGTGGTGGCGGCACGGCCGTCGCTCGTACGCTGATCGAACGCTGGAACGGCAAAGTCTGGTCGGTGCAACCGAGCCGGAACCGCGGCATTTTCAACGAACTCACGAGCATCTCATGCGTGTCGGCCGTGTCTTGCCAGGCGGTCGGCGGCGACGGTACTCGGCAACTCATCGAGTCCTGGAACGGCCACACCTGGTCGATCGTTCCGAACCCGAGCCGGCAAGGCGTGAACTCTGGCCTCATCGCCGTGTCGTGCGTGTCGGTGACCTCGTGCAAAGGTGTTGGGGACGCTGAACTCATCGAGTCCTACGGATGACCGCGCTCGGACGCGCCCACCAAGATTTCCACCAAAATTTGGTGCGTCATGGGGTTTCACGCAGTTCCATCTGCACCACCCGAACCCGCGTGATCTGCGGAAACGGGTCTGTACGGAACTCGACGTGCCCCACGTTGACGCCCCAAACGTTCTGGGGGTCACGAGGTCGCGGGTTCGAATCCCGCCAGCCCGACCAAAAAGGCCAGCTCAGGAGGTTATGCATTCGACGCTGGCGCAGGTTCGCGATGGACCCGGCCAACACCAACGTGTTCGCGCACGCCCTGCCGCGCGTTGCGCGTAATCTGCGCGCCCCCGAGCGCGCGTGCAGCGCCGGCGCAGGATTACTCTGACACAGTGAAGTGGACGCCCGAGGCGATCCGCTGAGACATCGGCCGGCAGAGGAACCGGAGTCGCTTGCAGCCCTCGTCTCCCAGTGCGGTGTACGCCACGAGCGCCCCCGCATCGGTCTGGTCTTCGACCCGCTGACGACTCTCGGCGCCCTTGTCCGTGAACGAGCCCTCGGAGTCGAGGTGGCCTTTGGCCCGGAGCGACTCGACCGCCGCGTCCCACTGGTCGTCCGACCAGACGCGGCTTCCCTGCAACATCTCGCGACTTACGTCGCCGGTCGCGGCGTGTGTGACGAGCGCTTCGCAGCCGTCGATCCCCTCGGCGGTCATCGCCGCGATGTGGATGTCGCCGCGGAACTCGCGCAGGAGGGTCTGTGCATGCCACAGCACGAGGAGGGGATCGTCGGGCCACGGAAGGGATGCGTGTCCGGCGAACAGCGGCTTGCCCGAGAGATGCGCGCACGCGGCCTGGGCGGCGCGGCGGGCAAGTCCGCCGGCCTCTTCCACGTCCGGTGACTCCGCGATCTCGGGGCCCAGGATCCGGCGCAGCGCGGCACCGGCGGCGTCGAGCCGCGCGTCGAGCAACGCCGCGGGGGTCACGTTGTCCCAGACGCCAGCCATGTTGCGACGCACGTGCGCCGGTTCGAAGTTGAAGAACGTCGCGATCACGAGCTCGGCCGAGGTCGCTCCCATCGGCGCAGACCGCGAGGCGAAGTAGCCCGCGCGAGCGGAGAGGCCGAGCGCCGCGTAAGCCTGGATGGGCTCCGGGGCGAAGTAGACGAACCCGTGGATCATCTCGGGGGTGCGCCAAGTCCTGCGGGCGGTCAGCGGGTCCATACCTGGGTCCTTGTGTTCGCTATCTCGGGGTTGGGTTGCGACGTGCTCCCAGTCCATCTCATCCCGTCGTCTTGAACGGGCCTTCCTCGAATGCCACCTTGTGGAAGTGCACGCCCATGCGTTGTAGCCGGCGCGGGCGCTATGCGGGCTGGCGGGCGCGCTTGGTGGGCGCCGGTCTTGTTTCGGCCTTCGCCGGGATCTTCGTTGTCGACCTTTTCGCGTTGGTGTCTTTTGTGACCGGGCCGCGAACTGGCGGGAGTGGAGCGCACACATGGTGTACTCACGCCGCTTCGAGTTCTCGGGTCAGGTGTTGCGGCGGGCACGGGCTCGGCGTTTGCCTTCATGCATCGCTTGTACGCGCGCAACCGGGATCTGATGGCCCTCCTCGAGGAGCTCGGGCGGCAGCGTGTGTGGATCGGGCATCTGTTCGGACCACGGATCATGCCCGTCGAGCTTGTCGGCCGCGTTGTGCATGGTGAAGTCGGCAGGGACGACGCCATCGAGGTTGTCCCAGCTCAACGGAAACGAGACGGGAACGCCCGGCTGCACTCTCGGGCTGTACGCGGCGATGACTGTCGCGCCGCCGACGCGCGTTGCGTCGACGAACACTTTCCCGCCGCGGTCCTCCTTCATGAAGGCCGTCGTTGCGATTGCAGGGTCCAACTTCTCGGCACGCGCTGCGATCGCTCGCGTCGCGGCCGCTGCATCCTCCATCGAGGCTCGTCCGTCGACGGGCACGAAGATGTGCAGGCCTTTCGCGCCGCTGGTCTTGATTGCGCCTTCTAGGCCGGCGCTCCCGAGCGCTTCGCGGACAAGTCGCGGCGACGCGGACCACCGAAGGGAACGCGTCCCCTTCGGGTGGGTCGAGGTCGAGGACGAGATGCGTCATGTGATCGGGATGCTCGATTCGGGCGAGTGAAGGGTGGTACTCGATGGCCCGCTGATTCGCGAACCAGATGAGCGTCGGAAGATCGTTGCAGAGGGCGTACGAGATGTTTCTCTGCGACGTTTCCGCCCAAACGTCAACCGTGCGCACGAATGACGGCGTGTACTTCGGGACGTTCTTCTGCATGAACGCTTCTTGCCCACGGTGAACGCGAATCACCGAAAGCGGTCGATTCTCGAGAGCTGGGATGATCCTGTCGTGAACTGTATCCAGGTACCCGACGAGGTCGCGCTTCGTTGCGTCGGCACCGTCGAACAGCTGTTGGTCGAGGTTCGTCAAGGGAACCCCAGCGCGCGATTCGTCGGCGCTCCTGCCGCTCATCACCGCCAACGGTAGCGGCCGCTCCGAGCAAGGGGCCGGCTATGCACGTGCACGGTCGCGCGACGAAATGCTGGCGGGACTGGTCCAACACTGCCTTGGTCGCGTTCGGCGCGGGGCTATTGCTCAAGGGTCTACGAATTCGTCGAAGAGTTCTGCCGTCGGGTGGTGTGGCAGCAGTTGTAGAGAGTTGCACACCGTAGGTGACCTGTGAAGATGCGATGTGGCGCAAGCCTGTGCGACGCAGCGATTCCCGGTTGTAGCGACCGGGGTCCGAGGTCGCGGGTTCGAATCCGCCAGCCCGACCATAAGGCCCGGTCAGAGGGATTTTTCTGCAGTTTCGAGTCGTGGACCGAAGTCGTTACCTAAGAATTCGAACACTGACGCCGCGCGTTCGTGCCGTCTCGGCGGATGCGTTCGGCGGTGGGTTCGTGGTGGTACTCGTTCGTGTGGAGTGTTCCCATACCCATGAATGGCGCGGAGCGACGGCCGAACGCGACTCAAAAAGGGATCTGCGCGGCGGCTTCTTTTCTCGCGTGTTTCGCACATCCGGCATCGTTAGCTCACGGGAACCGAGAGCGGCGGCGAATGGAACCGCCGAACCTTGGCGACCCGTGCGAACATGACCTGCCGTGCGGCCGGTGCCAGAACCGGAGTTCTCGGCCGCCGCGCCGCGTCGTCGGATCGTCGTGAGGCCTGGCGGGTGAGCAGACGCGCCGAAGGCTGACGTCGCGATACGGCTTGGCCGTGATCGGAGACGCGTCAGCCCGTTCGACGGGTTCCGTTGATGAGCCCGCCGCGCGTGAACTCACGGCCGCGCTCGCGATTGTTGCCTCGCCCATGACAACGCTTCGGAGGCACCTTGAGTCGTCAAGGTGAGGACGCGGCCGAGTTTCGTCCAGGGTCCCAGGACCGGTGATACCTGTGTAAGCCTACCGACTGCCTAGTCGGCGCCACACGACGTCGAGCGTCGGCCACGGCGGACCTTCGCGCAAGGCCGTGAGGAGTTCTCGCCCGGCTCGTCGACCGTTCGGGTGGTGGTCGCCCCGGTCCCAGCGCCACGCGGCGACCATCGCAAGCACGATGATCCGGCACTCGCGGAGTAGTTCTTGATCGACGCCTGGATAGCGCTCGTTGACGTCTTCCGGCACATGGGCGAGGTCGAATTCGACAGGCCCACGGCAACACGTCTCGAGGTCGATGAACAGCAGCCCGTTCTTCGTGTTGAGCACGTTGCCTGGGTGGGGCTCGCCGTGCAGCACCTGCTCGGCCGCGCCGCTCTCACCGATCGCTCGTCTCAGGCTTTGTAACGTGCTGGTGAGAAGCTCCCGGTCCGCGTCGACGAGCGCCGGAGTTTGGTCGCGGCTCGCGACGAGTTGTTGGGCCTCCGAGACTCGATCTGTGAAGTGCGGTGTCGTGAGATCGATCTGGCGCATGCCGGCATGCAGGCGCTTGAGCGCGTGCGCGTAGTCGGCTGGCGGGACCTCTCGAGGTGGCACGGTTTCGTAATAGGTCCACAGGTTCATTACGAAGCCGTCACGCGCGTGGACTCGTGGCTCGACTCGAGGCTCTAGCGCAGCCACCGGGCTCTCGGTTTCCGCGAGCCGTCGGGCGAGCTCAATCTCGAACTCTGCGCTCGCTTGATACGCCATGGGCGCGACGCGGGCGACGACGTCGCAAGGCATTAGCCGTAGGACGAGCCGGTTCGAGTCCTGAAGAACGATCGCGTCGTCGACTGTCAGGTCAAGCGCTGAGGCGGTCGACCTGGCCGCAGCGACCGCACGCGGAAGCTCTGATGCCTGCATCTTCCCCTTACCCTTACAGCTTTGCGCCGACTCTAGAAAACCCGTCGCGACTCCAGCCTGCCACCGGCCACCATGCCCCTGACCGCCGGCTCGATGATGCGTTCTTTCCGTTCGGCAACCTGCTTGCTGGCGCGAACCATTCATCGAATGGGTCGGCGAACTGTCACGCGTGACCGTGGATCACGAACCGGGTTGTCCGTTCCCGTGAGCGCGCGGCGGCTATGCGGGTTGGCGGGCGCGTCCGATGGGTGCCCGACTCGTTGCGGCCTTCGCCGGGATCTCGTTGCCGACCGTTTCGTCTTTGTATCTCTTGTGACCCTCTGGGCGGCTGAGATCAGGGTTGTGCGCTGGTTGCCTTTGACGACGGTGACGTGCAGGCGACTCCCGACTGCCTCGACGTATTGCTCGAGGAGTTCGACGGTGACGTGCTTGGAGCGTTCGATCGCCGCGATCCGCGGTTGTGACACGCCGAGCCGTTTCGCGAGATCGCGCGGCGACAAGCCTGCCTGTTCTCGTCGTGCGCTGCCCGGCCGCGAGATGCAACTCGCCTCGATCTCGGCGACGCGCGTGGCCGCGTCGGGCTTGGCGAGAACCTTCTTCTCCCAGGACTTGACGCCCATCGCCGCTGCGCGGTCCATCGTTGCTGCCCACTTCGCCGCGGTCCTTCGCCGTGTCTCCGCGCTCTACGCGGTAGGCAAGGTCAACCCGGTTTCGAGGAGGGTCTTCAGGCTGGACAAGACCGCAGGCCACCCTTGCGATATTTCGGGGAGGACGGCGCTCCCAGGCGTGAAGCCGTCGTGGATCACCGTGAGCTTGACTACCCCGTTCCCGACGTCTTCGATGTCGAAGGCCACCCTCGAGCGGGGCTCGGCGCGCCATGTGGCCGCCGTGGCTGCATCCATGCCGACCTGGGCGGCCCACTCGGGCGTGAAGGTGTGCCAGGTGTAGGCAAGTCTGCGGTACGGATCCGACTCGAGGATGACCTGTGCCGGATCGCTGACGACGAGCCCGACCTCCTCGTGGACCAAGTCGTAGGTCGATCCCTTCTTCCAATCCGAAGGAAACGACTTGCCGCCGGCCGCGACGTGGCGCCAATAGCGCTTGGTCAAGGCGGGGTCGGTCAGTCCCTGCCAGACTTGCTCGGGGGTGGCCTTGATGTAGTTCGTGTAGACGAAGGCAGGACGGTCGCTCGGCCGGTTGGTAGACACCGTCCTTTCTTACCCCCCGGCAGCCGAGCCCACACGTGTAAGGCACCTGGGCGCCTCGACACAACCTGGCCGTTCACACCTTCGCCAGCACGACCCCCCGTCGCCCCGAACGCCGGCACCGCGCGGTACAACCATCGTGACCGACTTGGACCGGAGCAACGATCGGTGTTCCGCGGTCGGCGTCGGGGCTGTATCGGTTCGGTGTGAACCCGTGCGTGCGATGTTCGTGCATGCACGGAGTTGGTCGCGGGGAACGTTGGTCGGGTGGTGGGTGTGGTTCTGTCGCTACGCGGTGCCGGATGTTGATGTTGTGCTGCGGTCGGTTTGGTTGGGCTGAGTGCGCGGCGGTGGTGTGGTTTTGGACGGGGGTATGGTGCGTTTGTCGAGCTTGTGGCTCGGGGAGCGTTATGGACGCTGCGTGGATGCGGGACCGTCGGTGGGGTCTGGTTCGTCGTCCAAGTGTTGAAGATCGCCTAAATTCAGATGTCTGGACATCCGGACGCGCCGAGGCCGCCCGTGATGGTGCGGCTTGGGACAAGCTGCGTGGACAAACTCCCGGTAAGTCGCTCGCGACGTCGCTCTCAACCAGAAGCAGTGCACCAACAATATTCAGAGCGCAAATGGCCCGGTCACGGGCGATGTCCAGACATCTGAAATTAGTTCGGTTGTTGTAAGCGCGGCGCCGAGTTCGGCTTCGGCGTTGACCAGCGCAATCGGAATTGCGGCAGGGGAGTCGCATTCGTGCGCGGTGTTGTCGGATTCGACGGCCGAATGTTGGGGACAGAACACGGCGGGTGAGGTTGGTGACGGGACGACGACCCCTGCGTCGTTGCCGGTCGCGGTGCTGAACGATGCAGGTAAGGCGGCGCTGACGGGAGTGACCGCGATTGCGGCGGCGAGCGATTCGTGTGCGCTGTTGAACGATGGCACCGTGCGTTGTTGGGGTGGGAACTCGTACGGTCAGTTGGGGATCGGGACGACGTCGGGTCCACAGGCGTGCAGTGGGCAAGCGTGTAGCACGCTGCCGGTGGAGGTCGAGGACCCTGCCGGTTCAGGTCCGTTGACAGACGTGACCGCGATCGCGCTCGGCGGGAACGACGCGTGCGCGGTGTTGGCTGATACGTCGGCGGTGTGCTGGGGCGACAATCAAGACGGCCAGATCGGCAATGTCAACGCACCGCTGGACGCGGATTTGCCGGTCGCCGTGAAGAACGACCCGTCGGGGCTGGCCTTGACCGGCATCGTGGGGATCTCGGTTGGTGGTTCGCATGCGTGCGCGGTGCTGATGGACGGCACCGCGCGGTGTTGGGGTTACAACTTTTTGGGTCAGTTCCGTGACGGGACCCGCCAACAAGGTTCCGCCCCGACCGAGGTTTTGGACAGCAGTGGGATGTCGCCGTTGAGTGGCGTGGTGCAGATCGCAGCCGTCGAGGATGGGACGTGCGCGGTGCTGGCCGATCAGACGGTCCAATGTTGGGGTGGCGGCGCGTACGGCCAGTTGGGGAACGGGACCACCACGTTCGATCAACTGTTACCTACCTCCGTGTACAGCGGGTCGGGTCCAGGTGTCCTGTCCGCGGTGTCGCAGGTCGCGGTGGGCGGAGACAATGCGTGCGCGCTGCTGAGTGACGGGACGCTGGCCTGTTGGGGCGACAACAGTTTCCTCCAGCTCGGGGATGGAATCCTCGTCGGCCCGAACAGTTGCGGCTCCGGGTTCTGTGGGACCACGCCCCAACCCGTGGAGGACAGTTCGACCCATGCCGCGATGACCGGCGCTATTGGTGTCTCGACGGTCGGCGTGAATGCGTGCGCACTGCTGAACGGTGGTGCGGTGCGGTGTTGGGGTCAGAACGCAGACCTGGAGTTGGGTGACGGGACGAGCGTGAGTCGTTGTTTCCCCGCCGACGTTGGTGTGGTCGGACCATCAGCACAGCCGGCATCGGTTCCTACCGGGGTCAGCGCGACCCGAGGTGTCGGCCAAGCAACCGTCCATTGGGCGTTGCAGACCGGCGATTGCGGCACCCCAATCACCTCGTTCACCATCACCGCCTCACCGGGCAACACGACGGTCACGGTTTCGGCGTGGCTCAACGCGGAATGGCAGACCAGCGCCGCGTTCTATCCGCTCACGCCCGGTGTCGTGTACACGTTCACGATCACCGCGACCGATGCCGTCGCAACGAGTGCACCGTCGACACCCTCGAATCCGGTCACACCCTTGGGTGGCCCGAACGCTCCCACTGCTGTGACCGCGATCCCGGGCGACCGGTCCGCGACCATCCATTGGATTCCACCAACCAAGACGAACGGATCCGCGATCACCGGCTACAGCATCACACCATTCCAAAACGGTGTGTCGCTCGGCCCGAACCCCTTCAACTCACTCGCGACCACCCAGACGCTCAAGCGACTCATCGATGGGCGCGGCCTCACGTTCACGGTTGCGGCGATCAACGGGTACGGCACCGGAACTCCGTCAACCGCATCGAGGGTCATCACGATCGGAGCGCCCAAAGCACCCACGAGCGTGAAAGCCACCAAGATGACCGCAGAAACACTCAAGGTCACGTTCGTGGCGCCTGCAAACAACGGTGCGACGATTCTGCACTACACCGCGACCTGTAAATCAAACGGCGAAACAGGAAAGACCGCGACAGGGAAGAACAGCCCACTCAACGTCGGCGGACTCACCAAAGGCAAGACCTACACCTGTACCGCCGCGGCAACGAACAGCCGCGGGACCGGTCCATCATCGACGGCATCACGACCAACAGCCGCATAGGCAGAGCAGTCCACAAATCGGGCATTGTTCGGATGCGTCGCTGTCACACCCTCGTCATGGGAACAGTCGCGTGTTCGCAGCGACCAAGAGCGTCCCCTCATCGGGCTCTTCCGCATCGTCGGCCCGGTCAGCGTGCCCGCAAGTGCAGCAGAACCATCCACGACAAGCAAGGCTCGCGACCGTGGCGACCGGTCCGGATGCTGCCGCTTGGTTTCCGGGATTGCGACGCTGGCTTGCAGGGTGCCGCAGACTCCCTGATCGTGCTCGCCATCGGGGGCGCGCCGAACGTTCCGCGCAGCACTTCGATGCCGAGACCGACGAGCGGTCGGCCGTCCTGATCTCGCCCACGCCTTACTTTGGCGGCGGAAGTGCAACCCCGGCGGATTTCAGTACGTCCGCAACCGTGGTCCTGGTGACCAGCCACCGATCTTCGCCGCGGTTCATCGTTCCCAGGAACGAGAAGCGTCGGCTGCCGTCGAGAATCACTTCGAAGCCGATGATCGCGCTGCTCCGTGAAGAGAACCGGACGCGGTGGATGATCACCTCGGAGACACGGACGTTGTTTCCTTGACGGGTGGCGAGCATGATGGGGACGAGTTGTTCGCCGTCCTCCACGTGCACGGCTGCCTGCTCGGTTAGGTCCCCGCCGAACACCGCGTGTACTGCATTGATGATCGCGTCGAGCGCTCCCGGATCGTCGTCCGGTAACGTACCGAAAACTCGGGGCGGCAACCTCAGGACCTGCTGCTCGTCCGCGGAGTTGTTGAGCGCATCGTGGGCTGTGGTGATACAGACGTCACAGATGTAAGCGCCTGGTCCTGCAACATAGTGATCTATGTCCCAAAGATCTCGGCCGCAGAACGAACAGGTCGGGATCGAACGAGCAGCGGACGTTTGTCCGAACCTCGATCGCGCTTGCATCACTGCCGGCCTTGGCGCTTCAGCTTCCGCTGTGCCGGCTGCATGGTCGGAGACGACCTGGACCACCCGTTGGCGGGTTCGGGAAAGGTCGGCACCGAGCTTCACCAGCACCTGTGCGGCGACACCGTCGCCCTCGCGGATGAGCCCGAGCAAGATGTGTTCAGTACCGATGTAGTTGTGGTTGAGCTGGAGCGCTTCTCGCAAGGAGAGTTCCAGCACCTTCTTCGCCTGCGACGTGAATGGGATGTGACCCGCCGGAGTCTTGATACCGCGCCCGACTACTTCTTCAACCTGGCATCGAACATCGGCCAACGAAATGTCCAACGATTCGAGGACCCTGGCGGCGACACCGTCGCCTTCGTGGATCAGTCCGAGCAGAATGTGCTCGGTGCCGATGTAGTTGTGGTCGAGCAGGCGCGCTTCTTCCTGCGCGAGGACCACGACCCGACGAGCCCTGTCCGTAAAACGCTCGAACACGAAGCCAAGGGTACGACCATCCAGTGCGCGCCTTCACGCGCATTCTGCACGTGAACGCGAGCACGCCCGGCCTGCCGATCCTCGTTATGCCGGTTTGGTTGCGGCTCTTCGGCGCATCGCTGGCACTTGAATGTCTTGCCCGCCGTACCCGGCGGAGAGCAGACCGAGCACTCCCGCCACGCCTGCCTTCTGGTACGGGTGATGCGTTCGCCCGACGCTGATGGCATGACGGACAGGACACTCCTGGTGCGCGGGCTACGGCCGTAGCCGTCGCGGCTGTTGGCAACGGCCGATCGGACTCGTAATGTTCGACCCGAGACTGCCGGCCAGGAGGTAGCGATGAAGTACGTGCAGATCATTGAGTTCACGACGACGCGTGTTGACGAAATCATGGCGCTCGACAAGAAATGGCGTGAAAGCACCGTAGGGAAGCGCACCGCGACAGCGATGAGCATCACGCGGGATCGCGATCGTCCAAACCGGTACTTGTGGGTGGTCGAGTTCCCGTCCGCGGAAGCTGCGGCGAAGAACAACGACCTTCCTGAGACCGCGGAGATCGCGGAACAGTTGAACAAGCTGTGTGAAGGCGAGCTGATCTTCCGGAACTTGGATCTGCTCGAACAGCGCACCCTGTAGAAAACGTGCCTGCGTGGAAGGTCATCGTCTGAATCTCCGCGGAGGGTCACAAGCATCGGCTGACAGTCCAGACCGGTAAGACCGTGTTCAGACTGCGCTTCGCGAAGCTGTACCCGATTTGTGCGCGTTCGGGTCCGTTTTCCACGAAGTGTGCCGCGTACGCGAACTTGGTGTGCTCACCATTCGAACTTTCCATCATCCCGACAACGAAGTGCCGATCGCCATGAACCGGCGGCTCGGATATGTCGGTGCTGAAGCTGTGCCGCCAAGGGGACCGGCCCGGCGACCTGCGCTGCATGTTCGATCGAAACGCAAGCCGTTGAGGTGCTCCGGTATGAGCCGCGGCTCGGTTGGGTTCAACGCGCGGCATCGATCGGCGGATGCTCGAGGTGCGCGACGAACTGCTGGTCTTGATGACTGGTCTTCCGTGTACAGGCAAGAGCAGCATCGCTGAAGCGGTTGCACTGACGCTTCCGGCGGCGCTGCCGTTCGCGGACCCGATCGATCACGCCTGACCGGGTTCGTTATGACGCGTCAGCAGCGTCCAGACATCGGAGGTAGGAGTTGGATCGGCTTGCGGCGAGGCTGACTCTGCGACGGGCGCCGATACCGACCGCCGGAAAAGTGCGTTGCACGCCCGAGCGGTGAGAGATCGGCGCGATCGGCCCGAAGTTCGAGTCGGGGCTGTACGAAGAGGCCTCTTGCGCTTCCTGTGCCCATTCGGCGCTCGGTGATGCTCTCGCCCTTGTGGGTGGCCTGGGAAGCATGGGACAGCGAGAACCACCGCACGCTTACGAGCTGCACTCAAGATCGACCCGGCTCTCATCAAAGGGATCGGCTCTCCGAAGGTGAACCGCTGTACCTTGCCGCTCGCGTTCGTGAAGTCCTACATTTCTCAATCGGGTAGTGAAGATTCTCTCCAGACCAGGTCGAGGATCGAGCCATGGTGGGCATCAGGCGCGCGGAAGCGTCGGTACGTCGGCCACGATGGACGGTAGCTCTCGCTGTCATGTTGTTGCTGAGCGGTCTGATTGTCATCATGGGTGACGCGCCCGCATCCGCAGCGCTCGCAGGTAAATCGGCTCCTGCAGCACCGAGCCTTGTCGTCGCGCAGGCCGGCAACGCACGCGCGTCGGTGAGCTGGACTCCTCCCGCCAACGACGGCGGATCCGCTGTCACCGGCTATACCGCGTCGTGCTCTTCGTCAAACGGTGGGGCCAAGGGTTCGGCCAGCGGTCTGGGAAGTCCGGCGGTGGTGCCGGCCCTGACGAACGGCCACACCTACACCTGCACGGTGACAGCAACAAACGCGGTTGGAACAAGCCGCCCTTCGACGCCCTCGAACTCGTTCACTTTGCCGGGTACCGTCCCTGGCGCGCCAACGATCGGAACCGCGACGGCTGGGGCCGGTTCAGTGTCCGTGGTGTTCAGGGCTCCGACAAATGACGGCGGTAACAAGATCACCGGTTACACGGTGTCGTGTGTGTCATCCAACGGTGGAGTGTCGGGTTCGGCCAAAGGTGCTGGAAGTCCCATTCGAGTCGCAGGGTTGACGAACGGAGACACCTACACCTGCGCAGTGACCGCGACGAACGCTATCGGTACAAGCGTCCGGTCGGCATCGTCGAACTCGTTCGTTCCGGTGGCGGCGCCCGATGCGCCGACGATCGGAGTCGCGACGGCTGGCGACTCGTCGGCTTCGGTGACCTTTGTCGCGCCTGTGGATGATGGTGGCGCTCCGATCGCGAGCTATGCCGTGACGTGTGCCTCGTCGGACGGTGGGGCGACCGGTTCAATGTCGGGGGCAGCAAGTCCGGTCTCGGTGTCGGGTTTGACGAATGGAGACACCTACACCTGCGCAGTTACCGCGACGAACGCCATCGGTACAAGCGTCCGGTCGGCATCGTCGAACTCGTTCGTTCCGGCGGGGGCGCCCGATGCGCCGACGATCGGAGTCGCGACGGCTGGCGACTCGTCGGCTTCGGTGACCTTTGTCGCGCCTGCGGATGATGGTGGCGCTCCGATCACGAGCTATGCCGTGACGTGTGCCTCGTCGGACGGTGGGGCGACCGGTTCAATGTCGGGGGCAGCAAGCCCGGTCTCGGTGTCGGGTTTGACGAACGGAGAAACCTACAGCTGCACAGTTACCGCGACGAACGCTGCCGGGACGAGCCTTCCGTCGAGTGCATCGACCTCATTCGTACCGGGGCCCGCAACCACTATCCCGATAATCACACCATTGCCAAACGGTACGACTGCCGCAGGGAGCGTGACCATCTCGGCGAGTTCTTCCGCGCCCTCCGTTCAGTTCTATCTCGACGCGGTGGCATTCGGGCCGCCAGTCGCGGTGGTTGCGGGAACAGCTTCAGTGGAGTGGTCGACGTGGGGCCTTGCAAACTCCAGTTCGTACGTTTGGACGGCTGCGGACTGCAACAGTTTCGGATGCAATCCCACAACATCGACCGCAGTGACGGTCACCGTCGACAACCAGGCTCCGACGGTCACAGCACCGGCCGACGGCGCTACCACCGCTTCCAACGTGAGCATCCAAGCCGCTGCGTCCGGCGGAGGACTTGCGTTCTTCCTCGATGGCGTACGAGTCGGCTTCGACTCGACGGCGCCATACTCGTTGTCAATGACCGGACCGTTGGCAGACGGAACGCACTCGACGTACGTACAGGAATGCGACACGACGGGGACCCTTTGCAATGGGCCGACGTCGCGCACCGTGACCTTTACCGTCAAGACGCTGCAGCCACGAATTATTTCGGTTTCGCCGAACCCATTCAGCCCGATACACGGCGGTCGTAAGAATACGACATCCTTCCGCGTTCACCTGCCCGACAGCGAAGTCCTGTCGTTTGTGATCGAGAATGGCAACGGCCAGACGATCCAAGGGCCGCATACCCCAGGTCTGCTGAGCGCGGGCGATTACACGTACCGTTGGAACGGCGAAAACAACAAGGGGGAAATCGCCGGCGACGGCACCTACACCATCGTCGTGACGACCTCCGGCGCACGCGACGGCGTGACCCTCCACGGCAGCGCGACTGCGACGATCCGAGTCGACGACACCTTGCCGATCTTGGGGGGTATAACCGGCAACGGAACCACCTTCTATCCACTTGTCGTCGGGTACGAGGACACGTTTCAGCCCAAGGTGAATGTGAGCGAGGCGGGCAGTCTGTGGTTGGAAATCTTCACGACATCGGGAACGCAGGTGAACGTCATCGCGCAACCCCACGCGAGCATCGGGACATTCCAGCTCACTTGGAACGGCCGCAACCTCGCCAATGTCGTGGTGGCAGAAGGTTGGTATTGGTATCACTTCGTCGCCGCGAACCTGGCGGGAACTCGAAGCAGCTCAGTCGACTATCGCGTCTACGTCTCACACAAGCAGCTCGTCAACAAGACCGGAACCTTTTCGCTCAACGGTAATCGCGGAATGATCCTGGGGAGCGATTCGACCTGCGAGCAATACAGCTACGCCCTGTCGGCCTTCTCGAACGGGATATGGCTCGACAACTTCTGCGACGAGGCCATCGACGGGTTCGAATCGATCAGCACCCAGTATTCGTTCACGGTTCCATGTGCCATCCGGTACAACAGCATCACGGTTCGGTCTTACGGGAACACCATTGATCCGAATGAGGATCTCCTATCGGCGATCTACGAGCCGTCAAGCCGGGGCTACGACGGCGTCGGCTCCGTCGTCCTCACCCGGTACGACACCGACACATGGTCGACGCTCGGCACGGTCGGTGGCGCCGATCACGTCAGCGCCGGGCACGTCATCGCGGTCACTGTGGGGATCGGTGACGCGAACCCGCCGGAGGATTACGACATTGGCACCGTGCAGATAACCGTGTCTTACGCGGTGCTCCAATAGTCGCCCGAGGGTAGGCCCGAATGTCTGAAACTTTCGCTCTGCGACGACGGTGCCGAGAACCGCAGCGCCGGACAGCCGCAAGAGGTGTCAGCCGAACGTTGGTTGACGCCGTGCTGGCGCATCCGAAGGTCGTCAACGTCAATAGTTTCGACTTGGTCCGTCAGCATCAGGTCATGTCGTTCTACGAGCGCTGGGGTTTCAGCATTCAGGTTCGAGCGTCGCGTCTCATTCGTCCCAGCGCCGACCGGCGCTTCGTCCCGCGCTGATAAACGTTGACGGCCCCTTGGTGTTGGGGTCCCGGCGGATTGGGTGCCAGGAGGCGAAGGCAACGCGAGCGCACCGTCGTGCGGGTCATGGTGGACGTTGTCGTCGTCGTCACCTGAACGGCTGACGGCACGGTTGGCGTTGTCGGACGTGCAGCCGTGTGGCGGCCGCTGTCGGCGCTCACCGGAAGTCGCGTTTTTCGCTCATCGAAAGTCGCGGTGGTGGGTGTGTTCCGGGGTGAGGTTATCGGCGGCTCCTTCGGGGTGGTTTGGGGGTCGCCCCGAGTACCGAAGATCGGCCAGGTTTGAAGATCGCGCTGCAGTTCGTCGTCAGGGATGTGAACTGCGGGAGTTCGGGATCGATCGGGATTCATAGGTCGAGCGGCTGGCGAGCACCCACGGTGATCGCAAGGAGCGTGTGATGGTTTCGTCAGCCCTGGGTGGGTGGCGGGCTCTGTTCCCAGAGCGGGGTCGAGCGTCCGTTTGGACTGATTGAGACGATTGCTGACTTGTTGATGTAGCCGTTGCCGTAGGCGGTGTCGACGTAGATGGTGCCGTCGTGGGCGACCGCGATCCCGTTGGGTAAGAAGTTTTCGACACCTTGGAATGTGTGTCGGTAGCTCGGGAACGCGATGAGTACGTGCATCCCGTGTGGCGAGAGTCGTACGAGCGATTCTGACTCCATCGCGATGACGGTCCCGTCCGGTGCAGTCACCAATCCACTGGATCCCCTGGGGTAGAAGCCGAACTCGTTCAGAATCGTGAACGTGCCTTCGGGGTTGACCATGAGGAGCGCCTTCGTGTCCGATCCGAAGACGTACAGGTCACCCTTGGCGTCGAAGGCGAGTCCCTGCGCACCGTCCGGGCACGCGTTGATGGCACGTACTCCGGACCCGCACAATGCGTCGGGAGACTTTGGGTTGCCGATCACTCGCGTGAACGTGCCGTTGGGGTCGAGGCGCAACACCTCTAAGTCCGATGTGACATACAGGCGTCCGTTCGGTCCGAACGTCAACGCGGCGGGACGAGTGCGGCCGCGAGCGCGGGCGTGCCGTCTGCGACCCAACCGGTCTGACCGTCGCCTGCGACGGTGGTGATGATCCCTGCCGGTGACACCGCTCGGATACGTCCGTTCGCCGAGTCCGCGAAGTACAGCGTCCCGTTCCGGAACGTCATGCCACCGGGGGAGTTGATTGCAGCCTCCGTCGCCGGTCCACCGTCACCGGTGAAGCCGACCTTGCCGGTCCCGACGACAACCCGGAAGGTCCCGTGTCGGAGTTCGAGGATCTGATCGCGTCCGCCGTCCGCGATGTAGAGGCCGCCGTCCGGACCGATCGCAAGCGACTCCGGTGCTTGCGGTTGCGGGCCCGATACTCGCGGGATTTGGGGAATGCCGTGATGCGGGATTGGGGCGCGAACTCCGTGGCGCGGTGTCGGCGCATGATGACGGCGCACTTCAACCGTCACGATCGCGACAACCGTAGCGACGACGATCACCGCGCCGATCGCCGTCCACCGGCGGCGTTGTCTGCGACGGGCTTCGCGAATGAGCGCATCAGGATCCGAAACGACAGGGGTGTCCCGAAGCGCCCTACCCACAGCAACCATAGTGCTACTGTGCATGTCACCATGGAGGAAGTCAATGTCGACCGGGACGACTCACTCCCGTTGCATGAACAAGTCGCGGCTGAGATCCGCCGTGAGATCGCACAAGGCGAAGTACGACCAGGCGAGCGGCTTCCACCCGCACGTGACATGGCCGCGGTGCTCGGTGTGCATCCGAACACCGTGTTCCGCGCACTTCGCATGCTGCGAGAAGAAGACGTGTTGGAGTTCCGCCGTGGGCGAGGTATCACCGTGGCCGGTCAACCCGAGCGTGGAATCGTGGCCGCTCAAGCGCAAGAACTCTTGAAGTTGTCGCGACGGTTTGGGTTCGCGCGAAGAACTGGTGTCGATGATCGAACGCCTCCCGTGACCGAAGCCTGGTGATGGATGCGTCTCGCGCGCTTCGAAGTCGAGCGCGACGTGGTCAGAGTCGGCGACGAAACCCACCAGAAATTCCACCAAGAAATTGCCGCGTCGTGGAGGTTCACGCAGTTCCATCTGCACCACAGGATCCCATCTGACCTGCGAGAACGGGTCTGCCCCGAACTCAACGCCGCTACGATGATCCCCGAAACGTCCTGGGGTCAGGAGGTCGCGGTTCGAATCCCGCCAGCCCGACCAAGGGCAGCTCAGAGGAACTATTCGACAGCCTCGAGTTGTGCGCCCAAGCGGCCGCCGAAGAATTGGACGGCGCGCCGCAGTCTGCGCTCCCGTTGTCGTCGAGTCGGCGCTAGTCGCTCGCGTCGAGTGTTCCCGATATCCAGGAAGGGCGCGGTCGACCCCCACGCGCGACTCAAGAAATTCGGTCGACGCGAGAAATGTCTCGTGGATCCACACCGCCATCCGTCGTCGCGGCGTCGTTAAAGTCGCGAGCATGCCAGGGTTCAGTCGTCGACCCGAGAAAAGGGGCGGGCGTTGAAGTACGGGGACGGCCCCTCCATCGAGGTTGACGTTCTGATCGACGCGCCGATCGAGCGGGTGTGGCAGCTGGTGACTGACATCAACGTGCCGGCGCGGTTCTCGACCGAGTTTCTCGGCGCCGATTGGCTGGATGACACGCCGTCTGTCGGCGCCCGCTTCAGGGGCCGCAACCACCACACCGCGTTGGGGGAGTGGGAGACCACCTCTTTCGTAAACCGGTATGAGCTGCTGCGCGCGTTCGGCTGGGCGGTCACCGACCCTGACAATCCGTCCTCGAGCTGGTGGTTCGAACTCGAGCAGGAACCGGAGGGCGTCCGGCTCCGGCAAGGGACACGGATGGGTCCGGCACCGTCGGGGCTCACGATCGCCATCACCGCGATGCCCGACAAAGAGGAGCGGATCATCGCCCGCCGCCTCCAGGAGTACGAGACCAACATGCGCGCCACCCTCGAAGGCATCAAGCGCTCGCCGAGGCGGAGCGGTGACACTCCGGGTCGGCGTCGGCGCCATGCCGTTGACGGCTCGACGGCGTCGAGTTCGTCCGGCAGGCCGAACGGCTCGGCGTCGACTCGGTGTGGGTGCCGGAGTTCTGGGCGGGCGACGCGCTCACCCCGCTCGCCTACCTCGCCGCGTGCACCACCCGTGTCCGGCTCGCCACCGGCATCGTGCAGCTCGGCGCCCGCACCCCGGCGATGCTGGCCATGTCCGCGCTCTCGCTGCAGGCGTTGTCGGGGGGCCGGTTCGTGCTCGGCGTCGGTACCAGCGGTCCGCAGGTGATGGAGGGCTGGCACGGCGTCCGCTTCGACCGGCCGGTTCGCCGCACCCGCGAGACGATCGAGATCATCCGCTCGATCACCGCCGGCGACCGCCTCGAGTATCACGGCGAGATCTACCGGCTGCCTTTGCCCGGCGGCGAAGGGCGCGCCATCCGCTCCCTCATGCCGCCGGCGCACATCCCGATCTACGTCGCCTCGCTCGGACCCGCGAACCTGCGGCTCACCGGGGAGCTCGCCGACGGGTGGATCGGCAACTCGTTCTTCCCTGAGACCGCCGAGGTGTTCCTCGACCCCATCCGCTTCGGCGCCGAAGCGGCCGGCCGCACGCTGGCCGACATCGACCTCACCGTCGCCGTCGGGGTCGAGTTCACCGACGACGTCGAAGCAGCGGGCCGCCGCCACGCCGAGGGCTACGCGTTCACCTTCGGAGCCATGGGGTCGGCGGCCACGAACTTCTACAACAACGCCTTCGAACGCCAGGGCTACGGCGACGACGTCCGCGCTGTCCAACAACTCTGGCTTGCCGGCGACAAGGACGCTGCCCGCAAGCGCGTCCCGACCGCCATCGGACTCGGCACCAATCTGATCGGCACCGACGACCTCATCCGCGACCGGCTCCGCCTCTACCGAGACGCCGGCATCAACACCCTGCGCGCCAACCTCCACACCGACCCCGACGGGCCACGACCTCGACCACCGGCTCGACGACCTCGGCCGGCTCCTCGACCTCGTGCAACACATCAACGCCGAATCCCCCACGGAGTGAAGAACGAAACGCGGAGTCGCCGGCGTCAGCGGGTCGCGGCGTCGAGGGCGGCGGCGGCGGTGGCTTTGGCGGTCGCGGCGGCGTCGGAGTCGCGGTCCATCCGTGCGGAGATGATCGCGCCGTCGTAGAGCTGCACGAGTTGACGACCCACTTGCTCAGGGTCCGCGGCGCCGGCTTGGCGAGCCAGATTCACGAAGAGCGCGCGGGTCCAGGCCCTCGACTCGTCCGATACCTGTTCCGCCGCGCTCCCCGGGAGTGACTCGGCGCTCGCGTTCATGAACGCGCAACCGTGAAATCCGGGCTGGGCGCAGGTTCGGCCGAGTACGTCGAACACGCCGAGGATTCGCTCGCGGGGCGTTGCGAGCTCGGCCAACGCTCGGTTGATGCGTGCTTGGCGGTCCTGGAGTCGGGCCTCGAGGTAGGCGCGGATGAGTCCTTCCTTGCTGCCGAACGCGCTGTACAGGGTGGCCTTGGCGACGCCGGCCTTCTCGATGACGCGGTCGATCCCGACGGTGTGGATGCCCTGCGCGTAGAAGAGCTCGTCGGCAGCCTCGAGGAGTCGATCCCGGGCTGACGGGGTGGCGCTGACGGTTTCTGCGGCCATTGCTTGACTATAACAGACCGGTCTGTCTAGTGTGTCGAAGGCAGACAGACCTGTCTGTTTCGAGACATCGACATCGGAGCCGCGTGATGATGACCCGAGAACCACAGGCCCCGTTCGCCGTCCCAGCCCCTGCCCGGGACGCGGCCGTCGGACCGCGGCGGGGCTGGTCACTCCGCACGAGCTTCTGGCTCGTGATCGGCGCGCAGGTGTTGCTCTTCGCGGGGAGCAACTTCCCGACCCCGCTCTTCCCGATCTATGAGCATCGTTACGGATTCGGCTCCGGCGTGGTGACGCTCCTGTTCGGCGTCTACGTCGTGGCGTTGGTGCCGACGCTGTTAGTGCTCGGTCGAGTCGCGGATCGCGTTGGCCGCCGACCTCTCCTGGTCACAGGAATCGCGATCACCGTGCTCAGCTCGGCCGCGTTCGCAGCTGCTCAGAATGTTGGTTGGCTCTTCGCCGGCGAGATCATCTACGGCATCGGCGGCGGTTTGGTGATGTCGTGCGTAGCCGTGACGATCCGCGAGCTGCACCCCAAGCAACACGTCACGGGCGGAGCGTTGGCGGCTTCGGTGGCCGCGGCCGCAGGTCTCACGCTCGGACCTCTCGTGAGTGGGCTCCTCGCGTGGCTCACGCCGTGGCCGACCGTTTCGCCCTACGTCCTCGACATCGTGCTCGCCACCGCGTTGGCGCTAGCGCTGGTGCGCATCCCCGAGACCAAGCCCGTCGCGGCGCGCGGCGACCGGGCGCGGACCCGTGTTCCACATCCCCGCCGACATCCGGCCGACCTTCCTCGCGACGTCGTTGGCCGGCGCGGCCAGCTTCATGGTCGTCGGTTGGGTCTTCGGTGTGTCGCCGTCGTATTTGCACGAACAGCTGCACGTCCAGATCACGCAACCAGTGGTGGCGGGCTTGTTCGCGGCACTCGTCGTGTTCACCAACGGCGCTACCCAGATCGTACTCCGTCGTCATCAGAGCGCGGCGGCGTTGCGCACGTCGTTAGCCGGCGTGGTCATCGGGATGGGCGTGATGGCTGCGTCGACGCTCGTGAACTCGCTCGCCATCGCGATCGTCGGTGGGGTGATCGCGGGTGCGGGCGCCGGTGTCGCGCAAATGAACGCGATGGCAACCATCCAACGGATCGTGCCGGAGCACGCGCGAGGTGGTGTCACCTCCACCTACTTTACGCTGTGCTACTTCGCGATGAGCGTGCCGGTGATCATCGCGGGTGAAGTGGCCGACCGGTTCGGTCTCGGCACGGTGACCGCCGGCTACTTCGTCGCGCTCACAGTGCTCGTCGGCGCGGCACTCTTGCTCGCGCACCGTCTCGCAGAGTCACCCGTCGCCGATCTCGTCGACTCGTTCATCGAACCGGATCTGGCCGAACTCGCACCAACGGCCTGAGGCGGCGTCAGGACGCATCGTGACCGAGTTCGCGCTTCGCCGGCTGACTCCGAACGGCCCTGATGCACGATGTCGTCGAACGGTCGGCGGTCGGGTCTGATGGGCTTGACGGGTCGGTCGCCTGGATAGCCCAGGGCGATGAGAGACGCGCAGAAGGAGCCGTCCGCAAAGCCGAGCGTGCGTCGTGCCTGACCAGATCGCGCACGGCGGAGAGTCCGGAGCCTATGCCGAGCCTCGATCGCCGCGAGCGTCATGTTGGTGTTGTGTGCCCGAGGTCCTCGTGCAGCCGGTCCCGATGTTGCGCGTCGTCGGGCTGTTGGCCGGTGAGCCCGATCGGGGCCGCGGATCGGCGAGGTGTCGGACGCGTTGCCAAACTTTTGCAAGTTCCGGCAGCTCGGCGCGATCGGCGACGATGAAGTCCCCCGGTTGCCAGTCCTGCGCACCGGTCACGACCGCCCGTTCGCATTCGACGCGCTGGGCGGCCCGTGATGCGCTCAGAGTTTCTGTCGTTCACGCCGGTGCACCGGCACGCTGCTTCCAGGGCTGGCGCGCTTTCGTGCAGACGATTCCAAGTGAACGACGCAACGCCCTCGCTTGTCACCGAAGATGCGTCGCGACCTGCGCTCGTGTGGCAGGTCGTCGCACGTTCTGGGCCGTTGGCCGTTGTTGGCGGTACTGCTTGTACCTCGCGTGAATGACGCGCCGCCGATTCGGTGTTTCGCCGTGACCACTGTTCTCGTCCGGCGCGCTGCGAGCGCGCTCGGTCCCGGACGCGCGTGAACGCGGTTGCGACCCGTCACGTTCGGAGGTCCGGCGCAGGGCGGACCGGGGTTTCGACGGGGACGGGGAAGCCGTCGACGGTGCGTAGCGTCGGGAAGGCGGTCCACCAGAGGACGGCGATCGCGAGTGTGGCCACCCCGCCGAGCACGATGGCGGCGGGCGCGCCCAGGAGCTGTCCGGCAACGCCCGACTCGAATGCTCCGAGCTCGTTCGACGCTCCGATGAACACGCTCTCGATCGCGAGTACGCGCCCGCGCATGTGTTGCGGCGTGGCCAACGGTACGAGCGTCGAGCGAATGTAGACGCTGATGGAATCGGCTCCGGACAGCGCGACGAGCGCGACGAACGCCACCGCGAAGCTGGTCGTCGCGCCGAGCGCGATCGTGCCCACGCCGAATACGGCGACCGCGATGAACAGCGTGCGACCGACCTGACGCGTGACCGGACGTCGGGTGAGGAAGAGCGTGACAGTTCCCGCCCCGATGCCGACCGCGGCACGTAGGAACCCGAGCCCGACCGCACCGACGTCGAGTCGGGTCTCGGCGATCGCGGGCAGGAGCGCGACAGCACCTCCGAACAGCACGGCGAACAGATCGAGCGATATGGCGCCGAGCAGGACCGGCTGCGAGCGCACGAAGCGCACCCCTTCGGCGGCTTCGCGCATCCCGGCGCGCGGACGGGATGCGCTCGTGGCCGTGTGCCGAGGGTGGACGGCCAAGATGGCGATTGCGCAGACGACCACGAGCACGGCGCCGGTTACGTACGGCAGGCGGATGTTGATGACGTACAGGAATCCTCCGACGACAGGCCCCACGATGGAGGCTCCCTGTCCGGTCGCGTTCTGGCGCGCGACCAGCCAAGGGAGCCGCTCGGCGGTCACGAGATCGGATGGCAGCGCGCGGGTTGCCGGCGCGGCGAACGCGGCGGCGGTACCGAACGCGACGACCAGGCCGAAGATCGGCACCGTCGAAGTCGGGCTCGTGCCCGCGTACCACGCCAAGCACGCGATACTCGACGCCTGGACCGCAAGCGCAACCGCCGCGAGCTTCCGGCGGTCGATCCGGTCGGCCAGCGTCCCCGTGACGAAGACCAGGATCGCGGCGGGAGCGAACTCGGCGAGGCCGAGGAGACCCAACGCGAGCGGGCTGTGCGTGAGGTCGTAGACTTGCTTGCCCAGCACGGTGGTCAACAGTGCCAGCGCAGCGGATGAGCAGAACACTGATGACAGCAGCGCCGCGTACGACCGACGCTGGTACGACTGCACGTCATTCATCGGGCTGGGTTCATGCAGATGAGCTCACGGGCCTGCGTTCATGCCCGGCTGCTCCGAACAGAGACCATCGATGAAGTCGCGATGATGGAGGCTACGACGAAGACTCCGTTCCTGGTCGCGCGAACCGCCGCCGAGTGTGAGTGCTCACCGGACCGTGGCCCGCTACTCCTCGGGGCGCGACCTGACTGCTGTTGGGACGTCTCCCGTCGCCGAGGGCACGACCGGCCCGCCCACGTTCGGGGTTCGTTCGCAGGAACGGATCGCGGGACCTTCGGGCGAAGTTTCGGGTGCCGCGTTGCACGAACCCGACTGCGACAGGCTCGAAGGCGTCAGCGTGAGCACACGTCGTTGCTTGTTGTGCGTAGGTCTGATGCACTTCGGTAGACCGCAAATGGGGGTAGACCATGGGTGGAAGGCTGACGCGCCGGGGTCGTTGGGGCACGACCGCGGTGGCGGTGATGATCGGGTGGAGTGCGGTCCTGTCGTTCGGGTCGGCGGCTGGTGCTGCGCCGGGACTGTCGGTGGTTGGGAGTCCGAGTCCGGCCGGGCCGCCGAGGGTGACACTGGGTGGGGTGTCGTGTCCGACATCGACGTTGTGTTTCGTTGTGGGGAATGGCGATGCGGGCGGTACGTTCGTCGAGGAATCGGACGGGGTGGCCTGGACTGCGACCGCGATCGACGTCCCGGCCGGCGCGGATGGTATTTCGCTGGCGGATGTTGCGTGCGCGAACACGTCGAGCTGTTTCGCGGTGGGTTCGTTGTCTCCTTCGGGCTCGTTTGCGACGCAGACGCTGATCGAACAATGGAACGGATTGAGCTGGGCCGTTGTTGCGAGCCCGAGCCTGCCGCCGGAGTACGCGAGTTGACTCGACAGCGTGTCGTGTGCGAGCGCGACGAGCTGCGTGGCGGTCGGGCCTGACTTGATCGAGCAGTGGGACGGGACCGTGTGGTCCATCGCCACAGGTCCGAACCCGATCGGTATGGCCGACAACCTGCTGTCGGGTGTGTCGTGCGCGAGTACGGCGAACTGCGTGGCGGTCGGTTCGGTCGGCCTGTCTGGCTCCGCGGTCGGGGCGCCGCCAACGTTGGTTGAGGTGTGGGACGGGACGCGCTGGTCGATCGTGGCGAGCCCGAGTCCGGTCGCGAAGTTCGGCTTTGGCGATGCGCTGGACGGCGTGTCCTGCCCGACCGTGACGAGTTGTTTCGCGGTCGGGCATGCGGGGTCGAACCCGCTGATCGAGCGGTGGGACGGGACCCGCTGGTCTGCGGCTGCCAGCCCGACGCTCACCGTCGGAGGTTCATTGGCTGGCGTGTCGTGTGTGAGCGAAACGAACTGCACCGCGGTCGGCAGCAACGATTCCGATACGGACCCCCAGCCGACTCTGGTCGAACGTTGGGACGGGACCCGTTGGTCGCTGGTCAGTTCCCCGAACCCGGGTGGGCTTCGGAACTCGCTCGGTTCGATCTCGTCCGCGAACGCCAACAGCTGCCTCGCGATCGGCATGTACGAGACCATGTCTACGGTCACGCCGTTCGCGCAGCGCTGGAACGGCTTGAACTGGTCGATCACCACGCTGCCGTCGGACGCGTCGCAAAGCGAGCTCTCGGCGACGTCGTGTATCAGCGAGACGAACTGTGTTGCGGTCGGCGACTACGTCAGCGGCTCCGCGACGAAGACCTTGGTGGAGCGTTGGAACGGCAGCGACTGGTCGATCAGCCCGAGCGCCAACCCGACCGGCGCAGCCGCGAGTTCGCTGACGAGCGTGTCCTGCCCGAGCGCCAACAGCTGCCTTGCGGTCGGGTCGACCGAGACCGGCGGCACGATCGACACCCTCGCCGAACGGTGGAACGGGACACGCTGGTCGATCATCCCCAGCCCTGTTGACCCCTCGTTCTCGGCCGTGTCATGCACGAACGCGACGACCTGTTTCGCGGTCGGCTACGACGTCACCGAACTCGGCGCCGAACTACTCGTCGACAAATGGGACGGCATCCACTGGTCACGCAACCAACTCGAAAACCCGTCCGGCTTCGATAACTACCTCGCCAGCATCTCGTGCGTCAGCGCAACCAGTTGCGCCGCCGTCGGCCACGTCGGATCTGACCTGCCCGACCAGGCGCTCGTCGAACACTGGAACGGCAAGACCTGGACCGTCGACATCGGTTCCGACATCGGAGTGGACATGTCCAGCGTGTCCTGCGTGACCACCAATTTTTGTATCGCGGTCGGCGGCCAGACCTTCCGTTGGAACGGCAAACAATGGTCGAAGGTCCCGAACGCCGATGGTGGCGCGGTGTCGTGCACGAGCACGACAAGCTGTCTCGCGGTCGCCGGCCCCGCAGCCTCGCGATGGAACGGCAAGACCTGGACGCCGATACACGGACCAAACCCCGCCGGTTCACTTCTCGGCGTGTCGTGCGTGACCACCAGCTGTTTCGCCGTCGGCAGCTACAACCAATCCAACAGCACCGACACGCTCATCGAACGAACCTCCTAGCGAAGCCTCGATCACCGAATGCTCTCAACAGGCACGTTCTCCGACAACCTCAATCGGGGGATAACGCGCATCCGTAGCGCGACCGCACGCCACGCCGAACCGACCCGGTCGGCGTCAACTGCGTCGCGGTCGGCGCGACGTGCCCCCCGTTCTTGACGGAGGTACCGGACCATCCAAGACATGCACCGAGTGATGGAACGGCGCGAGCTGGACAATCGTGGCTAGCCCCAAAACTCGGGTCGCCCTCTCGGCGGAGACTTGGTCGCGATGCGGCGTCTCCAGCTCATCCGGCCGCAGGAGGCTGTGGGCACTGGGGTGGCCGAAGCCCTGTCGCTTGGATGCGCTCGCATGATCCGCGCCAGGACCGGCAGTCTGTCGTGATGGCCGAGGAAACGGTGGGGGAGCAGGCGGGGTTTCGGGTTCGGTTCGGTTGGGGCCCGAACGACACTTCGTTACTCGCTCCACGTTCTGATCTTGTCGTGGTGGTCGACGTGCTGAGGTTCACGACGGCGGTGACCGTCGGGGTGGAGCGCGGCGCTCTCGTCTACCCGTACCGTTGGCATGACGACACCGCCCGCGCCTTCGCCGCGACCGTCGGCGCGGTGCTCGGCGCGGCGCCGATGGGGCGGGCCGGTCGTTGTCGCCGGTGTCCCTGCAGAAGATAGATGCAGGTGAGCGATTGGTGTTGCCGTCTCCGAACGGCGCGACGCTCACGCTTACTGCGGCCGAGTATTGCCCGCAGGTTGTTGCGGGCTCATTGCGCAACGCGACTGCCGTCGCGCGGCGCAGCGCGGCGACGGAGGGCGTCGTGAGTGTGATCGCAGCTGGTGAACGGTGGCCGGACGGCGGTCTGCGTCCATGTGTCGAAGACCTGGTCGGTGCTGGCGCCGTCCTTGCGGCGCTGTCTGCAGACGATCTGTCACCGGAGGCACGGTCGGCTGTCGCCGTGTTTGAGGCCGCACGTTGCGATCTCGCAGCGTGGCTAACCGAGTGTTCCTCGGGGCGAGAGCTCGTCGCAAAGGGTCTCGAAGAGGATGTCGCGATGGCAGCGGAGCTCGATTGCTCGACCGTATGTCCCGTATTGCGCGACGGCGCGTACCTGACCGAATGACATCGCCAAAGTATCGACCGATCGCTCGGGCTGGTCGATCTCCGAGTGGGTTGTTCAGCTTCGACAGCGCGCGAACATGGTCGCATGGCGACTGAAGTCGTCCTCACCCGATGGGAAACGGATCGCTCCGTCCATGAGACGGCGGTACGTGGTGCCGTCGGCGCGGCCCAGAACGCAGTGCGCGGGTATGTGGGCTATGAGGAGTGGCCGACGAGCCGGATGATCCGCCGGGAGGTCGCCCGCTGCGGAATCGCGCTCATATTGGCCTTCGGTGACCACGTCGAGGTGTGGGACGGCACGAACGGTCCGAGCCGCTCACTCGCCGCATTCGTGGTCGGCAATCAGTCCCACGCCAGCCTCACCCAGCTTGGTGGCCATCAGCACGGCGTCCAGATTGAACTCTCCGTCGCCGGAGCGGTTGCCCTCTTCGGACAGGTGAGCGACCTCAACGACATGGCCATCCCCATTGACGCAGTCCTGGGCCGCTGGGGAGCGCGGCTGGTCGAGCAAGTCGGCAACGCCGCCACGTGGGAGGAACGCTTCGCACTCCTCGACGATGTCTTCGCCGCGCGTCAGTGCCTCGACGGCAATAGGGCTGGCGACGCCATCTCGCCCGAGGTGTCCTGGCTGCGACGCCAGTTGGTGGCGACCGGCGGTCAGGCTCGAGTCGAGCCGCTCATGGACGAGACTGGATGGAGTCGCCGAGTCGTCACCGAGCGTTTCCGCACCCAGCTCGGCGTGTCGCCCAAAGCCTACGCCCGCATCCTGCGCTTCAAGCGTGCCGTGGCCTTGCTCGACGGAGTGGGGAACGGTCGGACATTGGCCGATGTGGCCACGGAGTGCGGGTACTACGACCAGTCCCATTTCACGCGGGACTGCGTGGCCTTGGCCGGTTGCAGCCCGAAGGCGTTGATGGCCGAATCGACTGGCGAACCGGGAGTCAGGTTTGTCCAAGACGACGAGACCGTCAGCTCTGTACCGTGACCAGATGACGACTGAGAACGGCACCATCGCGCAGACTGCAGTCATTCCCGTCCTTGTCTATGAGGACATTGAGGCAGCCCATGACTTCCTGGTCGGGACGTTTGGTTTCACGTCGGGTGGCCTCCATCGGACAGACGACGGCACCGTCGTGCACGGGGAGGTCCGGATGGGTGACGCCGCCATCTGGCTGCACGCGGTCACCGAGGAGCAACAGATGGCGACGCCCCGCGGTTCGGCGCAGTCGCATGGGGGTCTGGAGGTTATCGTCGATGACGTCGATGCCCATTACCGCGGAGCAAGGCGGCGGGCGCCCACATTGACCGTGGTCCGACCGACCAGGCCTACGGATTGCGGGAATACGGTGCCCGCGACCCCGAGAACCATCGCTGGTGGTTCTCCACGCCGCTGGCCGACTGATCGGCGCGGCCCTTGCCGGAGTCGCCCGCCGTCGATGGACGAACCCCCCGTAGCGCTCCTGCGAATCGGAGCGACACGACAGCTCACGTCGTTGCGTTCAACTGACCAGCACGCCTCATGGATCCCGGACGCGGGGATCCCCGTCGAACGCCGGAACCGGGGCGTTCGCGAACGGGGCGGTCCGCCATATTGGCGACCCTAGTAGGCACGTTCGACCAACGTTCGCGTACCCAGACGCGCAGCGGGCCCGCGATCTGAAAACCGAGCGCGTTGTGCGGCGACCAGTTCGTCGCCAGACTCGTAGCCCCACGAAGGTTGAGCTCGCGAACAGGGAGCGGGCGAGGGCGAGGCAGCCAGACCAGCTCGCTGAGGTGATGCCCTCCTCCGCGAAGACGTTGGAGATCCCGACGACGTTCGAGGTGTGCGTCGCGATCGCACCAGCAACGATTCGGTCGCCCGACCGAGCGGCGAGCACCGCGACCGAATCGTGAGCGAGAACGTCGACGCGAAGTGCGTCCGTTGGTCCGTCCGCTTCGCGCCATGCCTCAACCCACGTCGCGATGTCCTCGCGGTCGCGCACCAACTCCCAATCGGGAGCGACCACCTTCGCGAGCCGCCACGTATTCGGACAGACGATCCATTGGGCGTCGAAGAGGACCCGGAACCCGTGGCCGGTGAGATTGAGCGACGCGAAGCTGTCCTTGATCGAACAACCCATCGAGGAATCGATGCGCGCCAGCAGGTCAGGGATCGAGAGATCGGAGACCAACGTGACCGCGTCGGGATAGTAGGGCGGCGTCCGCGTCGGGCTGGTCCACGCGACATCGTCGAACCGGGTCCGCGCACCGTGGGACCGGCAGATCACGTCGCACCATTCGGCATTGTTGAGCGCCGCGATCGCGCGCCAGGATTTCACCGGACTGAGTGTGCCAGCCACGGGCGTACTCGGCTGCACCGATCCCGAACACGACCGTCCATATCGGACGCGGCCGGGCTATCCCTGATCGATGCTCTGCGCCGCGACTTCCGGGAGCCCGGCCGGGTGAGCAAGAGTTGCGGGTATGGCATCGCTGCTCGTCGTGACCGGGCCCCCGGGAGCGGGCAAGTCCACGGTGGCGCGCGTCCTTGCTGAGAGGTTCGATCCGAGCGTGCTCGTGGAGGGCGACGCCTTTTTCGCTTTTCTCGCTCGCGGCGCAATCCCGCCCTGGCTTCCCGAGTCGAACGAGCAGAACGAGATCGTGACCACAGCAGCTGCGTCCGCCGCGGGGCGATACTCGGCCGGTGGATATACGACCGTGTACGACGGCGTCGTGGGTCCGTGGTTCCTCCCGACGTTCGTTGCCGCGACAGGTCTCAATCGCCTTGACTATGTCGTCCTGCAACCGTCGGTCGAACGGTGTCTCGACCGGGTAGCGACGCGCGAGGGACACGGCTTCACCGACGAACACGCGACACGCAAGATGCACCACGAGTTCGCGCAAGCCGACATTGACCGACGCCACGTCCTCGTCGACCCGCCGGATCAGCCAGAGCTCGTCGCCGAGCTCGTCCTCGCGGCCCTCGCCAGCGAGCTCCTCGCATACAACTACCGCGGGTCTTGACGCGAACTCCGTGGAGCACAGGCGAGACATGGTCGCGAGCGGCCCCGAATACACGACCTCCAAGACAGCGTGACCTCGGCATGTCGCCGGGACCGGGGCGTTGGCGATCGTGGGACGCTCCGCGCGGTGGCTGGAGTGTTGTTTTTCAGTTCCCCTGCACGTCGAGCCGGCTTACCCATCCCGTGCCGCTCACATGCCAACGAGCCGGTCGATCATGCTGAAAGGGGCTCAGTTCCTGTCGGCATCCGCATCGCCGGGGCCAACAGACGCAAGATCTGTTCGACCGCTTGGCGCGGTTCCGCGCGCATGGCATTCGCCCACGCTGAGCTCGCCAGAATCCGCATCGGTACCAAGATTCCGGCCGCGTCGTTGCTCCCGCAGCGGGAAGGCAGCGCGTACCGAACCCTTACGTCGTCCATCAACGCGACGGCCATCCGAGCGCGTCGAAGACCGCCACGGGGTCGAGGTAGTCGCGCCAGTGAGTGACCTTACGGTCTGTGATCGTGAGTACCGAGATGTATCGGTTGATGTACGGGGCCCCGGTCGAAACGACTCGGCCTTCGGAGGCGTACTCGAGCACCACGACGCCGGTCTTGATGTCGTGATGGACCGCGAGGTCATGACATCGGTCGAGGACGATGACGGTGCCGTACGGGCGGTAGAGCTCGGCGACGGCGTTGCGGCCCTCGACATGTCTTGGGTAGCCGGGAGTCGTGATGATGTAGTCGAAGATTACCGTTTCGGCCAGCAGGTCGAAGAAGTGCCCGCCGTCAGCAATGCCATCGAGGCCCTGTTCGATGATGCGAAAGAACGGGTCGAGCGCCGTGAAGTCGTCAAGGTCAGTGATCGTCGTCATGATGGGCCCCGTCTATGTCCACGCCTGCGCGGTTCGCCGAGCGAAGTCAGCGGACTTGATCGGCGGCGTTCCGGTCTGGGTCAATGAGCGAGCAGCGTTTGCAGCGCTCGGATCTCGTCGCGAATCGCATCCGCTGCATTGGTTTGCCCCAAGGTGTCATATCGCACTGCAGCCGCAGCGAGGTCTTGAATCTCGCCGTCCACGATGTCGAGCACGTCGAGTTCCGTCAGCGTGCGACGCGGCGCATCCCCAGCGCCCAGACCTCGGATGCTGCCCGCGATCGGTCCTTGGACCATCATCGTCGACGTATCAGTCGCAATCGCTTCAGCGTTGGATATCGCCGACAACGCCGAGCGGAAGGCGGCGACGGCGGCCTTGTCCCGCGCTTTCATTGCAGCGGTCAGGGCTCCTTGCAGTCGATCGCGGAGAGAGGCGTTCACGAAGGCGACGATATCGACACCAGCTCACGCAGTACAGAACGTGGCTGGGTGTCCCCGAACGGCGCGTCCCAGATCGACGCCGCCGGGCTATCACCCGTCTGACGGCCGTGGGGCGTCCGTCGGTCTGTCCTGCGCGGCCAGGCGGGACATGATCTTGGATGCTGGCGTTACGCGTCGCTGTTCCCGAGTTGCTCCACCTCGAGCAAGGTGAACGCATCGATCACCGCCCGAAGCACCTGTCGGCCAATCCGAGGATCGAGCCCCTTGCCCGCGGCGACTTTCTCGACTCTCGCGAGCATCTCGTCCTCGCGAGATCTATCCACGACCGCCATGCCATGCGCCCGTTTGTATCGCACCACTTCTTCAATAAGCCGCAGGCGCTCACGAAGAACATCGACGAGTTGATCGTCGATGGCGTCCAGTTCCCGTCGCGTGTCCCGCAGGTCTGGACGACCAAACTGGCCAGTCGCCATTGATCACGTCACCTCCGCAGTTGTCCGTCAGCCGACGTCCCATTGTGACAACCCGAATCAACGGCGGCACACCAAAGCGCGCCTCGTCCCGGCACGCGGCAGCGTCGCGATCGGTCCCGCAGCCCTCGACGCCAAAGACGTCTCGACCTTGGCGGGCTTCATGACCGACGACGTGGAGTTGCCGCTCGGGAACGCAGAGACGATCAACGCTAAGACCGTGTTCGTCGACGCCGTCAACGCATTCCTGGGATCAGTAGCGGGCGTCCGGCACGAGATCCTGGCCGTGTACAGCGACGGCGACGCCGCAATCGCCGAATTCGACGTGCACTACACCCGTCGTGACGCAGACCCGGTCACCGTTCCATGCTGCAACGTGTTCCGCCTACAGGACGGGCTCATCGCGCAAGACCGCAGCGACATTGACGCCACCCTCGTGTACGCGCAGGTCTGACCTCGCCCACATCGACTGTCAGCATCGACGAAGAAGTCGAAGCCGCGCTGAGCGCGGCCCCGGCCGGCACGACCGAGCCAGGAAGATCGTGCCGGGGCATACGCTGGCCGCGATATGAGGCGCCACGAGGTTGGGCCGCGACGGTCGCAGTCGGTCGATGCCTTCCTTCGCAGCACACGGATACTGGCCGTCGCCGCGCTCGTGGCGTTGGCAGGCGGGATCGCGTCGGACGTCGTGGCAGGAAGCTTCTGGTCACGACACGCGCTGCTGGCCAGCCTCACCGCGAACGTGATCGTCGTGCTGTTGACGGTCGCGGTCATCAACGAGGTACTCGAGCGCAGACGACGCGAACGGTGGAGCATCCTCGCCCAGTTCGTGATGCTCGAGCTGGTCCGCAACGCCCGCCTGATCTGGACGGGAGTGCTGACGCAGGTAGGCTTGCTCTCTCCCGAAGCCGCGCGGCCTGAATCGGTCGAAGCCAACGGACTGACCGTCCGGGACACGCCTCGCCTCGCGGACGCCGTCCGCGCCGTGATCGCCGACGACGCCCGTCGTCGCGGACTTCACGAAGAGATCGCCGTGCTGGCAGCCCACACAGACGAAGTGCTCGGCCGGTGGGCGGCTGTGATGCTCAACGCGGACGTCTACGCCGAAGTCATCGATCGTCACGTCGAACTCGCCAGCGACATCAGCTGGCTGATCAGTCTCCTCGACAACTCAGATCCGCCCGAGGACCACCGGCGACAGCGCCGCGCAAACAGCAGCCCCGCCGTGCAGATCGAAGGCCAGATCGGGGGCGACGAGCTCGCGAACAGGATCGTCGTCATCACGCAGCTCGCGGAGGAACTCGACCGAGGCACGCTCGAGCTCGCCCTCCGTATTGTCCCCGTCGAATGGTGGGAAGCCCGGCTCGGTGCCTCTGTTCCCCCGGAACGCCGACCGGCTGTGGTCCGGCCGTCGCAAGTCCACACGAGTCTCCGCGCCGAGACAGTGGAGCCGAAGGACTGACCGGACGGTCACGAGGCGGACGTCGAACAACGCTCGGTATTGGGATCGAGCGGCGCTCGAGGTGCCCGCCCGAGGCGAACCTCGATGACCGCGGCGGGAAGGAGATCGCCGGTCTCGGCGTTACCTGACCACCAAATCAGGAAGGTCGCAATGTCTGACACGATCGGGGCTCGGGTACCGCCCACAATGGGCGATCGCCAGCTCGACGCCTATTCCCAAGTCGTTACCGAAGTGGCCGCGGAGCTCACACTTCGCGTCGCGGCGTTGCAGATGTCTCGCCGTCGGCGCGACGGTCGAGTCGAAGCCAGCGCGGGCTCGGCCGTGGTCTTCACTGACGACGGCTTCCTCCTCACCAACGCGCACGTCGTTGGGAGCAACAGCTCCGGCACCGCAACGTTTGCCGACGGGACGGCAACGTCGTTCCGCGTGACCGGCGCCGACCCGTTGTCGGATCTGGCCGTCCTTCGCGCGGAAGGACAGACGCCGCCCCCGGCCAAGCTCGGCGACGCGTCCAACTTGCTCGTCGGCCAGCTCGTCGTTGCGGTTGGCAACCGCTCGGCCTCGCGGGAAGTGTCACCGCGGGCGTAGTGAGCGCGCTCGGCCGTTCACTGCCGACGCGATCCGGCGGGACCCTGCGTATCATCGACGACGTCATCCAGACCGACGCCGCCCTCAATCCAGGAAACTCCGGCGGCGCGCTCGCCAACTCGTCGAGCGAAGTCGTGGGCATCAACACCGCGGTCGCAGGCCTCGGACTCGGCCTCGCGGTCCCGATCAACGACACAACTCGACGCATCATCGCTTCGCTCCTCACCGAAGGCCGCGTGCGCCGCGCCTACCTGGGTGTCGCGGGCACCCCGGCACCGCTCCCTCCCGGTCTCGCCGAACGAACGGGACAGGCGATCGGTCTTCGCGTCGGGGAGGTCGCGCCCGACGGGCCTGCGGCTCGAGCCGGCGTCCGCGACGGTGACCTCATCCTCACCGCCGCGGGCCAACCCGTAGCGACCGCGCAAGCGTTGCAGAAACTCATGCTCGCCGACGCCATCGGTTCCCAACTGCCGATCACTGTCGTTCGGAACGGCGCGCTCGTCGACCTCATCGCGACACCGGTCGAGCTCGGCACGGAGAACAGACGCGGCTGACGCGAATGTCCCTCGCCGACCAACCCCTGAGCGCCGCAGGATGAGGAATCCGATCGTCCAGACTCTTCGATCCTCGGGCGAGTTGCCTCGGCCGTGCGAATTTGCGTGTCTGGGCGATCCTTCGCCTCGCGGTGGTCGTCCGGTTGCTCGTCGGGGTGCTTGGCGCGCACGGCAGGCGGCGCTGACAACGGCGAGTCCGGAACCGAAGATGCCACGCGTATGCCACGACTGGTATTCGCGCTCGGATGAATGCGGCTCGGTGTGACGCACGCGGCGACGGCACGTGTGAGCAGAGGCGGCTGGTTGGCGGGAGGTGGTCTTCCTCGCCGATCGTCGCGTCGGGAGCTGCGGAACCGAGCTGTAGATCTCGGCCGTGCCATGAACGGTTCGTGGCGTCCGGTGCGCGTTGGTGCTCGTTGCGTGCAGTTGCGGACATCAACGAGCACTCCTGTGGCTGGCAGTGCCAGCTCGACAACGACGCCAGTGGAGACGGTCTCCTCCGCCCGGCAATCCGACCGTTGCGCTGTTAGTACGGCTTCAGGGTCTGATCGCGTTGGGTGGGGTGCCGCCAAGCGGAAATGGCTCCCAAGACGGCGAGGAGTACGAGCGCGGCTGCTGCGCCGACCACCGCGCCGGTGAGGTAGGTGGACGCGGATCCCGCGGCGGCACCGACGCCCCAGGCGGTGAGAACGACGATCACGATCATGAATAGCGGCATCGTTCCTCCCAGATTGATCACGCGAGGATCTCAGGATCTTACGGTAGGTATAGCCGCGAGACGCGACCGCTGACAGTCGGGCTCGGAACGTTCCGCCCAGCGACATGCCTTGCCGTCTGTCCGAGGAGGAGCGGATGGTGGCGCTCGACGATCGATACGTGCCTCGTCGACGAGGTTGGCCTGTCCCTCCCGACGGCCCGACCAGTCGTGACTGCCCTCAGCGACGGTTGTTCACGACGGTCTTCGTCTTGCCTGAAGGCCATGACGAAGCCGAACAGTTGGTGGTGCTGAGGCACGAGATGGCGACCAGGACGCTGTCGACGCCGGGAGATAGTGGTTGGGCGACAATCGTCGATTTCGTTCCGTTCCACCGTTCCGCAAGTTCCTGTTGAAGGTTGCGGCTCCCGACGACGAGGCAGTTCGTGCTCGTGGCGCAGGACACCGCGTTGAGGTCGATGAATCCGTTGGGACTGACGGAAATCGTCCACTGTTTGCCGTAAGACCACAGGACGACGACTACGCCCCCGACGTGTCCTGTCCGCGACGCGTGCGAATACGAACCAAGGTACGACGAACCGCCGCGTGCCCGGTTCAGAACGTGCACGACATCCTCCCGATCGTGCGCCTTCCGATCAGGATTGCGGTGAGCGAGCATCGTGTGTGAAGACCGCGAGCCTGGGGCGCAGATTTGGTGAGTGCCTCGGCACGTTCCCGACAACGACATTCCGACATCGTCATCGCCCCGAACTGCGATCGGCCCGACCGAATTTCGCAATCCGAGACCCACGGCACAACGACGCGAGAAGCCGATCGCTGGGGGGCAAGTCCTGTCGCGACCATTACGTCCACGCCCGCAACGGGTGGGGCAGCTGGCGCCCGGATGTCAGTATTTCCGCAGAAGTGATTGCATGGCGTCAGACGGTGCGTGAACTTCGCGCTGGACTGGACACCGAAGACTTGGACGAGCGTCGAGCTTTCGGAGCAGTCGCCTTGGGCTATTCGGGTTTGGCGAGCAGGCCGAGCGCTCCGAGTTCGCGACGGAGGGCTTCGGCGTTCGTGAATCGGTGGACTCGCATCCCGATCTCGCGTGCGGTCTGGACGTGCATCGGGCTGTCGTCGATGAAGAGCGTGGTTGCGGCGTCGAGGTGATATCGGTCTAGGAGAAGGTGGAAGATCGCCGGGTCGGGCTTGGCGACACCTTCCGCGCCGGACACGACGATCCCCGCGAACGATGCGAGGAACGAGAACCGTTCTCGCGCCCGTGTGAACGCATCGTGTGGCCAATTCGTCAACGCGAAACAGGGCACTGACCGGTCGCGCAGCTCTCGAAGGATCTTGACCGTCGATTCGATCGTTCCGGCGACCATCTCATCGTCTCGCGCCCACGCCATGATCTGCGTTTCGTACTGCGGGTACTGCGCAGCGAGTTCCGGTAACGTTTCCGTCATCGGCCGGCCCAGATCATGCTGATAGTGCCACTCCATCGTGCACACGGAACCGAGGAACGACTCCATCTCATCCTCGCTGTCGAACAGAGATCGGTAGAGATAGCGCGGATTCCAGTCGATCAGCACACCACCGAGATCGAACACGACAGCGGCAACAGCGAGTCGCGGGACGGCCACAAGTCCATCATGCCGGACTCGGCGTTCCTCTCACACCAACACAGACGCAAAGCGCGTGATCGGCGCCGCCTCCCTCCCTGGCAGGTACCCCGTGTACAACGGAGGATCAGTCACGGCGACGTCCTCTGGTGGTTCAAAGCTGGCGTGCTGGAGCATCGCGAGTCGGGCGAAGACGCTGTGACTTCTACTGAGCTTGGAACCGCGCTCGACGGTCCCGGACCCGAGTCCAGCAGGACCTGACTCGAACTACCACTGCTCAGCGAAGGACGCGATCGGGTCGAAGGCCGCGCCAAGCTATTCACATGTCCGCAGGCCCATCAACGTGTTTTCGCAGCCTCGACACCACGGCTCGTCAGTCGTGTCGTTCGCGAGTCGCCGAATCGGGCAGGTCGACAATGAGTGTTCCAGGCTGCCAGCCGGCAAGTCGGTCGATGACGGCGCCGGCGGGGGAGACGAGCGCGGCGATCCCAGGGAAGTCCTCGTCGATGGTTGTGCCGGCTTGGGTGGCCATCGCGACCCACACATGCAGTCGTTTGGCGTGGCGGCGGGCATCGCCCAGCCCGCAGCCTTGCCACCATGCGAAGCCCGCACGCCACGACGCCGCATCGGTGTTGCGTTCGTCGAGTCCCGGCGCCGAGCAGAACAACACGATCGCAGCTCCCGAGCGTGCGGTCGCGTCCCAGGTCCAGTCGACGCCGGCTTCGGCGCAGATGATGATGCCGTACCGGTTCCCGGCGAGGTCGAACGTGAGGGTGTGCGAACCGGTCGCGTAGGCGTATTCGTCGTCGCCGAGGTGTCGTTTGCGTTGCGTGCCGATGAGCTGTCCGTTGGATGCGACAGCCTGGGTAATGAAGAACGTATCGTTGGCTCGTTCGCTCAACCCGAAGACCACAGCCGGTCCAGGCGTGCGGGTCGCGCTGACCAGCGTATCGATGGCAGGATGCTCAAGTGAGATCGCGTCTTGGGGATGGCGCGACGGATCAACCGAACCGGTCAAGGAGAACTCGGGGAACACCACCAGCTGACAGCTCGCCCGCGCTGCATCGTCGAGCACGCTGAGATGGGCAGCGAGATTCGCGTCGAGGGCGTGTTTGTCGCACGTCACGGCGGCCAACAGTGCCCGCATGCTCGTATTCTCACACCCGAGGCCGATCTTTGCGACGTCACATCGCCGTTCGCAGATCAGTCGCGCTATGGGCTCGCACGTAGCCGGGCGGCTCTGTCTTCGACAACGGTGCGAGGGCTGAGACGCTGACCAGACGAGCGGCAGGTCTCGTGACCGATACGTCATCCAGATCGGCCTGCTGCGGTTTCCTACGCGGCACTCCGCATGGGGCTGGATCGCCGCGTACTGACGTATGCGAGATCAGACAAGGTCGAGGATTTGGGCCCAGCCGCCGACGCGGGGGGAGTCAACGACGTGATGAGCGATGTCGAGTGCTGCTGGGCATGCATCGCGGGGCGCGACGGCGATGGTCGCCGCCGCGAGGAGTTCGCAATCGTTGGGGCCATCACCGATCGCGAGCACGCGAGTCGGATCAAGACCAGTGTGTGTGCAGTATGCGACGACCCCGACCCATTTCGACAGGCCCAGCGGTGTGACAGTGCACGAATGTCCGCCGTACTGGTCTACACCCGAAATGTGTATTTCGGCGGCGCCCGTCAAAGCATTCGCGACTGCGAACAGGGGGCCCGGGTCGTGGCCGACGAGCCCGAGCATCAGCACCGGAACCGTGTTCACGATCTCTTCGAGGTCGGCATATGCAGCTGTCGTCCCAAAGCTCGCAAGATGGGTCGGGTGCGTGGAAGGTCGTTCGCCGAGGAAGACGTCGATGTGTACATGATCGACATATACGCATGGATCGATGCCGACAGAGCGAAACGCGTCGAGCACCGTTCTGGCTGCTTCGGCGGTGTAGGACTGTCGGTGGTAACGCACTCCGGAGCACAGGTCGAGCGCCAACGCACCGTTCAGCATCACCGCGGGAGGAGCGAAGCCAAGCCGAGCGAGGGGTGCTCGAGTTGACACGACGCGCCGTCCGGTCGCGACCAAAACGGGAAGGTCGCGACGTTCCAGTTCCTTCCACGCGGCCACGGTGTGCGGATGGGTTTCCTCGTGACCGAACCACAATGTCCCATCTAGATCGGTGACGACGAGATCCACCTTCGCCATCCCCAAATCTTAGGAGCGCATACCCGCACCCTACGACAGGATTGTTGTCCAGCCGCGCGGCCGTCCTGATCTCGGCACGTCTCGCTGAAGACCGTTTCGAGCGGCAGGGTTACTTCGACGTCGTCGCGTGTGCAGACGCGCCTGTATTGCAAACGGGCGGCCTGACTCTCAGGTAGGGGAAGGTCCGAAGATGGGGCCGTGCCGAACGACCGATTATTCAACATTGGTGTGTTCTCGGTGCTGGCGGGCTCGTCGATCCCAGCTCTTCGCGACTACGCCGAGATCGGGCTGATGCGTCCGACGTCGGTGGATGTGAACACGTCGTACCGCCGCAACGACGTGGCCCAGGTCGCGATCGGAAGACTGGTCCGCGCGCCACGGACGGTCGAGGTACCGAACGACGAGAATTGTTCCGGTCGCGGTCGCGGTCGCGGTCCCGGTCGCGGACGACGCGCCGACGACGACGCCGGTGCTGGGTGTTCACCGGTCACGGTTGATGGAGCGAAGTCGAGCGTTAACCGAGATGATCGACGTGATCGACGACTACATCGAGAACGGAGTCACGGATGTTCGCAGCGATCGTCGATCTCTATCGACGGGCACCAGCTGGGGAACTCGTCGAAAACGCTTGCTATGGCGGGGCAGACAGGACGGAACCGTTCTGGGCTGTCTGATCGGCATGGCCGGCGTTGCCCCATCGGACGCAGTGAGTCGGGTCCGCGACCGCTACCACCGGTCGGAGGTCGACACCTTGGACCACGAGCAGCTCATCGTCCGGTTCTCGCCGACGTTAGAAGTCCGTCGATGCCCGCTGGCCGGGATGCCGCGACGGCTTCGGTTACCGTGGTAGCGCGTCGGCGACGAGCATCGTCATTGAGGATCATGGTCTCAGGTAACAGCCTTCCGCCGACATCGACCAAGGCGGCCGGCACCACAGGCTGCACAACCCGCCGCCGTCGGACGGACATGTGCGGCGGAGCCGCCGACCGTTACGGGCGCGGCCGGATAGTTGTTTGACACGCGGCCCGTTCCGAGTTCCGACACGCAAGCGATGCTCGCGGACGCGCTTGCATCGACCCTCTTGTGCTAGTCCGGGTCAATCGCCAGCTGCGTTTGGCGACGAGGAGGCCAGAGCGTGAGCGCCGAGACACCACAGGATGTTGCGAGTCCGATCGATTTCCGAAGCATGGCCGATGTGCGTAAGTGGGTGGCGACGGCCGAGCAACGACCTGGACGCAGCGAGATGCTGAGCCGTATCGCGGAAGAGGCAGCGCGACTCACTGGGCCAGGAGACCGGATCCTCGAACTCGGCTCAGGTCCGGGCTTTCTCGCTCAGCGTCTGCTCCAGCGATTGCCGGATGCTCACTACACAGCTTTAGACTTCTCTCGGGCAATGCACGAGCTGGCGCGGGCTCGTCTGGAGCCATGGTCCACTCGGCTGACGTTCCTGGAACGAAGTTTCAAATCCGACCGCTGGGCCGAGAACCTTGAGCCGGTTCATCTCGTTGTGACCAACCAGGCGGTGCACGAATTACGCCATACGCGCCACGCGCGAGGGCTACACCGGCAGGTCCTCGGAGTGCTCGTCGCGGAGGGCAGCTATCTGGTCTCCGACCATTTCAGCGATCCGGGCGGCCTAGAGAATACCGAGCTGTACATGACGCGAGATGAGCAGATGCTTGCGCTTCACGACGCCGGCTTTGCGTCGGTCGAACGCCTTGCCGTCAGTGGCAGCCTGGTACTGCATCTCGCACGCAAGGCGTAGCAGCGTGTCAGCACTCTCGAGTAACCGCAGCGAGCGCGCCGAGCCGTCGTCACCGAAGCGACGTCAGTACAGACTGGGGAACGGGATCGCCCGTCCGGAACGAGCTGTTGGTGGTTGCCGTTGCAGGCGGGTGCTGGGCGGCCGTGTCACCGTCAAAGGTTCTTTGGGTTCCGGGGCTGAAGACGGACAACTTGGTGAACCTCTCGTAGCGTGGATCGCCGGTGGCAACCGGCCTTGCGGATCGTGGTTACCGTTCGGGAGGCGCGGTCGTCCGCTCAGATCCAGTCGAGGCCGCGGAACAGCTCACTGGCGAAGTTGCTCAGCGGGATCGTTGCCAGGTCATCAGCTGCGAACCATTCGGCTGCGGTCACTGCGTCGCCGTCAGGCCGGGGCTCGCCGCTCACGACTGTCGCTCGATAGACGGTCGCGACGTGTGCGACTTCGTCGCCGTTTTTGTAGTGCGCGTGGACTTCGGGTCCGCCGAGGACGCTGACGATCCCGTCAAGACGAACGGTCAGGCCCGTCTCCACGAGTACTTCGCGCCGCGCCGCGTCCTCGGGACGCTCGTCAACCTCGACGGAGCCGCCGGGCGTGCTCCACGCATCGCCGTCGGTTTCGTATACCAGCAACACGCGTCCGTCGTCGTCGACCACGAGCGTCGACACCGCCGGGACGAAGATCAGCGCGTGGCCGATAACCTCACGCAGCCTCTGGATGTACGGCGATACCGGCACCGGGTGATGCTAAGCCTGGGAACGTGCGGCTCGATCCGATTGTCATCTGTCCGTACGATCCGTCGTGGGTAGAGAGTTTCGCTCGTCAACGCGATCGGATCGCGCCGCTTCTGGCCGGCTGGATCACCAGAGACATCGAGCACATGGGATCGACCGCAGTTCCGGGTCTTGCGGCGAAGCCGATCATTGACATGCTCGCCGTCGTTGACGACATCCACGCAAGGCAACGGGCAACCGATCTGTTGGACACGGTCGGATGGGTGCATGCGCCTGAGCCGTTCGATGAAGTTGAACGGAAGCTCTCATTCTGTTTTCCTGGCGTCGCGCGACGGACGCATCATCTTCACGTTGTCGAAGGATCGTCGGATGATTGGCGTGGCTGGCTGGCGTTCCGTGACTACCTGCGGTCACATGAGGGCACAGTGGTCGCCTACGCGGACCTCAAGACTCGTCTCGCTGACGCGCACGGCCACGATCCCAACGACCGGGACGCCTACCGTCAGGGAAAAGCCGAGTTCATCCGAACTCTCACCGAACAAGCCTTGCGTGAGGGCCTCCCGCAGCTCGATTGAGACGCAGCGGATCGCCGCCGCGAGGGGCCTGGAAGCAACAGCAGAGCCTCGGCGCGATATTGCTCCGATGGCTGAGAACGTGACTGTTCGGCGTAGCGGAGCGTTTACGACAACCACGCCAAGACGCGCCTATACATAGATGTGCGGGGCTGTTCGCCTACGCCGTCCCGAGTGAGTCTCACCCGCAGCTATTCGATCTGTTTGATTGGGCCGTCCGACGCCCCGGTCGAACGATCAAGGCCGATCACCGTTCCCTCCTCGGTGCGACACCGATGGTCTTCGGGCCGTCCCAGGAGAGACAGCAGTCGCGATCGTGACGACCGATACGCTCGTTCACACCTGGGGCCTTGCACACGCCATCGGCGGCGAAGAAAGGCTCGACGAGCGCGAGGTCCGACACTCCCACGAGACCTACCGTCCGGGGACGAGCTGCTGCGAGGCCCAAGCTTGTACGGGCCGAAGGTCGACCGCCTGCAGGTGCCGAGATACAGACGACGGCGCTCGGCTTCTACGGCTGCCGGCCGTTGTCGCAACCAACTGAGCTCGGACGCTCAAGCGTGAATGAAGAACTACTCTCGATGATCGATGCGACCTACGACGCGTCGAAGGGTGCGATCGCCAAGCTCGGGTTCACGTTCTGGACGCACGCTGAGGTCAACGGCTGCCACGACAACCTCTATCGCAGAGCGTTCTTTTTGAGACGGTCTTCCATCTCGGTGTCCTCCGCATACGGCTGCATTGCGGTAGCGGATCGAACCGGCGTCGGGCATCATGCCCTGGGTGGATTCCGATCGCGAGTATCCCGTCACGTCCTGGCCGTTGTTCCCATTCGAGGGCGAACTTCGCCTTAAACAGCTCGGTCCGCTGCTCGACGCTGAGTTACCTCGCTCCGGTGAGGGTGGCCAGCCGTGCTTGCGGTGCGTCGATCCGTTCGAGGGGGTCATCTGGGGGAACGACCGTTGGGTCGTCAGCGCGGGGCCACGAAGCGCCTGCCCGGCCACGGTCTTTCTCGAAACCCGCGAACACGTCGACCTCGACGGTCTGAATGACGAGATGGCTGCAGAACTTGGGACCCTCATCGTGCGGGTCGAAGCAGCCGTGCGGGCGGTGCCGAACTGTGGCCGTGTTCATGTGCATCGGTGGTCGGACGGCAGCGCCCACCTCCATTTCTGGTTCATGGCCCGCCGGCTCGCCGTCTTGAGATGTACGGCTGGGGAAACGAAATCTGGGCCCAGCTGTTGCCGCCGATCGAACAAGCCGTGTTCGACACCAATCTCGAAATCATCTGGGCCGCGCTCGAAGGGACCTCGTCTCGGCATCCCTAGGCTGCACCGCCAATCGATCCGTCGCGCCGAACGGCAGTCGGAGCAAGCGTGCGGCGCATCGTTCTCACATGTGCACCGAGCTACCGTCCGGCGCTCGACGACTGTTGACAGGTGGAACACGGGCTGGCGTCGCTCACAAGAGTACGGGTTCGCGCTTCGGGCCAGGCACGCTGACGCGATCGCACTCCCGGTGGGCTGAACGCACATTCACTGACCCCGTGCGTTCGTGTGTGTGGAAGGAGCAGGAGATGGCAGACACGGGTATCGAGTTTGGCGGACTGAATCTTGTCGCTCAGGATGTCGTCGCGACGGTGGAGTTCTACCGACGCCTCGGTTTTACGATCCCTGACGCGAAGATCTGGCGGACCCCTAGTGGCTCGCACCACACCGAAGGTGCGACGCTCGAAGGCACCTTCGAGATCGAGATCGACAGTTCGGCGCTCGCCTCGGTGTACAACGCGGGATACGGCGCCGATCCCGAGTCCTGCTCGACCGTGATCGGCTTCCGGTTGGCAACGCGAGAAGCGGTCGACGACCGCTACGCCGATCTCATCGCTGCTGGATATCGCGGACGCCAGCAGCCATACGAGACGTTCTGGGGTGCTCGTTACGCCATTGTTTGCGATCCTGACGGTCGCGACGTGGGACTTATGAGCCCAAGTGATCCCGAACGACGTCGCCCACCCCCAGAGATTTGAACGCGTCCGGCGTCCGGCTGAAACGGCCGAGCGCCGCGCTTCGATCGCATCGTATTGCGACTTCACATGAGGTGAGACGGTGACGAGGTGGTCGGTTCGCTCACGGCAGGCGCTTGCGGTATCGATTGCGGTGGCAGCCGCACTGGTCTGTGCGTGGGAACAGCGCGAGTACTCTGGTAATCCGATTGCGCTGACGACCGCGGTACGGTCGGGTACGTGCTAATCGTCCTGAATGGCGCGCCTGGTGTCGGAAAATCGGCGCTCGCCGATCGTTACGGTGACGATCATGCGCTCGCACTCGTGATCGACATCGATGTCCTTCGACGACATCTTGGCCAGTGGGAGAAGACCGAAGCGTCCAGGGAGATTGCTCGGGATCTCGCGGTCGCGTTGGCTCGGAACCATCTCCGCCGCGGATACGACGTGATCGTCCCGCAGTATTTCGCAAGGCGCGAGTTTGTTGAGCGTCTGCGACTCGTTGCCAAGGAGGCCAACGCATTGTTCGTGGAGGTGATCCTGAGCGACGACACCGACTCGATCGTTGCGCGGTTCCGTCGGCGACGGGCCGAGTTCTCATCGTTCGGTGTCCGACACCCCGAAGCCGATCTGAGCGACGAGGTCGTCGCCGCCGCATTGCGCGCGGCGAATGACCGCCTACGACGAGATGCTCTCACTCACCATGTCACGCTGATCGAAACGGCGGCCGGCATCGACGCTGCCTACCGCGCTCTTTGTGATGCGATCTCAAACGTCGAGTGAGGCACGAGGACGGCATCTCGTCCGCGCTTGCGAGCCGGCTGGGGACGTCAGTGCCGTTCCTCTGAAGTGCTGTGAGAGATTCGGGTGCGATCGTCCCTCCAACTCGGCGATGGCGGCAGAGATCCGGGAGGGCCAGCATGGTGTTGTGGAACTGTGGCAGCGCAGGCGCCGTCAGAAGCGCATGACGCGACTCACATGTGCGGTTGTATCGGCTGTCCTCGTTGCCGGATGTTCGTCGAGTCCGCGTCCAGTTGGTTCGTCACATCCGGTGGGTTGGGTTGCGCCTCCATCTGCGCCGCCTGGGGCGGTAGCACTTGCGGGTCGGCTGCTCGACGACGCAGTCCTGCCGCCGGGGGTTCAGCCGTACAGCGGTCCGGCTCCTCGTTGGCTTGTGTCCGATCCGGACGGTACGCCCGCGCTCGTGAATCTTGTACAAGCGCATCGCTTCTGGACGATGCACTCGACGGCACCGAATGTCGCGGGCTTCTTGCAGGCGCATCGGCCCAACGGCTTCACAGGCGACGGTGACGGTTCGCTCGGCGCGCTCGAGGAGCCGCACCGACGTGGCGCTGTTCACGAGCAGTCAGCTTGCGGTCCTGCCGTTGAACATCAGCAATGCGCAGCTTGACGTCGCGGTCTCCGACGCGAGTTCAGGGGCCGTGGTGATCCGCGTCGACGCGTTGGTTGCGTGGACGGTCCCGCGCCCGCGGGCAGAGTTCGTACCCGCCGAGGATCGCGTCGTCATCCTCACGGTGACCCACGTCGACGGGGCGAAGCGGTGGCCGGGCAAGCGGGTTGTGGCCACACGGGCAGATCTCGTACAGCCGATCGTGCGGTCATTCAACCAGCTGCGCGTCTCGGCGCCTCAGTATTCCTACGAATGTCCGCCAGGCGCGCTGCTTCTCCTATCAAATCGCCTTTGCGCGATCGCCGAACTCGAAACCAGATCTCGTCGCCGCGACCAGTCGTTGCGGTGGTGTCGGAGCGACCGTCGGCAAGCGTGAACTTCCGGCGCTCGACACTACCGGCGCGTTCTCCGAGTCAGTTGCGCACCTGCTCGGCTCGTCCGAACTCCACTAGCAATCGCAGCGCAACCCGAACACGTTCTCACTGGAGGCGTCATCCGGTCCTCCAGGGACCTCTTGACTAGTCGGGCGACAGTAACGCCGACCCCTGGTGGTTGAGGTGCGTCGACGGCAAGGAACCTGTGGTGGCAGCAGAGGCCGGAGGGCGGCGTGCAGCTGTCGCGCGGCTCGTCGCGGACTAGTTGTCATGTCTAGGTGCTGACGAGATCTCTGCCGCGATGCCGTCGCCTCAGAGGCTGTTGGGAAAGTTTGTGCTGGTGGGGGTCGGATTGCCACGTGTTGGGTGTCGGTTTGTCACATACTTAAATCATGCGAACGAAGCAGGATCGACAGACGATTACGTGGCGTACGACGCATGGTGATATGTCGGATGTGGAGTGGGAACTGATCGCGGATCTGGTCCGTCCGGCGTGGTCGCCGGGGAAGATGGGACGGCCGATCACCCATGACCGGCGCACGATCGTCGACGCGATCTTCTATGTGTGCGCGACGGGCTGTCAATGGCGGGCGCTGCCGGACCGGTACCCGAACTGGAACACGGTGCACCGCTATCACCTCGAGTGGTCGAAGGACGGGACGTGGGAACGTGTCTGCGACCGGCTCCGGACGTTGGTGCGCGAGTCGGAAGGTCGCGATGGGGATCCGTCGGCGGGGATCATCGATGCTCGCAGTGTGCGGGGTGCGTCGACGGTGACGAGCGAAACGAGGGGTTTCGACGCTGGGAAGAAGATCTCGGGCCGGAAGGTGTTCGGGGTGGTCGACACGCTCGGTTTGTTGCTCGCAGTGTTGGTCGTCGCGGCGAACACGTCGGACAACGTGGGTGGGATCGCGGTGATCGACGAGGCCCGCCCCAAGTCGTCACGGTTGCGGAAGGTCTGGTGCGACGCCGGGTTCAAACGTGCGTTCGCGCAGCACTGCCGCGCTCACCACCTCTCGGCAGAGGTCGTCGATCGGATCCACGCCCACCGTTTCGAGGTCCTGCCCAGACGATGGGTTGTGGAACGGACCTGGTCGTGGTTGACGAATCATCGCCGTCTACAAATCGACTATGAACGCGACCCGCAAGTCACCAAAGGATTCGTGTGGGCCGCGCACAGCCGACTCCTCCTCCGCCGACTCACCCAACCACACACACCATGATCCACCAGCACAAACAATCGCGACAGCCTCTCAGAAGTGCTGTATCGCCCTCGGCCGGCTGGGCTCGGCCCGGCGCCAACGAACTTCGGCCCAGGCGATGGTGGCGACGATGATGATCGCGCCAAACGCGACGGATACGCGCCCGGCAGATACGTACCATGGCGGCTGGCTGCCGAACGCCGCCCAGGCGCCCTCGAAGACGGCAATCTGACCGACGAGAGCCAAAAGGACAGCGACTGCCGCGATCGGAACGACGAGTTTGTGTTCGGTGGTTCGTGGCCGCGACGACGCGACCAACGCGATTCCGATGGCGAACGGGAGGGTGTAACGGCCTTGCCATGCGCTGAGGGCCCGATTGTGATACGTGGCGACGAGGGCGACGAAAGGCACGGCCAACACGAGTACACATCCGCACAGGACGACGAACCCTGTGCGTCGGCTGCTCGCGACCGCGATGATGACCAGTGCGAGTACCGCCAGCGACCAGCACAGTTCGGCGACGAACGTCGGGGGAATGTTCAGCTTGCCGAGATAGGCGAGCATCTGGCGGAGAAGGGTCCCGGTCTTTCCGAGGCTGACGTCGACCGTGTGGATAAGGCCGAGGTTCGACGGCGTCGGTTCATAAAACGTTTCGTAGCTGCGATACGTCACGGTCCAGGTAGCCATGACCGCCGTGGCGATCGCGGCGGACGCGAGCACCACACGCGCGGACCCTGAACGAAGGAATTGGCTGCGTTCGCTCCGGCCGGCGCTCATCAAGGACACGACAACGGCCAGTAGGATCCATAGGCCGCCGAGCTGTCGGCAGGTGGCGAGGACAACGCCGCTCAGGATGCCCAGCTGGACGAGTCGGCGCGGCGCGACCGAGCTAGTGCGGTGCACCAACGCCAGAACGACCGCCCAGAAACACACGGCGGCCGCGATCTCCAAGCCGCTGGGGTTCACTGCCCCGGACAGGTTCACCGCCAGCGGGGTGAGCCCCACGAACAGGCCGGCGGCGAGGACCAGCGGTCTGCGGCGTATCGACATCAAGACGGACGCGCCGGCCGCGAACAACGCAGCGCAGATGACCGCGCTGACGATCCGCATCAGGTACCAGCCGGTCTGATTGGGGAACGCGAGCGAGGGCCAGCCGACGAGCGCGTAGTACAACGGGAAGTAGCGTCCCTCGCCGGTGACGACGGTGACCGACCCTGGATGGGCGGGTCGGGCCGACTCGCAGTTCCCGGAATCAAACAGGCCGAGACACGGGCGATCATCGACGACACGACGAATAGTGACCGGGACGTTGGTGATCGCTCCGGTGCCATGGCTGTATGAACCGTCGTGCGGGAAGATCTCGCCGCGTACCACCGAGACCGCACGGTAGACGTGATCAACCTCGTCGGGATAGTCATTGACCGGAGTGACCAAGGCCCAGCCCACCGAGAGCAACAAGAACCCGGCCAACCAACCGACCCACGGAGTCTTCGTGCCGTTCAACGAGCCCGTCCCGTCAACACGACGAACATGCTGTGGGACGCGTCTCTTGCTTTCGACGCTGCACTGAGCATCGGATCGTGGACTCCTTACAGGGCAGAGCTTGACCGAACGCTCGCGGCAGGTCTCGTTCGAGGGTCACGACCCGACGATTCGTCCACGCCGGTGCGACACCACCGCGCGGTCCGCCGGGGCGTCGCTCAGCGCGGTTGTCTCCAAAGGAGCGGTTGACGTACCCAGACGTTCGAGGTGGAGCAGTGTCCCCGACACGCCCGGCGGCATCACAGACACACCTCCATTCATCGATGTAGGAGAATCACACGTGTTCGAATTCTTCGCGCGCCTCGCTGCTCGCGGTTCGACTCACGGTCCGACGAATTCGATGGACGTAAGGCTACGTTATTCATCGATGTAAGTTAATCGCAATAGAAAGTATGGAAGAGGTATCTCATATTCACTATCTGTCGCGTCGACGGCAGGTCACCGGTTTCTTCCAGCCAAGCACCGAGAGACTTGCCTCGGAGTGAAAGGCCCGGCGGGGGCGATCCGGCCAGGAACTACAGAGATACCGTCTCGGACCAGCCAAAAAATTACGGCTGTACGCATGCGGCCCGGGTCGGGCTGGCTGGTCGATCCTCAGGAACTGTAAGGGAACCGGAAGGGCCGAGTGCGTCGTGTCGGCAGCCTCGATGCTGAGCTGGACGATCGTCGCGGCTGCGTTCAGGCACTCGGCTACGTGTCCCGCGGGGGTATGCCTTCGCATATCGCTGCCGAGTCACGGGCTCCGCATCGGCAGGATCCTTCGGTCGTAGCGGGAAGTTCTGGCCTTGGGACTGCGCGTCGGTCGTCAATCGCGTACTTGTCGCGGACCGTTTCGCTATGCCGGCCAGACAGGTCGCCGGGCATCGCCAATATTGGCCGAGCGGGCCGATGTCGCGCGCGAACGACAGCCAACGAGCGTGGTCCAACACCCGTGAAACCTGGGACGTTCGACCGTGTGACCGGGCCACCGGACATCGGGCCCTATCGTGGGGAGGTGAGCCTGACTTGTGCCGACGTCTACTGTGTTGAGGCCACTTCGGAGGTGACATGCCGGTTGTTGTGGTCCTGATCATTGTGGTGATCGTCGTATTGGTCGGCGCAGCTGCCGGTTCAGTGTGGTCGTTGTTGATCGGAGTACTGGCTGCGACGGCAGTCGCGACCGCTCTGGTTGGCATCATGGCAGGCGTTGTGGCGTGGCGGAGCGGGAGCCAGCAGGACGAGCGTCGCGGAGTCGGCCGTTCTGCACCGATGCGGGACCCTCCCCAGAACTGGTGATCCTCGCGACCCCGACGTGATCCCCAAGCAAAGAAACGCCTACCGACCGATTGTGGCTCGGAGGCGGAGGCACCCTGACGAGAGGTGGCCGGTCACCGGAATTCGACCCGGCGTCCTCTTCAGCGACGCGGTCCTTGTGACGCGGGTCGGGTCGGTGTCGGTCTACCTGGCCTTGGTGGGCTGCCCGTACTGATACCGGCAATCACGTCGCGGAGCACTGACGAGCCCGACCTGGGACGAGATGTGCGGCGTAGTGCTCGGTTCTGCGGGATGGTTTCCGCGTAGCACTTTTGAGTCCCTCGGAATGGCCGAGAGATACGTATGAGTGTGCGTGGGCGTGGAGCACGTCGCCGTATTCGTTGGATCGCCGGGCTCGCCATCACCAGTATCGTGTTGCTGGCGGGCTGTGCGTCGGCGTCTTCGAAGGCCGCGACCAGCGCGACTCGATCGGTGACCACGACATCTCCGACTCCCACAACCTCGACGACTACGACCGTGAGCACGACCACCTCCACGACGACGGCCCCGACCACCACGACGATGCCTGCGACGGTCAGGATGCTGTTGGCGTACGTCGCGGAGAAGCTTGGTCCGGGTGCGAGTGGACCGGCCGTGTTGGCGTTGCAGCAACGATTGAGTTCGCTCGGCTACTGGCTCGGGACCCCGACCGGAGTGTTCGACGACGGTACCGAGCAGGCGGTGTATGCGTTGCAGAAGGCCGCGGGGCTGGCCCGCGACGGCATCGTCGGTCCGACGACGTGGCTCGCGGTGGTCAAGGGCGTGGTGCCACATCCGCGAAGCCGTCTCGGGCGTCTCGTCGAAGTTGATCTCCAAGATGATCTCGTCATGTTCGTGACCAACGGCAAGGTTGACGCGGTGTTGAACACGTCGACGGGCGGTGGATACTCCTACTGGAGCAACGGCCAGAACGCAGTGGCGGACACCCCGACCGGGCTCTTTCGCATCTACCGGCAGGTGGACGGAGTAGTAACCGATTCGCTCGGGCAGCTTTGGCGTCCGAAGTATTTCGACAGTGGTTTCGCCATCCACGGCGATTCGAACGTCCCGCCCACCCCGGCCTCGCACGGGTGCGTCCGCGTGAGTAATGAGGCGATCGACTGGATCTGGGAACAGAATCTGGCTCCGATCGGCACGCCGGTTTGGATCTACTGACACCTCTCGGTCGTCTGGACGGGTCGAGGCGGTGTCCGGCATGGTTGGCGTCCGAGGCGATGCACGATCGCGAGACGCTCGTGAGCGATGCACGAACGTGCCAATGTCCAACCCCGTCCCTGACCGAGATCGCCGAGATGTCGTCGCCCGCCGCATCCGGTTCGGCTTGTAGTCGGCGAGTCGATGCTTATTCGTGGCGGCGGGTCGGTTGACCGTCAGCGGTGCCTACGCTCGTGGACGATGGAGCCGTCTGCCTTTCGAACGTCGTAGCGGTTCCGGCCGAACAGCTGAGGGACTGTGAACGCGATGGTTCCCGCAGCCACGAGGCCGGCACCTATCCCGGTCACGGACCTGAACCGCCGATGCATCGAACCGGATCTTTCACTCGGACGAACGAGAGAGAACGATCATGGCTTCCGGCCCGCTCCTGTCGTCGTCTGGCATCGGTCAGTACTCGTGGTCGCCGACACAGATCGCATCACCCGCGCGACTGACTTGGATGCGATCGCTCGGCGACATGTTGGCCGGTCCGGGCCGTGTTGGTGCGATCTACGGGTGGACGGGCGACCGCGTGGGAACCCGATCCTGCCTGGGCAAGACCAGAACCGTTCGACAGTGACTGGCAGGCCATTCGATGGGATTAGATCCTCTGGTCGATCGTGCAGGACGGTCGGTAGGTTGTTGATCGTGGACGAGCGTTTGGCCGCGAATCGTGAGAATTGGAACGATCGCACGATCATCCATTTGGGTTCGCAGTTTTACGACGTCGAACGCTGGCTACGCGAGCAGCGGGGTCCAAGACCTCGGGAAGTCGACGCGCTCGGGTGATGTGAATGGGCTCCGTCTGGTGCATTTGCAGTGCCACTTCGGTCTTGACACCCTCGCGTGGGCGCGGGCCGGTGCGCTCGTCACCGGTTTGGATTTCTCGCCGAACGCGATCGCGGCGGCGAAGAACATCGCCGAGCGTGCCGGTTTGGGTGATCGCGCCGAGTTTGTGTGCGCGGAGGTATACCAGGCCTCAGATGCGTTGCGGCATGCGAGGTTCGACATCGTCTACGTCAGTCTGGGTGCGTTGTGCTGGCTACCCGACGTTGATCGGTGGGCGGAACAGGCCGCCGGGCTCGTCGCCTCAGGCGGTCGGTTGTATCTGCACGATGGTCATCCGCTCGCGTGGGCGCTCGCCGACGACAGCATGACCGTCCAGCACACGTATTTCGAAGAGTCAGAACCGTTCGTAGACGACGCGGCTCACAGCTATACCGACGGTGATGTCCCGATCGAACATCGTCGGAGTTACGAATGGAACCATTCCATCGGCGAGACAGTGACGGCACTCATCCGTCATGGATTTCAGCTGGAGTGGCTGGTCGAGCATGACTGGACCGTGTGGCCACGGTTCCCGTGGCTGATCCCGAACGCCGATGGCAACTGGACGACGCCGCCGGACATGCCCCGCTTGCCGTTGACGTTCAGTCTGCTCGCAAGCCGTCCGCAACAAGACCGCGGCTGACGACGATTCGCTCGGGGCTTGCTGTGTGACCGTGGGCAGCTCGATGTCGGTGTCGTGGGGCAACAATCGTGTGATTTCCAACTATCCGAAGGTCGTTTGACGTGGACGGTCACGTGGAACGCGTCCGAGCAGCTGCCGGTGTACAGTCGTGTTTCATCTGTCGATCATCGCGGGAACCAGAGATGACCACCTCGTCATCTTCGATGATGTCTGTGTTGCGTTTCTGGCAAAGAATCCGGCGCTTGCAACCGACGATGAAATTCGAAGCTCACCCGATCTCGTACGTTGGAGGTGAGTCGTTCCCATTCGCGTTCGCCGATCGTGTCGAGTGTGTACGTATCCGCTCGGTGATCGGGTCCACTCGAACATTGTCGTCCTCGCGGCAGACGACCGTGACCATTTCGGTTCTAGCCCGGGTTGACCGTGAGACCGGGCAGCACAGTTCGGCGGCGACCGTCGGAGTCGTGACGTGACGATTTGCATGGCGTCGTACGCTCTGGGCGTGTTCGAGCTTTTCACCGATCGGTCGCGACGAGTTGTGGTCCTCGCTCAGGAGGAGGCACAGCTCTTGAACCATGACTACATCGGGACCGAACATTTGCTACTCGGTGTCGTTCGCGAGGGCGAGAGCACCGCGGCGAACGTGCTCCGTCGAGTTGGCCTGACATTGAAAGAAGCACGAGCGGCGGTCGAGGGTGTCGTCGGACGGGGCGAACCATCCGAGTCGGGGACGATTCGGTTTCGGTCGGGTGCGAAGACGGTCCTGGAACTGGCGTGGCGAGAGGCAACGCATCCGGATGAGGCCGCTGCTCAAGAGGGAGCGGCGAAGGCAGGTCGAGGTGTGCGCCCGTGGCTACGTCGAGTAGCGAGAACAAGAGACGACATCCGCCCTGAACACATTCTGTTGGGGCTCATCGAGGAAGGTGGCGTTGCGGTCGAGGTCCTTGATCGCCTCGGTGTCGATCTCACCGAGATGCACCAAGCCGCCATCGACGCGATGCGGGACGTCCGCCACACCGACGAATCGGGCGGAGACGCCAATGAACGGTGACAGTTCCGTCGGTGCAGAGGATTCAGGCCGGTCGAGGTGACCGCCCCAGAGGCGTGGCGGATTGCGCTCATTCTGGGGGCGGGCGCCGTGTTCGTGGTGATGTTCGTCTTCGTGAGCTTTCTCGGCTACGCATTCGGGACCGGTGGCAATCATGGGTTCACTCCGACCGGCAACGCTGTTGTTATGACGTCATGCGCTCCAGACACGCGAGGGCACGTCGAGATTCGAGGAACTGCTCACGACAACACTTCGACACTTGCCGACGACGTCATCGATGCCACGGTGCAGAACCAGTTCGGAGTGGAGGTCACTCACGGCATCGCCGCACTCTGGAACGTCGCCGCTGGCACGACGGTGCAGTGGCCGGCTCCCACCAAGGCGAGATTCGAGCCCGGTACAACGTGCCAACTCGAACCCGCGCTGTTCGTGCGCCCCCTCGGACGTAGCGGACGTAGCGGACGTAGCGGACGTAGCGGACGTAGCGGACGTAGCGGATGTAGCGGATGTAGCGGATGTAGCGGACGTCGCAACGTCCGTCGCGTGTAGGAGTAGGTCACTCGAGGAGACACGATCTCACTGCCGTGCCCGTGTACGTGTGAGCAGACGTGGGTGCCGCCCGCCGTCACCGTGTTGAACGTTGCGGTGTCACGCGCACGGCGATCGGCGGCGGTATCGGAACGATATTGCTCGATTGGAAAAGTTTCGCCTCGTACTGGCCCGGAGGGAGCGGCGGGAGCGCCGTGTGGCCGTGAGTTGTCACGCAGGCCGAGTTGTTGCCGAGCGGTGTTCCGCCACATCCGAGGTACGTCGCTCGGACTGTCACCGGATAGCTCGACTTGCTGACCGGGACCGTGAACGTCTCAAGGCACGATGGAAATGCCACATCAGGCTCTATTGCGTCGTTGCCGAGCGCCACCTGGAACAATGATCCGCAGCCGTGTTCGTGGAGTGGGTAGCCCGTGTTGTTGTACACGGTGACATAACCGGTGACGGACGACCCGGCGGTCATCGTCAGCGACGACAACGCGACTCGGGCGACCACATTCGAACGTTCATACTGTGCGATTTGTGTCCCTTCGCGGTCGAAGAACGTGAGGCGATCGTCGCGAAGCTCCACTTGCACCGCTGTTCGGAGTGAGGCCGGTGTCGGCGGGAACCGGTCGCACAACGCTTGCGTCATACCGCCCAGGGCGAGTTGGAAGGCCCCGTTGGTTCCGAGACGATACGAACCGTTCATGCCGTTGCAGCCGTCAGTTCCGCCCCAGTGACCTCGTCCGTCGAAACTGAGTACGGGTGGCACTCCCATCGGTGGGGCCGTGAGTGGACCGTGATAGCCCGCGATCGATACCGGACGCCACGCACCGACGAGTGCAGCCTCGGTCACTTGCGGAGATGCGGTCGTGGCGGTCGTGGGTAGAACCGCTGACGGCACGGTCGTAGATGTGTGCCCGAAGCGGTGTTATGGCTGGTGCTGGAGCACGCTGCCAAGAGCAACACCAGTACAACGACGGAAGACTTCATACCGATCCGACGTCGGCGAACCTGGTCCCGGTTCCAACGGTGTACAAGTTCATCCACTCCGCATCACGGACGATCAGTGAGTGAAAAAGAACTGACGTAGCGTCGACCTGACGGAGCGAGGCGACGGGTGAGGTTGTCCATCGTTCGGGATTGGGCGACACGCTGGATTTCGGCAGCGTCAGGGTGATTGAACCACCGCCTGGCGTCGCGACCATGACCATGGTGTACCGGTGTGGAGTCAAGGAGTGGACCGCGCCGACGAGTACCTGCGCCGTCGATCCGTTGGGCACGACAACGATCGAGCCGCGATTTGATGGCAGTTGGCCGAGGACTTCCGGGTCGAGCCCATGGGCGGAGTGCTTGACCGCCACGGATATGGTTGTCGTGATGGTTCGACCCTTGGTCGTGCTCGGTATCGTCAGTGTGCTGGCGTTGGCGTCAACCGTCTGTGTCGGTGCCAGTGGACGCGCGCGGCGACGATCGAGCCGCGAACAGGCCGCCCGGGGTCGGGACAGGCCTCCACGACTGGTTCTGTCTATGCGCTGGCGTTGGGTGACTCGACCGCGATGTGGAACGGCGACCGTTCGTATCCGGACCTGATTGTCGGTCACTACCAGTCGACGGTCCCGCACTTGATGCTCGTGGATATGGCCTGTTCGGGTGAGACGACGTCGTCGATGATTGCGCATTCGTTGTGTGCGCCCGGCGGATCCCAATACGACAATGCATTGTCGTTTCTACGCGCTGCATATCGGGAAGATCGCGTTGGTGACGATCGACATCGGCGGAAACGACGTCGTCAACTGCATCTACGGCGTGCACCCGACGACGTGTTTCGCAAACGGCCTGAAGACCATGCAGAAGAACCTCACGATGATCCTCGTCGGGTTGCGTTCCGTGACGCAGTCCCGCGTCCGGATCATCGGCATGAACTACTACGACCCGCTTCTAGGTGACTGGCTCGCCGGACCCGGACCCAGCCGTACGCTCGCCAGCAACGCGATGGCTGGTGTCGCCACCCTGAACAAGGACATGAGCCAGGTCTACGCCAAAGTCTCTGTGCCCGTTGTGGACGTCGCGACCGTGTTTCAATCGTCGGACATGACCCACCTCGTGTCATCTTCGTGGGGTCGAATACCGGTTGCGGTCGATCGAGCGTGCATGCTGTTAGACATCGCCTGCCATCGCGGTGCACCTGAAGGCTTTGGGGATGATCCCAACGACTCCGGTGCAGTCGTCATCGCCCAAGCTTTCGAGAAAACGATCGGCCACCTCCACGCTCCCACCGCGAGTGCCACGCACTAACCGCGGGCGCACAGCACGAACGTTCGACCTCGGGATTTTGCCCAGTGGACGTGGGAAGGAAGATGCTGGAGCCGTTGTGGGGGCGGCATCATGCCACGCTACATCCAGCACGTCGTTCGGTGCGCGTCGTCCGTCGGATCCGCCGACACCTGACCTGCAACGGACCCATCAACCAGGACCGCTACACAGCCAGCACCACCACGACAAGGGCCAACCGGTCGCGGGCGACGTCACTTCGACGCGTCCGCTCAGCGACCACACGCGATTATTGACGTCGGGGAGCATCCCGCGAACGCTCGACTGCGTTGTCGGTGCCCACAGGGCGCCGCATCGAACCGCTCGAGAGCTCGCGATCGGTGCCGTGAGGCGTGAGAGCGGAACCGCGGAGTGTTGCGTTCGCGTCGGATCGGCGGCTATGGGCGAGCCGGGACGGCTTGTTGTCGTAGGCTCGTTGTTGGCCGTGACTGGCGCTGCGGGTGGAGTACCACCGGGGAGCGGCCTCGACGGGTTCTCGTCGATGGCAGCCGTGCGCCTGGGCAATCGTCTTTCGATCCCGGGAGGTACGAACGCATGGCCACCACTGCAACGTTGATGTCGGGCACCGAGTTGGCGAAGGACATCGTCGCTCGCTGTCGCGAACGCTCAGCCGAGGTCGCCGAAAAGAGGGGACGTCGTCCTTGTTTGGTCGCGGTGCTGGTCGGTGCTGACCCAGCATCGGTCACGTATGTGCAGATGAAGGAGCACCGATGCGCCGACGCGGGAATCGAATCCCGCTCCGTCGGTTTGTCCGAGCAGACCACGACCGCCGCGGTCGTCGCGGCGGTTGCTGACCTGTCGCAGGATGCTCAAGTTGACGGAATCCTGGTGCAGCATCCGGTTCCTCCGCAGGTTGACGAGCGGGCAGTGTTCGAGGCAATCGACCCGGCCAAGGATGTTGATGGTGTGACGATGCACTCGTTCGCGGCGATGGCATTCGGACACGACGGCTTCGCCTCGTGCACCCCGGCGGGGATTATCAGGCTGCTCGACACCTACGATGTGACCCTCGACGGCGCGAACGCAGTCGTGATCGGCCGCAGTCCGATCCTCGGCAAGCCCGTAGGGATGCTCTTGCTCGCCCGCAATGCCACCGTGACGTACTGTCATTCCCGGACGCGAGATCTGCCATCGGCCGTGGCGGCGGCTGACATCGTTGTGGCGGCCGTCGGCATTCCGAACTTCGTGCGCGGCGACTGGATACGACCCGGCGCCGTGATCGTCGATGCCGGTTACAACCGCGGAAACGTCGGCGATGTCTACTTCGACGAGGTTCGCGACCGTGCCCGTCTCGTCACGCCGGTACCGGGCGGTGTCGGCCCAGTGACGATCGCGGTTCTCCTCGAACAGACCGTCAACGCCGCGCTGGGTCGCGCGTGACATCCGCGAGGTGCGGGCGAGAATCGAAAACGGCGTCATCTCAGGCGGTCACGGAGTGACGTGCGCGCGCCACAAAACTGGGACATCGGCGCGACTTGTTTCATCGCCTCGACGCTGCACCGCGGGCTGGCACAAGAAAGCGGGATGCTCGGCGGTGCGTGTTAGACGAGACTGTCGACCCAGGCTTGGTGCAGCCCGGCGTAGTTCCCGCCGTGGCGAATGAGTTCGCGGGGTGGGCCGTCTTCGACGATGCGACCTGCGTCGAGAACGAGCACGCGATCGGCGATCTCTACGGTTGTGAGGCGGTGGGCGATGATGATGGCGGTGCGGTCGGCGAGAAGGGTTCGAAGCGCGTGTTGGACGAGGCGCTCGGACGGTATGTCGAGGGACGAAGTTGCTTCGTCGAGAATCAAGACGGCAGGGTCGGCGAGGAACGCGCGCGCAAAGGCGACGAGCTGGCGTTGGCCGGCGGAGAGTCGGGCGCCTTTTTGGTGGACGTCGGTGTCGTAGCCGTCGGGGAGTGCTTCGATGAATGCGTGTGCGCCGATCGCGTTGGCGGATGCTTCGATTTCGGCGCGTGAGGCGCTGGGTCGACCGAGGCCGATGTTGTCGGCGACTGAGCCAGTGAACAGGAAGTTTTCTTGGGTGACAGTGACGATCGCGCGGTGGAGGTCGTCCAGGTCGAGGTCGCGCAGGTCGAGGTCGTCGAGCGAAACCCGACCTGACGTCGGGTCCCAGAACCTTGCTGCGAGTCGGGCGATGGTGGTTTTGCCAGCGCCGGTCATGCCGACGACAGCGATGGTTTGGCCGGCCGGGATATCCAGGTTGAGGTCGGTGAGTACCGGACGTTCGCGGTATGCGAAGTTGACGGTGTCGAACCGTAGGGCGCCGTGGGGATGGACGAGCGTGACCGGCTGGTGAGGAGGCGCGACGGTGAGCGGTTCTTCGAGTACTCCGGAGAGCTTTTCGAGGCCCGCGGCCGCGGCTTGGAAGAGGTTGTAGAACTGGCTGAGTTCTTGCATGGGCCCGAAGAATCGTTGTAGGTACAGCAGGAAGGCTGCGAGGACGCCGATACTCACGTGGCCGTCGATCGCCAGCCAGCCGCCGTAGAATACGACGATCGCGGTGGTCATTCTGCCCGCGAGTTGTACGCCGGGCCCGTATGCTGCGGCGAGTCGTTGCGACCAGACGTTGGCGTCGCGGTAGCGGTCGTCGAGGTGTTCGAAGATTTCCTGGTTGCGCGGCTCGCGGCGGAACGAGTGCACTGCTTGTATTCCACCGAGGCTTTCGACGAAGTGCACGATGACGAGCGCGATCGCGTCTCGTGTTGCCCGGTAGGCACGCTCGGATTGGTCGCGAAACCAGCGGGTGAGCAGCCACAGCACCGGAAGTGTGAGGAGCACTGGGATCGCGAGTTGCACGTTCAGCACGACGAGCATGATTGCGATACCGACGACGGTGAGGACGGATGTCACGACCGTAACGACACCAAACTTCAACATGTCGGCCAGGGCATCGATATCAGACGTCTGACGCGAGATCACGCGTCCAGACGTGTATCGCTCGTGGAAGGAGAGACTGAGTTCCTGGAAGTGCATGAACGCGCGACGTCGGAGGTCGAGGATGGCATCTTGTCCGACGCGCCCGACGATCATCAGGAACGCGTTGAACGTCACCGCGCCAACCAGCGTGATCACGACCATCGCGACGACCACCGTCACGAGTGGTCGCAGGTCACCGCTGCCGCCATGCATGAGTGGCGGGATGCCGTGGTCGATGCCGATCTGCACGAGCAGTGGGCCCGCGAGCTGTGCGACAGTACTGCACGTGATGAGGAGAGCGGCGAGAACCAGCGACCGCGTATGTGGGCGCGTCAGAGATCCGAGGAGCTTGCGGCTTCGGCTGCGTAACAGCAGGGCAAGTCCCGATCCCGGCTCGTCGACGTCTTCCGCCGCGACGCCTCGCCAGCTGTCCACCGAGTCGTCGCCGGTGAGGTCGAGTGGCGCGTCGCGGTCGACGTCGGGGATCTCGTCGGGTTCGATCATCGACCGACCCGATCATCGTGATCGCCGAGACGCTCGGCGGCTTGGCTCAGGATGGCCGCATAACGCGGCTCAGACCGCAGGAGGTCGTGATGCGATCCCGTCGCAGCGATCCGACCGTCTTCGAGCAGCGCGGCACGATTGGCGAGGGCGATCGTCGACGGTCGGTGCACCACCACCAGCGCGGTGCAATCGGCAAGGATCGGCCGTAGGGCCTCCTCGACGCGGGCTTCGGTATACACGTCGAGCGCCGAGAGCGGATCGTCGAGCACGAGGACGCGCGGACGGCCGACAATGGCGCGTGCGAGCGCGAGACGCTGACGTTGCCCACCAGACAGCGACAGGCCCTGTTCGCCGATCCGCGTGTCGAGACCCCACGGCAGCTCATACGCGAACGATGCCTGCGCGACCGCGAGCGCGGCTTCGACGTCAGCATCCGTGGCGTCGGGAGAGCCGATCAGAAGGTTCTCGCGCACACTCGCGGAAAACAGCGTCGGTTCCTCGAACGCAAACCCGACCTGGCCGCGGAGACTGCGCAGCGTGAGGTCGCGCACGTCGTGGCCGTCGAGCGTGACCCGTCCTGCGGTCACCTCATGGAGTCGTGCGAGCAGTGTGGCGACCGTCGTCTTACCGGCCCCCGTCACGCCAACAAGCGCCAGCGTCTCCCCCGGATGAATCTCCAGGTCGAACCCCCGCAGAACGGTCCGCTCACTTCCCGGATAGGCGAAATGAACGGCTTCGAATCGCACTTCGCCGCGCGCCCGTACGAGCGTCGCTGCGTTCGGACGATCGGCAATGAGCGGCTCAGTGTCGAAGACCTCCCATACCCGGCCGGCCGCGGTCTCGGCTTCTTCGGCCATGGCGAGAATCCAGGCCAACTCCTCAATCGGGAACACCAAGATCAACAGATACGCCACGAACGCGACGAGGCCGCCCACCGTCAGGCTCCCCGTCGACACTGCGAGCGCGCCGACGAGAAGGACCGCCGCGAGCGTGAGGTTCGGGATCAAGGCGAGCACCCAGATGAACTGCGTGTGGATCCTGACCCGTTCGAGTTCGGTCTTGCGCAGTTGTTGGCAGCGGATGTCGTAGCGACTGAACATCTCGGCGCCCCGCCCAAATGCCTTGAGGACGCGAATTCCCCGCGCGGCTTCCTCGAGCATCGTTGTGAGATCACCGGTCTGGTCTTGTATCTCGCGGACAACAACGTGATAGTTGCGTTCGAAACGGCGACACAACGCCAGCACCGGAATCGCGGTCGCGATCGTGAGCAGACCGAGCCACACGTTCAGATGTAAGACGAGCGCGAAGATCGCGATCACCTCAACGATGGTGATGAATAAGAAGATGGCACCGAACGCGGCGAAGCGACGTATCAACGAAATGTCGGAATTCGCACGCGACAACAACTGGCCCGACTGCCACCGGTCGTGGAACCCAACCTCCAACCGTTGAAGCTGCTCGTAAAAGTCGTCGCGCAGTTCGGTCTCGACGGTCGTCGCCAGCTGCGCAAGGGCCAAGCGACGACGGTAGGTCAGGCTGAGCTCGAACAGACCGAGCACGACCGCGAGGACAAACAGCGGCACGAGCCCACCCTTATTCCCGCGGTGGATCGGACCATCGATCGCTGCCTCCGCGATCAGAGGGATCGCAAGCTGCGCACCAACCGATAGCAGCGCCGAACCGGCAATAAACCCGATTCGCTTCCTGTGAGGTCGGAGATACGGCCCGACCCGCCACAATGCTCGCTCACGCACCACAAACTCCTGACCCGCGACACCCAGGCGCGACAAAGCAGCCGCCGAGGCAACCCGGACGCTACGACCGACCCCAGGGTCGGTGCGACCGATTTACGAAGCAGGCCCGCAGTGTCAACGCACTCGAGATCCACCCGCGCCCACGACCTCGACCAGTACGCCGAAGTCGCGATCGGTATCACCGTGGCCTCCGTCAACCGGATCTCGTGACAGTGTCCGCGAAGAACGAACTCCGAGAGGCTGCGAACCGGCTTGACGGCCCGGTAGAGACCACGGGGCCACGAGACCCACAACTGCCCGTCGACGAAGCCAGCAGGTACCGCAGCCCTCATTTGACGTCTCGTTTGTACCGTCCGCGATTGCTGGGAAGGCGCTAAGACGCGAGCACCGGCCTATGCCAAGCACGGACGCAATCGCTCTCCGTCTCTCGCGACGTGCGGCTCCTCGGTGAGTGCATTCGCACCCTCTACACAACGATACAGAAGCCGCTCTCTGTGTCGAGCGAACGGATGGCGACCCTGAGGCGGCCAGACAGACGACGGCGACGCCGCCGAGCGTGATCGCCGGAATGCCGTCTGCCGGAGCGTCGCACAAGGAGGTGTAGGCGTCGCGCGGGACGCTCCATCATCACGAAACGCAGCCCGCGCCGGATGATCGAGCCTCTCGCTACTTCTACTCGTGTCCGACGCAGCTTTGCGGGCTGGTGCCATTCGTGCTGCTGGTTGTCCCGTCTGGACACACGGTGTCGTCGAATACAAACACCCCTGTGACGGTGCTCAAACCGGTCGCGTTCTGAAACGTCGCGTTCGCCAGGTCCGCGCCGCTCAGGTTTGCGTCGGTCACGGTCGCGCCACTCAGATCGGCGTAATCGACGTATGCGTTCGTCAAGTTTACGCCGGTCAAGTTCGCGCCGGTCAGGTTCGCGCTGATCAGGTTCACGCCGGTGAGGTTCAAGCCCGCAAGATTCTGACCCGCCAGATTCGCGGATTCGAGAAGCGCTCCCGGGCCGATGAGATAACCGAAGAGCACTGACCAACCTGGCGGTAACGCGGCCGGCGTGCCGATGATGCCGCCGGCCGGAGCAACGACCATGGTCGCGCCGGCGAAGTTCGCGCCGGTCACGGTCGCGCCCTCCAAGTTCGCGTCGCTCAGATTCGCGTCGCTCAGGTCCGCGTTCGACAGGTTTGCGTTCACGAGGTTCGCGCCGCTCAGGTTCGCGCCGCTCATCTCTGTGCCTGCGAGGTTCGCGCCCGTGAAATTCTGCCCGGCGAGAGCGGCTCCCACAAGATTGCAGCCGCTCCAGTCGATAGCTGCATGGGGGTAACCGACACAGACCCCCGCCGATGCGCCCGGCATCCCTTGCGCGCCGACGGATGCCAGGAGCGACCAGTACGAAGCGTTGGACGGCAGGATGTTCGTCGTCGCTTCGGTCGCGATGTACGCCGACCCATTGCTTCCAACAACGTCGTTGACGGCATACGCCGTGCTGCTCTGCCACTCCCCGCGCCACCGAAAACCGCGACCGGGCCACATGATCATCGCTTCGCTGGACGTGCATGCTCGCCCGGCCTGATGGTCGATGATGCGCAACACACCCTTATTCGGGCCGCTCCTCGGATAGCACGCCGCGATCATGCCGGTCGCGCTGTCCGGGATCGCCGCCCACGCGAAGGTCCCGCCGGCAGCGAGACCGACGACGATGCCCACGACTAGCCCGCGCAAACCGAGCCGCTTCAGCATGTCTGCCTCCGATGTGGCGAACCCTGTGGCGGAGGCCGACCCCGTCGGCGGGGTCTGGGTCGGCTTTGTCAGCGACCGTCGAACACGGACCGTACGCCTATCGGCCCCACAGACCTAATCGACGCTGTTGTCACAGAACACGGTTGTCGCGAGCGCGGGAATGTGCGGCGATGGAGATTGCCGAACCGCGTCGCGACCTGCCGGCGGCCAGCTCGTCGAAATCGTGTCTCGGACGAAGTCATCATCGATCGGGCACACAAGGATAAGACCCGAAGGACCCGTTCTGAGCGACGGTGCCGCCGGACGACCGGCGGACTCACCCGCGACCCTCACAAACCGCGACCGCCCGAGAACGCCCAAGTCCGTCACGTCGGTCGAGACGTCGCAGCGATCTCCTCTTCGGAGATCAGACGGCGTCGTCTCCCTCGAACCACTGGGGGGGGAAGCCTACGCGCCGCCGTTGACATCGCGAGGCGGCCGGCCGTTGTCGCAGGCGCGTCAGGTTGTTTGAGGGCGATCGTTGATGAGCCCGCCACGCGTGGACGTACGGTCACGCTCGCCATCGTTGCGTGTCCCAGACCGCAGTTATGCCGCGCGCTTGGGATAGCCGCGGCTGCGTGTCCGGCCTGGATCGCTGGTCGATCTCGTTGAACAGGCCTGACACGATCTTGGGTTGGCATCGACGACTCGTCGCGAGCGACTGGACTGGATCTCCCCGCTCCCGTCCGGCCGACCTCCACGACTGCTGAAGCACCTCGTCAATGACCCGCGGCGATCACCGAAGCCCGAAGGTGCGTGCGAAGTCGCAGAGGTCCCTGGACGGATCGGTCTCAGAACATGGATGACCGGGGAGAGCCTGCCGGGGGGCCGTCGGGGAGCCGGCGAGTAGCACGGTGTTGATCAGACCTGTGATTTGCGGGCGGTGATTGTGCTGAGCAGGAGAGATCGGCGTCGCTCCAACACGGCATCTTCGTGCGGGTGTGACAGTCGCCGCACGGCGCTCTAAGGTCTGGTTGCATGCGTGCTGCGGTCACTTTGCACATCGACGCGCCGCCCGACAAGGTCTGGGGGCTCGTCAGCGATATCACGAAGATGGGCGAGTACAGCCCCGAGGTGATCGAAGCTGAGTGGATCGACGGCGCCACCGGTCCGGAGGTCGGCGCTCGGTACCGGGGCCACGTAAAGCGCAACGAGAACTGGCCCGTCCTTTACTGGACCACGTGCAAGATCACTGAGTGTGTGCCGGGTCGGGTCTTCGAATTCGCGGTCATCATGCGCGACCGGCCGGTCAACACCTGGCGCTACGAGTTTCGTACCACCGACGACGGAAACACCGACATCACCGAGTCATTCGACCTCGGCGACAACCTCTTCACCAAGATTTGGCGTCCGCTCGGCGGGTTCCTGCGAGAGCGCCGCAACCGGCGCGACATGCTCCGCACCCTCGAACGAGTCAAGGCAGTCGCCGAAGGTTCGTAATCGGCCAGCATTGGCCTCGTGTCGCGACACGCTGAGCTTCTCCGAACCGGCGTCCCGGAAATCTCGCGCCTCGGACATCACCACGCTGAGTAGGTGAGCGGTCGCGTCGGTTGGGTTTCGATGCCATCTCGCCCCGCGTGTGATCTGCCGCGTCGTGCCAGCGGCGGCGTCTGCCCGGACCTGCAGGTCTTGCGTTCGGCACGGAACGCGCTGGGCGCGTGCTGACTCGGATCCTGCCGAGCGGTCCGGGTTTGCGCTCTGGGGCCAGTTGAAGCGCGTGGCGGCGACGGTTCCGGTCCGCGACCTGCGTGCCGTGCTTGCGTATATACGGGGACTCGGCCTCGCGACGCGGGAGTATGACGGTGGCAAGTACGGCTATGCCACCCGTGACGGTGTCGAGCTTCATCTCGGACTTGTGCACGAAGTCGATGCGTGCGCGTCCGCAGACTTCTTTGTCGACGATGGCGACGCGCTCGCGCGCGATGGCAGGCGGCGGGCGCCGACGTCCGTACGCCTGAGGAGATGGAATGGGGCCAGCAGCGCGCACCGGAGCATGAGCTGCAACCTGCGTTGACGGAGCTGCTCGTCGCGGCGAGCGAGTGTGCCCGACCCTTCGGTGATGCGTCGAGCCTGCCTGAAACGGCTTTCGCGGGCGTTGACGACCGAACCTTTCGTGCTGAGCTCGGGATTCGGGTCGACCGGTTGGTTGGGTTCCAGCGACCTCGGAACGGTCGGAAGGCACCGCGACACAGCGGATCAGGTCGCGCTACCGTCTGCTCAGGCCGCCCGGAAGCGCGTTCGACACGCGCAGGCCGCAGGAAAGACAGTGTCGCGGTCGGGATGGAGGTTGAAAAATGGTACGAACGAGGTGCGCTGTCCGCGACCCGACCTGACGCTCGACGCGTCATGCCGCCCTGTCCTGAAGGGGGGGTGGGCGAGCCGTCACTGAACGGGCGAGTGATGCGCTCTCGCCGCCGCGGATCGTGAAGGCCGAGGCCGCCGACACGCAACGGCGCAGTATCTGGCGTCCGAGATCCCTCCCGAGCAGTACGTTTCGGCGAGGTCGATCGCTCCCGTCACGCGAGCGTGTCCCCGTCCGGTTGTGGTGGAGGCCTCCCGACAAACAAGTCAGACGCTTACTCGAGTACTGACGGGGTGAGGCTCTTTACGTCACGGTCGACAGACCGGTCGCGGTACATGCGCTCTTCGGGAGTGTGTACTGGGCGCTCATAGTTTTCGTGCCGGCCCTTGAACAGGCCGGCCGTGACCACTCCCGTGAGCGTGGTCTGGGTTGCCTCGCCCTTCACGCCGGGGAGTTCCGGCGCAACGACGCTGCCTTCGTGTTTCACGTAGTCGTCAATGTCGGCGTCGTGGTGTAGTTGGGAGTTGGCCCCGAGGTTGCCCGTCGCTGCTGAGGTGTCCTCGGGGCCAGAACGTCCCGTATATGTGGTTGTTTAGATGGTCAGGCTGGTGAGCTGCTTGAACGTCACGGTGGTCAGCGCGTTCGTGGTGCAGGCTCCCTTGGGGATCGTGTAGACGACGGTGCCGGAGGACTTCGAACCTTTGAAGGTGCCTGCGGAGACGGTCCCGTTGGTGGTCGTCTCGGTTGGCTTTCCCTTCACCGTGCCCAAGGTGACCGCGACGGTGGACGTTCCTTTAGCGGCTGGCGTCCAGGCGATCTTCTCGGTGCCGACGGTCGCCTTGGCCTTTGCCGGCGGAGACACGAGCGTCGAACAGTTGGCGCTAATGAGCTTTGCGGTCAAGTTCAGCGTGCCGCCGGTGACACCGTTATTGCAACCGCCGAGCTTGCCGTTTTTCACTGTGATGGTCGATGTGACGAGGGTCTTGTTGCCGATCTTGGGCAGCGCGGGTGAGAACGTCGCGGTACCGCTGGCTGTCTTGCAGACGGTGCCAGTGGCCGCACCAGCAGACGTGATCGGGAGCATCAGTGCAAACGCGAGCACTGATGCCAAGAGCACACTTACCTTGATCTTCATCGAGCCTCCTGATGTTGTTCTGATGATCTTGCTGGTCCTCAACCGGGAAGACTGGCTGCTGCGTGGAACACAGGTCGCCCGAGCGGAGCTGCGCGAGGTCCGGTGAGTACACGCGGCCGCGCTCAACTTCAGCGCCCAGCCGTGAGTTGTCATCGTTTACGCCCCGAAAAGGAAACCTCCCGAGCCGACCCCGTCACTATCCACCCCGCTCCCCGTGTCGTGCCGTCGGGTGAGATTGTCCGATTCGTGTCGGACCGGTCACGACCGCCCCGAGACTGCATGGCGGTCGAAACGGCCATGGCCGGGTATCCCTCGCCGGTTCGCAGTCTTGCGTCCCGATAACGGCTGGTAAATGGCGCGACGGGGGTGGTCGGGACGGGCTATGCGCGGAGTGCTGCTCGAAGGTCTTTGAGGTCGCTGCAGGCGTCGTCGGTGTCGATTCCGAGCCACGCGCACAGCCCACGCCTCAAGACCATCATGCGATGGTTGCATCCCTCAGGTTCCACTTCGAGGTGGCGGGCCTTGTCCCATGCGGCGTTCGGGACGATCGCCCAGCGGAGCTCGCGGAGACCAGCCGTGGGGTGCACCAACGGTGCGCCGTCTGGGCGCTAACCACGTCGGGCGTATCAGGGGCGCGCCGCCCCAAAGGAGTGAGATCGGCGACGACGTCGTGCGGGGAAGTCTGGATGCTGGATGATGCGGTCAACCTGACGGCTCCACTGTTCGGAGGTGACCTCGCCGTCGCGGTCGCGAACGCCGCGCAACGATGGGTTGGCAACGTGCGGCGCGAGCTCTGCGACCGCACCCATTTCTGGAACCGTCCACACTCGAACAGCTCTGATGCGAGTGGAACAGTTCCGTACATTTGGCGCGATCACAGCTACCGACGGTCGCGCTCAGCGAAGCCGGAAGTTGCGGCGATGATTGCGTCGATTGTCGAGGGATGGCCTGCGCCGTGTCCGGCGTTGTCGACGAGCACGAACTCCGAGCCGGACCATTCATGTGCGAGGTGCCAGGCGATGTCCGGTGGTCCGCTGATGTCGTGTTGTCCGACACCCTGGATGAACACGGCGACGACGCGTTGCGTGGAGACGGGATCGGGACGCGGTTGGGTCGTTGGTCGCCGGTGTCGGCGGTTATTCGGTGGTGATCTCGAGGGTTGTGCGCGCTGGGAGGGTGCCTTCGTGGTGGAGCCATTCGACGAGGCGTAGGAGTGCTTGGACGGCGAGCACCTCGATGAGTGGGTCGTCTTCGACGTCGATCGTGACGGTGATGCGCCGGTGTGTGGGGTTCACTCGGCGGTGATTTCGGTGACGGCCGCGCGTGCGGAGGATTCGTCGACGATGGCTTTGTTGGTGGCGTAGGCAGCGACGAGTGCTTGGAGGGCGAGGTTGTTGACAGCGCGGGGCAGACCGCGTGAGTGCTGGTGGATGAGCGCGACGGCGTCGTCGGAGAAGAGCGTGTCGGCGCGGCCGGCGAGGTTGAGGTGGTGTGCGATGTAGCCGGTCGTCTCGGTCGGGGTCATGGGTGGCATGGCGTAGCGGAGCGCGATGCGTTGATCGAGCGCGGCGAAGGTGCCGAGTTTGATGCGTCGTCGTAGGGTCGGTTGGCCGACGAGGAGACACGCGAACGCGCAGTGGGAGTCCATGTCGGCGTTGGTCAATAGGCGGAGCTCTTCGAGTTGGTCGGCGGCGAGGAGGTGGGCTTCGTCGACGACCACGACGACGTGTTTGTCGCGTTCGTTTTCTTCCGCGGCGAGCGCGTCGGCGGCTTGGGGGATCAGCGATGCTTTGTGGAATCGGGGCACGCCACCAAGGGCAGTCACGATGCCGGCGTAGAGGCCGCGGGCACCGACAGCAGGGTTGCCGAGATAGATGATGGTGTGACGGGACGTGTCGAGGTTGGCGGTGGCGGCGCGGGCGGCGACGGTCTTGCCCGAGCCGACCTCGCCAGTGATCACGCCAAGGGCACGTTCGCTGATGCACCAGTTGATGCGGGCGACGGCTTCGCTGTGGCCGGCGCTGCGGTGCAGCATTTGGGGTGCGAGGTCGCGTCCGAAGGGCATGCGGGTGAAGCCGTAGTGGCTTTGGAGGACTTCGATGCTCATGGCGTGTCGCTTTCAGGGTCGGTGGTCTGGGTGAGATCGGCGTATCGGGTTGCACGGGTCTGTTTGGCGAGCTCGGCGGTGTGACGGTCGGCGAGCAGGACGAGGTAGTCGATACCGGTGCTCGCCGGAACCGGGACCGTGTCGGGTCGGGCCATCGGGTGGGTGTGACGGCCGATGACGTGGGCGACACCGGCGCCCATCGGGCGGCCTTGGTAGCGGACCTCGATTGCGGTGAGGTCGAACGGGTCGAAGACACACTCGACGCGGCGGCCGACGAGGAACGCGTCGACCTCGAACGTGTTGCCGTGCAAGCTGACCGTGGCGGTCTTGGTCACGGTGCGTTGCTCGGACCATAAGAACGCCTCGTGCAGCTCGGCTGGGGTTGGGATCACGAACGGGCCGCCGGCAACGAAACGTTCGAGCGGGCTGGTCTTGGTTTCGGAATGGATCCGACGGTGATACGCGGTCTCGACCCACGCGCCGAACAGCCGGTTCATTTCGATCAGGTCGACGACACCGCGCGTGTTCGCCTCGACGAGGAACTGGTCGCGTACGGTGCGAAAGAACCGTTCGATCTTGCCCCGACCGGCAGGCCGTCCCGGCCTGGAGTGGATCAAGCGGATGCCGAGCACCGCGCACGCCCGTAACAACGGAGCCGCAACAAACGCGGAGCCGTTATCAACATAGACCGAACGTGGGATCCCGCGGGCGCCGAGACCGTGACGCAACGCGGCCTCGAGACGGACGGTGTCTTCGGAATGGCCCCACCGGTAGCCGGTCAGCGTGCGGGAGTGATCGTCGATGAACGCGAACAGGTAGGCCTTGTGCCCACCGACCAGCGGGCCGTGCAACGCGTCGCCGGTCCAACGATCATTCGCGGCTGCGGCCTCGAAACGACCGAACGCTTCGGGCGGTGTGCCGTCGGGTCGGGTGTTCAACCCGAGCCGGGCGAACAGGCGCTGGATGGTCCGTTCCGACGGCGCCCATCCATCGGCCGCGGCGATCACCGCTCTCACCTGAGCGGCGGTGCGTCCCGGTGCTTCGCGTTTGAGTTTCACCGCCAGGTCCAACACCGCCACCGGCGTCGTCGGCTCTGCCTGACGGGCCGCGGGCACTAACGCTTCGAAGCCGCCGGCACGCCAGTTCCGGATCCAACGGTCGAGGGTGTTACGGCTGACGCGCACTCGTTCACCATTCGGTCCAGTGTGATCACGGGCAGCCAACGCGCGTACAAGCGTGCCGCGATCGGCGACGGTCAATGCCGGGTCGGCCGCTTCGCGGATCAGCGAGTAGCGGAACAAGGCCACCTCACGTTGGCGGTTATCCATCGAGCCTCCCGACACGTTCAGGGATGAAGGTCGGGAGGTTCGCCGCTCAGCCGGTGGCCGCCCAGGGCCAACCCGTGTTGGACAACAGCCGACCGCGACTCGCCGACGACGCGAACGACCACGGCGCCACCGGCGCCAACCGCAACGACGCCGCCCGCGCTGCCACCGCGACCGCCTCAACTGCGTCGCCGACCGCGGTTCCCGTCGGCACGATCGGTGCCAACAACGGGTCGAGGTCATGAGCCAACACGGTGAACCACACCCGGACCTGCTCGGCGCTGCGAGCGAACCGGCGTAGCCACCCGCGCACCGTCGATACCGGTAACCCCACCATCGACGCGGTCCGACGATGACCGACCCCAAGGGCCTTTGCCGTCAACGCAGCCCCGATTGGAACTCCCCTCGGATCGTGGAGGGTTCGGTTTACGCGGCGTGCCGCGTTTGGGTGTTGAGTTTCTCGTACGTAATGGGGGCGCGCCAGCCGCAGTGACTGTGACGCCGGGTTCGGTTGTAACGGTCCAACCAGCGGACGAGCTGTTGCCTCGTACCGGCCTTGGTGGGGAGCACGACCCGGTAGATCAGCTCGGTTTTGAGCGTCGCGAAAAAACTCTCCGCGGCGGCATTATCGAGACATGACCCGGACCGGGACATCGACTGCACGATCCCGTGTCGTTCGCAGAGCTCAACGAACGCGGTAGCGGTGTATTGCGACCCGCGGTCGGTATTAAGCGGAACTCCGCTTAA